>NZ_JFKE01000001.1 GCF_000647975.1 Actibacterium mucosum KCTC 23349
GATAACCTCGTGAACCCGTGGCCCCGGAAACTGCATCGCGACATGTTCTTCCAACCGGCTGTAAACCTTGCCGCGGCGCGATGGGCGCACAGCCTCGGCGTCCAGCTTGACCACCAGAAGGTCCGCAAAACAATCGCGTACGCTGGCCAGCATCTCGCCCGTTACGAACAATGGATCGGGGCCCATGGGGCCGTATGTGGACCGAAGTTTCTTGTCCACGCCAACATGCAAAAGCAACGCACGCCCGTCCAACCGTTCGCCCAGATCCCGCATTCCGGCCACCCAATCACGCCGCACCTGCGCCACCACAACGTCAAATGCCTCGCGTGAGGCTTTTCGGATGCCGCGCAGCATATGGCGCGTAAAGTTGAACTCGGTGAAATCCACGCGTGGCAACAACACCTTAAGCGCATCATTTGCGCGGACGAACCGGTCGTTGCGGCGCGGATGCACGGTGTAATACATGTTGCTCATGTTTTGTGCGCCGAGGGTCTGAATGACGGGAAGAACACTGTTCCTGGCAAGGTCTAACACCGCCTCGTCCTTCAAAAACGCGTCCAGCCCGGCATTCACGCAGCCAAGGTTCAACACAGGCATGTTCAGCCGGCGTTGCAGCACCTCGGTAAACGGCACTTCTATGAACCGCCCGTAAACCTCGACGCCGCCCAACACGGTACAGTATTTGCCATTTGTCGGCTGTTTCGGCCCACGGAACAGCAGTTTCGACGTCCCGTACCGGCAGGGCGCGTAATCGAGCGCCCCGGTCCCAAGATGTTCATACATACATCCACCCCATTCATCTTCATTTCGACTCACCCGCCTCCAAATTGCGCCTCACGCCTTACCAAAGCGCTAAACGTAAAATTTGACGCGCCGTAAACGGCCAGTTGCGGCTTGCACTGGTTGGGTGGCCGCGCCTATTGTCGCCGGGAAAAGTGACGTGAGGGCAGGCATGGACATCGCAAAGGTTGGAATCGTTGGCGCGGGCCAGATGGGCAATGGCATCGCCCATGTCTGCGCGCTGGCCGGGTATGATGTTCTTTTGAATGACATTTCCGACGACGCCTTGCGTGCTGCGATTGCCCTGATCGACAAGAATCTGGAACGTCAGGTTCAACGCGGAAAGATCGGTGCCGATGAAAAAGCCACGGCCCTTGGCCGCATTCGTGGCACCTCGGACCTGACGGAACTGGGGCAGACCGATCTGGTGATCGAGGCCGCAACCGAGCGTGAAACTGTCAAGATTGCGATTTTCGAAGACCTTGTGCCGCATCTGCAGCCGCATACGATCCTGACGTCGAACACCTCGTCCATCTCAATCACGCGCCTTGCCAGCCGCACCGACCGACCTGAAAAGTTCATGGGGTTCCACTTCATGAACCCGGTTCCGGTCATGCAACTGGTTGAGCTGATCCGGGGTATTGCCACGGACGAGCCGACCTATCAGGCCTGTCTGGCCGTGGTGGAGCGGCTGGGCAAAACAGCCGCAAGCGCCGAGGATTTCCCCGCGTTCATCGTGAACCGCATCCTGATGCCGATGATCAACGAGGCGGTTTATACCCTTTATGAAGGTGTGGGGTCAGTATCGTCCATCGACAGCGCGATGAAACTGGGAACGAACCACCCGATGGGGCCGCTGGAACTGGCAGACTTCATTGGGCTGGACACCTGTCTGGCGATCATGAACGTGCTGCACGAGGGGTTGGCTGATACCAAGTACCGCCCCTGCCCTCTGTTAACGAAATATGTCGAGGCAGGGTGGCTGGGCCGCAAGACCAAGCGTGGTTTCTACGATTATCGGGGCGAGGCGCCGGTTCCAACGCGCTGATCAGCGTTGGTCCGGGTTATCCTTCAACGCAAGGGTACGCTCACGCAGCCAAGCCATGAACTGGCGCGGGTTCTGGATGGGCTCGGCCCATTCTTCGGGCGTGATCGGGTGGCCAATGATTGGCGCCTGCGGCTTGTCAAAGCTGTGCACAACTTCGTGGATCAATAGCCCCTGACGCAGTACAGCCGAGATCTTGTTCGCCACCTGATACCAGCGCGAGTTCGACCCCTGAAAATAGAGCGGCACAATGGTGGCGCCCGATTTGCGGATCATCTTGGCGGTAAAGACGTTCCACTCGGCCTCGACCACGGGCCCAAATGCGGTTTCCGACGTGGCCACCACACCCGACGGGAATAACGCAATCAGACCATTCGTGCCCAAATGCTCCATCGCGGCGGCGCGCATGCGGATCATCTCGCGCTGCGCATCGGCCTGATGCGGGAAGGGCACCGGGATCATGTAGCTGGCGGCACTTTCGTCGATACCGGTCAACAGCGCACGCGTCAGGATGCGGTAATCGTCGCGGCGGCGACCCACCAGGTCGGCAAGGATCATGCCGTCCACCAGCCCGTGCGGGTGGTTGGCCACCAAAACCACCGGCCCTTCAGCCGGGATGCGGTCCAATTGTTCCTGAGGGGTTTGCAAGTCGATGCCCATGACGTCCATCGTTGCACCCCAGAAGGCCTGCCCTTCGGGCGCACCACGGCGTTCAAACTCGCGGATCCGGCGCACGATGGTGATCTTGCCCGTCATCCATTCCATCGCCCGGATGAATGTGCGAACAATCGCGCTTTCGAACGTGTTGGAGTATGTCAGGGACGCGCGATCATACACGACGGGAACGTCGCGCTCGGCCCTCCGGCCTTTCGACCGGCTATTTTGCGTCGTCATGTCCGTCAACGCGCACTACCCCCAGAAAAGCCACCCCGAGCAGCTTACATGCTTTCGCCAAACCGGTCAGCGACAAGCGCAGCCAGTGCGGATGCAAGGCCGTCAGCCTCGGGTCCGCTGGTTTCGACCTCAATAGAGGTTCCTTTAGAGGCTGCCAACATCAAAAGGCCCATGATCGAGTCTCCTGACGTCGAGATACCGTCCTTTGAGACGGTCGCGTCGGCATTAAACCGCTCAACCGTTTCGACAAACTTGGCCGAGGCGCGGGCATGAAGGCCCTTTTCATTGGTGATTGCCAGGATCTGTGCGGTCATATCAGTCTTAGTTTGCTTCGACTTCGAAGCAATTGATGTATTTGCGCCCGGCGTCAAGAGCGTAGTTCACGGCGTCATCCACCTTCATGTGGCGCGATTTGGCCAATTTGATCAGAAGGGGAAGGTTCGCGCCGTAGATCACTTTGCGCTGTGTCTGTTCGCATGCCTTGATCGAAAGGTTCGAAGGAGAGCCGCCAAACATATCCGTCACCAATACAACGCCCTGGCCCTGATCCACCGCCCGCACGGCGGCCATGATCTCGGCCTGTTTGAAGGCGCGGTCATGCTCTGCCTCTATGGAAATTGCCATGATGCCGGGCTGTTTGCCAACCACATGCTCGACCGCCGCGAGATACTCGCGGGCCAATCCACCATGTGCCACAATCACGATACCGATCAACCGACCGTCTCCGTCGCCTTTCAACGCTTTCCTACGCCTCCACTGAAAGCGTTGCGTTCAAGTTCCCGATGCCTCTTAGACACGCGCCACCCGGCATCTGCAAGGACCGTTGCAAGCTTTTCCACCATCGCGACCGATCTGTGTTGCCCACCGGTGCAACCAAGCGCAACCGAAAGATGAGCCTTGCCCTCGCCCTTATACTGTGGGAGGAGAAACGTTAGCAATTCGCTCACACGGGTCAGAAACTCAGAGAATCGGTCGTCACCCTCTACGTAGGTCGCCACGGGCGTATCGCAACCGTTCAGCCCGCGCAGTTCGGGCTGCCAATAGGGGTTTCGCAAGAACCGGCAGTCCAGGGCCAGATCCGCCCCCAAGGGTATGCCGCGCTTGTACGAAAAAGATGTCAGCGTCACCGACAAACCCGGACCGCTATCCGCACCAAAGAGGCGAATGATCTCGTCCCGCAGGTCGTGCGGGGTCATCGCAGACGTGTCGATCAGAACATCGGCTGCCGCTTGAACCGGGCCCAGCAGGTCCAGCTCGCGGCGAACGCCTTGTGCCGCGCTTTCGGCCGGGGCCAAAGGATGCCGCCGGCGCGTTTCCGAGAACCTGCGAACCAGAACATCCTCGGCGCAGCCCAGATACAAAAGCTGACCACCAATCCGGTCCTGCGACAGTTGCTTGGCAAGGTCTAACACAGCGCCAACACTGAAATCACGGTTGCGCACATCGAGGCCAAGCGCCAAGGGCCCGGTCACATCGGTTTGTCTGATCAAGGATGGCACCAGCGACAAGGGAAGGTTGTCGATGGTTTCATAACGCAGGTCTTCCAGCGTTTTCATCGCCGTGCTGCGTCCGGCACCTGACGGCCCGGTCACCAGAACCAGGGGACTGTCGCGGCGTTGGCTGATCTCTTGGCTCATGCGTATCTCCCGCCCTTGAGATATTGCAGAATCGCTGCGGGGAAATGGGCATGCGCAGAACCGTGAAGCAAGTTGAGATTGCACCCCAGGATCGATGTGTCGCGATTGGGGGGCAGACGTTCGGTTTCTGTCTGCGCCAGATCAACCACCAGACGCACGGGAACCGGTTCGCTTGCGGGCGCGTTCAGAATACCTACCCCGCGCGCCTCGATCAGGCCGCGCAAAGGTGGTGGGCAATCGGCAATCAACTGGCCGTCATGGACAGTCAAAATTGTACGATCATCGGCCACAAGGCGCGCGCCAAGTGCCATTAACCCAAGCGCGAGCGCGGACTTGCCGGCGCCAGACGGCCCCGTGATCAGTACACCGGCACCGTCCACGTGAACGCAGCTTGCATGCAGGATGTCAGGGTGATCCGCCTCGGCCACCTCAGACCGGCAGACCAACGACGAACCGCGCACCCAGCGGATCCGACGTGATGTCAGCATGGGTTGGGCGGATGTTTTCGGCCCAGATCACGCCGCTATGCGCTTCGACGATCTGCTTGGAAATCGCAAGTCCAAGGCCCGAATGGTCGCCAAACTGACCCACGGGTCTTTCGGAATAGAAGCGGTTGAACACTTTGGTCAAGGCCTGCTCGGGGATGCCGGGGCCGGTATCCTCGACCACGATCAGAACACGATTGTCGCGTTGGCGCGCCCAAACGCGAACCGCATCCCCTTCGTCGCAGAACGAGATCGCATTGGTGATCAGGTTGACGAAGACCTGCGCCAATCGCGCCTCGAGACCCTGCACCATGACCGGGCCTTGCGGCAGGTCCGAGATAAAGTCGACGCCCTTGACCTTGGCCTCGGTGCCCAGATGCTCGGACAGATTGGTGAGAAGGTTGCAAAGGTCAAACGCCTCTTCCTCTTCCTTCACCAGTTCGCTGTCCAGTCGTGACGCGTTCGAAATGTCGCTGACCAGCCGATCCAGTCGGCGCACGTCATGTTCGATCACATCCAACAGTTTATTGCGCTGATCTGGTCGCTTGGCTACGCGCAGTGTCCCCACCGCCGAGCGCAGCGAGGCAAGCGGATTCTTGATCTCGTGACTGACATCGGCGGCGAATTGTTCATTGGCATCGATCCGGTCATACAGCGCCGTGACCATGCCCCGTATGGCGGCAGACAAGCGGCCGATTTCATCCGGGCGCGCCGACAGGTCCGGGATTCGTACCCGGTTCGGGCTGAGCTTGCGGGCGTTCTTTTCCCGCCCGATCTCTGCTGCAGCCGCCAGATCGCTGAGCGGGTTTGCAATGGTCGAGGCCAGCAACAGCGACAGGCCGATGGATACAAGGATTGCAACGACAAACATCTGCAATACCTGCTCGCGCCCGCTGCGAACCAGCAGGTCGATTTCGCCCGCCGCCGAGTTCACCCCGACGACACCCAGAACCCTGCCGTCGCGCATGATCGGCGTTGCCACGGTAAAGATCATATTGCCGTCGACGTCCCGTCCCGACCGCACAACGGTGTCACCGTCCAGCGTGCGGGAAACAAGCGCGCGAGCCTGATCAACACCGTTGATCTTTTCTTGTGACAGCTGTGCAGAATTCGTGACGCTCGACATCAATTCCCAGACCCGGTTCAGGAAGTCGGTAATCAATCGCGAGCCGCCAACGGCATCGGTGTTCACCACCACCCGGCGGTCCAGCCCATCGCTGGTGGCGACCAGCGCCTCGAACCGGTCAAACAGGTACACATCCACGCCCGCCGTCAGGTCAAGACCGGCCATTGTGGCCGTTGCATCAATCCCGTCACCGGTGGTGAAGTTTACCGGTCCGACTGCGGGGATTTGGGCCTCGAACACATCGGCGATCAACTCTGCCTGCGACACGAAGGCGGCCTCGCGCAGTTGCACAAGACTGTCGCGGCCCGAGTTGGTCGTCAACACACCGCCGACCAGAACCAGCAAACCCAGAATATTGAAGGTGACAATCTTACGCGCCAGTGGCGACCGGTTCAGCGAAATGAAGTTTCGCTTGCGCCGTTGCGCGCGCATCTCAGTGTCGGGCGCAGCTCCGCCAACCCAATCCTCACCGATCAGGACAACACTATCGTTTGGAGCTTCGGAATCGCGCAATCGCTCCTCCATGCGGGGCCGCCTGCCCCTTATTCTTCGTTGTAGCGGTAGCCAATACCGTAGAGCGTCTCGATGGCTGAAAACTCTGGATCGCTCTGGCGCATTTTTTTGCGCAGGCGTTTGATGTGGCTGTCGATGGTGCGGTCGTCGACATAAACCTGATCGTCATAGGCGACATCCATCAGCTGATCCCGGCTTTTGACAAAGCCCGGACGCTGCGCAAGGGCCTGAAGCAACAGGAATTCAGTCACGGTCAACGACACATCCTTGCCCTTCCAACTGACGGAATGACGCAAAGGGTCCATAACCAGATCGCCGCGGCTCAACACCTTGGTCTCTTCGGTTGTCCCCGTTTCGTCGCCAGCAATCGCTTCCTGCCGGCGCAAAAGGGCGCGAATGCGTTCTACAAGCAGCCGCTGCGAAAACGGCTTTTTGACGTAATCGTCGGCCCCCATGCGAAGCCCCAGAACCTCGTCGATTTCATCGTCCTTGGAGGTCAGGAAGATCACCGGCATGTTGGTTTTCTGCCGCACGCGCTGCAGCAGATCCATCCCATCCATGCGGGGCATCTTGATATCAAAAACGCCCATATCGGGCAGCCGTTTGTTGAAGGCGTCCAATGCGGACTGGCCATCGTTATAGGTTTCGACCTCGAACCCCTCGGCTTCGAGCGTCATCGACACCGATGTCAGGATATTCCTGTCATCGTCAACAAGCGCAATGCGTGACATGTTGCGTTACCTCTGCTCGTAATTAATTCTTATTTTTGCTCATTTTCCGTTTTTTGCCCTGCAGAATCAACTGCTATCTGCGAATCACCTCTCAGCACCGCCAATCGTGGCATCAAAAATGATGACAGATTGCTAATATGCATCACATTGCAGAGCCGGTTGCGCTAACCTCGAAAACGTTTGCGCTAAACCCCTGTTGCCCCCCTGTTGCCGTTGTAAATCTGCATGTTATGGGATGTGAGCATTTCCGGTCACCGGCGAAAATTCGGTCCGGTAAGCTGACATAAACCCCAGTCTTTCTTGCCGCAGGTGCGGCCGACTTCAGGAGCTGAGACAATGACCATTGGACGGGTAAACCCGGCGCATCGCCTTCAGGATCAAGGGATCAAGGGGCTGGGCCAGGTCTATTACAACATGATGGAGCCCGCGCTTGTCGAATATGCCCTGAAACGCGACGAGGGCACGCTGGGCAATGGCGGCGCCTTCCTTGTGACCACGGGTGAACACACCGGCCGGTCACCCAAGGACAAGTTCGTTGTTCGCACCCCGCAGGTCGAAGACACGATCTGGTGGGAGAATAACAAGGCGATGGAGCCGGCCAGCTTCGACGTGCTGCATGCAGACATGCTGGAACATATGAAGGGCCGCGACTACTTCGTGCAGGACCTGTTTGGCGGCGCTGACCCGCGCAATCGGCTGGACGTGCGCGTTGTGACGGAACTGGCCTGGCATTCGCTGTTCATCCGCCATCTGCTGCGCCGCCCGGATCGTGAGGATCTGGATGACTTTGTGCCCGAGTTCACCATCATCAACTGCCCCAGCTTCAAGGCCGACCCGGCCAAACATGGTTGCCGGTCGGAAACGGTGATCGCGCTAAACTTCGAGAAGAAGCTGATCCTGATCGGCGGCACCGAATATGCGGGCGAGAACAAGAAATCGGTGTTCACGCTGCTGAACTACATCCTGCCCGGCAAGGACATCATGGCGATGCATTGCTCGGCCAACCATGCCATCGGCAACCCGGTCGACACGGCGGTGTTCTTTGGCCTGTCGGGCACTGGCAAGACCACCCTGTCGGCCGACCCCTCGCGCGTGCTGATCGGCGATGACGAGCATGGCTGGTCGGATCGCGGCACCTTCAACTTCGAAGGCGGTTGTTATGCCAAGACCATAAGCCTGAACCCCGAGGCCGAGCCCGAGATTTACGCAACCACGTCGAAATTCGGCACCGTGATCGAGAACATGGTGTTCGACCCCGACACCAAAGAGCTGGACTTCGAAGATGACAGCCTGACCGCCAACATGCGTTGCGCGTACCCGCTGGAATACATCTCGAACGCGTCGGCCAGTTCGCTGGGCGGGCACCCCAAGAACATCATCATGCTGACCTGCGATGCGTTTGGCGTGCTGCCCCCCATCGCGCGGCTAACCCCGGCGCAGGCGATGTATCACTTCCTGTCGGGCTTCACCTCGAAAGTGGCGGGTACCGAAAAAGGCGTGACCGAGCCGGAACCCACCTTCAGCACCTGTTTCGGTGCGCCGTTCATGCCGCGCCGCCCTGAGGTTTACGGCAACCTGCTGCGCGAAAAGATCGCCAAGCACGGCGCCACCTGCTGGCTGGTGAACACCGGCTGGACCGGCGGCGCCTATGGCACCGGCTCGCGCATGCCGATCAAGGCCACGCGCGCCCTGCTGACCGCGGCGCTGGACGGGTCGCTGAACGATGTAGAGTTCCGCAAGGACCCCAATTTCGGCTTCCAGGTGCCGGTGACCGCCCAGGGTGTGCCCGAGGTTCTGCTGGACCCGCGCCGGACATGGGACGACAAAGCGGCCTATGACGAACAGGCCGAAAAGCTGGTACAGATGTTTGCCGACAATTTCGGCCAGTACCTGCCCTTCATCGACGAAGACGTGAAGGCCGCCGCGATCAGCTGATCGCCCGCTGGCTTACCCCCGTTTCGCGCGCCCCGGTTTTTGCCGGGGCGTTTGCGTTTCAGGCGAGGAAGCATCCGCCCACTCGCCGGGCTTCAGCGCGCCCAGCTTCCACAGCCCGACCTGCGCCCGGATCAGGCGCAGCGTCGGAAAACCGATGGCCGCTGTCATCCGCCGCACCTGGCGGTTGCGGCCCTCGGTTATGGCAATCTCGATCCAGGTGTCGGGGATGGACTTGCGCACCCGCACAGGCGGGTCGCGCCGCCACAGCCCCGCAGGTTCGGCCATAACCTTGGCCTTGGCGGGGCGCGTCGGGCCATCCTTCAGGGTAATCCCCTGCCGCAGGGGTTGCAGCGCGGCGTTGTCGGGCGCGCCTTCGACCTGCACCCAATAGGTCTTGGGCGCCTTGAATTTCGGGCTGGAAATCCGGGCCTGAAGCGCGCCGTCATCGGTCAGCACCATCAACCCCTCACTGTCGCGGTCCAGCCGCCCTGCGGGGTAGACCCCCGGCACATCGATATGGTCGGACAGGGTGGCCCGGGGGCCGTCGGCATTTCCCTTGTCGGTAAACTGCGACAGCACGCCGTAAGGTTTGTTGAAGAGGATCACGCGGCTCATGGCGCGCAGAGGTACACCTGCTGCGCGCCATGTCCAAGGGTTATTCGGCCGCGATCGGCACCGCCGGATAGGTCGAGTAACCGTCGGCGTCCCCGCCGAACAGTTTCGCCGGGTCAAGCTCTGCCAGCGCCACGCCGTTTTGCATGCGGTAAGGCAGGTCCGGATTGGCCACGAAGGGCCGGCCAAAGGCCACCAGATCGGCCAGACCGTCATCCAGGATCTTCTGCGCCCGGTCGCGCGTGTATTTGCCCGCCACGATGATGGTGCCGGGGAAGGCCGCGCGCAGGTCGTGGCGCCACTGATCGGGCGTTTCCGGCGCATCGGTCAGATCAGCCTCGCCCAGGTGGATATAGGCCAGCCCGATGCGATGCATCTCGCGCACGGCCAACAGCGCGGTGTCGGGCACGGTCGGGTCATCCATGTTGCGCTGCATCACGAAGGGCGAGATGCGCAGGCCCACCTTGTCGGCGCCGATCTCGGCAGCCACGGCCTCGGCCACCTCGGTCACAAAGCGAATGCGGTTCTCGGCCGAGCCGCCATACTGGTCGTCGCGCTGGTTCGACGTGGCCCGCAGGAACTGGTCGATCAGATAGCCATTGGCACCGTGCAGTTCGACCCCGTCGAACCCGGCGGTGATGGCGTTGGCGGCGGCTTGACGGTAGTCGTCGACGATCTCGGAAATCTCGGCCAGGCTCAGCGCGCGCGGTGTCGAGGTGGGCACCATGTCACCGGCGCCGGTGTCGTCGGCCACCCACACCATGTTGTCGGCGTTCAGCGCCGAGGGCGCGACCGGCTGACCATCGGCGTGAAAGCTTTCATGGCTCATCCGGCCCACATGCCACAGCTGCAGGAAGATCTTGCCGCCGGCCCGGTGGACCGCATCGGTCACCAGCTTCCAGCCCTCGATCTGTTCGTCCGAGTGGATGCCGGGGGTGAAGGAATACCCCTGGCCCTGCGGGATGATCTGCGTGGCCTCGGAAATGATCAGGCCGGCGCTGGCGCGTTGCGCGTAATAGGTGGCCATCAGCGCGTTGGGGATATTGCCCGGCTGCGTGGTCCGGGCGCGGGTCATCGGTGCCATGACCACGCGATTGCCCAGGGGCAGGTCAGCCAGCAGCGTGGCGTCAAAAAGAGAAGGCATAAAGGGGTTCCTTGTCTGGATTTAGGTTCCAGCTGGATTTAGGGCGGCCCTCGACGGGGTTTTATCCACCGAAATGGATAATACAAATGGCCTCAGCCCACAAAGGCCCGGCGGATCAGGTTTGCCGACACCACGACCAGCACGATCAACGTCACCCGGCGGAATCGCGCCGCGTCCATGCGCCCCTGGAACCGCAGCCCGATCATCATACCCACCATCGCGGGGACCACCATCAACACCGACAACGGCAGCGTCACCGCATTCACCACGCCCGATTGCACATGCGCCAGCAACAACGCCACGGCCCCCAACCCGTAGATCACGCCCTGAACCCGCATCTGCTCGCTCTTCTCGGTGTTAAGCGCGGTCAGGAAACTGACGGTGGGCGGCCCCCAGACGCCCGACACCCCGCCCACAAAGCCGGCAAAGCCGCCGATGATCCACTCGGCCCGCCGCCGATGCTGCGGCGCGATCACCAGAACCCAACCCGCCAGCTGCAGCGCCGCAAACACAAAGATAGGCAGCCCGATCAACAGAAACAAAAAGCGTGGCGACAGGAACGCGTAGGATTGCGCGCTCAGCAGCAGACAGACCAGCCCGACCATCAAGAACAGCCGGAACTTCCGGATCGAGGCCCAGGCCGCCGCCCCTCCTTGCCGCAACGCCTGCACCCCGTTTGACACCAATGTCGGCACAATCAGCATGCCCAGCGCCATCTCGGCCGACAAAAACGAACTGAGGCCCGAGATGATCAGCATCGGCATGGCGAACCCCACCATGCCCTTGACCAGCCCCGCCACCAGCGTAATCCCCGCCGCCAAAAGAAATACCGGCAGCGGCAATGTGAATACTGTGTCGATCATGGGCCCTCGCACGGTTTGAAACAGCTATATCGGGCAATGGGAAAAAACTCCACAAAGTTACATTAAAACAAAATGTGGCAGGAAAATGAATTATAGTTGCGCTGCAACTGCGAAATAGCTATACCGCCTGAACAGAGATGACAGGAGGATTCCCATGCCCCATGATGGACAGGACATGCCCAAAACCGAGACAAACCCTGTGTTGCTGCCCGACCTTCTGTCGTTGACGAAAGCGGCGCTTGCGCCGATTGAGGAAACCACCGCCCGCGCCACCGAGATGTTGCGCGCCAAGGTCACCGCAAACGGTCGCGTGTCCGGCTCTTTGCTGGAGCAGCATCAGTTCGCTGCGCATGCATTGTCGTGGCTGGCCACCTATTCTGAATCGCTGCAACAAATGCAAGGCTGGGCCGAGACGCTGCAGGCCGAGGGCAAGTTCGGCGAGATGGAGGCCCTGATCCACCAGATCGCCTTCGGCGAATACCTGTGGCAGATCTATGGCGGCATCCCGATGAGCCAGGGTGAGGTTGCCCGCCTGCAGGATATCGGCCTGTCCCAGGACGACCAGCGCGCCCTGATGCATCCCGCCGTCATGACCCTGACCCAGCACGGCAATTCCCAGGCCGCCCGCGCGCGTCTGGTGGAGCTGATGCAGGACAATGCCGGCCACGCCACCTTTGGCACCACCGGTCTGGATGACGAGCTGGAAATGATCCGCGAGCAGTTCCGCCGCTATGCCGACGACCGCGTCACCCCCAACGCCCATGACTGGCACCTGAACGACGAGCTGATCCCGATGGAGATCATCGAGGAACTGGCCGAAATGGGTGTCTTCGGTCTGACCATTCCCGAGGAATTCGGCGGGTTCGGCCTGTCCAAGGCCTCGATGGTGGTGGTCTCCGAAGAACTCAGCCGCGGCTATATCGGCGTTGGCTCACTGGGCACCCGGTCCGAGATCGCGGCCGAGCTGATCCTGTGCGGCGGCACCGACGCACAGAAACAAAGCTGGCTGCCCCGCATCGCCAGCGCCGAGATCCTGCCCACGGCCGTCTTCACCGAACCCAATACCGGCTCTGACCTCGGGTCTTTGCGCACCCGCGCTGCGCGCGATGGCGACACTTATACGGTCAACGGCAACAAAACCTGGATCACCCACGCCGCCCGCACCCATGTCATGACCCTGCTGGCGCGCACCGATCCCGACACCACGAATTACAAAGGCCTCAGCATGTTCCTGGCCGAAAAGACGCCAGGCACCGACGACGATCCCTTCCCCACCCCCGGCATGACCGGCGGCGAGATTGAGGTGCTGGGCTATCGCGGCATGAAGGAATACGAGCTGGGCTTTGACGGGTTCAAGGTCAAGGCGGAAAACCTTCTGGGCGGTGTTGAAGGCCAGGGCTTCAAGCAGCTGATGCAAACCTTCGAAAGCGCCCGCATCCAGACCGCCGCACGTGCCATCGGCGTGGCGCAATCGGCGCTTGAGGTTGGTATGCAATACGCCATCGACCGCAAACAATTCGGCGACAGCCTGATCGCCTTCCCGCGCGTGGCCGGCAAACTGGCGATGATGGCGGTCGAGATCATGGTGACGCGGCAGCTCACCTATCATTCTGCCCGCCAGAAAGACAGCGACAAGCGCTGCGATCTCGAGGCCGGCATGGCCAAGCTGCTGGGCGCCCGCGTGGCCTGGGCCGCGGCCGACAACGCGCTGCAAATCCACGGCGGCAACGGCTTTGCCACCGAATACCAGATCAGCCGCATCCTGTGCGACGCCCGCATCCTGAACATCTTCGAAGGCGCCGCCGAGATCCAGGCCCAGGTGATTGCGCGCCGCCTTCTCGACTGATCCCCACCCGAGCCGCGCGCGCAAGCGCAAGGCGAGACAAATAAAATGCGCCGCAAGGCGCGCCGCTTTGCAACAGCAGGGTTGAGCGGCACGGCTTGCGGTGAAACACTATCCGCATGAAATGGATCTTTGCCCTGCTATTGCCCGTGGCCGCTTGCGCGGGTGACGAAACGCTGACGGCTTACGCGCCGACAGGCGTCACGTTTTCCCTTTCCGAAATCGACGACGCCCCTTTCAATGCTCTAACGACAATCACTCTTGAACCCGGCGGCACGTTCAACGGGCGTGCACCCTGCAACAGCTTCTCCGGTAACATCACTGTACCTTATCCATGGTTTGCCACCGGCCGGATCGCCGCTACCCGCCGAGCTTGTGACGGTTTGCGTGAGGAACAGGATTTTTTTGCCACTCTCTCCGAAATGACCCTGTCGGAATGGAGCGGTGATCTGCTGATCCTTTCCAACGACGCGGGCCGCCAGATGGTTTTCACCGCTCAGGAATAACGCTGCAGCTGGTCAAAAAGCCGTGCCCGCGCCTCAGGCAGGGGCCGGTTCCCCAATGACGGCGCCAGCCAGACACGCAGGAAATGCCCCGTCGTGGTCAGGCCCTCAACAATTTGCGAGGCTTCCACAGGCCCTTGCCCCAACAGACAGTACGGCAGTGGCAGCAGGCGATCCGCCCACTTCCCGGCTCCTTCGGCACTGACCGCACGGCCGGTTTTCGGCGAGACATAGGCCAGATCATCCAGGCTGCCCGTTACAGCGCAGCGGGTCAGGTCCAGCCCAAAGCCGAGCTCGTCCAGCAAGGCCACCTCCCAGCGCAAATAGGCCAACGGCCAGGCGTCGGGATGGGGCAACAGATCCAACAGAACCTGCGTGCGTTGATATAGCGCCGGGTGCGCCTCACGCTCGGGCAACGAAAAGCTCAGCAGCGCGCAAATCGCGTTCAGCCCCGACAGCGCAAGACGATCGCCCAACACGTCGCCCGCACGGCTGCGCAGCGGCTCGATGGTGAATGCTCCCATATGGTCTTCAAGGCGCGCCTTCCACGTCGCCTGAACCTGCGCACCGGGTTGCAGGATCGGGGCCATCTTGCGGCTGGCCCCACCACGCACCACGCCCACGTGGCGGCCATGTTCGGCGGTAAACAGTTCGACAATCGCCGCATGTTCTCCATGCGGGCGGACTGCTAGTACCGACCCTTCATCGCGCCACTCCATGAATTCCACTATCTGCGCGGTGGCCGGGCTTCTCAAGCACCCAAATGCCTAGGACAAGCCGGGTTCGTCCAGCAAATGCCGCCCGGCGCGGTCTTCCACCTCGATCACCCACAGGTCGGGGTCAAAATCGCGCTGGCGGGCCAGGGCCGCGTCCACCTCTGCCTCGGGGCCATCGGCCAGCGTCACCCAGGCGCGTTCGCCTGACATCAGATCAAACGACCGCTGCATCGCCTGCGCGCTGCCATCCAGCCGGTTCAGTTTCACCAGAACCGCGCCGGCAGACAGGTCACCCTTGGCCGTGACAAAGGCCGGAATATCCGACAGCCGCAGCCGGGTCAGATAGGCCTGCACCCAGAACTCGGTGGTCAGACGCGCCTCAGGCGCCATCTTTGAAATCCAACCCGATCTCTGAATAGCGCTCAGCCTCTTCCAGCCAGCCGGGCCGCACCTTGACCTGCAGGAACAGGTGCACACGACGGCCCAGGAACTCTTCCAACTCAGCCCGCGCGGCGGTGCTGACCGCTTTGATTGTCTCGCCCTTATGGCCCAGAACGATGCCCTTATGCCCGTCGCGCGCCACATAGATCACCTGATCGATCCGCGCGCTGCCATCCTTGCGCTCCTCCCAACTTTCGGTTTCCACCGTCAGCTGATAGGGCAGTTCCTGATGCAGGCGCAGGGTCAGTTTCTCGCGCGTCATCTCGGCGGCGATCATGCGCATCGGCAGATCGGCGATCTGATCCTCGGGGTACAGGTACGGCCCTTCCGGCAATTCACCAGCCAGCCAGGCTTTCAGATCTTCCACCCCGTGCCCGCGCTCGGCCGAGATCATGAAGGTCTCGGCAAACTCATGCGCTTCGTTCAGTTCGGCCGACAGTGCCAGCAGCACCTCGGCCTTGACCCGGTCGATTTTGTTAATGGCCAGCGCCACCTTTTGCCCGGCTGCCGTGCGTTCGTTCATCGAATCCAAAATGGCGCGCACACCGTCGGTCAGGCCGCGATGCGCCTCGATCATCAGCACCACGATATCGGCATCCGCCGCCCCGCCCCAGGCCGCCGCGACCATCGCACGGTCCAGCCGCCGGCGTGGGCGGAAAAGGCCCGGCGTGTCGACAAACACGATCTGCGCATCCCCTTGCATCGCCACGCCGCGAATACGCGCGCGTGTCGTCTGAACCTTGTGCGTCACGATCGAAACCTTTGCCCCGACCATCCGGTTCAAAAGCGTGGATTTGCCCGCATTGGGCTCGCCGATCAAAGCGACGAAACCGGCCCGAGTTGTCATCTATGGATATACCCTGATTGAATGATCCGCCCCCTTTAACGGATCGCGCGCGCTGTGGCCAGCGCTATGCGCCAAGGGTCTGCAGCAGGGATTGCGCGGCGGTCTGTTCTGCCTGTCGTTTCGATCCGGCGGTTGCCTGCGCCATCTCGCCGCTTTCCAGCTGAACCTCGATGGTGAACACCGGGGCATGGTCAGGGCCCGAGCGGCTGATCTGCACGTATTTGGGCGGCTTCTGGCCACGGGCCTGCGCCCATTCCTGCAACGAGGTCTTGGCGTCGCGCGCGTCGGCCTTAACTGTTGCGATCCGGTCGCCCCACAGCCGCAGAACCAGCTTTTGCGCCACACCGAACCCGGCGTCTTTGTAAACGGCGGCAATCACCGCCTCCATCGCGTCGCCCAACAACGCCTCTTTGCGGCGCCCACCCGACATCATCTCGGACCGGCCCAGTTTCAGCACCGCACCAAGGTCGATCTGCCGGGCCACATCGGCGCAGGTTTCCTTGCGAACCAGCGCGTTGAACCGCGGCGCCAGCTGCCCCTCGGCCGCGTCGGTGTCGGCGGCCAGCAGCGCCTCGGACATCACCAGCCCCAGCACACGGTCGCCCAGAAATTCCAGCCGTTGGTTATCGGGGCGCGTGGCCGACGAGATCGAGCTGTGCGTCACCGCGCGCACCAGTAAATCAGGCCGTTTGAACCGGTGTCCCAACCGTTCTTCGAAGGCTTTGAGTTCGTTTGACAACTTCATTGAATCGCTTGGAGATACCGATCGCGGCGCCAGGAAAATGGATTGAACAACACCATACCCGACGAGGAAAAGATTAGAAACGGCTTACGCCCGGTCACGTTTGCAGTCGGCACGAAGCCCAAACCACCCGCGCCAACAGCCACCCGGCTGTCGAGGCTGTTGTCGCGATGATCACCCAGCAGAAACATGTGGCCCGACGGAACCTTGTAAACCGCCGTGTTGTCCAGCGAACTGTCACGCGCATCCAGGATCAGATGGGATTTACCGCTTGGCAGAATTTCTATGCTTGCCGGAGTAATGCAGTTTTGACCGTTAACCTGCCCGCACATAGGCATCCCGCCCGACAAATCGTGCCGCCGGAAGGCCCTGACAAAGTCATCCTTGGGTTCATAAGCAAGTGGTGCGCCATTTAGGATCACCGCCCCATCCACAATTTGGACGCTGTCACCTTCCAACGCGATGATCCGTTTGATCCACTCGCCGCCCCGGGTCGGATGCTGAAAAACAACAATTTCACCGCGTTCCAGCGGACCTTTGTTGTGACGCGATACGATCAAGTAATCCCCGACGCGCAGACTTGGGACCATGGAAGCCGAAGGAATCCAGAACGGTTCATAGAAAGCGCGCAGGGAAAGGACGGACACCAGAAACAGCATACCTGCGGTTGCAACCGGCCAGATCCAGCGGCTCTTTTTGTGGCTATTCGTCACCGAAACCTGCCCTGGCTTTTGTCACTCGATCTTTTTGAAGAACCGGTCACCGCGCCACGTCCAGAAATAGAACAGCGACTTGCCGGCAGACGAGAACATGACGCGATCGGCACGGCCTATCAGCAGATCTTCGTGCGCGTAGCCGACGCCACCGCCCAGTTGCGAGAACCGGCTGTCGGTGGAATTGTCGCGATTGTCCCCCATGAAAAAGTAATGCTGGGCCGGAACGGTGAATACCTGCGTATTGTCTGACGGCTGGTTCACGATGTTCAGAATTGAGTGTTCGACCCCGTTGGGCAGGGTCTCGATGAACTTCTCTTTTTGACAAATCGCGCCGTCGCCAACAGGAATGTTGTCGAAACAGCGAACCGGGGAACGCTGCGGTCCCTGTGCCCTCGAGATCTCCTCGAAAAAGCCATCTGGCTCGGTCTTAAGCGCTGTACCATTGATATGCAGCACCCCGTCGATCATTTGGATTTTGTCGCCGGGTTTGCCGATCAGGCGCTTAATGTAGTCAACCTTCGAAGTCGGGTGTTTAAACACCACAACGTCACCCACCTCGGGTTCGCTGGACAGGACACGTCCTTTGACGAAGGGGCAGAAGCTGACATTGACCAGAGGGATTTCGCAGGAATATTGCGAATAACCATAGGCCATCTTGTTCACGAACAGAAAATCACCGATCAGCAGTGTGTCTTTCATGGATCCCGACGGAATCCAAAAAGGCTGAAAGAAAAACGCGCGGAATATTCCTGCGATCAAAAGTGCATAGAAGACTTGTTTGATCGTATCTACAATGCCGCCCTCGGCCTTGTCCGTACTCGCCATGAAATGACTTCCTGCCTGAATTTGTTCCAAAGCTACATGAGCGGCCTTTGGGGCCAAGTCAACCCACCGGTCGGGCCTCGATCACCACGAAGGCCTGCGCCCATGGATGGTCATCGGTCAGGGTGACGTGGATGATGGCTGTGTGCCCGGGGGGCGTCATCTCAGCCAGCCGTTCCGCAGCCCAGCCGGTGACATGCATTATCGGCTGTCCGGTTTCCAGGTTGCTAACGGCCATATCTTTCCACGAGATCCCCATGCGCAGGCCGGTACCCAGCGCTTTGGAGCATGCCTCTTTCGCGGCCCAGCGCTTGGCATAGGTGCCCGCAGTGTCGGCGCGGTGTTCGGCCTTGCGCTGTTCACGCTCGGTAAAAACGCGGTTACGGAACCGGTCACCAAACCGGTCCAGCGTGCCCTGGATGCGTTCGATATTCGCAAGGTCCGTGCCAATGCCCAGGATCATTCGGCGCGCACCGTCAAAATCTTCAGGCTGGCCGCCCCAAAGAGCAGGGCAAAGGCACCCTCGAACCACCGGCGCGCGGCGGCGTAAAGGCGCACAACCCCGCCGGTGGAAAACAGGAAGGCATAGCCGATGAACACCAGGATCGACCCGGCAAAGAGATAGGCAAACAGGCCAAAGACCTGCGCCATGCCGGCATCGGGCGGTAAGACCAGCGCATAGATCGCTCCCCAGCTGAGGATCGCCTTGGGGTTGGTCAGGTGGATCAGCGCGCCCTTGGTGAAGATCGCCACGGGCGTGCCGGTTTGGGCGCGACCTTCGAACATCGGTTTCGTGGTCATGGCCGAGCGCAGGGATTTCACTGCCAGGAACAAAAGATACGCGGCGCCTGCGTATTTCACTGCAGCGAAAAGCCAGGCATGGGCCAGCATCAGCGTGCTCATCCCCAGGGCCGCGGCTATGCCCCAGCTGGCGCTGCCGGCAAGAATGCCCAGCGCAAAATACACCCCGTTGCGCCGCCCGCCCTGCATGGACGTGCCTGCAATGCCCAAGGTCGCCGGGCCGGGTGACCCACCGGCCACAACCCAGCCGATCCAGACCAGAACCAGCTCGACCCCCGGCATCAGCGTTTCGCCTTCTTCGCCTGGTTTCGACGTTCCGATTTATAGCCAATGCCCCAGAACAGGCGGCTCATCAAAACACCCAATCCGGCAAAGCCCAGCACCAGCGCCAGCAACAGCAAAGGGTTGGTGTTGGCCAGAAGGCTGCGTCCCAGCGGGTTGGCAATGAAGGGCAAAGCAAGGATGAAACTGCCCGCGATACCAAGTAGCCCCATGACAACCGACCCGCGCCAGATCGTACCGTTTTCGGGTTGAACATCGGATTTGCGTGCGTGCCGCTGCCCCTCGACCGAGGCGGCGACAAAGTACGGGATCAACGACATGCCGGCGTTGCGGATGTTGGTGCCGGTCGCCGCCTCGATCGCCATCAAAGCCACTGCAACCGCAATGGTGGAGCCGATGAAGACCAACAGGAACCGGCCGGATTTCAGGGGAAGATCGTTCATGTTCGGGCCTCGTCAATCAAACGGCGCATTTCGGCGATGGCGGGGGTGAGGCCGCGAAAGATGGCCTCGCCGATCAGGAAATGGCCGATATTCAGTTCCACCAGCTCGGGAAAGGCCGCCACGGGGCCAACATTGTCATAGGTCAGCCCGTGGCCCGCATGCACTTCCAGCCCCAGCGAATGGGCAAAGCTTGCCATCTCGCGCAGCGCGGTCAGTTCAGTCTGCATGTCCGCGTCACGACCTTCGGCCTGCGCGTCACAATACCCACCGGTATGCAGTTCAACAACTTGTGCACCGATGCGATTGGCGGCCTCGATCTGGCGCGCGTCGGCGGCAATAAAGATCGACACCCGGCAACCCGCTTCGCGCAGCGGCGCGATGAAATGTGCCAGCCGGTTTTCGTCCTGCGCCACATCCAGACCGCCCTCGGTCGTGCGTTCCTCGCGCTTTTCGGGCACGATGCAAACGGCATGCGGTTTGTGGCGCAAGGCAATTTCCTGCATCTCGGCCGTTGCTGCCATTTCAAAGTTCAGCGGGCCTTTCAGCGCCTCCATCAACCCCTCGATATCGGCGTCCGAGATATGGCGGCGGTCCTCGCGCAGATGCGCCGTAATGCCATCCGCACCCGCCTCTTCGGCCATGATCGCGGCCCGGATCGGGTCGGGATAGGCACTGCCGCGGGCGTTGCGCACGGTGGCCACATGATCAATGTTCACACCCAGCCGCACATGAGGTTTGGTGGCCAGCATCTTAATCTCCTGTCGATGAATTACCCGGCGTCGTCCTGCTGTTCAGCAAGCTTTGCCTGACGCTCAAGTTCAAGCTTTTTCTGTATGCGCGCCGTGCGATGTTTTTGATAGGCGGTGACAACTGGCAACGACAGGTAATAGGCGACAAGGGCCGCCACGATCCCCGGCGCGATCCCACCGACAAGGTAGGGCAGAAACACCTCGTCATAGAACACGGCCAGGTTATCCCAATGCGCCTCGCGATCGGTGAACAGCGCAATCAGGTTGCGCCAGAGATCGGCCGCGGCACCAAAAAAGGTTTCGACCAACGTGCCGTCAACCTCTTGCCGCGCTTCGGTGCCACGCAGGAAGTGACCCACTTTCAACGAAATGACACCAATGGGGATATAGGTCAGCGGGTTACCAAAAAACGTCGACGCCAGCGCAGCCAGGATGTTGCCGTTCATCAGGCGCGCAATCAGCGCAGCAATGACAAAATGCAGGCCATAAAACGGTGTGAAGGTCGTAAAAACGCCCGCAAAGACACCGCGCGCAATGCGTTCGGGGCTGTCCGGCAACCGTCGGACGCGGTGACGCAGATACTGAAAGGCGCGGCCCCAGCCGCCCCGCGGCCACAGAAAATCTGCGGCGATCTGCCATGCACTGCGTTTTTCACGCCGTTTGAAAACCAAGCCCCTGGTCCTTTGGTAACTTAGGGTTTGCGCCCTATGTCGTTGTAGCGGAACAGATCAGCGACGTTGCTGTCCGCCTCGAGAGCGGTCATGACCGCGTGCAGATGTTCGACATCCCGCAGTTCGATATCGACCAGCAACTTGAAGAAATCATGCTTTTTGTCGGTGAAATGCATGTCTGCAATATTCGCCTTTTGCTCGCCGATCAATGTGCAGATTCGTCCCAGTACACCTGCGTCGTTGGAAATCGTGATGCTGAGCGTCACTGCATAGGCTGCCTTGTGGCGCCCCGTGTGCCAGGCCAAATCGATCCAACGCTCTGGTGTGCTTTCCAGTTCGGCCAACGCGGGGCAGTCGATGGCGTGCACCACCACGCCGCGCCCGCGATAGGTGATGCCAACGATCCGCTCTCCGGGCACCGGCTGACAGCACTGCGCGCGGCTGAAATTCTGGTCGGACGACAGGCCAACGACAGCTCGTTCAGCATCGATTGCCTCGCCAGACTTCTCGGCCAGATTGGGATACAGAACGTCCAAAACGTCCTGCGCCCTGAGCTCGGCACTGCCCAGCCGGGCAAGCACTTCGTCGGCACCTTCCAGCGCCAGTTTGTCAGCAGCAGTTTTAAGCGCCTTGTCGGTGGATTTCTTACCCACATGTTCAAACGCCACGCGGGCCAGTTCGCGCCCCAGCCGGATGAACCGTTCGCGGTCTTCCTCGCGCAGCGACTTGCGGATCGCGGCCTTGGCGCGCCCCGTGACAACGATATCCACCCAGGTGGCCTGCGGGGTCTGGCCTTCGGCGGTGATGATCTCGACCGACTGACCGTTTTTCAGCCGCGTCCAAAGCGGCACGCGGATATTGTCAACCTTGGCGCCCACGCAGCTGTCGCCGATGCGGGTGTGGATCGAATAGGCATAGTCCAGCGGCGTCGCACCCTTGGGCAGCTTGACCACGTCACCCTTGGGCGTGAAGCAGAACACCTGATCCGAATACATCTCGAGCTTGACGTTTTCGAGGAATTCGTCGTGATCGTCGGCGCCGCTGAAACGTTCGTTGAGGCTGGCCAGCCATTTTGCCGGGTCCACGGCAAAGGGGTTCTCGGCCCGCACACCGTCGCGATAGGACCAATGCGCCGCCACACCGGCCTCGGCCACCTCGTGCATCTGGCGGGTGCGGATCTGCACCTCGACCCGCTTGCCATCGCGGCCCGACACCGTCGCGTGGATCGAGCGATAGCCGTTCGATTTCGGCTGACTGATGTAATCCTTGAACCGCCCGGGCACAGCCCGCCACCGCCGGTGGATCGCGCCCAGCACGCGATAGCAATCGGCATCAGACTGGGTGATCACGCGGAACCCATAGATATCGGACAGGCGCGAGAAACCCTGGTTCTTCTCCTGCATCTTGCGCCAGATCGAATAAGGTTTCTTGGCGCGGCCGAATACGTCGGCGTCGATGCCTTCACGGTCCAGCTCGGTGCGGATGTCCTGTGTGATCTGGTGCACCACGTCGCCGGTTTCGCGCTGCAGCGTGATAAACCGCCGGATGATCGAGCTGCGCCCTTCGGGGTTCAGCACGCGAAAGGCCAGGTCTTCCAGCTCTTCACGCATCCACTGCATGCCCATACGACCGGCCAGCGGCGCGAAGATATCCATCGTTTCGCGGGCCTTCTGGGCCTGCTTTTCGGGACGCATCGACCGGATGGTGCGCATGTTGTGCAGGCGGTCAGCCAGCTTGACCAGGATCACGCGCAAGTCTTTGGACATCGCCATGAACAGCTTGCGGAAGTTTTCGGCCTGCTTGGTCTCGGTCGAACTGAGCTGCAGATTGGTCAGCTTGGTCACACCATCGACTAGCTGCGCAACCTCGTCACCGAACCGATTGGCAATCTCGCCGTAGGTCGATTTGGTGTCTTCTATCGTGTCGTGCAGCAGCGCGGTGATGATGGTGGCGTCGTCCAACCGCATCTCGGTCAGGATCGCGGCGACCGCGACGGGATGCGTGAAATACGGGTCGCCAGAGTGGCGAAACTGACCCTCGTGCATGCGCTCGCCATAGTCGAACGCCTGCCGGATCAGTTCTTCGTTGGTTTTCGGATTATAGGTGCGAACCAGAGAAATCAGGTCGTCGACGGTGATCCTCTGCATACGCTCCTGGTCCGTTTCGGTTGTGGCTTAGCGCTGGCCCTGGGCTTCCATCAGGGCGCGCAGCAGTTTCTCTTCGGACATGTCGTCCTGTGCCGGCTTGTCGGCCTCGCTGCCCATCAGCAAAGCCATGGAATCTTCTTCCGGCTCGTCCACCTCGATCTGGGTCTGGTTGCTTTCAATCAGACGCTCACGCAGATCGTCGGCCTGCTGGGTCTCTTCTGCGATCTCGCGCAGCGAAACGACCGGGTTTTTGTCGTTGTCGCGATCCACCGTCAGGGGCGAACCTGCCGAGATCTCGCGCGCACGGTGGGCGGCAAGCATCACCAGCTCGAACCGGTTCGGAACCTTGTCAACGCAATCTTCAACCGTCACGCGGGCCATTGAGATCTCCAATCCAACAGGAAAACTAGAAAGGACTACTTATTTCCTTCGCCTAGGGTTGACAAGCCCCGGTTCCGATTTAGCCCGGCAAAAGCGAGATTTCGGCGCGATCTTTTTCAGAAAGCGCCTCCAGCATCTGCGAAACCGTCAATCCGGACACCGGATGGGACCAATCCGGTGCTATCTCGGCCAATGGAACAAGGACAAACGCGCGATCCTGGATGCGGGGATGGGGAAGAATCAGCTTGTCGGGAGCACGTGTCGCCTGCAACCCGGGATCAAGATCGTGCCATTCTTGAAACCCCGCCAAATCCGGCGCGACTTGACTGCCCAGAAACAGCAGGTCCATATCCAGCGTCCGTGACGCCCAACGTTGCACCCGTTCACGGCCAAAATAAGCTTCGACGTGGTGAACGTGGTTCAACAATTCTGTCGCTGAATATTTTGTTTCAACCATCACTGCGGCGTTCACATAGTCGGGTCCTGCCCCGGGTGGAAAGCACGGCGTCGCGTAAAATCCGCTTACGGACGAAATCTTTACCGAATCATTCGCCAAATGGGTCAGAGCGGCGCGCATCGTCTGCTGGGGAGTTCCATAAAGTGACGCTACGTTAGCACCCATAGCAATGGCCGCTTTATCGCTAAATGACGCTTTTATGAAGCTGGAATCGGGTGCTTGGGCTTGCGACATGACTGTGTATAACTTACCTCCATGCGACGTTCTGCACGCCAATAGGCGCTTTTGTCCACCACTCACACTTGCAGACCGTATTGTCGAAAGGAAATTTGATGTTCTATCGAGACGAACGGCTCGCGCTGTTCATCGACGGCTCCAATCTGTACGCCGCCGCCAAGGCGCTGGGGTTTGATATCGACTATAAGTTGCTGCGGCAGGAATTTATGCACCGTGGCAAACTTCTGCGCGCGTTCTATTACACTGCGTTGCTGGAGAATGACGAGTATTCGCCGATCCGTCCGCTGGTCGACTGGCTGCATTACAACGGCTTCACCATGGTGACAAAGCCCGCCAAGGAATACACCGACAGCCAGGGCCGCCGTAAGGTCAAAGGCAATATGGATATTGAACTGACGGTCAATGCATTAGAGCTTGCGCCGCATGTTGACCATATCGTGTTGTTCTCAGGCGATGGCGATTTCCGCCCGCTGGTCGAAAGCCTGCAGCGTCAGGGCGTGCGCGTATCTGTTGTATCAACCATCCGCAGCCAGCCGCCGATGATTGCCGACGAACTGCGCCGCCAGGCCGACAATTTCATCGAACTGGACGAGCTGCGCGACGTTGTTGGCCGCCCTCCGCGCGAACCGCGCGACAATGGCCAAGAACTGGTGCGCGAAGACAGCTGACCGCATCACCCGCCTGAACGCGGGTGGTGAAACTGTTTTGCCGCAGCTTGAGGGGGCTGGACCTGCGGGGCACATGGAACTACCTGTGTCCTCATGACCAAGCCTGCCCTCACCCTTTACCTTGCCGCCCCGCGCGGGTTCTGCGCCGGCGTTGACCGCGCCATCAAGATCGTCGAGATGGCCCTGCAAAAATGGGGGGCGCCAGTCTATGTGCGCCACGAGATTGTCCACAACAAGTTTGTCGTCGACGGGCTGCGCGACAAGGGCGCGGTCTTTGTTGAAGAGCTTGAAGATTGCCCCGATGACCGCCCGGTGATCTTTTCCGCCCACGGCGTGCCCAAGGCGGTACCGGCCGAGGCGGCGCGCCGCCAGATGGTGTTTGTTGACGCCACCTGCCCCCTGGTCAGCAAAGTGCATATCGAGGCCGAGCGTCACGCCGCAAACGGTTTGCAAATGGTGATGATCGGCCATGCGGGCCACCCAGAGACCATCGGCACCATGGGGCAGTTGCCTGATGGCGAGGTGCTGTTGGTTGAAACCGTCGCCGATGTCGCTGGCCTGAAGGTGCGCGACCCCGCCAAGCTGGCCTTTATTACGCAGACCACCCTGTCGGTGGATGACACCGCCGATATCGTGACCGCCCTGCAGGCGCGGTTCCCGGCCATCGTTGGCCCGCATAAGGAAGATATCTGCTACGCCACCACCAACCGCCAAGCCGCCGTCAAGGCCATCGCGCCCAAGGCCGACGCCTTGCTTGTGATCGGCGCGCCGAACTCGTCGAACTCCAAACGCCTGGTCGAGGTTGGCGCGGCGGCCGGCTGCAACTATGCGCAACTGGTGCAGCGGGCTGACAACATCGACTGGCGCGCGCTGGACGGCATCACCTCGGTCGGCATCACCGCCGGGGCCTCGGCGCCCGAGGTGTTGGTGAACGAGGTGATCGACGCCTTCCGCGCGCGTTTCGACGTGACGCTGGAAATGGTGGAAACCGCGCAGGAAAACGTTGAATTCAAAGTGCCGCGCGTGCTGCGCGAACCGGCATGAGCGATGACGAGACCCTCGCGGTCTACGCCTCGGCCGCCGGAACCTATGCCAACAAATTCGCCGCCGACGGCGCGCGCCGCAATGCCGAGTTTGACCGGTTCGTTGGTTTCATGCCCCCCGGTGGCCGGGTGTTGGACTATGGCTGCGGGCCGGGCCATTGGGCGGCCGCGTTTCGCGATGCGGGGCTGAATGTCGACGCCACCGATGCCTCGCCCCAGATGGCGGCGACGGCCATGGAAAAATTCGGCATCGACGTGCGCGTGGAACCCTTCGAGGCGCTGAATGCCGAGGCGCTCTATGACGGTATCTGGGCGCATTTCAGCCTGCTGCACGCCACCCGCGCCGAGTTTCCCAGCCATCTGGCCCGGATCAAACGGGCGGTAAAACCGGGGGGCTATATCCTGCTGGGCCTGAAACTGGGCACGGGCGAGGGTCGCGACAGGCTGGGCCGGTTTTACACCTATTACGGTCAGGACGAGCTGTCCGGTTTGCTGACCCACGCCGGGTTTACCCCGATCCACGCCCGCACCGGCAGCGAGGCGGGATTGTCGGGCGAGGTGTCCGACTTTATCCTGCTGACGGCGCATTCCAACATCGACGAGGCCCCCGCATGATCTCGACCCAATTCCTGCTGACCGCTTTGGTCGTTGTGCTGATCCCCGGCACCGGCGTGGTTTATACGCTGGCCGTGGCCCTGGGCCAGGGACGGCGCGCCGCGATCTGGGCCGCGTTGGGCTGCACCTTCGGGATTGTGCCGCATCTGCTGGCCGCCGCCCTTGGGCTGGCCGCCGTGCTGCATGCCAGCGCGCTGTTGTTCCAGATCGTCAAATTCGCCGGGGTGGCCTATCTGCTGTACCTCGCATGGCAGGCCCTGCGCGAGGGTGGAGTGTTGCGGATCGACGACCGTCCGCAGGCCGAGGGGGGCTGGCGCATTGCTCGGCGTGCCGCGCTGATCAACATTCTGAACCCGAAATTGTCGGTGTTTTTCCTGGCCCTGCTGCCGCCGTTCCTCAGCGGTGACGCGGCGCGGGCGACCTCGGAAATGGCGCTGTTGGGCGGGGTGTTTATGGCGCTGACCTTTGGGATTTTTGTTCTTTACGGCCTGTTCGCCGCCACGGCCCGCACGCGCCTATTGGCCTCGCAAACTGCGATGCGCTGGCTCAGCCGGGGCTTTGCGGCGGTCTTTGCCCTGCTTGCCGGCCGTTTGGCGTTGGAGCGCGCGTGATGGCGGACCTTTACGCCTATACCGATGGGGCGTGTTCGGGAAATCCGGGGCCGGGCGGCTGGGGCGTTTTGCTGCTGGCCAAGGATGGCGACGCGGTGGTTAAGGAGCGCACGCTGAACGGCGGTGAGGCCGCGACCACCAATAACCGGATGGAGCTGATGGCGGCGATATCCGCGCTGGAAAGCCTGACCCGGCCCAGCGCCATCACCGTTGTGACCGACAGTGCTTATGTCAAAAACGGCGTGACCGGCTGGATCCATGGCTGGAAGCGCAACGGCTGGAAAACCGCATCCAAGAAACCGGTGAAAAATGTCGAGCTGTGGCAGCGTCTGGATGACGCGCAAGCCCGCCACACGGTCACCTGGGAATGGGTCAAGGGCCATGCCGGCCACCCGGAAAACGAACGCGCCGATGAGCTGGCGCGCGAAGGTATGGCGCCGTTTAAGCCGGCCAAGGCGGCCTCGTGACGCTGACCGTCGCGCTGGACCTGGCGGCGGTGTTTGTCTTTGCGTTGACCGGGGCGCTGACAGCCAGCCGGGCGCAGCTGGACATTGTCGGCTTCATTTTCATCGCCGCGCTGACGGCTGTGGGCGGTGGCACGCTGCGCGATTTGTTCCTTGGCCGGGTGCCCGTCTTTTGGGTGGTTGATCCCATCTATATCGGCGTGATCGCCGTCGGCGCTTTGTTGGTCTTTGTCACCGCGCATCTGTTGGAAAGCCGTTATCGCGCCATCCTGTGGCTGGACGCGGCGGCTTTGGCCGTGGCGGTACCGGCGGGCGTGAACGTGGCGATAACGCTGAACCACGGGCCGGCAGTGGTGGTGATGATGGGGATCGTGACGGGCTGTTTCGGCGGGCTGATGCGCGACGTGGTCTGCAACGAGGTGCCTCTGGTCCTGCGCAAGGGCGAGCTTTACGTGACCGCCGCCTTTGCCGGCGGGATCGCGGCTGCGCTGGCGCTTTATCTGGGGCAGTCGGGGCCGTTGGCGTTGCTGATCTGCGCGGGGGTCACGTTTCTGCTGCGGTCGGGCAGCATGCTGTTTGGCTGGTCTTTGCCGGCCTATAAATCGCGCCCGCCCAGGGACGGGCCGCGCGGCTGATCACTTGCGCCAATGCGTGGGCACAATCACCAGCGCCCCGATCGACGACAAGATCGCATTCACACCCGGCGAGCCGAAGCTGACCCCGAACATCGCGCCGACGAAAAAGAACACAAACGCCCCGCCGATGCAGATGATCATCGAGGGCAGATAGCCGTTATGCGTCCATCCGGTATGTTCCGAGATATAGCCCACCAGCCCCGCGATAAAGAATGTGCCGATCAGGCTGAACATGAAAAACATCGGGCGAATCCTAGAGCTGAGTGCCAATGGGCAGGGCCGTGCCCCGCAGGAATGTAGCCGCATCCTGCGCGCCCTTGCCAGCTTTTTGCAGTCGGATCAGCTCCACCGCGCCGGTGCCGCACGCAATTGTCAGCGGATCGTTTGACAAAACCTGCCCCGGCACGCCGGAAGCGTCGGCCAAACGCGCGGCCAACAGTTTCAGCCGCCCGCCCGCATGGTCCACCCAGGCGCCGGGAAAGGGCGACAAGCCGCGGATCAGACGATCCACCTCAACCGCGGGGCGGGTCCAGTCGACGCGCGCCTCGCCCTTGTCGATCTTGGTGGCATAGGTCACGCCATCCTCGGGCTGGACCTCGGGCGTCAGCGTCGGCAGCTTGGCAAGCGCCTGCACGATCAGCGCCGCGCCCATCGCGGACAGACGGTTGTGCAGCTGGCCGGTGGTTTCCTCGGCGCCAATCCGCGTCGCCTCGCGCAGCAGCACGGGGCCGGTATCCAGACCCGCCTCCATCTGCATGATGCAAATGCCGGTCTCGGCATCGCCCGCCATGATCGCCCGGTGGATCGGCGCCGCCCCGCGCCAGCGCGGCAAAAGCGAGGCGTGGATGTTCAGGCAGCCATGGCGCGGCGCGTCCAGAACCGCCTGCGGCAGGATCAGACCATAGGCGACCACCACGGCGATATCGGCCCCCAGCGCCGCAAACTCCGCCTGCGCCTGCGGTGATTTCAACGACACCGGGTGGCGCACCGCCAGGCCCAGCGCCTCGGCCTGCGCCTGCACCGGGCTGGGCCGGTCCTTCTTGCCGCGGCCCGCCGGGCGGGGCGGCTGGCAATAGACGGCACAGACCTCGTGCCCGGCCTCCACCAGCGCCTCCAGCACCGGCACCGAGAAATCGGGGGTTCCCATGAAGACAACGCGCATCAGCCCCTCCGCAATTTCTCGGCCCGCTTCAGCAGGCGGTCGCGTTTCAACCGCGACAGGTGGTCGAAATACATCTTGCCATTCAGGTGGTCGATCTGATGCTGCACGGATGTCGCCCACAGGTCGACGAAATCACGCTCTTCCACCGCGCCGTCGCGGTTCAGGAACCGGACCGTGACCGCACGCGGGCGCTCAATCGCGGCCGAAACGCCGGGCAGGTTGGGCGAGGCCTCTTCATGCATCCGGAACTTGACCGAGGCGTGAAGGATTTCCGGATTGGCCAGGCACACCGCCTGCCCCCGATTATCGGAACAATCCACAACCGCCAACCGTTCCATCACCCCGATCTGCGGCGCGCCCAGCCCATAGCCGGGCATCGCATCCATCGTCTCGATCATGTCGTCCCAAATGGCACGGTGTTCATCCGTCACGGCCTCGACCGGCGCGGCGGCGGTGCGCAACCGCTTGTCCGGCCACGGAACAAAGGGCCTGACCGTCACGCCCGCGCCCGCTCGCGTTTCAGTTTCTGCATCTTGCGGGTGATCATCTGGCGCTTGAGCGGTTTCAAGTAGTCGATGAACAGTTTGCCATCCAGATGGTCGATCTCGTGCTGCACGCAGGTCGCCCACAGCCCGTCAAACGCTTGTTCCTGCGTCGCGCCGGACAGGTCCTGCCAACTGACTTTAACCTCTGAAGGACGCTCCACCTCGGCATATTGATCGGGGATCGACAAACAGCCCTCTTCATACACGTTCCGCGCCTCGGACTCCCATGTGACCCGCGGGTTGATCAGAACCATCGGCTGCGGCTCTTCACCTTCCTCTTTCACGCAATCCATCACCAGAATGCGCTGCATCACGCCGATCTGCGGCGCTGCCAGCCCGATACCCGGCGCGTCATACATGGTTTCCAGCATGTCATCGGCCAGCACCCGCAGCGCATCGTCAAATGTCGCAATCGGGTCTGCCGGTTTCTTCAGGCGCGGGTCGGGATGTATCAAAATCGGACGTATCGTCATGGCTTGGATGTAGTCCAAGCTCGCCCAAGGCGCAACGGGGGCATTGAACCCAACCTGATCATCTCATACCTCTTCTGGGAAAAGAAAAACCAACAGGGCTACCAATGAATTTCGACGAGATCATCGACCGCCGCGGCACAAATTCCAGCAAATGGGACGGTATGGAGAAATCCATCGGCGTCTCGGCCGAGGATGGCATTGCCATGTGGGTGGCCGACATGGATTTCCGCGCGCCCGATTTCCTGCAGGCCGCCACGCAACAACTGCTGGATCAGGCCAATTACGGCTATTTCACCGGGGTCGATGCCTATTTCGACGCCGCCGCGTGGTGGATGCAAACCCGCCACGGCTGGGCGATGGATCCATCCTGGCTGTTCGTTACCTTCGGGCTGGGCAACGGCATCGGGCTGGCGCTGCAATCCCTGACCGAGCCCGGCGACGAGATCGTGACCTTTACGCCAGTCTATCACGAGTTTGCCCGCAGGATCACCAAAGGCGGTCGCGTGGTCCGCGAATTGCCGTTGCAAACCGACGAAAACGGTCTCTACCGGATGGATTTTGATCACTACGACACGCTGATGTCAGGCCGCGAAAAGATGGTGTTGTTCTGCTCGCCGCATAACCCTGCGGGCCGGGTCTGGACTCAGGCCGAGATTGACGCCTTCGCCGATTTCGTGGTGAAACATGACTTGCTGGTGGTCTCGGACGAGATCCATCACGACCTGACTTTTCCCGGTCAAAAGCACCTTCCCCTTCATGTCGCCGCCCCTCAGCTGGAAGATCGGCTGATCATGATGACCTCGGCCTCAAAGACATTCAACATCGCCGGGGCCCGCACCGGGCTGGTCGCCATCCCCAACCCATCGCTGCGCGCCAAGTACGGCGCACTGTACACGGCCCTGGACATGAGCCCCAACCTGCATGGTGTGCGGCTGTCGCAAGCGGCCTACAGCACCGAAGGCGCCGAATGGGTCGACGCGCTGAACCAATACCTTGAAGAAAACGCCTCGCATTTCATCAACCGCATCGACGCCATTCCGGGCCTCAAGGCCATGCCGATGCAGTCCACCTATCTCGCCTGGGTCGATTTCGCCGGAACCGGGATGGAACGGGCCGAGTTTGCTTCGCGCGTCGCCGATACCGCGCGCATCGGCACAACGCCGGGCCACTCACTGGGATCGGGTGGTGAAACTTTCCTGCGCTTCAACCTCGGCACACCGCGTGCGCGGATTGACGAGGCCCTTACCCGCCTGCAGTCAGCTTTCAGCGACTTGCAATAGCTCGCAAGCCCGCCCCTGACCGGGTGCGGGGTGGGCGGGTGGGCGCGCCCGGTCAGGGGCGGCCATCAACACAAGTGATCAGTGCGGCAAAAGCGCGATCGGGGCGTTCTCGTCCCGTTCAAAATCCAGCGGAGCCTTGTCCAGCGCAGCGGTGTTCCGCTTGAACTCGAACACCCGTTCGCCGTTCTCTTCGGCAGATGCCACAATTAGCGCCTGGTAAATATGCCGACCACCGTCATAGATATCGACCAAACCGCGAAACATCGGCGTATCATCGGAATCCAGCGCGAACCCGTCATGCCAAAGGCGCAAAATCCGATAGCTGTGCTCACCCACCTGTACGCGCAGGCGGTTCTTCTTCAGCATCGCTTCCTTCCGGGCCTTCTCCAGCCCCTCACGCACTTCTTTTGGCAAAAACTCCGACATCGCGGCTCTCCTTCTGCCTCAAGGGTATGAACGATGTTGCACGGGTCAAGGTTAACTCCATATGAACACGCATTTTTTTGAAACAGCAAAAATGAACAATACATGCGCGATATTCACCACTATGTGCATTTTTGAGAATCTCTTACCTCTGCGTCAGGCTTTTGAAAGAGGACAAAATGGGTCTGCTGATCGACGGAAAATGGCAAGATCGCTGGTACGACACCAAGTCGACCGGCGGGCACTTCAAACGTACCGAGGCGCAGTTTCGCAATTGGATCACCCCGGACGGCACCGAGTTTCCTGCCGAAAGTGACCGCTATCATCTCTATGTCAGCTATGCCTGCCCCTGGGCGCACCGCACGCTGATCTTCCGCGCATTGAAGGGCCTGACAAACCATATCGATGTGTCAGTTGTGCATCCCGACATGCTCGACAAAGGTTGGGAGCTGAACCCCGATTACCCCGGCGCCACCGGGGATCGTCTCTATAAAAAGCCGCTACTTAGTGACATTTATGTCAAAGCCCAACACGACGTCACTACCCGCGTCACCGTCCCGGTCCTCTGGGACAAGGCCCGCAAAACCATCGTCTCGAACGAATCGTCCGAGATCATCCGCATGTTCAATTCTGCCTTTGACGGGCTGACCGGGAACACGTTGGATTTCTGGCCCGAAATCCTGCGCGACGAGATCGAAGAGGTGAACGCCCGCATCTACGACACGTTCAACAACGGTGTGTACAAAAGCGGGTTTGCCACCTCGCAATCGGCGTATGACGAAGCCGTCACGGCCCTTTTTGACACGATGGACTGGCTCGAAGACCGCCTGTCGCACCGCCGCTATCTGATGGGCGACCGCCTGACCGAGGCGGACTGGCGCCTGTTCCCCACGCTTGTACGGTTCGACCCGGTCTATCACCTGCATTTCAAATGCAACCGCAACCGGCTGGTCGATTTCCCAAACCTTTGGGCCTATACCCGCGAGCTCTACCAGATGCCCGGCATCGCACAGACGGTGAACTTCGATCACATCGTGCGCCACTACCACTACAGCCATGAAAGCATCAACCCGCACCGGATCGTCCCGATTAACCCTGAGATCAACTGGGCCGAACCGCATGGTCGTGAACGGATGATGGCCGCCTGACCGGTTGCCTGAAACCGGCCACCTGATAAGGTTCCCCCGATATTTTTTCGGAGGAACCAATGCGTTTCGTTTTACCCTTTATCGCCGGGCTCGCCCTGGCCCCGCTGCCCGCATTGGCCCAATGCGGCGGCACGTTTTCCAGCTTCGTCAACGGGCTCAAGTCCGAGGCCATCGCCAAAGGTCACGCCAAGAAAACCGTGAACGCCTTTTTCAACGGCGTGCGCCAGGACCCGCGTACCATCAAGGCCGACCGCGCCCAGGGCGTGTTTCAGCTCGATTTCGTCACCTTCTCGCGCCGCATCATCAGCCAGAACCGCATCGACAATGGCCGCCGCAATGCTCAGAAATGGGCCGCGGTTTTCGACCGGATCGAACGAGATTACGGCGTGTCGCGGGGTGTGCTGCTGGCCTTCTGGGCGCTGGAAACCGATTACGGCGCGGTGCAGGGTGATTTCAACACGCTCAACTCGCTGGTCACCCTGTCGCATGATTGCCGCCGGCCCGACCTCTTCCGCCCCCAGGTCTTTGCGGCGCTTGAGCTTTATGAACGCGGCGAGTTCGACCCCGCCCGCACAACCGGCGCCTGGGCGGGCGAGATCGGCATGGTGCAGATGCTGCCCGGCGACATCCTGGAAAACGGCGTGGATGGCGATGGCGACGGAAAGGTCAGCCTGAAAACCTCGCCCCCCGACGCGCTGAATTCGGGCGCCGCGATGCTGCAGGATCTGGGCTGGCGCGCCAACGAACCCTGGCTGCAGGAAATTGTGGTGCCCGGCACCCTCGACTGGTCCAAAACGGGCCTGAACCACACGCGCAAAGTCTCTGACTGGGCCAAGCTGGGCATCAAACCGCGCAGCGGCAAGCTGGGCAAAGGCAACCTGCAGGCCTCGGTCCTGCTGCCCATGGGTCGGAACGGCCCGGCCTTCCTCGCCTACCCGAATTTCTCGATCTATTTCGAATGGAACAAAAGCTTCGTCTACGTGACCACCGCGGCCTATTTCGCCACAAGGCTGGAAGGGGCACAGGTCTATGACGCCGGCAACGCGACACCCGGCCTCAGCGGCGCGCAGATGAAACAGCTGCAACAGAAGCTGACCAATCGCGGCCACGACGTGGGCGGTATCGACGGCATCCTGGGCGCCAAAACCCGCGCCGCGGTGCAGGCCGAACAGGCGCGCCTCGGCCTGCCCGCCGATGCCTGGCCCACCACCGGCCTGCTGAACGCGCTCTAAATCACGGGACGGCGGGCGGGGCGATCTGCGCGGCCACGCGCAGGAGCGCCGCCCCCGTCCCTCACGCCACCAACGCCTCGGCCTTCTTCAGATCCACCGACACCAGCTGGCTCACCCCCTGCTCGGCCATGGTCACCCCAAACAGCCGATCCATCCGGCTCATCGTCACCGCGTGGTGGGTGATGATCAGAAACCGCGTATCCGCCCGCCGCGTCATCTCGTCCAGCAGATCGCAGAACCGCGTCACATTGGCATCGTCCAACGGCGCGTCCACCTCGTCCAGCACACAGATCGGCGCCGGGTTGGCCAAAAACACTGCAAAAATCAGCGCCAGCGCCGTCAGCGTCTGTTCCCCCCCCGACAGCAGGCTCAGCGTGCTCAGCTTCTTGCCCGGCGGCTGGCACATGATCTCCAACCCCGCCTCCAGCGGGTCGTCGCTTTCCACCAGAACCAGATCCGCCTCGCCGCCGCCAAAGAGGTGCTTGAACAGCACCGAGAAGTTGCTGTTCACCTGCTCAAACGCGGTCAGCAACCGCTCGCGCCCCTCGCGGTTCAGCCCGGCAATCCCGTTGCGCAGCGCTCGGATGGCTTCCTCGAGGTCCTGTTTCTCGTTCAGCAGCGTGTCATGCTCGGTCTGCACCTCGCGCGCGTCTTCCTCGGCCCGCAGGTTCACCGCACCCAGCGCGTCGCGCTGCCGGCGCAGCCGCGCCACATCGGCCTCGATCGCCTCGGCCCGCGGCATGGTGGCGGGATCGACATCAAGCTGCTCCAACAGCTTTTGCGGCTGAGTTTCCAGAACCTCGGCGATCCGTTCCTCGGTGGCCTCAACAGCCGTTTTCGCGGCCTCAACCCGGGCCTCGGCCCCGGCCCGGTCTTCGCGCAGTTGCGAGGCATTGCGTTCGGCATTGCGCTCGGCCTCCACGGCAGCGCGCAGCGCGCCTTCCCCTTTCGACAGTGTATCCGCCGATTGCGCCTTGCGCGCCTCGGCGGTTTTCAGCCGGGCTTGCAACGTCTCCCGCTCGCCGGCCAGCTTGCCCGGGGCAGCCTGGGCGGCGTCCAGCTCTTGTTCCGAGGACTCTTTGCGATCGTTCAGCTCTGCAATCCGCGTCTCGGCCGTGTCCAGCCGGTGCCGCCAACCGCTGAGCTCTTTTGTGACCTCTTGCCGACGCCTGGTGCGCGCTTCGCCTTCACGGCGCAGCTCGTCATGGGCTGAACGTTTGGTCAGCATCGTCAGACGCGCCGCCTCAACCGTCATGCGCACATCTTCGACCTTGCCGCGCGCCTCGTCCAGATCCGGCAGCTTGTCGACGCTGGCCTGCGCCTCGGCCAATCGTCCCCGCGCCCCCGCGGCTTCATCCTCGTGCCGCCGCACCGCCAATTCCGCGCTTTCCTTCTTGGTCTGGGCAATGGCCAGGTCGCTTTCGGCCCGCGACAGGGCGCGTCCCGCTTCGGCTACCGACCGGTCGGCGTCGCGCCGGGCCTGCCGGGCCAGCCGGTCAGCCTCGGTCAATTGCGCCAGGCGTTCCGTCAGCACCTTATGCGCCTGTTCGGCCCCTATGGCGCGCGCATTGGCCTCTTCGAGGTCGCGCTTCAGCTCCACCAGCCGGTTCAGCTGTTGCAGGCGCAGCGCAGCGGCGGACGGCACGTCTTCGGCCCCGGCGCAATACCCGTCCCAGCGCCACAGATCACCCTCGATACTGACCAGCCGCTGCCCGGGTTTCAGCGCTGATTGCAGGCCCGGCCCATCGGCGGCATCGACCAGCCCGATCTGCGCCATGCGCCGGGCCAGAACCGTTGGGGCAGAGACGTAATTCGTCAACGCCGCAACCCCATCGGGCAGCACCTGCCCGTCGGCATAGCCGGGCAGTTCAGCCCAGCCGGTGCGCCGCCCATCGGCCCGTTCCGGCGCGCGCAGATCGTCGCCCAGCGCCGCGCCCAGCGCCTGTTCGTAACCCGGCTGAACCTCCAGCCGGTCCATGATCTGGCCACCCTCGGCCGTGTCGCGGTCTACCAGACGGGCCAGCGCCGCCACCTCGGCGCGCAGCGCCTTGGCCTCCCCCTCGGCGGCGGAATGCTCGGCGCGGGCTTCGGCCTCGCGGCCCTGCGCTTCGGCGCGGGCGTCATCGGCTTCGGCAAGGGTTTTCTCGGCATTTTCTGCGGTCGTCTGAGCGTTCACATGGCTGGCCTTTGCACCTTCGAGCGTAGTTTGCGCGGAAACGCGGGCGGCTTCGGCCGCTTCAACCGCCTCAGTTGCCTTCCCGGCCTCGCCTTCGCTGCGATCAACGGTCTTTTGCGTGTCCTCCAACAGACGATGCGCTGATTGGTGCCGGGCCGCCAGACGCGCCACATCCTCGCCCAGCTCGGTCAGCGTTGCCTCGCGGTTCTGCAGGGTCTCGGCGGCTTCCTGTGCCTCGGCGCTGACGGCGGCAAGTGCGTCGTCATGCCCCTCATTAGCCTTGGCAATCTGGGCTTGCTCCCATTCCAACCGCTTCATCGTTTCCCCCGCATCGCGGGTCAGGCCGGTTTCGCGCTCAATGTCCTTGGACAGCTGTTCGATGCGCGCGGACAGGGTTTCGATGGCCTCAACCGCGCGGGCTTCCTGATCGCTCAGCGCCGTCTGTTCCACCAGCAACCGCTGCACCACGGCGGCAGCGATCGTGTCTTCCTCGCGCAGAGGCGGCAGCGCTTCTTCGGCGGCTTCCCGGTCTTTGGTGGCCCGACGAGCCAGCCCCTCGCCTTGCGCCGCAGCGGTGGTGCGCTCACGCAGTTCGTCCGCTGCCTGCGCGCGTGCTTCGTCGGCCTCTTTCCAGCGCCGATACAGCAACATACCCTCCGACCGTCGCAGGTTTTCGCCGATCTCACGATACCGCGCCGCCTGCCTGGCCTGTCTAGCCAGTTGCGACAGCTGTTGCGCCAGTTGGTCGATCACGTCATCGACACGGGTCAAATTCGTCTCGGCCCCGTTCAGCTTCAGCTCGGCCTCGTGTCGGCGCTGGTAAAGCCCTGAAATACCTGCAGCTTCTTCCAGAATGCGGCGGCGATTCTTGGGTTTGGCGTTGATCAGCTCCGATATCTGCCCCTGCCGGACCAGCGCGGGCGAATGCGCCCCGGTCGAGGCATCGGCGAACAGCATCTGCACGTCGCGCGCCCGCACATCCTTGGTATTTGCCTTATAGGCCGAGCCCGCATCGCGGGTGATCCTGCGCACGATCTCCAACATGTCAGCGTCATTAAATCCAGCAGGCGCAAGGCGTTCCGAGTTATCGACCTGCAGGCTGACCTCGGCAAAATTGCGCGCCGGGCGCGTGGCGGCGCCGGCAAAGATCACGTCCTCCATCCCGCCGCCGCGCATCGCGGTGGGGCGGTTTTCGCCCATGACCCAGCGCAGCGCCTCCAGCAGGTTGGACTTGCCGCAGCCATTTGGCCCTACAACCCCGGTCAGCCCGTCAGCGATGACAAGGTCGGTGGGGTCGACGAAGCTTTTGAAGCCATTGAGCCTGAGGCGGGAAAAGCGCAAAGAGGGGGTCCCGGTGTGATTCCAACTGACCTTAAATCCTTTGGCCAGTTGCGCGCCGAGTCAAGCGCCGCACACCTGATATAGCCGATTTCGACGAGTTATCCCCAAGATATTGCGGGTTCAGAGGGGGCAGAACAGCTCTGCCCGCATCAAAGCAGGATCGCCGTCAAAGGTTCCGGGCACGATCTCGCACCCTGTTGCCAACTGGATCGCCCGGTAGCCGCGCTGCATGATCCCGTTGGAATTTGGACCGAATTCGAGATTGGTGCGGGTCGCCTCGGCCTTGTGGCGATTGAAGAACACGCGAAAGCTGGAGTTCTCGACATCGACATTCCGGCTGACCGATCCCTGCAGCTGCGGACTGGCGCATGCTGTCACAGCCAAAGTTACACCTAGTATTACAAGTTTACGCATTACGTTTCCCCCGAAGTTTAAACTTCAGTCTGAAGAAAGGGTGTTACTGAAACCTCATTGCACCCCAAAAATGTGCCGTTAATTTGCCGGTAATGCGATAACAGGAGACACAATGACCAAGTTGCTGGGGATTTCCGGGGCGCTTCGCGAGAATTCGGTGAACCGATTGCTGATCCGCGAGGCCGCGCGGTTGTTTGACCCCGATGAGTTCGTCGAAGCGAATCTGCGGCTGCCGCTTTATGACGGTGACGTCGAAGACACGGACGGCATCCCTGACGCGGTGCAATTGCTGTCGGATCAAATCGCCGCCGCAGATGCGGTGATTGTGGCCAGTCCGGAATACAACAAGTCGATCTCGGGCGTGTTGAAGAACGCGCTGGACTGGGTCAGTCGCACCAAGGGCAGCCCCTGGCGCGACAAGCCGGTGGCCCTGATGACCGCAACGGCGGGCCGGTCGGGCGGCGAGCGGGTGCAGTGGATCATGCACCTGTCGATCATGCCCTTCCGCCCGCGCCTGATCAACGGACCCGAAGTTCTGGTGGGATCGGCCAGCAGCCAGTTCGACGAGAACGGGCGGCTGACGAACGAGCGTTACGAAAAAAACCTGACCGCGTTGATGGAAAACCTGCGCGCGGCCATCCCGGCCTAGGCGGGGTTCGAAACCTCGATCAGGTTGCCATCGGGGTCGCGCAGATAGATCGAGGTGATCGGCCCGGTCGCACCGGTGCGCGGCACGGGGCCTTCCTCGATTTTGGTGCCGGTTGCCCGCAAGTGGGTCTGCCAATCGGCCAGCGGCACGTCCGACAGGAAACACAGATCCGCCGTGCCCGGCGCCGGGTTCGCGGCCTTGGGGTCGAACTCGCCGCCCTGCGGGTGCAGGTTGATCTTCTGTGCGCCAAAGCTCAGCGCCCAGCGGGTGGAGCCGTCGGCCACGGTGAAGGCAATCGCCTGCATGCCCAGCACGTCGCGATAGAAGGCGATGGTTTCGTCGATGTCGGCGACGGTCAGAACCAGATGATCGAGGGCGCGTAATGTCGGGGTCATGCGGGGCCTTTCAGGTTCGCCTGTGGCAGGAAATCGGGCGGGATATCGGCATGCCCGGTCAGGATCAGGTCGGCCATATCCTCGGCCATTTTCGGCGCCATGCCAAACCCGATTTTGAACCCGCCATTGGCGATGAAATGCCCCGCGCGCGCCGGCCATGCGCCCAGCATCGGCGCGCGGCTGCGCGCACGCGGCCGCACCCCGGCCCAGCGTTTCAGCACCGGCGCATCTGCGATGGCAGGCACCAGCGCGCGGGCGCGGGTCAGCAGATCGTCCAGCCCGGCATCGGTGCTGCGCGGGTTGTCGAATTCCCGTTCCGAGGTCGAGCCAATGGCCAGCGTGCCATCCACGTGCGGTACAAAATGCACGCCATCGGCAAAAAGTTGCGGCGCATCGCGGCGGTCAACCTGCAACAGCGCTGCCTGGCCTTTCACGCCATTGCCAACCGGTTGCTGGAAATGCGCGGAAAGCGACAACAACCCTTCATACCCCGTGGCCCAGACCACGGGCCCCTGGGGCGTGCCATCGGTCGAAATCTCACCGCCCTTGGCGGTGATCGCAGCGGCCAGCGCGGCGCAGGCCATCGCGGGGTAGAGCCGCGCGCTCAGCGTGTCGTGGATGACCATGCCGGTGGGGCTGGGCGGGGCCCAGTCGCCGAATTCACCGGCTGCGCGCACAGTCCATTCAGCCCGCCCCTGCCACAGGTCGCGCGCGCCCCCGGCGCGGGCCTGTGCCATGTCGATCGCGCGGTCATCGGCCAAGGGCTGTAACCGGCCCAACCGGCCATAGCCGGGGTCTTTGCCGCCCGCCGCGGCCACCTCGGCCCAAAAGGTTTCGGCGCGCAGCAGGCTGGCCAGTTGATAGGCCTTTTTGGGGTTCCAGTTCTCGGGCACATGCGGGGCCAGCGCGCCGACGATGCCGCCCGACGCCCCACCACCGGGACCGCGCGGATCGATCACCCGCACCCGCGCCCCGCGCCGCAAGCAGGCCCAGGCCACCGACAACCCGATCGCCCCTGCGCCCATCACCGTGATGTCAGCCATTGCCATTGGCCTCACTCTTCCCCATTGTCGGCCTCAGCTTTTCGAGGCCCTGATGCATTCCGACCCCTTCGCAGATATCGCGTGGAACGACAACGGCGTTCCGGTTTCGCGGCAGTTTGATGACCCCTATTTTTCGCTGGAAAACGGGCTGGATGAAACACGGCATGTGTTCCTTGCGGGCAACGGGTTGCCGGGGCGGTTCACGGCGGATTTCCACATTGCCGAGCTGGGATTTGGCAGCGGTCTGAACCTGTTGGCAGCGTGGCAGGCATGGCAGCAGGCGGGCAGACCCGGCACGCTGCGGTTTACCAGTTTCGAGGCGTTTCCGATGGCCGCGGACGACATGGCGCGGGTGCTGGAGAATTTCCCCCAGATCGCCGATCTGGCCGCGCCGCTGTTGGCGAACTGGCGTTCCGGGCGGCGCTGGCTGCGGGCGCCGGGTCTGTTGGCCGAGGTGATCGTGGGCGATGCGCGCGCGGCGCTACCGCAATGGCGCGGGCTGGCGGATGCGTGGTTTCTGGACGGGTTCGCCCCGGCCAAAAACCCGGAATTGTGGGGCGACGCGCTGATGGCCGAGGTGGGTGCGCACACCCGCCCGGGTGGTACATTCGCCACCTATTCGGCCGCCGGGCATATCCGCCGTGCGCTGGAGGCGGCCGGGTTCGCCGTGGATCGCGTACCGGGCTACGGCCGCAAACGGCATATGAGTGTAGGAGTACATCGGTGAAAGAGCAAAACACCCGTCTGGGCATCACGTTGATGGTGTGCACCACGCTGGTTTTCGCCATCCAGGACGGGTTCTCGCGGCATTTGGCCGGGGAATACAACGTCATGATGGTGATCATGCTGCGTTATTGGTTCTTTGCCGGGTTCGTGGCGGCGATGGGCGCGCGGCAGGCGGGCGGATTGCGCGCCGCGGCGGCCACGAAGCAACCGGTTTTGCAGGCCTTTCGCGGTTTGCTGCTGGTGGCCGAGATCTGCGTGATGGTGGCGGGGTTCGTGGCGCTGGGACTGGTGGAAAGCCATGCGATCTTTGCGGCCTATCCGCTGATCATTGCGGCATTGTCCGGCCCCATTCTGGGCGAGCGCGTGGGCTGGCGCCGGTGGGCGGCCATCGGCGTGGGGTTCGTGGGCGTGCTGATCATCCTGCAACCCGGGCGCACCGTGTTTCAGCCCGCCGCCATCATCCCGCTGATCGCTGCCATCATGTTCGCGCTTTATGGCCTGCTGACCCGTTTTGCCGCGCGCAAGGACGACGCCGCCACCAGCTTTTTCTGGACCGGCATGTCCGGGTTCGTGGGGATCACGCTGGTTGGCATCTGGTTTTGGGAACCGATGGCGGGGCCCGACTGGGGTTGGATGATCGCGCTGATGATCTCGGGCGCGTTGGGCCACTGGACCCTGATCCGTTGTTACGAGGTATCCGAGGCCAGCGCGGTGCAGCCCTTTGCCTATCTGCAACTGGTTTTTGCCTCGACCATCGGGCTGGTTGTGTTTGGCGAAAGCCTGCAGGCCAACGTGGCCATCGGTGCAGCCATCGTAATCGCGGCCGGGTTGTTCACCCTGTGGCGCAGCCGACAAAGCGCTTAACGCTGCTTCAGTTCCCGTGACAGGGCAAGTGACCCAACCTGACCGTCAAGCCGGGCGCGGTAGACAAACAGCGACTCGGTGACCCGCATAACGTAGTTCCGGGTTTCGGTGAAAGGAATGAACTCGATCCAGTCGATCACATCCACCCCGGCAGAGCGTGGATCGCCAAACCGTTCAATCCAGCGTTTGGGGCGGCTTGGCCCCGCGTTGTAGGCGGCCGAGACCAGCACATAGTTATTGCCGAACTCTTCGATCAGCTCCGCCAGATACGCGCCCCCCAACACGGCGTTGTATTCCGGATCTGTCAGCAAGGCACCGGGCCGGTAGTCAAGGTTCAGGTTGCCAGAGACCTGCTTGGCCGTGCCGGGCATCAGTTGCATCAACCCCCGCGCACCAGCCCCCGAGGTGACGCCGGGGTCAAACTCGCTCTCGCGGCGGGCAATAGCCAGCACCAGTTCGGTCGGCACCGGGTGTTTGGCTGCGGCCAGGTCGGTCAGGGGGAAATACGCCTTGGGCAGGACAACCCTGTCCGAGGCCGCCACCTTGGCGACACGCAGGGCAATATGGGGTTCTTCCAAGTCAAAGGCCAGCGCCGCGATCTGTGCCTGTTGGCCGGGCGTGGCGTCTTCGGCCAGATGGGTCAGGAACCATTCGGCAAGGTTGCGTTCACCGGCGTTCAGGAACAATTGCGTGGCCTGCAGTGCCGAAGTCCCGGTAAAGGGCGACGATTTCCAGTCGGGCAGCGGCCCGCCGACCAAGGCCGGGTCCGGGGCCAGGCCCGCCTTTTCGGCCGCCAATTGCCCGTAAAAGCTGGTCTGGTACTGGCCGCCCTTGGCATAAGCGGCCTGCGCCTGTTCCGGCGCGCCCAAACGCTCGTACGCGCGGCCTTGCCAGTAACCGGCCCGTCCAAGGCTGATCGGTGTGCCAACCGCCGTTTCAAAGCGCAGGAAATGCGCCAGCGCGACCTTTGGTTCGTCCAGCAGGCGCAGGGCGATGAAACCGGCCAACCACTCCAGATCAGCATAGGCGGCCCCTTCGGTCAGGAAGTTTCCGGCGGCAAGACGGTAGGCAAGTTCAAACTGACCGTCCCGCATCAGCCGCCGTGCCAGAACGCGACGCTGCGCGGCCCACGCCTGAGGCTGACCAAGGGTTTCGGGTGCAATGCTTTGCGCATCCAGCAGCGAAATGGCGTCGTCCACCCGCCCTTTGCGCATGCGCCAGGCAAAACGTTCATACGCCAGCCCCGGATCCGCGCGCAGGGCATCCGGCACGGCTTCGATCCGGGCATCCACGCCGTTTTGGTTGCCCCGCAGGGCCAGCCGCGCCTCGGCGAGTTTCTGCCAATCTTCCGAGACCAGAGGCATCATCCGCCGGGCCGAGGAGGCGGCACCGGCCCAAAGCATCGAATCCATCCGCGCCTGATGATGGTCGGCCAGCAGGCTGCCGAACTGTTGCAGCATCGTGGCATGGGCCGTGTCATCCAACGGTCGGGTGCGCCACGTGATGACGGCCTGCGCCGCGGCATCCCCCTCCAGCCCCATCGCCGCGAAGGCCTGGGCCAGCCGCAGCCCCCCTATACCGGTGACAGGCTGTTCGTCCCTGAAAAAGCGGATCACCGTCTGTGCGTCGATATCGGCGGTCAGGGTTGCCTCGGCATTGGCACGCACACGGTCCAGCCCGGGCCATTGGGCGTTGCGGTCCAGAAAGTCCAGATAGGTGCCAAAATCGCCGATTCCGGCCCGCAAAGCGCGCCATTCCACGATATCGCGCACCACCTGGCCCTGCGGCCGGGCAAGGGCGCGGGCGATGTCCCATTCGTCGGCCCGAACGGCGGCCATCACGGGCCGCAGGTCGATCGATGTCTGCTGGGCCCCGGCGATCGGGGCCCAAAGCGAAACCCATATGAGTATAATCCAACGCATCCGCCGCCCTTTGCCTGCCAGTGCAAGGCCCCAATACTTGTCACTTCGACCAAATCCGGCAAATCACGAACTTGGCAATTCCGGCCCACCCCGCTAGGTTCGCCGCGCCTGCCACCGCGACTCGGTCGCTTGGCTATCGAACATAATTGAAAGGAGCGTGTCATGTTCAAAGGGTCCATTCCAGCCCTGGTGACGCCGTTTAAAGACGGCGCTGTGGATTTCGACACGCTCAAACAGCTGGTCGAATGGCAAATCGCCGAAGGCAGCCACGGTCTGGTGCCGGTGGGTACCACGGGCGAAAGCCCCACCCTGAGCCACGAGGAACATGAGCGCGTGATCGAGGTGGTGGTGGAAACCGCCGCCGGCCGCGTGCCCGTGATCGCCGGAGCCGGGTCGAACAACACGGCCGAAGGCATCCGCCTGATCCAACATGCCGAACGGGTGGGGGCTGATGCGGCGCTTGTTGTAACACCCTACTACAACAAACCGACCCAGGACGGCCTGTACGCCCATTTCAAAGCGATGCATGACAGCTGCAATCTGCCGATCATCATCTACAACATCCCCGGTCGCTCGGTCGTGGATATGCTGCCGGAAACCATGGGCGCACTGGCCAAACTGCCGCGGGTCATCGGCGTCAAGGATGCCACCGGTGACCTGAGCCGGGTGCCCCAACAACGCATCACCTGCGGCGACGATTTTGTCCAGCTGTCTGGCGAGGATGCCACCGCACTGGGCTTCAACGCGCATGGGGGCCAAGGCTGTATCTCGGTCACCGCCAATGTCGCACCCAAACTGTGTGCAGAGTTCCAGACGGCAACGCTGGACGGGGATTATGGCCGCGCATTGACATTGCTGGACCGGTTGATGCCACTGCACATGGCCATCTTCGCGGAACCCGGCCTGGCCGGCGCCAAATACGCCATGTCGAAGCTGGGGAAATGCGAAAACGAAATGCGCCTGCCAATCCTGCCGGTTTCGGCCAAGGTCGAAGCGCAGATCGACGATGCAATGCACCATGCCGGGCTGCTGAACTAAGCGCCTTCAATCAAAAGGCGCGCCTTGCGGCGCATTGCTTTTCCAGGGCCGGGGGACGCCCCCCGGACCCCCGTGCCGCACCGGAACCACGAAACGCCCACCCGAGCGAGCAGCCCGGATGGGCGCACAGCGAGACATAGGCTTGCGCCGCAAGGCGCTCAATCAGCCTGCATTTCCGCCAGCACCTGGTCGAGAATGGCAAAGCCGGAACCCCAGCCCTTGCTCAGGTTCGACATGGCCTGGGTAAAACAAGCCACCTCGGCCTTGGTTGCGTCTACGGGCACTTTGCTGAGCCGCAGTTTTGTCTGATCGCCCGCGGCCCTGAATGTTATGGTCACCCGCAAGGTCCGGGGCCAGTCCGGCATCATCATGTTGGGTGCAACGTTCCAGTCGGCATCGGCCGAACTGTGCAGCCATTCCAGTCGCGCCTCGGGCTCAACCGCCACGAACTCCATCCGGCTCAGATCGGATGTCTCGCCCCATTTCATCTCGTTCAGCCACAAGCCGCCGGGCTGCAATTCAAACCGGTGAATGATCGTGTCTACCCCCGGCCCGTACCAGCGCGCCAGAAGGTCGGGCGTAGTCCACGCCTTCCACACCAGCGCAAGGGGGGCATCAAATGTGCGGTCCAGAATGTATTCAGGTGTCTCACTCATCTTCGCGGTCCTTTTGCAATTCGGCCAGCAGGCCGTCGAGTTGGTCGAAACTGGTTGTCCAGAACTGGCTGAAATGGTCGATCCACCCCGCGGCCGCCTTCAGGTTCTCGCCTTTGATCGTGGCCAACCTGCGTTGTTCATCGACCTCGCGCGCAATCAGCCCGGCGTTTTCCAGCACCTTCAGGTGTCGCGAAATTGCTGGCTGACTGATCGGGAAGGGTTCAGCGATTTCGTTGACAGACGCCTTGCCCTTGGCCAGTCGCGCCAAAATCGCGCGCCGGGTCGGATCGGACAGGGCCCCGAAGATCGCATCAAGCCGGGGATTTTCATAACCAAGTGATTCCATAACAGGAACGTTATATACATAACAAACCGAGTCAACACCTTTCCCCCAGGGGCGTGATCCCCTATATCGCCTCCACCATGGCCAAACCGAAGACAGACCCGAACTATAAGGTGATCGCTGAAAACCGGCGCGCCCGATATGATTACGCCATCGAGGACGACCTCGAATGTGGCGTGGTTCTGCTTGGGTCCGAGGTGAAGTCGCTTCGCGTGGGCCAGTCCAACATCGCTGAAAGCTATGCCAATGTCGAAGATGGCGAGCTGTGGCTGATCAACAGCTATATCGCGCCCTACGAGCAGGCCAAAACCTTTGGCCACGAAGAACGGCGCAAACGTAAGCTGTTGGTTTCCAAAAAGGAATTGGCCAATCTGTGGGCCGATACCCAGCGCAAGGGGATGACCCTTGTCCCACTGGTGATGTATTTCAACCACAAGGGTCAGGTGAAGCTGAAGATCGGCATCGCCAAGGGTAAGAAGAATGTCGACAAACGCGCAACCGAGGCCAAGCGCGATTGGAGCCGGCAGAAACAACGCCTGTTGCGCCACGGGGAATAACCCGGCCCGATTCCCACCGAAATCGACAGTGTATTGTGCTCTAAGCAGCCCACTAAGAACAACAAAGTGGGAAGGCGTATGGAACTTATTATCTCTTTGCTGGCCGGAGCGGTCGGCGGTAATGCGGCCGGTCGTGCCATAAAATCGATCGACCAAGGGGCATTGATCAACTCGATCGCCGGCGTGGTCGGCGGCGGCATCGGTGGCCAGTTGCTGAGCATGGTCGGCGCCGGTGCATTGGCCGGTGGCGGCACAGACGTGATGGGGATCATCGGTCAGGTTGCCTCGGGCGGTGTCGGCGGCGGTGTTGTTCTGGCCATTGTCAGCGCATTGCGTAAAATCCTGGCGAAGTAACCCGCCGCGACAAGGCCGCGCAGTGCGCGTGGCCTTGTCAGTTCTGGGGCCGCGTTCTAAGACGGAATGAACCAGACGCGGAGACCCAAATGCATCAGGACGATCCCAAAACACTTGTATCCACGGATTGGCTTGCGGCCCACCTAAAGGACCCGGATCTGCGGATCTTTGACGCCTCGTGGCATATGCCCGCATCTGGCCGCGACGGGGCCGCCGAGTTTGAACAACGCCACATCCCCGGCGCACGTTTCTTTGACATCGACGAAATCTCGGACAGCCGCTCGGCCCTGCCGCACACTGTACCGCCGGTCGAGAAATTCATGAGCCGCATGCGCGCCCTTGGTGTGGGTGACGGTCACCAGGTGGTGGTCTATGACAGCCACGGCCTGTTTTCCGCCGCCCGTGTTTGGTGGCTGTTCCGTCTGATGGGCAAAACCGACATCGCGGTGCTGGATGGTGGTTTGCCGAAATGGCTGGCCGATGGCCACCCGGTGGACGACCTGCCACCCGTGATCCGCGACCGCCACATGACCGTGTCGCGCCAGGCAAACCTGATCAAGGATGTCACGCAAGTCGCGGCGGCGTCGAAGCTGGGCGATTACGAGATCCTCGATGCGCGTGCTGCCGAACGCTTTCGCGGCGACGTCCCGGAACCGCGCCCGGGTCTGCGTGCCGGGCATATCCCCAACGCGCGCAATATTCCGTTTGGCACATTGCTGAACGATGACGGCACGATGAAGTCACCGGACGACCTGCGCGCGGTGATCGAAACTGCGGGCACTGATCTGTCCAAACCGGTGATCACCAGCTGTGGGTCGGGCGTCACTGCGGCCATTATCAACCTGGCGCTGGAACGTATTGGCCACCGGCATCACGCCCTGTATGACGGTTCCTGGACCGAGTGGGGCATGTATGATGATCTGAACGTGGCAACCGGAGAGGTCTGATGTTCGACCAACTGACACAGCAACCCAAGGACAAGATCCTTGCCCTGATGCAGCAATTCCGCGAAGACCCGCGCCCCGGCAAGATCGACCTTGGCGTCGGTGTTTACCGCAATGCCGAAGGTGTCACGCCGGTGATGCGCGCCATTCGCGCGGCCGGGGCCCAATGGCAGCAGGACGAAACCACCAAGGCCTATACGTCGCTGGCCGGTGATGCGCAGTTTCTGGACGGAATGTGCGACCTGATCCTTGCCGACACCGCACCCAGGGACCGGATGGCCAGCGTGGCCACCGTGGGCGGTACCGGCGCGATCCACCAGGCGCTGGAACTGATCAAATCCGCGAACCCTGCGGCACGGGTGTGGCTGTCAAACCCCACATGGCCCAACCACCCGGCGATCCTGCGCCATGTTGGCCTGCAAGCGGCCGAGTACCGCTATTTCGACAACGAAAGCCGCGCGGTGGATTTTGGCGCCATGATGACCGACCTGCAGGGTCTGGCCGCGGGTGACGTGGTGCTTTTGCATGGCTGCTGCCACAACCCCACGGGTGCCAACCTGACAATGCCGGAATGGACCGAACTGGCCGGGCTTTTGCTGTCCAAAGGCGCCATCCCGCTGATCGACATCGCCTATCAGGGCTTTGGCGACGGGCTGGACGAGGACGCGGCGCCGACCCGGATGCTGGCCGGAAAACTGCCCGAGATGCTGATCGCGGCAAGCTGTTCGAAAAATTTCGGCGTGTATCGCGACCGGGCCGGCATCCTGATGACCATCTGCGCCAGCTCTGCCGACGCCGCGCTAGCGCAAAACAACCTCGCAACGCTGAACCGGCTGAACTATTCCTTCCCGCCCGATCACGGTGCGCGGCTGGTGGGTCTGATCCTTTCCGACCCCACCCTGCGCGCGGATTGGCAGGCCGAACTGGAAGAGGTCCGCAACGGCATGCTGACCCTGCGCACGCAGCTGGCCGATGCTTTGCAGATCGAAACCGGCTCCAACCGCTTCGGCTTCCTTGCCCAGCATCGCGGCATGTTCTCACGCCTTGGCGCCACACCGGAACAAATCGAAACGCTGCGCGACACACATGCAATCTATATCATCGGCGACAGCCGCATGAACATCGCGGGGCTGAACGCCGAAACCGTGCCGCTGCTGGCCTCGGCCATCGCCAGGGCCGGCATCTGAATCGAGACACCTCAACGCAGGTCCCCTCCCCCGGACGGGGGGAGGGACAGGGTGGGGGTCGATGAGACAGCAACAAGCGCGCCGCAAGGCGCGCTTTCCTTTTTGCAACATCGCAATAAAGAAACCCGGGCGCGAACGCCCGGGCAGTTTGTCGTAGGACTGACAGGAAGGGACGTCAGCCCTTCGAGAATTCGGGGTAAGCTTCCATACCCAGTTCAGCCATATCCAGACCGGTGATCTCGTCCTCTTCGCTGACGCGGATACCCATGGTCACTTTCAGGATGAACCAAACGATGGTCGACATCACGATGGTCGCCAGACCGATCACGACGATACCGTACAGCTGCGCGCCCAGCGACGCGTCACCATTGGTGAAGACAACCGCGATGGTGCCCCAGATACCGGCAATCAGGTGCACCGGGATGGCGCCCACAACGTCGTCGATCTTCAGCTTGTCCAGCATCGGAACCGCGAAGACCACGATCACACCGCCCACGGCACCGATCAGGGTGGCCGCACCCAGCGACGGGGTCAGCGGTTCGGCGGTGATCGACACCAGACCGGCCAGTGCGCCGTTCAGAACCATGGTCAGGTCAGGCTTCTTGTACAGAACCTGTGTCAGGATCAGCGCGGCAACGGCACCACCAGCAGCAGCGGCGTTGGTGTTCGAGAAGATGCGGCTGATGTCAGCCATATCGCCGATCGAGCCCATGGCCAGCTGCGAGCCGCCATTGAAGCCGAACCAACCCAGCCACAGGATGAACGTACCCAGTGTTGCCAGGGCCAGGTTCGAACCCGGCATCGGAACGGTTTTGCCGTCCTTGTACTTGCCCAGACGCGGGCCAAGGATGATGGCACCTGTCAGAGCCGCCCAGCCACCGACCGAGTGTACAATGGTCGAACCAGCAAAGTCCGAGAAGCCAGCTTCGCCTACAAAGCCACCACCCCAGGTCCACGATGCGGTCAGCGGGTAGATGAAACCGGTCAGTACGACCACGAAGATCAGGAAGGGCCACAGTTTGATGCGCTCGGCCACAGTACCCGAAACGATCGAAGCGGTCGCCGCACAGAACATCAGCTGGAAGAAATAGTCCGAGCCGGTCGATGCATACGAATAGTCGTCAACCGCATCAGCGCCAACGCCAACAGCTTCCAGAACGCCAACAGCCGGGAACAGGTTCGAGAACACGCCTTCAATGGCCCAGTCACCCAGCGGGTACATCAGGTTATAGCCGATCAGGTAGTAAAAGATTGCAGCCAGCGAGAACAGCGCGATGTTTTTGGTCAGCTGCATGGCAACGTTTTTGCCGCGCACCAGGCCGGCTTCCAGCATGGCAAAACCGGCTGCCATCCAGAACACCAGGAAACCACCGATCAGGAACAGCAGCGAGTTCAGGATCCACACCACATCCGTCGGAACAGCGGCGGGAACCTCGGCCTCCTGGGCGAAGCCCAGCGAAGGCAGCGCAACGGTGGCCGCTGCAGCAAGGAGGAGTTTATTCAGTTTCATCGGAAAAAATGTCCCTTTTTCGTCTGGTTTGCGCTTACAGCGCGTCTTCGTTGGTTTCGCCGGTCCGCACGCGAACAGCTTGTGCGACGTCCAGCACAAAGATCTTGCCGTCGCCGATCTTGTCAGTTTTTGCGGTGGTGGTGATGGTCTCGACAACCTGGTCAGCCATGGCTGCGCTTACGACAACCTCCAGCTTGACCTTGGGTACGAAATTAACTGCGTACTCAGCACCACGGTAAATTTCGGTATGCCCCGATTGCGAGCCAAACCCCTTGATTTCGGTTACCATCATGCCGCGTACACCGATGGCGGTCAGGGCTTCCCGAACCTCCTCCAGCTTGAACGGCTTGATTGCAGCAATAATCAGTTTCACGTCTTCGCCCTTCCGTTTGGCAGGTCTCCCTGCAAGGATTTGTGGCGTCAGAAGGGCGGCTAAAAACGGGGCGTTCAAGGAATTGGGTAACGGTTCCGTAACGGGTCACCCCCCAAAACGCACAATTTTTGCACAATTTGCAGGCACCGGTTAATTTTTAAGCAAAAAATGAATCTCGACGTCGGCGGATATTCGCCTCCACTTTCGATTCCCCAACAGCTAAACTGTTAAAAAAAGAGCAGCACGAGTACCCCAAACCCATGGCAGGGACAGGCAGAAAAAAACCGCCATTGGCGGCGCCAAAGCGTCGCGCAAAGGCGGCACCCGCGAAAAGACGCAAGAGCCGTAAGAAACCCGCACGCACTGGCGTGGTCGGGTTCTTTGGGCGGCTTCTGCGTTGGTTCCTGCGCCTGATCTGGAAAATCACCAGCCGCTTTGCCATGGTCTGTGCGCTGATCCTTGCGCTGTGGGTGGCCTATTTCTATGTCGCCTTGCCGGATGTGACCGCCCTGGTGGATGCGCGTACGCGCGGTTCGGTTACTCTGCTGGATCGGGACGGCAAGGTCTTTGCGTGGCGCGGCGACCAGTTCGGCGGCATGATCGATGCCGCGACCACCGCCCCGCAACTGCGCGAAGCAGTGATTGCCACGGAAGACAAGCGGTTCAATTGGCACCCCGGCATTGACCCGCGCGGTATCGCCAGCGCCATCCGCATCAACCTGCGCGAAGGGCGCGGGCCGCTGTCGGGCAATGGCGGGTCCACGATCACGCAACAAACGGCCAAGCTGTTGTGCCTTGGCGTGGCCTATGACCCCGACACCTGGGAGACCGAGGCCAAGTACGAGGCCGACTGTCGCCGCACCACCCTGTGGCGCAAAGCCAAAGAGGCGGTATACGCCCTGGCGATGGAGGCGCGGTATTCCAAGGACGAGATCCTGACGATCTATCTGAACCGCGCCTATCTGGGGGCAGGCGCCCGTGGGTTCGAGGCCGCCGCCCAGCGCTATTTCGGCAAAAGTGCCAATGATGTTTCGGTGTCCGAGGCCGCGATGCTGGCCGGATTGCTGAAAGCACCGACCACCTATGCCCCGACCAACAGCCTGACCCGCGCGCAGGAACGCGCCAACCTGATTGTCGGGCTGATGCAGGATCAGGGCTATCTTTCCGCGCGCGAGGCCGAGGCCGCCCGCGCCAATCCCGCGCAGCTGAGCGCGGCTGCTGCCGCCCGCGCAGGGGGCTATTTCGCAGATTGGGTTCTGGAGGAAACACCCGATTTCTTTGGCTCGGACACGACCGAGGATGTGATCATCCGTTCCACCCTTGATCAGCGCATGCAAAAGGCCGCCGAAGAGGCGTTGGCCTATGTGTTTGAAAACAAGGTGCGCGAGGGTTCCAAGGCGCAGGCCGCGATCGTGGTCATGTCCGCCGATGGTGCGGTGCGCGCCATGGTTGGCGGCCGTCAGACCAAGGTTTCGGGCGCGTTTAACCGGGCGACGATGGCCCTGCGGCAGACCGGATCGGCGTTCAAACCGTTTGTATACGCCGCCGCGATGGACCTGGGCTTTACCCCCAACGCCACCGTGGTGGACGAGCCTTGGTGTATTAACGTGCCAGGATCGGGTCAGTATTGCCCCAAGAACTATACCAAGGAGTTTCAGGGCCGCGTCACTCTGGTGGATGCGCTGGCCAAGTCCTTGAACGTGCCCGCGGTGCGCGTGTCGGAATCGGTGGGTCGAGAGACGGTGCAGGCGATCGCGTCGCAATTCGGCATCGAAAGCGAACTGGCACAGGGCCCGGCGATTGCGCTGGGGGCGTCCGAATCGACGCTGATCGAGATGACAGGGGCCTATGCCGGTATCCTGAACGGGGGGCGCGCGGTGATCCCTTACGGGCTGATTGACCTGCGGCTGCAGGGCGACAAAGACCCGTTCATCACGCAAACCGGCGGGTTTCAGGAACGGGTGATTACAGATCAGGCCGCCGAAAGCCTGACCTATATGATGAACCAGGTGGTCGAACGTGGCACCGGTGGACGGGCAAAACTGCCGGGATGGCAGGTGGCAGGCAAAACCGGCACCACGCAGGCGGCGCGGGATGCGTGGTTCATCGGGTTCACGGCCGATTACGTGGCGGGTGTGTGGATGGGGTATGACGACAATACCCCGCTGACCGGGGTAACCGGTGGGGGCCTGCCTGCCGAGATCTGGCACGAGACCATGGTGCGGGTGCATGAAGGGCTGAGCCCCAGCCCGTTGCCAATGTTAGTGCCGGCACCTGTTCGCGCCGATCCCGTGCCCCAACGCGAGGCCCCGAAACGGCAACAGGACACGGCCGAGCGTGTCCTGCTGGAAGTTCTCAAGAATATCCTTGGCGACGGGCGATAAGGCGCGCTTGAACCGTTAACCGGCTTTCTTCAGATCCGCGATCAGGCGATCCAAATTGCCGCCGCGCCTGTCCAGCATCGCACCAATCTCGGCCCGTTCCGAGGCCAACATGTTTACCCCTTCGATATACATGTTGAAAAACAGGTTGCGGCCCGATTTGTCCGACACCAGAAAGATCACCTCGAAGGGGGACTCGCCTTGCAGGAAGGCGGTCGTTTTGACCTCGAAGAAGGTTTTCACCGGACGGGCGCTTTTGACCTCCAGCCGACCACCGACAAATTCGCGGAAACGCTTGCCATACTTGCGCGACAAGTAACCGCTGAACGCGTCGGTAAAGGCCGACATCTGCGCCGACGAGGCCGAACGCGCCGTTACACCAAGCGCCGATCGCGCGATGATCGGTACGTCGGAATACTTTGTGAACACGGCTTCGAACTGTGCGATCATCTGACGTTCGGACCGGCCGGAATTGATGATCCGGTTGATCTCGGTGATCATGCCGTTGATCAGCCTTTCCGCCTGCGCGGTGTTCAGAGCAAAGGCGGGGGCAGCAAAGCCAGCCACACCAGTGGCCGCAACCAGCCCGGCAAGGGCGGAACGACGGGTAATGTTATTCTGCATACGGGTCATCGTAAGGGTCCGTGTACTCGATCTCTTCGCCGGCATTTTGTCCAAGCTGAAACCGGCGGTTCTGAAGGTAAAGCAAGCGCGCTTGGGCGTAGCTGTCTTCACTTTCATATAGCACGCCATCGATCGTTCCCGAGAAGCGGTAACGAGAATTTGCAGCATCCGCGACCCCGGTCACCGTCTGTGCCGTGCGCACGTCGCTGGGCAAAAGAACGCGTGTCGGGCTGATCACGAAATCCACCACTTTGCCAATGGCGTCGCGTTCGGTCGACGGGCCCAGCACCGGCAGTTCCATATAGGCGCCTTCCCGCGCGCCCCAGACATGCAGGGTTTCGCCAAAGTCACTTTCACGCACGGGAACGCCCATGGCATCCGCGGGGTCCAGAACACCGGCAAGGCCAATGGTCGAGTTCACAAGGAACCGGGACGTGTTGCTGGCCGCGTCGTCGATGCGCAACTGCAGCAGGTCATTGATGACCATGCCCGGCAACGCAAGGTTCTGGGCAAAATTACTGACGCCGGTACGGATGGGGTTGGGCACAACCTCGCCATAGGCATTCGCGACCGGCTTCGCCACGTGGGTGTCCAACTGCTTGTTGGTTTCATGATGTTCGCGGTTTGCGGTCTCGTACGGGTCAAAGATACCGGTGCTGTCCCGCGGGCCTGTGCAGGCGGCCAGGGCAGCAAGGGCTGAAACAGCAATCAGAGTTTTGGCGCCGATCCGAGAAATAGAGTTGGCAAATAACATTGGGTGCCCCAAAGACTTTAGGTAACTGTTGCGCAACATAGGTTGGGGTGCGAAGAATCCTATAGGCTATGCGTATAATGCACGAAGAATGTGGTTTTGAAGCAATAAATCGCGCAGGCGGGTAAGACAGATGGCAACACAAAAGCAACAACGCGAGCAGCAAAAGGGCCTGGCAGAGCTGCGCGAGGCGCGCGCCAGCGGCAACCGGCTGTTCCTGGCAGTGGGTCTGTTTTCGGTGTTCGTGAACCTGCTGATGCTGACCGGTCCGATCTTCATGCTGCAGGTTTATGACCGTGTGCTGGGCAGCCGGTCCGAGGAAACGCTGCTGGCGCTGTCGATCCTTGTGGCGTTCCTGTTCCTGATGATGGGGCTGCTTGATTACGCTCGTGGCCGCGTGATGGCGCGCGCCGGGGCGCGGTTTCAGGCCCTGCTGGATGGGCGCGTCTTTTCCGCCGTGCTGCGTCAGGCCGCGTTGGGCCGCAACGAGGATATGTCGGAAAACGGCCTGCGCGAGCTGGACGCGGTGCAGCGGCTGATCTCGTCGCCGGTGTTGCTGGCGTTCTTTGACATTCCGTGGACGCCGGTCTTTCTGATGGGCATTTTCATCTTTCAGCCGTGGCTGGGCATGCTGGCGGTTGTGGGTGGCGGGACGCTGATCTTTATCGCGCTGCTGAACCGCTGGATGAGCCGCGCGCCGGGCCTGCAGGCCGCGCAGACCGCCGCGCAGGCCGATCACATGGCCGGTATGCTGCGCACCGATGCCGAAACCGTGCGCAGCCTTGGCATGGCAACCGCCGCCTTCGAACGCTGGCAAATTGCGCGCAAGAAAGCGCAGGAATTGCAGGTAAAATCGGCCGATCTGGGCGGCACCTTCACCACGCTGACCAAAACGCTGCGGATGTTTTTGCAATCGGCGATGCTGGGCCTGGGGGCCTATCTGGTGTTGCAGGACAAGATGACGGCGGGCGGCATGATCGCCGCGTCGATCATGCTGGGCCGGGCCCTGGCGCCGGTGGAACAGGCCATCGGCCAGTGGCAGGTGTTTCAGGCGGGCGCCAAGGGCTGGAACAGCCTGACAACCCTGCTGGGCGAGATCCCGCCCGAGGCGCCGCGCACCGCCCTGCCGCGCCCCAAGGCCAAGCTGGAAGTGTCGCAACTGACCGTGGTGCCGCCGGGCGAGCAGCAGGCATCGCTGCGGATGATTTCCTTTGACGTGCAGCCCGGTCAGGCGCTTGGGGTTATCGGCCCCTCGGGCTCGGGCAAATCCACGCTGGCGCGCGCGATCACCGGCACGTGGCGCGCGGCGGGTGGGCGCATCCGTTTGGACGGTGCGGCGCTGGATCAGTTCGAACCGGATGTGCTGGGCAGCCATATCGGATACCTGCCGCAACGGGTAACGCTGTTTGACGGCACCATCGCCGAGAATATCGCCAAACTGTCGCTGCAACCGGATTCGGCCAAGGTAGTCGAGGCGGCCAAGAAAGCCGACGCCCACGACATGATCGTGCGGCTGCCCAATGGCTATGACACCCGCGTGTCGGCCGCCGGCGGGCGCCTGTCGGGTGGGCAGATGCAGCGCATCGGACTGGCGCGCGCGCTGTATGGCGACCCGGTGATCCTGGTGCTGGACGAGCCGAACTCGAACCTCGACAGCGATGGCAGCCAGGCGCTGAACACCGCGATCCGCCGGATGAAAGAGGCCGGCGGCGCGGTGATGATCATGGCGCACCGCCCCGCCGCCATTCAGGAATGCGACACGTTGCTGGTGCTGGACGGCGGCACGCGCAAGGCCTTTGGCCCGCGCGACGAGGTGCTGAAAAGTGCAGTGAAAAACCACGCGCAGATCCAGAACTCGCGCGGGCAAGGAGGCGTCACATGACCCAGCCAACCACATGGTCCGCGCGCGGGCCGATGATCCTGGGCTTTGTGGCGCTGCTGTGCCTTGTGGGCGGTTTTGGCACCTGGTCGGTCATCGCCAATATCTCGGGCGCGATCATCGCGCCGGGGCAGGTTGAGGTGGACCAGAACCGGCAGGTTGTTCAACACCCCGATGGTGGCGTGGTTGAGATTGTCGAGGTCGAGGAAGGCCAGAGCGTCGCCGCCGGTGACGTGCTGATCCGTCTGGACCCCACGGTTCTGGCCTCGGAACTGGCGATTGTTGAGGGGCAGTTGTTCGAACTAATGGCACGCCGGGGTCGCCTGTCGGCCGAGCGCGATGGGCGCGATGCGGTGTCCTTTGACCCCGAGCTTCAGGACCTGATCGCAGAGCGGCCGGATGTGGCGGAACTGGCCGAAGGTCAGACGCGCCTGTTCACAGCCCGCGCGGCCAGCCTGACCAAAGAGGCCGAGCAACTGGCCGAACGCCGCGTGCAGATCACCGATCAGGTGCGTGGAATCGAGGCACAACAAGCCGCGCTGGAACAACAGCGCGACCTGATCGGGCAGGAACTGAGCGACCTGCAGAGCCTGCTGGAGAAAGGTCTGGCACAGGCCAGCCGCGTGCTGAGCCTGCAACGCGAGGCGGCGCGTCTGGAGGGCCAGGTGGGCGAGCTGACAGCCTCGGCCGCGCAGGCCCGTGGCCGCATCACCGAGATCGAGATCGAGATCCTGAAACTGGGCACCGCCCGACAGGAAGAGGCCATCACCCAACTGCGCGATCTGCAATATCGCGAGTTGGAGATGAAGGAACGTCGCCAGGCGTTGAAACAACAGCTGGACCGGTTGGAGATCCGCGCGCCGGTCTCGGGCATCGTTTACGGGCTGGCGGTGTTTGCCCCGCGCTCGGTTATCCGGCCAGCTGACGAGGTGCTGTACCTGGTGCCGCAGGACCGCCCGCTTGTGGTCGCGGGCCGGGTGGACCCGATCCACCGCGACGAGGTGTTCGTGGGCCAGCCCGTGCGCCTGCGGTTCGCCACGTTTGATGCGCGCACCACGCCCGAGTTGCAGGGCACCGTCACGCAGGTCTCGGCCGATGCCTTTACCGATGAACGGACGCAGGCGAGTTTTTATCGGGCCGAGTTCGTGCTGGACGATGGCGAGGTTGAGAAACTCGGCGATCTGAAGATCGTGCCCGGCATGCCGGTTGAGGCCTTCGTGCGCACCGCTGACCGCACGCCGCTGGCCTATTTGGTCAAACCGCTCACGGATTATTTTAACCGCGCCTTCCGCGAAAGCTGATTTGGCGGTTTTCCGGCGCGCGCGCGCGGGCTAGCCTGCGGCTGATTCCAAACACCAAGGAGGCCCCGCCCATGGCTGGCACGTTCGAAACCCGTCTGTCCGAAATGGGCGTGACCCTGCCCGACGCCCCGGCGCCTGCGGCCAATTACGTGCCCTTCGTGGTCACCGGCAACACCGTCTATGTATCGGGCCAGATCTCGATGGATGCGGGCGGCATGATCACCGGCAAGCTGGGCGACGACATGGACGTCGACGCCGGTGCCGCCGCCGCACGCGTCTGCGCGATCAATCTGCTGGCGCAGGTCAAAGCCGCCTGTGGGGGCGATCTGGACCGGTTGGTGCGGGTTGTGAAACTGGTTGGGTTCGTGAACTCCACCGCCGATTTCGGCGACCAGCCCAAGGTGATCAACGGCGCGTCGGATTTCATGGTCGAAGCGCTGGGCGAAGCGGGCCGCCACGCGAGGTCGGCGGTCTCGGCCGCGTCACTGCCCTTTGGCGTGGCGGTCGAGATCGAAGGGATCTTTGAAATCCTATGACCGCCCTGCCCCGGTCGTTCGTGACCACGCCCATCGCGCATCGCGCCTATCATGACCTGCCCGCGGGTCGCCCCGAAAACTCGCTGGCCGCCGTTCAGGCGGCGGTGGATGCGGGCTATGGGATCGAGATCGACATTCAACCCTCGGCCGATGGCGTGCCGATGGTGTTTCACGATTACGATCTGGAACGGCTGACCGGCACCAAGGGGCCTGTGGCCGGCAAAACCGCGGCGGAACTGGCCGATCTGGGCCTGATCGGCGGCGGCCCGGTGCCGACATTGGCACAAGTGCTGGATCTGGTTGCAGGTCAGGTGCCGCTGTTGATCGAGGTGAAGGATCAGGATGGCGCGATGGGCCCGGATGTTGGGCCGCTGGAGGGTGCGATTGCCGAAACCTTGCGCGGGTACACCGGCGACGTGGCGCTGATGTCGTTCAACCCGCATTCGGTGGCCGCACTGGCCGACCTGTTGCCCGACATTCCGCGCGGGTTGACCACATGCGCCTATGCGCCCGAGCATTGGCAATTGCTGCCCGAAGCGCGCCGCGCCGAACTGCGTGAGATTGCCGATTTCGACCGTGTGGGCGCCAGCTTCGTCAGCCACGGGCATAACGACCTGCCGATGCCGCGCATTGCCGCGCTGAAGGCGGCCGGTGTGCCGATCCTGTGCTGGACCATCCGGTCGCCCGAAGAAGAGGCAAAGGCCCGCGAAATTGCCGACAACATCACCTTCGAAGCCTATGCCGCGCCGCTCACCCAAGGTTGAAACGGCGCTCGCCGGGCACAGGTATAGTCTGACCAGATGACCGGCCAAGAGGACAGTGGTGTGCAGGCACAGATCGAGATTGAGGCGATTGGCTCGCTGAGCCAAATCGACGCCGAAACGTGGGATGCCTGCGCCGCGCCCGAGGCCGCGGATGGCGGCCGCCCGCTGGACCCGTTTACCACGCACCGGTTTCTCAAAGCGCTGGAGGATAGCGGCTCGGTTGGTCGCGGCACCGGCTGGCAACCCAGCTATCTGATCGCGCGGGTCGACAGGCAGGTGATCGGCGTGGCGCCCCTTTATGCCAAAAGCCACAGTCAGGGCGAGTATATCTTCGACTGGAACTGGGCGCATGCCTATGAAGGCGCGGGCGGGCGGTATTACCCGAAACTGCAGATGGCCGTGCCCTTCACACCGGCCACCGGGCGTCGGCTGCTGGCCCGCCCGGGGTTCGAGGAAACCGCCCGCGCCGCGCTGGTGCAGGGCGCGGTGCAGGTGGCCGCGAATAACGAGATCTCGTCGCTGCATATCACCTTTTGCACCGAGGCCGAGGCGCAGGACGGCGAGGCCATGGGTCTGATGCGGCGGTACTCGCAACAGTTCCACTGGCTGAACGACAATTACGCCGATTTCGACGGCTTCCTTGGCGCGCTGTCGTCGCGCAAACGCAAGAACATTCGCAAGGAACGCCGCACCGCGCAGGATTTTGGCGGCACCATCCACGGGCTAACCGGCGACGCGATTCAGCCGGAACACTGGGACGCGTTCTGGCATTTCTATCAGGACACCGGCGCGCGGAAATGGGGCTCGCCCTACCTCACCCGCGCGTTTTTCGACATTGCGCAGGACGTGCTGCGCGACGACATCTATCTGGTCATGGCCGAACGCGACGGCACCTATATCGCCGGGGCACTGAATTTCATAGGGCGCGAGACGCTTTACGGCCGCTATTGGGGCGCGATCGAGGATCACCCCTGCCTGCATTTCGAGGCCTGCTATTACCAGGCCATCGACTTTGCCATCACCCACGGCCTGGCCCGGGTCGAGGCCGGCGCGCAGGGCGAACACAAGCTGGCGCGCGGATATATGCCGGTCCACACCCATTCACTGCACTGGATTGCTGATCAGGGCTTTGCTAAAGCGATCAGACAATTTCTGGATGCGGAACAAAACGCGGTGGGCGAAGAGATCGAAATTCTGACCTCGTACGGGCCGTTCCGAAACACCGGCGAGGAACAGGAATGACCGATAAATTGACCCAGGCCGAACGCGACGCCGACCTGCCCGCGCTGTTTGACAGCGGCTGGGCGCAGGTTGAAGGCCGTGACGCCATCACCAAAACCTTTGTCTTCAAGAATTTTATTCAGGCCTTTGGCTGGATGACCCAGGTTGCCCTTTGGGCGGAAAAATGGGTGCATCACCCCGAATGGTCGAATGTTTACAAAACGGTCGAGGTTACGCTGACCACGCATGACGCCGGCGGGCTCAGCGCGCTGGACGTGAAACTGGCCAAGAAGATGGACGCATTGAGCAGCTGATGGATTTCAACGCAATTTACACCACGCCGTTTATCTACGGCAAATCGCTGGCCGACATTCTGAACCCCGACCTGCTGGCCACGTTCACCGGCAACGTGTTGGCGGCCGTTGGTATTCTTCTGGCGGCCTTCATCGTGTCACGCTGGGCCAGCGGGCGGATCAAGCATCTGGGCCTGAAATACGAAAGCCTGGACGACACGCTGTTTATGTTCCTGTCGGCGATCATCCGCTATGCGATCCTGATCTTTGCCGGGCTGTTTGTGCTGAACACGTTCGGGGTGCAGACGACATCGTTTGTTGCGGTCATCGGTGCCGCCGGTCTGGCCATTGGTCTGGCGTTGCAGGGTACGTTGTCCAACGTCGCCGCCGGGGTGATGATCATCCTGTTCCGGCCCTTCAAGCTGGGAGATTTCATCGAGGTCGGCGGCCAGATGGGCACCGTGAAGAACATCACGCTGAACTTTACCGAGATCGCCTCGATCGGCAATGTGCAGATCATCGTGCCCAACGCGCAGGTCTGGGGCAACACCATTGTCAACTATTCGGCCTATCCGCTGCGCCGGGCCGAGTGGGAGTTTGGCGTGGGATACGGCGCCAATCTGGCCGATGCGCAAAGGATCATCCTTGAGACCATCATGGCCGACCCACGGTCCATGGCCGAGCCCGAGCCGTTTATTCAGGTCAACAACCTGAACGCCAGCTCGGTGGATTTTCTGGTGCGCGTCTGGGTCGATGCGGGCGAATTTTTCACCTATCAGGCCGAGATGAAGCGCAAGGTCAAAGAGGCGCTGGATGCCGGCGGGGTCGATATTCCGTTCCCCACCCGCACCATCATCATGGAAAAGCCCGGCGAATAACGCCGGGCATTATGCCTTAGATCTGGTCCAGCAGCGTTTCGCCGGACGAGATATCACACTGGCCGGGCGACGGCTCGGGGTTCAGCACCTTCACCTCACCATCCTCGACCAGCATGGTGAACCGCTTGGACCGGTCGATCAGACCCACGGGCGGGGCCGAAAAATCCATGCCGATGGCCTTGGTGAACTCGGCCGCCGCGTCGCCAAGGAAGGTGATCCCGGCCTCGGCCCCGCCAGTGTCTTTGCCCCATGCGTCCATCACGAAAACATCGTTGACCGACACACAGATCACCTCGTCCACGCCCTTGGCCTTCAGCTGATCCATCACCCGCATGAAGCTGGGCACATGCAGGGTGGAACAGGTGCCGGTAAAGGCGCCCGGCAGGCCAAACAGCGCCACCTTGCGACCGGCAAGCTTGTCTGACAGCTGAACTTCTTCGGGGCCCTCTGCACCCATGGTCACCATGGTTGCGTTGGGCAATTTTTCTCCGACTGCAATGGTCATTCCGCGCGCTCCTTAAACATTGCGTTTCCAATGCTGTCAGTTATAGGGTCCGCCGCAAACGAGACCAGATAAAGGTACGCGGGACATGGCAGAAATCGTGGTGATCGGGGCCGGGCAGGCAGGTTTCAGCCTGGTGGCGAAACTGCGCGCCCTTGGCTTTGACGGCCCCCTGACCCTGATCGGCGCGGAACCCGCCCCGCCCTATCAGCGCCCGCCCCTGTCCAAGGCCTATCTGAAAGGCGAGATGGAGCTGGAGCGGCTGTTTTTCCGCCCCGAAGCGTTCTACGTCGAAAATGACATCGCGCTGCACCTGTCGTCATCTGCCCTGCGGATCGATCGCGAGGCCCGGCAGGTGCATGTGGGCGACAAGGCGTTTGCCTATGACCAGCTGGCCCTGACCACCGGTGCCGCCCCGCGCCGCCTGCCGGATACCGTTGGCGGCAACCTGCGCGGGGTGCATGTGATGCGCGATCTGGCCGATGCCGACGCATTGGCCCCGGCCATGACCGAAGGCGGCCGCGTTCTGATCGTGGGGGGCGGCTATATCGGGCTGGAGGCCGCCGCCGTCGCCGCCCAGCGCGGCATGAACGTGACGTTGGTTGAGATGGCGCCGCGCATCCTGCAACGGGTCGCCGCGCCCGAGACCAGCACCTATTTCCGCAAGCTGCATGCCAGCCATGGCGTGGACATCCGCGAGGGCGTGGGCCTGACGCGCCTGCTGGGCGAGACCCGCGTGACCGGCGCCGAGCTGACCGATGGTTCGGTGATCGATACGGACGTGGTGATCGTGGGCATCGGCGTGGCCCCGGCCACACATCTGGCCGAGGGTGCGGGCCTGACACTGGACAACGGTATCGCTGTCGACGCGCAGGGGCGCAGTTCCGACCCGGCCGTTTGGGCCGCGGGCGATTGCGCCAGCTTCCCCCATCGCGGCACCCGCATCCGGCTGGAAAGCGTGCAGAACGCCATTGATCAGGCCGAGCTGGTGGCCGAAAACATGCTGGGCGCGGGCAAGGATTACGACCCGAAACCGTGGTTCTGGTCAGATCAGTATGACGTGAAACTGCAAATCGCGGGGCTGAACACCGGTTACGACAAGGTGGCGATCCGCCATGGCGACACCGACGCGGCCCTGTCGCATTGGTATTATGCGGGTGTGCAGCTGCTGGCGGTCGACGCGATGAACGACCCGCGCGCCTACATGGTTGGCAAACGCCTGATCGAGGCCGGCAAATCGCCCGACGCTGGCACCATCGCCGATCCGGCAACCGACCTGAAGGCGTTGCTGAGGGCATGAGGATCATCGCGGGTAAACATCGCGGGCTGGCGCTGGCCTCGGTCGGCAAGGGCGATGCGGGCGCGCATCTGCGCCCCACCACCGACCGGGTGCGCGAAAGCCTGTTCAACCTGCTTTTGAACGGCGGCTATGGCGATCCGGTCGACGGCGCGCGCGTACTGGACCTGTTTGCCGGCACCGGCGCGCTGGGGCTTGAGGCGCTGTCGCGCGGCGCGGCACACGTGACCTTTGTCGACGATGGCGGCAAGGCGCGTGCCCTGATCCGCGAGAATGTGGGCAAGTGCAAAGCCGAAGGCGTGACCAAGATCTTCCGTCGCGATGCCACCAAGCTGGGCGAGGTTCGGGGCGCGCCGTTTGACCTGATCTTCCTTGACCCGCCCTATGGAAAAGGTCTGGGCGAACGGGCGATGGGCGCCGCGTTTTCGGGCGGCTGGGTCGCGCCCGGCGCCCTGATCGTGTGGGAGGATAATTCCCCCATCACCCCGCCCGCCGGACTGTCCGTTTTGGACAGCCGTAAATACGGCGACACGTTGATCACCATCCTTCAGGCCGACGAGGAATGACCACCCCATGACACATCCCCCCAAGGCCGTGATCTTTGACTGTGACGGCGTTCTGGTCGACAGCGAGCCGATCACCAACGACATCCTGCACGAAAACCTGGCCCAACACGGGCTGCATATCCCGCGTGACCGCATCGAAGAGCTGTTTGTGGGCGGCACCATTGCCGGTGTGGGTGACACGGCGCGCGAAATGGGGGCGGCGCTGCCCGATGACTGGGTCGATCAGATCTATGCCGCCATTTACGCCCGGCTGCGCGCCGGAACACCCCTTGTTGCCGAGGTTCTGGGCGTGCTGGACGCGCTGGATGCGCGCGGCATTGCTTATGCGGTGGGTTCCAACGGCAGCATGGACAAGATGCAGATCACGCTGGGCCAGAATGGGTTGTGGGACCGGTTCGCGGGGCGCATGTTCTCGGCCCATGTGCATGCGAAACCCAAGCCCGAACCCGATCTGTATCTGCTGGCGGCAGAGCAGCTGGGCGTGGCGCCAGCCGATTGCGTGGTGGTGGATGACAGCCCCTCGGGCTGTATCGCGGCGCAGCGTGCGAGCATTCGTTGCTTTGGCTATGCCGAACGCTCGGACCCGGCGCGCCTGACCCCACACGGGGCCATTCCGGTGGCCTCGATGGCAGAACTGCGTGCGAAACTGGGCGTCTAGGCCCGTTTCACCCCCAGGTTGGGTGGTACTTTCCGCCCGGTGACAGGGTGAAGATATCAACCCCGTCGGCGGTCACGCCAACCGAGTGCTCAAACTGCGCCGACAGCGATTTGTCGCGGGTGATGGCCGTCCAGTCATCCGACAAAACGCGGGTTTCGGGGCGGCCCAGGTTGATCATCGGCTCGATGGTGAAGAACATGCCTTCCTGCAACACAGGCCCCGTGCCCGGGCGGCCATAATGCAGCACATTGGGCGGGGCGTGGAACACCTGTCCCAGCCCGTGCCCGCAGAAATCGCGCACCACGCTCATCCGCTGGCTTTCGGCATAGCTTTGGATGGCGTGGCCGATATCGCCAAAGGTGTTACCGGGTTTAACCGCCTCGATCCCTTTCATCAGGGAATCGTGGGTCACCTGAATTAGGCGTTCGGCAAACTTCTTGGGCTTGCCGGCCACATACATGCGGCTGCTGTCGCCATACCAGCCATCAACGATCACCGTGACGTCGATATTGACGATGTCGCCCTCGCGCAGCTGGTCATTGCTGCGGCCGGGGATCTTGGCACCGGGGATGCCGTGGCAGACGACGTGGTTGGTGCTGATGCAACTGGCGTGGCGATAGCCCTTGTACCCGATGGTGGCCGAGCGTGCGCCCGCGTCATCCACCGCCTGTTCAATCCGCGCGTCCAGATCACCCGTGCCGACGCCGGGTGCCACATGTTCGGCGATATCGTCCAGGATCTGCGCCGCCAGACGGCCAGCCGCATGCATTCCGGCGAAATCGCCGGGTTCATAAAGCCGAATGCCTTCTTTTGTGCGGCGCTCGTGCATGCCTTCGTCCAAGCCAGCCTCCATCAAAATCTCTGCCCTTAGATAGTCCTGCGCGCCCGAAAGTGCCAGCCCCCCGGTTTACGCGGCGTTGCCGATGCGTTCAATTTTGTCGCCCAACGTGATGCCATCGGGCGAAATGGCGGTGCCAATGGCCATGGCCTGCACCCCTGCTGCGCGTGCCTCGGCAAAAGCGGCGGCGTATTTGGGGTCAATGTCATCGGCCAGCTGCATCCGTGTACAATCCGTGCGTTGCACAAGGTACAGCATCACCGCCACCGCCCCATCCTGCGCGACCTGCGCCAGTTCACCCAGATGCTTGGTGCCGCGCGCGGTCACGCTGTCGGGAAACTCGGCCAACCCGGGCTGTCGTGACAAGGTGACGCTTTTGACCTCCACAAACACCGGTTTCGGCCCGCCGGTCAGCAGGAAGTCAATCCGGCTGTTTTCGCCGTATTTCTGCTCGGGCTTTACGGTGTCATAGGGTGGCAGGCCGGGCACCTGCGCCGCCTGCAACCCCGCACGCAGCACCCGGTTGGGCAGGCTGGTATCAACCCCGGTGAAATGGCCGTTTTCATGATCCACCAGCCGCCAGCCGAATTTCAGCTTCTTCCTGGGGTCGTCATTGGGCTCCAGCCAGATCCGGGCGCCGGGGTCGGCCAGCCCCATCATCGAGCCCGGGTTGGCGCAATGGGCGGTGATCTCGCGCCCGTCCTCCAACACCGCGTCGGCCAGAAAGCGTTTGTACCGCCGCACAAGACGCGCGGGGATCAGAGGGGTTTGAAAGCGCATGCCCATTGCCTATACCGGGGGCCGACACAGCTCAAGGATGCCCGCCATGCCCAACCCCACCGCCGCGATGCTTGTCATCGGTGACGAGATCCTTTCGGGCCGCACACGCGACGCCAATATGCATTATCTGGCGGGTGAGCTGACCAAGGTTGGCATCGACCTGAAAGAGGTGCGCATTGTCTCGGATGATCGCGACGCCATCATCGCCGCAGTGAATGCGCTGCGCGGGGCCTATGACAATGTGGTGACCTCGGGCGGGATTGGGCCCACCCATGACGACATCACCGCCGATTGCATCGCCGCCGCCTTTGGCGTGGGGATCGATGTGCGCAACGACGCCCGCGCCATCCTGCAGGAGCGCTATGACGCGATGGGGACCGAGCTGAACGCCGCCCGTCTGCGCATGGCGCGCATTCCCGATGGCGCGGCGCTGATCGAAAACCCGGTCTCGGGCGCGCCGGGATTTTCGCTGGAAAACGTGCATGTGATGGCCGGGGTGCCGTCGGTGTTTCAGGCCATGGTGGCCTCGCTTGTGCCGACGCTGACCGGCGGCGTGCCGATGTTGAGCCAAAGCCTGCGGATCAACCGGGGCGAGGGCTCGATCGCCGAGCCGTTGGGGGCCTTGGCTGCCGAGTTCCCGGACCTGTCCATCGGCAGTTACCCGTTTCAGCAGAACGGCATTTACGGCGTGAATGTGGTGATCCGGGGCACCGATGCCGGGCGTCTGGATGCGGCTATGACCAAGCTTGCCGCGATTGCCGGGCTGCCTGCGTGACCGACCGCGCGCTGTACGACTCCATTGCGGCCACATGGCCCGCCGCACAGGTGCGCAGCCTTGGCCCATGGACCCTGCGCGATGGCGCGGGCGCGGGCAATCGCGTGTCGGCCACGACGGCCACCGGCGACGTGACGGCGCGGGATATCGATCAGGCCGAGGCCGCGGGCAGCAACCTGTTCATGTTGCGCCCGTGGGAGGGCGCGCTGGACGCCGAGCTGGACGCGCGCGGTTACGCCCTGAAAGACCCGACATTGCTGATGACCGCGCCGGTGGATCGGGTGACCCCACCGCGCCCGGCGCCGTTTGGCGCGTTCACCATCTGGCCACCGATGGAATCGCAGATCGAAGTGTGGGAGGCCGGCGGAATTGGTCCGGAACGGCGGGCCGTAATGGACCGTGTGACCACTCCCAAGACCGCGATCATGGGGCGCGCGGGCAACCGCGTGGCCGGCGCCGCCTTTGCCGCCATCGACCGCGACACCGCCATGATCCACGCGGTTGAGGTGACACAGGACAGCCGCCGGCAAGGCGTCGCCCACAAGATGATGGGGCGCGCAGCCATCTGGGCACAAGATGAAGGCGCATCAACCTTCGCCATCCTTGTCACCCGGCAAAACACCGCTGCACGCGCACTCTATGCTTCCCTCGGGCTGACGGTTGTGGGACACTATCATTATCGTTTCAAAGCAACGCCCTGAGAGGCAGGCGCAGTTGAACAAAGGCGAAAAACGGCCCACGGCGCTGACCCTTGACGAGGTCTCGCCGCTTCCTGAGGACACGCAGGCGTATTTTGACCTCTGCGCCGAAAAGCTTGGGCTGGTGCCAAATGTCTTGCGCGCCTATGCGTTTGATATCGACAAGCTGAACGCTTTTACCGCGATGTATAACGACGTGATGCTGGCCGATAGCGGCCTGTCGAAGCTGGAGCGCGAGATGATCGCGGTGGTCGTGTCGTCGATCAATCGGTGCTGGTATTGCCAGGTCGCCCATGGCGCCGCGGTGCGCCAGATCTCGGGAGATCCGAAGCTGGGCGAGGCGCTGGTCATGAACTACCGCATGGCGCCTTTGACCAACCGGCAGCGCGCGATGCTGGACTTCGCCGCGCTGCTGACGGAACGCTCGGCCACGGTTGAAGAATCTGACCGACAAGCCTTGCGCGATCACGGGTTCACTGACCGCGACATCTGGGACATCGCCTCGGTCACGGGGTTTTTCAACATGTCGAACCGCGTCGCGTCGGCGGTAAACATGCAGCCCAATGATGAATACCATGGGGCCGCCCGATGATCCGCGCGTTGCCCTTCCTTTTGCTGCCTGGCCTGGCGGCGGCGCAGGGGCTGCAATTCCCCGAAACTGCGGCGCTGAGCTTTGATGCAACCGAACCGATGGGCAGCTATGCAATGCCCATCGCCGCCTGGGACGGCACCGCAGTGCCCACTGTTTCTGTCGAAGGCACGGTGACCCGACAGGCCTGGCAGGCAGATGCAACGCCGGCCACCACTACGCTGGAAATCCTGCAACCGCTGCGCCAGCAGCTTTATGCCGCCGGGTTCGACGTGCTGTTCGAATGCGAGGCGCGCAGTTGCGGCGGGTTCGACTTCCGCTATGGCACCGACACGCTGACCGAGCCACATCTGCATGTCGACCTGGGCGACTATCGCTTTTTGGCCGCCCGTCTGACCGACGGGATAGAGCCGCAATTCGTCAGTCTCCTGGTCTCGCGCACGGCGCAACGCGCCTATGTGCAACTGATCCACGTTGGCCCTGCGGATCAATCCACGCCGGTGGCTGCGGCCTCGACCAAGAGCACACAAGCCGCCCCTACGCTGGCCACAACCGTGGATCAGCCCCTTGCCTATCAGTTGGACGAGATCGGGCGGGCCGTACTGCTGGACCTGACGTTTGAACGGGGGTCGTCACAGCTGACCGAAGGGGCCTACCCGTCGCTGGGTGAGCTTGCCGACTATCTTTCAACACATCCCGATAGGCGGATTGTTCTGGTAGGCCACACCGATGCCGAGGGCAGCCTGGAAAACAATATTGCGCTGTCGAAACGACGCGCGGCCTCGGTCATGCAGCGATTGATGGAAGATCACGGTGTGCCCCGCGCGCAGGTGGCTGCGCAAGGCATCGGGTTTCTGTCGCCGCTGGCCAGCAACCTGACCGACGATGGCCGCAGCCTGAACCGTCGGGTCGAGGTTATCCTGGCGACAATCGAGTAGCGGTTACCAGATTTCCGGGCTGGGCGGCTGGGCGAAGCTTTCAACCAGAAAGTCGATAAAGGCACGCACCTTGGGCTGCGTGAACCGCCCCGGCGGATAAACGGCGTAGATGCCCAGGGGCTCTATCGGCAGATCGGGAATGGCCTCTTCCACCAATCCCTGCTCCATCGCCTCCTGAAACAGGAAGGTCGGCAAGTTGGCGATACCAAGGCCCGAGATTGCGGCGTTCAGCAGCGATTGCCCGTCATTCACCGTCAGCCAGCCGGCGGTGCGCACCTGACGCTTTTCGCCCGAAGGCGCGGTGAGGCGCCAGACATTGCCGCTGGCTTGGTTGGAATAGTGCAGCAGCTTGTGTTCGTTCAGATCGTCGATCTTTTCCGGGCGGCCGTATTTGGCGAAGTATTCCGGGCTGCCGATCATCCGCTTGCTGGTTTCGGTCAGCTTGCGCGCGCGCAGGGTGCTGTCTTCCAACTCACCGACGCGGATGGCCATGTCGAACCCTTCCGAGATCAGCTCGACAAACCGGTTGTTCAGCACCATGTTCACCGTGATCTCAGGGTAACGTTGCAGGAAATCGCCCAGAACCGGCGACAGATAGTTCACGCCGAAATCGGTCGCGACCGAAATGCGCAGCAGCCCCGAGGGCGCCGATTGCATCGATGTCACCAGCGCATCCGCCTCGCCCGCGTCGTTCAGAACGCGGCGCGCGCGGTCGTAATAGGCCAGGCCAATCTCGGTCGGGCTGACGCGGCGCGTAGTCCGGTTCAGCAGACGCGCGCCCAGACGTGCCTCGAGCGACGACACGTGTTTGGACACGGCAGATTTGGAAATGCCCATCTTTTTGGCAGCATCGGTGAACCCGCCTTGGTCCACAACCGTGGCAAAGGCTTCCATTTCCGTCAGTCGGTCCATCTGCTTCCCTTCGTCGTCACAAAAACTTGAGAAACGTTATCCCGGCGAAATCGGGCAGGAATGGGACGGACCGCTGACAATATCAGGGTTTCAATTGGAATGTGGAGCCATTGGAAACGGGGATTAGAGCGTTACCGCCAGACTTGTGCCTTGATCTATCGCGCGCTTCGCATCCAGTTCGGCGGCCACGTCGGCGCCACCGATCACGTGGGCGGTGATGCCGCGTTCAGCCAGATCGTCGGCCAGGCTGCGCAGCGGCACCTGCCCTGCGCACAGCACCACGGTGTCGGCCTCGATCAGGCGCGGGTTCTCGCGCGCTTCGCCCGATGACACCATCACGCCCGCGTCGGTGATCGCCTCGTAATTCACCCCGCCGACCATCTGCACGCCAATGGCTTTCAGCGTTGCGCGGTGGATCCAGCCGGTGGTTTTGCCCAACCGCTTGCCCGGTGCCTCGGCCTTGCGTTGCAGCAGGGTGATCTGGCGTTGGGCCGGCGTTGGTTGCGGACCGTCGGGTGACAGGCCGCTGCGATGCGCCGCCGGGTCGGTCACCCCCCATTCGCTCAGCCACGCCGGCAGGTCGGTGGCGGGCGAGTGATCGACACCCAGAAACTCGGACACATCGAACCCGATACCGCCCGCGCCGATCACCGCGACCTTGTCGCCCACCGGCGCATTGTGGCGCAGAACGTCGATATAGCTCAGAACATTCGGCCCGTCCTGCCCGTCGATCCCCGGATCGCGCGGCAGAACGCCGGTGGCAATCACCACCTCGTCGAACCCGGATAGGTCGTCGGCCGACACCTCATGCCCCAGTTGCAGGGTGATCCCGGCCCGATCAACCATCGTGGCGAACCAAGCGACCAGCCCGTGAAATTCCTCTTTTCCCGGCACCATCTTGGCCATGTTCAACTGCCCGCCGATCTGATCGGCCTTGTCGAACAGGGTGACATTGTGGCCACGCTCGGCCGCCGTCAGCGCCGTCGACAGCCCAGCAGGCCCCGCCCCCACGATGGCCACAGACTTTGCCGTCTTGGCCGGTTCCACCACCAACTCGGTTTCGAAGCACGCGCGCGGGTTCACCAAACAGGTCGAGATCTTGCCGCCAAACGTATGGTCCAGACAGGCCTGGTTGCAGGCGATGCAAGGGGCAATCTGCGCGGCCTGCCCGGCCTCGGCCTTGGCAACGAAATCCGCGTCGGCCAGGAACGGCCGGGCCATCGACACCATGTCGGCGCAGCCTTCGGCCAGAACCTCTTCGGCAACCTCGGGCGTGTTGATCCGGTTCGACGTGATCACCGGGATGCCCACCTGCCCCATCAGCTTCTTGGTGACCCATGCAAAGGCGCGGCGCGGCACCGAGGTGGCAATCGTCGGCACCCGTGCCTCGTGCCAGCCAATGCCGGTGTTCAGGATGTTGGCGCCCGCCTCTTCAATCGCCTGCGCCAGTTGCACCACCTCGCCATAGGTGGAGCCATTGGGGACCAGATCAATCATGCTCAGCCGATAGATCACGATGAAATCTTCACCCACCGCTTCGCGCACACGGCGCACAACCTCAATCGGCAGGCGGATGCGGTTTTCATACGACCCGCCCCAGCCGTCGGTGCGCTTGTTGGTATGCGTGGCAATGAACTGGTTCAGGAAATACCCTTCCGAGCCCATCACCTCGACCCCGTCATACCCCGCCTCGCGGGCGCGCGCGGCGGCGGTGGCGAAATCGTCGATCTGTTTCTGGATGCCGGCCTCGTCCAGTTCACGCGGCGGAAAGGGCGAGATCGGCGATTTGATCGCCGAGGGGGCCACGCATTCCGGGCCATAGGCATAACGCCCGGCATGCAGGATCTGCATCGCGATCTTGCCGCCCGCGTCGTGTACCCGGTCGGTGACGATGCGGTGGTTGGCAATGTCTTCGTCCGAAAACAGCCCCGCCGCGCCGGGGAACACACCGCCCTCGGCATTGGGGGCCATGCCGCCCGTGACCATCAGGCCGACGCCACCGCGGGCCCGCGTGGCATAGAACTCGGCCACCCGGTTCCAGTCGCCGCGCTCTTCCAGCCCGGTATGCATCGAGCCCATCAACACGCGGTTTTTCAGCGTGGTAAAGCCAAGGTCCAGCGGGGCGAGAAGATTTGGATATTGGGTCATGCGGTCCTCCGTTGGCGGCCGAGGATTATCCCGATTGCCGCCGGAGTCACGCGCAACGCTGCGTCAGTGTTTTACATCGTCTCCAGGCAATGACGGCGGAACGCTTTTTTCAGCATGTCCAGTTCAGCCCGCAGCATATCAACCTCGGCCCGGACATCGTCTTCCAAAGGCTCGCCCGTGACAATCGCAAACGAGGAAAGCCTGTCTCCGGTGACTTTGTCCTGAATGACAAAACTTTGCACACCGTCGGTCAGAACCTCGACCGGGATTGCAACAGCCACCAGGTATTGCCCCTCGTTGTCGGGATCAGGCGCCACAACGACGCCTTCAACGGTTTGCCCCAGATGCGAAACGGTCAGCTCTGGTTCGACACCGTCGGTGCCGGTAAGAATGCCTTCCCAAACGCCAGCGTGGATACGTTTCTTGGTCAGGATCAAATCCGTCATCTCGGCACCCCTACAACTCGGCCCGCGGTCGGCGGCTGAGCGCCAGATCGCGAATGATAATCTGGTTCAATTCCGGCCCCTCAAAGATAAGGTCCAGCCACATACGCTCGACGCGTTTTTCGTTCAGATTGGTATAGGCCAGGTCGAACTCCACCATGGTGCGCCCGTCACGCAATGGTAACTCGCGGACCACTTGTTCGGTATTGGGCCCGTGTTTCACGTTCAGGCGCGCAAAAATTTCCAGCGGCTTTTCCAGCTCGATGATGGCTTCCAGCCGGACAAGATGGCGCTTGGTCAGGCCTTCGGTCGCATTGTCCGGCAATTCCACCACCAAAGACAGGAAAGAGCCATCGAAACTGAACACTTCAAGGCTGGTTCCGAAGGGCGCAAGGTCTTCTTCGCGGACGTTTCTGATTTGCCGGAATGTCAGCTCGGACACGTTGCAATCGTGGAAAATCTTGGTTTCAGCACCGAATTCGGTGGCAGACTCAACCGCCGAGGCCCCTTGCCGCGTCAGTTGTTCGCGCCAAAGCTCGGGCCGATGGGCCCAATCTGATCCCAGTGGTTTTTGAAACGAGTTGCTGCCGATCAAAGGCAGGGTCAGCCGTGCATCCGCCTGATGGATCACGCGATTCAGTTGGCGGCGCAGCATCCTTGCGCTGGACCTTTGCTGACGCAAAGTGCTCAGGCTGATCACCGGGGCACGATTGGCCTTGCGCCGCCAACGGCGCAGCGCAACACGCTGAACAAAATGGTCCAAAATAGAAGCGAACCCGTTCGCCATTCCCCTGTCGCCCCAGTCACACTGATTGTTATTGCGCTACAATGTTGTATCGCCGAATTGTGAACAATTCATCCTATGTTGTTGCCACTGTTTCAAGGACTTCAACGAAAACTTGGGCACAATTTTTTCCGCTGTTACCCTGCCTTAGGGGAAGTCGCGCGAATTTTTCGCACCAACGCCTGCAAAATCGCCATACCGGTTTCCGCGCTGAGTTCTGAACTGGCCAAGGACATAACCGAGGCCGACAGCAAATTGTCATTTACCACGAAAATTGCCCGCCATTGGTTGCGTCCCAACCCTTCGGCCCGACCATTGTCTGACAGCTCTGCCTGCAGAACAAACATGTCATCCGTGGTTTCGGTTGAGACGAGGCTGACACCCGAAGGGTCGCCATCCATTGCAATTGCCGAGCGGCCGTCGCTTGAGCGAAAGAACGCCTCGGCACCGGACAAAGACGCGTCAAACTCGCCCGTTTGTGCAGGTCGCGTTACCGTCACAGTGATCAGTGATTTGGCAAATGGCGCGGTGGCTGAGGGTGTTGCCGAGACACTGCTGCAACTGGCCAACAGCACGAAGGCCTCATCCCGGTTTTCGCGGGTCGCACGTGGGTCGACGCAGTATCCGTCGGGGCCGGCGACGACCACCTGTCCGTCCATTACACTGCGTGTCACTGCGGCCGGGACCGTGCCATTGATATCGCCAAGGCAGCCCGCCAGTACCAACGGTGACAGCACCGCGAAAGCACGGCCAATGAAGCGCGCCAACCTAGGCATGTTGGGTCGTATCCGCGAACATTGTTCTCGATCCCTGGCAATGCGAGTCCTATGTTGCGAATAGCGAGGCCGCAGCAGCATCTCAAGCGCCTTAAAACACACAGACCCATTTTGGTGGGGATTTCACGACGAAGCGCAGATTTCGGGGGCAGACCTTGCACAATTCGAACTTCGACTCCTTCCTGGCACCAGCCCGCGCCTATCCTCAGGTCTGGCGGCTGTTGCTTGGGTTGGTGGTGCTGATGACTGTAACCATCGGCGTTCTGGTCATCTTGTTCTACGCGATCTCGAAATTCAGCGACCCTGCGTGGATTCGCGGCGTCTTCAACGGCACCGACCAGCAATCGCCCGAATCGTCATTGGTCTTGCTCGGCACTTTCATTCCCATGGCAGCCGCTGCGATTCTGGCCGCGGCGGTTCACAGGCGCGGATTGCGCAGCCTGTTGGGCGGATGGGCGGTCACATGGCGGGACTTTGCGCGGGCCATGACCATGCTTGTTCCGCTCTATGCCGTCTACATGGGTTTGGGCTTTGTCATGTTCGACGCAGAACCAAACCTCGCGCCGGGTGTTTGGCTGAGCCTTTTGCCATTGGCCCTGCTGTTGTTGTTCATTCAGATTTCGGCCGAAGAGCTGGTGTTTCGCGGATACCTGATGCAGCAGCTGGCCGCTCGGTTCTCGGCGCGGGTGGTCTGGATGGGGCTGCCCGCCGTTGGGTTTGCATTGCTGCATTACGACCCCGAGGCGCAGTCGCTTGCGTGGGGGATTATTGCCGTCACGTTTGTTTTTGCCCTGATCGCTGCAGATCTGACGGAAAGGACCGGAAACCTTGGTGCCGCGCTTGCCCTGCACTTTACCAACAATATCGTGGCCATTCTGCTTTTTGGCATCAAGGGCAGCCTTTCGGGGTTGGCGTTGTACGTCACGCCCTTTTCTATTTCCGAGGCGGGCCCCATTATGACCGCCCTGGTCTTGGATACCGTCGCCATGATGATCACCTGGAGGGTGCTTCGATCGCGGTTTTCATGACGGATGAGTTTGCATTTTCCGATTCTGCGGCTTATTTCGACGTGACCGTTGACGAATAGGCCATTGCCCGCATGAACTGGATTACAAACTACGTCCGCCCCCGCATCAACTCGATCTTCTCGCGCCGCGAAGTGCCCGAGAACCTGTGGTCGAAATGCGACGAGTGCGGCACGATGCTGTTCCACCGCGAGCTGCGCGATAATCAGAACGTCTGCACCAATTGCGGCCACCACATGGCCATCACCCCGCGCGAACGGTTCGCGGCGATGTTTGATGGCAGCGTCTTTAACGAGATCGACGTGCCCGAGCCCATCCACGACCCGCTGCAGTTCCGCGATCAGAAGAAATACCCCGACCGCATGAAGGCCGCGCAGAAGAAAACCGGCGAACGCGACGCGATGCTGGTGGCCGAGGGCGAGATCGGCGCGCTGCCGATCGTGGCCGCCGCGCAGGATTTCAGCTTTATGGGCGGCTCGATGGGCATGTATGTGGGCAACGCCATTATCGCCGGGGCCGAGCGCGCCGTGGCCACGGGCAAGCCCTTCGTGCTGTTCTCGGCCGCCGGTGGCGCCCGCATGCAGGAAGGCATCCTGTCGTTGATGCAGATGCCGCGCACCACGGTTGCTGTGGAAATGGTGAAAGAGGCTGGATTGCCTTATGTGGTGGTGTTGACACATCCCACCACAGGTGGCGTGACGGCGTCCTATGCGATGCTGGGCGATGTGCATATCTCGGAACCAAATGCGTTGATCGGTTTTGCCGGAGCCCGCGTGATCGAACAGACGATCCGCGAAAAACTGCCCGAAGGGTTCCAGCGGGCGGAATACCTGCTGGATCACGGCATGCTGGACCGTGTAACGCCCCGCACCGAGATGCGCGAAGAGCTGATTACCATCCTGCGTATGCTGATGAACCAGCCGCCCGCCATCAAGGGCAACCTGCCCGCGCCCGAAGCCCCCGAGGCCGCACCCGTCGCCGAGGCGGCCGTGACTGCCCCCGAAGCCGAGCCCAAGCCGTGACACCGCAACACAGCGACGTCATCCTGCAAAGGCTGATGGCGCTGCACCCCAAGGTGATCGACCTGACGCTGGATCGTGTCTGGTCGCTGCTGTCGGCCCTGGACAACCCCCAGGACAGGCAGCCGCCGGTGATCCATATCGCCGGCACCAATGGCAAGGGCTCAACCCAGGCGATGCTGCGCGCCGGGCTCGAAGGGGCGGGCAAATCGGTGCACGCCTATACCTCGCCGCATCTGGCCCGGTTTCACGAGCGTATCCGCGTGGCCGGTGATCTGATCTCCGAAGACGCGTTGCAGGCGATGTTGCTGGAATGCGAGGCCGCCAATGGCCCCGATCCCATCACCTATTTCGAGATTACAACCGCCGCCGCCCTTCTCGCCTTTGCCCGCGTCCCGGCCGATTATACGTTGCTCGAAACTGGGCTCGGCGGGCGGCTCGACGCCACGAATGTGATCAACCGCCCGGCCCTGACGGTGATCACGCCGGTCTCCATCGACCATCAGCAGTTTTTGGGCACCACCCTGGCCGAGATTGCCAGCGAAAAGGCCGGGATCCTCAAGCGCGGCGTGCCCTGCGTGGTTGGCCCGCAAGCCGACGACGCGATGGATGTGATCGAGGCCCGCGCCGCCCGTCTTGGCGCGCCGCTGTTAGCCTATGGTCAGCACTGGCATGTGTACGAGGAACACGGGCGGCTGGTCTTTCAGGATGAAACCGGCCTTTTGGACCTGCCGCTGCCCAACCTTCTGGGCGCGCATCAGGTGATGAATGCCGGGGCCGCCATTGCCGGGCTGCGGGCGCTGGGGTTTGACGACGCGGCGTGCGAGGCCGCCGTCACCCGCGCCGAGTGGCCCGCCCGGATGCAGCGGCTGCGCAATGGCCCGCTGGTCGCAGCCGCCAAGGGGGCCGAGCTGTGGCTGGATGGCGGGCACAACCCTGCCGCCGGTATGGCGATTGCCGAGGCGCTGGGCCGTCTGCCCGCCCGCCCGCTGCACTTGATCTGCGGCATGCTGAACACCAAGGACGTGACCGGATATATGGCACCGCTGGCCCCGTTGGCGCACAGCCTGCATGCGGTGTCGATCCCCGGTGAAACGGCAACACTTTCTGCCGCTGAAACCGCGACCGCGGCCCGCGAGGTCGGCATCGACGCAGTCGAAGTTGCAGACCCCGCCGCCGCCATCGCCGCCATCACCGCGCGCGACCCGTCGGCGCGTATCCTGATCTGCGGCTCACTCTACCTGGCCGGCCAGATTCTGCGCGATAACGCTTAGACCTCGTGCGCCCTGCGGGGATGCAGGCGGCGCGACATAGGCTACATTAGCCCCACGCTGAAAAGGACGGAGGCACAGATGGCCGAACTGCAAATGGGGATCGACACGTTTGGCGACGTGACCTTTGGGCCGGATGGCGAATTGCTGCCCCATGATCAGGTGCTGCGCAATGTCGTGGCCGAGGGCGAGCTGGCCGATCAGGTTGGCATCGATTTCTTCGGCGTGGGTGAACATCACCGCGACGATTTCGCCGTCTCCGCGCCCGAGGTGGTTCTGGCCGCCATCGCCGCGCGCACCGAACGCATCCGCCTTGGCACCGCCGTAACGGTGCTCAGCTCGGATGACCCGATCCGCGTGTTTCAGCGGTTTTCCACCCTGAACGCCCTTTCAAATGGCCGGGCCGAGGTGATCCTTGGCCGCGGGTCTTTCACCGAAAGCTTCCCGCTGTTCGGCTTTGACCTGCAGCATTACGAGGTGCTGTTCGAAGACAAGCTGGACCTTTTTCACAAGCTGCTGACCGAAGAGGCCGTCACCTGGTCGGGCCGCACCCGCCCGCCGCTGCAGGATCAGCGCGTCTATCCGCCCACCGAAAACCTCGGCGCCTGGATCGGCGTGGGCGGCAGCCCGGAATCGGTGGTGCGCGCGGTGCGTTATGACATGCCCCTGATGCTGGCGATTATCGGCGGTAACCCGGCGCGGTTCCGGCCGTTTGTCGACCTTTACCATCAGGCGTATGAGCAAGCCGGCAAGGCGCCCAAACCGCTGGGCATCCATTCGCCGGGCTATATCGGGCTCAGCGATGACAGCGCCAAGGAAGAGCTGTGGCCGCATCACAGCACCCTGCATGGCCGCATCGGGCGCGAGCGTGGCTGGCCCCCCACCACACGCGACCAGTTCGAGGCCGAGGTCGCCCATGGCGCGCTTTATGTCGGCACCCCGGAAACCGTGGCCGCCAAGATCGCGCGCAACGTCAAGGCGCTGGGCGCCGACCGGTTCGAGATGAAATACAGCTCAGGGCCCTTACCGCATGATCTGGCGATGCGCAGTATCGAGCTTTATGGCACCAAGGTGATCCCCATAGTGCGCGAGATGCTGGCCTGAGCCAAGAAGTAGGCGACCCCGTGCAGGGGCCGCCCGTTCGATCATTCAGCGGCGAAATCGATCGCGAAGGGTTTTACCGGTTCGTCGATCTCTGTGTGGGCCAGCGCGTTGGTGAAGTTCGACAGGGTCTTGGTGGCAATACCCACGATCACCTCCAGCGACTGCGCCTTGGTGTAACCGGCATCCAAAAACGCCTGCAGCGCGTCGTCACCGATATGGCCGCGCTGTTCCACCAGACCCTTGGTGTAGACGCGCAGCGCTTCCAGCTTGGCATCAGCCAGCGGCGCGCCCTCGCGCAGCGCCTCGATGACGTCTTCGTCAACCTTCAGCATCTTCATCAGCATCGTGTGCCCGGCGGTGCAGTAATGGCATTCGTTGATCACGTTGACCGTCATCATCACCACCTGCTGCTCGGTCGGGGTCAGGGTGCCCTTTTCGGTGAACAGCCCGAACGTGTCGAGGTAAGCCTGATAGTTGATCGGCGCCTCGGCCATCACGCGATGCAGCATCGGGTGAAAGCCATAGGCCTTTTGCGACGCTTCAAGCAGCGACAGCGAGGCTTGGGGGGCGGTGTCGGGGGTGTGGTAGGTGTACATGAAGGAGGTCTCGATTCTTGGTTGAACAAGTTGAGCCGAGCGACTCAATGTTCATACATGTACAAAATAAGAACCCATATGTACACATCTGACCAAAATCACGCCATCACGTTCCTGTCAGCCCACCTCGCGCCCCCATTCCTTGTCCTGCATCTCGCGCAGTCGGCTTGCGGTGCGCTCAAACTCGAACGCGCCGGTGCCTTCGACATACAGCATCTCGGGCTGCGCTGCGGCGCTGGCGATCAGGCGCACGCGCGCCTCGTACAGCGCGTCGATCAGGGTGACAAACCGCTTGGCCTCGTTGAAATTGCTGCGGCCCAGTTGGGGGATGTCTTCCAGGATCAGCACCCGCACCGCCTCGGCGATGGCAAGGTAATCGGCCGGGCCCAGCATCCGGCCGCATAGATCCCAGAATTGCGCCCGCGCCACACCGTTGTGAAAGGCCGGCAGGTCCACGGCGCGGCCTTGCACCGTCAAGGTCAGTTTTTGCCCCGCGCCGCCGGTCAGATCGGACCAGATCGCATCTATTGCACCGCGCGCCGTGGCGTCGGCGGGGGCAAAATACACCTGCGCGCCGGTCAGGCGGTTCTGGCGATAATCGGTCTGGGACTGCAGGTGCAACACGTCCAGCTGTGCCTTGATCACCTCGATGAAGGGCAGGAAACGGTCGCGCTGCAACCCGTCCTTGTACAGGTCATCGGGCACCCGGTTCGACGTGGTGACAACCGTCACCCCTTTGGCAAACAGGATCTCGAACAGGCGGCCCACGATCATCGCATCGGTGATGTCAGTGATCTGCATCTCGTCGAAACACAAAAGTTGCAGCCCCTCGGCCACGCCCTCGGCCACCACGTTCAGCGCATCCTCGGCCCCGGTTTCGCGCACCGCGTGCAGGTCGCGGTGGATCTCTTGCATAAAGGCGTGGAAATGCACCCGGCGCTTGGCGTCCACCGGTGCGTGGTCATAGAAAAAATCCATCAACATGGATTTGCCGCGCCCCACCCCGCCCCAGACATAAAGCCCGCGTACAGGCGCAGGTTTCTTGCGGAATAAGCCCAGTCCCCGGCGCGGCGCCTCGACCGCTGCGAGCCCGGCCCGCACGGTTTCCAACGCTTCGACCACGGCCAATTGCGCAGGGTCGTGATTGATCTCGCCCGCCTCAACGCGGGCGGTATAGGCGTCCAACAAGGTCATGCGGGTGATCTAAGCCCCACGACCGGATAAGAAAAGCTGTTTGCGCATATCACGGAAAATGATTTGACCCGCGCGCATAGGTCACACATGCTGACCAAGCAAAAGGTGGAGGAACCCCATGCAACGCGCGCCTCTGTTTACCCCGGTTCTGATTGCCGGGTGCGTCATCATCATGATCAGCTTTGCTGTGCGCGCCAGTTTCGGTGTGTTCCAGATCCCCATTGCGGAAGAGTTCAATTGGCTGCGTTCGGATTTCTCGCTTGCGATTGCGATCCAGAACCTGGCTTGGGGCATCGGGCAACCCATATTTGCAGCCTTTGCCGAACGTCTGGGCGATCGGCGCGCCATCATCCTTGGCGCATTTGTCTATGCCGCGGGTCTGGTGCTGTCATCGATGGCGGTCACACCGTTGCAACACCAGATGCTTGAGGTTCTCGTGGGCTTTGGCGTGGCAGGCACCGGCTTTGGCGTGATCCTTGCGGTCGTCGGCCGCGCAGCAAGTGACGAGAATCGCTCCATCGCCTTGGGTATCGCCACCGCGGCCGGGTCCGCCGGGCAGGTCTTTGGTGCGCCTCTGGCCGAATGGATGCTGGGTTTCCTCAGCTGGCAATCGGTGTTTTTGGTTTTCGCGGCTGCGATTTTGGCAACGCTTTTTGTACTGCCGATGATGCGCAGCCCCAAGGCCGCCACCAAGGCCGAGCTTGAGGAGAGCATGGGCGTGATTCTGGGCCGTGCCTTTCGCGACCCGTCCTATTCCCTGATCTTTCTGGGGTTCTTCTCGTGCGGCTATCAGCTGGCCTTTATCACCGCCCATTTTCCGGCATTCGTGACCGAGTATTGTGGGCAGATTGATCCCACTGGCACGTTGGCGTCGATGGGAATTTCAACCACTTCGGCGCTGGGGGCGGTGTCGATCTCGTTGATTGGCCTTGCCAATATCGTGGGCACCATCACAGCCGGGTGGCTGGGCAAGAAGTATTCGAAGAAGTACCTTCTGGCGCTGATCTATACGGGCCGCACAATTGTGGCCGCTCTGTTTATTCTTATGCCCATCACCCCGACGTCGGTTCTGATCTTCTCGGCCGCGATGGGCGCGCTTTGGCTGGCGACGGTGCCGCTGACGTCGGGACTGGTCGCGCATATCTACGGACTGCGTTATATGGGCACGCTTTACGGCATCGTGTTCCTGTCACATCAGATCGGCGGGTTCCTGGGCGTTTGGTTGGGCGGCAAGCTCTATGACATCTACGGCAATTACGACCTTGTCTGGTGGGTTGGCGTCGGTGTTGGCGCGTTCTCGGCGATTGTACACCTGCCAATCCGCGAGAAACGCGGGCCGATTGCGGCGGCGGCCTAGTCGCCGCGCAAAAAAGTCTGCACCGCCTCGCGCAGCTCACGAGGATGCGTGTACGGCAAACCATGCCCGGCGTCGGGGATCGAGACCTGTCGTGCTTGCCGGTTGATCTGAGCCAGCCGACCAGTAGACGTCGCAGGGATCACCTTGTCGTTGCCGCCCCAAACTGCCAAGACCGGAATGCTGCGCGCAGCCAGTTCGGCATGCAGGCCAGCCTGATCTTCGGCAAGCATGTTGCGATAACTGCTGAGCACGGCGGGCAGGAAACCCCGCACGCGCGTTTCGGCCAATTGCTTTCTAAGTGGGGTGGAGTCGGGGAACGACCGGGCCGCACGCACAAAGCCAAAACGTAAAACAATGCCGCCCAGCGCACGCATCACCCCGTCGCCGATGACCGGGATGCCCGCGCAAAACCTGGCAAAAGGCCCGCCAACGCGACCCAAACCGGCAGGGGCAACCAACATCAGTTCTTCGACACGGTCGGGGTTCCTAGCAGCCCAAGACGTGGCGATACCCCCGCCCATGGAATAACCGATCAGGGATATGGGCCCGCCGATCCCTTGATCATGCAACAATTCGGACAGCTGCACGGTGAAATAGTTGGAATCCTGCGCACCACCAGGCGCATCCGACAGACCACGGCCGTACAGATCATAGCGCAAGACGCGATAGCCCATGCGCGTCAGCTCGGGCAGGGCCGCATCCCAGACATACCCGGCCGTGGTCAAACCGTGGATTGCCACCAAAACCCGCCCGTCCCTTGGGCCGTTCCAGTCATAATGCGTCAACCCCATCGACAAGGTCGCGAACTGCCCGCTGGCGCGGCTGCGCGCCGTGTCCCCCACTGGCTTGCGCAAGCGATGCGCGGCCAGTGGCCAAAGAACCAAGATCGCAAGCGCCAGCCAGATCATGGCATGGAGGCCTCTTCCGCCGTCAACAGGCTCTCGGCCACCAACCGAGCGGCCCAACCTTCGGGGCCCTCGAACAAATGGGTTCGCCAACCGCGTGCCTGGGCCGCAGAAATATTGTCGGCCCGGTCATCGGTGAAAAGAAGTGCCCCAGGCGCAACGCCCGACTGTGTTTCCAATACCTCGTAGATTGCGGCGTCGGGTTTTATCATCTTCAGATGGCCCGAAACGAAGTCGCGGTCAAATTCGTTCAGGATCGGATAGCGTTGTGCCGCCACCACATAACTGTCCACACCAAAGTTGCTGAGCGAGAATACCGGAACGCCCTTCCCCTGTAGGGTGCGCATCAGGTGCATCGAATGATCGATCCCCGGCTCGGCCATTTCAATCCATCGGTCGTGCCACATACGAATCTCGTCGCCGAAATCTGGGTGTTCCTCGGCCTTGGCATAGATCGTGGCGCGGAAATCGGCGCCCAGATCGACCTGTTCGTTCATCCCGTCCAGATCGACCGCCGCAAACAACGCGGCCCGGCGTTCAGGGCCAATCACCCTGTCATAGAACGCGTGTGGATCCCAATGCAGCAAGACATTGCCAATGTCGAAAACGACGGCTTCGGGTCGGGTCATGAAAGCTCCTGCGAAATTCGGTCACGGCGCTGAAATATCCCGCGCCCGTTCTCTGCGAATGTGCCGGGACGTGACCTAAAAAGAAAGGGGGATTATGCCCGCGCCGCCTTTTGCAGCGCGGCCTCAAGTGCGGTCAAAAAGCGAGACCGATCGGCCTTGGAAAAGGTGCGCCCTTTGCCTTGCATGAACGGGTCGGCGGCGCGCAGATCTGCCATCAAATCGCGCGAGGCCAACATGGGCCCGATGTTATGGGCAGCGATCACCTCGCCGTTATGGCGCAATACTTGCGCCCCGGCCTCTACGCATTTGGCCGCCAAAGGGATATCTCCGGTCACAACCACGTCGCCTTTGCCAACGCGTTCGGCGATCCACTTGTCCGCTTCGTCCGGGCCGTCAGGCACATAGACCATCTGCACCAACGGGTTGTTTGACGGACGGAGCCCTCCGTTGGCAACCATCCGAACCTCGACCCGGTGGCGGGTCGCCACACGCTCGACCTCGGCCTTAACTGGGCAGGCATCCGCGTCGACAAAGATCATCAGACCTGCACCAACCAGCCGATCACCAGTGATACGGTCACCACGCTGGCAACGGTCGAGACGAGGATCGAGGCCGAGACACGTTGCGGTGCCACGCCATAGTGCTGTGCCAGGATAAAGATATTGCCCGCAACCGGCAAAGACGCGCAGGCGATCATGACCGCCCCCGCGTAGTTGTCGACATCGAAGATGAAAAGAACCGCCACGGCGATGGCAGCAGGATGCAGTACCAGCTTCGCAAAAGACAGCCAGCTTGCCACCTCGATCCGTTCCGCCGATTTGCTGGCCAACGATGCGCCAATGGCAAAGAGCGCCCCCGGCGTGGCCGCTGCGCCGAGGATCGACAGAAACTGATCCGCCGGCCCCGGAATTGCCATCCCTGTCCGTGCCCAAAGCAAGCCAAGTGTGATGGACATGATCATGGGGTTTTTCAACAAGCCCAACCCGATGCTGCGCAGCATGCCCAGTGACATGCGCCCATCGCGTGCGCCATTCACCACGGCCACCACAAGGCTGCCGAACACGATCAGGTCAATGGACAGCACGAACATCACCGGCCCCACTGCCGCTTCCCCCATGAGCAGCGCAAGCATTGGAATGCCCAGAAAGCCGACATTGCCGATGACGCTGCACTGCCCCTCGAACGCGGCTTCCTCAAGGGGGCGCCCGCGCGCCAACGCCACACCAGCCACCAACGCGTATATTAGCGCCGACGCCGACAAATAGGCCCAGACAAAATCCCAGCTGAACAGCGCGCCGATGTCCAATGTAGCCGAGAACCGCAACAACATCGCAGACAGCGCAAAGTAGAACACAAAGCGCGTCAGATAGGCAGTCGCCTCCTCGCTGAAGAACGCGGTACGCCTTGCGGCATAGCCAAGGCCGATCAACGCAAAGAAGGGTAATGTTTCCAAAAAGATGGCCAGCATGCCCCCCCTCTAGCCACCGAAAACGCGTTGGGCAATCCGCAATATCCCTTAGTGCAAAGATTATCCGCCCTTTTCACAGGTGCCTTTGGGCCGCCAGACGTCGGTGCCACCGACATATTTTGGTCGGCAGGGAATAATTGCCGCAGTTGGGCGTAGAGAACTTGAAATATCAGTTAACCGCAAATAAATACTAAACCGTTCAGTTCAAAATAGCCGATACCATGACCAAGACTATCCTATTGATCGCAGCCCTGACCGTGGGCCTTGCTGCAAACAGTGCAAGTGCGTTTGGGTTCCCGGGGATGACTTTCCCGCATCTTCAATATCCTCCCATCGACACGCCGGCCGAACCGGACCAGAACGGCAAATAAACTGATCGTTCCGGCAGATTTGTTGTACACATTTGCGGCATCGACTTGCCGAAAGTGAACCGGTTGGTTTATATTACTCCCCTGTCACTGGGAGAGGACCAACACACGCCAATGGATGTCGCAATCAAAAAAGGCCGCAAGTTCGATCAGGTACTTGAAGGCGCCCGTGAGGTGTTCCTGAAAGAAGGGTTCGAAGGTGCGAGTGTTGACGACATTGCAAAGGCCGCCGGTGTCTCGAAAGCCACGCTTTACAGCTATTTCCCGGACAAGCGGCTTTTGTTTGCGGAAGTTGCGCGGGTCGAGTGCGAACGACAAGCCGATCAGGTGATGGTCCTGATCGGGACCGACATTCCCGCCGACCAGGCGCTGCGGATGGCGGGCGAGCGGATCATGTGTTTCCTGACATCGCAGCTGGGCATTACGGTTCTGACCCTTTGTGCTGCGGAATCCAAACGATTTCCGGAACTAGGCAAGCAATTCTACGAATCCGGCCCGGGGTTGGTCAGCGAACGCCTAACACGCTACCTGACAGAGGCTGTTGAGGCGGGGCAGTTGAAGATCGACAACATTCCCCTGGCTGCTGACCAGTTTGCCGAGCTTTGCAAAACCCGCATTTTCGCGCGGATTCTGACGGGCGTGCAGACCGAATTCTCGGACACGGAACGACAAGAGATTGTCGAAGGGGCGGTTGACCTGTTCATGGCGCGCTACGGCGCCTGACCAAAACCTTCCTAAAATCGGCCAAGCAACGTTAGACTACACCAACCGCTATGGGAGGTGGGCTGATGCGCGTTGTTTTCGGATTTCTATGGATGTTCATGGCTGGCATTGCCGCCGCCCAATCACCGAACGGTCAATTCCTGGGCCTCGAAGGAAATTGGGTCGTCAATTGGACAGGCATTCAGGAAGACCGGCTTACCGAAGCCCGGATCAGCATCTTTCGAAACCGCGCAGCCGTTTGCGAACGCGACGCGTTGGATTCGTGTAACTATCGTATGGTTGTACGCGAGCCGGAGGAATGGTGGTTCAGTGGCGGTGAAACCGCTAATCTGGCCTATGGATTTGTCCAGAAGTTCGAACCCTCCGCCGACGGAATGAGCGCAACCGTGCTGCACGGCTATGGAATCATGGGCCACTGGGGTGGCACCGAACAAATTCGTGTGACCGGTGCGAACAGCATGGCAGGACAGTGGGAATATCGCGGCTGGACCGGGAACGGGACGTGGCGCCGTGTGGTTCCGACCTTTACCGGAATCGAGCTGACCAGCAGGCATGCCGTTAAGGTCACACCGGTTTCGGCCAATCGCATCGTCGCGACGCTGCAATGGAACCGGTACGATTGGCCGAAACGGGTAACGGCACCCGGCAACCGCCCTCGATTTTACCTAAAGCTTCGCGGCAATGACCTGTGGGGCTGGCACGCGGCCGCATTTGAAAATTCACCGGGCCTTTATGCCGCCAGCGTGGGTCGGGACAAAGACGAGCAGGGAGAGTTCCTGTCCGTCGAAGTCGTTATATTCCCCGGTTATCAACCAGGAACGCATGTACTTCATGTCGGGGGCCAACAGTTTTATATCGATCTGGAAATCGCCGGACGGCCAATGGCCGCCGACCTGTATCTTGAAGCCGGGGGAACGACCGAAGCGGCCCCTATTGCGCCGTTGCGCCAACCGCGTGGTGCGTTGAAGGAAACACTGGTTTTTCAAGCGCGGGATATTGGTGCACAGCCGATCACGCAGATCCGCACCCGGATCATGGCCGAGCAACCGTTGAACCTCGTTCAGGATCCACCTGCCTGCACCTCGGTCAGCGCCACGGAAATCTTGTGCGACCTTGCTCCAAACGGGGGATTGTTCCGGCAGGAGTTGAAGTTTTGGGGCGACGTTCCGACAAATGTCGATGCGCGGCCCGAAATCACGGCCGAGGTCGAGGGTTACGGCGAGGCCGAAGGATGGGTGCGGCTTGGCCGTGTTTCTGACACCGTGCATTTGCGGGATTGCGACGGCGCCTATGCGGCAAAGATGTCCGCCATTGATCCTGAAGGATTGGGAAATGCGTTGCGCGTTCTGGCCTCTTCGGTGGCGGCCATGCCGGGCAAACGTCTTTATCCCGGCCCGGAAAAGGCCTTGGTCATCAACGAGGCGCAGACATATCGCATTCGACTGATGACAGACCAGATGGCAGCCAACAAGTCACCTGACGCTTATCTGAAATCCGCGTCCGAAACCGGCGGTAACGATCTGGGCCGAATTTATCCCGCCGCCAAACAGCTGATTCAGTCGACGCAATGCAGCGCGCGGCAGGCAGATTTGGATACATTAGCAGACCTGAAGCAAGCCCATGCCGGATTTAAACTGCGCGCGGCAGAGATCGCCGAACTCAGCAGCCAAACACAGATTGTCACCGAGGCCGTCGAAAAAATCGCTACGGAACGTTTCAAGGCATTTACGGGGCAACTGCCCAGTGCTTTGCAGACCATTCTTGGCGTAGGTGGCAAACCGTTGCCGCGTGAAAAGAAAGAGGGGCTGATCGTTGACTGGCTGGACGCGCTCAGCTTTCGGGCCAGCGAGGTTGTTCTGTCCAATGCACAATCACGCGCCATCTTCCTTATCCCGGACATACTGGCCGAAGGTGTTGCGGGCTCGGCCGCGGTTCAGGCCGCTGCCCCCAATTTCGCGCGGGTTTTTGGCAAAGTCCCCGGTATGGCCTCGCTGATGTTGGGATCTGTCCAGATTGGGGTTTCGGTTGTGGATCTGGCCTTGCTGACAGACACATGGACCGAAATGGACGAGCTTTCGTCCTGGGTTGAGGCCAGCGCCTATTTCCAGGCGCTGAACCTCAAATACATCGCGATCGAGGCCGAAGTGGCCGCCCTGATCGAACAATTGGAGGTCGCCACGGGGGCTGGCACCTGCACCTGTCGGCAATAATGCCTAGCGCAATTCGTCAACCGTGCGGATCACTTGCCCCAACAGGCCATATTCCAGTGCTTCGTCGGTGGTCAGCCAGAAATCCCGTGCAGTGTCCGCGGCAATTTTCTCGGCCGTCTGTCCCGTTGCCTCGGCAAACAAATGTTCGAACCGCTCACGCATTTGACGGATCTGTTCCGCTTGGATCTGCATGTCGGTGACTTTGCCGCCAATACCCCCCGAAGGCTGGTGCAGCAAAAACCGTGTGTTGGGCAGGCAGTACCGGTTTTCCTTGGCCGCGCCCACAAAGATCAGCGCCCCCGCACTGGCCACCCAGCCCGACCCGATGGTGCGCACGGTTGGGCGGATGAACTTGATGACATCATGCACCATATCACCCGATTCCACATGACCGCCCGGCGAGCTGATGAACACGTTGATCGGATCATCGCTTTCTTCGGCCAGCGCCAACAGGTGCGTAACGGTCTTTTGGGCCAGCTTGTCGTTGATCTCGCCGGCAACAATCACGTTGCGGCTCTTGAAAAACAGGCCCTGAATCGAGGCGCCGGGCCCTTCGTCCTTGGCGGCGTCGGTGTCGTTCAATAATGTCGATTGCATCCCCGTCTCCTCAATACACCACGACGGCGCGAATGCTTTCACCGGCGTGCATCAGATCAAACCCTTTGTTGATCTCCTCCAAGTTCAATACATGGGTGATCATCGGGTCGATCTCAATCTTTCCATCCATGTACCAATCCACAATTTTAGGCACATCGGTGCGCCCCTTGGCACCGCCAAAGGCGGTGCCGCGCCAGACCCGACCGGTGACCAGCTGAAACGGCCGGGTCGAGATCTCGGCCCCCGCCGGCGCAACGCCGATGATCACGCTTTCGCCCCAGCCTTTGTGGGCGGCTTCCAGCGCGGTGCGCATCACGTCAACATTGCCGGTGGCATCAAACGTGTAATCCGCCCCGCCGCCGGTCAATTCAACCAGATGGGCCACCATATCCCCTTTGACATCTTCGGGGTTCACATAGTCGGTCATGCCGAAATAGCGGGCCATGTCTTCCTTGGCCGGGTTCAGGTCGACGCCCACGATCTGATCCGCACCGGCCATGCGCAGACCCTGGATCACGTTCAGGCCAATCCCGCCCAGCCCGAACACAACACAACGGCTGCCAATCTCGACCTTGGCGGTGTTGATCACCGCGCCGATCCCAGTGGTTACGCCGCAGCCGATATAGCAGATCTTGTCAAAGGGCGCGTCCTTGCGCACCTTGGCCAGCGCGATCTCGGGCATCACGGTGTGATTGGCGAAGGTCGAGCAGCCCATGTAGTGGTAGATCGGCGTGCCATCCAGCATGGAAAACCGCGTGGTACCATCGGGCATCAGGCCCTGTCCCTGCGTGCTGCGGATGCTTTGGCACAGGTTGGTTTTCGGGTTCAGGCAATATTCGCATTCCCGGCATTCGGGGGTGTAAAGCGGGATGACATGATCGCCGGGTTGCAGGCTGGTGACGCCTTCGCCAACCTCCAGAACAACGCCCGCGCCCTCGTGCCCCAGGATGGTGGGAAAGATCCCCTCGGGATCGGCGCCCGACAGGGTGAATTCATCGGTGTGACAGATGCCGGTGGCCTTGATCTCGATCAGCACCTCGCCCGCCTTGGGACCGTCGAGGTTCACCTCCATGATTTCCATTGGTTTGCCGGCCTCAAGGGCCACGGCTGCCTTGGTGCGCATCTGTCTTCCCTCCCTTTGACGTTAAGGCAAGCCTGCGCGATACGCGGTTCTATTGCAACGACGCAGGCTTATTTGCCGGTGATCCGGTAAGCTTGGTGGCACGCCGTGCAGGTGCCACCGATTTGAGCCATGCTGGCTTGGAGAGCCGTAGGCGTGTCGATCTGCATCGCGGCTTGGGCCGCGTCCTGCAATGCCTTGGCCTTGTCGCTGAAATCGGGGAAATCCTGCCAGATAGCTGCCGCGGCCTCGGATTTGGGGTCGTTTTCGGGGACAGCAAACAGCGTGGGCATCTGGGTCGCCTGTTCTGCGATCTGCGCGGCAGCGGCTTGAGCGGCGGTTACATCAAACGCGCGGACCCCTTTGGCCATGTCGCCCAGCACTTTTGTTGCGCCCGCAATGTCCATCATCGCATTCATGCGCGCCTGAACTGCAGGGTTTTTCACACCGCTATGGGCCAACGCGGCGCTGGCTGTCAGGCCAAGGATCATGGCAATGGGTTTCATCCGCATGATCGCAGTCTATCCCACATACTTGGCGCAGCAAGACTCGACTCTGCACAACGGGGTGATTAAATTGGAACAAAGTGTGAACATTTCTGCCATGCCTCACCGTCGAATCCTCTCTGTCTGGTTTCCGCGCCTTGCGGCCGAGCGGCTATTGCGGATGGACCGCGGCCTGCCGCCGGGCCCGTTTGCGGTGCTGCGCGACGTGAACAACATGCAGGTGATCTTTGCCCTGAACCCCGAGGCCGAGGCCAAGGGCCTGACCCGCGGCCAGCCGCTGCGCGATGCACAGGCGCTGTGCCCCGCGCTGCACACGCGGCTGTCGAACCCGCAGGCCGAGGCGCTGTTCCTGACCACGCTGCGCCGCTGGGCCGGCAAGTTCTCGCCCTGGGTGGCCGAGGAACCGCCGGCGGGGCTGATCATCGACCTGACCGGCTGTGCGCATCTGTTTGGCGGCGAAGAGGCGTTGGTGCAGCAGGTCGAACAGGATTGCGCCGATCTGGGCCTGACGATGCAGGCGGGCATTGCCGACACGGTGGGCGCGGCCTGGGCGCTGGCGCGGTTCGCGGGCCGTGCGGCCGGCAACGCGCGCAGTGGCGACGACATCGCGCAAGAGGCCCGCGCCACCCGGTCGCGCGCCGCCAAGCGCCGCAACTGGGAACGCGGCGGCACCCCGCCGCAACTGGGCGCGCCGGGCAACGCGCAGCACCACATCGCCGCCCCCGGCCAGACGCGCCAGGCCATCGCGCCGCTGCCGCTGGCCGCGCTGCGCATCGCCGAGGATGACGTGGCCGCGCTGGCCCGGCTGGGCCTGCGGCAGGTGGGCGACCTGATCGGCATGCCGCGCGCCGCGCTGGCCCGGCGGTTCGGTCAACCGGTGATGCGGCGGCTGGATCAGGCGCTGGGGGTCGAGCCCGAGCCGGTGTCGCCCGCCCGCCCGCCGCATCATTTCGCCACTCGCCTGACCCTGCCCGACCCGATCGGGCTGGAAGAGGACGTGCTGGCCGGCATTGACCGGCTGCTGCCGCCGCTTTGCGACCGGCTGACCCAGAAAGGGCGCGGCGCGCGGCGGGTGCGGTTGCAGCTGTTCCGATCCGATCACACCATGCAGGCGCTGGAGGTTGGGCTGGCCCGGCCCAGCGCCGACCCGCACCGCATCCGCCCCTTGCTGATGATGAAGCTGGGCGATGTGGATGCCGGGTTCGGGATCGACCGCATGCGGCTTGAGGCGCATGTGACCGAACCCCTGCACGCCCGTCAGCATGCTGGCCACCTAGAGGCCACCGCCGCCGCGCAAAAGCGCCTGACACAGGACAACCGGCTGACCGACCTGATCGGGCGCATCGGCGCGCGGGTGGGGCTGGAACGCATCACCCGCCACCATCCCGGCGACAGCCACATCCCCGAAAAGGCGTATCAGACCCTGGCCGCCGCGTGGTCGGAACCCTGCACCGACTGGCCGCGCCTGCCCAACCCGCGCCCGATGTTGATCAACCGCCCCGAACCCGTCACCGCGCCCGATGTGCCGCAACTGCCCGAAAGTTTCCGCTGGCGGCGGCAAGCGTTCCGCGTGACAGCCGCCACCGGCCCCGAGCGCATCGCGCCCGAATGGTGGCTGGACGATCCCGACTGGCGCAGTGGCACACGGGATTATTGGCGTGTGGACACCGAAACCGGTGCCCGGTTGTGGCTGTATTATGCCCATGGCGGCACGATGTCCTCGGGTTGGTTTTGCCAAGGGCAATTTGCCTGATACTGTCATTTACTTTAGCAGCAAAATTAATATACTTCCCACATTGCTCTTGCTGGGAGGACACGAGGAATGACACGCGAAACGACCCTGCGGCCGGAATATCTGGTGACGTCTGAAACAGACCTGCGGGACCTGTTCCCGCCCACCCATGACATCGCAATCAAGAAAGCCCTGCCGCAGCTGGATGCGCATATGCGCGACTTTCTGGCCCGCTCGCCATTCCTGTGCATCGGCACGCAGACACCGGACGGTCAGGCCGATGTCAGCCCCCGCGGCGATCCGCGCGGGTTCGTGAAAGTACTGGATGATCAGACCCTGCTGATCCCCGACCGGCCCGGCAATAACCGGCTGGACACGCTGGCCAATATCGTGGCGAACCCGGCCGTGGGGATCTTGTTCATGGTGCCCGGCTATGACGAAACGGTACGGGTGAACGGCAAGGCGCAGCTCAGCCGCGACCCCGCGTTGCTGGCCTTGCTGGCCGTCAACGACCGCACCCCAACCGTTGCAATCGTGGTGCGGATCGACGAGGTATTCCTGCATTGCGCCAAGGCATTTCGCCGTTCGAAACTGTGGGAACCGACGCAACAGCAGGACCGGGCCGAGATGCCCTCATTGCCCAAAATGATCCTGGACCAGACCACCGGCGCCCCCGACAACAAGGCAGAGATGGACAAGATCGATGCCGACCTTGAGGACGAGTATCAGCGCACGATGTACTAAGCGCGCAAGAAGTCGAAGACGGGGCGCAGCAGCAGCAGGTTCTGCAAAGTGAACGCGACCAACCCCGGCCGCGTCACCACTGCGCGATCCTCAACATCCAGCCAGGCGGACAGGCCCTTGCGGCGCAGCAATGCACCATGCGGATGGTCTTTGTCATACGGCGCGGGCACGCGTTTCAGGTCAGGCTCGGACAAGCGCACGCCCGCGCCTGCCAATTTGTCCAAAGCGGTTTGCAACTCTGCCCCGTCCGGCCCTGCGACCCGGTCACGAAACGCACCAAGGCTTTGTTTGTCGAACCCAAACACGCCACAACCCAGCGACAACCGATCAACTCCAAGACCGAAAAACCACATTGGTGGCGATTCCTGCCCGGTGTTGGGCGTGAAAGACATGTGCAAATGGGCATTATAGGGTGTCTTGTCCTTGGAAAACCGCACATCGCGATAAACCCGGAACAACTTGGCACTATGCGGTAAATCCGTCGCTTGCTCCAACACCTCGCACATCGCCGCGCCAAACTCTTGCGCCGGGGCTTTGATGCCTGCGTCGTACCGCGCCTTGTTGGCAGCGAACCAATCCTTGCTGTTGTTGGCTTTCAGCTCGGTCAGAAAGGCGGGAACATCCTTGGAAAAGGCGGAAAAATTCATGACGCACCCCTTGTGTTGAACACCCAGAGTATGGGCCGCGGAAATTTGGTGGTGAAAAGAAAGGTATAGGTGAGTTGAAATACCATGTGGTCCTCTGCGGATGAACGGGCCGGGTATTGTACCCGGCCCAATGCATTAGCCTTGCATGCTTTCATAGGTGATCATCGCAATCCGCGCGCCCTGTGGGTCGATGATTGTGGTCATTCGGCCAACGCCGGGCATGTCCATCGGCCCGTTGAGGATCTGTGCGCCCCGTTCCTCGGCCTTCTTGGTGGCCCCGTCGACATCGGTCACGGTCACAAAAATGGTCCAGGCGCCGCTGTCTTCGGGCATCGGGGAAAAGCCACCAATGGGGGCGTCATTCACAAAGATCCCGGAATAGCTGGAGCCATCCTGCATCGGCATTTCGTTGATCTGCCAACCCAGAACATCGGCATAGAACGCTTTTGCCTTGGCATTGTCGGGGCCGGAAAATCCAATCCAGCCTGCATTGCCGGGTGTGGTCATGGTCGTATCGGGCATTTCAGTTTCTCCTGTTGGTACCGCTGGCCATCGCGCCAGCACCCCAAGGACGCGCCGGATCGGCCCTTTCCGACAGGTGGTGGAAATTATTTTTGGCAGAGCGCAATTTTTTCAAGCAGGCTCTGTGCTTCGGGCGCTGTAGGACCCAGATCCATTGCCCGCTCAAATGCCAGACGCGCGGCGGGTTTGTCGCCAGTTTCGAGCAACAACGCACCGCGCATACTGTGAAACCAGCGATAGGCGCTCAACGGTTCTACAAGGGGCTCCAGCATTGCCAATGCCGCCGCCGGCCCATCAGTTTTTTGTAAAACCGCGGCTTGGTTCAGGCGCACCACCGGTGTGGGTTGCAAGGCATAAAGCGCGGCATAGAGATCGCCCAGCCGCACCCAATCGGTTTCCGAATCCGACACGGCCACAGCATGGACACCGGCGATAGCCGCCTGCAACTGCATCGCGCCAGGAGGGCCGTGGCGTGCTGCCTTTTGCAGCAATGCACGCGCCTCGTTGATCAACACCTTGTCCCATTTGCTGCGATCCTGTTCGTCGATCGGTACAAGTTTGCCTTGCGGATCTGTCCGGGCATCCAGCCGCGCATGTTGGAACAGCATCAGCGCCAACAGGCCCATTTGCTCGGCCATGCCGGGGAACAGATCCAGCAACAGCCGCGCCAGACGGATCGCTTCGTGACACAGCGGCAGCTTTACCTGAACGGTGTCCGCGCTGGTGGACCACCCTTCCGAGAACAGGAGATAGACCATGGTTGAAACGTCGTTCAGACGTTTCAGACGCTCCGCCGGCGCGGGTGTCTCGAACGGTACAGGGTTCGAGGCAACGGTGCGTTTGGCGCGTGTCAGTCGTTGTTCCATCGTGCGGGGGTTCACCAGAAAGGCGCGGGCGATCTCGGCCACACTCATCCCGACCACAACCCGCAAGGCCAACGCCAACTGGTCCTGTCGGCGCAGAGCCGGATGACAGCAGATGAATAGCAACCGCAAGACGTCATCGCGCAGATCGTCGGCGGTTGGCATGGTGAATTCCGGTTCGTTTGCCATTTCGGCCTCGACATGCGCCATGGCACGCCGCGTTTTGCGCAACCGATCGATCCCCGCCCGGCGTGCCGTGACCAGCAGCCAGGCAAACGGGTCGTCGGGCTGTCCGTCTTGCGGCCATCTGGTGACCGCGCGCAGGCAGGCGTCAGAGAACGACTCCTCGGCCAGGTCGATATCGCGAAATTGCCGGGTCAGCGCCGCGATGGCGCGAGGACGGCATCGCGCAAACTGGGCGTCGAGCCAGGTGGAAATCTCAGGCCTCCTGAGCCAACACGCCGCCGGCCCATTCCACCGGCCGAACCTCGATCCGCGCATAGGCCGAGCTCAGGAACCGAGCAAACCGGATCGCTTCATCCAAATCTTCGAATTCTGCGCCATAAAACCCCAAGAACCGCTCTTTGGTGTCAGCAAATGGCCCGTCCAGCACCAATGCATCGGCCCCTTCGGTCACCGGTTGCAGCGTCACTGCGGCAGAAGCACCCATAAGCTTGGCCGTGGCAAACGGCCCGCGTTCGCCCAGTGCTTTTTGCAGCGCTTTGTGCCCTTCCATGACCTTTTGCTGTTCTTCGGGTGGCAATTGCTCCCACGCACCGTCTTCACCGTAAATCAAAATCGAAAAATACATGCCATGCCTCTGCTGAATATGGGTCAATCATGCCAAGGACGTTTCAGCTTGGCGAGACCCGACAGCACAGACAAAGAAAAACCGGCCTCAGATGGGCCGGTTTCAACTTGCCGCCCGATACCGCGCACTGGGTGGGGGCTAAAAACGCACGGTATCGGGCAAACAATCTTGCTATGGGCATGTTATCGCGTTCAATCTGGGCAGCCGATGGGTGCACCATGGGAAATCACGCGGTCTTTTTGTGGCAATTGCGGGGCAAAGCTTGATTTGGAAGGGATTCGTGGGCAAATTTCCCCCATGACCATTCAACAACTGCCGCCGCAGAACTCTGCCAAACCGGTCGAGCTTGTGCATTACCACCGTAAGGAACTTGGCATTATCCTGGGGGTATATGGCCGTATGGTGGCCGCAGGCGAATGGCGCGATTACGGAATCTCGTCCTTACGTGAAGTGGCCGTATTCTCCATCTTTCGTCGCACGGCCGAGCATCCGATTTATCGCATCGAGAAGCGCCCCAAATTGCGGAACAAACAGGGCATGTATGCCGTCATCGGCATGGACGGGCAGATCCTGAAACGCGGAGGAGACCTGCGTACAGTGCTGCGGGTCCTCGAGAAAAAGCTGATCCGCGCGATCAAATGAGGCGCTTATGGGCCGTCACCGGCCCATCGCCTTGGCTTTCTATTCGCTGAATCGCATCTGGAATCCGCTCGTAAGCCACCGCCATGTGATGCGCATTGGCATGGATCAGTGTGTCATGATCAACGGCAATAGCGACATGGCCCTTCCAAAACAGCAGATCACCGCGTTGTGGTTTTGAACCCAGCGCAAGTGGCGTTCCAAGCGCATTTTCCTGCGGACCGCTGTCGCCCGGACAATCGATACCGGCAGCAACGAGTGCCGCTTGCACCAGCCCCGAACAATCGATCCCCATCGCCGAATTCCCCCCCCAAAGGTACGGTACTCCAAAAAACATCTGCGCGACGGTTACCGGATCAGCAAATGGCGCGTTTAAGGGCCTTAGATGGGGTTTGGGAATGTAACGCCCGTCGTGGGTTTCGAAGAAATTCCCGTCAGCCGAAACAACACGCATTCGGCTGCCAAAACTCACCCAAGTCTCGTTTCCAGATTTCATGTCGGGACGAGGGTAAAGGTGGCTGGCCAATACGCTGACGCGGTGTGTGGCGTCAAACGGTGGCCCAAGAACCGTGTCTTGCACCCACCCACCATAGCCATCTTTAGCGGCTGCAACCTGCGCCCAGCCGTCCCGCGACGCCCCCACCTCCACGATCTCGCCCAGCATCAGTTGCCGCTCGCGTCGACCGTTGGGTGTGTCGCAAAGGTTAGCGACCGACACCGTGATCGACGCCCTCACAGGTCTAACAGCTTTGGCAGCGCATCCAGCAAGGCGCGCGCACCTTGGCCAACGCCACCCTTGGGGCGTGCCGGTGCCGCCGATGGTTGCCAACCATAGATGTCAAAATGCAGATACGGCGCGCGTTCGACAAACCGTCGCAGGAACAGTGCCGCGGTGATCGACCCGGCGAACCCGCCTTTGGGCGCGTTGTCCAGATCGGCAATCCCGGGTTCGATCATTGCTTCGTAAGGGGCGTGAAAGGGCATACGCCAGACAGGATCGGCAACCGCAGCACCGCTTTGCGATAAAGCCTGTGCTGTGTCGTCGCTGTCGGTATAAAACGGCGCAAGGTCCGGGCCGACAGCCACGCGAGCCGCTCCTGTCAACGTGGCCATAGACACGATCAGGTCTGTCGGTTCCTCGTCTGCCAGCGCCAGTGCGTCGGCCAAAACCAAGCGCCCTTCGGCATCGGTGTTGTTAATCTCGACCGTCAGACCTTTGCGCGAAGTCAGGATGTCCTGCGGGCGGAAGGCGTTGCCCGCCACCGCGTTCTCTACCGCCGGGACCAGCACCCGCAATTGCAACGGCAGGTCCAGCGCCATGATCATGCACGCCAGCCCCAGAACAGTCGCCGCGCCGCCCATGTCCTTTTTCATCAGGCCCATGGACGCGCCCGGTTTCAGGTTCAGGCCGCCCGTGTCGAAACATACGCCTTTGCCAACAAGTGTCAGCCGGGGGCCAGCATCGCCCCATTTCATTTCAATCAGGCGCGGCGCGTCCGCTGCGGCGCGGCCAACGGTGTGGATCATGGGAAAGTTTTCCGACAACAACGCTTTGCCGGTCGTCACCTTGACCGTTGCCCCGAATTCCGCTGCCAGTGTTTCCGCAGCCGATTGCAGGGCCGTGGGCCCCATGTCTGATGCCGGCGTGTTTATCAGGTCGCGTGTCAGGGCCTCGCCGGCAGCAATCGCCTCTACCCGTGCGGCGTCGACATCTTCGGGGGCTATCAGCCGCGCGGGCATTGCAGTTTTCTTAGCGTAACGATCAAACCGATACTGGGCCAACAGCCAGCCAAGGGCCTCGTTCTCTACATTCAGCAGGCGCGGCACCATTGCCAACCGGTAGGTCCCTTCGGGCAAATTGGCAGCAGCCTTTGCAACCGGAAATCGCCCGCGTTTCAAGGACGGTTCAGACCCGACACCGATTGCAACGCCAGCAATTTCCCCGCCTTCAGACGGCAAAATGCAGTGTTGCCCCAAGCCGCCAGTGAAACCGTTGGCCTCAACCCAATTACGGGCGGCATCGCTGAGGCTGTCTTTCCAGCCATCCACCTCGTCCGAAGTCAGGATGTACAGGCTGATAGCTTGAGAGTCTGGTGCGGCAAACTTCATGTGGTGTGATCTTCGTTGCTGAAACTGGGATCAGCTTACCGGCGTGGGCCGCACACGCAATCAGGTTTCAGTCGGAAAGATCGTGAATGTCCCAAACCACTTTGAGGGAACGGTTCGCCACCTTCTCTAACCGCGCGAGGGTCGCAAAGGTTGCAACGGTGTCGCCGCTGATCACGGCATCGGCAACGTTGGCGGCAGATACGGCCAAAGTGGTAAGGCCCAGTGGCTCGGCAATGTCCCGGATTTTGTGAGAAGATTGACACAACACCTCGGCAGGGGCTCGAAATGACATGTCACAGCGAAGCTGTTCCATCGCGTCGGAAAGATCACGTAACGCGCGCGACACGGCGGCATTGGCGGCCGTTTCGCCCATTTCCACGTAAAGTGCCGCCAAACGTTCAGGATCCATCCCCAACGGTTCGTCGCAGCACAGCATTTTGACTCCTGCCAGCATGCAGTCCTCCACACCAAATTCCACCCCACGTGGGCAACCTAGGCAAAGGCGGTCAACGAAGTGTTGCTGCGAGTACGAAAAGCACCGCCAATTTCTTGCAATTTCGCACGAAATTGGCCGGGTCTTCATAGCAGCCGCTGTTGCAATTCGTCTGCGGGAACGCCAAGGAATTGAGTCGTGCAGATTTCTATGTGGCTGATACTGTCGCACAGCTTCAGCAAATCTTGCGCGTGTCGCAAGTAAAACCCTTTGCTTGCCAAGGCGAGTTTCAACTCGCTCCAGGAATTGGCCGTTTCAAAACTTGGCAGCAGAGAAATGCGTAACAAAGCCGCCATTTCCGTATCCAGTCGGCTGGCCATACGTGCACTTGCCCAGGCGTTTTGATACTGCAGTTCTTTGGTCGCTGGTCCGTCCATAATCTCCTCCACTCGCAAACGGGACATGATTATGGTTGCGTGATTCGAAAGAAATGAATCCGGCGCAAAAGCATAGGGGCTGATCCAAAAGACCAGCCCCCAACTTGAAAACCGATAGGCGAGAAAAGGGCTCAGCCCTTTTTCAGCACCCGATTGGCCAGAACCTCGGCGATTTGCACCGCGTTCAGGGCGGCACCTTTGCGCAGGTTGTCGCTCACGCACCACAGGTTCAGGCCGTTGTCCAATGTGCTGTCCTGACGGATACGGCTGATAAAGGTGGCAAAGTCGCCCACGCATTCCACCGGCGTGACATAGCCGCCATCCTCGCGCTTATCGACAACCATGATGCCGGGTGCTTCGCGCAGGATGTCGCGGGCTTCATCTTCGTCCAGGAATTCCTCGAACTCGATATTGATCGCCTCGGAATGGCCAACAAAGACCGGCACGCGCACGCAGGTGGCCGTGACCTTGATGGATTTGTCGACGATCTTTTTCGTCTCGGCGACCATTTTCCATTCTTCCTTGGTCTGGCCGTCTTCCAGGAAGGTATCGATATGCGGGATCACGTTGAAGGCGATCTGCTTGGGATAAACGTCAGGCTCCACTTCCTGACCCGGCACATACATGCCCTTGGTCTGGTTCCACAGCTCGTCGATGGCATCCTTGCCCGAGCCCGAGACCGACTGATAGGTGCTGACCACCACCCGCTTGATCTTGGCGCGATCATGCAGCGGCTTCAGCGCCACCACCATCTGCGCGGTCGAGCAGTTGGGGTTGGCGATAATGTTCTTGTTCTTGTACCCCTCGATCGCGTCGGCATTCACCTCGGGCACGATCAACGGCACCAGCGGGTCATAGCGATAAAGCGAGCTGTTATCGATGACCACACAGCCGGTAGCGGCAACCTTGGGGGCATATTTCTTGGTGGCCTCGGACCCGATGGCGAACAGGGCGATATCCCAGCCTTCGAAGTTGAACGTGTCGATATCAACCGTGGTCAGGGTCTCGTCGCCAAAGCTGACCTCGGACCCCAGCGACCGGCGCGAGGCGATGGCGGCGATCTCGTCCACGGGGAACTGACGCTCGGCCAGGATGTTCAGCATTTCGCGGCCCACGTTTCCGGTGGCGCCGACAACGGCAACTCTATAGCCCATTTCGGGATCTCCTATCGGTCAGGATGACACGGCGCGGAGCCTTAGCGCAAAGGGCGGCCAAGGGAAAGGGGCATGGCGCGGTTAGGCCCGCGCCGCGGCCAGTTTTGCGGCAATATCATCCGGGTTCACGATCAATCCGCCGTCATCGGCAGGTTCTGCGCGGGGGTAGTAGACCTGATCGAGGTAATTCATGAATGCGGCACGCAAGGCCGGGTCAAAGGTCAGGGTATCAGCCCCGGCAAAACACTGGCGCAGCGCGTCCGGGCCATCCGCCGTGGTGGCCAGCCCGGGCAGCGCAAAAAACGCCTGTCCCAGCACGACCACGGGCTTGTCATAGAAAAACGCCTGCAGGCCAACGGACGAGTTGATGGTGATCACGCCCCGGCTGGCAGCGACCTGCGCGAAAGTGTCGGTCTGGTTGTCGACCACGATACGCGGGCCGGTTTGGGCCAGAACCTCGGTCATAGGTGTCTTGGCCGAGGGGTGTTCCTTGATGCGGATGTGCCAGCCATCGGGCAACGCCTCGGCGGCTGCATCCAGCGCGCGGATCATGGCAGGCACGGACCCCGTCCAACCGCCAAACAGGGTGATCTGGCTGTCATTGGGCACCTGCAACGGCACAAACAGGAACGGCCCGGCGGCCTGCAGGTCGGCGCCGCCCGCCTGCCCTACATCGGCCCGTCGCGAAGCGCGCGCGGTCAGGTTTGCGCCAAGCGCTCGCCAGCCTTCGCCTTGGCGGTCGGGCCTGTCGGCCCAGGTCAGGTAGAAGGCAGGGTCGCGCGGCAGACTGTTGGCGGAGTTCACCCCGGTATGGTCCAGCGTGACGCGGCCGGGAAAGGGCGCAAGCTCGGTATAAAGCGTCTTGGCGCCCGCATCTCGCGCGCCTTGCATAAAGGCCCGGCGTGATCCCGTAAGCCCATTCCAGCAGACAGCCACATGCGCCGAATGCCGCGTAAAATACCGCCGTGCGCCGTTGTACTGCGCCGCGATCAGCCACCGTTTCAGGACGCGGCCCAGACCTTTGGGTTGCCGCTTGGCCACGGCCAGCGCCGCATTGGTTCGTTCGGATGTCTCAGGAAAACCGCGAAAGCTCAGCGGAATCGTACGGAGCCGCTTACCACCGCCATCGGCGTGGGCCACAGATTCAAAAACGCTGTCTTTCTTGCGGGAATACCCCGCCAGGTAGGTGATCATGGGGGCAGTGCTATCGCAGCCGCCGCCCCCATGCCAGTGCTTTGCTTACTTCAGATCGCCGGGCAGGATCGCATCGGGCAGGTTCTGATAGCAGACCGGGCGCAGGAAGCGGCGGATCGACAGCGTGCCAACCGACGTAGCGCCGAAATTGGTCGAGGCCGGGTAAGGCCCGCCATGCACCATGGTATCCGACACCTCAACCCCGGTCGGGAAGCCGTTGGCCAGTAGGCGGCCCGCCTTGCGTTCGATGATCGGCATCAGGGTGCCGGCCAATTCGGTGTCGCCGTCATCCATATGCAGGGTGCAGGTCAGCTGACCCTGCAGGGATTTGGCCAGCGCGCGCATCTCGTCAGCATCCTTGACGCGGACGATCAGACCCAGGGGGCCGAACACCTCTTCGCCCAGAACCTCGTTCTCCAGCCATTCGGCGCCGGTGGTCTCAAAGAGATACGGCGTGGCGTTGCGCAGGTCGCAGGTGCTGGTCAGCAGCTCTTGCACACCAGTGGTACCGGCAATGGCGTCGCGACCCGAGCGGTAAGCGGCGGCAATGCCATCGGTCAGCATGGTCTGTGCACCCATCGGCTCCAACGCTTTGACGGCAGCGGCGGCAAAGGCATTTGCGTCGTCGCCTTCGATCACCACGGCAATGCCGGGGTTGGTGCAGAACTGGCCCGCACCCATGGTCAGCGACCCGGCCCAGCCTTCGGCGATCGCCGCGCCGCGGGCCGACAGGGCCTCGGGCAGCAGGAACATCGGGTTGACCGAGCCAAGCTCGCCAAAGAACGGGATCGGCTCGGGGCGCGCGGCGCAAAGGTTAAAGAGCGCCCGGCCACCGCCCAGCGAGCCGGTGAAGCCCACGGCCTTGATCAGCGGGTGCTGCACCAGCGTGGTGCCCACGTCGCGCTTGCCGCCTTGGATCAGGCTGAACACGCCGGGGTGGATGCCGCATTTCTCAACCGCGGCGCGGATGGCCTCGGCCACGATCTCGCCGGTGCCGGGGTGGGCCGAGTGGCCTTTGACCACAACCGGGCAGCCGGCAGCCAGCGCGGCGGCGGTGTCGCCCCCGGCAGTCGAAAACGCCAACGGGAAGTTCGACGCGCCAAACACGGCCACCGGGCCGATGGGGCGCTGAACCATCTTCAGATCGGGACGGGGCAGCGGCGCACGGTCAGGCAGCGCCTCGTCATAGCGGCGGTCCAGATAGTCACCGGCCAGGATATGCGACGCAAACAGGCGCAGCTGGCCAACGGTGCGGCCCCGCTCGCCGATCAGGCGCGCTTCGGGCAGGCCGGTTTCTTCCGAACCGATCTGGGTGATTGCGTCGCCGCGCAGGTCGATCTCGTCGGCGATGGTGTTCAGGAATGCAGCGCGCTCTTCGCGGGTCGAGTATCCGAACGACCAGAACGCCTCTTCCGCAGCTTCAACAGCTTTGTTGACCAGTTCGACAGTGCCTACCGAGAACTGATGCGCGTCGCCAGTGGCCGGCTCGCTGGAGAATTTGGCGGTGCCGCCAACCAGCTCGCCCGCAATAAAGTGATTACCATGAGGGGTGAAGGTCATGATTGCATCCTTTGCGGATAATGGAGGAGATTCCGAACCCAATAGGGGTTTCGTGGGGTTGTAGGACAAATGTCGCAGTTTGACAATGCACAGAGGGGTCTGCAGGTGATCATGTGGTCCATTCCGCGCACAATTTCCGCCAGCTGATCAGCATGTGAGCAATGGTTACGTTTGCGCCCTATTGGCCGCCCACAACCAGCCCAGCCTGTCCGATCCCTTCGGGCCCCATACTGAGATAGCCACCATCCACCGGCAGGTCTGTACCTGTGATGAACGAGGCGTCGTCGCTAAGCAGAAACAACGTGGCACGCGCCACTTCTACCGTTTCACCGCACCGTCGCAGCATGTGGTAGGCGCCCCAGATCGGCTCGTACTTCTCGCGTCCACCGCCATCGGCATTGGCAGCGTTCAGAACCTCGCGCGACCAAATCCAGCCGGGGCTGATGGAGTTCACGCGGATGCCGTGTTCGGCCACATCAAGCGCAGCGCACTTGGTCAGCTGATCAACTGCACCTTTGGACATGTTGTAAGTCCAGCGGTCCTTCTGCGCGATATGGCCCGAGATAGAGCCGATATTTACCACGGCCCCGCCGCCAGCTTTGGCCATATGCGGGGTGGCGTTCTGGATCATTCGGGCAAAGCCCACAGGGCCGACAAAATAAGAGGTTTGCCATTCGCTGGTCTTTGCCTCGAGTGAAGCCGCGACAAAGGCAAAAGCGTTGTTCACCAAAAGGTCGACACGGCCATAAGCCTGCACCGCGCCATCAACCAGTGCTGCGCAAAACGCTTCGTCGCCCATATCGCCCTGAATAAAGCGCACGTCGTGGCCCGCCTGAGAAAGCGCGGACGCCCGTGCCTCGCCATCTTCTGCAGACAGATCGGAAAACACCACCTGCGCGCCTTCAAGGCACAGCTGTTCGACGATCGCCAGACCGATGCCATTCGCCCCCCCTGTCACGATGGCCACTTTGCCTTTGAAGCGGTTGGGTACAGGGGTGTGGTTCGGCATCTTGGCCTCCTAATGTGTTAGTCGGGCAAATCCACGCCCAGCCGTTTGGCCGCGCCGCGGATATGCCCTTGCATGGCTTCCCGTACCGCCTGAGCGTCCTGCGCCTTGACGGCGGCAAGGATCTTTTCGTGTTCGCCAATGGTCACGGCGATCAGGTCGCCGTCGCGATAGATACGATTGGTGGCGCGGGTGGTTTCTTTCAGGCGCGACGACAGATAATCGACGATCGTCGCCAGAAAAGCGTTCTTGGTGGCCGTGCCCATGGCACGGTGAAATTCAGCATCAGCCTCCAGCCGTTTTTCATCGAATTCCTGTTGCCCGGCCATGTTGTCGATGGCGGCTTGCAGGCGGGTCAGGTCTTCTTCGGTACGGCGTTGGGCGGCGAGACCGGCGGCCTCGATCTCCAGTATCCCGCGCAGTTCAAACAGGTCAGCCAACGAGGTTGTTTCCTCCAACGCTGAAAGGTCGACACGGAAGGTCTCGCGTTCTGACGGCGGCCGCACGGTGGCGCCGCGCCCTTGCTTGGTCTCGATCAACCCATCCGAGCGCAGCCGTGCAATAGCTTCGCGAACAACGTTTCTGCTGACACCGAAGGACTCGGCCAACGCAGCCTCGGTTGGCAGTACGTCACCCGGTTTCAGTTCACCCCCGAGGATCTGAGACATGATCTCGGACGCGATTAAATCGGGCAACTGTCCGGTACGACGAATTTCCTTGAACTGGGGCATCTTGGTTTCCTGCGCGTTGTTTGCGTTCTTTCGCCTGTTTGTAGGCTTATCCTATCGCATACTTGGCAGTGCGGGGAAACACCGCCACGGGGAAAACCCGTGGCGGTGCAACGATATCAGAAACGACCGCCGGTTTCGGCTTGTTTCGTCATGTATTCCGCGATGTTGCTTTCATCGACGATGAACAGCTCGGTGAACATCGGGTCAGCCGGATCAACACCGTCACGGATCTTGGCGACCAGGACGTCCACTGCGGTACGGCCAAAGCCCCACCAGCTGTAGCCAACAAGCGAGTTACAATAGCCCTGGTCAACTGCATTCAGAGCACCTTCAAGCGCGTCCAGCGAGACACATTTGCCGCCACGATCCACAAAAGCCTTCAACTGCGGCATGGTTTTCAGGTCCGCAAAGAAGGGCCACATGCCAACGAAGAAGTACGAGGCCAGGTCGGGCGTCGCGTTGATGCGCTGCTCGACAATCTCAACGGCGCGCTGCACGTCGTCGTTGCAGGGGTCTGTTGCGATCACTTCGATGTCGGCATGCTGATCCACGACCGAACGGAAGCCCGCCACACGCTGCTCAAGGTTCAGAGCACCGGGGGTGCCGGTCAGGATGGCCAGCTTACCTTTGGGCGCCAGCTGAGCGATGATTTTGCCGGCTTCGGCACCAGCAGCTTCCTGGTCGATCGACACGTTGGTTGCGCGCTTCGAGCTGGGCGAATCGGCATCCCAGGTGATGACGGTCACGCCTTCCATCACGGCACGGTTGATCGCGGGGATCAGGGCATCGGGGTCGTTGCACGACAGGCAGATGCCGTTCACGCCCTGAATGACCAGATCGTCCAGGATTTGGGCCTGCGCAGCAGCATCCGTGGTTGTCGGGCCAACCCAGCGGAACGAAATATCGCCATCCAGCTCGGCAATACGGTCTTCAGCGCCCCAACGGGTCACTTCGAATACCGGATTGTTCAGCGCCTTGGGCACAAATGCCAGGTTCATTTTACCGGCCGCGCGTGCCTCTTTAGGGGCCCACATGGTCATCGTGGCACCCGCTACGGTTGCAGTTGTCATCGTGCCTAGGAAATCGCGGCGCGAGATGTTAGTTTTCTTCGTCATGGTTGTCCTCCACTGGATTGATGCGGCCCTGTCCTCCAAGATTCGGCCGCGTTGGTAATTTGTTGGGCGCCTAGCGCCGCCGCATCTGATCGATCAGTGCGGCGGCCACAATCACAGCCCCCGTGAATGTCTGCTGCCAGTAGGTCGGCACCACCAGCAGAACCAGCGCGTTGTTGACGATGCCGATCAGCATCGCACCCAGAACAACACCCAGCACGGTTCCGGCACCGCCCGACAGGCTGGCACCCCCGATCACGACCGATGCGATCACGATCAGCTCGTAACCGACCGACGCATTTGACACAGCCGCACCCAGACGCGCGGTCAGCAAAACGCCGGCCAGCCCCGCCATCATGCCAGCGATCACGAAGACCAGCACTTGCAGGCGGGAAACCTTAACCCCAGCCAAGCGGGCTGCGGTTTCGTTGCCACCTATGGCGAAAATCTCGCGGCCGGTGGCGGTGTATTTCAGGAAAATGGTGAAACCGATCAGCAGCACAAGCATGATCCACACAGGCAGTGGCAACCCCGCCACCCGGCCTGACCCGATGAACAGGAATATGTCGGCAAAGCCCGATACCGTGTCGCCCTCGGTCAGGCCCACGGTGATGCCGCGCGCCACCTGCAACGTGCCCAGGGTGACGATGAACGACGAGATGCCAAACCGCATCGAGATAAAGCCGTTCACGAACCCCACGATGCCACCCACGCAGATGCCGATGGCCATTGCAATCGGCACCGGCACGCCCGCAACCAGAGATAGAGCCGTGATCATTCCTGATAGAGCCATAGTTGATCCCGTCGACAGGTCGATCCGGCCGGTGAGAATCACCAGAAGCTGCCCCATTGCCGCAATCGCCGAGAACGAAATGGCCAGCATCACCGACCGCAGGTTGCGGCCTGACAAAAACACCTCGGCCTGCCAAGCCAACAGCGCGCCGCCGATCAGGATCGCCAGGATCAGGCGCGATTCAGGGAAATCCTTGGCCCGCTCCCAAAGATTGGCAAGCAGGCTGTTGTTTTCCTGCGTCTCAGGCTGCGCGTTCATGGCCATTGCCGTTTTCCTTCGATGTCTTGGGGGTAGCGAGTTTCATCACCTCGGTGGGCGAGGCATTTTCGTGGCTGAGCAGGCCCTGCATGCGACCTTCGGAGAAGACGGCCACCTTGTGCGACAGGGCCAGAACCTCGTCCATTTCCGAGGACACAACGACCACCGCGGTGCCCTGCGCCGCGAGGTCCAGGACCAGCTGGTGAATATCGTCCTTTGCGCCCACATCCACGCCGCGCGTGGGTTCGGCCAGGATCAACACATCGGGGTTCGACTGCACGCAGCGCGCCACCACAACTTTCTGCTGGTTGCCACCGGACAGAGTGCTGATTGGCTGTGACAGGTTGGCAAGACGCACCTTGAAATCACCGACCAATTCCTTGGCTTTCGACCGCATCGCACGTGGCGACAAGATGCCACCATTTGTGAACTTGCGGTGACGGCCGATATGGAAGTTTTCCTGTACCGAATGGCTGGGCAGAATTCCCTGAACCTTACGTTCCTCGGGAACAATCACGATTCCATGTTCGGCTGCACTGGCCGGATTCACGATCCGCGCAGGTTTGCCGTTTACCCTGATCGTGCCACCTCGCAAGCGATCGCCGCCGACCAGAGCCTGTGCCGCGTCATGCATGCCCGAACCGATAAGGCCGGCAAAGCCGATGATTTCGCCCTTGTTCAGCGTAAAGCTGAGGTCGGTCACCGCGTCGGTGGCGACGCCTGTAACTTCTAATACCGGGGTATTGGTTGGCTTGGGCAGCATGGCACCGTACAGCGAGACCGGGCGATCCACCATAAGTTGGATCATGTCCTCGGTTTCCAGATCGGCGCACAGGTAATGTCCCACCAACCCACCGTCGCGCAATACGGTGATGTCGTCTGCGATGCGCTTAATCTCGGACAAGTGGTGCGAGATGTACAAGATCGCATGACCCTCGGCGCGCAAGCGTTCCACCAGCGTCAGCAGACGCTCGACGTCGTTGGGTGGCAAGGCCGATGTCGGCTCGTCAAACACAATTACTTTGCTGTCCAGCGCCAGAGCCTTGGCAATTTCCAGCAGCTGTCCTTCGGCCGCAGATAGGCGCGCGGCCAGCGTGCCCGGGCGTACGTTCAGACCAACCCGGTCCAACAGCCCCTGCACAAAGGTTTTTTCGGCCGGAGCACCGCGATAGGTTTTTGGTGCCACCGGCCCGCCCACCAGCATGATGTTGTCGGCCACTGAGAGCATGGGGACGATCTGCAGTTCCTGGTGAACGATTCCAACGCCGGCATCCATGGCGTCGCGCGGGCGGTCGAACCGCACCTCCTTGCCGTCCAGCCAAATCTGGCCTTCGGTCGGCGCGACGATGCCGGTCAGCATCTTCATAAGTGTCGATTTCCCGGCGCCGTTTTCGCCGATCACCGCGCGGATGCGGCCGGGCTGCACGGCGATATCGATGTCGCGCACAACGGTCACACCGTTATAGGCTTTCGACAGGCCGCGCCCTTCGATTGCGGGGGTGTCGCTCATGACGCGGTCTCCGTTTGTGTCACGACCAGCTTGATGCCTTCGTGATTCTTGACCATGCCGATGCCCTGCTCGAACTGGTCCAACGACAGGCTGTGGCTGACAATCGCCAGTGGGTCGACGCGGCCTTGTTCGATCATCTTGATCACATCGGGCCAGATACCTGGGCTGCCCAGCGCGCCTTTGACGCTCAGGTCGTTGATCACGATCTGGTCCAGGTCGAACCCGTCCAGAAGACGCCCGCCAAAGAGGCCCTGCAGCACCACGGTGCCGCCCGGCTCGATCGCGGTCAGGGCTGTTGCGGCGGCTTGGGGAATTCCCGTGGCCTCGATTGCCTTGTTCGGCATGCGTCCGTTGCCAAATTCTGCCAGCTTCGCAGCGACATCTTCGGCGAGCGCGTTGATCGTGACATCCGCGCCCAACGTGCGCGCCAGATCCAGCCGCGCCGGTGTGCCACCGACCATCGCAATGGATTGTGCGCCAAACGCCTTTGCGACCTGAAGAACCAACAGGCCGATGGGGCCATCGCCGTGGATCACCAAACGGTCCGATGGGCTGATGTCGGCGTTTTTCACTCCGTTATAGGCAATCGCAGTTGGCTCAACCAAAGCGGCCGCGCGCGGGTCAACGCTTTCTGAAATCGGGTGAAGAAACAGGGCCGGGAACAGAATGTATTCTGCGAAACCACCATCACGGTTAAGAATACCTGTCTCGGTCCGATTGGGGCATTGGTGGTAATTGCCTGCCAGGCAGGTCGGGCAGGCCATGCAACCCACGCTGCATTCACCAACGGCGCGCTGACCGGGGTGCAGCCCTTCAACGCCCTCACCACATTCCACAACCTCACCCACCCATTCGTGGCCGGGTGTCACGGGGTAGCTGGCCATGCCCCGCACGAAATAGGCCATCACGCCGTCAAATATTTCGACATCGGTGCCGCAGATTCCGGTGGCCAAAACGCGCAGCAGAACCTGACCCGGCCCCGGCTTTGGCTGATCCATTTCCGATATGCGAACGTCGTTCGCACCGTGAATGCGTATCGCTTTCAAAACATCCTCCCGCGCTGATTCTACATTTTTCGAATCAGCTCACCTAAATTGGTTATCATGTTGTCCAATTGTTGGACAAATTCTTTTTTTGCCGTAAGCTGATCCAAACGACAGGAATCGGTATGGACGCGCAACCCCCTACACACATGCACAAACAGGCATTGGTTCAGCTTGTTGGAGAACGATACGTATTAGGCACCGGATCAGACAATGATCGGTTTCTGAAAGACTGGTCGGGTGATTTGACCTCGTCCCCGCTGTGCATTGTGCAGCCGGGAAATGTGAACGAGGTTTCTTCAGTTGCCCGGTACTGCCACGAACATGGCCTTTCCATGATCCCGCAAGGTGGGAACACAGGCCTTGTCGGCGGAACCTATACGCAGGATGAGAACAAGGCCGTTGTTCTGAACCTTTCTCGCCTGAACAACATTCGTGAAGTTGATGCAGACAATTACACGATGCAGGTTGAAAGCGGCTGCATCGTACAAACAATTCAGGATGAGGCGGCAAAGAATGGTCGCCTTTTCCCGTTGAGCTTTGGGGCAATTGGCTCTGCGCAGATTGGTGGGGCTTTGGCGACCAATGCCGGGGGCCTGAACGTTTTGCGCTATGGCATGACGCGGAACATGGTGTTGGGAATAGAGGTGGTTCTGCCCGATGGCCGCATCCTCGACCTGATGAGCGAATTGCGCAAAGACAATTCCGGCCCGGACCTAAAGCACCTTTTCATAGGCACCGAAGGTACGTTTGGCATTGTGACGGCCGTGTCTCTGCAACTGTATCCAGCCATTCAGAACTCGGAAACCGCGATGCTGGCCCTGACCAGTCTGGACGCCATCACCAAGTTCTACAGCCTTGCCCGCAGCCATTGCGCCGACCTTATGTCGGCATTTGAGCTGCTGCCGCAATCCTGCGTGGATCTGGCGGTTGAGCATCAATCGACCCTGCGGTCCCCGATGCAGGAAGAGTTTGAATATTATGCGCTGATCCGACTGGCAGCCTCTGGCCCTATTGACCTGCGCGGCCTTCTGGAAAGCCTTGTCGAGCGGGCGTTCGAAGAAGATCTGGTCGCGGACGGCATCGTGGCCGAAAGCCTGTCACAGGCAGAAATGTTGTGGGCGATCCGCGAAGCAATGGTCGAAGCGCAGGCGGCTCGTGGACGGCACATTCGCACCGATATTTCAGTACGCGTTTCGCAAATTCCCGAGTTCATTCGCCGGGCGGAGGGTGCCGTGACGGAAGCCGCACCTGACTGGCTTTCGATTGCCTATGGACATGTCGGCGACGGAAACGTGCATTTTAACATACTGCCTCCGCAAGACATGGCCGACGACCGCATTGCCGAGGTCGGCGCGCAATTGCTGGACATCGTTTATGGTGTGCTTGGTCAAATGGGTGGTTCTGTCAGTGCCGAACACGGCATCGGTCGCGTGCGTCGCAAAGCAATGCAACGACAATCCAGCGCCGTGCGAATGGACGTGTCGCAATCACTGAAAGAAACTCTGGACCCGCTTGGCATTCTCAATCCGGGCTGTATCTTCCCTGCGAAAACTATTGATAGTGAAACGGCACGTGTGCCGTCCAAGCAGGGAAAATCAGAAATGGCAGAGCTTTCGGCCTCGCTCATCCTCGACTGCCGCAACAACCTTGGTGAGGGCATTCAGTGGAATGTGCGCACTCAACGGGTTTATTGGACCGATATCTTTGGTGATGCCTTGTGGTCCTGCGCCGAAGATGGCAGCGCCATGTCCCGTGTTCCGCTGGACAAGGGCCTGTGCGCGATGGCTTTCACAGACAATGACCGTGCGTTGGCGGCATTCACGGATGGGCTTTGCTGGCTTGACGTGGAAACCGGTGCACGGGAACTGATCAAAGAATACCAGCCCGAAGAAGGTGCGCGTACCCGCATGAATGATGGCGGCCTTGATCGTCAGGGGCGCTTCGTCGTCGGTGGTATTGACGAGGAAGGCATGCACCCAATCACGCCGGTCTGGTCTGTCGACAAAGGTGATGTCCGCACGGTGATCGAGGGGATCGGTTGCGCCAATTCCACCTGTTTCTCGCCGGACGGCACGCGCATGTATTTCGCCGACACACGCGGCAAAGACGTTGTTGCCTATGACTATGACACCGCAACCGGCACCCCGTCGAACCCGCGCGTTTTTGCGACACTGGGTGACGGCGAAGGTGGCCCGGACGGCTCGACCGTGGATGCCGAGGGCGGGCTGTGGAACACACAGTTCGGCGGCGGCGCTGTGCAGCGCTTTCTGCCCGATGGCAGCCGTGACATGCGCGTCACCCTACCTGTGCCGAATATTACGTGCTGCGCCATCGGCGGCGCAAAGATGAACCGTTTGTTCATCACAACGGCGCGTCTGGGCATGGAGCCTGACGCGCTGCAGAAATCACCGCTGGCCGGTGGCTTGTTCGCGGTTGACCTGCCGGTCACCGGGATCGACGCCGGCACCTACAAGCTCTGATATTTAGGAGACGAAATTGACCAACTTCCTGTTCCCCCAAGACCTGGGCGGGCTGTTTGTCGGCCGCATCTGGGACCCGGCCTGCCAGGGCCCCGTGGTGGTTACGCTGCGCGACGGCGCTTTTGTCGACATCACCGCAAAGGCGGCCCCCACGGTGCGCGACATTTGCGAGATGGACAACCCCGCCACCTATGTGCGCACCGCGCCGGGCCGCGTTCTGGGTGATGCCGACACAATTGCACAGAACCCGACTGACACCGATCAGCTGCACATGCTGGCACCGTGCGATCTGCAATCGGTAAAGGCCTGCGGCGTGACCTTTGCCAGCTCGATGGTGGAACGCGTGATCGAGGAGCAAGCCGCCGGCGATCCGGCAAAGGCGCAAGCGATCCGCGCAAAAATCGGCGGCATCATCGGTGGCAGCCTGAAGAATATCGAGGCCGGGTCCGCGCAGGCGGCCGATGTGAAGGCCGCACTGATCGAGGAAGGCCTGTGGTCGCAATATCTCGAGGTTGGGATCGGCCCGGATGCCGAGGTATTCTCGAAGGCGCAGATCCTGTCATCGGTGGGCTACGGCGCACAGATCGGGCTGCACCCGATCTCGAACTGGAACAACCCCGAGCCCGAGGTGGTTCTGGCCGTGTCGTCCAAGGGCCGCATCGTTGGCGCGACGTTGGGCAATGATGTGAACCTGCGCGATGTCGAGGGGCGCTCGGCTTTGCTGTTGTCTAAGGCCAAGGACAATAACGGGTCTTGCGCAATCGGGCCGATGATCCGCCTGTTCGATGACAGCTTCTCGCTGGACGATGTGCGCCAGGCCGAGCTGACGCTGAACGTCACCGGGCCCGAGGGGTACGTGCTGGAAGGTCATTCCTCGATGAACCAGATCAGCCGCGACCCCGAAGAACTGGTACGTCAAACCATTGGCCGCCATCACCAATACCCCGACGGGCTGGTCCTGTTTTTGGGAACGCTGTTTGCCCCAACCGAAGACCGCGACACGCCGGGCGAAGGGTTCACGCACAAGCTGGGTGACGTGGTGTCGATCTCGGCCCCCGGCTTTGGCACGCTGCGCAACACGGTGCGCTTGTCGACCGAATGCCCCGAGTGGGTCTTTGGTCCCTCGCACCTGATGCGGAACTTGGCCGGGCGTGACCTGCTGTAACCGATTCTGGTGATTCTTGATAATCGGAGGCCGGCGTGTCCACCGCCGGCCTCTTCTTTTTCTGCACCTGCATATTTTTCGCGATTTCAGTCACTTATTCGCTTGCAGAAGTTTTATTTTGACAACAAAATTATTTCGCGCAATGAGTAGGACAAAAGAGGAGGAGAACGTGTTTCTGGGTCTCGATCTAGGAACCTCCGGTCTGCGTGCCGTGCTGGCCAATGACGGGGGAACCATTATTGCATCATCCGAGGGGACTTACCCTGTTGCACACGCCCATCCCGGGTGGAGCGAACAGGACCCTGCGGATTGGATCGCGGCGCTGAACGGCTGCGTTGCTGAACTTCGTTCATCCCACCCGGCTGAATTCGCCGCGCTAAAGGGCATTGGCGTGTCCGGGCACATGCACGGTGCCACTTGTCTGGATGACAGTGGCGACGTGATCCGTCCCTGCATCCTGTGGAACGACACCCGCAGCCATGCCGAGGCCGCCGCGCTGGACGCTGCACCCCGGGTACGTGATCTGTCCGGCAACATCGTTTTCCCCGGGTTCACCGCGCCGAAACTGGTGTGGATGCAAAAGAACGAACCCGAGAACTTTGCACGTGTGGCAAAGGTTCTGCTGCCAGCAGCATATTTGAATTTCTACATGACCGGTCGGTATTTCGCAGACATGTCCGACAGTGCCGGCACATCGTGGCTGGATGTCGGCGCGCGCGACTGGTCCGATGTTCTGTTGTCTGCGTCCGGCATGCGCCGCGACCAGATGCCGGAGCTTGTCGAAGGTTCGGAAGCGGGGGGAACCCTGCGCCCCGAGCTGGCCGCCGATTGGGGCGTTTCGTCGGATGTAGCCGTGGTGGGCGGCGGCGGCGACAACGCGGTGGCCGCTTGCGGCGTGGGTACCCTGCGCGAGGGCGATGGGTTCGTGTCCCTTGGCACGTCGGGCGTTTTGCTGGCCGCCAAGGACAGCTTTGCCCCCATGCCCTCGTCGGCGGTTCACACCTTTTGCCATGCCATTCCCGGCACATGGTACCAGATGGGTGTGATCCTGGCCGCGACCGACAGCCTGAACTGGCTGTCGCGCAACCTTGGCAAAGGCGCGGCCGACCTGTCGCGCGACCTGGGCGAAACCATCAGCGGCCCCGGCGATCTGCGGTTCCTGCCCTATCTGTCGGGCGAGCGCACACCGCATAATGACAGCGCCATCCGGGGCGCGTTCATCGGGCTGGATATCGGCGCCGGGCATGCCGAGCTGACCCAGGCCGTGATGGAGGGCGTATCCTTCGCCCTGCGCGACAATCTGGCGGCGTTGGAAAGCACCGGTACCAAGCTGGACCGGGTTCTGGCCATCGGCGGCGGCTCGCAATCACCTTATTGGGTCGAACTGCTGGCAACGCTGTTGAACATTCAGATCGACCTGCCCGAGGCCGGCGATTTCGGCGCAGCCCTTGGGGCGGCGCGTCTGGCCATTTGCGGTGCAACCGGCGCCAAACCCACCGACATCATGACGGCCCCCGCGGTCGCCAAAACTATCTCTCCCCGCGCGGACCTTGTGGCGGCCTATCAGGACGCCTGGCAAAAATACCGCGCCTCTTACTCAGCAATAAAGGCAATCCAATGAGCACCGATTTCTTCAAGGGCATCGAAAAAGCGACCTACGAAGGCCCCGACAGCACCAACCCCATGGCGTTCCACCACTACAACCCCGAAGAGGTTGTTATGGGCAAAACCATGGCCGAGCATCTGCGGTTTGCCATCGCTTATTGGCACTCGTTCGCATGGGAAGGCGGCGACCCCTTTGGCGGCCAGACCTTCGAACGCCCCTGGTACCCGCAGGACGACATGGCCCGCGCCAAGCTGAAGGCCGATGTGGCATTCGAGATGTTCGAGATTCTGGGCGCGCCGTTCTATTGCTGGCACGACGCTGACGTTCGCCCCGAACAGGGCAACTTTGCCGACAACCTGAGCACCCTGAACGAGATGGTCGACTATTTCGGTGAGAAACAGGAAGCCACCGGCATCAACCTGCTGTGGGGCACCGCCAACATGTTCAGCCACCGCCGCTGGATGTCGGGCGCGTCAACCAACCCCGACCCCGACGTGTTCGCCTTTGCCGCCGCCACCGTGAAATCCTGCATGGATGCCACGATGAAGCTGGGCGGCCAGAACTACGTGCTGTGGGGTGGGCGCGAAGGGTACGAGACCCTGATCAACACCGACATGGGTGCCGAGCTGGACCATATGGGCCGCTTCCTGAACATGGTTGTCGAGTACAAGCACAAGATCGGTTTCAAAGGCCAGATCCTGGTGGAACCCAAGCCGCAGGAACCGTCAAAGCACCAGTATGACTATGACGCCGCCACCTGCTTTGGCTTCCTGCAGAAATACGGTTTGGAAAACGAAGTGAAGCTGAACCTGGAACAGGGTCACGCGATCCTGGCCGGTCACTCGTTCGAGCACGAGATCGCCACCGCCACAGCGCTGGGTGTGCTGGGTTCGATCGACATGAACCGCAACGATTACCAGTCGGGCTGGGACACCGACCAGTTCCCCAACAACGTGCCCGAAGTGGCGCTGTGCTATTACCACATCCTGAAAGATGGCGGCTTCACCCAGGGCGGCACCAATTTCGACGCCAAGATCCGCCGTCAATCGCTGGACGCCGAAGACCTGATCGCCGCGCATATCGGTGGCATGGATGTCTGCGCGCGCGGCCTGAAAGCGGCCGCCGCGATGATCGAGGATGGCGGTCTGGAGGACGCGCTGAAAGAGCGTTACGCCGGTTGGGAAACCCCTGAAGCCAAGGCGATGCTGGACAGCGACTTCGACACGATCACGCAGCGTGTTCTGGCCGATAACGTCAACCCGGCTCCGCGTTCGGGTCGCCAGGAAATCCTGGAGAACTACATCAACCGCTTCGTCTAAACATGCAAGACACCGTCACGCCGGACCAAATACGCGAATTCACGTTGCGGGATGGCGACGTGGCGGTGTCGTTGCTTAATCTTGGAACCATCACCCGCAGATGGCGGGTGGTGGGCAATGATGGTCCGGTCGACATCGTTCTTGGCTATGAAGACCCCGCCGCCTATTTGAACAACCCGTCTTTCCTTGGAATCATTGCCGGGCGCGTCGCGAACCGCATCGCGGCAGGTCAGTTCCAGCTGGAGGGCAAAACTCATCAGATCGACGTAAACGAGCCCCCTAACACCCTGCATGGTGGGACGCAGGGGCTTGGCACGCGTCTTTGGGCAGCAGAAATAGATGGCCCACGCTCGGTACAATTCACCTATCACTCGCCCGAGGGGGAGTGTGGCTTTCCCGGCGCGGTGGATTTCGCCGTTGAAGTTGTTCTGGATGGCCCACGTCTGACTTACTACATGTCCGCCAAGCCGGATCGCCCTACTCCGATCAACCTGGCGCAGCATTCGTACTATAACCTTGTGGGCGCTGGTGAAATTGGCTCTCATCATCTGAAAATACGGGCCAATCACGTCACTCCCGTCGATGCCGCAGGTATCCCCTCTGGCGCTTTGATGTCAGTGGACAACACCAAGTTTGACCTGCGCGAGGGACCCGCCCTTGCTGATGCCTTGGCCGAAGGTGGTCTGGATCACAACTATGTTCTGACGCAAAGCGACCGGCCCAGCGCGGTTCTGACCGGCCCTAATGGGTTGCAACTGCAGATGTGGACAGACCAACCGGGATTGCAACTGTATACCTCCGGCGGCCTTGCCCCTTTGCATAAACCCCTTGCCGGGCAGGACCATCAACCGAACACGGCCGTTTGTCTGGAGCCTCAACTCCACCCCGACGCGATCAATCAGCCCGGTTTTCCCAATTGCATTGCTACCCCGGATGCGCCCTATCATCAGGTGTTAACAATCGAGGTCGCCCAAACATGACGTTTCGCTGCCTGACAGCGCTGCTTTGCACCACAACTCTAGCGACAGCGGCAGAGTTGCCAAAAGCGGATGCGGTCTTTCCCAAAGTGGACATGAACGCGGTCAAGGTCGGGCAGTTGTTGTTTTATGATCCGATCCTCAGCGGCAACCGCGAGGTTGCCTGTGCCACATGCCACCACCCCGATCACGGAACCTCGGACGGTGTTTCGCTGGGTTTGGGTGATGGGGGCAAAGGGCTGGGCCCTGCACGTCGGATCGATGCTGCCAACGCGCCCGAACAGCGCATTCCGCGAAATTCGCCCGCCTTGTTCAATCTCGGGGCAACCGAGTTCACCGTGATGTTCCATGACGGCCGGCTTGAAGCCGATCCGCAAGAACCAAACGGAATCCGAACGCCGTTGGGCGAGGATATGACCCAAGGTTTCGATTCCATCCTGTCCGCGCAGACCATGTTCCCGGTCTTATCGGGTGACGAAATGGCTGGGCATTACAGCGAAAATGACATCAGCCGGGCTGTGCGTCAGGGCCTTCTGGCTCAACCCGGCGGCGCGTGGGATATCATCACCGCGCGGGTTGCCGGCATCCCTGAATACCGCGCTATGTTTGACCCGGTAATCGGAACGGATGAGGCAATCAAGTTCACAGACATCGCCAACGCTTTGGGCGCTTTCATCGCTTTCGAGTGGCGCGCCGACAACAGCCCGTTTGACCAGTTCCTACGCTATGGCCAGACGCTGCCGGACGAGGCGATGGATGGGATGGAGCTGTTTTATGGCAAAGCGCGTTGCGCCGATTGCCATAGCGGCCTGTTTCAGACCGACCACCAGTTTCACGCCATCGCCATGCCGCAGATCGGGCCGGGCAAGGCCGCCCGGTTCGAGACTCATCACCGCGACACGGGCCGAATGCGCGTGACGGGCGACCCGGCTGACGCCTATGCGTTCCGCACTCCGTCTTTGCGCAACGTTGCGGCGACCGCGCCTTATGGCCACGCGGGTTCTTATGCCACGCTAGAGGCGACGATTCGCCATCACTTGAACCCCGTTCAGTCCCTGAAAGCATACAGCATCCTCAACGCTGCCCTGCCTGAGTTTCCGGACAGCCCGGACTTGGCGCTGATGCAGGACGAAACCGAAGTGGCCGCAATTGCGTCAGCCAATGTGCTGCCGCCTTTCACCCTGAGTGACGCCGAGATCGCCGCATTAGAGGCATTCTTGATCACTTTGACTGATCCCCTGTCCGAGGCCGGGCGATTGGGCATCCCGGAAAGCGTTCCCAGTGGTCTGCCGGTGCCAAGGGCCGTTCAGTAGTTAACCAAGGTCAACCCGGCGCCGTTTGGCGTGATGGCCAAGTGCTGATTCACCTGAACCGAAATCCAGTCGCTGACATCCCCTTCAGGCCAAACCACGCGGATTTCGGCAGTTTCAGCAGTGCCCAGCCCAAAATGCTCGGCCCCGGCGACACCTCCGGCATGACCGCCGCCAACCACCAACTCGCGGAATTGAGTGGTGCCATTTGAACGAAGTTCAATCCACGCGCCGATGGCCTGTGTGTTCACACCAACTTGCGACAGGTGCACAGTTAGCCAATTGCCCGCATCCGGTGTGACATTGCGGTAAACCTGCAGCCTCGCGCGCCGGTTCACAACTGCGAGGTCCAGCAAACCATCCAGGTTGAAGTCAACCATCGCCGCGCCACGGCTGCGATCCATACTGCCCAAGCCGGCAGCCCCGCCAAATTCGGCAAAGCTGGCATCGGGCTGTTGGATCAACAGGTTGTTTGGATCCTTCATTGCCGCACCAGGCATCTGTTCAACGTTGCCCTTGGCCACGAAAATATCGTCCAGCCCATCGTTCTGCACATCCGCAAAGGCCACGTGCCAACCGGTCGACGGACGCCCATCGCCGCCCTCGTAGGGGCGGTGCGCGGTGGTTCCGCGCTCATAAGTGGCGTCGCGATAGGTGGGACCCTTGGCACCGGGTTCCAGCGCCTGCAGTTTCTGGTCGCCCATCGAGGTCAGGTAGACTTCGGGCAGACCATCCCCGGTCAAATCGCGACTGGCAATGCCCATGCCCCAGATTTGATAGTTCTTCCAACCGTCGTCAGCGGTGTAAAGGCGCGGTGTGGCCTCCATCGACCAAAGCTGCTCGGCCCCGCCTTTGACGTAGTAATGGCGGTCATTGCTAACCCGTAGATCTGCGCGACCCTGGCGGCCCCAGTCACTGAAAAGGATGGAAAGCGTGCAGAATCCAGGTGTCAGCAAAAACGGTGCGCCATAGTCAGCGCCCGAGGGTCGAAACAACAAGCTGTCGTCGCAGGTTTGAAACGGGCCATTGGGATCATGGCGATCCACGTAGTTGCCAAATGCAAGGGTGGGCAGGCTGTGCCCCTCCTCCCACGTGGCCGAAAACGCTGTTGTCCATTGGTCGTGATCACCCAAGTCATAGTCGAACAGGGTAAAGCGGCAATCCCCTTGCCCTTTCAGCAGTTGGTTTTCCCCCACCCGCAACACCGCAAGATCAAGGATCCCGTCATTGTCGATATCCAAAGGATAGGCACCGGTGACACCCTCGATTGCCAGTTCGGCCGGAGTATCCAGTACAAAGCTTACCGCACCACCACGTTCGCTGGTGTTGCGCAAAAGGCTTGCAGGGTTCTCACCGCCAGCTGCGTAAAGGTCAGGCAGATTGTCAGCGTTGCAGTCAAATGCGGCAACACCCCCACCAACAAAGAACTCCCAACCGCCGTCATAGACATGCGGTGCAACATCGACTTGTTCGAACAAGGGGTTGGCCTGCGCCACCACAGGAACAAGCGCCAGAACAATCAGCTTAGTCCGCAACTTCGCACAACCTTTCAATTGCCATATCGGCCACGGCGTCGATGGCAAAGGCCGCCGCGCCACGCGCCCACATCAGGTCGCCCCATTTGTGGATCACGACGCGCGGTGGCGGCATGTCAATCTGGATCGTCGCCTCGCGGATACGGTCGATCACGTCGTTCGCATATAGATGATCCATTTGCATGCGCTCGCCCGACAGTATGATCAGTTCCGGGTCAAATATGTTCGCAAGATTTGCCAGCCCCATTGCAAACATGCGGGAGGCGCGGGTGACGATGGATTTGGACATCTCGTCGCCTTCGCGTGCCGATTCCAGCAGCTCGGGGATCGTGATTTGCTGGCGTCGCCCGCTGGCAACTGAAGCTTCGCGAAGCAAGGCATAGTCTGCGACATAAGCTTCGAGGCAGCCGCGCTGCCCGCAGCGACACAGCGCACCGTCCAGTTGAACCTTTGTATGCCCAAATTCGGCGCCACAACCCCGCGTGCCACGGAACAGTTTATTGTTGATGACAATCCCCATGCCAACGCCGCTTTCGACTGTAACAACAAGGAAGTCTTTGACGCCACGGCCCTCGCCAAAATACTGCTCGGCCATCGCGACGAGGTTGGCGTCGTTGTCGATAAAGAACGGCACGCCCAGCTCTTTCTCCAGAACCGGCTGCAGATCGACATTGCGCCCGTTCAACGAAGGCGACCAATACACAAAGCCACGTGGGGCATCGACAATGCCGGCCATGCCCAAACCAACGGCGGACAGGTCATCCAGCGCAATGTTGGCCAATGCACATGCATCAGCCAACACACCACGCAATGTATCGGCAAGGGCTTGAGGCGCGTAAACGGAGTCTTCCAAGGTCGGGGCATGCTCGGCCAGCAAATTGCCCTCGAAATCCAAGATCACCACCGACATGGTCGTGTTCGCCAACTTTACACCTGCAACGATATGGGCGTTTCCACGCAGCTTGAGGTCCACACGGGGACGTCCGCGTGCGCTGTCTTTGTTCGCGCCAGAGGTGTTGACCGTTTCGATCAGTCCGTCCCGCAGCATTTCAGCAGTGATCGTGGTGACCGTGGCCTGGCTGATTCCTGTGTTCCGGGCGACGTCGATTCGGGCAATGCCAGACGATTCGCGAATGGCATCAAGGACCGCCTTTCGACTTTTACGTTTCTGATCGCCAGCCATCTGTCCCCCCAAACGAATCGGTGCAAGGCATCCGATTTTTCCATTGTTTTTCAAACAATTTCAACCATCCGCCAGTGGCCTCCACTCCAACAGCGAACAATGTCAGCATAGTCTTTTTTTCGGCTTTGCGTTATTTAATTTGCAAATGAAATTTAAGATGCTACAAAAAATTGTGCTCCCCGTTCGCAATGATCGGGGTTGGGACACACCACATTGGGAGGAACACATGAAACGTTTCGGAATCGCCCTTGCGGCGGTATTTTCGACTGCAGTATCCACTGCTGCACTGGCCGACGGCCACGCCCTGACTGTTGGCGTAAGCTGGTCGAACTTCCAGGAAGAGCGCTGGAAAACTGACGAAGCCGCCATCAAAGGCGCGCTGGACGCCGCCGGCGCCAACTACATCTCGGCAGACGCTCAGTCGTCGTCGGGCAAGCAGCTGTCGGACGTTGAAGCGCTGATCGCTCAAGGCGCAGACGCTCTGATCATTCTGGCTCAAGACGCCTCGGCCGTTGGCCCGGCAGTTCAGGCCGCGTCGGACGAAGGCATCCCGGTTATCGCTTATGACCGCCTGATCGAAGACGCACGCGCCTTCTATCTGACCTTCGACAACGTCGAAGTTGGTCGCATGCAGGCCCGCGCCGTTCTGGCCGCGCAGCCCAAAGGCAACTACGTCATGATCAAAGGCTCGCCTACCGACCCGAACGCAGACTTCCTGCGTGGTGGTCAGCAAGAAGTGCTGCAGGCAGCCATCGACGCTGGTGACATCACCATCGTTGGCGAAGCCTACACCGATGGCTGGGTTCCGGCCAACGCACAGCGCAACATGGAGCAGATCCTGACCGCCGCTGACAACAAAGTTGATGCCGTTGTGGCGTCGAACGACGGCACCGCCGGTGGCGTTGTTGCTGCCCTGACCGCTCAGGGCATGGAAGGTATCCCGGTTTCGGGTCAGGACGGCGATCATGCTGCTCTGAACCGCGTTGCCATTGGCACCCAAACCGTATCGGTTTGGAAAGACGCCCGTGCACTGGGTAAAGCTGCTGGCGAAATCGCCGTAGCACTGGCCGCTGGTGAAGCCGTAGAAGGCGCCGCCGAGTGGACTTCGCCTTCGGGCACCACGCTGCAGTCGATGTTCCTGGCACCGGTTCCGGTCACCGCCGACAACCTGAATGTTGTTCTGGACGCTGGCTGGATCGCCAAGGATGCACTGTGCGCCGGCTCGTCGCTGGCCGTGTGTAACTAATACGAAACCGTCCCCTCGGCTTCGGCCGGGGGGACACCCAACCTTTTCTCCTGACAAGACTGGCGATTTAATCTTACTGTGGGGGTACTCCGCGCAGACGGATGTCGCATGTAAACTGAATGCCGATTGGGGAGGTATTTCATATGCAGAACTCGGAACAATCCTTTATCCAGAAGCTGGGGATCGACACCCGGCTTTTGGGGATGATCGGCGCGCTTGTCGTGCTGTGGATCATCTTCGGTGTCTTCACCGACGGGCGCTTCTTGTCGCCGCGTAACTTCTTTAATGTTAGCGTCCAAACTGCCTCGGTTGCCGTGATGGCCACCGGCATGGTGTTTGTTATCGTGACGCGCAACATCGACCTGTCGGTTGGCTCAATGCTGGGCTTTATCGGTATGACGGTTGCAGCGCTGCAAGTGCAGGTGCTGCCCGACATCCTGGGCCTGGGACACTGGTCTATCTGGATCATCGCCGCATTGGCCGCCATCGCGATGGGTGCGGTGCTTGGTGCGTTCCAGGGCTGGGTCATTGGTTATCTGACCGTTCCCGCCTTTATTGTGACGCTGGGTGGCTTCCTTGTCTATCGCGGTGCGATGTGGTGGGTGACCAAGGGCCAGACCCAAGCACCGCTGGACACGACATTCCGCCTGCTGGGTGGTGGCGCAGAAGGTACACTGGGTGAGACGCTCAGCTGGATTTTCGGTGCTGTGGCCGCGCTGATCGCGGTTGCGATGATGTTGCTCAGCCGCAAGCGCAAGTCGGACCATGGCTTTGTCGTAAAACCCGTCTGGGCCGAAGGTATCCTGATGGCCACCGCCGCGGGTCTTATCATTGCCTTTGTATGGATCATGAACAGCTATCCGATTGCCAAGGGCGCGATGAAGCGGATTGCTGCCGCCAAAGACATCGAACTGACAGAAGGTCTGGTTTGGTACCATGGCGTCGCCATCCCTGTGGTGATCCTGCTGGCAGTGACGGTTGTGATGACCATCATTGCGCAACGCACCCGGTTTGGTCGCTATGTCTATGCCACGGGCGGTAATCCTGAAGCAGCCGAGCTGTCGGGGATCAACACCCGCATGCTGACGGTCAAAGTGTTTGCCCTGATGGGGGCGCTGACCGGCATTGCCGCGATCATCGCCTCTGCACGCCTGAACGCGGTTGACGTGGGTCTGGGCACGCTGGACGAGCTGCGCGTAATCGCGGCCGCCGTTATCGGTGGCACGGCGCTGGCTGGCGGGTTTGGTACGATCTATGGCGCCGTGATCGGCGCGCTGATCATGCAGACACTGCAATCGGGCATGGCCTCGGTCGGCGTTGACGCGCCGCTGCAAAACATCGTCGTTGGTCTGGTTCTGGTTTTCGCCGTCTGGGTCGACATCGTTTATCGCCGGCGCACCGGTCAATAAGGGGGATTGAGGATATGACGAACCAAACACCTCTTGTCGAGATGAAGAACATGAGCATCTCGTTCGGCGGTATCCGCGCCGTGGATGATGTGAGTGTGGATCTGCAACCGGGCGAAGTTGTGGGCCTGCTGGGCCATAACGGCGCCGGTAAGTCGACACTGATCAAGATGCTGTCGGGTGCCTATCAGGGGGATGCTGGCGAGATCTACGTGAATGGCGAACGGGTTGAGATTCACAACCCCCGGGACGCGCGTAAATACAATATCGAGACCATCTATCAGACGCTGGCGCTGGCAGATAATCTCGATGCCGCATCGAACCTGTTTTTGGGGCGCGAGCTGGTCACCGCAACCGGCACGCTGGACGATGACGCGATGGAGGCTGAAACCCGCAAGATCATGGGCCGCCTGAACCCGAACTTTCAGAAGTTCAGTTCGCCGGTATCGGCCCTGTCGGGTGGTCAGCGGCAGTCGGTGGCGATTGCGCGTGCGGTGTATTTCAACGCCAAAATCCTGATCATGGACGAGCCCACCGCCGCACTTGGCCCGCACGAAACGCAGATGGTGGCCGAACTGATCAAACAGCTGAAGGCCGAAGGCATCGGCATCTTCCTGATCGACCACGACGTGCATGCCGTGATGGAACTGTGCGACCGCGCCAGCGTCATGAAAAACGGCAAGCTGGTTGGCACCGTGAACATCCCTGATGTGACCGATGACGACCTGCTGAGCATGATCATCCTGGGCAAAAAGCCTGGAGAAAAAGCTCCCGCGGAAGAGTAGGTCATCCCCCTGCTCTCCCCTCCTAACGGCGCCGCCTCACCCAGGTGGCGCCGTTCTCGATTCTAGTCCAGACATGCGCATGACAAACCCAACGCTTGCAGCGTTGTATGCACTGGCGTCCACAATGCGTCCTCGTCATGCACGGCACGTGCCATTGTGTTCAGACCTGCCAGCAGGTTCTGCAGCGCTGGTGCAATCTTGGCGATGTCCGCATCGTCGGCGATCTCGCCCTGCGCCCTTGCGATGGCCAACAATTGCCGGAAACGTTCAGTGCTTGCATTGACTGCTGCCGCTGTCATGTCCAGCACTTCCTGATCACGGCCATGCACTTCGTTCAGCGTGTTGATTATCATGCAGCCGCGATGTTCCGGGTCTTCGGCGCGCTGCTTGGCAACGGCGCGGAAGACCTCGACAATTTTTGGAACCACTTTTTCGCCCGGTGTGATGTCGGACAGAACGGCATCTGGTGATCGGGCGGCGTAAACCTCCATCACCTTCGCAAACAAAGCCTCGCGCGTGTCGAACGCGTTGTAAAAGCTGGACCTTGTGATCCCCAGTTTCTCGGATAACGACTTGACCGTTGCCGCTGAATACCCGTGCGACCAAATCTCTTGCATCACGGTTTCAACTGCTTCGTTCTTGTCGAATTTCGAAGGTCTGGGCATTTTTTGGATTTCCATTTTATACATGTATGGACAAAACAAGTCCCTTTCATTAAACACTACTGTACAAAACCCTCAGATGCAACTTTGCTCTGTGACTTTCCCCAATGGCGCGTCACGTGACGATGCCAAACAATGAGGTATTGCCAAATGGCCAATCTTCTAAAACTCGCGGTGTTGGCTCTCGCAGCGCTGCCACTTTCAGTGCAGGCCGAAGCACCTGCGCACAAACTGCCACTGCCTGTGATCTCGGAAGAACAATCACTGACGGTGAAAATGATCCCTGTTTTGGACAGCGAGATCGCCTATGTGGAATCCGGCACCGGTGCGCCGGTTCTGTTCATCCACGGCAACCCGACCTCGTCTTACTTGTGGCGCAACGTCCTGCCCTATGCAGCCGAAACGGGTCGTGCAATCGCATTCGACCTGATCGGAATGGGCAATTCGGGCAAGCCCGATATCGACCATAGCTATGCCGACCACTATGCGTATGTCGAAGGGTTCGTTGAAGCCATGGAACTGACCGATATCACGTTGGTCATCCACGACTGGGGCGCAGCGCTTGGATGGGACTTTGCCCGTCAAAACCCGGACAAGGTCAAACGGATCGCGTTTATGGAAGGCGTTCTGCCCCCGTCCTTTCCGATCCCATCATTCGACGCAATGGGGGATGTAGGGCAGGCGATGAAAGCCATGCGCGATCCCGTGCAAGGTCATGAAATGGTGATTAAAAACAACATGTTTGTTGAGGTCGTTCTGCCCGGATTCGTGAACCGTCCGCTGGGCGCTGCGGCGGTGGAGGCCTATGGCGCGCCATTCGCAGACGAGGCATCGCGAACACCAACGCTGGAATGGCCCCGTCAATTGCCGATCGAGGGCGCCCCAGCCCAAATGGTGACCCTGATGGAAAACCTGCATGACTTCATGACAACCACCGACATGCCGACGCTTTTGATCTATGCCGAACCCGGCGTGTTGGTGCCGCCGCAGGCCGTGGGGTGGTATACGTCCAACATGCAGAATGTTGAGACCGCTTTTGCCGGGCAAGGGTTCCACTTTTTCCAAGAAGACCAACCAGACGCAATCGGTCGCGCGCTGAAAGACTGGATGCGCCGAAACTAAGCCCCTTGCGGGTGGCGCGTGCCTTGCGCCGCCCGCGACTTGCGGCGGGCAGACGGAAGCTGCCCGGTGGCCTGCCGAAACGCCCGCGTGAAGGCGTCGTCGGAGCGGTATCCCAGGCGCCGCGCCACCTCGGACACGCGCGCGCCGTGGTCCAATTCAATCGCAGCGCGCGACAGCCGCCAGTTCCGAAGATAGGTCATCGGCGATACGCCCACCACATCGCGAAAACGGGCCATGAACGCGGATCGTGACATGCCGGCCTCTTCCGCCAAAGCCTCGGTTCGCCACGCCAGGTCCGGTCGGTCATGCATCAGCGTCAAGACCCGCGCCAATTGTGGGTCCGCCAACCCTGCAAACAAACCGGTTTCCGCCACGCCCTCTTCGGTTGCTCGACGCAAAAGGTGTATCAACAATGCCTCGGCGTAACCCGTCAGTACCGTCTGACGCCCGCATCGCGTCGTCTTCAACTCGTCGACCAGCAATCCGACCAACGCAAAGGCCGGCGTGTCTGGCGTTGCGGTGAACCGAAAACCCTGCATCGAGGCCAGCGGGCAAACGTCGCCGGCGCGCGTGTTCACGCGGATGGCCGCAACGGTCTTTGGACAGGTAGAAGCAACCACAACAGCAAAGTGCGCGCCATCGGGCAGGATACATACCTTTGCGCCTTGCAATTCCGGGCCGCCGACGGCCTCGACGGAAAGGGACTGCACGAGGGATGCCAGACGATCTTGCTGCATTCTTGGACCTTATAGCGGATTTATAGGACTTTCTCCGCCTTTTTGTCCGGTATTGCAAGATCAACGTTAACCAACCGGAGTCTTCTGATGCTGATACCACGTAAAAAAACACCTGATCTTTCCTTGCCCCTTGTCAACGGCGGGTCGTTTGACCTGACCAACGACGCAGGCCCGAAGGGCACGGTATTGTCATTCTATCGCGGCCTGCATTGCCCGATTTGTGCAACCTACCTGAAAGAGTTGGAGCGTCTGACCCCCGAATTCGAAGAGCGCGGTATAACAACTCTTGCGATTTCGTCAGACGGCGTTGAACGCGCGTCGGACATGGCAAAGAAAATCGAGGCAACGAACTTGCGATTTGCCTACGACTTGCCTCTGTCCGAGGCGCGTGACTGGGGTCTCTATATCTCGACCTCGCGCGGTAAAACGTCGATCGGCATCGAAGAGCCAGCGTTGTTCTCGGAACCCGGCCTGTTTCTGGTAACGCCAGAGCAGTCGCTTTATTACATGTCGGTTCAGACCATGCCGTTTGTCCGCCCCAGCTTCAAAGAGTTGCTGGGCGCCATCGATTTCGCGCAGAAGAATGACTATCCGGCCCGCGGCGAATACCAGGGCGAGGTTTAAACCTGAACCCCGTCCAGCTGGCGGATGGTCCAGTCCGCCGGCAACGAGTTATTGACCACCGTCCGGGCGTTGGGAATGTCGTTTTCCAACGCCCGTTTGCGGGCTACGTCTTCTGGCCAGCCATATCCCTGCCATCGTGCGATCAGGCGTTCCTCCAGTGCGCCCATAGGCACATCCAGAAACACTGTCAGATCAAACATGCCACGTAGCCTGTTCCAAGGCGCGCGATTCAGAAGTAGATAGTTCCCTTCGACCAAAACGATACGATCCCCTTCCGTCACCAAGCCCGCCGCCGCACGAGACAAGTCGTCGGCGCGATCAAAGACGGGAAAGGCTACCTCAGGCTCGACCCTAAGACGCTGCACCAGATGCACGAAGCCTTCGCCATCGAAGGTTTGCGGTGCACCCTTAACCGGTCGCTGACCGCGTTCGTCCAGAATGCAATTGTCGAAATGAAACCCGTCCATTGGCACAACCACGGCATCGGGTGTTGTGGGATCGTTGGCCAGCACCGATGACAACGCGGAACACAACGTGGACTTGCCTGCGCCCGGCGGTCCGGCCAGCGCTACCAGGACCCGCTTCCCTTCGTCAGGCAGCCCGCCGATATGGCGCGCCACCGCAGTTAAGGTGGTGCGGGATGGAAGTGGCTCAGGCGGCGGCGGCATCCTGAGGCGGCTCCTTTGCGCCGGTCATATAAGCCACGGCGTCCGACATTGTGCATTCGCTGGGTTTGATCACGCAAAGGCGTCGGCCAAGCCGATGCACATGGATCCGGTCAGCCACTTCAAAAACATGCGGCATGTTATGGCTGATCAGCACAATCGGGATGCCGCGCGCGCGCACGTCATTGATCAGCTCCAGCACCCGGCGGCTTTCCTTGACGCCCAGCGCCGCAGTGGGTTCATCCATGATGATCACCTTGGACCCGAAGGCCGCGGCGCGGGCCACGGCCACGCCCTGACGCTGACCGCCCGACAGGGTTTCCACGGCCTGGCTGATATTCTGAATGGTCATCAGACCCAGCTCGGTCAACTTCTCGCGGGCGAAACGTTCCATCTCGCGCTTGTCGAGCTGTTTGAAAATCGCGCCCCGAATGCCGGGTTTGCGGATCTCGCGCCCCAGAAACATATTGTCGGCAATCGACAGGGCAGGCGACAGAGCAAGCGTCTGATACACAGTCTCGATCCCCGCGTCGCGGGCCGAAATCGGGCTGGGAAACACAACTGGTTGTCCGTCCAGTAAAACCTCTCCCTCGTCTGGTTGGACAGCCCCAGACAGTGCCTTGATCAGGGTGGATTTGCCCGCGCCGTTATCGCCGATCACGCCCAGAACCTCACCCGGGTAAAGGTCGAAATCTGCATGGTCCAGCGCCACAACGCGACCAAATCGTTTGACCAGTCCCTTAGCTTGCAAAATGGGTTGCTGGCTCATACCGAAACCCTCCGGATCCATTGGTCGATTGAAACCGCCAGGATGATCAGGCAGCCGGAAGCGAACAGTACCCACTGTGGATCAGCGCCAGCCAGACGCAGCCCGGCCGCAAAGACTCCCACGATCAGCGCGCCAAAGAGCGAACCCAAAATCGCCCCGCGCCCACCGAATAGCGACGTGCCACCGATCACCACGGCGGCGATGGATTCAAGGTTGGCCTCTTGGAACGAGGATGGCGAAACCGACCCCACGCGCCCGATGGCCGCCCAAGCCGCAATGCCACAGATGAAACCAGCCACAACATAGACCGACACAAGGATGCGATCGGACCGGATACCGGCCAGTTCGGCGGCATCCTTGTCGTCGCCAACGGCGTAAACGGCGCGTCCCCATGCAGTGTTGGTCAGCAAGTACCAAAACACCAAGAAGATAACCAACATAAGCACCACACCATAGGTGATATTGGCGTTGAACCCGATCAGGTCGTCGATGAAGGTCACTTTGCCGCCGAAGAACTTCAATGCGGGTGCCTCGGCATCAATGTCCTGACTTCGGATCGATTGCGACCCTGTGTAAAGGAAAACCGAAGCAAGAAAGATCCGCCACGAGCCCAGAGTAACGATAAAGGGCGGCAGCTTGAGGCGGGTGACCAGAACACCGTTCAGCATACCGCAGGCCATGCCCACCAGAATGCCAATGATGATCGCAAACCCTGCTGGCATGCCATAGGTCACACCAAGATTGCCCATCACCACATAACTAAGAACCATCACCGCACCGACGGACAGGTCGATCCCGGCTGTTAAAATCACCAATGTCTGTGCGCAAGCAAGGATGCCAACGATAGCGACCTGCTGCATGATTAAGCCCAGCGTGAAGGGCGAAAAGAACCGCTCTCCGGCGACCAGGCCGAACCCAACGATGGACACGGCCAGAATGATCACCGGCACCATGGCCGGGTTCGCGTGCAGGAAATGCTGGAACTTGTCCAGAAGTGAACGGTGGCCTTCAAACTCGGCGACTGAGGTGTCGCTGCTGTCCAGCTCTGCTTCGAAATTGTCCGCCATCATTCCCTCAATGTTGGCGGCGCGTGTGGGCGCCTGTCATGTCTTCGCAAAAACGGGGGCCGGATGGCCCCCGCCTGTTGTACGATCCGGAAATGTCAGTGTGACATCAACCCCAGCAGCGGTCGAGGCCTTCCGCGATGCCAATCGACGGCACACCGTCAACCGCTTCGCCGGTAACCAGGCTGACGCCGGTGTTGAAGAAGTCCAGACCCGGGGTGTTTTCCGGCTTGGTGCCGTCCTTGGCCCAGGCCGCAATCGCTTCGATACCCAGCGAGGCCATCAGCAGCGGGTACTGCTGCGAGGTTGCGCCGATCACGCCGGCCTCAACGTCCTTGACGCCCGGGCAACCGCCGTCAACCGAAACGATCAGAACGCCTTCTTCCTTGCCGAAGCTTTTCAGCGTCTCATAGGCGCCAGCGGCAGACGGTTCGTTGATGGTGTAAACAACGTTGATGTCCGGGTCCTTCAGCAGAAGGTTTTCCATCGCCTTGCGGCCACCTTCTTCGTTGCCCGAGGTCACGTCGTTGCCAACGATGCGGGGATCGTCTTCGTCACCCCATTTGCTGACGTCTTTTACGTCGATGCCGAAACCGGTCAAAAAGCCCTGGTCACGCAGAACGCCAACGGACGGCTGGCTTTCGTTCAGGTCCAGCATGGCGATCTTGGCGTCGGCAGCTGCGTCGCCCAGCGTGGCCGCGGCCCAGGCGCCGATCAGGCGGCCAGCCTCGAAGTTGTCGGTGGCAAAGGTTGCGTCAGCGGCCGAGATCGGCTCCAACGGTGTGTCCAGCGCGATCACCAGAACACCTTCGGCACGGGCGGCTTCAACCACCGGCACGATGGCTTTGGTGTCCGACGCGGTCAGCAGGATACCTTTGGCGCCCGAGGCCACGCAGGTCTCGATGGCCTGCACCTGGGTTTCGTGGTCCCCGTCCACCTTACCGGCATAAGACTGCAGCGAAATGCCCAGCTCTTCTGCCTTGGCGGTGGCGCCTTCCTTCATTTTCACGAAGAAGGGGTTGATGTCGGTCTTGGTGATCAGACATGCCGAGACGGCATGTCCATCGGCCATGGCACCAGTGGCCGACAGCAGGCCAGCCACGGTTGCAGCAGCAGTTGACCCAATAAGCTTGGATGTAAGTTTCAAGAGAACCTCCCATTTTCTCGTTCCCACCAACTTGTCGGGTTAGCGGGTAACCGGTCTCCCATACCGGTCCGAGAACATGAAAATGCGATTCTGAAGGTCAAGTCAAGAATATTAAGTCAAAGTGATTTAATATTGACAGGACGCGGTTCACGTACCCACGCTCTTGAAGGAATCTTGGTTTTCAGGTACGTGGCCCGCGCAATGGATGACGTGGAAAAAGATAAGGAAATTCAGCAGGCTGAGCGTGTGAACCTGCATCTGCGGGGGTCCAACCTGTCTGGTGTTCGCGCACATAACGAGCGCCTGATTCTTTCGCTTGTCCGGCAGAAAGGCACGATGACCAAGGCCGAGATCTCGCGAAATTCGGGTCTGTCTGCGCAGACAGCCTCGGTAATCACGCGACAGCTTGAGGCTGACGGCCTACTGCAACGCCATACACCGATCCGGGGGCGCGTGGGGCAGCCATCCACACCGCTTTCGATCGCTGCAGACGGGGCCTATTTTGCCGGGCTAAAGATTGGACGACGCAGTTTGGACCTGGTCATTGTCGATTTTTTGGGCAACCCGGTGGCGCGGCGACGGCGCCTGCATTCCTATCCGACACCTGCCAAAGTCATCGACTTTATTGCGACGGAATTGCCCGATGCCGTCAACGAAATGGCAGCGGCAAGCCGACCCAAGCTACAGGGGCTGGGCATCGCGATGCCATTCGAGCTGTGGAATTGGATGCCTGCGGACGAAGCCCCGCCCGAAGAAATGATCGCATGGAAAGATTGCGACATTGCAGCCGAGTTAGGGGCCACGACCGGCCTGCCAGTTTCGGTCCGCAACGACGCAACGGCGGCTTGCGAGGCGGAACTTGTCTTTGGCAAATCAGACCGGCCGCGCGACTTTCTGTATCTCTATTTCGGGTATTTCATTGGCGGCGGCCTGGTTCTGGATGGTCGGCTTTTTGCAGGCCCCACGGGGAACGCGGCCGGCGTTGGACCGATGCCGGTCATTGGCCCTGACCGCCGGATGACCCGCCTGATGAAGGTCGCATCCTTGTCGACTTTGGAAAACGCACTGAAAGAAGCCGGGATTGATACAGATCAGCTTTGGCGCGATCCCAGTCGGTGGAACCTGCCCGACAGCCTTTTGTCACAATGGATCGACGGCTGTGCTGGTGCCATTGCCTCGGCTACCTTAAGTGCGGCGACCATACTTGAACTCGACGCGGTCTTCATTGACGGTTGGATCCCCGAGGACATCCGTGCGCGTCTTGTGGAGGCTGCGCAAACGCGGCTGCAAAGTCTCGATCTGGCAGGCATTGCGGCACCACGTTACCTGCCCGGTTCAATTGGCGCAGATGCACGGTCATTGGGTGGCGCGGCAACCGCATTGTCGACCCGGTACCTTGTTGATCAGAACGCGTTGTTCACCTAATGCATCAAAGCCAACTTTTTGGTCAAAAACCGTGGTATTTTCCCCCGTTTTGCCAAAAAAGACCCTGATTGCAGTGGGTATTCCTCCGGGGGGCTGATAACATTCGGGCAGAGGTATTAATGACTGAACACAGCTTGACCGCGTTTGCCCTGCCTGAGGGCGTTTTGTCCTCGCTCCCTTCCGGCTCCGTGAAGGTTGTGGTGGACGAACTGGGCCGCCGCATTGCCGATCAGGTGTATCCTGTCGGCGAAACTATTCCGATGGAATCCGAGCTGATTCCGTTGTTCGGAGTGTCCCGTACCGTGGTCCGCGAAGCGATCAAAGTTCTGACCGCCAAAGGTATGCTGCGCACTGCAAGGCGGTACGGAACACGCGTGTGCGCGTTTGAAAATTGGCACCTATTGGACCCGGACGTCATTCGTTGGCACGGGCCCAACAGCCCCATGTCGTCGCGCATCTACGCAGAATCTACGGAAATGCGCTGCATATTCGAACCTCAGGCCGCCGGATTGGCCGCTATCAATGCTACGGACGAGCAGCGGCAGACGATCTTGCTGGCAGCTCGTCACATTCGGCCGGATGATGCACAACCCGACCAGATGATTGCAGCCGACTTTGCCTTTCATGCGACCATTCTTGACGCAACCGGTAACATAATGCTCAGCCAGCTGCAGGGCCTGATCCTTGCGCTGTTGCAGTTTTCGTATCCAACCGGGGCAAGCGCCGTACCGGACGAAAAGGTGTCACGACGCAACCACATCGCAGTGGCAGAATGCATTATGGCGCGCGACGCAGAAGGCGCGCGTGACAAGATGCAGGCGATGCTGAACCAGAACCAGATTGTCGCGGAAAAGATGGTGCTGCGGCGCGGGTAGGCGCCACAGCGGTTTTCTTACCAGTTGGCGAACGAGCCGTCTTCGCGATGCAGGATCGGCAAGTGTTCGTGTTCAAACGGGTAGTTTTCAAGGAACTCGGGGTGGAAATCGATACCCAGCCCCGGCTTGCCTTCGCAGTTCAGGTACCCGTCTTCCCAGATCTGATCGGTGGTCACCAGATCCGGCAGGCTTTCGCCCGGTCGTTTGGGCAATTCCTGCACCAACACGTTGGGCGAGGCCAGGTTCAGGTGCAGACACGCCGCTGACGACACCGGCCCGATCGGGTTGTGTACTGCCAGGTCAACCATATGTGCCTCGGACAAGGCGGCGATCTTGCGGCCTTCGGTAATGCCACCGGCAATGCACAGATCCACGCGGGCATAATCGATTAGCCCATCGCGGATCACGTCCGCAAACATCCACTTGCTGGCAAATTGCTCGCCTACCGCCATCGGGGCGCTGGTTTGACCGCGCAGGGTTTTGTAGCCGCCGTAATATTCGCTGCGCAGCGCATCTTCGATAAACATCGGGCGGTACTGTTCCACCGCGCGGCAGAAATACGCGGCCTCGGCCGGGGTCAGCTTGGTATGCGCGTCGAAACAAAGCTCGATATCGGGGCCAAGCTCGGTGCGCAGCAGACGGAATTCCTCGATGGCTTTCTCAACCGCCCACGCTCCGCGCATCACCATGTCGTCTTTGTAGGACGGCTCCCACCGGATTGCTTTCCAACCGTCGGCCACCCGCTCTTTTGCGCGCTCCAAAGTGTCTTGCGGCGTCGCGCCACCAATGTGGCAATAGGTCAGAACCTTATCGCGCGTCCGACCACCCAGCAATTCATAGACAGGCACGCCCAGCGCCTTGCCCTTGATGTCCCACAGCGCGATATCAATTGCGGCGATGGCCGAGGACAGCACCTGACCCGACGGGTGAAAACCCGACCGCCACATGGTTTGCCAATGGTGTTCGATCTTGAATGGGTCCTGCCCGATCAAAAGCGAAGAAAGGTCGCGCACCATGCCCGAAACGGCGTACTCACGGCTGGTCAGGCCGCTTTCGCCCACGCCGTAGATGCCTTCGTCGGTGACAACTTCGACGAATAGCATCGTGCGCCACTCTTTCAGGATGTGGGTGCGGATTTCCGTGATTTTCATAGCAACTCACCAGTTTCGGGGTCGCGCCCCAGCACGCTGGCCCAGGAATGTTTCGGAGCCCAGCCCAGTTCGCGCTTGGCTTTTTCGCTGGTTAGAAACGCCTCGCGGCCCTTCGCGCCCGCATGCACTTTCAGACCGGGCCAGACCTGTTCAACGATCTCGCGGGTCGAGATGTTCATGATGTTGTCGTCTGCCGCGATGGTATAAACATTCGCGCCGGTCAGATCGGTGATCAGCGACAGGCGCACGGCCTCGGCACTGTCTTCGCAATGGATGTAACCCCAGGTGTTGAAGCGGCGCGAGTTCACATCGCCCCAATAGCCGGGGATGGACTGGAAGTTCTGCGGGTGATCGGGATCATCGTACAGAACATTCGACAGGCGCAGCCCGACAAACACCATGTCGTACAGGTTAGCCATCATCTCGGCCACGTCTTCGGTCGCGGCTTTCGAGATGGCATAAGCCGTTTGTGGAGTGCGGGCGACATCTTCGGTGGCGGGCACCTCCAACGGGGCGTTTTCCATGAACGGAAAACCGAAAATGGTTTCCGAACTGGCCCAGACCACACGCTTGATGCCCAGCGCCATTGCGGCGTTGAAGGCGTTGAAACAGGCAACCGTGTTGTTGTTGAACCGGTCCGCGCCTTCAAAATGGTCGTCATCGGGGCGCGGATCGCCGGCGAAATGCACCAATGCATCGCACCCTTCCATCGCGGCCAACACGGCCTTGTAATCCGTCATCTCAACTTCGATGAACGGACAATGCTGTTCCTTGGGGGCCTTGATATCAAGGTTCACGCATTCGTACCCGTGTTTCAACAGGTGCAAAATGACTGCGTTTCCAGCGCCGCCGGAACCTCCCGTTACGCAAATCTTTTTCATAGTATTAAGCTCTTGTTACGCTGCCATCATCGGCAAACAGGTGAATCGACCCCGCACGTGGGGTCATGAAAATATCGTCGCCGGCGTTCATGTTGACCTCGCCCGGCACCCGGACGGTCAGCGAGCCGGCCTGTTCTGCCTCGACATAGGCCACAGTGTCCGAACCCAGGTGTTCCACATGGCGCAGCCGGCCTTTCCAGGCGCCGGCATCGGGCGATACATCGATATGTTCCGGCCGCACACCCAGCACCTTGGCGCCTTTCTCGGCCGCAATCGGGCCTTCGATCAGGTTCATCTTGGGTGACCCGATGAAACCCGCCACAAACGGATTGTCGGGGGCGTTGTACAGGTCCATCGGGCGACCAACCTGTTGGATGATACCGGCCTTCATGATCACGATCTGGTCGGCCATGGTCATCGCCTCGACCTGGTCGTGGGTCACGTAAATCATCGTGGCGTCCAGTTTCGAGTGCAGTTCGGCCAGTTCCACCCGCATCTGGGTACGCAGCGCGGCGTCGAGGTTCGACAGCGGTTCGTCGAACAGGAACACTTTGGGTTTGCGCACAATCGACCGGCCAATGGCAACACGCTGACGTTGACCACCCGAAAGCTGCTTGGGCTTGCGGTCCAACAGCGGGCCCAATTGCAGGATCTCGGCGGCTTCGTCGACGCGTGCATCGATTTCCGCCTTGGGGGTTTTGGCCAGTTTCAGACCAAAGCCGATGTTTTGGCGCACCGTCATGTGGGGGTACAGTGCGTAAGACTGGAACACCATCGCGATGCCGCGATCCGACGGTTCGGCGTGGGTAACGTCTTCGCCCCCAATGGTGATCGAACCGGCGCTGACCTCTTCCAGCCCTGCGATCATGCGCAGCAGCGTGGATTTACCGCAGCCCGACGGGCCAACCAGCACCGAAAAGGACCGGTTCGGGACGGTCAGGCTGAGGTTCGGAATCACCTCGACCGTGCCAAAAGTTTTGTTTACGCCAGTGATCTGAACTTCAGCCATCGTTGCGTTCCTCTTTTCTGTTCTTGTAGGCAAAGCGGCTGAAATCGGCTGTCCAGGCCGTGCCGCTGTTGTCTTGGGCAGCCATGCCCACAAATGCTCCGGTGAAACAGGCGTGTTCGCCACGCCCACCCTCGTCGGACAAAGCCGACGCATCCAGTTTGGGCCCAATCGGCGCCCAGGTGCCGCCGGCAATCCGCCAACGGAATTGCAGAACCGTCAGGTCCACGTCCACGCCCAGCTCAACAGGGCCGTCGGGGATGGGGTAACCTTCGCCCAGCGGCAGGGACACATGGCCATCGGGCCAAGCGCCTGCGCAGCTTTGGATACCCAGCACCCGGCGGCCATCATCATCGCGCGAGACATGCAGATAGTGGAACTGCGTGCTGTTGTAATAGGCGGTCAGACCGGCCTGTGTCTTGTAGTCGCGCGGGTCGCAGTCCAGCGCGCATTCGGCGCTGTAGCGCCAACCGGTTTGGCGGCGAGCCACCAGCGCGCTTTCGTACAGCGAGCCGATGCTTTCGCGCCCGATCAGCCGCAGATGACCCTCGTGCGCGGTGGTGTCGAACAGGCGTTCGGGTTCGGGCGTGCGCAGCCACTGGAAATCCGGATGCAGCTTGGCGCCGAAGGCATAGACGACATCATCGTCGGCAAAACCATCCGTGGCCACGTCATAGCGCGCCTTGTCCAACGTCAGCCAGCCGTCATCGGTCCACTCCACCTGCGCAATCGCGGTTTCGCGACCCAGCGGGGACCGGCGCGTGCCCGGCAACGGCCTCGAGCACAGGAAAGTGTGCCAGAAGGTGCCATCGGGCGCCTCGATATACTGGCCGTGGCCGGTGCGTTGCAGCGGTTCATCCGGCGCATCGGCTGCGGTGATCAGATAGGATTTGTCACCAACCTCGTACGGGCCATCGATGTTGCGCGACCGGGCATAGGTCACCACGTGGTTATACCCGGTGCCGCCTTCGGCCAGCGTCAGGTAATACCACCCGTCGCGTTTGAAGATATGCGGCCCTTCGGTGCAGTCCTTCTTGGTCCGGGTAAAGATCCGCTTGATCGGGCCAACCAGCCGTCGCGCGTCGTGGTCGTATTCCTGCAGAACGATGCCACCGAAGAAACTCCGCCCCGGCAACTGCCCGCGATAATCCCAATCCATGTTCACATGCCATTTGCGGCCATCGTCGTCATGAAAGATCGACGCATCGAAGCCGCTGGAGTTCAGGTAAACCGGCTCGGACCATGGCCCCTCGATACTCGGGGCAGTGGTGACGTAGTTGTGGGTGTCCTTGTAGTTGCCGTTATACCGTTTCACGTCGGTATAGACCAACCAGAACAGCCCGTCGGCATAGCTGAGGCACGGCGCCCAGACGCCGCAGCTGTCAGGCTCGCCCCGCATGTCCAGCAGGCTGGCCCGGTCCAAAGGCCGCGACACCAGCCGCCAGTTCTGCAGGTCTTCCGAGGCGTTGATCTCGACCCCCGGGAACCACTCGAATGTCGAGGTGGCCACGTAATACGTGCCGCCCACCCGGCAGATCGAGGGATCGGGGTGAAAGCCCGGAAGGATTGGATTGGTAATCCTCATCCTTTCACCGCCCCACCGGTCAAGCCGGCCACGATGTATTTCTGCGCGGCAAGGAAGAACACAACGGCCGGCGCCAGCGTGGCCGATACGAATGCCAGCGTGCGGTTCCACTCGGCCGCATACTCGCCGCGGTAATCCATCGCGCCCAGCGTCCAGGTATAGCCCTCGCGGTCGTTCAGCATGATCAGCGGCAGCAGATAGTTGTTCCAGCTTTGTACAAAAACAAAGGTGGCAATCGTCGCCAGGATCGGCGTGCTGAGCGGCAAGGTAAAGCGCCAGAAGAACTGGATATACCCGCAGCCATCGACACGTGCGGCGTCAAACAGCTCTTCCGGCATCTGCGCAAAGAAGGTGCGGAAGAACATGATCGAAAACGCCAGACCAAACCCAACCTGCGGCAACACAACGCCCCACGGTGTGTCCAGAATGCCCAGATCGCGCACTGTCAGGAACAGCGGCATGATCGCGGCGGCAAAGGGAAACATCAGCCCCAGCAACAGGTAGTTGAACAAAAAGCGCGAGCCGAAAAAGCGTACCTGCGCAAAGGCATAGGCGCACATCGAGCCAAGTACCAATGTCAAAACGACGGTCATGATCGAGATCAGGAACGAGTTCCAAAGATACCGCCAAAATTGTGCGTCACCCAGGATCTCGCCATAGAACTGCAGATCCCATTCTTGCGGCAACCCAAACGGCGACACCCGCAATTCGCCATTGGATTTAAATCCCCCCAGGATCGTCGCCAGCAAAGGCACAACGATCAAGCTGGAGACAAACAAAAGGAAGATGATGCGGCCGGATTCTTTCCACGAAAACATCTTATTGCCCCCGCTGCACGGTATTGCGGTAAACCAGCGCGAAGATCACGCCGACAGCGAACAGGAAAACACCCACGGCCGAGCCGAAGCCGACATTCAGGCGGATGAAGCCAAAGTTATAAAGATAGCTCACCAACGTATGCGAGCTGTTCGAAGGTCCACCAGCCGTCATAGGCATCACAAGGTCGAACACCTGCAAGCCACCCAGCACGGAGTAGAAGATCGAAATCGTGATCGCCGGCCACAGCAGCGGGATCTGGATATAGACCGCCTTTTGCACCGTCTTGGCGCCGTCAATCGATGCGGCCTCAAGCATCTCGCGGCTGATTGATTGCAGCCCCGCGATGTAGATCATCATGTGAAAACCAAAATACTTCCAAACGATAACCGCCAGGATCGAGTAGAACGCCCATGGTTTTTCCGCCAATGGGAAGAACGCTTCTTCCATCCCCATAAGGTCGGATATCCATTTTGACAGCCCGTAGTTGCCGTCAAGTACGAAGCTGAAAATCAGGCCCGTCGCCACCTCTGCCATGATATAGGGAAGAAAGAAGATCAACCGAAAGACCGTGTTGATGCGGCTGTTGTTGTAAATCATCAGCGCCAATAGCAAAGCGATGGGCAACTGGATGATCAGCGACACCGCGATGACCAGAATTGTGTTTTTGAACGCCGTTTGGAAGGCCGAGTGACCCGAAAAACGGTCAAAGTTCTGAGCCCCGATCCAGGTGCCGAAATCGCGCCCGGTATCCTCGTTGAATGCCCACGGCGCAGGACCGTAGCCCGACCATTTGTAGGGGGCGAAGAAGCCCGCCTGCAGCATCGGCAGCATCACGAAAATCGTGAACACGACAATGGCGGGCGGCACGAAGATCACCAGCATGCGCAGCTGGCCGTTTGCCATCATCCGTTGCCACGCTGAAGGCGGCCGGATCGTGATATGGTCGTCGGCGGTGGTCATTTCCTGTCTTTCCGTTGGAAGGTTGCCCTGCCCCAAATCGTGGGGCAGGGCAGTGTTATGGGGAGATCATCAGGTCAGTGAGCGATCACTGGAACTGACGGGTTTCTTCCAGCTGGGCCGCGGCCTCGGCCGGAGTGATGTCGCCGGTCGCCATCTGAGCGGACACGTCGTTGATCGCACCGCCCAGGGTCGAACCAAAGAACTGGTCCAGGAACAGCTGGTGGTAGGTCGAAGCACCACCAATGGCGGCGAACTGCTTCAGGATCACGTCTTCAACCAGACCACCTGCCGACGGCACGGTGGGGATATATACGCCCTCGGTTGCCGCACGTTTCTGCGCCTCGACACCCATGAAGGTTTTCAGGAAGTCGATGGCCTCGTCCGGTGCGTTCTTGGTCAGAACAAAGCCCGAAGCCCCACCCAGCGTGTCGGTGATGGCGCCTTTGCCACCCTCAATCATCGGGAAGGGGATCACGCCCAGCTGGTCGTCGGTCAGACCACCGTTCGAGGCGGCACCCCGGCTGGCGCCCAGATCCCAGTCACCCATCAGGTGGAACAGGCTGCCACCGTCGCCCCACAGACCGGTTGCGGCGTCGTATTTCACGCCCATAAAGCCCGGCTGGAACGGATCCATCTCGATCAGGCGCACATATTCTTCACCTGCGCGCACCCAGTCAGCATTGTCAAAACCACCGTTTTCACCGGCAGCCGACGCGGCCATGCCTTCCTGACCCATGATGCGCATAGCAATCAGCGAGTAGAAGAAGTGCAGCGGCCACTTGTCCTGACCACCCACGACGAACGGTGTAACGCCCGCGTCTTTGGCGGCTTTCACCTGATCCAGCAGATCGTCATAGGTCTGAATGGCGGTCGGGTCTACGCCAACCTGTTTGGCCAGGTCTTTGTTGTACCATATCGCCACGTTCTGCGAGGCCTCGGGCGCGCCATAGAACTTGCCGTTATAGCTCAGCGCGGCCATACCGCCGGCCGACAGGTCTTGTTGCCACTCGGCCACGACATCTTCGGGCAGAGCACGCAGGAAACCCTGATCAGCCTGCTCGTAGAACACGCCGCCCGACCAGCTGAAGAACATGTCGGGTGCAGCATCCGACTGCAGCAGCGTCGGCAGTTTCTGCTTGAACGCTTCGTCTTCCATGAACTCCAGGTTCACGGTCACGCCGGGGTTTGCGGCGTTATAGGCGGCAACTGTATCTTCATACAGCGTGCGCCAGTTTTCGCTGTCGCGGTTGATCGACAACACGTTCACTTCGACTTCTGCAGACGCCATGCCTGCGGTCAGTGCAACGGCCGAGGCCAGAGTTAGGTTTACGAATTTCATTTACTTCCTCCTGTCGTAAATGGTCTGGGTTTTTTATGGGCGCCGCACGCCAATTGGGTGACGTGTGGGCTCATCCTTTCACCGCCCCGCCGGTCAGGCCGGCAACGATGTATTTCTGCGCGGCAAGGAAAAAGACGATGGCCGGGGCAAGTGACAACGTCACAAAGGCCAGGATCTTGTTCCATTCCACGATGTATTCGCCCTGAAACTGCAACATGCCCAGCGGCCATGTGATGTTTTCCGAGCTGTTCAACATGATCAGCGGCAGCAAATAGTTGTTCCAGCTGCCCACGAAGATGAACGTCGCCACCGTCGCGATGATCGGCGTGCTCAGTGGCAACGTGAAGGAAAGATAAAAACGTGCATAGCCACAGCCATCGACGCGGGCGGCTTCGAACAATTCTCGCGGCAATTCGTCAAAGAACGTCCGGAACAGCAGAGTTGAAAACGCCAGACCAAAGGCCACCTGCGGCACGATCACGCCCCATGGCGTATCCACCAGCCCAAAGTCGCGCACCTTGATGAACAGTGGGATAATCGCGGCGGCAAAAGGAAACATCAGCCCCATCAGAAGGTAACCAAAGATATATTCCGACCCGAAGAACCGCATGTGCGAAAAGGTAAATGCCGCCATCGACGCCACGATGACCGTGATCAAAGTGGTCACGAAAGAAATGAACAGCGAATTCCACAAATACCGCCAGAAATCCGGATCCACGAGGATGCCGTGATAGAACTCAAGATGCCAATTGCGGGGGAAAAGGAAAGGGTTGGTGGTCAGGTCGCCCTGCGTTTTGAAGCCACCCAGAACCGTTGCCGACAGAGGGAACAGAATGGCAAAGGTGACCAACATAAGGACGATGATGCGTGTGGCTTGTCGCCATCCGAAAGTGGGCATCATTTCTCTCCTTGCCGCATAACAAACCGGCGATAGCTGAAGGCGAAGACGAAGCTGACGATGAACAGGACCACGCCGACCGACGAGCCAAATCCAACCTTTTGCCGCACGAGGCCGAAGTTATAGAGGTAGCTCACCAGCGTATGTGTCGTATTCGACGGACCGCCGCGGGTCAGCGGGATGATCAGGTCAAACAGCTGCAGGCTGCCAACGACTGCAAAGAAGACAGAAACAACGATCGCCGGTTTCAGCATCGGGATCTGGATATAGCGGGTGATCTGCCACGGGGTGCCGCCATCGATACGCGCGGCCTCGATCAGGTCGTCGGGGATCGATTGCAGCGCAGCGATGAAAATCATCATGTGGAACCCGAAATACTTCCACACAAACACCAGCAATAGCACGGGCATCGCCCAAGTTCGGTCCGCAAGAGGATAAACCTGTTCCCAGCCGAACCACGTAGTGAAGATCGACGTCACGCCATAGTCGCCGTCGAAAATGAACGACCAGATCAGGCCGGTTGCCACTTCGGCCAGAATAAACGGCACAAAGAAAACAAGGCGGAAGAAGGTGTTGGATTTGCTCTTGCGATAGATCAGCAGAGCCATCGCCATGCCAAGGGGGATCTGCAGCAGTAGCGCGACACCAACGAAGACCAGTGTGTTGTTAAACGACCGCATGAAGGTCGAATGCTTGGTCAGCCGTTCGAAGTTGCGGCTGCCGACCCAATCGGTGGGGCCTTCACCATATCCGGACCATTTAAAGCCCGAGTACCAGGCCCCTTCCAGCAGTGGCATGAATACGAACAAGGTGAACAACATCAGCGCCGGCGGCAGGAAGAACAGGATCGTCGTCAGACGCCCGTCTCGCATCGCCTTGCGCAGCCTCGAGGGGCGGGAAGCCGCTGCTGGGGCCGTATGTGTATGTGCCAGGCTCATATGTTTGCGCTCACATCTCAGGGTGGTTTTGTCTGACGTGCAGGGTGGTGATTGGGGGCACCACCCTGCCTGTCAGCCAGCAGGAGGATTTACTGAAGCTGACGTTCTTCTTCCATCAGGTCCTGTGCATCCTCGGGCGACACCGCTCCCGAGATCAGATCGACGGCGATGTCCAGCTGGACAGCCGCGATCGCGGGGTTCAGGTTCTGATCGAATACCGTGTGGCCAGAGCTTTCGCCAAGACGTGCGGCCGACCATTTGTTGTGGCTGTCTTCCACCAGCTCATCCGCACCGATGGCCATCGGCAGGAAGAAGCCCAGGCCACCGGCCTCGGTCTGGTTCTCGGTGCCTACATAGTGGCACAGAAAGTCAACGGCCGTGTCCGACGCGCCGGCCGAAACCAGCCAGCCGTTCATGCCGCCATAGGTGGCTTTGGGGTTACCCGCACCGCCTTCAACAACGGGGAACGACACCACGCCGATCTCTTCGTTGGTCATGCCTTTGCCGTCGGTGGCCGTGGCACGCTGTGCAGATACCAGCCATTCACCCATCAGCATGAAGATACCCTTCTGGTCACCAAACAAGGTCTGCGTCTTGTCATAGGTGGTGTCCAGATAGCCGGGCTGGAACGGTTCCAGATCGCCCAGGCGCTTCAGCTGGCGTGCGGTCTCGACCCAAGCTTCTGAAGCAAAGCCGCCATCTTCACCGGCCACAGCCTTGGCGTACCCGTCGGGACCCATGATGCGGTCGGCCAGCATGGCGTGATAGAACATCACCGGCCACTTGTCCTTGGCGCCGATGATTACCGGCGGAATGCCCGAGGCCTTGGCGGTTTCAACCTGGCCCAGGAAGTCGTCCCAGGTTTTGATCTCTTCGGGGTTAATCCCTGCTTCGGCGGCCAGACGCTTGTTGTACCACAGCGCCACGTTCGATGCGTACATCGGCAGGCCATAAAGCTTGCCGTCGACCGAATAGGCGTTTTTGCCGCCCTCGCCATGCATCGCGGCACAGCCGGTGCTTTCGGCGTAATCGGTAATGTCACGCAGCACGCCCTGGCTTGCCTGTTCGGCAACAAGACCACCCGAGAACGAGAAGAACAGGTCCGGCTTGCCCTTCGATTGCAACAGCGTTGGCAGCTTCACTTTGAAGCTTTCGTCGTCCATATACTCGACGATGACGTCGACACCTGGGTTTGCCGCCTCAAATGCTTTCTCGACGCGGTCGATGTATTCAACCTCACCGGCGCGGTTGGTGACGATCGAAAGAACCTTCACCTCTTCGGCAACCAAGACTGTCGGAATAGATATTGCGGTCGCAGCCATAAGGCTGATCAGTTTTGTACGCATCTTGTCCTCCCTAGCAATGCGTTCAGATCGGTCGCTGAGTCCGGGCCCCACGATTTGTGTGATAACCCATCCAATCGCTCTAGATCATACCTAGAGTATTGAATGCGATTCACAAACTGTCAATCTGATTCGAATTGCACCCCATTTTCCCAATGATTTCAGGGTTTTCACCCTTGATCCCGACCAACAGGGTGGCAGCTTTCGCAGCGAAAGAAAGAAAAATTTTGCCGTGAAATTTATTCCCGGTACCGCTTATGCGTGTGCGTATTCCCGCATATGGCGCGTCGGCAGGTCAAGCTTTATGTCGAGAAATTATTGATTTGCCTGGCGACCCCGGCAGGATTCGAACCTGCAACCTGCCCCTTAGGAGGGGGCTGCTCTATCCAGTTGAGCCACGGGGCCTGTGCGACCCTTTGTTGCCGCAAGGCCGGGCAATGTGCAAGCGTGGCTTTGCCTTGTCATTTCTGGCTCCATCGGGCTAACTAGGTCCATTCTTGCAGTCAGTCAGGACACCGCATTGACCGAAACTACTCCACCCCGCCCGCATCGCCCTCTTACACTTCGTGATGTATCCGAAGCTTCAGGGGTCAGCGAAATGACGGTCAGCCGGGTGTTGCGCAATCGGGGCGACGTGTCCGAAGCGACGCGGGCCAAGGTTTTGGAGGCCTCCAAGCAACTGGGCTATGTACCCAACAAAATCGCGGGTGCGTTGGCTTCGCAACGCGTGAACCTTGTAGGGGTTGTGATCCCGTCGCTTTCCAACATGGTCTTCCCCGAAGTGATGACTGGAATCTCGCACGTCCTTGAAAAGACAGACCTGCAGCCGGTTGTGGGCGTGACACACTACAAGCCCGAAGAAGAAGAGCGCGTATTGTACGAGATGTTGTCGTGGCGGCCCTCGGGCATGATCATTGCCGGGCTGGAACACAGCGAAGCCGCGCGCGCCATGCTGATCGCCGCCGGCATTCCGATTGTCGAGATCATGGATACCGATGGCGAGGCCATCGACTCGGTTGTCGGGATCTCGCACCGCCGCGCCGGGATCGAGATGGCCCGCGCCATCGCCAAGGCCGGGTACGAGAACATCGCCTTTATCGGCACCAAGATGCCGCGTGACCACCGCGCCCGGAAACGGTTCGAAGGGCTGACCGACGAACTGGGCAAGAAGGGCATAGAAATTGCAGAGAAGGAGTTTTACTCCGGCGGCTCTGGTCTGGCCAAAGGGCGTGAACTGACCGAAAAGATCCTTAAACGCAATCCGGACGTTGATTTCATTTATTATTCCAATGACATGATCGCGGCCGGCGGGCTGATGTACTGCAAAGACAATGGTATCAAGGTGCCAAGCCAGGTGGGCCTTGCCGGGTTCAACGGCATCGAATTGTTGGATGGATTTTCGACCAAACTCGCGACGATGGATGCTTGCCGGCACGAGATCGGTGCCAGGGCTGCCGAAATCATTGCCGGGGCCTGCGAAGCAGGCAAATCCGCGACCGGGCAACGGGTAGAGCTTAGCCCGAAAATTGCGCCGGGTGACACGCTTAAGCGCTGATTGCCTCATCAGTAGACATAGCTTCTGCTTTGGTGTTTAAGCGGGCCGAATTTGGCCAAACGAGGCGCTTATGACAACAGTATCGATTGTCATCCCGATGAAGAACGAAGCCGGGAATGTGGCCGATGTCGTGTCCGAAATTGCCGCCGCGTGCGACGGGAAAACGGAATACGAAATCATCGTTGTCGACGATGGCTCAACCGATGAAACGGCGGCGATCACACGGGGCCTGCGGGCCAACCATCCGACCCTGCGCCTGATACAGCATCCACAATCGGGTGGCCAAAGCGCCGGCGTGCACAGCGGCGTCCTGGCGGCCAAGGGGCGGATTATCTGCACGCTGGACGGTGACGGCCAGAACCCGCCGTCGGAATTGCCGAAACTGTTCGAACCGCTTTTGGCGGACCAGACCGGGCGGCTGGGCCTCGTCGCCGGGCAACGCGTGAACCGGCAGGATACCGCGTCCAAGAAACTGGCCTCGCGCTTTGCCAACCGTCTGCGCGGCTGGATGCTGAACGACGGCACGCGCGACACGGGCTGCGGGCTGAAAGGGTTCCGCCGCGATGCGTTTCTGCGCCTGCCCTTCTTCAATCACATGCACCGCTATCTGCCGGCGTTGTTCAAACGCGACGGGTGGGAGATCGCGCTGGTTGATGTTTCGCATCGCGAACGTCAGGCTGGCACCTCGAACTATTCGAATCTGCAGCGCGCGCTGGTGGGCATCTATGACTTGATCGGCGTGGCTTGGCTGATCCGCCGCCGCAAAACCGCCACCCCTACCGAGGCGCAGATGGATGGCTGAAACGCTGTTCAACTTCCTGGCCGTCGACAGCTGGGCCGAGTTCTGGTGGGTCATCATTGGGCTGTTTGGCCAATTGCTGTTCATGGGCCGGTTTCTGGTGCAGTGGATCGCCAGCGAACGGGCCCGCAAATCGGTGGTGCCGCTGGCATTCTGGTATTTCTCAATCGGCGGCGGCATCATCCTGTTTGCCTATGCCGTCTATCGGGCCGACCCGGTGTTCATCCTGGGCCAGTCGATGGGCCTGTTCATCTATCTGCGCAATCTGTGGCTGATCTATGCTGAAAAGCGCGCCGAGGGCTGATCGTGCGGGCTGGCTGAGGCCAGCCGTGCTGATCGTTGGGGTTATTACCCTTGTGCGGATCGTCGTGCTGGCATTTGCGCGGTTGGATCTGTTTGTGGACGAGTCCCAGTATTGGCTTTGGGGGCAGGAATTCGCCTTCGGTTACTACTCCAAACCGCCGCTGATCGGCTGGCTGATCGGCGCCGTGACAACCCTGGCCGGCAGTGACGCTCCGTTTTGGGTACGCCTTCCCGCACCGGTTCTGCATGGTGGCACATCGCTGGTGCTGGGCGGCATTGCAGCACAGCTTTTCGGTGCACGCGCCGGTGTGATGACCGCTGCGGGGTTTGTGACACTGCCGATGGTCGCCTTGTCCTCGATCTTTCTGTCAACAGACGTCGTAATGTTCCTGCCATTGGCCGGGGCGCTGGCGCTATACGTGCAAATGCTCGAGCGACCGACAGTTGGTAAAGCACTCGTCGCAGGTGGCTTGCTGGGCCTCGCTTTTATGGCCAAATACGCAGCGGTTTACTACCTGATCTGTGGTGGCCTGGCGGCGGTTTTTTGGCCCGTGGCCCGCTTGTCTGTTCGTGACGTTTGTCTCATCCTGTTGGCCTTTGTCGTGGTGGCTGGCCCAAACCTGTGGTGGAACGCAGTGAACGGGTTCACCACGTTCAGCCACACCTTGGACAACGCCGATTGGGTGCGCGAGCCAGCCGCGCGAGCGGGTTTGAATTTTGATGGGTTGGTGGAGTTCTGGGCGGCGCAGTTGGCTGTTTTTGGTCCGGTGTTGTTCCCCGCCCTGTTCTGGTTCGCCCTGCACCGCCCCGGCCCTGTCAAAGGGCTGCTGGCCGCGTTCAGCCTGCCGGTTCTAGCATTGGTCTCGATCCAGGCGCTGCTGTCAGGGGCATACGCGAATTGGGCCGCAGCTGCCTATATTGCAGGTGCCATTTTGGTTCTGCCTCATCTGCCCCGCTGGGCTCTTGCCACCTCATTCACGCTGAACGGCGCTCTTTGCCTTGCACTGCCCTTACTGGCAGTGATGGGCGACCACCCCGCCGCCGCCAAAGCGGTTGAGCGTTACAAAGGCCGCACAGAAATGAGCCGTGCCATCGCCGAGCAAGCCCGCGCTTCTGGTGCAGCTTGGATCGTGGCCGAGGAACGTCAGATCCTTGCCGATCTTTTCTACACCCTACGCGACGATCCCTTGGAAATTCGCTCTGTACCGCCTGTTGGCCGACCGCTGCACCACTATGCCCAACATTTCGCCATGACAGATCGTGCCCCGGGCAAGATCCTTTACGCCACGCGGTCCGGCCAACCGCCGGTTTGCGCACCGGACGCGACGCCTGTGACGACTATTGCGCCGGAAACCGGGGCCTATAGACGCGGCGAAACAGCTCTGTTCCTTGTGCCCGGGGACTGCTGGGCGCAATAGATCGCATTTTCGCAAAACGCCGCGTCGTCGCCACAATCCCGCACAATCCAATCCAACCTGAACCCGCAGATTGTTTCCAACGCAGGGGTGCGTGTTGGAAGGGTGATGCCAAGTGGCCAGTTTTGTTTTTCAAGGCACGATTCACAGTGATTTGTTGTCAAATGTTTCGAACGCATCGCGGTTGGATACATCGGTTTCCGACAACACCCTGACACTGGTCAATAACGCAACCGGGTTTGCGGTTTCCTTTAACTTGTCGGCCGGGAACATGGCTACGGTATCGACCGAGGTGATTTACCCCCCTTCGCTTGGCCAAACAGACGCAGAGGTGCTGGACGGAGAGATCGTCACGCTTGGCCTCGACGATCTGCTGGCCATATCCAACGACGACGGTTCCGGCAGCCTGACGCTCTACGCCGGGCGTACCGGACAAGCCGAGGACCAAATCGAAGGGATTGCGGTCGAGATTGGCCAAACCACCTATGTCTACCTAGCCGCAACAGACGGTGATGCGCTCGGGGTGTATCGGCAAAACAACAATGGCTCGCTTAATGCCGTTACCGAGTTGGGCGACACCACCAACACTCTGCTGGACGCTGTCTCGTCAATGACGCAAGTGGCCGTCAACGGCACCACTTTCCTTGTTGCGGCATCCGGCACCGAGAACGGCCTGACAACTTTCGAAATCCAAAACGACGGAAGCCTGACGATCGCATCCAGTATCAGCGCCGGCGATCTGTTGCCAATTGATGTGCCGCAAGCGGTGGAAACGGTAACCATGGCGGGGAAACAATACGTCATTGCGGCGTCCAGCGGGTCATCCAGCCTTACCGTGCTGGAAGTCAGCGCCGATGGAAGCCTTGAGCCAATCGATCAGGTTATCGACACGCTGCACACTCGCTTTGCCACGGCCAGCGTTCTGGAAACCTTTGCAGTCGGCGATCACATTTTTGTCTTGGCCGCTGGCAGCGACGACGGGCTCAGCATTTTTCAATTGCTGCCCGATGGGCGCCTGCTGCACATGGAAACACTGGTCGACACACCACAGGCCAGCCTGTCCAACGTTACCGATATGTCGGTAAAAATTGTAGACGGCGAGATCCAATTGTTCGTCGTTTCAGGGCAAGAAGGCGGCGTATCGCAGTTCCGACTGGTTCCTTCAAATCTGGGCATTGTGGTTGAAAGCAACAACGCCACATTGTCGGGTACCGGCACCGACGACATCCTTTACGGAGGCGATGGCGCAAACACGATCCAGGGCAATAATGGCGACGATATCCTTATTGACGGTGCAGGCTCGGACACCATGGTCGGTGGGAATGGCCGCGACATCTTCGTTCTGACGACAGACGGCGAAGATGACACGATCATGGATTTCCAGTTGGGCGTAGACCGTCTGGACCTTTCTGCGTTCGGAATGGTCTATACGGTCGACGACCTGGTCGTGACATCAACCGGCGATGGGGTGATCCTTGCCTTTGGAGACGAGCGCGTCATCGTGCATACGCACAACGGTTTGTCACTTTCTGCGCAAGACTTTGTTCCATACGACCTGTTCAACAGCGACAGGGTGCAACTGGATCAAACGACGCCGCCCCCCCCGCCGCCGCCAGATGATCCTGCCATTGTCGAGGGCACGTCGGGCAATGACACTCTGACCGCCGGCGCAGGCGATCAATCGCTTTATGGGCGGGCCGGCAATGACACGATGATCGGAGGTGCAGGCGCGGATTTCATGCATGGTGGGGACGGTTTCGATGTGGCCAGCTACGCCACCGCTACCGCTGGCGTCGAAGCCGACCTGTCAACGCCGGGAAACAACAGCGGCGATGCCGCCGGAGACACGTACAAAGAAGTCGAAGGGCTTGTTGGTTCCGACTTCGACGACGAACTGGCCGGCGACAGCGAGCAGAATGAAATTCGCGGCGGCAGCGGCAACGACCTTCTGCGTGGAAGGGGGGGCGCGGACACGCTGCATGGTGATGGCGGCGCGGACACGCTGGTTGGAGGCAACGGGAACGACCAGCTGAAAGGTGGCGGCGGCAACGACATTTTGCGCGGCGGCAGCGGCGCCGATGTCCTTGAAGGTGCAGCCGGAATTGATACAGCCAGCTATTCACGGGCTACATCAGGCGTTGTTGCCGATTTGACTGCCCCGGAAAACAATACGGGCGAAGCAAAAGGTGACACCTATTCGGGCGTCGAAAATCTTGAGGGATCCGACCACAACGACACGTTGACGGGCAACGACGGGAACAATGAGATCGATGGTGGAACCGGAAATGATGTTCTGATCGGTGCGCAAGGTGCAGATACGTTGATCGGCGGCAGCGGAAACGACACGTTGCAAGGTGGCGCCGGGGCCGACACGTTAATCGGTGGCAACGGCATCGACACGGCCGACTATTCCAGCGCATCATCCGCCGTGAATGCAGACCTTGCCGCACCCGGGACCAACACGGGAGTCGCCGCTGGCGATACTTATGACAGTATCGAGAACATCACCGGGACAAACTTCAACGACACGCTAAAAGGTGACGAAGGCAACAACCTGATCGAAGGCGGTGCAGGCACCGATCGAATTTACGGGCAGGGTGGTGACGACCTGATCTATGGCGGGGACGGCGTTGGGATTCTGTTTGCCGGTGAAGGCAACAACGTCGTGCATGGCGGGTCAACCTTTGACCTGATCATCGGCGGCAACGGCGCTGACGAGTGTCACGGCGGAGGTTTCGTCGACTACATCTTTTCGCTGGGTGGAAATGACAACCTGTTTGGCGATGGTGGCAACGATGTTCTGAATGCCGGTGGCGGGCAAGATCGGCTAAACGGTGGCAGCGGCAACGATGCAATGACCGGAGGCAGCGGTTCCGACACATTCGTGTTCGACAGTTTTCGAAACGGGGAACAGGACACGATTACGGATTTTCAGAACGGTGTGGACCAGATCGAAATGACTGGAGTCAATGGATTTTCAAACCTGAATGTCAGTGGTTTCAGCTTCGGAGGAACCGCATACACGGTGATCACGCATGCCGATCATCAAATTGTACTGACGGGGTTTTCGCAAATTGATCTGGATGCGAGCGACTTTGTCTTCCTCTGAAAATTCGCGCGCTAGACGAAGTTGAAATCGTCGCTTGTCAGGTCGGCGGCAAAAACGCCGGCTACGAAAATCTCGTGGCCATCCACATTGATCTCGACGCCCCCAAACATGTTGGTGAAACTCAATGCCCCAAAAGTTGTGTCCGCAAGTTCGATCACGTCCAACCCATCTCGAAAATCCAGGATCATGTCGCGTGCACCGTTGATCAGGTCGTTGAACACAAAGGTATCTCCACCCAGACCACCGACAAGCCAGTCATTGCCGACCCCGCCATCAAGGCGATCCGTCCCGGTGCCGCCAAACAGAATGTCCCCACCATTGCCACCAATAACCGCATCCGCTCCGTTGCCACCCAACAGGATGTCAAACTGGGCCCCGCCAAACACCGTGTCATTGCCATTGCCCGCGAACACAACGTCCGCCCCGCCGCCCGCATTCAGCGTATTATCAAGCGCATTGCCAATAATTTCGTCGTCACCATCGCCTGTTGCGCCATTCTCGATCTGGGAACCCCGGCCAATAACCATATTGCCGATCAGACCGCCAACGTTAGAAATACCTTCCTCGTTTAGGTTAAGAACCTGGTTGCCGTGAAAGGTACTGAAATCCAGCAGGTCGATCCCACCGTCGTCGTTGATGGTAAAGGTAACCGGGTCCCCGCTCCAAAACGCGGGATCGGGCGCATCACCGTCGTAGAGAATGCCAAATACGGTGCCCAGATATCCGTCGATATTGGAATTTGCGCCGTAGACAGAGTTGCCCGTGTTGGTTTCAACTGACCCACCGTAAAGGATCTCCATCGCCTCTATGTCGGCTATCATCGCTGTGATGGTATAGGCGTAAGACGCAATTACATACGGGTTCGCGATTTGGTCCACATAGGACATCACGGTCAATTGCCAGCTGTCATTCTCGAAGACCGCGTCGGATCCGAAATTGATTGAGCCATTGTAGTTTCCGCCATGACCCAGGCCCAGCGCATGACCGGCCTCGTGAATGAAAGTTTGGAACGAATAGCTGTCAATCGTGGTGCCATAGGCATTGGTCCAGCTTTGCGGAATATTGATATACGCCCAGGTCGTAAATCCGTTGAACGATTGTTGCGTGCTGTAGGCCCCCGAGGGGTCAAGGTCATCGAACATGATCTGCGCGAAGCCAGATGTGACCTCGACAAATACCAGACCCGAAGCCTCGGCCCACACGTCCATCGCCAGGCGCGCCAATTCCTGCGCGGCGAGGGTCAGTCCATCGACGCGAAAGGTCATGACATCTCCGGCCTGGGCGTTGAATTTTGTCGGGGCATAAGGTCCGTTGATCAGATAAGCCGCCATGTCATCGACCGAAGCAACCGGTTTCCCGGACGCCCCAAATGTTTTCAATGCACTGGAGAAACCTAGTGAATTCATTTTGTTACCAATCTACGGGTTGGCGTCGCAACGCCGCCTGCGATCTAGCATAACATTCAATTGGGCAAATGAGAGGCATTTCAGCCGACCCTTGATGAAAGGCCCCGCTAGTAGTCGCGTTCCCAGAAGATTCCGATACCAGACCGACCGTCGCTGGACAGCCGCCCTGTGGCCGTAACATTCGGCAAAAGGTCCAAGTTCAGGTTAATTTCGGATTGGCCTGAAGCCCCTACCGTGATGTCCGTATAAACATTTTCAGACAAGTATTTCCCTGCGGATACTGCCGTATCGCCGTCAGCGTTCGATGATATATCCAAGTCATCCAAGCCAAAGCCCAACCTGATCTTTCCAACGATACCATCGCCCTGCCCTGCAAGCGTCGCAACGGCACCCGCCAATTGTGCCGCCTGTAAAGGGGACAAGGTTTCGATCCGTTTGCCAAACAGAAGCACAGCCAGGGCCTCGTCCTCGGGCAATTGCGGTTGCGCAGAGATCGATAGCTTTGGGGCGTCGGCACGCCCCTCCAACAATACTGCGACATCGAACTCATCTGCCTTCGCCTCGGCCAACAGACGTATATGCGGCAACAGGGCGCCCTGAAGTGTCACGTCACCCTGTTGCATGGTCAGTCGCCTGCCCAGCAGATCCAACCGTCCGCGGATCAGGGAAAAACTGCCGGAAGGTATGGCCCGCCGCGTTGTCCCCCCCAGCTTCAGTTGCCCCCCAAGTTCAACGTCCAGCCCCCGCCCCCGAATAAAAACCCGTGCCGGAGCCAGAACATCGACATCCAACGCCAGTTCAGCGCCTTCTGCCGTATCCGACTGGTTCAAGCCGGCAGCCGCCAAGGTTTGCAGGACATTGTCTGATGCGCCAACATGACGAAGACCAATTGGTACATGTCCGGACCGGCTGGTGGTCCCGCTTGGAACGCTGATCTCGGCCTGACGGACGTCAATGGTTCCCGAGACCTCTGGCGCGTTGACCGGGCCACGAACACGCAACACCGCATCGGCCAACGCATCGAAGACCGGTTCCCGGCGAATGCGGGCACCACTTGCCGTGATCGTTAAGTCAACATCGCTGGCATCCAGCCGCACAGGACCGCTCAGCGAAACCCTTCCACCTGTGGACAGGCGCCCATCCGCGCCAACCTGCGCAACACCCGCGGTGATATCTGCGCGCAGACTACCGTCCTGCCAACTGATGCCGACGTCCGGTAACGAAATCTGTGCACCTGTTGCCCGAACGGTACCACCCAATGCCTGCACGGACGCAGGGCCGAGCAATCGCATGTCAACTTCGGTCCTTCCCTGCGCCGATTGCGGCGCGATGAACGCGTTTGCTAACGCAAGGTCGCCCCCGCCACGAATTCGCAGATCGTTCCGGTTTTGGTTCGGGTCAACCTGCCCGGTCACCTGCACGTTGCTGTTCGCTGGCCCGCTCAACGCAGCATCAACATTCCAGACATCAGCAGCTCTTGTCGCGGTGCCGTTCAGCGACAACTGCCCGGGCAACTCCGCCACCAGAACAGAGAAGTCACGCAATTTCGCGGAATAGCTAATCTGTTCGCCATCCTTGCACGCAATTTGAACGCTCAATTGCGGGGTTTGCACCGTTGCGCCACAGGACAGAACATTGTCGTGCGACATCTCTGCCATGATGTTCAGGGCACTGTCGCCACTTGTCACCGGGTTCAAACGGCCAATTCCTGTCTGCAAGTCGTTGGCCGTGCCGTTGATCTGGATGGCAAAGCCCGTCGGGGTACGTGCCCCGCTTGCCTTGATCGCAGCCTGGCCAGCCAGATCGCGGCCAGCCAGTTTTGTGAAGCGCGACAAATCGCTGGCTTGAACGGCAACCTCGCCCTCAAACCCCGTGCCATCGCCTTCCAAGTTTATCGAACCGGAACCCTGCAAAGTTGCGCCCATTGCGCGCAGACCGCCATCCTTGATGGTTAGGGGCGCGTTCCGCATCCATAACAGGTCAAACTGTGCCTCCGCCGGGCCATCTACGCGGCGATCGACCAGGGCCAAATCCTCAACTTTTCCGTCAACGACCAAAGCTCCCTGAAGACTGTTCAAGCGACCACTTGCGGCCACTTGCGCGTTTGCACCGACAATTGCGAGATTGCGTAGATGGGTACCTGTGGTTTGACGCACCAAGGACAGATCGACAAATGCCTTACCGCCAAAAAGCCCATCCACTTCAGCAATGCCCACTTGCATATCGCGGGCTGTTCCGGTCGCTTCGACATCTGTTTCGCCGGTGATTGGGTTGACCGACCCCTTCATTGACATTTCGGCCTCTCCACCCAAGGTCTGTCCGCTGAGCCCGGACAGCTGAGCGAGGTTCTGGTGATGTGCCGTGATGTCGCCTGTAAAGGTCAGGCCCTCGATCTTTCCTTGCCCCGAAACCTGGTAATCTTGCCCATTCAACGCCAAGCTGGGAACGTCCAGCGGCTGACCCAGCTGCCATCGCAGTGACAGTGCCGCGTCAAGGGCTGGTCCCAGCGCGGCTTGCATCGCGGCCTCGTTGTGTAACAGCGCGGTGGTCAGCGAAACCTGGGCCGAGAACGACCGAACAATGGCATCAACCGCGCCAAACCCGCCCAGTTGCACGTCCCGCAGTCCCAGATCACCACTTTGAACCCGGCGCGCACGTCCTGTCAGACGCCAGTTTTGGCTTTGCGCGGCGTCAAACGCCAATTGAACGTCCAGTGCTTCAACCGTCAGGCGGCTTGCAACCGGAAAAACAGTTGGCTCGTCCGTTTTCGTGCGCAGGTCCAGATTTGCGAAAACCGGCATCCTCGCGGGTGAAAGCTCGGCAGCGCCATTCAAAAGAAACAGCGATGTTTCCAAACGCAGTTGCGGAAGCTTGATTTGTCCGTCGTCACCCCGCGACAGCTCGGTCATCAATGTTGTGTTGGGCCCAAAAAACGCGCGCAGGTCCTTGGCCACCAACGGGCGCAAATCACCCGAAAGACTGATGTTCGTGCTCCAAGCTGCCGATTCCTCGTTGATGCGGAACGCGCCCGTCACCCGGTTTTGCCCATCAGAGGCAAGCGCCAGAGTTGCCGCAAACTCATTGATGGGGCCTGAACCTTGCAATTCAAGGGCCAATGAAGGCGCGTCGGGAACACTCAGCATGGAACCGATCAAACCGCCTTGCGCTTCGTTCAAGAACAGTGAAACGGCAAGGTTTCGGGTCTCGTTTTCATATGACCCATCCAGCGCCAATCGACCCGCCGGCCCTTCCAGCATGTCGATTTCCAGGCTGATATCTCCGGCGCCATCCGCCAAAACGGCGGTACCGGAACCCTTCAGGACGGCTTCTTGCCCCAACACAGAAGCACCAAGCGAAACGCGTGACAGCAGGAACCGGTCAATCTTGACCGATACCGGCAAGTCCGGCAGGGCGAATTCACGCGCTTCTGCCCGGCCGGGATCCAGTTCATTGCTTTGTGGACGCCGCTCCATCCGAACCGACTTTGCCGACAACTCCCGCACTTCAAGGCGCCCTCGAAGCAAGGCAGCACGCGACCAGTCAAGCTTCAATCCTTGAAGCGTGATCCAAATGCCGGTTTCATCTGCAATCGTCATCTCGTCGATCGTGGCCGTCGAAGACAACGCACCTTGGAACCCGGTGATCCGAACTTCGCGCCCAGCGTCCGACAGGTTGTCTTCGATAAAAGCCTGCAACACACCGCGGTCATCGCCCAAAGCAGGCAGTGCCAATAGAACCGTGAAAAGAACCACCAGAACCCGCATCAGAAGGCCTGCCCAATTCCAACGTAGATTTGCAGACCAGAACCTGTGTCGCCACTGGTCGGTACCGCCACGTCCAGTCGGATAGGGCCAATCCCGGTATCATACCGCAATCCCAGCCCCGCGCCGGAGTGGCTGCGCCCTGCGTCAAACGTTCCGGACGCACTGACAAACCCAAGATCAGCAAAAGCGACGATGCCCAGCTTTGCACTTGCCCGCACACGGGCTTCGATAGACAAACCGGCAAAGCTGCGCCCACCAACGGTGCCCATAGGCAAGTCAACACCCAGCGACTGAAAGGTCTGCCCCCGCACTGTTCCGCCACCGCCAGAAAGAAACAAAAGGTCGGGGGGCAGGTCCGACTGCGTTGCACCAAGAATACTGCCAAACTGCGCGCGCCCGGCAAACACGATGTCTCCGACATTTCGGTAACCACGCAGGTCACTGGCAAACCGCAGTCCCCCGCCGCCGCCGTTGAGGGTTGCAAAGGGCATCACTTCGACATCCGCAAAAAGACCGCTGGAGGCAGACAAGTCGTTGTTGCGAGTGTCCCATGTGGCGCCGATGGGAACGAATAACTGCAACAACTCGGACTGGGCCAATGCGCCCTTGGGGTCTGAATACCTGAGGCGTGCGCCGACACGGCCTTGTAGGCGATCGTTAAACTGATGGTTCAGCGCGATACCCAATGCAGCAGACCGATTTTCAAAGTCCGGCTCGTTCAACGTTTCAAGCTCGGCTTCCAACAACAGCTGCGTGTCTGGTGTAAAGGTCGCTGGCCGTGCAAGAGTGACCGACAAATTGAAATCCTCGCCGCCGGACTGTCCGCCGATCCCCGAGATCAGACCATCCACGGTCAACCTCTCGGCCCCGCCCAGAAGGTTGCGGTGCAGCCAAAATGCGCTGAGTGCCAGACCCTCCTGAGAGGCATACTCGGCACCCAGGCCATAGCGTCGGCGCTTGGCATCCGTGACCTCCAAGGCGATCGGGAGTGTGTTGTCTTTTTGCGCATCGCCCTCGCGCAGGACGACGGCACGAAAGGCGCCCGTGCGGCGCAGACGCTCGGCCGCGGCGTCCAACTCGGCGGGCGAAAAAACGGCACCGGCGGGCAGACCGGCAATCGCCGCCTGTCTCTCGGGTAGCACGCGCGAAGACGTGTCAGGAACAAGGTCGCCAAAACGCAGACGCGGGCCAGGTGCAACGGAGACCCGCGCATTCACCTGCGCGGCCGGGTGGTTGGCCGTGACGTGCTGGCTGTCGATTTGTGCTTTGGCGTGCCCGGCGTCGCGCCAGCCTTCGACTGCCTCGCCAGCTGCATCCCGCAGGGCCGTGCTGGCAGCGACTTCACCCCACGCGAGGGCCGGATTTGCGACAGCGCCCGGGGCCAATGGCGTCACGCGCGCGTCCCCGAACCGAAACTGGGGGCCGGGGTCGACGTTGATCGTTATGCGGCCAATATGCGACGGCGCGGCAAATGGGGACATGGTCGCAACTTCTTGCCCATCCGCGTCAATGCGAACAACCGGACCATAATACCCGCGCGCATAAAGCACCCCGACAAGCCGTGCATAATCTGCCCGTGCTGCGGCCAGAATGTCTTGCGACGTTGCCTGATCCTCCAGACTCGCGGTCAAAGACGCATTTCGCAACGGATCCGTCAAAGCGTCTGGCGCGTTAAGGCGCAGATCGACCGCGTGGGAGGCCCCAGCGAACAGGCAAAACATCAAGATCAGAGCAAGTTGGCGCAAAAAAAAGACCAATGGGGGCAGCAAGGGTGGACCCGCCAGATGTACCACCCCATCGCCCCCCGCGAAAGAGGCGCAGATCAGGCCGTGACGCGCGCGGCGCGGTGGTGCGATTTAGGGCAGGTCACAAACAAGATTGCCGGGTTTTCAAAGCCATTTTTGGCAATTCCATCGGCCAGACCGTCCAATCGCAGTTCGGCCGTTTTTTGCCCATGGCCACTGGCATCAGCCACCACGGTGACCGTGGTGGTTCCGGGCAGACCCGCAGCAAGCAGTTCGGTCGAAATTCGGTTGGCCTGCGAGACCCCCATGTAGAAGGCCAGCGTGCTGCCGGGACGTACCAGCGAAGCCAGATCAGGCGCGTCATCCTGCGAACGTGTTGCGGCCGAGGCAAATGTAACTGCATCGGTTTGCCCCCGGCTTGTCAGCGGACGACCCAGAGCCGCGGAGGCAGCACTGGCGGCAGTGATCCCGGGCACGATCTCTACCGCGATTCCATCGGCGCGTGCGGCCTCCATCTCTTCTGTGGCGCGGCCAAAGATCCCCGGATCCCCGGACTTCAGACGCACAACCCTTTGTCCTTGTTTTGCCTCGGCCGTGATCAGCTGATTGATCCGCTCTTGCGGCCAAGCGGCCAAACCGGGTGTTTTGCCCACATAGACGCGGCGTGCGTCGCGCCGGGCAAGTTCCAGCACATCAGGGTCAACCAAACGGTCGTAATAGATCACGTCAGCCTCTTGCAGACGTTCCACGGCGCGTAATGTCAACAAATCACGCGCACCGGGGCCCGCACCGACAAGGGCGATGCTGCCAGTTTGATCCGCGCCGAATTCATGGCCCGAAATGGCGGTTTTCAACAACGACGCCGCTTCGCGCTCGGACCCTTTGCGAAAGGCCTGCCATGCTGGCCCGTCCACCGCCCACCGCCAAAAGGCACGCCGGTTGGCGGCCGGAACCCGCGCTGCAACCGCATCGCGCAAGCGGCCACAAAGCGCTGCAAATCCACCCAACTGCGGGTCGAGCATTTGCTCCAAATCGGTTTTGATACGACGCGCCAGAACGGGCGAGGTTCCTTCCGTGCCGATGGCAACGACAACGGGGTCGCGATCAACAATCGAGGGCGTGGTCACATCGCACAGCGCCGGTTGGTCCACGACATTCACAACGGCACCGGCCGCTTTGGCCAGGGTGTGCAGCGCGGCGTCCAGACCGGGGCAGCCCGTGGCAATAAAGACCAACGCGGTGTCCGCAAAACTCTCCACGTTCACTCGGCCCGAAATAGGGCGCGCCCGACCACGTGTTACAATCGCCTGCAACTCGTCATCCAGATGTGGCGCAAGAAATTCCAGCTGCGCCTCGGTCTTCAGCATCAGCCGCGCTTTTTGCGCCGCCTGCTCTCCCCCACCGGCAATAACGACACGACGCCCGGCAAGGCGGTGAAACATCGGAAAGCTCTGCATGGGTTACTCCGCAGCGTGGGGAATCGTCAGCGTCGACAATAGCGCAGCCAGTTCGGGACGGCACGAGCCACAATTGGTGCCCGCCTGTAGCGCTTCGCCGATAGCCTCGACACTGGTAAGACCCTGATTGCGGATCGCTAGGGTGATCGTGTTCACGCCCACGCCGAAACACGAGCACAATGTCGGCCCCGGATCGGGGCGGCCTGCACCGGGTTGACCGGGCAAAACCAGATCGGCGGAGTCGCCCAGCGCGCCGGTCAGGAAACTACGGGCAACGGCCACGGGTTGCGGCGCAACAAACAGGGCGGCACGAGTCACGCCATCCAGCACCAGCGCCACGCGGGCCAGGCCGGCCTCGGCGTCGATCAGAGAAACGGCCTCGGCCTGTGGCAGGTTGAACATCTGGCGGGCGTGGTCTTCCCAATTGGCGGGCGCGCGCAGCCCGGCCAGCTCCGCACGCCAACCATCACCGGTTCTGGCCAGCGCCCAATAAGCGCAATCGGGGTTTGGCCGCGAGGCAGATACCGCGAAACCGTACCACGTGGCGTCGAATTTGCGGATCGATACCGCCGCGCCCTTGCTGTCGGGCTGCCCCGAAAACGGATCGGTGTCCTTGGTGGTTAAGCGGCTGACAATTGCCGAGGACGCGACCTGATCGGTCCAGTGGATCGGCGCAAAAACCGCGCCCGGTTTAACCTTGGTACTGGGCATGACGCGCAGCAGAACGGGCTGACCGTTCGCCTCGATCGTGGCAATATCGGCGGGCCGCAGGTTCAGCCGCGCCATGTCGGCGGGGTGGATTTCCACATAGGGTTCGGCCAGGTGCTGGCTCAGCTTGGGCGCCATGCCGGTGCGGCTCATGGTGTGCCAATGGTCGCGCACCCGGCCGGTGTTCAGCCGGAACGGGGCCGCGCCATCACGCATGTCGCGCGGCAAGGCGCCCGACACGGGCAACATGCGCGCCCGGCCGGTATCGGTGAAGAACCCGCCATCGGCAAAGAAGCGCTGCGCCGCGCCGTCGGGGCGCAGCGGCCAGCTGACCGGCGCCATGGCGTCGAACTGGCTGTCCGAAAGCTCTGCCAGCGGTGTCAGGTCCAGATCTTTGCCGAAATCCACCGACAGCTGCGTCATCGCCGCGTATTCGCGGAAAATCTCGGCCGGGCTGGCATAGTCAAAGGCGCGCGGCCAGCCCATGCGCCGGCCCACGTCGGACAGCACGTCCCAATCGTGGCGCGCCTGACCGGGCGGGGGCAGCATGCCGCGCTGACGGCTGATGCGGCGTTCGGAATTGGTGACGGTGCCGTCTTTCTCGGCCCAGCCGGTGGCGGGCAGCCGCACATGCGCCAGTTTCGCCGTGTCGGTATCGCCGAACATGTCCGAGACCACCACAAAGTCGCAGCCCCGCAAAGCCGCCCGCACATCGCCGGCATCAGGCATGCTGACGGCGGGATTGGTGCACATGATCCAGATCGCCTTGATCTGGCCATTGCCAACCTTGCGGAACATGTCGACCGCCTTGGCGCCGGGGGCATCGGGAATGGTCGGCGCATCCCAGAACGTCTTAACCGCCGCGCGGTGCTCGGCGTTTTCGAGGTCCAGATGGCAGGCCAGCATATTGGCCAGACCGCCCACCTCGCGCCCACCCATGGCGTTGGGCTGACCGGTCACGCTGAACGGGCCCATGCCGGGGCGGCCGATGCGGCCGGTGGCCAGATGACAGTTCAGAATGGCGTTCACCTTGTCGGTGCCATTGCGGGCCTGGTTCACGCCTTGGCTATAGATCGTCACCACCTTGCGGGTGCCGGTCCAAAGGCGCAGAAATTCGCTCAGCTTTTCCGGCGACAGGCCGGTGGCGTCGGCATCGTCCGCGCGCGCCTGTGCCAGCGCGGCGTCAAACCCGTCCACGTGGCGCGCGACGTAATCTGCATCCACCTGCCCGCCATCGGCCAATGCAACCAACAAGGCATTGAACAAAGCCACATCGCCACCCGGCGCAATATCCAGATGCAGATCGGCCAGGTCCGAGGTCGCGGTGACGCGCGGGTCAACATTGATCACCTTCATACCCGGCCGGGCCGCCTTGGCCGCCACGATACGCTGAAACAGCACCGGATGACACCACGCCAGGTTCGAGCCAACCAGCACGATCAGGTCAGCCTCTTCCAGATCCTCGTACTGGCCCGGCACGGTGTCGGTGCCAAAGGCGCGCTTGTGTCCTGCCACGCTCGAGGCCATGCACAGACGCGAATTGGTGTCGATATTGGCCGAACCGATGAACCCTTTCATCAGCTTGTTGGCCACGTAATAATCCTCGGTCAGCAACTGACCCGACACGTAAAAGGCCACGCTGTCGGGCCCGTGTTCTGCGATGGTCCGGCGGAACCGGTCGGCAACCAGATCAAGCGCGTCGTCCCAACTTGCGGTTCGTTCGCCGATCTGCGGGGCGAGAAGACGACCCTCGCGCGCGAGGGTCTCGCCGAGCGCCGAGCCCTTGGAACACAAACGCCCCTTGTTGGCCGGGTGGTCCGGATCGCCCTTGATGTCCAACCCGCCCCTGCCATCGGGCGTGGCCAGAACCCCGCAGCCCACACCGCAATAGGGGCAGGTGGTGCGGATCGCTGCCGGCGCATCAACCGCCGTCAGCCGCTGTTGGTCCGCCGCGCCGTCCATCACGCGGCCGAGCGGTTGGCCAGAACCGTACCGTCCAGCAGGATGCGGCCGCCTTCGACGCGCGTGGCATAGGTGGCGATCTGCCCCTCGTCGGCGCCTTGCGCCTGACCGCTTTCCAGGCTGAACACCCAATTGTGCAGCGGGCAGGTCACCGACCGCCCGTGGACGATCCCCTCGGACAGGGGACCGCCCTTGTGCGGGCAGCGATCGGCGGTGGCGAATACCTCCTCTGTGTCCGTGCGAAACACCGCGACGCAGCCCATGGATGTCTTGACGATCCGCGCCCCGCGCAGCGGAATGTCGTCAATCGCGCCAATATCAATCCAGCTCATTCCGCGGCCTCCAGGGTCAGATCTGCAAGGGGTTGATAGGTTTCGGCCTTCTTGGCCGCATGTTCGGCCCAGGGGTCGGCGCGATAGACCGATTGCGACAGCTCGAACCGGTCGGCCAGCGCCTTGCGGTTCTCGGCGTCGTCCACGATCTGGGCCTTGACCCAGTCCAGGCCCACCTTGTCGACCCATTTGAACACCCGGTCCAGATACTTGGCGTTTTCGCGATAGATCTGCGTCATGGCGCTGATCATTTCGATGGCTTCGTCCTCGGTGGTGACCTTGGCCAGAACCTCAGTCTCTTTGACCTCCATGCCGGCGGCGCCGGCCACATGGATCTCGTATCCCGAATCCACGCAGATCACGCCGATATCCTTGCACGTCGCCTCGGCGCAGTTGCGCGGGCAGCCCGACACGGCCAGCTTCAGCTTGTGCGGGGTCCAGCTGCCCCACAGGTGCTTTTCCAGCTTCACACCCAAACCGGTGCTGTCCTGCGTGCCAAACCGGCAATGATCGGACCCAACACAGGTTTTCACCGTGCGCAGCCCCTTGGAATAGGCGTGGCCCGAGACCATGCCGGCCTGGTTCAGATCGTACCAGATGCCCGGCAGATCCTCGCCTTTGACACCCAGAAGGTCGATCCGCTGCCCACCGGTCACCTTCACCGTCGGCACGTTGTACTTGTCGGCCGCATCGGCAATCGCGCGCAGCTCGTCCGGGGTGGTGATCCCACCCCACATGCGCGGCACAACGCTGAACGTGCCATCCTTTTGGATGTTGGCGTGTTTGCGTTCGTTCACGAACCGGCTTTGCGGATCGTCCTGATATTCAATAGGCCAATCGGCCAGCAGGTAATAGTTGATCGCCGGGCGGCACACGTGACAGCCATTGCGGGTTTTCCAACCCAGCTCTTGCCACACGGCCTCCTGGCTTTTCAGCTCTTTCGTCTTGATCAGGCGGCGCACATCCTCGTGCGTCAGGTCGGTACAGCCGCACATCGGCTTGGCCGTCGGCAATACGAAGCGATCACCCAGCGTGAAGGACAGAACCTGTTCCACCAGCCCGGTGCAGGTCCCGCACGAGCCGCTGGCCTTGGTCTGGGCGCGCACATCCTCCAACGTGGTGGCGCCCCCTTCGATCGAGGCCACGATGTCTGCCTTGCTTACGCCGTTACAGCCACAGATTTCCGCCTCAGGCGGTAAGGCTGCAACGGCCGCCAAAGGGTCCGCGGCGGCACCCCCCTGATAAGCCGGACCAAAGATCAGCGTGTCGCGCATCTCGGCGATATCGGTGCCGTCCTTGATATGGCCGTAAAACCAGTTGCCATCGGCCGTGTCGCCATACATCACGGCGCCGATGATCTTGTTGTCTTCGATCACCAGGCGTTTGTAGACACCGCGCGCCGGATCGCGAAACACGATGTCCTCGCGCCCTTCACCATCGGCGAAATCGCCGGCGCTGAACAGGTCGCACCCCGTCACCTTCAGTTTGGTCGACACCTCGCGCTGAACAAAGGCGGCGTCTTCACCCAGCAGGGTTTTGGCCACCACCTTGGCCTGATCATAAAGCGGGGCGACAAGGCCAAAAAGCGCGCCGTCATGTTCCACGCATTCGCCCACCGCCAGAATGTTTTCATCCGAGGTCAGCAGCTGATCATCCACGTGGATCCCGCGCCCCACGGCCAGACCGGCCGCTTGCGCCAGCGCGACGTTGGGGCGGATGCCAACGGCCATCACCAGCAACTCGCAAGGCAGTTCGGTGCCGTCATCCAGCATCAGCGCGCGCACTTTGCCATCCTGGCCCAAAATCTCTTTCGAGTTAGCGCTGCACATCACGGTGATGCCCTTGTCGATCAGCGCCTTGCGCAGCAGATACCCCGCGGCCTCGTCCAGCTGGCGTTCCATCAGGTGGCCCATAATGTGCACCACGGTCACGTCGGCCCCGCGCGCGGCCATGCCAGCAGCAGCCTCGAGGCCCAACAGCCCCCCGCCGATGACAACCACCTTGTTGCCCGCGCCCATACCCATCATGCGTTCGGTATCTTCCAGATCGCGATAGGCGATCACCCCGTCCAGATCATGGCCCGGCAGCGGGATCATGAACGGGTTCGACCCGGTGCCAAACAGCAGCTTGTCATAGGCCAGAACGTCGCCATTTTCGGCCGTCACCGTCTTGGCGGCGCGGTCGATATTAACGACCTTCTCGCCAAACCGCGTGGTTACCTTGTTCTCGGCATACCAGGCGTCGTCATGGGTGACGATCTCTTCGTATGTCTTTTCACCGGATAGAACCGGCGACAGCATGATGCGATTATAGTTCCCGCGCGGCTCGGCGTTGAACAGGGTGATGTCATAAGCGTCGGCGTCGCCCTCGATCAGGTGTTCGATGGCCCGCCCCGAGGCCATGCCGGCCCCGATTACGATCAATTTCTTGGTCATACCCTTCACTCCGCCGCAATGGCCTTGGCCGCTTCGGGCTTGGCCTTGGGTTTGGGTTTCGCGCCATGTTCGTATTCCTCGAGGAAATCCAGAACCTGCTGGCGATAGGTGTAATAGTCGGGATGCTCCAACAGCGCCTTGCGGGTGCGCGGGCGCGGCAGGTCCACGTCAACAATCTTGCCGATGGTGGCCTGCGGGCCGTTGGTCATCATCACCACGCGGTCGGCCAAAAGGATGGCCTCGTCCACGTCATGGGTCACGCAGATCGCGGTGACCTTGGTGCGCGACCAGACCTCCATCAGAACCTCTTGCAGCTCCCACCGGGTCAGGCTGTCCAGCATACCGAACGGTTCGTCCAGCAACAGTAATTTGGGCGACAGGGCAAAGGCCCGCGCGATCCCCACACGCTGCTGCATGCCGTTCGACATGGAATGCGCCGGACGGTCCATCGCGTCGGCCAGACCCACACGCTCCAGATAATATTCCACCACGTCCTGACGCTCGGCCTGGCTGGCGCGCGGATACACCTTGTCGACGCCAATCGCGCAGTTCTCGCGCGCGCTCAGCCACGGGAACAGGTTGGGCGACTGGAACACCACAGCGCGTTCGGGGTCGGCCCCCTCGACATGCCGGCCATCCAGCTTGATCGCCCCTTTCGAGATCTCGTTCAGCCCCGCCGCCATGGTCAGAACCGTTGACTTGCCACAACCCGAATGCCCGATCAGGCTGATGAACTCACCCCGGTTGATCTTCAGATCGAAGTCTTCAACCACAGTCAGCGGGCCCTTGGGCGTTGGGTACACCTTGTGAAGCTGGCTGAAATCGAGGAAGCGTTCGTCAAGCAACCCCTCCTGTGCCTTGGCCACAGCCGTCGGCACCCCGTGGATCGGCGTGACATCGGGCAGCTCTTTGGTACCCTCAACGCGCGCCTTGATGCCCACATCCATCAGGTAATTCGTCACCTGCATGCGCAGCGACTTGAACGTCTCGTCGGTGTTCATCGCGCCCCGCTCGCGCGGCCGCGGGATCGTCACCTTGAACTCATCCCCCAACGTGCCATCGGGGTTCAGCGCGATAATGCGGTCGGCCAGCAAAATGGCCTCGTCCACGTCATTGGTGATCAGCACACAGGTCTTTTTGTCAGCGTCCCAGATCGCCTCGATCTCGTCGGCCAGATTGGCGCGGGTCAGTGCGTCCAGCGCGGAAAGTGGCTCGTCCAGCAACAAAACCTCGGGGTCCATCGCCAAGGCACGCGCCACGTTCACCCGCTGGCGCATACCGCCCGACAGCTCCGCCGGACGCCGGGTCGTGGCGTGGCCCAGCCCCACCATGTTGACGTAATGCGCAACCTTCTCGGCCTTCTCGGCCTTGGACAGGCCGGGGAACATCGTGTCCACCGCCAGCCCCACATTGCCGTTCACCGTCAGCCACGGCATCAACGAGTAGCTTTGAAAGATCACGCCGCGTTCCGGGCCGGGGCCGGTGATCGGCTTACCCTTGAACGTCACGTCGCCCTTGGTGGGGCTTTCCAGCCCCGCCATTAGGTTGATCAGTGTCGTCTTCCCGGTGCCCGAGAAGCCCAGCAGAACCAGAAACTCGCCCTCTGCCACCGCCAGGTTGATGTCTTTCAGAACATCGGTCTTGGCGGTGCCTTCGCCGAAGCTTTTCGAGACGTTTTTGAACTCAAGTACAGACATCTGCGATCACCGGTTATTCGTGAAGGTGAACATCGACTGGATGGCGTACATCAGACGGTCCAGCAGGAAGCCGATGATCCCGATGGTGAACACCGCCACCATGATCTTGGCCAGCGAGCTGGACGAGCCGTTCTGGAACTCATCCCACACGAACTTGCCCAAACCGGGGTTCTGCGCCAGCATCTCGGCGGCAATCAGAACCATCCAGCCCACGCCCAGGCTCAGGCGCAACCCGGTAAAGATCAGCGGCAGGGCCGAGGGCAGAACCAGCTTGGTGATCTTGGTATAGGTGTTCATTTTCAACACCTTGGATACGTTCACCAGGTCCTTGTCGATCGACGCCACACCCAGTGCGGTGTTGATCAATGTCGGCCACAGCGAACATAAGGTCACGGTGATGGCCGAGTTCAGGAACGACTTGGCAAACAACCCGTCATTGGTGGTGTAAAGCGCTGACACGACCATCGTGACAATCGGCAGCCAGGCCAGGGGAGAAACCGGCTTAAAGATCTGGATCATCGGGTTGATCGCAGCATTTGCCGTGGGGCTCAGCCCCGCCATAATGCCCAACGGCACCGCGATCACGGTGGCAATCAAGAACCCGAAGAACACGGTTTTGATCGAGGTCCAGATCTGCGCGTAATAAGACGGCGCCCCGGTATAGGCTTTCTGCACCGGCTCTTTGCCAGCTGCCACACGGCGCTCGTTCAGTGTCGCCAGCTTGTCCTCAAAATCGCCCCGCGCCTGGGCTTTCGCGGCGGCATCTTCGTGCAGGTTCACCGCCTGCTCCCAAACCTGCGCAGGCCCCGGCACCGCCCCCAGCGATGTCTGAACCGTGGGCGCCAATGTGCCCCACAACGCCAAAAACGCCGCAATCGCCAAAAGCGGCACCCCCAAAAGGCGCCAGATATCCTTCATCTGCGCGCGCGGGTTGTCGCCGGCGGCAGCCTTCAGAACCGGGGTGACCCAGCTCAGCCCCAGAACCTGGAACCAGGCATCGGCCTTGTTGATACGGGTAAACAGCCGGGCACGGCGGGCTTCGCGGGCCTCGTCTGCGCTCAGGGCTTGGGGATCGATCGCGGTCATAACATGTCCTCTGCGGGGATTAACGCTGTGGGAGGGTGGGCGGGGCGATGCGCGCAGCGCGAGCGCCGTCCCGCCCGAAGGCTCAGCCCTGAACCTCGACCCCAACCACTTTCTGCTCACCCTTCAGGCCAATCGGCAGGCTTTCCAGATACGCGTTGGGCGTGCGGCCGTCATAGGGGATGCCGTCGATGATATCTTCGGCAGGCGTCGCGGCCTTGTAGCCGTCGCTGTCCCAGGGGAAGTCGGCTTCGTTGGCCAGACCCTCGTCAACCAGCAGACGCGCCGCTTCCAGATAGATCGCGGGCTTGTACACTTTCTTGGCGGTCTCGTGATACCAATCGTCCGACTTGTACTCGGCGATCTGACCCCAGCGGCGCATCTGCGTCAGGTACCAGATGGCATCGGAATAAAACGGATACGTCGCGTTGTACCGGAAGAACACGTTGAAATCAGGCACTTCGCGCTTGTCGCCCTTTTCGTATTCGAACGTACCGGTCATCGAGTTGGCGATCACCTCATAATCGGCGCCCACATATTCCGGGCGGCTCAGGATTTCCACGGCCGCCGGACGGTTGGCGTTGTCGTTTTCATCCAGCCAGATCGCGGCACGGATCAGCGCCTTGGTCACGGCCAGAGTCGTGTTCGGATACTGTTCGGCAAACTCGTTGGTGATGCCGAATACTTTCTCGGGGTTGTTCTTCCACAGCTCGTAATCGGTGATCACCGGAACACCGATGCCTTTGAACACGGCCTGCTGGTTCCACGGTTCACCCACGCAGTAACCGTAGATGGTGCCGGCTTCCATCGTGGCGGGCATCTGCGGCGGCGGCGTCACGCTCAGCAGAACATCGGCACCAATCTGGCCGGTGATGTTCTCGGGGCTATAGAAACCGGGCTCCAGACCACCGGCAGCCAGCCAATAGCGCAGCTCGTAATTGTGGGTCGAAACCGGGAACACCATGCCCATATTGAACGGCTTGCCCTGGGCGGCGTAATCCTCGACCACCGGCTTCAGCGCGCTGGCGCTGATCGGGTGGACGGGTTTGCCATCCTCGTGCGGGATGTGCTCTTTCATCTGGGCCCAGATCTCGTTCGACACGGTGATACCGTTGCCGTTCAGGTCCATCGAAAACGGCGTGATAATGTGGGCTTCGGTACCAAAACCGATGGTCGCGGCCAGCGGCTGACCGGCCAGCATATGCGCGCCGTCCAGCTGACCGTCGATCACGCCGTCCAGCAGAACTTTCCAGTTGGCCTGGGCTTCCAGGGTCACGAACAGGCCTTCGTCCAAGAAGTAGCCCTGTTCATAGGCAACAGCCAGCGGCGCCATGTCGGTGAGTTTGATAAAGCCAAAAGTCAGCTCGTCTTTTTCAAGGTCCAACAGCTCGGCCGAAGCAGAACCCGCCATCAGCGTGGACGCGACGAGGAGAGAAGCGATGCGTTTCATTCCAATTCCCATGTCAGGCCCCACAAAAGCTGCGGGGCAAAAACGAAAAAAGGCCACTGACTCACTTTGCACATCATGCAAAGGGTCGAGCGGCCTTGCTCAAAGTCACCCACGTCTTCGAGGGTAAGGAGGAGAGGAACAGCGTTGTTCCCTGCAAAGGTGATGCCCTTTGGGAAGGAAGGGTTACAAGGCGTTATGCGCCCAAACTCAAACGTCCCGTGCTGCAATGCGGCAATTCTGCCTAATTTTTCACCTCTTGGCGCTGAGCGGGTCAAAAATTCGGCCATCAAAAAACGGATCGGGCTGTAGAAACAGCCTGCCCGATTCTGAAGCAGCAGTGGTTTCCACCGAGATTGCGCCCTCCAGTTTCTCTGAAGCGCCCGGCATATCCGAGACTACGTCGCGCAGATGCTCGCGGTACAGGTCCGTGCGAAACACTGTTTTGGCTATAGAAATAGCAGCGGCAATATCCTGACCGGCCCGTTTAGCCAACTGCGCCCCGATCCACGCGGCCTGACTGCGCCACGGGAAAGTTGCCGCACCATGGTGGAAGTCAAGAAAGCGTGGGACGACGCGTTCGTCGCCATGGTTCGAGATCACAAGACGCCCGGTAAAGGCCCGGTCGATAACCTCGGCAGGTACACCAAGGTAATCAGGGCGCGCCAGAATTTCGGATGCAGTGGTTTGCTGACCACCTTCGGCCAACCAACGCCCGGCGCGCCAAACAGCACGCAGCAGACGCCCGGTCAACTCACCTTGCGCCTCGGCCCATTCGTGACGCACAGCCAGCACCTTGTCCGGCTCTGACGCCCAAATCGCATTGCCCGGCAACAACAGCGCGCCCGAGCCGTTTTCCACCGCCATCGAACCCCATGGCTCGCCCACGCAAAAGGCGTCAATCTCGCCATCCGCCATGGCGCGTGCCATCAAGGGCGGGGGAATGGTGTGAATAGCAGGCGGGCCCGGCACCCGGTCAGACAAACCGTTCAGCCAATAATGCAGCAGTTCAACATGCATCGAAAACGGGAACGGCACGCCAAAACGCAGCGGCCCTTCGCATGCCGCTGCCAGCGCGGCACCCGCTTTGCCAGCATCGGAAAAATCGAAGTCATATCCGGCTTCACGCAACCGCGCCTCGATCGCACGCGACACGCCAATTACCGGCCCGTTCACTGAAAGCACGCTTAGCGCATCCAGCGGAGTTTGTACGCCCCCCATGCCCAGGCGCATGGCTACAGGAACCGGCGACAGCATGTGCGCGGCATCAATTTGCCCAAAGACCAACATATCACGCAGCGACGACCATGACGGCGCCTTGTGCAAGGCGATATGCAACCCCTCTTCGGCAGCAAACCCCATTTCATGGGCTACGATCAGCGGCGCGGCGTCGACCAGCGGCACATACCCCGCGCGGATGGTTTCCACCTTCATGACAACAACCCCGCCGCGGTAACCAGCGCCTCGGCGACATCGACAACCTTGCGGCCCTGATCCATCGCGGTTTTGCGCAGCAAGGCATAGGCCTCGTCTTCTTCAATGCCCCGCGCCTTCATCAAAAGACCTTTGGCGCGGTCGATGATTTTGCGTTCTTCTAGGGCGCGTTTTGTTGCCTCCAACTCGTTGCGCATGCGGCGGAACATGTGGAACCGCGCAATCGCAGCGTCCAGCACCGGTTTGATCCGATCAGCCCGCAGCCCGTCCACGACATAAGCAGACACGCCGGCCTCGATTGCGGCCGCGGTTAGGCCATCGTCCGACTGATCCACGAACATGGCCACCGGCCGATCCAATGGGCTGGAGGCCAATGTGAGCTCTTCCAGCATATCGCGCGAGGGGCTGGCGACATCCACCAGAACCACATCCGGATTTCGTTCAGAGATTCGCCGCGCAAGCCCGGTTTCCTCTGCAATGACAAAGACATCGTGATCACCAGCGGCCTTCAGGCTGTCGACGATCAACAGGGCGCGCTCGCGGTCGCGTTCGACAACGACAATGGACAGACGGGACATCATGGGCACTCAAGTCGATGCTATCCCGGGCGAAGTAAACGCCATGCGGCGCGGGATCAGGCAACCCCGCGCCGCAGAGCAGAATTTTCAGGCAACAACGGCTTCACTGCCCATTTCTTGTGCACCACCTGCGCGGCGGGCCGCGCGGCTGAAGAACACGTCATACAGCACCGGCGCCGCAATCAGCGTCAGGACCGACGCAAACGCAAGACCACCCATGATCGTCACCGCCATCGACACAAAAAACGCGTCGGTCAGCAGGGGCGCCATGCCCAGGATCGTGGTAGCCGCAGCCAGCACCACCGGGCGCAGGCGCGACACGCTGGCCTGCACAATAGCCTCGCGCAGGGGCAGGCCGGTTTCGCGCACCAGGTCGATCTCTTCCACCAGGTCGATCTCTTCCACCAGAACGATGCCGTTCTTGATCAGCATGCCCGAAAGGCTGAGCAGGCCCAAAAGCGCGGTAAAGGTGAACGGCAGCCCCGTGCCCAACAGCGCGATTGCCACGCCGTTCACAGACATCGGCACCAGCAGCCAGATGATGATCGGTTGGCGCAGCGCCCCAAACAGCAGGACCGAGATCAGCACCATCACGATCAGGCTGAGCGGCAATTGCCCGGCCAGGCTGGCCTGGGCATCGCCGGCGCTTTCGAACTCGCCGCCCCATTCCATCTTGTACCCCACCGGCAGCGCCATCGCCTCGATCCGCGCGCGAATGGCGGTGTGCACCTCGGCGGCGGTCATCGATGGGGGGATGTCGGCGGAAACGGTCAGCGTCTGCACCCGGTCGCGGCGGAAGATCAGCGTGTCGCGCGGTTTGATCTGCATCCCGTCGATGGCCTGTTCGACCGGCACGAAACGGTTGACGTTCTGCGAATACACCACCTGGTCGGTCAGCCCCAGCCCAGCATCGGGCGCCACACGCACGATGATGGGTATCTGACGTTCATCCTCGCGGTAAACCCCGGCGCGCGAACCATCGGTGGCAAAGAGAAACGCGCCGGCCACGTCCTCGCGCGTGATGCCGGCGGTTTGGGCGCGCTCGGTGGCATAGACGGGCTCGAGCGCCAGCGTGCGCTCGCGCCAGTTTATCCGCAGGTCGATCAGGTTTTCCTCATCCGACAGCAACGAGATTGCGTCGTGACCCAATTGACGCAATACATCCGCGTCGGGGCCAGAAAACCGCACTTCGATCGGGTCTCCTCCGCCGGGACCGAAGACCAAACGCCGGGTTCGAAACTCGCCGCTGATAAGGGTGCTTCGTCCGAATTGCTCCAAATCCGCTTGCAGCTGCGGAATCTGCTGGATGTTTTCGGTCCGCACGATCAAGTGGCCATAGCTGGGATTGGCGCGCTGCGTGGGATAGGTCAGCATAAACCGCGTCGCGCCTTGCCCGATAAAGGCCGATACATCCACAACCTCGGCCCGCTCGGCCAACCAAGCTTCGACCCTCTTCAGGTCGGCGCTGGTGGTGTTGATGTCGGCCCCTTGCGGCAGCTTGTAATGCACAAAAAACAGCGGCGTATTCGAATCGGGAAAGAATTGCTGTTTCACATTGGCGAACCCGGCAAAGCAGGCCACAGTGACCCCAACAAGCGCCATCAGCACCAGCCATCGCAACCGCAATGCGCCACGCAGAACCGCCCCATATGCCCGAAACAGCAGCCCGCCATAGGCGTCATGCGCCTCGCCGCTGCCTTGTTTGAAGAAATAGTGGGCCAACAGAGGCGTGGCCGTGATGGCCAATATCCAGCTCAGCAAAAGTGAGATCGCGATCACCGCAAAAAGCGAGAACAGGAACTCGCCCGTCGCATCGGGGCTGAGCCCGATCCCGGCAAAGGCCATGATGCCAATCACCGTAGCGCCCAGCAAGGGGATCTGCGTCTTGCCCGCCGCCTCGTCCGCCGCATCGCGCGAGGATTTGCCGCGCAGCATCGCGATCTGCATGCCCTCGGCCACCACCAGCGCGTTGTCGACCAGCATACCCATGGCGATGATCAGCGCGCCCAGCGAAATCCGCTCCATCTCGATCGCGAATATCGCCATCAGAAAGACAGTACCCACAACGGTCAGCAGCAGGGTTGTTCCTACAACAATGGCTGCACGCACCCCCATGAACAGCGCCAGCACGGCGACCACAATGGCAACCGACATCGCAAGGTTCACAAGGAAAGCGTTAGATGCCTCTTCCACCACGATATGTTGCTGGTAAATCGGGGCGATGGTCACGCCAAGAGGGATATTTGCATCCAACTCTGCAAGGCGCGCATCCACGCGGTGGCCTATATCGACAATGTTTTCGGTCGAAATTCCGGCGACGCCCAGCGTGAACGCCTCGACCCCGTTGAACCGGATCATCAAGTTCGGGTTGGCCACCCGCCCGCGTGAGACATCGGCGATATCGACAAGGTTCAGAACCTCACCCCCCACGCCGATGGACAGGCCTGCGATCTCGGCCACGGAATCCGAGCCTTCGGGCGTGCTCAACTCTACCCGTCGGCGGTCAGTGGTCAGCGCTCCGGCAGGTGTCACGCTGTTGGCCGTAGAGATGGCGCCCGCCAACGCTTGCGGCGGAACGCCCTGGTTAACGGCAACAGCCATGCGGGGCTCAACAAAAATTGCTTCTTGGGGCAGACCCGCAACCTCGACATCCGCAACGCCGTTCACGGCCAGCAATTCGCGGCGCAAATAGGTGGCCAGCTCATGTTTCTCGGCGTCGGAAAACCCTTCGGCCGTAACAGCGTAAAACAGCCCAAAAACGTCGCCAAACCCGTCATTCACAAAAGGATGCGCGGCGTCCTGCGGCAGATCGCCCACGGCGTCATTGACCCGCGCGCGCAGCTTGGTCCAGACATCCGGCAGTTCGGTTCCGTCGAAGGTTGGTTTGATCTCCACCTCGATCACCGAGATGCCCGGTTGGTTGATGCTTTCGATCCGGTCCACCTCGGCCATCTTCTGAATCGCCGATTCCAACGGTTCCGAGACCTCGCGCGCAACTTGTTCAGCGCTGGCGCCGGGGTACTGCGTGACAATAACGGCCGTTTTGATGGTAAAGGCCGGATCCTCCAGCCTTCCGATCGTATTGAAACCCCACAGCCCGCCCAAAAGACAGGTCAGCATCACGATCCAAATGGTCAGCGACCGGTTGATGGCGCCGCGTGCAACGTTGAACATCCCCTGCCCCCCTTAATTCGGAAAGCCGCCAAAGCGGCGCACCGTCTGGCCGTCAGCCACGTTGTCTACACCGGTCGCCAGGATTTCAACGGCGCCATCATCCAGCCCGCTGGTGATCAAAAAGTCACCATTCGCAGTGGATTCGGCCTTTACAGGAATGAGGCGTGCAACGCCGGTGTCACCCTCACCCGCATCGAATGCCACCACATAAAGTGACTTGTCTGCTGCGACACCCAGAGCGGTGGGCGGGACAAGCGTGCGTGCGCGGCCTTCATTCAGACGGGCACGTACGGTGACCGATGACCCTGGCAGAACACGCAAATCCTCGGGCGTTTGCAGTGCAAAGGTCAGTTGATAGGTCTGTCCGATGGCCGAAGCCTCGGCGTTGAACTCACGCACATCCAATGGGTATTCTTTGGCGCTGAACGGAAACTGCGCGGTGATCTCCACGCTGGGGTCTTCACCGGCGCGCTGAAACAGGATCTCGGGCACGTCAATCTCGATCCGCAGTTCGGACATATCATGCAAACGAACCACTGGCATGCCGGGGGACACGGTCGAGAATGTCTCGACGTTTCGGGCGGCGACAACAGCATCGAACGGAGCGTGCAACGTGGCCTTGGACAGCGAATCCTCGGCATTGCGCAGGGCGATCCCGGCCAGCCCTGCCGCAGTTTGCGCGTCATCCACGGAAACCTGGCTAACGGACGAGCCCTGCAGACGTGTCAGGCGGGTCACCGTCCGGTCCGCTTGTTCTTTTTGCAGCCGCGCCTGTTCTTCGGCCAATTCAAATGGCACAAGATCCAGCTGTGCAATTACTGCGCCCGCTGCGACGTCGGTTCCTTCAATCGCATCAAGCATCAAAACCTGCCCGCCAACCTGAAACGCCAGATCAACGGTTTGGCGCGCAACGACTTTGCCAAAGAAATGACGCTCCAATACCTGTTCCGACTTTTCAATGGTGATCACCTTGACCGGCTTGATTGCCAATTCCTGCGACATGGCCGCGAAAGGCAGCAGCGCAGCCGCTATCGCCAGTCCAAGCTGTCTCATGTGTCTATCCCTCGATCTTCTTGCCCTGTGGGGCATCGTTTGGTGTTTCAGTCTCTGCTTGTGTCGGGCGAATGCCGCGAATACGGGCCATTTCGGCACCCATCTCTTCCTGCCAACCACCTAACCTGTCTCGCACACCAGTTATGAAGGCTTCGTTCTCATTGTTTGGGACGTCGGGGTCAAAAACGTCCGCCATCGACGCCAATACCTTGCGATCCATTGCGGCAAAAGCCTCGACCATCTTATCGGAATGGTCGCGCGAAATACCCATGGCTTCGAAGGCAGAACGGCCCATGCGCAGCGAGCTGTCGAAAGTTTCGCGAATAATATCGCGACACCCGGCATGCCACAGCTGATACACATGCTCGCGGTCAATCGCTCGTGCGACCACGTGCAAGTCTGGATAATTCTGAATCGCATAGCGCGTCAGCTCGGTCACCTTCTCCTTGTCGTCGATGGCAATGACCAAAACCCGCGCCTCGGCAATACCGGCGGCGTGCAATAGGTCGGGCCGCGTGGCGTCGCCGTAATAGGCGCGCAGGCCGAACCGACGCAGGTTTTCCAGCTGCACCGCGCTGAAATCAATCACGGTGGTGGTATACCCGGCGGCGCTGAGCATCCGGTCAATCAAACCACCCACACGCCCCATACCGGCGATGATGATTTGGTTGCGCTCGTCGATATCGTCGGCCTCGCCGTCTTCCGGCTGGTTGTAACGGGGGGCGATGACGCGTTCATACAGTATGAACAGCGCAGGCGTCAGCAGCATCGACAAGGCCACCACCAACAGCATCCGATCCGCCAGTTCGCCCGGCAATACCGCGTTGGCCACGGCAAAGGACAGCAGCACGAAACCAAACTCGCCCGCCTGACCCAGCGACAGCGCGAACAGCCATTTGTCACTGCCTTTGATGTGAAAGAGCCGCGCAAGGAATAACAAAACCCCGCACTTCAGCGCCATCAGCCCCAGCGTCAGCGCGACGATGGGCACCAGGTTTTCGGCCAGCAGCGCAAAGTTGATGCCAGCGCCGACAGTCATGAAGAACAGGCCCAGCAACAGCCCTTTGAACGGGTCGATATCGCTTTCCAACTCGTGCCGGTATTCCGAGTTCGCCAAAACCACGCCCGCCAAAAACGTGCCCAGCGCCGGGGACAACCCGACCAGTGACATCAGCAGCGCGATGCCAATAACCATGAACAGCGCCGTGGCCGTGAACAGCTCGCGCAGGCCAGCGGCCGAGATGAAGCGAAAGATCGGGCGGGTCAGGAAGCTGCCGCCCAGCACCACCGCCGCGATGGCCGCCAGCGTCACCAACGTGGTTTTCCAACCGTTCAGGCCGGCCACAAGGCTCAGCGCCGGACCGTGGCCGTCGTCATGCCCGCCGGCGCCGTGGTGGGCCAGCTCGGGCAAGGCCAACAGCGGGAACAGCGCCAGCATCGGGATCACGGCGATGTCCTGAAACAGCAGGACCGAGAACGCGCCCTGCCCGCCATCGCTTTTCAAAAGGCCCTTTTCGCCCAGCGACTGCAGCACAATCGCCGTAGACGACAGCGCAAAGATCAGACCGATGGCCAGCGCCATCGACCATTGCAGCCCCAGCAGCATTGCGATGCCCATCACCGCCGCCGCCGTCAGGCCCACCTGCCCGCCGCCAAGCCCCAGCAGCCGCCCGCGCATCGACCACAGGTTACGTGGCTCAAGCTCCAGTCCGACAAGGAACAGCATCATGACCACGCCGAACTCGGCAAAATGCTGAATCGAGATCACGTCCACATGCAGCACGGCCAGGATCGGGCTGATCACGATACCCGCGATCAGGTAGCCAAGGACCGACCCCAAGCCCAACCGCGAGGCGATAGGCACGGCAATCACGCCCGCCGCAAGAAATATGAAGGCAAGCAAAAGGAAATCTGTCATGTCGCGCGCCCCTGTCCGACAGTTCTTATTTGAAACGACCATACTGGTGACAGGCGAAATGTCGACCATTTGAGGGAGATTTTGGGAATTCACTTGATAAAATCTATAATTTTTGGCATCCCGGAATAAGCAATACGAAAACTATCTATAATTAGCGAAAGCCCGCCATGCTCGATACCGCCCCGATCCGCCAAGACTGGACGCGTGAAGAAGCCGAAGCGCTTTACAATTTGCCGTTCATGGACCTGCTGTTCCAAGCCCAGACCGTGCACCGCGCGCATTTTGATCCCAACCAGGTTCAGATGTCGAAACTGCTGTCGATCAAAACCGGTGGCTGCCCCGAGGATTGCGCCTATTGCAGCCAATCGGCGCGTAACGGTGCCAAGCTGTCGGCCGCAAAATTGATCGAGGTGGAGAAGGTCCTTGCCGAGGCCCGCAAGGCGAAAGAGGCCGGCGCCACGCGCTACTGCATGGGCGCGGCGTGGCGGTCCCCCAAGGATCGCGACATGGACGCGCTTGAGGCGATGGTGCACGGCGTCAAGGAACTGGGGATGGAGACCTGCATGACCCTGGGCATGCTGGACGACAATCAGGTGATCCGTTTGCGCGATGCGGGGCTGGATTATTACAACCACAATATCGACACCTCGGAACGCTATTACTCGGAAATCATCACCACCCGCACCTTTGCCGACCGAATCGACACGCTGAACCGCGTGCGCGAGGCCGGCATCAAGGTCTGCGCCGGGGGTATCATCGGCATGGGTGAAAAACAGATGGACCGGATCGACATGCTGTTAGCGCTGGCCACGCTGAAAGAGCATCCCGACAGCGTGCCGATCAACCAGTTGATCGCGATCCCCGATACGCCGCTGGCTGATGTCGAACAGATCGACCCGATCGAGTTCGTGCGCACCATCGCGCTGGCGCGCATCCTGATGCCCAAAAGCCATGTGCGCCTGTCAGCCGGCCGGACAGAGATGACGGACGAAATGCAGGCGATGTGTTTCTTTGCCGGCGCCAACTCGATCTTTGTCGGCGACACCTTGTTGACTGCAGACAACCCCGAGGAAGACAAAGACGCGGCGTTGTTTGCTCGTTTGGGCATCCGGGCGATGGCTTTGGGGGATGACGGCGCGCGATGAGCGTTCTGGACCCGCATCGTCGGGCGCTGGAGGCGCTGGATGCGCGCGGGCGGCTGCGCCGGTTGCAGCCGCGTGCGGGGGCGGATTTTGCGTCGAACGACTATCTGGGCCTGGCCAATTCGGACCTGTTGCGCGATGCAGCGCGCGCAGCGCTGGACCGGGGTGTGGGCACCGGGGCCGGGGCCTCGCGCCTGTTACGCGGCAACGACCCCGAACATGCGGCGCTGGAAGCCGAGGCCGCGCAGGTCTTTGGCACGCAGGCGGCGCTGTACCTGGCCAATGGCTTTACCGCGAACATGGCGCTTTTCAGCAGCTTACCTCGCCAGGGCGACCTGATCCTGCACGACGCGCTGATCCATGCCAGCGCCCATGACGGGATGCGGCTGGGCCCGGCGACCACGCAAGCGTTCGCTCATAACGATGCCGACGCGGCCGAAACCGCTCTGCGCACCTGGCGCGCGGCGGGTGGCGACGGCCGCGTCTGGATCGCGATCGAGGCGCTGTATTCGATGGATGGCGATTTTGCCCCCATCGACGAATTCGTCGCGCTGGCCGACCGCCACGACGCCATGCTGGTGGTGGACGAGGCGCATGCCACCGGCCTTTATGGCCCCGATGGCCGCGGGCTGAGCCACCCGTTTGCATCGCGCGAGAATGTGGTCAGCCTGCACACATGCGGCAAGGCGCTGGGCAGTTCCGGGGCGCTGATCTGCGGGGCGGAACCGCTGATCGACACGCTGATCAACCGCGCCCGCGGGTTCATCTATTCCACCGCCCCTGCGCCGCTGAACGCGGCGATCACACGGGCGGCGCTGGGCACGCTGGTGGCCGATGACCCGCGCCGGATGGCGGCGCTGCAACTGGGCGGTGTTGCCCGGTCCGAGGCCGCCCGCCTGTGCGGAACCCAGCCCGGCAACAGCCAGATCATCCCGGTGATCATTGGCGACGACAAACGCTGCATGCGCATCGCCCAGACCATGCAAGAGGCCGGGTTCGATGTGCGCGGTATCCGCCCGCCCACCGTGCCGCGCGGCACTGCGCGGCTGCGGATTTCGGTCACGCCACATGTGGATGCGGCGACGATCACCGCGATGTTCGAAACCCTCGCAAACGCCTTGCAGGCCGAGGCGGCGTAATGGCGGCGATTGTGGTCACCGGAACCGATACCGGCATCGGCAAAACCGTGTTCTGCGCCGGGCTGACCGCGGCGCTGGGCGCGGTGTACTGGAAACCGGTCCAGGCCGGGTTGGAGGATGAAACCGACAGCCAGGCAGTGGCCCGGCTGAGCGGCGCAAAGGTGCAGCCCGAGGGGTACCGGCTGTCGCAGCCCGCCTCGCCCCATATCGCGGCCGCTGCCGAGGGCACGGAGATCGACCCCGCCACGCTGACTCTGCCCCCGGTCAACGGCCCACTGGTGGTCGAAGGCGCCGGCGGTGTGATGGTGCCGCTGACCGACGATGTGCTGTATCTGGATCTCTTTGCGCAATGGCAGGCCCCGGTCATCCTGTGTGCCCGCACGGCGCTGGGCACGATCAACCATTCGCTATTGTCCTTGCAGGCCCTGCGGGGGGCCGGTTGCCACATGGTGGGCGTGGCCTTCATTGGCGACGCCGAACCGCAGGTCGAAGACACGATCACCAAAATGGGCCAAACCCATCACCTTGGCCGCTTGCCCATTTTGCCCGCGATCTCCCCCGACGCCCTGCGCACGGCCTTTGCCCAAGCCATCGACCTCGCCACAATCCGCGAGGCCGTGCGATGACCCAGTTTGAGTTTGACCGCGCCCATCTGTGGCACCCTTACACGAACGTTGTTCAACCCGGCCCCGTCCACCACGTGACCCAGGCCGAAGGCGTGTGGCTGACGCTGGCCGACGGTACCCGCGTGATCGACGCCATGTCGTCATGGTGGTGTACCATCCACGGCCACCGCCACCCCGCCATCACTGCCGCCATGCACGCACAGCTTGACCGCATGCCCCACGTGATGTTCGGCGGCCTGACGCATGACCCCGCCGTGCAGCTGGGCCAGCAATTGCTGGACATCACGCCCGACCAGCTGACCCGCATCTTCTATTGCGACAGCGGTTCGGTCGCGGTTGAGGTCGCGATGAAAATGGCGGTGCAGTACCAATACGCCACCGGTCATCCGGGCCGCTCGCAGTTTGCCACGATCCGGTCGGGCTATCACGGTGACACGTGGAAGGCGATGAGCGTTTGTGACCCCAATACCGGCATGCACCACCTGTTTGCCGGCGCGCTATCGATGCAGCATTTCGTTGACCGCCCGCCGATCACACTGACGGAAAACTGGGTCGACGATCCGGCGCTGAACGGGCTGGCCCAGCTGGAACAGGTGCTGGCGTCCAACGCCGCGTCGATTGCCGCGCTAATCCTCGAGCCTGTGGTGCAGGGCACCGGGGGCATGTATTTCTATCACCCCGAATATCTGAACACCGCGCGGCGGCTGTGCGATGATCACGGCATCCTGCTGATCTATGACGAGATCGCCACCGGCTTTGGCCGCACCGGCCGGATGTTTGCCACCAACTTTTGCGACCACGCGCCCGACATTCTGTGCCTGGGCAAGGCGCTGACCGGCGGGCATATCAGCTTTGCCACCACCATGGCCAGTGACCGCGTGGCCCAGGGTATCGGCCATGGCGCACCCGGCGTGTTCATGCATGGGCCCACGTTTATGGCCAACCCGCTGGCCTGCACCGCGGCCTCGGCCAGCCTGTCGCTTTTGGCGGAGGGCACGTGGCAACAAGACGTCGCGCGGATCGAGGCGCAGCTGGAGGCCGAGCTGGCGCCCGCCCGTACCCTGCCCGGCGTTGCCAATGTCCGCGTCCTGGGCGCCATCGGCGTGATCGAGATGTATCACGACGTCAGCGCCGACACCGCCAATCGCATGGCGCCCGAGCTGGGTGTTTATCTGCGCCCGTTTGGCCGCAAGATCTATACGATGCCGCCTTTTGTGACCTCGCCGGACGAGCTGACCGCCATCACCAATGCCATGCTGTCGCTGGCGCGGGTGCTGTGATGGGCTGGCGGTGGCTTACACAAAACGGCGCGGCGCGCGTTGTGGTGGTGTTCGGTGGCTGGGGCTTTGGCGCGGCGCCCTTTGCGGGGATGACTGGCGATGCGGATGTGCTGTTTTCGGACGACCTGGCCGATCTGCCGCCCGCCCTGCCCGATCTGGGCGCGCGGCGCGTGGATGCGGTGGGCTGGTCCTTCGGGGTGGCGACGATGGGTCACTGGTGCGCGGCCAATGACGCTGATTTCACCACCCGCACCGCGATCTGCGGCAGCCTGACGCCGGTGGACCGGCGCACCGGCATCCCGCCGCGCGTGTTCGCGCTGACCCGTGACAGCCTGACACCGGCAAGCTTTGCCCGGTTTGCCCGGCGCTGTGTCGATGAGCCGGCGGACCTGCCGGGTGTGGATGTCGACCGGTTGCGCGAAGATTTGAACGCCGTTCAGTCCCGCGGCGCGGCGCCCGACCCCGGGTTTGACCGGGCCTGGGTCGCCACCCGCGACGCGATCTTTCCGCCCGCCAATCTGGCCCGCGCATGGGCGGCCTGTGACGTGCAGCAGGTTGATGCGCCGCACATGCCCTTTGGCGCGCTGAATTCATGGGACAAGGTTTTGCCATGAAGGACCAGATGACCCCCCGCGCCGACACCGCACGCATCGCCGCCGGGTTCCGGCGCAGCCTTGGCACCTACAGCACGGCGGCCACGGTTCAGGCAGAAATCGCGCAGGAATTGGCCAGGCAGATCGCCGCCCATGCGCCGCCAGAAATCGCACAAGTGTTCGAGTTCGGCTGCGGCACCGGGGTGCTGACGCGCGCTTTGCGCGCACAATTGAACGGTGTTCAATTTATCCTGAACGACCTCGTGGCCGAATGCGCCACCACCGCCGCGCCGGGCGAGGTGTTCCTGCCCGGGTCGGTGGATGACATCGCGTTGCCACAGGGGGTGGACCTGATCGCCTCGGCCTCGACGGTGCAATGGCTGCCCGATCTGCCCGGCACGCTGCGCCGGCTGAGCGAAGCGTTGGTCCCCGGCGGCCTTCTGGCGCTCAGCGGGTTCGGAACCGCGCAATTTGCTCAGCTTGGGGCGCTGGGTTCGGCCGGCGCGGCGCCTGGATACCTGAACGCCCGCCAATGGCGGCAGGTTCTGCCCGGTGACCTGCAGGTTCTGCACCTGTCGCAACGCCAAACCACCCTGCATTTCCCCGATGCCCTGTCGGTGCTGCGCCACCTGCGCGACACCGGGGTGAACGGGGTCTCGGGGCAGCGGTGGAGCCGCCGGCGGCTGACCGCGTTCGCTGCGGCCTATCAGGCAAGGTTCGGCACGGCCGAGGGGCTGCCGCTGACCTATGACCCGGTTTGGATCGTCGCCCGCAAAGCCTATTGAAGCCGCGCCAGGTGGCGTTGCAGAACCGATACCGCGGTATTGGTGTCGCGGTTGGCGATGGCGGTCATGATGGCACGGTGGTCGCGGTCGGTGCGCTCCTCCCACGAGGCGCGCCATGTGGCCAGCAGATGCCGGGCGCTGAGCACCTGCAGATCGTCGATCTCGGCCAGCAGGCGCGGCATGCCGCAGGCGGCCAGGATGGCGTGGTGGAACCGGCGGTTTTCCAGCTCCCATGTGACAATATTGTCGGCCTCGTCGCAGGCCACGCGCGCGGCCTCGGCCTCGGCCACCTGATCGGGGGCCAGGGCGGGCACCGAATGGCGCAGCGCCACCGGTTCTAACGCCAAGCGCATTTCACGGATTTCGCGCATATCGGCCGGGTCAAACGGCGCTACGCGCACACCCCGGCGCGGCAGGCTAACGGCCAGACCGCGCGCCTCGAGCCGCAGCAGCGCCTCGCGCACCGGCACGTGGCTGGTGGCAAATTCGCGCGCGATATGGTCCTGCGGCAGCTTGGCGTCGGGGGCCAGCTCGCCCAGCATGATCTTATCGGTCAACGCCTTGGTGATCTTGTCGGCAATCGTGCCCTTGGCCGCAGTACGCATAACCCTGTGATAATCGGCCCTTTCTGGGGGAGCAACGGCAAAGTGCCACGGCGCCGATAAGGTCAGGTTATCAACGCAATCAGAACTAAGAATTTTTTCCGATCCATCGAATCTGGCACAGTTGGATCAGCGGCCACAAAGCGCCGAGAATTCCCAAGAACAGATAGAACCGACTTTGGAGGAAAACATGGACGGAGCAAACGGGGGCAAATGCCCTGTCGCAGGTCACAAGGCCGTCGGCACCGTAGCCAATCACCAATGGTGGCCCAATCAGCTGAACCTGAAAGTGCTCAGCCAGAACGGCCCGCAGACCAACCCGATGGGCGACGATTTTGATTACGGCGCGGCCTTTGCGGCGCTGGACTTGAACGCGCTGCGCGCGGACATCTTTGCCTTGATGACCGACTCGCAGGATTGGTGGCCCGCCGATTACGGCCATTACGGCCCGCTTTTTGTGCGCATGGCCTGGCACAGCGCCGGCACCTATCGCGTAACCGACGGGCGCGGCGGTGGCGCTTCGGGCTCGCAACGGTTCGCGCCGCTGAACTCGTGGCCTGACAACGCCAATCTGGACAAGGCGCGGATGCTGCTGTGGCCGGTGAAAAAGAAATATGGCCGGGCGATTTCCTGGGCCGACTTGATGATCTTTGCAGGCAATTGCGCGTTGGAGTCCATGGGGTTCAAAACCTATGGCTTTGCCGGCGGCCGCGAAGACATCTGGGAGCCCGAGGAAGAGATTTACTGGGGGTCCGAAACCGAATGGCTGGGCGATAACCGGTATAGCGGCGAGCGTGATCTGGAAAACCCGCTGGGCGCGGTCCAGATGGGGCTGATCTATGTGAACCCCGAGGGGCCAAACGGCAACCCCGATCCGGTTGCCGCGGGCGTGGACATCCGCGAAACCTTTGCCCGTATGGCCATGGATGACGAGGAAACCGTCGCCCTGATCGCTGGCGGCCACACCTTTGGCAAAACCCACGGCGCCGCGGACCCCAACGAACATGTTGGCCCCGAACCCGAAGGCGCCGCGATCGAGGATCAGGGCAAAGGCTGGCGCAACAGCTTTGGCACCGGCAACGCGGGCGATACAATCACCAGCGGGCTGGAGGGGGCGTGGACCACGAACCCCATCGCCTGGGATAATGATTTCTTCAACATCCTGTTCGGCTATGAGTGGGAGAAAACCACCAGCCCCGCTGGCGCCACGCAATGGGTACCCACCGGCGCCGATGGCGACGGCACCGTGCCCGACGCGCATGACCCTGCCAAACGGCACAAGCCGGTGATGCTGACCACCGATCTGGCGCTGCGGTTTGACCCGGTTTATGGCCCGATCTCGAAGCGGTTCCACGAAAACCCGGTTGAATTTGCCGAGGCCTTTGCCAAGGCATGGTTCAAGCTGACCCACCGCGATATGGGGCCCTATGCACTTGGCCTGGGGGCCGAAGTGCCCGGCGCGCCGCTGATCTGGCAAGACCCTGTACCGCTGCGCGATCACGCGCTGATTGGTGCCGCCGAGGTGGCCGAGCTGAAACAGGCGATCCTGAATACCGGCCTTGGCAATGCCGCGCTGGTGCGTGCCGCGTGGGCCTCGGCCGCGACGTTCCGCATTGGTGACAAACGTGGCGGCACCGATGGCGGGCGGCTGCGTCTGGCCCCGCAGAACGGCTGGTCCGTGAATGCGCCCGACGAGCTGTCAGACGTGCTGACCAAGCTGCAAGCGGTGGGCGACGCCTTCAACGCGGCACAGGCGGAAATGCGGGTGTCGATGGCTGACCTGATTGTTCTGGGTGGCTGTGCCGCGGTCGAGGCCGCCAGCGGGCACAGCGTTTCGGTGCCGTTCACACCTGGTCGTACGGATGCCACGCCGGAACAAACCGACGCGGCCTCGTTCGCCGTGCTGGAGCCGCGGGCCGATGGCTTCCGCAACTACCTGGCCGACGGGCACAGCCGGCCCGCGGGCGAGTTGCTGGTGGACCGCGCTCAGATGCTGACGCTGACTGCTCCAGAAATGACCGTGCTATTCGGCGGCATGCGCGCCTTGGGGGCCAACCACGGCGATGCGCCACAAGGTGTGTTCACCGACACGCCCGGCACGCTGAACAATGCGTTCTTCGTGAATCTGCTGGATCTGGGCACCGAATGGGTGAAAACCGGTGACAACGCCTATGAAGGCCGCGACCGGGCCAGCGGCGCGGTCAAGTGGACGGCCACCGAGGTCGACCTGATCTTTGGCTCCAACTCGCAACTGCGGGCCCTGGCCGAGGTCTATGGCAGCGACGATGCCGCCAACGGGTTCGCGGCCGAGTTCGCCGCAGTCTGGGCCAAGGTCATGGATCTGGGCCGTTCGGACGTCTAAACACCCCGCCCCGGCGATTTGTTCGCCGGGGCTACACGTTTGGCGCAATCGGTTAATCACATGGCGCCATCTGCGATTTAAACCCCCTTGGTCATGCGCCATCTCATGAGCAACACCAAATCATGGAGGGTTCCACAATGTCGCAAACCATTCTGATCACCGGCGCGTCTTCGGGTATTGGCAAAGTCACTGCCAAACTGTTCCAGCAAAATGGCTGGAACGTCGTCGCCACCATGCGCTCGCCCGAAAACGAGGACGAACTGACCCAACTGGACAATGTCCTTGTCACCCGTCTGGACGTCACCGACGAGGCTTCGATCGAGGCTGCCGTGGCCGAGGGCATCGCCAAGTTCGGCCAGATTGATGTATTGTTGAATAACGCAGGCTACGGCGCCTATGGCCCGCTGGAAGCGTTCCCGATGGACCGCATCCGCCGCCAGTTTGACACCAACGTCATTGGCCTGATCGCCACCACAAAGGCGGTGCTGCCGCATATGCGTGGCAATGGCGCGGGTACAATTGTAAACATTTCGTCCATCGGCGGGCAGATGACCTTCCCGCTGGGCGCGCTGTATCACGGCACCAAGTTTGCTGTCGAAGGTATCTCGGAGGCGATGCACTTTGAACTGGCCGCCGCCGGCATCAAGACCAAGATCGTTGAACCGGGCATGATCGCCACCGATTTCGGCGGCCGGTCGTTTGACTTCGTCAACGACGAGGCGATGGCCGAGTATCAGCCCGTTGTGCAGGCGCTGTTTGCCGGTTGGAGCGGCGACGCCGCTGCCAACGCTTCGCCGCCCAGTGTCGTGGCCGACGTGATCTGGAACGCTGTGACCGACGGCACCGACACGCTGCGGTATCGCGCCGGGGCGGATGCCGAGGAACTGCTGACCAACCGCAAGAACTTTGACGATGCCACCTTTATTGGCGGGTTGAAGGCACAACTGGGTCTGAGCTGACCCAAGCCCAAAACGTAAAACAATTTTCATACAGGCGCGCCGGGGCGGATGCAGTTTCCGTCCCGGTTCAATTGACGTCGTAAAAGGTGGACTTAGGCTGTTCCGGCACTTTTCGGGACCACATCCATGACCACCACGCCTACCCACGCCCTTACTGTTTGGGGCACCAACCAGCTTTTTGCATTTTCTGGCCTTGATGGACCAACGGATTTTGACCGCGGCCTTGTCGCGCAAAGCCGCGCGGATGGTTTGCAATTCCGCCTGCCGGGACCGGCCGCGGTGTCGTTTGGAAAGGTGACCAAAGCACTGTTTGGCAGTGATTGGGCTCAGTTAGAGACTGATCTGGGAACTGTCCGATTTGCGTTCATCGACACGCATCACCTTCTGATCGAAGGGCCCGCGCGTTTCAGCTTTCAACATTCGGAACGGGTCGAGGTCGCCCACCTGCAAAGCGGTGACAGGCTGTTGATTGCACCGGTTGGCACTCTGAACGACGGCCTTCTGACCCATGATTTAAACGCCGAGATTGCCGCCAGGCAGGTATGGGCCAAAAACGCACCTGTCGCGGAAAGTCCGCTGGCCAGCAAGGCCATACAACAGATGAAGTCCATGGTTTATGCGCCGCAGGGCCAGTTCCGACACCGTTTCACAACGCCTGACCGATGGCCGCACCGCGAGGCATGGCTGTGGGACAGCGCGTTTCACGCCATAGGGTACCGCCATTTAGACCCCGCATTGGCGCGGCACGCTTTGGCGGCGGTATTTGATACGCAACTGCCAAACGGACAGGTCGGTATCAGTTTTGCGCCGCATTCCACCCGCACGCATCGCAGTCAGCCCCCTATCCTTGCCTGGGCCGTGCGCGAAGTTCAGGCCGTGGTGCCTGACGACGCCTGGCTTGCAGAGCTGGTGCCGGGACTCAGGCGGTACCTGCGTTGGTTCGAACAACACCGGGCCATGGGAACGGTGTTCGGGTGGGTCGAAGATGACGGCGCGTTGGGCAGTGTTTGTGACGAAAGTGGTATGGACAACTCGCCTCGCTTTGCCGGTGCTTCGGTTGTGAAGGCCGTCGATCTCAGCTGCTACATGGCGCAAGAGTACCAGGCCATGGCGGAACTGGATCCCAATGGAGGCTGGGCAGCCAAAGCGGCAAGGTTAGAGACTGAAATGGAACAGTTTTGGGACGCTGAGTTGGGCTTTTACTGCGACATTGATCCCGCCACCGACAGGTCAACCGGCGTGCAGGCGGTGACGGGCTTTCTGCCGCTGATCCTCGGCCAGCTTTCGCGCACGCGCGCGCAAAGCCTGATCGATGCTTTGCAAGACCCTGCGCGGTTTGGCAGCGCTTTGCCGATCCCATCTATTGCACGCAATCAAAAAGGGTACAGCAAGGACATGTGGCAGGGACCTGTCTGGGTCAACATGAACTGGATGATCGCACGTGGGTTTGCGCGTTGCGGTGCGACCGACGTCGCCGAGGATCTGCGCGCGCGCACGCTCGACGCCATGACCCGCTGGCATGGCGAAACAGGCTCGATTTTTGAATACTATGATGACGACAATGCCACGTCGCCGCCTGCACTGCCGCGCAAAGGGCGCAATGACCCGGAGGTAAACCCGGAACGGCCCACCATCCACCAGGTCATCCATGACTATGGCTGGTCGGCCACGCTGGCGCTGGACTGGATCCAGCGTGGCGCGGTGTGATTATCCCTTGTCGCTGACCTGCGGCGACCAACCTTCGGGCAAAGGCGAGGGGCGCGAAATCTGCACGTTCTCGATCTCGACATTCAGGGCATGGCGCACATGAATGCCAGGCAGCCCGTCGGGATAGGGGTCCATCCCGAAGATCCCACCATCTGGTCGGCGAACAAAACAATTGCGGCGACCCAGTTCCGGGTCGTCCAGCTCATTTACGTCTTGCGGCACTGGTCGCAGATCAAGGAACAGCTCATGTGCAAACGCCCCTTGTTCCTGCCGCAGGTTCACGGCCGAAATATGCACGTTTTCGATCAACTGCTCTGGGTCGCCATGCACGACAATGGCGCCTTCGCAACGCCCGGTAATGCCGGCGACGGCCACGTCGCGTACAATTGAAGGCGCCTCCCCTGACACACGTGCAAGGGCATTGATCGTAATCGGCTCTCCGGATCCCCAATAGGTATGCGGCGCCTGGCTGCAATCGACGGTCGAATTTGCAAAACGAATCCGTTCGATCAGGCCACCGTCGCGCGCAAAGATACCAAAGGCGCGGTTGGTGTCGGTGATGGTCAGGCCGGTAAAGACGACATCGCGCACGTCGAAATGCGTCTCCGTTCCGATTTTGACCGAGCACGAACGCGAGGTGAAATGGCAATTGCTGACATGGATACGTTCGGCCGGGCCGTTCAAAGCGGCATCCATCTTGGCGCAGGTTTTCACGCAGACCGAGTCGTCGGCCGCCACAATCCGGCACCCGGTCATGAACGCATCACGGCAGCTGTCGAAATTCACGCCATCGGTGTTGGGCATCAGCAGGTCGTTCAGGATGGTGATGTCCGTCACGCGGATCATATCACAAGCGACCAGATGCACCGTCCACATCGGTGCCTCGCTGAAGGTTACGTCGCGAATGGTAATGTTCTGGCAGGCCTCAAACACAACCATCCGAGGGCGGTTAAACTTGGCCCATTTAACCCCATCAAACAATCCTTCGCGCGACAGCCATTTGGGCCCTTGCCCATGGATCGTGCCGTGACCGGTGACCGAGATATCCTTGGCATCACGGGCCACGATAAACCCACGGTCGCTGTCTTCGGCCATAACCGAAACCGTGCCGTTGATGAAATCATCGTAGTCGTCGGAACAGGTCAGTGTCGTGCCTCGTGGCACATGCAGGTCAATCCCGGATTCAAGCCGCACTGCGCCGGCCACCCATTCACCACGCGGCAGTTCAACCCGGCCGCCACCTTCGGCGGCAAGCGTGTTGATGGCAGACTGCAGCGCAGCCGTAATATTCTGCCCGTCCTGCGGGGCGGCAACCAGTACGTGGCTCATGTTCAAACTTTCTGATCTAGAGCAATTTCAAGATGGGTCAGCAACGGAAGACATTGATCCATATGCGTGAAGTGCCAGGTTGGCGTATCTTCAGGACCGTTGGGAACGGTGCGCCTGCGATCCACCCAGCGGAAGAAAAGGCTTGGATGCCCGGCTCGGTTTGCACCCAGAATGTCGCGATCAAGGTTGTTACCGATCATCGGCACCTGCGCGGCCAGTTCGGGCGACAGTTCCATCGCTTGCATCGCGGCAGTGAACATCGCCTGATCCGGTTTGCGCACACCCACATCGCCCGAGATGACGTGCGCTTCGAAATGGTCCCACAGGCCGTGCGGCTTCAGGACATTCTCAAACGTTTCGCGAGGGCCGTCGGCCACAAGACACAAGCGAAAGCCCGCATCGCGCAGGGCATCCATCATTGAGGCCGCGCCGTCGATCAACTTTGCCTCGATAACCACGTCACTGCCATCGTCACGCTTGATCTCGGTCCCTTCGTCAACCAGCGTGTCGCCGCAATCCAGAAACAGGGCGCGGAAATGCGGCATGTTGGCCGCCATGTCTGCCAACAGGAATTGCACCCTTTGTGGGATGAACGACGCGAGTGCAGACCACGGGCACAAGGGACCATCTGCCATGTCATAGGGCAAACCGCGACCAAGGGCGGGGGCAAAGGCCAAACGGCCAAGAAAGACCCGCGCCAAACGATGCTGATACGGACCAATCGCGCCAAATTCGTCAGCAAAACGGTTGCCTAGATGGACACCGCCCAATCCGGCTTTCTGCGCGGTCATGTATTGTGTAGCACCTGCCATGGCATCGCGATGCGCTGCGTTTTGAAAATGCGCGTGCTTGCCAGCCTCGCACCAAACAACGGGACGTTTGCCTTGCAAGGTCAGGTCCACGTCATGGCGTTGTCCGTGAAAGCTCGCCTCAACCGAGGTAACCTCCCCCGCGGCGTTCAGATGCACCCAGATATGTTCAAGGTCATACAGGTGCCCGATGTCATGATCCCAATAAGTCGCGTATTCGATGCAAACCGCGCCACGCAAAGCAACGTGGAACTTGGACGATGGCGACGGGCCCGGCACGTCGAACACAGTGACACCGATGCCTACGGGCCGAAACGGCTCGGCCCGGTCCAGCATCAGGATCGGCGCGACATCGCGGGCAATCTGCGGCACGTCCAGCCGCGATAATACGGGCCGATCGGCTGTCATGCCGCGTTTCCGGCAAGCGCGGCACGGCGCTCGCGAAGGGCACGAGCACGGCGGGGATCGGGGATGGGAACGGCGTTCAGCAACCGCTGCGAATAGGGATCCTGCGGGTTGGCAAAGAACGCGCCGGTGTCGCCGGTTTCCACCAGTTTGCCCTTTTGCATCACCCCTATCCGGTCGGCGAAGTTGGCCACCATCGACAGATCATGGGTGATGAACAGATAGGTCAGGCCAAGGTTTTCCTGCAATTCTTTCAGCAGGTTGATCGTTTGCGCCGCAATGGACACATCCAGCGCCGAAACGCTTTCGTCCAGCACCACGAAACTTGGATTGGTGACCAGCGCCCGCGCGATGCCCACACGCTGACGCTGGCCGCCCGAGAACGCGTGCGGATAGCGAGACAGCATGTCGGGCTGCAGCCCCACCTGTACCAGCAGTTCCGCCGCGCGATCCCGGATTTGGTTTGAGTTCGTTTCGCCCTGGTTCACCATCGGCTCGCCGATCAGCTGTTCCACGGTCATGCGCGGATTCAGCGAGGAATACGGATCCTGGAACACCATCTGCATGTGCCGCCGCATTCCGCGCAGTGTGTCGCCGGTCATGGTGGTCAATTCATGCGTGGCACCGTCAGGCGCACGGAACTGAACGCTACCGCCCGTAGGCTCGTAAGCCCGCAGAACCGAACGCGCGACGGTCGACTTGCCCGAGCCGCTTTCGCCCACAAGGCCAAAGGTCTCGCCCCTGCCGATTGTAAAGCTGACATCGTCCACGGCCTTCAGAACCTGCGTCGTGCGCCCGCGCCAGTCCTTGGCGGTCGGGAAATGCATCTTCAGGCCCTTCACCGTCAGCACCGGATCGGACACCGGCGCCTCAACCGGGGCAGCTGCCTGCGCGGGGGTGGTATCGTCGCGGTTGTCTGCCATCGAAGTTTCGGGCAACCGCGGGATCAGCGACAAAAGCCGTTGGGTATAAGGGTCTTTGGGCGCATAAAAGATATCGTCCACCCCGCCGGTTTCCACCACGTCACCATGGTTCATCACCAACATGCGGTCGGCCAATTCGGCCACCACGCCGAAATTGTGGGTGATGAACAGAACACCCATGTTGAACCGTTCCTGCAGGTCACGGATCAGGTCGAGGATCTGCGCCTCGGTTGTCACGTCCAGCGCTGTGGTCGGCTCGTCCGCCAGCAACAGCGACGGGTTGCACGACAGCGCCATGGCGATCATCGCCCGCTGCCGCATACCTCCCGACAACTGATGCGGATACTTGTCCAGCATCCCGCGCGGATCGGGCAGGCCGACAAGGTCCATCAGCTCGGCCGCGCGGTCGGTCAGTGCCGCCTTGCGCAGGTCTGTATGCAGCGTCAGCGTGCGCATCACCTGTTGACCGATAGAGTGCACCGGCGACAGGGCCGTCATCGGCTCCTGAAAGATCATGCCGATCTGGCCACCGCGCAGCTCGCGCATGGTTTTGCTTTCGCGGCCCTGATCAAGGATCGAGACCTCGCCGCCGCGGCCCCTGAACCGCACGCTGCCCGAGGTTTGCGCGCTGCGGGGCATCAGGTTCAGAATGGCGCGCGCGGTCAGCGATTTACCACTGCCACTTTCGCCCACCACACCCAGCACCTCGCCGGGCTTGATCGACAGGTTGACCCCTTTGACCGCATGCAAACGTCCCTGGCGCAGGTCGAAATGCACTTTCAGGTCTTCGATTTCCAACAGGTTCTCGTCGTTTTTCATATCGGCGCCCTTATTGCTGATACGGGTCGGCCGCATCGCGCAGGCCGTCGCCAAGGAAGTTGAAGGCTAGGATCGTGGTCACGATGGCGGCACCAGGGGCCAGCATCCACGGCGCCAGTGCGATCGACCGCAGGTTCTGCGCGTCTTGCAGCAGCACGCCCCAGCTGACCACAGGCGGACGCAGGCCCAGCCCAAGGAAGGACAGCGCGGTTTCGCCAAGGATCATCTCGGGGATGGCCAGCGTGATGGCGGCGATCACGTATGACGTCATCGACGGTAGCATGTGACGGGTGACGACCCGACGCGGCTTGGCGCCGGACAGTTGCGCGGCCAGAACAAAGTCTTGGTTGCGGATTGTCAGGAAATGCCCCCGCACAACCCGCGCAAGGTTGGTCCAGCCGATCAGGGCAAGGATCACGGTGATCAGCAGGTAGACAAAAATCGGATCCCAGGCGACCGGCAGCGCGGCGGCCAGACCCAGCCACAGCGGAATGGTGGGAATTGACCGCACGAACTCGGCCAGTCGTTGAATGGCAGCGTCCACGCGTCCGCCGATCAGCCCCGCAACCGAGCCCAGCGTGATACCGATGACAAAGCTAAAGAATACGCCGATCAACCCCACAGACAGCGTAACCCGCCCGCCATAGATGATGCGCGACAGCAGATCCCGGCCCAGTGCGTCGGTGCCTAACAGATAGATCCGATCACGCCGTCCGCCTTCGATCCCAAACAGGTGCAGGTTGGTCTCCCACAGGCCCCAGAACTTGTAGCTGTCGCCACGATGAAAGAATTTGATCGGGTAAACCTTGTCGGTGTCTTCGCTGAAGGTCAGCCGCGCGGTTTCGGGATCGCGCTCGCGGTCAAGCCCATAAACGAACGGGCCTTTGAATTCACCCTCGTGAAACAGGTGCACTTGTTGGGGTGGCACAAAGGCGTGCAGGCGCGAGTGCTTGAACGGATCGTAGGGTGCAAGGAACTCGGCAAAGGCGGCCACGAAATAGAGAAAACCGATGACATAAAGAGACCACAGCGCAAGGCGGTGTTGTTTGAACCGCCACCACATCAGCGTCAGCGGCTTGGCGGTGTCCACCGTCAGTTGCGCGGTGTTGTCTTCGGTTTGCGGGTCGGAAAGCGTGCTCATCGAAACTTCCTCAGGCGTGTCGGATGCGCGGGTCGGTCAGCGTCAGCAAAATGTCCGACAACAACGTCCCGATGATGGTGAACAGCGACAGGATCAGGATGAAACCGCCGGCCATGTACATGTCTTGGTTTAGCAGCGCGCGCAGCAGCAGCGGGCCGGTGGTGGGCAGGTTCAGCACAACCGCGGTGATCACGTCACCCGAGATCAGCGCCGGCAAGGCCCAGCCCACGGTGGAAAAGAACGGGTTCAGCGCCACGCGCACCGGATAGCGCCAGACCACTTCGCGCTCGCTCATGCCCTGGGCATAGGCGGTTTCGACATAAGGTTTGCCCAGCTCTTCCAGCATGTTGGCGCGCATCACACGCAGCAGACCCGCCGCCCCGCCCGTGGCCAGAACCACGACCGGCACCCAAAGGTGGGCCAGCAAGTCCCAGAACCGTGCAAAGCTCCACGGGGCATCGGCGTATTCGGGCGAGAACAGGCCGCCCACGTGGAAGTTGAAATAGGCAAAGCCCAGCCACATCAACACCAGCGCCAACAGGAAGTCGGGGATACCACGGCCTAGAAAACCCAGCACGGTGAAGACATAGTCAAAGATCGAGTATTGCCGCGTGGCCGAGTAAACGCCGATGGGAATGGCAATTGCCCAGGTCAGGATCAGCGATAGGGTTGAAATCATCAGCGTCAGCGCGATCCGGTCCCACAACAGGTCCGACACCGGCAGCTTCCAGTCCAGCGACAAGCCGAAATCGCCGTGGAACACGATCTTGCTGATCCAGTTCCAGTATTGAACGATCAGCGGCTTGTCCAAACCGAACGACGCGCGCAGCTCGGCCGCTTCTTGCGCTGTGATCTTCTCACCCAGTTCTTCCAGCTCGGCGATATAGGCGGTGACATAGTCGCCCGGCGGCAGCTGGATGATGATGAACGTGGCGATCGAAATCAGGATCATCGTGGGGACCGACCACAAAATGCGTTTGACGATGAACCAGGCCATGCCGGTCTCTCCTTAATGATTCTGATGTGAGTAGTTGGGGAGTGTATCATGGGGGGTCTGGCGACTGGCACCGCCAGACCCTTAGGACTAGTCGAAGGGAGAGTTCGCCTAGTTATTCCTGTACGAAATAGAACTGTTGCGCCTGTGCCAGGCCGATGCCACGCAGGGCGTCGTCATCGATCATGCCAGCCGGGAAGTTTTTCAGATCGTTGGCACGGACATACATTGCCGGTGTTTCACCGATCAGGCCGATGGTCCAACCTTCGTCACGGAACAACGAGACCATCTCTTGCGCCTTGGCGTTGGCTTCGTCCAGAGTGCCGGCCGATTGTGCCTCTTCCCAGGTTGCCCAGACCGAACGGATTGGGTGATCTGCCGGAGGCTCTACACCACTTTCACCTGCCGAGCTCCACCACTTGAAGTAGTTATGCGCGTGGCCATAGCGGCCCAGGAACCGAACCGGGTCTGCAGTGATGATTGACGAACGGTCAAAGTTGTCGAGCAACATTTCAAACTCGCCGGTTTCCACGTGCTGGGTGACCAGCGTGCGGTCCAGGTTGCGGATCAGCGCCTCGACACCAACCTCGGCCCAGTTCGCCTGCACCAGTTCCAACATGGACAGCATGTTGGCGTGGCGGGTTTCCACAACGATGGTCAGCCGCTCGCCATTGGGGCGCAAACGATAGCCGTCGTTATCGCGCTCGGTCAGGCCCAACTCGTCCAGCAAAGCGTCAGCGCGGTCCGGATCCCAGTCAACCCACTGCGCCTCAAGCTCGGCGTCGTAGAAGGGCGAGCCGGATACCGGACCAGCCTGGCGCGGTTCACCAAGGCCCGAGAACGACAGCTCGTTGATGGTTTCGCGGTCAATGGCAACCGACAACGCCTCGCGCATGCGCTTGTCTTCGAACAGTGCGCGCAGACCTTCGTCCGGGGTGTTGAGGTTGGGATAGATCGTCCAGGTCGACGCCTTTGTCCAGGTCACCACCTCATAATCACCAGAGGCTTCGTTTTCCTTGAACAGGGTAAAGTCAGCAGGCGACAGGTGACGGGACTGCAGGTCGATCTCGCCCTGAACTACCATCAGGTTCAACGCTTCGTTGTCCTGGAACAGCTTGTGCTCGACCCGGTCGATATAAGGCAGCTGGTTTCCGTCAGCGTCCACGCCGTAGTAATACGGGTTACGCTCCATCACCACGGTGTCTGCAGGCGGCGGTGTGACAACGCGCCATGCTGTCAGAACGGGCATGTCGGGGTTGAACCACCATGCCTGAATACGGCCTTTGTCGCCCCACAGGTCTGTCCACTTTTCAGCACCCTTGTCCGCCATGACAGCAGCCAAGGCACCTTCGTCAGCATATTTGGGGTGGAAATCCTTCATGTAGTGGAAGGGTTCGATAAAGCCCGGGCGGTCGAGGCCCGGCTTGCCGGTGCTTTCCTTGGCCAGAACTGTCAGGAACAGCGGATAGGACGCGGCGAAGGTCACGGTGAACGTTTTGTCGTCCACGATGTCCAGAACCATCGGTTCGCCCGCAGCGGTGTAAAGCGCCGGAATAGACGGCATCAGGTCGCCGTTCAGGAACACGTCCTCGTACCAGAACTGCACGTCACGGGTGGTGACGGGTTGGCCATCAGACCAGCGCATGCCATCGCGCAGCGTGAAGGTGAAGACGGTCGAGTCGCTGTTCGCATCATAGCTTTCGACCCAACCGGGCACGTAGCTGACATTCTGGTCGGCGTCCATTACGGCGCGCAGCACGCGCTCTTCCATCAGCTTGGTGGGGCCCCAGCGATCCGAAGGGCCTTTGAAGGCGCGGTTCCAGGTTCCACCATAGGTGCCGATGCTGTCCACGGTGTCGATGACACGCGGGTTTTCCGGCAGGCGTTCGTCAACGGGGGGCAAGGTACCGGCGGCAACTTGCTCGGCCAGCATGGGCGCCTCCTGGAAGGCCAGCGCAGATTGCGCAGCCAAGGCGGCGGCCATTGCCGTCATGGAAAATAGGCGGGTTCGGTGCATCGTTCTCCTCCTTAAGCACGAGCTGTTGGGCCTGTCCGTCTTGCGGATCTTTGCGTCCACATCTGGCCCTCGTCCAACTGCAAAAATGATTTCATTTCCGGCCTCGGATCAGCAAGGAAGGTCTATAAAATTTATTTCATGAATCACTGATGCGTGGTATAAGCCTTTGCAAATAAACAAAGATGACACCACGACGATACCTCATGTTAATCAATTCCGAGGGAAATTGACAACCGAATCCAAAGCCCGCGTTCGCGATGTCGCCGAGATTGCAGGCGTCGCGGTATCCACCGTCAGCCATGTGTTGAACGGAACGGCACCCATCAGCCAGGAAGTGTCTGACCGCGTGCTGGCCGCAGCGCGCGAAACCGGGTACCTGGCCAAACGTCGACGCAAGGCTGCCGTGGCACTTTTACCAACCGTTTTGCTGGCCGCCAGTGACGCAACTTTCCCAAAATCCGATCGAAACTTCGTTGCTTGGACGATGCTGAATTCCTTTCGACAGGAATGCCGGGCGCGGTCCATCCGGTTGATCCCGCAGATCGATAAGGGCGACCTGATCGTCCCCGAAAAGCTGGTTGCGGCGATCGAGAAACACCGCCCTCAAGGCGTTGCCATCGTTCAGGACGACCGGACCGAGCTGATTGATGCCATCCACGCGCTGGAACCTTCGGTGGTGATCCTCTCCGGTCAGGATCCATCCATGCGGGTGGATACCGTTTCCCCCGGCAATCGCTTTGCCGCACATATGGCGACCAATCACCTGTTCAGCCTTGGCCACCGCCGCGTTGCGCATGTTACCTATGGCACTCGCCTGATTGGCACGCATCGCAAATATGGCTATCTGGATGCCTATCGGGAAAGCGGCCTGCAAATGCCGCCCGGTTCCATCATCGACGTAGGCGACTATCGCCCGGACGTCGTGGCCGAGAATATGGCTGCTTGGTTGCAGTCCGAGGGACGCAATATGCCTTTCACGGCCTTCTTTTGCGCCGCCGACAACGTGGCTTTTGGCGTTATGAAAGCGTTGACCGAGGCGGGGCTGCGCATTCCCGAAGACGTCTCGGTTCTGGGCTTCGATAATGTCGCGCAGGGCGAGAAAAGCTCGCCGCCGCTGTCCACGGTGCATGTGCCGATGGAAGAGATCGGGCATGTCGCCCTGAACCTGCTGGAAGAGGCGCGGACCCTGCCCAAAGATCAGCGTAGCGCCCGGCGGGTCGAGCTTGGCTGCCGCGTCATTCCACGCGGCAGCGTCGCAGCGCGCTAGCCGCGTGCAAGTTCCATAAGAAACAACGAGCCCAGCGCCTGACCATAGGGTGTCGGCAAATTGGGAATACGTCGATAGAACTCCAAATCCGGGCCCATGGCCGTACCGTCCGAGACCTCTTGCAGGAACCCGTTTTCATCCACTCGTGCAGCAACGGCTTGCAAAGCTTTCGCCACCAATTCCTGATGTGACGCGGGCAGCAGGTTCAACTTGATCCCCAAGAGCGTGCCATATGCGATGCCGGCCGTGCCGGATGCCTCCACCGGGCTGGACGGGTCATCCAGCAGCGTATGGAACATACCATCTTCGCGCTGTAACTGCGCAAGCGCGTTCACTTGCGTTATCAGCACCTCGCGCAGGAACCTTGCGGTTGCGCCCTCGGGCGGCGCGATGCGAAACAGCTCGGGGATGGCAATGGTCAGCCACGAATTGCCCCGCGCCCACAGCGCCCGGGCATAGTGGTGCCGGCCGATGAAATTCCAGCCGTGAAAGAACAGCCCGGATTGCACATCACCCAGATGTCGCACATGGGTCAGAAACTGGTAATGCGCCTCGTCCACCCAATCTTCGCGGTTCAGGTGACGCCCTGCAGCAGCAAGAAACAGCACCGCCATGAACAGCGTATCGTCCCACAGCTGCCGGTCATTGTCGCGTTCCTTGACCGTGTGCTGAAACCCGCCCTCTTCGGTTTTGGGCATCTCGTCCACCAGCCATTGCGCCCAGTCGCCGATCTGCGTGTCCCAGTCGGGGCGCTCAACCTCGCCCGCCAACAGTGTCAGCGCCAGCATCGGCGCGGTCGAGTTCACCTGACGGCGGGGCAGCCCGCGCGAGATCTGCCAGTCGTACCACCGCGCGATACGGTCCATCGCGGAACGGTCTCCGGCGTCCTGCGCAGCGCGTAAATCACCGTACAGGCCTACGCCCACTTCCCAATCCCACTCGTCGAACACAATCTCATCGGTGCCGGCGGCGCCGTTGTCACCAATACCCTTCAGTCGGCGAAAGCCGGCCGACAGCGCGTCGATCTTGCTGCGCAGCGTGTCTGCGTTCATTCTTGATTGTCCTGCAATTGGGTCCAGGGCACGTAAGCGCCGCCAGATATGGATACATGTGGGACTTTGCTGCGCCCCTCGGGCGGAATGTCGAGCGCGGCACCATCCAAGTCGGCCGAGCCATGCTGCGCCAATTGCAGCGGTCCATCGGGTGTTTTGAGCGTCAGAACGCCATGACGCCAGTTGGGCTGCATGGCATGACACATAGCCCGGAATTGATCAAAACCGCCGTCTTGCGTGGTATCACCGGCAACAATGGCCCAACCTTGGTGACGGCCAAATTGGCGCCACTCGTGGCCTGCATAGACACCGGTTTCCGTCGCCAGCAAAGGTGCAGTGCCGTAAATCGCGCCATAGCCTTGGCCGCAGCGCACAAAAACCCACTGATCCCCGATCTCGACCTCGTCCAACCGATTGGTTGGAACAAAAAGGTGGCTGAACGGAATGTCGTCCGGACCGGGTGTGAAGTGTAACAACACAACGCGCCCGTGCTGTGCAACACGCGGCATCCGAGCGTTTCCAGCCCAATAAGAGGGCCGTTTGGACCCCCAGGTTTTCAGATCACCGGGTTGGTTGACCCAGATGCGCGCCAAAGGGTCCGCTGCAAACTGCATGTCAACGACATGCTGTTGGTGCCCATCCGTACCCGGCTTATGATCCTGCACCGACGACAGCTGCACGTCCGCGCTTTTCCAGAGGCTCAGTTGGCCGGGATGCAATCCCTGGGCATATTGCGCCCGAACCACCGAGTTGGCCGCAGGGTAGGCAAGTCCACGCAATCCCGGTGGCGGCACATAGCCCGACAATGCCAACATCACGGCCGCTGCATCCTTGCCCGGCACATGGCCCCCCCCAAAAAGCAGCGCCGCGACGGCCCCAAGCTCGGTCATTGGGCCGGCAAGCAGTTCTTTTTCATATATACGCCCCTGACTACCCGCTGGCACGCCGCCGCTGGTGTGAAGAGCTACCATGGCACTGATCTGGTCCAGCAAACCGCGCGCGCGTTTGGTCAGGACGCTGTCACCTGACAGCGACACCAACGCCGCCAAGGCACGGTAGTTGATCGGATAATACGCGGCCGAGTTCCATTCGGCCAAGCCATGCTCGTCGATGGCGTCAAACCAATAATGCAGGCGCTCGGCCCCCCGCTCGCGCTGCGTGTATCCGGATTTGCCCGAATTCGTGAATTTCTGGTCCGGGAACATTTGCCCCGCCAAAAACTGCGCGATGTGAAAGCACAAAACGTGGTTCTCGCTCCAGAACCACATCACATCATTTCCGGGCTCGTCCATCCAGTAGCGAAAGCCCAGGATCGCGGCGCGCAAACGGTCGCGTTGGTCGGTTGGCAATGTCTCGGCATGGCGTGCCCAGATCCACAGCAGAGACATCATCCGGAAGTCGGCACAGTCCTTGCGACGTTCGACATACTCCAATGCATCGTCCAGTGCCGCGTGATGCTTGGCGCCAAAGGTTCCTGCATCAAGTGCGGCCAGAACGCCGGCAATATCGTCGCCGCAATCTGCCACTTGCAGAAATTGCTGCCGCCGGGTCGTGAAATCATGGCCGTTGATCCGACCCTGCCCGCCGAGCACCGTGGTTCCGATGCTGCGGGACAAGCGTAGCGGACCCATTGTTGTACCAAAGGCCATCACCGTGCAGCCAGCAGGGACCAACACATCAAAGAACGGGTTGTCGGCGCTCAGCACTCCGGTTTGCTCACCCCAACAAAGGTTTACAGGTATCGGTCCAATATTGTCCGACGTAATCCGCACGGTTCCGGCTTCATGAAACACGGCGTCGGTTCGCAATCCGTCCAGCACCTCCAGCGCCGACGAAATGTCGGCGGCAGAAACGCCGGTGGCTTCAAGCCCGGTTTGCAAATCGTTCCCTTGCAGTAACGTCAGTTCGAAACCGTAATTCGTGTCGCGTTCGTGCAGATCCTCGAACCGTACTGTCAGCAACGCCTCGCCCGCCGGGGCATCCACCGTGAAGGTGTGAGTTTGTTGTACGTTGCGGCGGAACGGTTCAAAGACGCAGACCGGCCGGTCGTCCAGCCACACATGCACACCGCCAGCGGTTTTCAGCTGCAACGCCAGGCGTTGTGCCGACGCTGATTGCAACCGAACCCGCGCATACCGAACCCGCAGCATGGGGATATGGCAAAAGTCACCATAATCCACTTCGGGCGTGTCGCCCCCCACATAGATCTCGGTGAACCCTTCGGTGGCGCATGCGATTTTGCGACCGGGCAGCATATTGCGCAGCGCGCGCCGGCAGGGCAAGTCGCCAGTATCGACCCACCCGTTTTCGAACTCGTAGGTGACCTTGTCCGACATCTGCATCGGTTTGCCGGGAAACGGTGTTTCCTCCACCGGCGTTACGTTCCACCGATTCAGCGCCGCACCCTGCGGCCAGCTTTGCCACAAGATCTGCGTTGTTATGTCGGTTGCGACGATGGTCATGCAAGACAGCTTCCGTTCAGGTCTGGCGTTCAGCCTAATGTCGGGCCTCCCTTCAATTCAAACATGGTTCGTGAAAAAAATTTCGTGGCCAGCGTGTTGACGACCAAGACCTGTTGCAGGTTTCCCGTTGAAACAGGTGCAATTTTGCAACCTTCAGATCAGGTTTGGAATTTCCTGAACCAAAGCGCTAAGGTGCCGGCAATCTGGCCCCAGCGGCTGACCGCAGTTTTGCAAAGAATGAGACACGACGTGAACGCTCCTACCCCACTGACCACTATTCCCGCGCCCAGCAGCTTTGGCAAAGGCGATGTCTTTGTCTTGTTCGGCGAGCTGTTCAGCCGTGGCTATGCCACCGGCCTGATCGACGCCGCCAAGGCGGCCGGCATGACCGTGATCGGTGTGACCGTGGGCCGGCGTGACGACAATGGTGCGCTGCGCGGCCTGACGGACGAAGAACTGGCCGCAGCCGAAGAGAACCTTGGCGGCAAGATCATCAACGTGCCTTTGATGGCCGGTTTTGACATGGATGCACCCGAAGGGGCCAAGACGCCAACCGATCTGGTGGGCGAGATGAGCATCGACAGCTGGCAGGAACACAGACTGGATTGGGACCTGATCGATCAGTGTCGCGCCCTGGGGACCGCCCGCTTTACTGATGCTCTGGCACAGGCAGTGGCCGGGATGGACGAACTGATCCCCGACGGTGCAAATGTCTTTTTTGCGCACACCATGGCCGGTGGCATTCCGCGCGCCAAGGTGTTCATGGCCATCGCCAACCGCATCTACAAAGGCCGCGGCGCCCGGTACGAACCCAGCCAGGCCCTGATCGACAGCGACCTGGGAAAGCTGATCCTGCAGAATTTCGACGAAGTCTCTGCCAACACCTTTGGTCATCTGCTGACCGGCACCAAAGCGCTGCGGGAACGGATCGAGGCCACTGGTGGTCAGGTCCGCTATACCGCCTATGGCTATCATGGCACGCGCATCCTGATCGATGACCAGTACCAGTGGCAGACTTACACCAACTACACGCAGGGCTATGCCAAGAAGCGGTTGGAGGGCATCGCGCAGGACGCATGGGCCGACGGGATAAAGGCCACCGTATTTAATTGCCCCGAAATCCGCACGAACTCTTCTGACGTATTTGCCGGGATCGAGCTGTCGCTGCTGCCCCTGCTGACTGCCCTGCGCAAGGAAGGCGGCGGGGAATGGGTCGATGCGCTGTGGGAAGAATGCCAGGCGCTGCTGAACGATGATGTGTCGCTTCAATCGGTGCTGGAGCAAGTGAACGACTATCATGTTGATCCGATCCTGCGTGCCTTTGCGGACTTCGCGCCGTGGCCCATGGCAAACAGCGCTGAACAGGTGGACAAAACGGTGGGGACCTCGCAAGCCATTGTCGGGTTGCACAAGAACCGCAAGGAATTGGTCAGCGACGTGCTCAGCCAGCATGTGGTATCGGCAACCGGGCAACTGATCTTTGACGAGGCAGGCGCACCGAACGGGCCGGTCCTGTGGCTGGATCACGACATGGTCGCGAAACAGCTGATCGCGGCGCAGGGTTAGATTACCCCGTTTTCAACCCAGCCAAGCGCCATCTCGCGGAACGAGGCAAGGGGTGGGGTGCTGTCATTTGTGCACCACGCGGCGACCACGTGAACACGAAGTCTTCGTCGCGCAACTCGGTCAATGCGACGCTGGAACGTGCGGCCAAGGGGTGGTCGCGCGGCACCGCAACCACGAAGTCTTCGCTTTGCAACAGGGTGGACGCGATCTTGGCGCTGGCAGTCGGCGGGCGCGCAGGATGCCCAGATCAATCTGGCCGTTTTCCAACGCCACAAGCTGCTCGGCGATCGTCATCTCGTGCAAGCGAAGCTCGATCCGTGGAAACGCGTGGCGGAAGGCACGAAAGAGGGCTGGTGACACGCTGAGCGTCGACGAGTGAATGAAGCCAAAGGTGAGCTGCCCGGCATGACCTGCCGCCACTTGGCGGACCTCCTGCGTGACATCGTCGATTTCAGACAGAATGCGGCGGGCGCTGTCCAGCAGGGACTGGACCCGGCCACCAGTTCCGCGGCCAGTGTACCCGAGGCGCCGGGGCGGTTCACAAAAACCAGCGGCACCGGGAAATGTTCCTGCGCCGCCCAGGCGATCAGACGTGCGGTTGCGTCAGTGCCACCACCAGCAGAGAACCCCACGATGATATTGATCGGGCGGTCCGGCTTCCATTCAGCCGCCGCTGTAAATGGCGTCAGGTCCAGAGCCGCCACAGCGGCCAGTTTTATCAGACGATTAAGCAAGTTTTCCTACCTAATACATGGTTCGAAATCGCGCTACTTTGGGTCATTAGATCAGTCCAATAGACAATTTGGGGCGATTTAATGCCGAATTGTTCTGGGACGAGGGCCACCCGTTGGAACAGTTTCGGGTTGACCCCCCGCTGACGCCCACACCAAATGGCGGGGGGGAAACTATCATGACATCGACCGAACCTGTGACCTGCGTCGGGCCCGACAAGGCCCCGCGACCGGCCGGTTTCACACTGCCCGCGGGCGCGTGCGACAGCCATGCGCATGTATTCAATGACGCTTCGAACCTCGTCCCGGAACGGGCCTATACGCCCAGCCCCGCTTCGGTGGATGATTACCGGCACATGCTGTCCACGCTGGGTCTGAGCCGTGGCGTGATTGTGCAGCCCAGCGTCTATGGCGCTGACAACCGCGCCACGATGCAAGCCGTCGACGCCAGCAACGGAACCCTGCGTGCCGTTGTGGTTCTGCCAGACGATGCCGTGCCGGACCAGATTACCGACTTGCACGCCCGGGGTGCCCGCGGCGCCCGTATCAACGCATTGCACTCGGAAGAGCGCGAGCGTGATACAATCACCCGCTGTGCCGACATGCTGGCCGATTTCGGTTGGCACCTGCAGATGCTGATCGATGTGTCGAAATTCGCCGCGCTGGAAGGGTTCGTGCGGGACCTGCCCGTTCCGGTGGTGTTTGATCACATGGGTCACGTGCCCATCGCGCAAGGAGTGGAGGCGCCGGGCTTTCAATCCGTTTTGCGGTTGATGAAAGATGGGCATGCATGGGCCAAGCTGTCAGCCCCCTATCGCATGACGGCGCAGTCGCATCCGCCTTACACCGATCTTGCCCCTTTTGCGCAGGCATTGGTCGCGGCCAATCCCGATCAATGCCTTTGGGGCAGCGACTGGCCGCATCCGTTCATTCCCGTTGATATGCCCAATGACGGCGCGTTGCTGGACATGCTGGCCGATTGGGTGCCTGACACTGCGACGCGCAACCGCATTTTGGTCGACAACCCGGCGCGGCTATACGGGTTCTGACGGCGTCACCTCGCGTTTCATGTTAGGATAACGGCGAAGCGAATTGCCGCGTCGGGTGAACTTGCAACTCTGTTGCGTTTGGTATACTGGCGTATACAAACGCGATTCCGGCCGCGCCGCGCGCCCTAAATTCATTCGCCAAACCGCCAAAAAGTGGATCCCGTCATGAGCCTTTATCAAGACTACCTGCAGGAAATTGAAACCCGCAAAGAGCAGGGCCTGAGCCCCAAGCCAATTGATGGTGCAGATCTGGCGCAAGAGATTATCGCCCAGATCAAGGACCCCGCGAACGCGCATCGCGCCGACAGCCTGAACCACTTTATCTACAACACCCTGCCCGGCACGACGAGTGCTGCCGGCGTGAAGGCCGAGTTCCTGAAAGAGATCATCTTGGGCCAGGCCTCGGTTGAAGAGATCTCGACCGAATTTGCCTTCGAACTTCTGAGCCACATGAAGGGCGGCCCCTCGGTGCGCGTTCTGCTGGACCTGACCCTTGGGGCCGATGCGGCGATCGCAGGTCAGGCTGCCGAGGTGCTGAAGACCCAGGTATTCCTTTACGAGGCAGATACCGACCGTTTGGAAGAGGCTTATAAGGCCGGAAACAAAGTGGCCGAAGATATCCTGCAAAGCTATGCGCAGGCCGAGTTCTTCACCAAGCTGCCCGAGCTGGACGAAGAGGTGAAAGTGGTCACCTATATCGCCGCCGAAGGCGATATCTCGACCGACTTGCTGAGCCCCGGCGCCGAGGCGCATTCGCGCTCGGACCGCGAATTGCACGGCAAATGCATGATCACGCCCGAGGCGCAGCAAGAGATCGAAGCGCTCAAGATCAAGCACCCCGATGCCCGCGTGATGCTGATCGCGGAAAAGGGCACGATGGGCGTGGGTTCCAGCCGTATGTCGGGCGTTAACAACGTGGCCCTGTGGACCGGCAAACAAGCCAGCCCCTATGTGCCTTTCGTGAACTATGCCCCTGTTGTGGCTGGCACCAACGGCATTTCGCCGATCTTCCTGACCACCGTGGGCGTGACCGGCGGCATCGGTGTCGACCTGAAAAACTGGGTCCGCAAGGTCGACGAGGACGGCAACCCGATCCTTAACAACGATGGCAACCCGATCCTGGAACAGAAATACTCGGTCGAAACCGGCACGGTTCTGACGATCAACACCAAGACCAAAAAGCTTTATAACGAAGATGGCTCGGAAGAGCTGGTCGACATGGCTGGATCGTTCACACCGCAAAAGATGGAGTTCATGAAGGCCGGCGGTTCCTACGCCATTGTCTTCGGTAAGAAACTGCAGACATTTGCCGCCGAAACGCTGGGTGTCGAGGCTCCGTTGGTTTTCGCCCCGTCCAAGGAAATCAGCCACGAGGGTCAGGGTCTGACCGCGGTTGAAAAGATCTTTAACACCAACGCACGCGGTGCAACGCCGGGCAAGGTTCTGCATGCGGGTTCGGATGTGCGCGTGAAGGTCAACATCGTTGGTTCGCAGGACACCACCGGCCTGATGACCAGCCAGGAACTGGAAGCAATGGCCGCCACGGTCATCTCGCCATCGGTCGATGGTGCGTATCAGTCGGGCTGTCACACGGCGTCTGTCTGGGACAAGAAGGCACAGGCCAACATCCCGCGACTGATGAAGTTCATGAATGATTTCGGCCTGATCACTGCGCGTGACCCGCAGGGCGAATACCATGCGATGACGGACGTGATCCACAAAGTGTTGAATGACATCACTGTCAGCGACTGGGACATCATCATCGGCGGCGACAGCCACACCCGGATGTCCAAGGGCGTGGCTTTTGGTGCAGACTCGGGCACCGTTGCGCTGGCGCTGGCCACGGGCGAGGCATCGATGCCGATCCCGGAATCCGTGAAGGTGACCTTCAAGGGCAACATGGCCGATCACATGGACTTCCGCGATGTGGTGCACGCAACGCAGGCGCAGATGCTCGAGCAGCACGGCGACAACGTCTTTCAGGGTCGCATCATCGAAGTGCATATCGGCACGTTGATGGCGGACCAGGCCTTTACCTTCACCGACTGGACGGCCGAGATGAAGGCGAAGGCGTCGATCTGTATCTCGAATGACGACACGCTGATTGCGTCGCTGGAACTGGCCAAGGGCCGCATCCAGATCATGATCGACAAGGGCATGGACAACGAGGCCGCCACACTGCAAGGGCTGATTGACAAGGCCGACGAACGCATCGCGCAAATCCGCTCGGGCGAGAAACCGGCACTGGTGCCCGATGAAAACGCCAAGTACTTCGCCGAGGTTGTGGTGGATCTGGACGAGATCATCGAACCCATGATCGCCGACCCCGATGTCCATAATGCCGACGTATCCAAGCGTTACACCCACGACACGATCCGCCCGATCTCGTTCTACAACGCCGACAAAAAGGTCGATCTGGGCTTTGTTGGCTCGTGCATGGTGCACAAGGGCGACATGAAGATCGTGGCCCAGATGCTGCGCAACCTCGAGGCCGCGAACGGCAAGGTCGAATTCAACGCCCCGTTGGTGGTGGCCGCGCCGACCTACAACATCATCGACGAGCTGAAAGAGGAAGGCGACTGGGAAATCCTGCAGCGCTATTCGGGTTTCGAGTTCGACGACATGTTCCCCAAAGCACAGGCGCGGACCGAGTACGAGAATATCCTCTACCTTGAACGTCCAGGCTGTAACCTGTGCATGGGCAACCAGGAAAAGGCGGCCAAGGGTGACACGGTTCTGGCCACCTCGACCCGCCTGTTTCAAGGCCGCGTTGTGGCTGACAGCCCCACCAAGAAAGGGGAATCGCTGTTGGGTTCAACCCCGGTTGTGGTCTTGTCTGCCATTCTGGGCCGCACGCCCACGCTGGAGGAATACAAAACTGCCGTCGAAGGCATCGACCTGACCAAGTTCGCCCCGCCCAAGCAAACCCCGCTGGACAGCCGTTCGGTGCACTTCTAACCAAGACAAGGGCGCGGGTTAACCCCGCGCCTTTTTCATTGCCAAAGATAAGAAGGTAGTCGCCCAAACGGCAGCGGACGATGGGCCGATCTCTTTACCCCTTTTCTTCTCGATTGTCGCACCAAATTGACCCGTTTCCCGGTCTTGAGGTTCGTTACTCCTTTGTGCGAGAAGTGTTTCGAAACCAGTGGTGCGACCTGTGTACCCTACTGTTCTGGAGGTTTTTCAATGCGGCAGAACCGGGGGCCTCTTGGCAGAGTCATCCAAGCTTTTCGCGGTCAGAATCTAGGATCCTCGGAACCCAGTTTGGGTAGTGTCTGCATTTCCATGGTTCGCAACGAACAGGACATCATCGAACCCTTTATTCGTCACAATATCCGTTTCTTTGACTTGATGTTTGTTCTCGACAATGGGTCGACGGACAAGACCAGGCAGATTCTGGTTGATTGCGCTCGGGAATTTGGGTCCCTTTGCGTCTCTGACATCCCAAATGCAGAGTACGATCAGGGCCGCTTCATGACCGAAGCTATGCGTTATGTTCAGGCCGCCTGCTTCGCCGATTTCGTTGCGTTTCTAGATGCCGACGAATTCATAGAAGCGGAAGATCGCCAATCCTTTGACGCCGCTGTCAGCACCATTCCCAAAGGCTTCTTCGGCAAGATGAAGTGGAAAACCCTTCTCCCCGATCCTTCGATTTCTGAACAACAAAACCCAGACTGCCTGGACCGAATGACTTGGCAAAGACGCGTGGAAAGCCCGCAATACGTCAAAGGCATCTATCGCGCCGGCGGGTCTCTGTGTCTCGATTGTGTCGTCGATCAAGGGAACCATGCGTTCAGATTTCTAAACGGTAAGCTTCGCAGGTCGATTGATCTGAACAAGCTCAGCTTGCTTCATCTTCCGATCCGCAGCTCTAACCAAACGCTTGCAAAAGGCGTAAACGGATGGCGCGCAAATCTTGCACGTTCAGAAGTACCCGGCGATGCAGCGTTTCAGTGGAAACGGCTTCACGATCTGTACGAAGAAGGACGCAAGACTCTGGATTCGGCTGAGCTTGCTCACGAAGCCATGTTGTATGCACAAACAAGAGCACCAGAGGCTTGGAAGGAAAACGCGGTCGAATTTGAACACCAAATCGTGAGAAAACGATCGTTCTCAGACGGCCTTTCCGCCTCAATCGAGACGTTGTTGAAACCCGAACGCCCCGCGCCGCCGTCTGCTGCTTACATTCCGGCAAAGAGCAACTCCGAGTCTCGTTCCACTGCCAAAATTGAACATGCCTTTGACGACAAGTGGCATTGGGATCATTTCTTTCTGGACATCCCCCCAATCCAATTCGGTTTGGACAAATTCGAACCCAATTCCTGTCTGGATGTCGGGTGCGGAACTGGTGCTTTGTTGGACTTTCTTACCCGTTCTGGCGTCGACACAATTCTCGGGGTGGATGGCATCAGACCAGAAGCAACCATGCTTGATCCAAAGGACTATGTGCAAGGTGACCTGGAGCAGCCGCTTGAACTGAACCGGCATTTCGACTTGGTTGTTTGTTTAGAGGTGGTCGAGCACGTCGATCCCACCAATACCGGCACCATTTTCGAATCCATTTCCCGTCACGCAAAAAACCGAATTTTGTTTTCCATGGCTGAACCGGGGCAACCCGGGAACCAACACATCAATTGTTTGTCCATGGAAGAGGTCCTGAATAAATGGGCACAATTTGGGTGGTACCCGGTGCTGGAGGATACTTTGGCGCTCAGGGCCGTGTCGTCTCTTTCCTGGTTCCGCCGTAACTTGCTTTTGTTGGAGAGAACCAGGAAATCCAATCATCAGGAAACCGGCGAAGTTTTGCGTAGAATTGGCGCTAGAAAACACGACTGGTACAGTCAAAATGGCGGCATTCGGCGTTTCCCGTTCAACGAGACCGAGATGCCCGAGGGCAAAGGCTACGTCTAGAATCCAACATTCTTTGGCGGGCCCTGCAAGCGACGACAGACGGTGACTCCCTCCTCCGGCGTGTCAGGTACTTTACAGTTTTAATGGGGTGGTAACCGATCGACTGGCAGTCCCGTTACCGCCCCCATTTCAGGACCATAGGGTCCAGAGGTTTCAAGAGGTCGATCAAGCGCGACCGTATCGCCGGGTGCAGCGGGGCGATGGGGTGGCGGCAGAACTCGGATTTGATCACTCCGCCCTCCACCATCGCTGCCTTGCAGGATTGCCAGCCGCATTGGCGGTTCTCGTGGTTGATCGCCATGGCCACGCGGCCATAGGCGGCGGTGGCTTCGTCGATCCGGCCCGCGTGGAAATGGGTGATCACCGGCTTGATCTGATCCACGATCATGCCGCTGGTCATCGACCCGGTTGCGCCCGCATCCAGATCCGCCAGCAGGGTGATGGCCTCTTCCCCGTCAAACGGGGCCTCGATCGCGTCGCCCCCTGCCGCAATCAGATCGCGCAGTTTGTTGGCCGCGCGCGGGCATTCAATCTTGAACAGCTTCACCATCTCGATCTCTTGCGCCATCTTCACCAGCAGCGGCACCGGCAGGTCAACGCCCGAGAGCGGCGCATCCTGCACCATGATCGGAATGCCAACCTGCCCGACAGCCGCGAATTGCTCGAATGTCTGCTGCGCGTTCCCTTTCAGAAGCGCGCCGTGATAAGGCGGCATCATCATCACGATATCGGCGCCCAGATCTTTGGCGAACTGCGCGCGCTCCACGGCGATCTGCGTTGCGAAATGGCTGATCGTGACAATCACCGGCACGCGACCCGCGACATGTTCCAGGCTGTGGCGCGTCAGCACCTCGCGCTCGGCATCCGAAATCAGGAACTGTTCCGAGAAATTGGCCAGAATGCAGATCCCGTCCGCCCTCTGGTCAATCAGGCAATCGAGCACGCGTTTCATACCGTCAAGATCAAGCGTGCCGTCGTCGTGAAACGGTGTAGGCGCAACAGGCCAGATTCCAGAATAGGGGGTCATGGTTCAGCTCCTGAATGCTGTCAAAACGCGTCGGTCCGGCGAAATTTCGACAGGCCGACGCAGATTATTAATATTTTCGATTGCAACTTCGTTCTCTGGGCCCACCGATGTCAAGCCACGTCGGTACTTTGACCAACCGGTTCCGTGACAATTTGCAAGGGCCGACGCTTAGCCCTTTCACTTTCTTAGAATTGTTCTAAGTTGGTGAGCGTGAACCCCATTTAGTCATGACGCACCCCATTGCCGTCATGACAACGCAGCCGCCGGAGCCCAAATTGGACCCGCTATACTTTGTCTTCCTCGCCGCGCTTGTCACGGCCTTGGCCACAGGGCTTGGTCCCCTGCCCCTTGCCATCTGGCGCACGATGTCGCCAAAGGCCGTTTCGATCTGCAACGGAATCGCCGCCGGTCTGATGATCGCAGCCAGTTTCAGCCTGTTGCAGGAAGGGTACCAACTTGACCCGATCCGTACCATTCTGGGTCTGGTTGGTGGGTTCGTGTTTATTGCGATCAGCCACCGTATCATGGAACGGCACGAGGATTTTCACATCGGTGCCATTCAGGGTGCTGATGCCATCAAAATGCTGATGATCGTTGGGATCATGACCTTGCATTCCGCAGCCGAAGGGATCGGCGTCGGTGTTGCCTATGCCGGTGAAGACAACCTGGGTCAGTTCATTACCGCCGCAATCGCGGTGCACAACATCCCCGAGGGCCTTGCCATTGCGCTTGTCCTTGTGCCTCGTGGTGCCAAGGTTTGGCAGGCCGTCGGGTGGAGCATCTTCTCTAGCCTGCCACAGCCACTTCTCGCGGTGCCAGCCTTCATGTTCGTCACGTTCTTCACCCCGTTCCTGCCGGTTGGGCTGGGCTTGGCCGCCGGCGCAATGATCTGGATGACGTTGTCCGAGCTTGTGCCAGAGGCCTTGGAAAACGCCACCAGCCCAATGATTGCAAGCGCGGTCACAATGGCAATCGCCGGGATGATGGTTTTTGAGCTGTTGCTGAGAACAATTTAGCAGCCTTACCCACTAGACGTTAAACCATGTGCAGCCCGTCGAAAATGTGGAAGAACCTGATGACGATGACCCGCGTAGCCGTACAATGGCGCTGATACGCAACCTATGTTGTGTCCTTGTTTTGATGCTTGCATCAAACCTCATGCCCGTATTCGCCGACTGCCCACCCATGCAAAAAGAACGCGACCCCCTTCAGGGGTTGATTGACCACATTAGAAACCCTGAAACCCGGGAACTTCCCTTGCCTGAATGTGCCAAGAGAGAGGCGCGGAAGTGGGTTGCGGAAAGGCGCGCACAGCTTCTTGAAGGGCCAATGGTTCCGCCGTGGATTTACGCCCCGGATGCACCGATGTCCGATTTCTCGTGGGGAATGGGCGCCGGCGAAGATTTTCTTGAGGCCTTTGAAACCCGGCTCCATGAGCTTTCAGTGCTTGAGTACGAAGAATTTAGAAAAGCAAACCCAGAGCCTGTCGGCTGGGAAGGCTACTATCTTATGATCCGGGACAACTAGCTTTGGTGAGCAGCCGAAAGTGATTGTTGAAAGCTCTGCTTAGACAACAAACCCCGACGCGCTTCCTGAACATTCAGGAAAACCGCAAACCGGGCTCCAGACTGGTCCATCCACGTACCGCGTCGGGGTCTTCGCTGATCGGCATATTGCTCGGTCGTTGCTTCGGTGTGACCCCACGGTGTTCCAAGGCGCATTGTTGACGTGGCGCTCTAGTAATGGCCCCCGACATCCCGCACCTCAGCGATCTCAATAGGTGAGTAACGAAGGTTTCATGCGATCATCACACGCCTTTCATATGAAAGGATCATGTGTTTCATATGAGTTACGCACCCTCATCTTCCCCACTGAAAACACCGGCGCAAGGTTCAGAGCGTCAGGCTCAGATTGCCGAGATCGTGCGCGATCAAGGCGAGGCGAAGGTTGATGACCTGGCCAACCTATTTCAAGTGTCCGCCCAGACTATTCGTAAAGATATCAATGCTATGTGCAAAAATGGCCTGCTTCGGCGGGTGCATGGTGGGGTGGAACTGGCGCGTGCCAACGCGCAACATTACGATCTGCGCCGCATTCTGAACTTTGCTGCCAAGAAAAAGGTGGGGCAAGCGGCGGCAAAGCTGATTCCCGACGATGTGACGCTTGCGGTTTCAATCGGAACCACACCGGAATTGGCCGTTGGTTGTCTTGAACAACACCATGGTCTGCAGATCTTTACCAACAACCTTCATGCCGCTTTGACGGCCCACATGTTCGGCACTGCCCAGGTGACCATTGCCGGCGGCCGGCTACGCTCATCAGAGGCCGATATTGTTGGATCGTCCGCGGTCAGTTTCTTCGAAGGGTACCGCTTTGACATCGGCCTGTTTGGCGTTGCTGCGGTGTCTGCAGACGGGGCGTTGCTGGATCTGTCCGAAGCAGATGTGCATGCCCGCGAAGCCATCACGCGAAACGCGGCGAAAACAATCCTGGTCCTCGATTCCACGAAATTTGGCCGCAGGGCCCATGCCTGTAGCGGGCATGTTACAAAGGTCGACCATGTCGTGTGCGAAACCCGCCCCCCTGCAGCGATCTGCGAGATGCTGTTGGAAGCTGGCGTGAACCTGATCATTTGCGACGAGGTGTTGCCGTGACAACGGGCAAATCCATCCATCTGCGCTCAGTTCACAAAGCCTGGGGCGAGGCTGTTTCTCTCAGGGGGATCGACCTTGAGATTCCGGCAAACAAGTTCACCACGATCCTCGGCCCGTCGGGCTGTGGGAAATCCACCACGTTGCGGATCATTGCCGGGCTGGAAGAGGCCACATCGGGCACGGTCGAAATCGGCGGCGCGGATGTAACCACGCGCCCGGCATCGGGCCGCGACATTGCGATGGTGTTTCAGTCATACGCCCTGTTTCCGCACCTGTCCGTTGCCGAAAACATTGTTTTTGGACTGCGGGTGCGGCGCATGGGTCGGGCCGAACGTGATGCCAAGTTGAAACAGACCGCAGAGATGCTTGGCCTGTCCCACCTGCTGGATCGCAAGCCCAGCCAGCTTTCGGGTGGGCAACAGCAACGCGTGGCTTTGGGGCGTGCAATCGTGGCGGACAAGTCGATCTTCCTGATGGATGAACCCCTGTCTAACCTCGATGCGAAACTGCGGACCGAAATGCGCGAGGAAATCCGCGATCTGCAGAAACGCCTTGGGGTGACGATGGTTTATGTCACCCATGATCAAGTCGAAGCTGTGACAATGGCAGACCAGATCGTTCTGATGAACGAGGGCAGGATCGAACAAATCGCCACCCCGCGCGAGATCTACAGCCGTCCCGAAACCCTTTTTACGGCCAAGTTCATCGGCACCCCGCCTATGGGCACCTGCCGTGCAGGCGTTTTGGGTGTGGCGCGCGATGACATCACGCTGGGCGTTCGGCCAGAGGCGCTGATGATCGATCCCACCGGCCCCATCAACGCCACGATCAGCCACATAGAATACCTCGGCGCGGATGCCATGATCGATTGCCGCATTGGCGATCAGGTTCTGCCCTGCCGTGTTCCCGGTCGCACGGAACTGGCGATCGGTGCCCGGATCTCCCTCAGCGTCGCGCCCGATGATCTGCACGCCTTTGATACCGCCAGCGGGCGCCGTCTGGATGAGTTTCCCCCTGAATTTGCGGCTTTTTTTTCGTCGCAAACCACCGCCCCGAAAGGGCCAATCGCTTCGTCAACCGAAAGGTAGCTTTATGTTTGCCAATCTTCTGAAAACTGCCAGTGCCGCAGCCATCGCAACCGTGGCCACTGCTCATATGTCATTTGCCGTCGACCTGGAGTTCTATTTCCCCGTGGCTGTGGGTGGCGCTGCTGCCGACACCATTGAACAGCTGACCGCTGAATATTCCGAAGCCAACCCGGATGTGAACATCACCGCAATCTATGCTGGCTCGTATTCCGACGCTGGTCAGAAAGCCCTGACTGCGGCACGCGGTGGCAACCCGCCGCAGCTGTCTGTGCTGCTGTCCACGCAGATGTTCGCACTGATCGACGAAGACGTGATCGTGCCTTTTGATGACTACCTGTCGGACGAAGAGAAAGCCGATTGGATCGGTGGTTTCTACCCTTCCTTCATGGAAAACAGCCAGACAGGTGGCAACACCTACGGCATCCCGTTCCAGCGCTCGACGCCGGTTTTGTACTGGAACAAAGAAGCGTTCAAAGCGGCTGGTCTGGACCCAGAAACAGCCCCTGCCAACTGGGACGAAATGGTTGAAATGGGCAAGGCCCTGACCCTCAAGGATGACAGCGGCAACGTCACCCAGTGGGGCGTGCGTATCCCTTCGGCGGGCTTCCCGTACTGGCTGTTCCAGGGTCTTTCGACCCCGGCTGGCGCGATCCTGGCGAATTCGGACGGCAACAAGGTAAACTTCAACGACCCCAAAGTTGTCGAAGCGCTGGAATACCTGGTGGCTTTGTCCAAAGAGCATGGCGTCATGCAGCCCGGTTCGATCGAATGGGGCCCGACACCGAAAGCCTTCTTTGAAGGTGAAACCGCGATGATGTGGACCACCACCGGCAACCTGACCAACGTGCGCAACAACGCGCCGTTTGATTTTGGCGTGGCTATGCTGCCCGCGAAAGAGCGCCGTGGCGCCCCCACCGGCGGCGGCAACTTCTACCTGTTCAAGGACAGCACCGACGAACAGAAAGACGCAGCCGTAGACTTCGTTCAGTGGATCACCGCACCAGAGCAAGCGGCAACCTGGTCGATCGCAACCGGCTATATCGCGCCGCGCGCCGAAGCCTGGGAAACCGAGAAGATGAAGGCCTATACCGCCGACTTCCCGCCCGCTCTGGTGGCACGCGATCAGCTGGAATTTGCCGTTGCAGAACTGTCGACCTTCGAAAACGGCAAAGTGACCCAGGCGTTCAACGACGCGCTGGCCGCTGCGATTGCCGGTGAGATGTCGGCCAAGGAAGCTCTGGACGAGGCTCAGGCCAAGGCCGAGCGCATCCTGAAGCCTTACCAGTAAACCCCGGTCAACCATGGCCCTGCCCGGATCATCGGGCAGGGTTCACCGCTCAGGAAATCCCCGATGGAAACCGCACGCCGACAATGGATCTATGCATGGCTGATGCTCAGCCCGGCCATGGTTCTGTTGATCACCTTCACCCACTATCCGGCAGTGCAGACCATCGTGAACTCGTTCTATTCCACGCCGCGCGGACGGCGCAAAGCGGTGTGGATCGGGCTGGACAACTATCAGACGCTGCTTTTGGACGATGTGTTCTGGAAGGTTCTGGCCAATAACTTCTGGTACGCGGTCTGGACGATCCCGTTGTCGATCATCCTTTCGCTGGCCATGGCGCTTTGGGTCAATGACAAGCTGCGCGGGCGCGGCTTTCTGCGCATGGCCTATTTCACCCCCACCGTTCTGCCGCTGATCGCTGTGGCCAATATCTGGCTGTTTTTCTATACCCCCGGCTTTGGCCTGATCGACCAGATCCGCGGCCTTTTTGGCCTGCCCGAACAAAACTGGATGGGCTCGCCCGACACCGCGCTTTATTCGATGATCGCCGTGGCAGTCTGGAAAGAGGCGGGGTTCTTCATGATCTTCTATCTTGCCGCGCTGCAGACCATCCCGCCTAGCTTGCGCGAGGCGGCCGATATCGAAGGCGCGTCGCGGTGGTACTATTTCCGCCGGGTCCTGTTTCCGCTGTTGATGCCGACAACCCTGTTTGTATCGATCAACGCGGTAATCAACTCCTTCCGGTTGGTGGACCACATCTTTGTCATGACCGAAGGTGGGCCAAATAATGCCTCTTCGCTTTTGCTGTTCTACATCTACGAAGTGGCGTTCGATTATTGGGACACCGCCTATGCCGCGACCCTGACCGTCGTGATGATCGCGGTTCTGATCCTGCTTGCGATTGGCCAGTTCTTCCTCTTTGACCGGAGGGTGCATTACAAATGAGCTATGATCGCGCCCTGAACACCACGGCCGCCTGGATGCTGGCGATGTTTTGGCTTTTGCCGCTGGCCTATGCCGTTTGGACCGCGTTTCACCCTGCAGAGTTCGAAACCCGGTTCGAACCTTTCGCACCATTGACGTTGCAGAACTTTGTTCAGGCCTGGTCCGAGGCGCCGTTTGCACGCTATTTCCTGAACACGATGATCCTGGTCACGGGCATTGTCGCCGCGCAGTTCACCTTGTGCACGCTGGCCGCCTTTGCTTTTGCGCGGTTCACGTTTCGGGGCAAGGGCCTGATGTTCGCGCTGGTGCTGATGCAGCTTTTGATCATGCCCGACATCCTGATCGTGGAAAACTACCGCACGATGAGCCAGCTGGGCCTGATCGACACGATCACGGCAATTGGCCTACCCTACGTGGCCTCGGCCTTTGGTATCTTCCTGCTGCGCCAGACCTTCATGACCGTTCCGAAAGAGCTGGACGACGCCGCGCGGGTCGAAGGATGCAGCTATCTGGGCATCCTGTGGCGGGTCTATATCCCCCTGGCCAAGCCGACATTCCTTGCTTACGGGCTGGTCTCGGTCAGCCACCACTGGAACAATTTTGTCTGGCCTTTGATCGTCACGAATTCGGTGGAAACCCGCCCATTAACCGTGGGCCTGTCGATCTTTGCCGTAACCGATAGCGGCATTCAGTGGTCGGTGATCAATGCAGCGACATTGATGACTTCGGGCCCGCTTCTGATCGCTTTCCTTCTTTTTCAACGCCAGTTCGTGCAGAGCTTCATGCGCGCAGGCATCAAGTAACACCCATCGCGCCGCATTGTGCCAGCGCCCTGAAAGGACCAACTCATGTCTGATCTTCCCATCGTCGGCGCGGCCCTGTCGCTTGCGCAATTTATCGAGATGCGCGACGTCATGTTTGGGCACGACCGCGATCTTGAATTGCAAGACTTTCACAACCCGCAGACCCTGGACAGTGACTACACCGCCTTGGTCGAACAGTCCAAAAAGGCGCTTGACGGCTATGGGGGCCGGCACGGCATTCACGGCCCGTTCTGGGATCTGCCGCTGGCCACATGGGATCCGATGATCCGCGAGGTGATCCACGACCGCATGTTCAAGGCGCTCGGCGTTTGCGAGGCCTTGGGCAGCACGCATATGGTGGTGCACAGCCCCTACCTCGAATGGGATCATCGCAACATCATGCACTACCCCAATGCCAGGGAAGGCATTTTTGAGCGGTTTCAAACCACCATGGCCCCCGTGGTGAAGCGCGCTGAAGAGGTTGGAACAACGCTTGTGCTGGAGAATATCGGCGACATAGACCCGCATTTCCGGGTGGAGCTGGCGGCGTCCCTGGGCTCAAGCGCGTTGCAGATCTCGGTTGATACAGGCCATGCCCACTATGCCCACGGTGCCTGCGGTGCCCCGCCCGTTGATTACTTCATCAAGGCGGCTAGCGATGCGTTGCAACATGTGCACCTGCAAGATGCAGACGGCTATGCAGATCGCCATTGGGCGCTTGGCGAAGGAACCATTCGTTGGCAGGCCGTCTTTCGTGCCATTGGGCAGCTGACCAGCAACCCAAGGCTCATTATCGAAGTCTATGGCGACCAAAGCGTAGAGCGTTCCATGGCCTTCCTGCAGAACACTGGCCTGGCGCAGTAAAGTTGGCAAATTGGTGCCGAAAAGCCGCGGTACTCAAGTGAACCCACTGATTCCGTTCTGGGCGATGCGCAGGACGGACATTGCGGCATGGTGACTATGCAGATCCAAGGCGGGTTTGCGTTTTACCGACATTGTCAGGCAACCGGATATTTTGGCCACTTTAGTGCAGACGTCCGGCACGGAGCCGGCCCCCAAACGTCACGTCAGACGGGCAAAATTCCAACGGCCACCGTCGGAACCACCGGCTTCATCGTTTACACTCTTGGAAGTTCAGTGGTGAGCCGTGCAGGATTCGAACCTGCGACCCACTGATTAAAAGTCAGTTGCTCTACCAACTGAGCTAACGGCCCACATGAGGCCTGCTGATTATGAGAACTGCGGCGGGGGGTCAAGCCCCATTTGGCGAATTTCTTGGCAGAAATTCCGGGATGCGGCAATGCGTGCTGAACATGCCTAAATCCGCAATGTCGGCCGTTGTGGGAACATGGCTGGTGCATCGCTTTTGGACCGAATGGCGCGCACCTCTGGATTTGCGCCCGTGCAACGGCTATATGGCCGCCCATGCAACAGACAACCGGCCCCTCTGGCCTGCCCTTCATGAAAATGCACGGGCTTGGCAACGACTTCGTGGTGATCGACGCGCGCGTCGAGGATCGCCCGTTGACCGATGCGCAGGTGGTGGCCATCGCGCACCGCCATATGGGCGTGGGGTTCGACCAGTTGGCGGTGATCACGCCGGGCGACAATACAGATGCCAACCTGACTTTTTACAATGCTGACGGCTCGCTTTCGGCGGCGTGCGGCAATGCCACACGCTGTATCGCGCGGCACCTGATGGATGAGACCGGGCGCGACGCGCTGACCCTGCGGACCGAGCGTGGTGTTTTGGCGGCGCGTGATGCAGGTGGCGGGCTGACCTCGGTCAATATGGGTGCGCCCCTGCTGAACTGGGATCAGGTGCCTTTGGCGCGTGCGATGGATACGCTGGAACTGCCCATCGCCGGTGCGCCCACGGCCACTGGTATGGGTAACCCGCATTGCACCTTCTTCGTTAATGATGCCGAGGCGGTGGATCTGGCCACCCGCGGCGCTGAAATCGAGCATCACCCGCTGTTTCCTGAACGCACCAATGTGCAGTTCGCCCATGTCCTCGGCCCCGACCACCTGCGCATGCGGGTGTGGGAACGCGGCACGGGCATCACCATGGCCTCGGGCTCGTCCTCTTGCGCGGTGGCCGTGGCGGCGGCGCGGCGCGGGTTGACCGGGCGCAGCGTCAAGATTGACCTCGATGGCGGGCAGATCGCCATCGACTGGCGCGACGATGGCGTCTGGATGACTGGGCCCACGATGCATGTCTTCTCGGGCCATTTCACCCGCGACTTCCTCGAGGCGGCAAAGTGAACCCGCCCAAATTCACCACGCTGGGTTGCCGCCTGAACGCCTATGAGACCGAGGCGATGAAAGAGCTGGCCGCCGAGGCCGGCATGGGTGATGCCGTGGTAATTAACACCTGCGCCGTCACATCCGAGGCCGTGCGCAAGGCCCGCCAAGAGATCCGCAAGCTGCGCCGCGACAACCCCGATGCGCGCCTGATCGTCACCGGCTGCGCCGCCCAGACCGAGCCACAGACATTTGCCCAAATGGACGAGGTTGACCTGGTGATCGGCAATACCGAGAAGATGCAGCCTGAAACATGGGCCGGTATGGCCGCCGATTTCATCGGTCAGACCGAAAAGGTGCAGGTCGACGATATCATGTCGGTCACCGAGACCGCCGGGCATCTGATCGACGGTTTCGGCACCCGCAGCCGCGCCTATGTGCAGGTGCAAAACGGGTGCGACCATCGCTGTACGTTTTGCATCATCCCCTATGGTCGCGGAAACTCGCGATCGGTCCCGGCGGGGGTTGTGGTGGATCAGATCAAGCGGCTGGTGGATCGCGGCTATAACGAGGTGGTGCTGACCGGGGTGGATCTGACCAGCTGGGGCGCCGATCTGCCGGGGGAACCGCGGCTGGGCGATCTGGTGATGCGCATCCTGCGGCTGGTGCCCGATCTGCCGCGCCTGCGCATCAGCTCGATCGATTCGATCGAGGCGGATGACAACCTGATGCTGGCCATCGCGACCGAGCCGCGCCTGATGCCGCATCTGCATCTCAGCCTGCAGGCGGGCGACGACATGATCCTGAAACGGATGAAACGCCGCCACCTGCGTGATGATGCGATTGCCTTTTGCGCCCAGGCCCGGCAGCTGCGCCCCGACATCACCTTTGGCGCCGACATAATTGCAGGTTTCCCTACTGAGACCGAGGCAATGTTTAAAAACTCCGTTAAACTAGTGGCCGATTGCGATCTGACCTGGCTGCACGTCTTTCCCTACTCACCGCGCCCCGGCACCCCCGCCGCGCGCATGCCACAAGTGGACGGGCGCGCCATCAAAACCCGCGCCGCGCAGCTGCGCGCCGCCGGCGATGCACAGGTCACCCGCCACCTTGCCGCGCAGGTCGGCAAAACGCATCAGGTTCTGCTGGAAAACCCGCGCATGGGCCGGACCGAGCAGTTTACCGAAGTGAGCTTTGGCACCGACCAGCCCGAGGGCCAGATCGTGGCGGCCACCATCACCGGCACCGCTGGGCACCAGTTGCTGGCATGAGCCGCGTCCTGTTCCTGCACGGCGCCTCGAGCAGCGGCAAATCTACGCTTATTCAACAGGTTGGGGTGCAATCGCCGACCCCCCTGATGCACCTCTCGATCGACCATCTGCGCGACAGCGGCGCGCTGGATGTGGGCAGCTATGCCGCCAAAGGCGTGCGGTGGCGCGACCACCGCGCGGCGTTCTTTGACGGGTTCCACCGGGCGGTTGGCGCCTTTGCTGATGCAGGCAACAACCTGATCGTGGAACATATCCTGGACACCGATTGCTGGCATGCAGACCTGCAACAGATCCTGCGCGATCACGCTGTGTTCTTTGTCGCGCTGCACACCCCCCTGTCGGTGCTGCAGACCCGCGAAGCCGCGCGGGGCGACCGGCCCAAAGGCAGCGCCGAGGCGGATTACCATAATATTCACAATGGCTTAGACTATGACCTGACGCTTGACGGGCAAAGGGATGCGGCCGCGAATGCCGGGATCCTGCTGGAAAAATGGGAGGGCTTTCAGCCCCCCGGCGCCTTCTTTCGATAGCCACCTGCAAGGGTCACTGCGGCGGCGACCAGAATGGCGACCGCGCCCAAAAACTCCCAATTTCCAGGGGCATAGGCGAAAAGCAACACGTCGAACCCCAGCGCCCACAGGATGCCGGAATAGTCGAACGGGGCCAGCACAGACACCGGCGCGCGGGCCACTGCCTCGGCCGAGGCGATATGGGCCAACCCGCCCAGAACCCCCGCGCAACACAGCGCCAGCAAGGTTTCGCCCCGCAGTTCTGCCCAGCCAAACGGCGCGGAAAAGGCAGATAACCCCATGACAAGCAACGCAAAATAGAAGGCAATCGCGCCGGGGCTTTCGCTGACCGTCATCTCTTTGATATGCACGCGCACAAATGCCATCGTGGCGGCATAGGTCAGCCCGGCGGCGATGCCCAGCATTGCCAGCCCCTGCGGCGCGTGCAAGTCATCCGCCAGAAACAGCAGTACCCCGCAAAACCCCACAATGGTTGCAATCCATAGATGCGGGGAAAGCACCTCGCCCAGCATTCGGCGCGCAAGGGGCAGCGTCAGCAAAGGGGCCAGATAGGCCAGCGCCTGCGCCGTGCCGACAGACAGATAGGCAAAGGACACGAACGAGCAAAGCATTGAGAACGCACCGAAAACACCGCGTGTCGCGTGGGCCATCGGGCGTTTTGTTCGTAAGGTCGCCAGTTGGCCGCGCAACGCGAGATAGGCAAGGATAGGGATCAGCGCTACGGCCGACCGCCAGAACATGATCTGCCCGATCGGTGCGGATTTTGCCGCCCAGTGCACACAGGCCGACATGGCCACGATCAGACCGGCGGCCAGCAGCCGCAATACGATACCCATTGTATCCCCACAAAAATCTCTACAATGTTTGCGCTAACACTATCGGTGCGATGTTGCAACCGCATGACGGAGGGCAGAAGTTTCCACATATGAAACCGATCCTCTATTCCTTTCGCCGTTGCCCGTATGCCATGCGTGCGCGTCTGGCACTTGCCAGTGCCGGCGTGCCCGTGGAATTGCGCGAAGTCGTGCTAAGGGACAAGCCAGAGGCGTTTCTTGCCGCGTCGGCTTCGGCCACGGTGCCTTGTCTGAAGACGCGCGACGAAGTGATCGACGAAAGTTTCGACATCATGCTTTGGGCGCTGAAGAAGAATGACCCAGAAGCGTGGCTGACGATGCCCACAGACGGGCATGCGCTGATTAACCGGTTCGATTCCGATTTCAAGTCGGCACTGGACCACTACAAATACCCAAACCGTTACGCCGGCATTGACCCAATGACCGAACGTGATCGAGCCGTCGCAATCCTCAACGATATAGAGCCACGCCTTTGTGCCCCTTGGTTGTTTGGTCCCGCGCCGACCCTTGCCGACATGGCTATTTTACCCTTCGTCCGGCAATTCGCGATGGTCGACAAGCCGTGGTTTGACGGGCTGGCCCTGCCCGGTGTTCAGGGTTGGCTGGAACGCTTTTTGGCCTCGGACCGCCTGGCTGCAATCATGTCGAAATATCCACAATGGGCGGAAGGCGATGCGCCCACCATCTTTCCGAAGGGTTACGATGCATCCTAATCCCGTTTTCCGCAAAACGCCGCCGGACCAGAACCTGCAATTTGCCGACGCGCAGTCGTTCGGCTGCTTGTCGATCAACGGTGCCGACGGTCCGATGCTGGCGCATGTACCGTTTCTGCTGGCAGAGGATGGCAAATCAGCCGACCTGCACCTTGTCCGCTCTAACCCCATCGCGCGGGCTGAGCTGCCTGCACGAGGGGTGATCGCGGTTCAGGGGCCGCACGGCTATGTTTCGCCCGACTGGTACGGGATCGATGATCAGGTGCCCACATGGAATTATGTTGCCGTGCATCTGCGTGGAAAGTTGGAGACGCGCCCAGGTGCCGAGATGCCCGATCTGCTAACCCGGCTGTCCGCTCATTTCGAACGCGACCTGGCACCCAAGCCGGAATGGAAGATGGACAAGATGTCAGGTGCTGCGCTGGCCAAGATGATGCGGATGATTGTCCCCCTGCGGCTGCACATCGATTCGGTGGATGGCACATGGAAGCTGAATCAGAACAAGGACGACGCCGTTCGCCAAGCCGCAATCAACCGGGTCACCGAGGGGCGCCGCGGCATGGAACTGCAACGTCTTGCACAATTGATGCGCGCGGCTTTGCAGTAACGCCCGTTCACCCTGTCAACAACTCACGCTAGGCTTCGGCCAGCGAACTTGGAGGACGCCATGAAACTTTATTCCGCACCCGCCTCGCCGTTTGTGCGCAAGGTAGCCGTGTTGCTGCACGAAACTGGCCAAATTGATGATGTCGAGATGGTCGCAGCCGGTGGTCACCCCCTGGCCAGCGAGCAAATGCCGTTGGCGCATAACCCGCTGGGTAAAATTCCGGCTCTGGAACGCGAAGACGGCCCTGCGATTTACGACAGCGCCGTAATCTGCCGCTTTCTTGGAGAGGCGCACGGCATGTATCCCGAAGCGCGTCTGTACGAGGCACTGACGCTGGAGGCGACGGCCGATGGCATTTGCGATGCGGCAATCCTGATGATCTATGAAACCCGCTGCCGTGCAGAGGATCAGCGGTCAGCAGAATGGGTCGAGGCCCAGTGGGAAAAGGTTACCCGTTCGTTGGACGCTATCGAGGATCGGTGGATGAGCCATTTGGCAGGGCCACTGGATATCGGGCAGATCGCCGTGGCTTGCGCGCTGGCATATATCGACTTCCGCCATGGCTCACGCGATTGGCGCGCAGAACGCCCGCAGCTAACTGCCTGGTTTGAAGCCTTCTCGGCGCGGCCTGCAATGCAGGCCACGGTCCCGCAGGGTTAGAATCGCAGGCTTACACCGGCATTCAGGGCGTTGGTGATCACATCGGTCTTCAACGACCCGCCGCCGTTCAGGTCAACGTCAATCGACGTATAGTTGCCCTGATACTCGCCAAAGATCGACCAGCGATCGTTCAGTGCATAGCTGATGCCGGCATTAACCTGAACAGTCGGGCCGGCATACTGGTATTCGAACGTGCGGCTTGTGCCCGTGTCGATATCGACATGCGGCAGTGCGACGCCCAAGCCTGCGCCGACATATGGCGTCCAGCGGCGCTGCGCCTCGGGCCAGCGATAAAAGACGTTGGCGGTCAAAAAGTTCAGCCCGTCGGTGAATTCAAGCCGGTTGAACCCGTTCGCGGCCTGATCAGCAGAATCTGCAACGATCTTGGAATGCGTAAAGGTGGTGCCATAACCAAGGTTTTCGTTCTGCCACCACATCGCGCGGAAGCCGTAATAAGGTGCGGGTTTGAACGATTCCCCGTCCCAGCCGGAGTTGAAGTCAAACGCGCCCAAACCTGTGGGATCGTTCCCTGACACGTCACTGTGCGGGGCGGATTGCGTACCGGTGAAGAAGCTGAGCTCAAACTCGGCCTGTGCCGGAGTGGATGCAACTGCAACACCAATCGCTGCGGTCGTAGCTAAGAGAGCGGTTTTCATGCCGTAATCCATGGAACTTTGCGCGTTGTCTTAAGGGTAAGGTGCACAGAGGCGGGTTTCAATGGGCTTAACCTTCACAATACATCAGCGCGACAATTCGGCACGTAAGGCGAAAATGCCCTGATTCAGACCGGCCAATTGCCGCAGGGGGGCGCAATCATGCTGGACGCACCGGGCCTTAGGGTCTAATACCCGCGCAAACGGCGTGTTTTTGGCTTAATTGCTGCGCGCGCTGACACGGGGACTCAAGATGGAGAATGTTCGTGACGCAGACTGACGACCACGAAGGCACCCGCCGCGATTTTCTATATTATGCTACCGCCGGGGCAGGTGCGGTGACGGCTGGTGCAGCTGTTTGGCCGATGGTCAACCAGATGAACCCGTCCGCCGACGTGCGCGCGCTCAGCTCGATCCGCGTGTCGGTCGCTGACGTTGCCGTTGGAACGCAGCTGACGGTTATGTTCCAGGGCAAACCGGTCTTTATCCGCCGCCGTAGCGAAGAAGAGATTGCCGCTGCGCAGGATGTCGAACTGGACACTCTGATCGACAACAACGCGCGCAACGACAACGGTCTGGACACAGCCGACGCCGCAGACGCCAACCGCGCCTTGGATGAAGGCGGCGAATGGCTGGTTATGATGGGTGTATGCACGCACTTGGGCTGTGTGCCCCTGGGTGACGGCGCTGGCGAGTTCGGCGGCTGGTTCTGCCCCTGCCACGGTTCGCACTACGATACATCCGGCCGCATCCGCAAAGGTCCGGCCCCCGAAAACCTGCCCGTTCCGTTTGCCCGGTTTGACGGCGAAGAACTTATCCTGGGCAAGGAGGAGGAATAAAGATGGCTGGTATTCCCCACGACCATTACGAACCGAAATCCGGCTTTGAAAAGTGGCTGCACGAGCGCCTGCCCGTGGTCAGCCTTGCCTACGACACCCTGATGATCCCCACTCCCAAGAACCTAAACTGGATGTGGATCTGGGGCATCGTGTTGGCATTCTGCCTGGTTCTGCAAATCGCAACCGGCATTGTTCTGGTGATGCACTATGTACCGCATGTTGATATGGCCTTTGCCTCGGTCGAGCACATCATGCGCGACGTAAATGGCGGCCACATGATCCGCTATGTTCACATGAACGGCGCGTCGCTGTTCTTCTTTGCCGTCTACCTGCACATCTTCCGTGGCCTGTTCTACGGCAGCTACAAGGCCCCGCGTGAGATCACGTGGATCATCGGCATGCTGATCTACCTGCTGATGATGGGCACCGCCTTCATGGGCTATGTGCTGCCTTGGGGTCAGATGTCGTTCCACGGCACCGCAGTGATCACCGGCCTGTTCGGCGCAATCCCGTTCGTGGGCGAGGCGATCCAGACCTGGCTGTTGGGTGCGGGCGCGGTTGGCCAGTCGGCGCTGAACCGCTTCTTCTCGCTGCACTACCTGCTGCCCTTCGTGATTGCGGCGCTGGTCGCCGTGCATATCTGGGCCTTCCACACCACGGGCAACAACAACCCCTCTGGGGTTGAGGTGCGCCGCGGCTCGAAAGACGAGGCCAAGAAAGACACTGTACCCTTCTGGCCCTATTTCGTGATCAAGGACGTGTTCGCGCTGGCCGTGGTTCTGGTGGTGTTCTTCGCGATTGTCGGCTTCATGCCGAACTATCTGGGCCACCCCGATAACTATATCGAGGCAACCGCCCTGGCGACGCCGGCGCATATTGTGCCCGAATGGTACTTCCTGCCCTTCTACGCCATCCTGCGGGCCTTCACCGCCGATGTCTGGGCTGTGCAGTTCGTTCAGTGGATCTCGTTCGGGATCATCGATGCCAAGTTCTTTGGCGTGCTGGCCATGTTCGGCGCCATCGCGGTTATGGCCCTGGCGCCGTGGCTGGACACCAGCTCGGTCCGGTCGGGCAAGTACCGCCCGATGTTCAAATGGTGGTTCCGCCTGCTATGCGTCGATTTCATCGTTCTGATGTGGGTTGGTGCACGCCCTGCCGAAGGCATCTATGGCACGATTTCGTTGATCGGATCTGCCTATTGGTTCGCCTACTTCCTGGTCCTGCTGCCCCTTCTGGGCGTGATCGAGAAGCCGACCAAGCAGCCCGAAACCGTCGAAGAAGACTTCAACGCCCATTACGGCAAGCCGGCCGAATAAGAGAGAAGAGGATCAAGACGATGATCAAGACACTCACCCTTTCGGCGGCCACCGCGCTGGCGCTGACCGGTGGTGCATTTGCAGCCGGTGGCGAAGGTCACATTCACGACCACCAGTTCTCGTTCGAAGGTCCGTTCGGCACCTACGATCAGGAACAGCTGCGCCGCGGCCTGAAGGTTTACACCGAAATCTGTGCAGCCTGCCACGGCCTGAAGTTTGTGCCTCTGCGTACGCTGTCCGACGAAGGTGGCCCGCATTACAGCAAGGCCGAAGTTCGCGCCTATGCATCCGACAACTTCGAGGTTTGGGATCCCGAATTGCTGGACGGCGAAGGCGACTTCCGCCCGGCCACACCGACGGACCACTTCCCAGATGTGACCGGTGCAGGCGCCCCGGACCTCAGCCTGATGGCCAAAGCGCGCGCTGGCTTCCATGGCCCGTATGGCACGGGTCTTGCTCAGCTGTTCCAGGGTATGGGTGGCGCCGAGTACATCTATTCGATCCTGACCGGTTACACCGGTGAGGAGAAGGAAGAGGCAGGCACCATCTTCTACGAAAACACCGCCTTCCCGGGTGGCTGGATTTCGATGGCCCCGCCGCTTTACGGTGAAGACGTTGATTTTGACGATGGCCACGACAACTCGCTGCACCACATCGCAGAGGACACCGCTTCGTTCCTGATGTGGACCGCCGAACCCAAGATGATGGCACGCAAGCAGGCCGGTCTGACCGGCGTTGTGTTCCTGGTGCTTCTGTCGGTGCTGCTGTACCTGACCAACAAGCGCATCTGGGGTCCGGTCAAAGGCAAAAAGAAAGACTAATCAAATCGCATTCAGCGGTTTTAGAAGGCGGGCCCTAGGGTCCGCCTTTTTGCGTTACAGGGCAGAGGCATGTCGTCGCGGTTCAGTCAAAACTCGCTCACATTCGCGTAAGAGGGTTTGATCTTTGCAAACCGCCCGGTACTTTGCCCTCAGCCATTGTTCAGGGAGACCCCAGATGAAATTTCATTTTGTAGCCGCTGCTGCTGTTGCAGCATTCACCACCCCGGCATTCGCCGACGGTCACGCGCCCACCGCAGGCGACGCCGAAGCCGGCGAAAAAGCGTTCCGTCAGTGCATCTCGTGCCACGTGGTTGTCGATGACGAGGGCAACACGCTGGCTGGCAAGAAAGCCAAAACCGGCCCGAACCTGTACAACGTTGCTGGCCGCACGCTGGGCACCGTTGAGGGCTTCAAATACTCCAAGGACATGATCGCCGCTGGCGAAGCTGGCCTGGCCTGGAACGAAGAGACCTTTGCCGCCTTCACCATGGACCCCACCGGTTACCTGCGCGAGGCGACCGACAATTCCAAGGCACGCTCGAAAATGACCTTCAAGCTGCGCAAGGAAGAGGATGCCGCCAACCTCTATGCCTTCCTGTTTGGGCTGGCCAACCCGGCCGAATAATCCGGCGCTGATCTGATTTCGGGCCGTCCGTTTCATCGGGCGGCCCTTGTCATGCTTGCGGGTTGGCGCGCACCCCTGTATTCCCCCAGCGAACAGAGGATCCCGCCCCATGAGCATGAATTCGTTTGGCCATCTTTTCCGCGTCACCACCTGGGGTGAAAGCCACGGGCCCGCCCTGGGTGCCACGGTGGATGGTTGCCCGCCCGGCGTGGCGGTAGACGAGGCGATGCTGCAGCATTGGCTGGACAAGCGCAAACCGGGCCAGAACAAGTTCACCACCCAGCGGCGCGAACCGGATGCGGTGCGCATCCTGTCGGGTGTGTTCGAAGGCCAGACCACCGGCACACCGATCCAGCTGATGATCGAGAACACCGATCAGCGGTCCAAAGATTATTCCGAGATTGCCGAGAAGTTTCGCCCCGGTCATGCCGACATCACCTATTGGCAGAAATACGGGATCCGCGATTATCGCGGCGGTGGCCGGTCGTCGGCCCGCGAAACCGCCGCGCGGGTGGCCGCTGGTGGTGTGGCGCGTGCCGCGCTGGACGCGCTGGTGCCGGGAATCGCGATCACCGGCTATATGGTGCAGATCGGCCCGCACAAAGTAGATCGCGACCGGTTTGACGCCGCCCAGATCGAACAGAACCCGTTCTGGACACCCGATGCTGTTGCCGCCACCGAATGGGCCGAATACCTGGACGGACTGCGCAAATCGGGCAACTCGGTTGGCGCCGTGGTCGAAGTTGTGGCCAAAGGTCTGCCGGCCGGACTGGGTGCGCCGATCTATGGCAAGCTGGACACCGATCTTGCCGCCGCGATGATGTCGATCAACGCGGTGAAGGGTGTGGAAATCGGCGAAGGCATGGCCGCCGCCGAACTGACGGGCGAGGAAAACGCCGACGAGATCTTCATGGGCAATGACGGTCAGCCGGTTTATTCGTCCAACCATGCGGGCGGTATTTTGGGCGGGATATCCACCGGTCAGGATGTGGTGGTGCGGTTCGCGGTCAAACCCACCTCGTCGATCCTGAAGACCCGCCAGACCATCACCAAATCGGGTGACGCGTCCGAGATTATCACCAAAGGCCGCCACGACCCCTGCGTCGGCATCCGCGCGGTGCCGGTGGGCGAGGCGATGATGGCCTGTGTGCTGCTGGACCACGTGTTGCTGCATCGCGGCCAGATCGGCGGCAATCGCGGCGCCATCGGCTGATGGAGGCGCTGCGCGCGGCCCTGCGGGCGAATGTGACCGCCGAGATGGCGGTGGACCCCGGCCACGACCTTGCGCATCTGGATCGCGTCTGGGTCACCGTGCAGGCCATCGCAAAGGCCGAAGGGCGCGGTGACATCCGCGTGCTGCTGGCGGCCGCTTATCTGCATGACCTCGTGAACGTGCCCAAAAACAGCCCCGACCGCGCCAATGCCTCGCGCATGTCGGCCGCGGCTGCGGCGCCGGTACTGGCGGGTCTGGGCTTTGCAGACGCAGAGATTGCCAAAGCCCAGCACGCTATCGCCGCACACAGCTATTCCGCCGCTCTGCCGGTGGAAAGCATCGAGGCCGCCATTCTGCGCGACGCCGACCGGCTGGATGCCATTGGTGCCATCGGCATTGCGCGGGCGTTTCGGGTTTCGGCCGGGTTGGGTCAGGCGATCTATGACCCCGGCGATCCCTTTGCGGAAGGGCGCGAGCTGGATGACGGGCCGTTCGCCATCGACCACTGGCGGATCAAACTGCTTGGCCTGCGCGACGGCATGCTGACCGACGCAGGCCGCGCGATGGCGGAAACACGCCTGAGCTTCATGCAGGATTATCTGCGGCAGCTTGCACGCGAGCTGGGGCGCGATCTGCCAGAAAACTGGCTGACCTAACGCTGTTTCGACAGCTGCACGGCCAGAATGGCGAAGGTGATGATCACAACGCCCACAACGTCCAGCGCGGTCATTGTCTCGCCCAGCAGAACCGCCGCGATGGCCACGCCAAAGAACGGATTCAGAAAGTGGAAGGTCGCCGCACGCACGGCGCCAATGCGGCCCACCAGCCAGAACCATACCAGCGTAGCCAGCAGGCCCGGCACCAACGTGGTATAGGCAAAGGCCGCCGCCAGCGTCCATGACGGGGTGAAGTCCGGGCTTTCCAGCACAAAGCCAGCCACCGCCAGACAGGCCGAACCCACCAGCATCTGCAGACCCACCACCATCACCACGTTGCCGCCGGAACTGGCGCCGCGCACGGCCAGCGTGGCAAAGCTCAGCGCCAGCACACCGATCAGGCACAACCCGATCCCCACCGGATCAACCCCGCCCGAAAGGCGGGTGCCCATGATCATCAATACCCCGCCCAAACCGGCGATCAGTCCCACGATGCCCAGCCGCCCGATCCGCTCGCCATAGATCAGCCAGCCGGCCAACCCGACGATCAGCGGCATCGACGAGGCGATGATGGCCGCCAGCGACGCCTCGACCGTTTGCATGGCGATGAAGAACAGGCCCAGATAGAGCGCGTTCTGGCAGACCCCGAACACGATGGTGGCGCGCCACTGGCCGCGCGTCAGGCGCCATGTCTGGCCCATCGCGCGCGCAACCGCGATGCCGATCAGCCCCGACAGCAGGAACCGCAGCGACAGCGACAACATCGGCGGCGCGTCGGCCACGATGATGCGCGCCGACGAAAACGCCGACGACCACATCAGGGCAAAGGCCAGCCCCATCGCGATTGATCGAAAATCCATGCGCTCCGTCCATGAAAAAGGGCCGCCCAAGGCGACCCTAAATCGTTTTGATCTGGCTGCAAGCCGATCAGCCGTTCACGCTGTCCTTCAGCGCTTTGGCGATGGTCATTTTCACGACCTTGTCAGCGTCTTTCTTGATCTGCTCGCCGGTGGCCGGGTTGCGCACCATGCGCTCGGGCCGTTCGCGGCAATAGATCTTGCCCACGCCCGGCAGCGTCACGGCGCCACCTGCCGACACCTCTTTGGTGATCAGGCCGGTGATCGCGTCCAGTGCCGACGATGCGGCTTTCTTGTCAGTACCCATTTCCTCAGCCAGGGCAGCGACCAGCTGGGTTTTTGTCATTGGCTTTGCCATGTATGGTCTCCTCATTCCTGCCCACGCTCGATTGGGGGGCTAATCCAGAGATTTAACGGTATATTGAGGCCAGACACAACGCCTTGTGTAGGTTTCGAAGTGATTTCGGCGCATTTTGTGGTGTTTTTCGCCTACAAAAACGCGGTTTCCTCGAAGCTTCGCAGTTTCCGGCTGTGAATCCGCTCCAATGGCATGCCACGCAGACGTTCCATCGCCGAGATGCCAATCTGCAGGTGGCGGGCCACCTGGGAGCGGTAAAACTCGCTGGCCATACCGGGCAGTTTCAGTTCGCCATGCAGCGGTTTGTCCGACACGCACAGCAGCGTGCCATAGGGCACCCGGAACCGATACCCGTTGGCGGCAATGGTCGCGCTTTCCATGTCCAGCGCAATGGCGCGCGATTGCGACAGGCGCTGCACGGGGCCCGACACCTCGCGCAGTTCCCAGTTGCGGTTGTCGACCGTGGCCACGGTGCCCGTACGCATGATCCGCTTTAACTCATAACCTTCCAGCTGCGTGACATCGGCCACCGCCTGTTCCAGCGCGATCTGGATCTCGGCCAACGCCGGCACCGGCACCCAGACCGGCAGATCGTCGTCCAGCACCTTGTCCTCGCGCAGATAGGCATGGGCCAGCACAAAATCGCCCAGCGATTGCGAGTTCCGCAGACCGGCGCAGTGGCCCACCATCAGCCACGCATGCGGGCGCAGCACGGCGATATGGTCGGTTGCGGTTTTGGCATTCGACGGTCCCACCCCGATATTGACCAGCGTGATCCCGCCGCCATCGGCGCGTTTGAGGTGATAGCTGGGCATTTGCGGCAGTTTGGCCGGCACGTCCATCACCTGATCGGCCCGCGTGATGGCCACATTCCCGGTGCCGACAAATTCGGTATAGCCGCTGTTCGGATCGGCCAGCATCTTGCGGGCATAGCCCTCGAACTCTTCGACATAGAATTGGTAGTTGGTGAACAGAACGTGGTTCTGAAAATGCTCGGGCGCGGTGGCGGTGTAATGCGACAGGCGCGCCAGCGAATAATCGATCCGTTGCGCCGTGAACGGCGCCAATGATGCCGCTCCGTCGTCAAACATGAACCCGGTGCCGTTGACGATATCGTCATTGGTGGTCGACAGATCAGGGACATCAAAAATGTCGCGCAGCGGAAAGTCGAGCACACCTTCCTGTGGCACGTTGAGCTCGTGATCGCCGACCACGGCGAAATGCACCGGCATGGGCGTGGTCGACGGGCCGATGCTGACGGGTACGTCGTGATTGGTGACCAGAAGCTCGATCTGCTGGCGCAGATAGTTTTCGAACAGGTCGGGCCGCGTGATGGTTGCCGCATAGGTGCCCGGTTCGGCCACATGGCCAAAGCTCAATCGGCTGTCAACCTGCGCGAAGGTTGTCGTAGTGATGCGAATTTCCGGGTAATAGGCGCGATAGCGCGCTTGCGCCGGGGTGCCGGACAACGTCGCCTCGAAATGGGTGCGCAAAAAAGTGGTCGCGGCGGTGAACAACTCTTTCAACCGATCTACGGCAGCTGCGGCATCACGAAACTCTTCATGCACCGGGGCGGGCGGGATACTAAGCGGCAGGTTCTGGTTCTCGGCCATGTTCGGCACCTTTCACATCGATGCCAGATCAATCTCATGGTTTCACGAAGCTGTGCAAGCCCCCTTGAAGCTTGGCGGCCAACGCTCGATGATCCGCGACATGACAAAGACCTTGCTTTCCATCGGCCACGGGTATTCTGCGCAAGCACTGGCACGGCTTTTGCTGCCGCAGGGCTGGACGATCATTGGCACCACTCGCAGCACCGAAAAAGCCACGCACCTGACCGCGACCGGTGTGCAGGCCGTCATATGGCCCGGCACCGATCTGGCGCCGCTGGTGGCCAAATCCACGCATGTTCTGCTTTCCGCCGCGCCCGGTGAACAAGGCGACCCGGTTCTTACCACCGAACGGCAGGCCTTTGCCGATGCCGCGCATCTGGAATGGGTCGGATACCTGTCCACCACCGGCGTTTACGGAGACCATGGCGGCGGCTGGGTGGATGAGAGCACCCCATTGACCCCCAGCACCAAGCGCGGCAAGGCCCGCAAAGTGGCGGAAGAGGCGTGGCTGTCCAGAGGCTTGCCTATGCATGTCTTTCGGCTGGCAGGCATCTATGGCCCCGGGCGCGGCCCATTTGCAAAAATTCGCAACGGCACTGCGCGGCGGGTCATCAAGAAAAACCAGGTGTTCTCGCGCATCCATGTGGACGACATCGCACAGGTTCTGGCGGCCTCGATTGCGCGGCCCAACCCCGGTGCCATCTACAATGTCTGCGACAACGATCCAGCCCCACCGCAAGACGTGCTGGCCCATGCCGCGCACCTTCTGGGCCTGCCTCTGCCGCCCGAGGAGGATTTTGAAACCGCCCAGATGCGCCCCATGGCACGCAGCTTTTACAGCGATTCAAAACGCGTGCGAAATGACCGCATCCGCGAAGAGTTGGGCGTAAAACTGCTCTATCCCGACTACGATACCGGCCTGCGGGCGCTGTTGCGGCAAGAAGGCGGTTGAACGAAAAAGGCCCGCGCCGCATATCTGCCACAACACATGCGTGAACAGGACAGACATGATCAGCCGGGCCAAACTTGATGAGGTGCTGAAGGGCACCTTCGTTCAGAATTTTATCATCTCCGTCATCGTCGCGAACGCGGTGATCCTTGGACTGGAAACCTCGGCCGTGATCACCGAGCGGTTTGGGGGGCTGCTGAAAGCCTTGGACGCGGTGTGTCTGGCAATCTTTGTGGCCGAGATCCTGGCCAAGATCTATGCCCGCGGCCTTCGGTTCTTCCGCGATCCGTGGGGGCTGTTTGACTTCTTCATCGTCTCCATCGCGCTGATCCCGGCCACGCAGGGCTTCTCGGTTCTGCGGGCGCTACGCATCCTGCGGGTGCTGCGCGTGATCACCGTGGCCCCCCGCCTGCGCCGCGTGGTCGAGGGGTTCATCACCGCGCTGCCCGGCATGGGGTCTGTCTTTCTTCTGATGACGCTGATCTTCTATATCGGCGCGGTGATGGCGACCAAACTGTTCGGCACCACCTTCCCCGAATGGTTCGGCACGCTGGGACGGTCGGGCTATTCGCTGTTTCAGATCATGACGCTGGAAAGCTGGTCGATGGGCATCGTGCGCCCGGTGATGGAGGTCTTCCCCTGGGCCTGGGCATTCTTTGTGCCGTTCATCATGGTCACGACCTTTGCCGTTGTGAACCTGCTGGTCGGCTTGATCGTGAACTCCATGCAAGACGCCCACCACGAAGAAGATGCCCAGAAAACCGACGACTACCGCGACGAGGTGATCAAACGGCTGGAAGCGATCGAGGCGAAGCTGGAGCGGGGTGGGAGAAGCTAGGTAAGCTACGAAATTGTTTCTGCAATTCAATCCAATTGCCGGCACAACGCAATCAGAATGCAATTTGCACGACAACCAGCTGAAGTTGGATGTAATTGCGCCAGTTTAATGCGAACGATAGTCTTCAACGTTCAATTTATACTTCTCGATCAAGTTATAGACAGTAGAACGCGAAACCCCCATCGATTGGGCCGTCTGGCGTAGATTGCCCGCTTTTTCTTGCAAGGTACGCTTCAGAAGGGTTTGCTGCATTTCTTTTATTGCCCTTGAGCTCGCTTGAGGCTCACGAGTGTCACCGTTCGACGCTGAGCTTGACGATGAAATCATCAGATCCATGGGCAGGAAATCAATTCCGATCTCTGAATCGAGCCGGTCTTCGAAAGAAAACAGATAGTAAGCGCGCTCCACAACGTTTCCGAGCTCGCGGATGTTGCCCGACCAATCGTATTGGCACAGAGCGTCTAGCGCCGCAGGGGAAAACACCAAATCGGGCCCAGCAAACCTACGCAGCATACTCTCCGCCAACAGAATGATATCGGTGGGCCGAGCCCTCAAAGGTGGTAAGGAAATCGTAAACACGCCAATCAAACACAGCAGATTTTGGCGGAACCTATGATTGCGTACCGCAACATTCAGATCATTGACTGAGGTGGCAATCACTCGGACGTTTACTGGCTTCGTATCCGTGCTGCCGACACGGCTCAGTTCGCCGCTTTGTAACGTTTGCAATAGCTTCGCTTGTACGTCCAAGGGCAATTCATGAATGTCATCAAGCAAGATCGTGCCGCCATTGGCCAGCTCCAACTTGCCAACTTTGCCTTTCGCCCTATTGTGCCCTTCCGATGTGCCAAACAATTCAGCTTGCATGAGATCGCGTGAAACAGCACCGCAATTCACCGTAATGAAAGGCTTATTTCGACGCGATCCAGCGTTGTGAATTGCCTGTGCGAACAGTTCCTTACCCGTGCCGCTCTCTCCTGTGATCAGCACGCTCGCGTCGATATGAGACGCGACCCTAGCGTGCTCGAGGCATTCCTTAAAACTTGCGTCCTGCCCAATGAGATCGTCAAACTTGTAGGCAGCGTCAGAGCCTGTCACACGGTTCACCAAGTTATGCACGGCTTGAGTGGGTTGGACAGAAAGCACAGCACCGGCGACTTCGTTGTCCTTCATGATCAATCGGCACGAGACTTGCATCGATTTCGGCTTACGCCGTACCGTCGCTTTGACTTCGCGCATCTCATAGTCCACCCCGGCTTCATCAAAGGGGCCGAGTTTTCGATCTGCTTTGAAGAAATCTTCGATCGGGTGCCCTTTCCACACACGGTCATCATGAAAAATCTTGTGAACTTCCGAATTGGTACCTTTCACGGTTCCATCACGGTCAATCAGGATGATGCCGGTTTCAATCAATGAGAGCACGGCATCCCGTTCTTCCAACATCAGTGCCAGTTCGCGGGTGGTTTTCTTTAGCTCCAATTCGCGTTCGATCCCGTTCACAGCCGAGACAACCAACCCCAGTGACAGGCTATGTTTGTGCTCAATCGGAATTGTCAGATCAAGCGCGCCAATGATGCTGCCGCGATAGCTGATCGGAGCGGCATAGCAAGCCCAGTTATGATTGTGGCGGAACCAATGGTCCGCACCGACGATTTCTACGGGACCACGCGCCGCAAGAGCTGTGCCGATACCATTGGATCCTGCGATCTTTTCAGACTGATCTGTGCCCAGCTTTGGAAAGTGTTTTAGAATACGACTGTCACGTTGCGCGTCGACGTGAATGATGACGTTTTCCGCGTCCGAGAGCGTGATGATTGCGCCGGTATGATGGATAATTTGATACAAGTTTTCCACGTAAGGCACAGCGGTTTCGATCAGGTCGAGGTTACTGTCGCGTCGCGCTTTCAGGTTTTCTGGCGAAACAAAATCAAACCCCCGAGTTTCCGGATCAACCCCATAGATCCGGCATCTTTCCCAAGATGCCAGAACATAGGGTTTCAATTGGGACGGGGTAAACCCGGGCTCATCATTGATGTAGCGTTCCCAATCCGAAAATGTCGCCTCTTTTACAGTCATAACGTGGGTCTAGCCTTGTTCCTCCGAGAGCCTAACAAATTGATCCAGTAAAGCAAAAAGCAGCTGCTTGCGCCGCTACTCGCGCAGCAAAGCGACTGAGATCGCGTCGATGAATTCCGGGATTTCTGCCGGGGTGCGTCCCGTCACGATACGACCGTCAACCAGTGCGGCCGCTTCGTTACAGTCAAAGCTCCCCCCCATGATCTCAACGGAATCCCGAGACGCCTCCCAGCCTGTCAAATGGCGGCCTGACACAAGCCCGGCCTCTGCCAACGGGATCGGACCGTGGCAAATAGCACTAAGAATTTTGCCTGCAGTGTTTGCCTCTTGCAGCCAGTCGGCCTGCCCTGTCATCACCATATTCCAAGGATTAAAGGCGCCGGTGATCACCAACACATCGAAATCTGACATGCGAACGTCGTTAAGAGGTTTATAGGTGTAGAAACTGTCAGGGATTTCCTGGAAAGGAATGGTCACGCCAAAGTTGCCCGTGATGGTCTCTGACCCCAACAAACCAGGACGCGCGCGCAGCTCCGCCTCAAAGTGACCAATGATCACTTCGGCGCCCCTGTAAAGCAGTTCCATAACCGGAACCACAAGCTCGATATCCTCAAAATCATCGGTCGCTGGAATGAGGACTCGTTTGCCCTTTAACGCGTTCTTCCAGTCGTCCTCATATTCCGTGTCCACCAGCGCACAAAGAGCCCGCAGCAATGCCGGCGTATCTGCAGTGCTGCGTGCGGTTAGCAGATCACCGTCCACCACCACAGGCACTTCCTCAAACCGCGCGATCTTTTGCAGCATAAACTTCACCGCGCGATCTCCGGTACAACGCTTGCCATGCATAGCACCAGCACGGATCAAAGGCATAGAACCGGCGCCAATCGTTGCCAGGATCACGTCAGTGGCATGGGCTTGCTCGACAAAGTTGATCACATCAGGCTCGGTCACCATCACGTCAGCGGAATGCCCTCCGGGAATGATCAGAACATCGTAGTCCGCAACTTTAGCGTCCTTCAGGCAAGTCCAATGCTGGTTTTTGTTGCCCCCCATGACCGGGATTGGGTCAACCCCAAGGTCCCACATCCCGCGTACACCTTTGCCAGGCACGTTCGGGCGGGTGTTTTTCCATGTGACCCAATCCACCAGAAGGAAGTCACAAATTCCGCCCATTTCGCCAATGTAACTGGCCAAGTAATAAACTTGGAAATCGCTGAACTCGCTGGCGATGATCACGCCGATCCGTTTGCCGCGCAATGGCCCGTCGGGCTTAACATTGCCACCCAGATCGCCCTGCCATTTGATCAGGCCTTCCGCTTCAATAACCTCAATCCCCGTGGATTTGCTCGCGGCGATGGCGGCGGTGAATGGGTTCTTCATAATGTGCTCCGAATAGAAGTGTTGAGGGGGGCATCGAGGGGAATTCCGCAGGTAATTCTGTCGGGCCCGATATCTGACAAAGAACGGCAACCGGTGCGCGCCATGGCCACATCCAGTTCCTTGTGAAGTATGTCGATGGCTTTCGAGGCACCTGCTTGTCCCGCTGCTCCAAGCCCATAAAGAAAGGCTCGGCCGATCCAGCAAGCATCTGCACCCAGAGCCAATAAACGGAAGATATCCATGCCGGTGCGAATGCCGCTATCGGCGAACATGGCGATTTGATCGCCCACTTGTTGACGGATTGCAGGCAGGGCCTCTGCAACGCTAAGAGCCCCGTCAAGCTGCCGCCCGCCGTGGTTAGACACAACAATCCCATCTGCTCCAAAATCAACGGCGGTTTGCGCATCTTCTGGAGTCATAACCCCTTTGAGAATGACCGGCCCGTCCCATTCCGCCATGGAAAGAGCATTTGGTTTGTCGGTGAAAGTCATGCGGCGGCCTTCCGGCGCAGCCAATTCGGCCGCGCGCCACCGGCGAGGATCGCCAGGATCAAGGTCACGCCCGTGATAAAGTTCTGCCAATAAATATCAATGCCAAGCAAGTTCAGGGAATTGGACAAGATCCCCATGAACAAGGCTCCAAGGAAGGCTCCAATTATCGTTCCTGTGCCACCGCTCAGGCTCGCCCCGCCAATGATCGCAGCGGTGATTACCTTCATTTCAATACCGGTACCGACGGTTACCGCAGCCGTGCCCAGCCGCGCGGCGAAAAAGATACCCGCAGCTCCGGCCAAAACGCTGATAATCACGTAATTCAGCACTTTCACCAACTCGACATTGATCCCATTCACCCGTGCCGCTTTTTCATTTGCGCCCACGTAGTAGCTTTGGCGCATAAAGCGCGAATTCCGCATGACCACGTCCCAGACAAGTGTCAAAACCAGCAGAAAAATGATCGGAAATTGCAAACCAAAGAGCTTACTTTGGCCAATTGCCGTAAAGCTCTCAGGCAGGTTCAAAACCGATTGCCCGCCCGAGATGATCAACACAATCCCACGCACCACCAAGAGCATGCCGAGCGTACCGATGAACGGGTTGATGTCGAAAAAGGCGATCAGAACGCCATTGACCAGCCCAACCATGGCGCAGACCGACAGGCCAAGCCCAATTGCCAAAGGCACCGGGACGCCCGCGGTTAACAACAAGCCCGTCGCGACGCCGCCCAACGCTACGGTTGATCCGACAGACAGGTCCAACCCACCTGAGACCAGCAAGATAACCATGCCAATTGTGATCATCCCTTCAACCGTCATCCCCAGCAAAATGGATTCAGCATTTAGCCAAGAGGCAAAATAAGGGGATGCAAAGGTCATAGAGACCACCATGACCAGGATGACCAAAGTCAAGGTTGCCTCCCGTTGGGCAAGAGTTCGTTTCAACAGTGGCGGCATCTTCATAGACACGTCTCCTTCGTCCACGGATTGATGCCCGCAGCAAATGACAAAATACGTTCTTCGGAAAAATCTTCGGCGTTCAGGTCGCCGACGATTTTGTTCTGGTGCATCACAAGCGTTCGATCACAAAGCCCCATGATTTCGGGCATGTCAGACGAGATGACGATCACCCCGTGACCTGAATCGGCGAACTCTCTGATCCGTGCATAGATTTCGGATTTCGCCCCCACATCCACACCGCGTGTGGGCTCGTCCACAATCAAAACGCGCGGGTGCTTGGACATCCACATTGTGAAAAGTGTCTTTTGCTGATTGCCGCCTGACAGCGCCCCAACTGGCTTTTCTGGTGTCGCATTTCGGATGTTGTAAGCACCCATTGCCTCTTGGGTGAATGCCATCGTTTTGCGCCCTTCAATCGCGCCCAAGCGGTTGGTAAAGCGCTTCAATTGGGTGGAGACCATGTTTGCGCGTATTGGAAAGGACAGGAACAGTCCGATGTTCTTGCGATCCTCGGTCAGATAGCCAAGGCCTGCGTCCATCGCCTCACCCGGAGACCGGATCGTCGCCGGCTTGCCGTCGATTTCCACGCGACCAGACGTAAGATGAGGCATACCAAACAGCGACAGCGCCATCTCCGAGCGCCCCGCCCCCACGAGGCCGGAAATACCGAGGATCTCAGTTTCGCGAACCGCAAATGAGAGATCCTCAAATTGCCCATCGAGAGAAATGTTCTCGGCACGGAAAATCACAGGTTTTGCAGCGAGGTTCTTCGCTGACGGTGTTCCATAAAGGTCTTGGATTTCTCGCCCAACCATCAGTGAAATGATCGCGTTTTCATCCAGCTCTACGGTAGGCCGCGTCGCGATATGCCGTCCGTCGCGCAGCACCATCACGCGATCGGAAATCTCAAACACTTCATGCAGGTGGTGGGTTATGTAAACAAACGACATCCCTTCGGCCTTTAGCCGTCGGATATTGTCAAAGAGCAAGCGGATTTCGTCCTCGGTCAACGAGCTTGTCGGCTCGTCCAAAATCATGATTTTAGGGTTCGAGGTGATCGCTTTGAGAATTTCGATTTCTTGTCGCTGACCTATAGAAAGATCGGCCACCAAATCCGTCGGGCGCACCTTGAGCTGCATGCGCTCTAACGCTTCACGAGACTGCCGCCGTAGCTTTCGCCAATCAATCAGGTTGCCCCAGCGGGTGGGCTGGCGGTTCATAAAAATATTTTCAGCCACGGTCAGGTTCGCTGCCAATGTCAGCTCCTGAAAGACAACAGAGACGCCTGCGGCTTGCGCGTCCATCGGGCTATGAAACTGTGTTTCGTTGCCGTCGATCCAAATCTCACCCTCATCTGGGCTGAGCACCCCTGCAAGGAGATTGGTCAGCGTCGACTTGCCCGCGCCATTTTCACCCAGAAGCGCTAATACCTCACCCTCTTTGATTTCGAGGGAAATGTCCTGAACCGCTTTGAACGTGCCAAAAGACTTTGACAGCCCGCTCGCCTTCAATGTGGATGCCATGTGATTAACCTGCGCAACATGAATTGGGCGGCTGGCCAGAGGAGACGGCCAGCCGCGTGGGAGCGATCAGAAGTTGGAGTATTGATCGTTTGCGCCCAGGTAGAAATCGACATTGGACTGGTCGATGAAGTTTGCGCCGGTGAAGATATTGGTCGGCAAAAACTGCGCACCAGCGGCCTTGTTGTCGGTGGTCAGTGGCACGTTGGCATGGTTTGCGGTGATCAATGCCGCAAGTGCCCAGTACCCCATTTGCACGTCACCCTGCGCAACAGAAGCAGTCACGGTGCCGTCCTTGATGCGCTCAAGTACATCAGAGTTGCGATCCATGCCAATGACCAGAACCTCGCCAGTCCGGCCAAGCTCTTTGATCGCTGTCGCAGCGCCCATAGCACCAACGGAGTCTGTCGCCACAAAGGCGTTCAGGTCTGGCTGACGCACAAGGATGTCTTTGGCGGTGTTAATGGATGTCACCATATCCGCCTTGGTGTCGCCGACGGCCACAACCTCTAGGCCCGTTCCATCAAACGCATCACGGAAGCCTTGCTCACGCTGATCAAACATATCCAACCCAGGGAGGGTTAGCACGGCCACTTTGCCTTCGTTGTCCAACGCTTTGGTCAAGCCTTGGCCACCAACAAAACCCAGATCGTATTGGTAAGAACCGATGTAGCCCAAACGATTGGAATTCGGCAGATCACCCAACACAGTCACAATCGGAATACCTGCGGAAGCAGCGCGGTTGATCGACGGGGTCAGCGCGTCGTTAAAGCCCCATACTGCAATCCCTGCAGGGCGTTTCGCAATGGCCCCGTCAAGCGCTGCCACCATCGCTGGAATATCCGCATCTGGCGGGCCAACATATGTGGTTTCGACGCCAAAGGCATCTCCGGCAACTTTCCAACCGTATTTCTGCGCGTTGAAGAATTCCAAGTTCCCCAAGGCACTGACGTAAATGTATTCTTCGCTATTGTCGATTTCAGTCAAAAGCGTTGCTTCATCGGCAACGGAAACCTGCGGAAAAACGGTGGCGGACAGCGCGAAAGCCGCGCCTATGCACAACGATTTAAAAGACATATTTTCCTCCCAAGAAATTAGCCAATAGTTCGGCTGAAACCAACGATGCCTGACGGATTCTGGGGGGTCAAAAAACAGGCAGGCAAACCACTAGTCCGCTCAAAGTATTGATTTATAAGTATTTTTATAGATATCCTCGGTGCATGCATATGTCCATTTTTTGGACATGTCCAGAAGCGCAAGAGGCTTAGACATTGCGTCAACTACACTCGATTCGAGGCAAGGCCAACGCGCCCATTTGCGCGCTGGCCTTCTGATTTTAGCTGCGCTCTATTGAGGAGCCGCGCGCAAATAGGCTGGCAATCTCCGCACGCCAATTGTCTATCCCTACTGCCAGCAAAATGATCGCACCGAGGATGATGTTTTGGATCGATGACGGCGTGGCATTCAGGTTTAGCCCGTTCTGTACAACCACGATTGTCATGGCCCCCAAAAGCGTCGCAAGCACATTGCCGCGCCCGCCCATCAGACTGGCGCCACCAACGACTGCGGCAGCGATCGCCTGAAGCTCTAGGGTTTGTCCGTAATTAGGAGACCCGGAATTCAACCGTGCCGACATCAGCACCGCCCCAACAGCCGTCATCACCCCTGCGATCACAAAGGTCATGGTCTGCACCCGGCGCATATTGATGCCGCTGAGAACAGCCGCCGAGGGGTTCCCCCCCACGGCCATGATTTCGCGGCCCAATTTGGTCCGGTGCATCATCACATGAGCGGCTCCATAGCAGAGCAGAAGGTAGAAAAACGGCAATGGCACACCAAGAAGGCGACCGTAGAAGACCACTTCAAGACCCGGATCGACGGAGAAAATCGGCGAGCCATTGTTAAAGCTCAGCGCGATGCCCCGGAGAGCAATTAATGCAGCCAATGTCGTAATAAATGATGGTATGCGTCCGTAAGCAGTCAGCCATCCCAAGACACCTCCAAGCAAAGCACCAAACAACAGAATTCCCGGGATTGCAGCCCAGATTGGCAAGCCCCCAAACTTTACCAGTTCCGCCAGGATCATGGTCAAGAGCGCAATCATAGAGCCCGAGCTCAGGTCGATCCCGCCCGCAAAGATCACGACGGTTGCGCCAATTGCCACCAAAGCCACAATGGACACCTGCAGCGAGAGGTTCGACAAATTGCCAGCGGTCAAAAAACGATCAGTGGTTAGGGCAACAATCACTGTGACCAATATCAGCGCCAGAAGCGGCCCGCCCAGTTGAGATTTAAGAATACGCTGCATGGTAAGCGTCCTTGTCGTTTCTAGATGTTGAAGAAGGTTGACCCGCTGCGCGCACCAGATCGTCGTGGCTCAACTCAGAGGCCGCCACAGTCTTAGACACCCGCCCCTGACGCACCAATGCCACCCGGTCGCTCATGGCCAACAGCTCATCATGATCTGACGAAATCAGGATGACGCTTTTGCCTTGGCGCGTCATTTCGTTGATCAATCGGTAAACTGCAATCTTCGCCCCGATATCGATGCCTTGAGTGGGTTCATCTAGTATGAGGATATCCACCTCTGCAAACAGCCAACGCGCCAGGATCAGCTTTTGCTGATTGCCGCCGGACAGTAAGCCAATGGTTTTTGAGATCGCAGACGGGGAAACCTCGAGCTGTTCAACCAATTGCTCCGTTGTCTGAGTTTCTCGGGCCAAATTCATGATACCCAGCCGGCTCAACACCCCCAGCCCGGCGGCGGTTACATTACCATTGGCGCGGAAATTCGGGAACAAACCGTCGCTCTTGCGGTTTTCGGGCACAAGCCCGACACCCAGCTCTATGGCATTACGAATAGAACGCGGCGCGAACGCCTGCCCCTTCAATCTCATTTCGCCTACCGTCAAAGGATCAAGCCCCAACACGGCGCGGGCCAGTTCCGTGCGGCCGCTGCCCAAGACCCCGCCAAACCCCAGAACTTCGCCTTTTTTCAAGTCGAAAGACGCACCATGGATATGTTGGGTTTGGATGTCCCGAGCTTCCAATACCGTGATGTCTGTCGCGTTACGCTCTTTCGGGTAATGCTCACTCACCACCTCCCCCACCATGGCACGCACGATCTCGTCGACCTGCACACGGGTCTCGCCACTGGCACTGACCACTTTGCCACCGCGCAGCACGGTCACCTCGTCGACAATTCGTTCCACTTCATCAAGTCGGTGGCTCACGTAAAGGATCGCACAGCCTTGACCCCGCAGCTTGCGCAACAAGCCATGAAGCTGTTCAATTTCATGTTCACCAAGGGCAGCTGTCGGTTCGTCCAAGATGATCAGCCGTGCCTCCAAAGAGAGCGCCTTTGCGATTTCCACCAGTTGCTGTTCGCCGACCGACAAGTCACCGCAAGTCGCTGTCGGTTCAATATCGATGTCCATTCGATCAAGCACCGTCTTGGCGTTGGCCAGCGCTGCCGGCCAATCTACCAGCCCGCGTTTCATGGGCAGGCGCGCGAGGAAGATGTTTTCTGCTACGCTGAGAGATGGCACCAATGAGAACTCTTGAAATACTGTCGCGGTGCCATGGCGTCTTGCGTCTTCAGGATTGAGCAGATGCACAGGCTCGCCGTCGAATTTCAACATCCCGCTGTCGGGCTGTTGAATACCGGCAAGGGTTTTGATCAGGGTCGACTTCCCGCAGCCATTTTCCCCAAGAAGGCCATGGATGCGCCCCTTCATCAAACGTAAATTCACCCGGTCGTTTGCCACAACGCCGGGGTAAGCTTTCGAAATGTCACAGCATTCCCAAAGCGGTAAATCATGTGGGCTCATGAGACTCGCCTTTTGAAAACACCCGGTGACCGAAGCCACCGGGTGAGGATGTGATCAGTATTCTTTGGAAGGCTGCGGGAAGAGCTTTTCAGGCTGCTTCAGCGCGTTCAACGCCTCATCGCTTGTGTCAATCGAGGTTGGGGTTTCGATCCAACCGCCCGGATAAGTGCCCGCAATGGCGTCCAATGTGGCATGCATTGCCGCCTTACCCATTAGGAAGGGCGTGGTGTTGACTGTGGCGGTCACGTTGCCAGCAACGATTTCTTCAAGACCCGAAGTATCGCCATCATTGCCCATCAGGATCAGCTCGCGCTTACCCAATGCCTTGGCGGCAAATGATGCTCCGATGATCATGTAGTCATTGGCGGCAAAGATCGCATTTATGTCCGGGTGCGCCTGCAGGATGTCCATCCCGGCCGTATTGCCCCCTTCAACATTCCATTTGCCGTCAACCGAGGTGACCACGTTGAAGTTTTCTTGGCCTTTGATGCCATCCAGGAAGCCGCCGACCCGCTCGGTGGAGTGATAGCCGGGCTGGCCTTCAATTACGCCAATGGTAAGCGCTTCACCCCCATGCTCTTCAATCAACCAATCGGCCATTGCGTGCGTGCCGTTGCGCTGGGAATAGCCAACAACGCCGTGGATCGGAGTTGGAAAGTTCGGAATGTCAGAGTTGATCATCAGAACCGCGACACCTTTGTCGACCGCTTTTTTCAACAGCGGAGCTGCAGCGAATTCGTCGTGGGTGCCAAAGATGATCGCGTCGACTTCTTGGGTCAGAACGTCTTGGATCATGCCCATTTGGCCATTGATGTCTGCCCCCGATTGTGGGGCCAGCATAAACACTTCAACACCCTTTTCTTCAGCAACCGCTTCGATGCCAGCGCCAATGGCGATGTAGTAGTTAAACTCCGTCGCAGGTGGCATGTAGGCAATGCGGTACGTGTCATTGACGGGTTTGATTGTGCTCATCGGAGCTTGGCTTCCGTCTTTCAAGGGCACAGGTGTTGGGTAGTTTTCAGCGCCAGCAACGGTGGCGCTTGCGGCCAAGACCGCAGCAGCAATAATCGTCTTCATAATTCTATCCTTGATTGAGGCTTAGCGCAGTTTCGCGATGGTCAGCACGAAGGGATCGGTCGTACCCGGTTCATCCATCAGATGATCATTTTGGGTGTTGGCGATCACCAATGCACCGTCTGGCATAAATGCCGCTGTCGCTGGCACTTTCAGGCCTTCGATACCAAGCTGCGCCCAAGTGGCATCAGCCGCTTTAGGATCAAAACGCAGAACATCTTGGGTGCCAGACTCCACGACATAGGCCATGCCATCTTCGGTCATCAGAACACCATCGGGCTTGTTTAGCGCGCGCGGCAAGGACACCTCGGTCAGTTCACCCGCCTTACCATTGTCTTGAATGTCGATGGCAAACATACGCCCGTCGGTCTCTTTCACGGTGTAAAGCGTATCAAAATGCACCGCCAAACCATTCAGGACCCAGCCTTCGCCGCCCAACTCGTCATTCTCGATAAACGTCGTCAGCTCGGAAGCACCCGGCGTCAGGGTTAAGATACGTGGGTTAAAGCTGTCGGTCGCGTAAAGCGCGCCATCTGGTCCAAAAGCGATATCGTTGCAAAAACCTCCGCCAGGGAAGTCATAGCGGCGAAGCGGCGCGCCTGTTGTGAGATCATAAACCAAGACGCCGGCATCTTTTGCTGACTCAGCATAATGGCTTACACCCAGCACCGGACCAGAGCAGACAAAAAGCTCGTTCGCGCGCTCATCAACTTTTACACCAACGGCACTGTCCATGCCGAGGCTGCCCGGCTCGGTGAATTGCGACACAGACGTTCCGTCAGCCGACACCATCCAAACAGAGCTATCGACGAGGCTACCAACGAAAATCCGACCGTCCGCAGCGACGTCCACGCCTTCGATATGTAGCTTCGCATCTGAAACAACGATTTCTTTGGCTGTTGCTGGAGTCAGCGCGCAAACGCTTGCACAGGCCAGACCCGTTAAGAATGCTCCAAGTTTCATACTATTCCTCCCATTTTGGTCAGCCGGGATTCCGGCTAACCAAAACGGTGCCCAACCAAGTCAACGTCGTCGATCACTAACCGCGAGCGGAAAAATGCGCCTTAACCACTTGATAAATATATTCTTTAATTTCACGATGTCGGTTTTGCATGTGTAAGATTTGGACATGTAACGCGTCAGCTTTGAATTTGGGCACTCACGCAAAAGGCGTAACCACAGCGTGGAAAAACTCAATTTGAAGTGATTCTGTACTTCACTTGAGGCATGCGTTCCTGGCGTGCTTACACACGAGGTCATCTGTAGAGAACCATAGTCTCCCAAAGGTGGCCGGTAAAACATGCAGCGATGACGCTGCACATGAGATCGGCCGAAATCTATTCGACCCCGACCTGCGTGTTTCATCGTTAATTAACCGCGATAGCAGAAGCGAGGGCAGACAGTCCTGGAAAGGCGCACTTTGTCGCGATCCTTCGGTTCGCGTCTCAACCTAATGAGTCGCAAACTAATATGGCGCGCTAGCCAGCTAAGCGTCGCTAAAGCCTAAACTTTGTAAAAGAAGTTAATGCGCAAAGCAGTCATTCGTGGTTCACGCAGCATCGCGCAAATTGGGCTCACCCGACATTCCCCTCAGGGTAGCGAACCCTTGTCAGGCGCGTCTTCCCAAGGTTTCGACGCCCAGAACCTCCAGCACCTTCGCCTCGATATCCGCTGCGTTCATGGCGGCCGTTTCGTACATCTGGGTTGGGCTGGCCTGGTCGATGAAGGTGTCGGGCAGCACCATGGAGCGGTATTTCAGGCCGCCATCAAACACGCCCGCATCCGCCAGCAATTGCGCCACGTGGCTGCCGAAGCCGCCCACGGCGCCTTCTTCGATGGTGATCAGCGCCTCGTGATTGGCGGCCAGATCAAGGATCAGGTCGCGGTCCAGCGGTTTGGCAAAACGGGCGTCGGCGATGGTGGGGGTGATGCCTTTGGCCTGCAGCCCCTCAGCCGCCGTCTGAACCTCGGACAGGCGGGTGCCGAAGGACAGGATCGCGACGCGCGATCCCTCGGCGATGATCCGGCCTTTGCCGATCTGCAGAACCTCGCCGCGGTCGGGCATGTCGACGCCCGTGCCCTCGCCACGCGGAAAGCGAAACGCGATGGGGCCGTCATCATGGGCCACGGCTGTGGCAACCATGTGTTTCAGCTCAGCCTCATCCGCTGCGGCCATCACCACGAAACCGGGCAGGTTGGCCAGAAAGGCGATGTCGAAGCTGCCGGCATGGGTGGCCCCGTCAGCGCCCACCAGCCCCGCGCGGTCAATGGCAAAGCGCACCGGCAGGCGCTGAATCGCCACGTCATGCACCACCTGGTCATAGCCGCGTTGCAGGAAGGTCGAATACATCGCGCAGAACGGCTTCATCCCGCCCGCGGCCAGACCGGCGCAGAAGGTCACGCCGTGCTGCTCGGCGATGCCCACGTCAAAGCACCTGCTGGGATAGCGTTCGGCAAAAAGGTTCAACCCCGTGCCATCGGGCATGGCGGCGGTCACGGCCACCACCTTGTCATCATCGGCCGCGTGTTGCAGCAGAGCGTCAGCAAAGACGCGGGTATAGCTGGGCGCGTTGGACGGCGCCTTTTTCTGCTTGCCCGAGATCACGTCGAACTTGGCCGTCGCATGGCCCTTGTCGGGCGCGGTTTCAGCGGGGTGGTAGCCTTTGCCCTTCTTGGTGATCACGTGGATCAGCATCGGCCCGGTGGCACGGTCGCGCACGGTGCGCAGAACGCCGGTCAGTTGCTCCATATCGTGCCCGTCGATGGGGCCGAGATAGGAAAAGCCAAGCTCTTCAAACATCGTGCCGCCGACGGTCATGTGTTTCAGCATGTCCTTGGCCCGGCGCGCGCCTTCCTGAAAGGGTTCAGGCAACAGGCTGACCGCACCTTTTGCAGCCGCCTTCAGCTCTTGGAACGGGGCGCCGGCGTATAGACGCGACAGATAGGACGACAGCGCACCCACCGGCGGGGCGATCGACATCTCGTTGTCGTTCAGCACCACGATCATGCGCTTTTTCAGGTGGCCGGCATTGTTCAGCGCCTCGAACGCCATGCCCGCGCTCATCGCGCCGTCGCCGATCACGGCGATGGCGTCGCCCAGCCCGTGTTCGGGCGCACCGCCCAGATCGCGCGCGACGGCAAACCCCAACGCGGCAGAAATCGAGGTGGAGCTGTGTGCCGCGCCGAACGGGTCGTACGGGCTTTCTGTGCGCTTGGTGAACCCGCTCAGCCCGTCCTTTTGGCGCAGGGTGCGGATGCGGTCGCGCCGCCCGGTCAGGATCTTGTGCGGATAGCATTGATGCGACACGTCCCAGATCAGCCGGTCGCGCGGCGTGTCAAACATCGCATGCAGCGCCACGGTCAGTTCCACCACACCCAGCCCGGCGCCCAGATGTCCGCCGGTTTCCGACACCGCGGCGATGGTCTCGGCCCGCAGCTCGTCGGCGACCTGCTGCAGCTGCGCGTCGTTCAGGCCGCGCAGGTCGTTGGGGTCGCGAATGGTGTCAAGCAGCGGCGTGTCGGGTTGGCTGGTCATGTCAACGGCCCTCCTGGGGGCGGAACTAGCTTTCGCGCGAGATAACGAAGCGCGCCGCGGCGCGCAAGCTTTCGGCACGCTCACCGTAGTTAGCTAATGCATCGCAGGCCTGTTGCACCAGCTCGCCTGCGCGGTTTTTTGCCGCGTCAAGACCCAGCAGAGACACAAAGGTGGCCTTGCCGGCCTCGGCATCCTTGCCCACGCGCTTGCCGGTTTTGTCGGCGCTACCTTCAACATCCAGGATGTCATCAGCAATCTGAAACGCCAGGCCCAGCGCGGTGGCATAGCTTGTCAGCGGCGCAGGGTCTTCGCCGGCCAGACGCGCGCCGGCTTCGGCCGACCAGGCGATCAACGCCCCGGTTTTGTTGGCCTGCAAGGTGGTGATCTGATCCAGCGTCAGGGGCGTGTCGGCGGTTTCGGCCGCGATATCCTGCGCCTGGCCCAGAACCATGGCACCGGCGGCTTTGGCCAGGCTGGCCACAAGATCGGCGCGGTGCGGGCCCATGGCCGGATCGGCCAGCAGGTCAAACGCCAACGATTGCAAACCGTCGCCCACCAGAACCGCCGTCGCCTCGTCCCATTTCACATGTACGGTGGGCTGGCCCCGGCGCAGATCGTCGTCATCCATCGCGGGCAGATCGTCATGGACCAGCGAATAGGCGTGGATCGCCTCGACCGCGGCGGCAGCCTGCACGGCTTGGGCGGCGGGCACATCGAACATCGCGGCCCCCTCGATCACCAGAAACGCCCGCAGCCGCTTGCCACCCGAAACCGCGTGCAGCATCGCATCGCGCAGCCGGTGCGGGGGCGTGGCCAGAACGGCCGCGTTCAGACGCGCAGAAACCTGTTCGGCGCGGTGGTTCAGCAGCTCGGGGAACATTTATTGCCCGTCAACAGGCGTGGTGCCCGTGGGGGTGCCGTCGCCGTCCAGCGTGATCGCGGCCACCTTGGCCTCGGCCTCTTTCAGCTTGGCCTCGCATCGCGCCTTCAGCTTGGCCCCGGTTTCATAGAGCTTTATCGATTCGTCCAACGGCACGTCGCCCCGTTCCAGCTGACTGACCACACGCTCCAACGCGTGCATGGCCTGTTCAAAACTCATCTCTTCTACCGGCGTGTCGGTCACGTGCCCCGCTCCATCAATACCTGAATATGCGCCGCCGCGCTGTCGGCGAGGGCAGACAGATCATACCCGCCTTCCAGAGTCGAGACCACCTTGCCGCCGCAATGGGTGTCCGCGATGTCGCACAAGTGACGGGTCGCCCAGGCAAAATCATCGGCAACCCAGTTGAGCCCGGCCAGCGGATCGTCGCGATGGGCATCAAACCCGGCCGAGATCAGCAACAATTGCGGCGCGAACCTGTCCAGCGCCGGCAGCACGGCGCCTTCCATGCGGGTGCGAAAGGTTTGGCCATCCGATCCGGGCGGCAGGGGCACGTTCAGGATGTTGTCATGGGCACCGGCCTCGTCGGGTGCGCCGCTGCCCGGATAAAGCGGCATCTGATGGGTCGAGGCGAACAGAACCCGCCGCTCGTCCCACAGGATATCCTGCGTTCCATTGCCGTGATGCACGTCGAAATCCATGATCGCCACGCGGTCCAGCCCGTGATGGGTCAACGCGTGCAGCGCCGCAATGGCCACGTTGCCCAACAGGCAGAACCCCATGGCGCGGGTTTTCTCAGCATGATGGCCCGGTGGGCGGCAGGCGACAAAGGCGTTCGACGCCGCGCCCGACATCACCGCATCCACCGCCTGGATATTGCCCCCCACGGCATCCAGCGCCGCCGCCAGGGCGCGGTCAGAAATGAACGTGTCGGCATCCAGCGCCACCAACGCGTTGCCCTCGCAGGCGGCCTGCAATCCGGGCAAATAGTCCGGCGGATGCGCCAACGCGATCTGTTCCGGCGTGGCGGGCACCGCCTGAACCCGGTTCAACGCGTCGAATTCGGGCGTCGACAGACGGTCCAGCACCGCCTCGACCCGCGCGATGCGTTCGGGGTGGCCGGGCGGCGTGGGGCTGGCCGTGGCATGCGGCGAGGTGATCAGCAGGGTTGTCATCGCGTATCCTTAGTCGGGCGACAGCAGATACCCCTCGCCCCGCACGGTCTGCAGATAGCGGGGTTGTTTGGGGTCGGCCTCGATTTTGCGGCGCAGGCGGGTGATCTGCACATCCACGGCGCGTTCCTGCGCCTGGCCACGATCGCGGCCCAGTTCTTCGACCAGATGAGCGCGCGACAAAGGCTCGCCCGGCGTGGCCGAAAAGATGCGCATCAGCTGCCCCTCGGTCGCGGTCAGGCGCACCGGGTCACGGCCGCGCCACATCTCGCCCCGGCTGGGGTCGTACCGCACCTCGCCCAGATACAGCATCTTGGGCCGGCCCTGATCGGTATTGGAGGGCGGCACCCGGCGCAGGATGGCGTTGATGCGCAGCAGCAATTCCTTGGGTTCGAACGGCTTGGCCAGATAGTCATCGGCCCCGGCCTCCAGCCCCTCGATCCGGTTCTCGGTCTCGCCGCGTGCCGTCAGCAACAGAACCGGCGTGCCGATCTCGCGCAGCAAGCTGCCGGTCAGGGTGATCCCATCCTCGCCCGGCATCATCACATCCAGCACCACCAGATCAAACGCCAACCCCGCCAGAAGCCGCCGCGCATGGGCGGCATCCTTGGCCGCCGACACCAAAAACCCCTGCCGGATCAGGAATTTCTGCAACAGCGTGCGAATCCGCTCGTCATCGTCAACAATCAGCAGGTGAATCTCGGTTTCGGCCTCCATCAGCGCTCCTCGGTCTGCGTATTGTTGTTAAAGTGGCGTTGCATGTTCGGGTCCATCATCGCCTCAAGTACCGTGCGAAACCCTGCGACGGCCTCGGGGCCTGCTTGCCGGAAAGCGCTGCGCATGCGGGCGCGTTGTGCGTCAGACAGCTCGCGCTCCAACGCCTTGCCGGTGTCTGTTAAGTACAGATGCCGTTCGCGCCGATCCTTACGACCCACGCGGCTTTCGACCAGTCCGTTTTCAATCAGGGTTCGTAGAACACGATTCAATGACTGCTTGGTGACACCAAGGATCGACAAAAGGTTGTTCACCGTTGTGCCGGGCGTTCGGTCAATGAAGTGCAGCGCCCGGTGATGCGCGCGGCCATAGCCGTACTCTTCGAGGATGCGATCCGGGTCCGCCGTAAAACCGCGATATGCAAAGAACATTGCCTCGATCGCGCGCCGCAGATGTTCGTCGGTTAGGAACAGCAGTGCTTCGCCGCTATTCGATCCGCCCCTATCGCCCATGACTGCCCCTTCGTGGTCTTCGCACAGTTTCAGTGATTTTATGTCAGTCTTGTTGACTTTCCAAGAATCAATTGTTAGCTACTGACGGATTTTGCGCAACTTTATGACCGATGCGGACCTAATCAGCGCAACTTTTGGAAAAGTCCGCAATCAGGAGGACAAGAAAATGGCCGGTTACGACGACCGCGACGGGAAGATTTGGATGGACGGCAAGTTGATCGAATGGCGCGATGCCAACGTCCACTTGCTGACCCATGGGCTGCACTATGCCAGCTCGGTCTTCGAAGGCGAGCGTGCATACAACGGCAAAATCTTCGAGTCGGTCAAGCATTCGGAGCGCCTGCATGCCTCGGGCGGGATGATGGACATGCCGATCCCCTATTCGGTCGAAGAAATCGAGAAGGCCAAGTATGACGTGCTGAAGGCCAACGGCTGGGACGATGCCTATGTGCGCGTGATTGCCTGGCGCGGGTCGGGCGAGGACATGGGTGTCGCGTCGAACCGCAACGCAGTGCGTATGGCGGTGGCCGCCTGGGAATGGGGCGCTTATTACGGCGATGCCAAGATGAAGGGTGCCAAGCTGGACATTTCCAAATGGAAACGGCCCAGCCCCGAAACCATCCCCAGCCACGCCAAGGCCGCCGGTCTTTATATGATCTGCACGATGTCCAAGCACGAGGCCGAGGCCAAGGGATGCTCGGATGCGATGATGTTCGACTATCGCGGCTACGTGGCCGAGGCGACGGGCGCAAACATCTTTTTCGTCAAGGATGGCGAGGTGCACACGCCCCTGCCCGACTGCTTTCTGAACGGCATCACGCGGCAAACGGTGATCGGCATGCTGAAGGACCGCCAGATCAAGGTGCATGAACGCCATATCATGCCCGACGAGCTGGAAGGGTTCGAACAATGCTGGCTGACCGGCACCGCCGCCGAGGTGACCCCGGTGGGCCAGATCGGCGACTATAATTTCGAGGTTGGTGCCCTGACCCGCGATATGTCGGAAAGCTATGAGGCGCTGGTGCGCCGATAAAGGTTATGGAAACCGACCTCTCGCGGTCGGTTTCCACCCGTTTGGGGCTCAGCCCATCTCGTCCTGACAGGCCAGCGCGCCTTCCAGCGCGTTGTAGGTGCCGGCCAGATCAATCGCCATCACTTCGCCGTTTTCGTTATACAGCGTCATGGTGTATTTCGCCGCGATGTCGAACAGGAAGTCGGGATTGGTGAAATAGATGTCGGCACCCGGCACATCGTTCAGCCAGATCCCCGCAGCCTCGCCATCATAAACCTCGCCATCCAGGTCGAACTGGATCGGATAGATGGCGCCTTCTTCGATATCACCCCAGGCCATGTTGAACGCGGTCACGTAGCCTGCGCCTTCGTTGCGGTCAAAGCCGACGCGCACGACCGAGCCGTCCTGAAACTCGGCCTGGATCAGGCAGCCATCGCCCAGCGACGGGTCAATCATGATGTCCCAGCCGCCAACATTGTCCCAGTACTCAAGCTGTGCAAAAACCGGCGCGGCACAGAGCGTGATTGCGGTGGCCGCGAGAACGGATTTAAAGGTCATTGTCTCCCCCCAGAGATTCGAAAAATCATGCGCTTGCAATGTGACAGGCAGTGTGCGTTTTGCCTAAGGAAATCTGGGCATCACCCCTGTGGTGTTGTGGTAGGCTTGGCCTTGCCGCGCTGCAGCCCCAATTGACGTTCGCGCCAGATAATGAAAACCCCCGCCGCGATAACAAGCGCCGCGCCAGCCAGCATTGGCAAAGTCGGGATTTCGGCAAAAAAGATATAACCAATCAGCAGCGCCCAAAGCATCGAAGAATAGTCGAACGGCGCAACAAGGCCCGCATGGCCGAACCGATATGCGGATGTCAGGAAAATTTGCCCGAAACCGCCCAGGATACCTGTGCCAATCAGGAAAGCGGACTCGCGCGCGGTGGGCACGACCCATCCAAATGGCAGAGTGCACAAGGACAGAACCGTCGAGGTGATGGTAAACCAGAAAACGATGCTGGAGGTGCTTTCAGTATGCACCATGGAGCGCACGAAAACCTGCGCAAGCGCGGCAACGGCGGAACCAACCAGAACGATAATGGCGCCCAGCGCGGCGGTCTGGTCGGCCGAAAGCTCGGAGAAAACGCTCAGCCGCGGCCACATCATGATCAATACACCCACAAGGCCAACCGCCACGGCTGCCATCCGCACGACGCGTATCGTTTCACCCAGAAACATTGCGGCAAAGATCACCACGAAGATTGGCGTGGCAAAGCCGATTGCCGCCACCTCGGGCAAAGGCAGCAGTCCAAGCCCAGTAAAAAAGCAGGTCATCGCCGCCACGCCGAAAACCCCGCGCCAGACATGACCCATGGGGTTTTGCGTGCGCAGGCCGTCGGGGAAATGCCCGGTTGCAACCAGCCAAATCAAGATCACCGGCAGCGCAAAAACCGAACGAAAGAAAACCGCCTCGCCCGGCGGAACGTTTTCCGAAACGGCTTTGACAAAGGATGACATGGCCACGAAAATCAGGACCGATGCCAACTTGAAAAGAATGGCGCGGGTGGGTTGCATCAAAAAATACCGGCTTGGCTGAAAATACCGCCAAGCTTAGACGAACCCCCTGCAATCACAAGCGCTTTGCTTAGATCGCGTTGCGCCGTTCAACCATTGCAAAAGCCTTCAGCATGCGGCCTTCGCGCAGGTCTGCCGGCCGCCGTTGCAAGGAAACCGTGGCCGGTCGTGGCATTCCCGAACGCTCTAGACGCAGAAACCTTGTGAGGCGCGCGCCGTTCAGACGTGGCTTGGTCTGATCAATCGGATGACGTTTCATCGTTAGACCTCCCTAATTCACGATGGGCACTCACCATAACACAGTTTCCTAGAACAAGGTACGCTCGATCACCCACAAGATCCCGATCGCCGCAATCAGCAACGATCCCACCATCGAAGCGCCGCGGAACAGAACCGCGCGGTTCTGGACGGCAAGCTCTTCGTTTTCATAACGGCGACGATTGGCAAATGCGCTTGCAACGTAGATGGTCGCGAATGCACACGCGATCACTGCTAGCTGACCGATTTCCACACCTATGTTGAAGGCCACAAGGCTGATCACGAGGTTGCTGCGCTCCAGTCCGATTTCACCAAGAACACTTGCAAAGCCCAGCCCGTGCAGCAGGCCAAACAAAACAATCAAAACAACGCGTCGCGCCCCGATCGAACCGCCAAACAAGTTCTCGACCGCGGCATAAACGATGGATGCGGCAATCAAAGGTTCGACGATCTGGGGCGATACCGAAACGTAGTCCAGCGTCGCCAACGCGAGGGTCAGGGTGTGGGCCAGTGTAAAAGCCGAGATCTGAATAATCAGCGGACGCAGCTTCAAGGCAAACATGAAAAGTGCCAGCACAAACAGGATGTGATCCATACCTTTGGGAATGATGTGCTCGATTCCGATGATTGTATAGGTCACGAACGCAGTCAGCTTGTTGATCTCGGCGATGCCGGTCCGTGGCAACGTGTCAGACAATTCGCCCGCTGGCAGATACCCTGCATACAAATCATCGCCTGCACCTGATTGGCGTACAATCAAGGGACCATATTCGGGCAACCACCCAACCTGGACACCTTGTTCACCCTCGGGCAACACGGCAAGAACGACCATTCGGCTGTCACGGGGCAATTCCACGTCGCCAACTTCAGGTACATTCATCGTCACGATGTCAGCGATCAGATTGGTGTCGCCGACCTTCAATATCAGCCCAGGTGCCAGATCGGGCCACGCAGCCCGAAACGCCGCTTCCAACGCGTCAGGTTTTTGCTGGCGCAACGCGTCGTACCTGTCTGCCTGCGGGGCTTCGTTGGTATCGGACACTGACCCAAGATCGATACCGGAAAGGAGCCCCTCCGCTGCGAACTCCAGTTCGATTTCAACAGCCATGTCCGTCACCAGAACATCCGCAATGGCCGGACGTACCTCGTGTGCAGAGGCGGCCAAGGGCAGCGAAAGCACTGCACACATCAAGGAAAGACTTGACATCAGCCGGGTACAAGACAGTTTCGTGCGGGAAACTAGGTGGGCAATTCCAATGCGCATGTTCAAAAAAGCCTCTGTTTTCCTGTCGTTTGCCCTCGTTGCTTTACCGGCATCCGGGCATGAATTCTGGATCTCGCCCGAGGCGTATCAAATCGACCCGGGGCAATCTATTCGGGCCGATCTCCGCGTCGGTCAAGACTTTAACGGCCCAGCCTATTCATTAATTCCCCGCAATGTCGAACGTTTCGAATTGCTCACGCAAAAATCATCGATTGCCATAGAAGGCCGGGCAGGCGACCGGCCGGCATTGGATTTTGTCGCGCCGGATCCTGGGCTGGTGATTGTTGTGCATGAAACTACCAACAGCGCGCTGAGTTATAACGAGTGGGAAAAATTTGTAACGTTCGTCACCCACAAGGCGATGGACACCGCATTGAAAGATCATGTCACCCGCGGCATCCCGCAAACGGGCTTTCGCGAGACCTATCGACGGTACGCCAAAAGCCTGATCAGCGTGGGCAACGCAGCCGGACAGGATCGCGCCGTGGGTTTGCGGACCGAGATCGTTGCGCTGGCCAATCCTTACACCGACGATGTGTCCGCCGGACTGCCCGTGCGCGTTTTGCTGGACGGTGCGCCACGCTTCAACGCGCAGGTCGAGGTGTTCGCCAAAGCACCAGATGGGTCCGTAACCGTCACGACCCAACGTACAAACGATGTGGGCGAGGCCACGATCGCTGTTCAGCCCGACCACCACTATTTGCTTGATGCTGTGGCGCTTGAGGCGCTTCCAAATGACGATCCGGCCAATGGGCCGGTTTGGCACACACTTTGGGCTTCACTTACGTTGGCCATCCCCGCGGAGGGTTCGTGATGCGCACCTTGTTCATTTTGCTCCTTTCCTCTTTGCCGGCGCTTGCCGACGTTCCAACCGACGCCGGGCTGGCCGGGGGTTTGCGCCATGACCTTTTGAACTGGGCTGCCATGGTGCCGCTGACGGTGCTGGGTCTTTGGGCCGCCATGCTGGGCCGGCCCAAAATGTGGGTTGTACCGCCGGTGGCCGCTTTGGCTATTTTGGGTGGTTCTATGCTGGCACCGGTCTTGTTGCCCGTTGTCCCGATCACGTTGCCCGAAACAGCCCTTGTCCTGGCGCTTGCCGGCATTGCTGTTGCTTGGTTGGCGGTTTTGTGGGTGCAGCCACCGGTATTGATAGCCGCGCTGCTGGCCGGTGTTTACGGCGGCGTTCTGGGCCTGTTGCATGCTGGCCCATTGCTCTTTTCAGTCGGCTATGCCGGGGCCGCACTGCTGTATGTTCTGATCGGTCTGGGCGCAGGGCTTGGCCTGCGATTCTTCACCTCTATAACGGCAATGCGTTTTACAGCTTTGGGCGCGGTGGCTTTTGGCGTTTGGACTCTTTCCGGGACGGTCTAGCGGCTGAGCCGTAGGACGGCACCGTCAGAGTTGTCAAAGAGTACCAGAACCGCACCATCGGGCGCCACCTGCACGTCGCGCAGACGTTTGCCGCGCAGGAACCGCTCTTCGGCCACCACCTTGTTGCCTTGTAGGCGCAGCCGCACCAACCCGCCGGGGTTCAGCGAAGCGATCAGCAGATCCCCCTGCCATTCGGGAAACATCGCGCCGTCGTAAAAGGCGATACCGCCCGGCGCGATGACCGGATCCCAGTAATAGACCGGCTGCTCCATCCCCTCGGCCTGGGTCTGGCCACGGCCCACGGGGCTGCCATTGTAATTCTCGCCATAGGTGATCACCGGCCAGCCGTAATTCTTGCCCGCCTCGGGCCGGTTCAGCTCATCCCCGCCTTTGGGGCCATGTTCGATGGTCCATAATTCACCGGTTTCAGGGTGCAGCGCGGCGCCCTGAATGTTGCGGTGGCCATAGCTCCAGACCTCGGTGCCAAAGGGGTTACCCGCCGCCGCGCCGCCGTCCGCGTTCAGCCGCACCACCTTGCCATAGGTGGTGTCCAGATCCTGCGCCAACACCGCCTCGCGCCGTTTGGAATGTTCGCCCGTGGTGACGTACACGCGCCCGGCGCGGTCAAACACGATGCGCGAGCCGTAATGCGCCGCAGTCGGACTGGGCGGGGTTTGCACGAAAATGTCGCGCAGATCGGTCAGGTGCAAGGCGTCGCGGTCAAACACCGCGCGCGCCGCGGCGGTGGCCGACTTGCCGCCGGGCAAAGGCTTGGCATAGGTCAAAAAGATCGTGTTGTCAGTGCCATAGTCGGGGCTGAGCGCCACATCCAGCAGCCCGCCCTGCCCACGCGCCAGCACCTGCGGCACGCCGGAGATTGGCGCCGAAACCGCCCCCTCCGCACCCATCAGCCGCAGCCTGCCGGGCCGTTCGGTCACCAGATAGCCGCCATCCGGCAGCGCCACGATGCCCCAGGGCCGCTCCAACCCCGTGGCGAAATCCTGCACTTTGGGCTTTACCCCGCTGACCTGCTCGGGCGCGCGGGTCTGGCCGGCAAAGGCGGGTTGGAACTCGGGCACGTTGGGCCGGCCCTGTTTCACCGGGTCGGCAATGGCGGGTGTGGCCAGCATCAGCGTGGCAAGGATCAGGTGGCGCATGGGGTCCTCCGACAAGTTTGGACGCAGCTTACCCGATTCCCCGCACGCGCCCCCTCACGGATTTGCGAGGCGGGCAAAAGCCCATTGGGCCGCATCCGCCACCGTCGGATCGGCGTCGCCCTGTAAGGCGCGCGCGGTGGGCAGCAACGCCGGGTCACCAGAATTGCCGATGGCGTACAGGACGTTGCGCACAAACCGGTTCCGCCCGATCCGCTTGATGGGCGAGCCCGAAAACCGCGCACGAAACCCGGCATCGTCCAGCATGGCCAGCTCGGCCAGCGGCGGCGCGCGCAGATCGTCGCGGGCGGCGTATCGTGCCTCGGCCCCGGTTACGGCGAACTTGTTCCACGGGCAGATGGCCAGACAATCGTCGCAGCCATAGATCCGGTTGCCCATCGCCGCGCGCAGGTCGGGCGCCACGGGGCCGTGATGTTCGATGGTCAGATAGCTGATGCAGCGGCGCGCATCCAATTGATAAGGCGCGGGAAACGCCTTGGTCGGGCAGATGTCCAGACACGCCGTGCAGCTGCCGCATTTCGACAGGCCGGGCGTATCCGCGTCAAATCGCACCGTGGTGAAAATCGCGCCCAGAAAGAACCAATTGCCCAGATCGCGCGACAACAGGTTGGTATGCTTGCCCTGCCAGCCCAGCCCGGCGGCCTGCGCCAGGGGTTTCTCCATCACCGGGGCGGTGTCGACAAAAACCTTGATCGCTTCGCCCGCGGGCACCTGCTCCAACAGCCACCGACCCACGCGTTTCAGCCGTTTCTTGACGATGTCATGATAGTCGCGGTTCTGCGCATAGACCGAGATCGCGGCCCGGTCGCGCCGCGCCAGTGTGTCCAGCGGGTTGTGGTCGGGGGTGTAGGGCTCGGCCAGCATGATAACCGTCTGCGCCTCGGGCCAAAGGGCGGCGGGATCGGCGCGCCAATGGGTGCGTTCGGCCATCCAGCCCATTTGGCCATGGCGGCCCTCGTCAAGGAAAAACTTAAGCCTTTCAGGCAGTTGCGGCACCGCGTCGGGCCGGCAAAACCCCACTGCGGCAAAACCGGCCTGATGCGCGAAATCGGTCAGATCTGCGCGCAGCTGATCCGTCAAAAATCAAGGTCCGAGTAATGCGCGGGCGGTGGAAAGCCGGGCACCTGATCGGCCAGCAGCGACCGGAAGGCCGGGCGCGACTTGATCTTGGCGTACCAATCCTTGACCACCGTGTTGCGGTTCCAGTCAACGTCCGAGATGTAATCCAGACACGACAGATGCGCCGCGGCGGCGAAATCGGCCAGCGTCATCACGTCGCCAGCCAGCCAGCGGCGTTGGTCCAGCAGCCAGCCGATATAGTCGATATGATGTTTGATCTGCGTGGCCCCGGCCTTGACGTTGCGGCTTTCGGGATAGCCCTGGCCCATCATCTTTTTATTGACCCGCTCATACAGCAGCTTGGATGTCACATCATGGTGGAATTTGTCATCAAACCACGCACATAGCCGCCGCACCTCGTGGCGCCCCTTGGGGTCTGACGGCAGCAGCGCGGGGGTAGGGTGAGTCTCTTCCAGGTACTCGCAGATCGCCTGACTTTCGGCCATTGCAAGGCCGTCAATCCGCAGCACCGGCACTTTGCCAGCGGGGTTGCGGCGCAGGAAATCCGGGTCGCGTTCCCAGTACCGTTCCTCGATCAAATCCACCTCGATCTTCTTCTCGGCCAGCACCAGCCGAACCTTGCGGCAAAAGGGGGAAAGGGGAACGTGATACAGGCGGTTCATCGGCAAAATGGTCTTCTTCTTACGATCTGGATTTCAATGTCATGCAGCGCCGAGGCAAGATTTTCAACCTTCGAAACAGCTTGAGCGGCCATCCGCCTTTATGGTCGCAGCGCCATCTGCTACCCGGGCGGCGTGTTTTCCAAGCCATGTTGGCAGGCGCGCGGGATTACGCTCTTTCGGGTTTGGCAGCACCACGGCCAACCTTGCGGCCTGTGCCGCAGTAAGGTTAGAGGGTTCGGTCTCAAAATAGCGATGCGCCGCGGCGTCGATGCCGAACACACCTTCCCCGAACTCTGCGACGTTTAGGTACACTTCCAAGATCCGGCGCTTGGACCACAAAGCTTCGACCAACGGGGTTAGTAGCGCTTCGATCGATTTGCGTGTCCAACTGCGCCCCTGCCACAGGAACACGTTCTTGACCGTCTGCTGGGTCAGCGACGACGCACCTCGCGATGCACCGTCGTCCAGCGCAGCACGGATAGCATCCATGTCAAAGCCCCAGTGATTACAGAACCCGGAATCTTCGGCCGCCACAACCGCGCGCAGCACCTCTGGCGCCACGTCGTCAACGTCGATCCATTCCCAATCTACATCGCCAAGACGCTGAATCTCGACAAAGATTGTGTGCGTCATCGGTGGATTAACGAACCCATAAAGCGTGACCGACAGCAATGGCACGACGAAACAGAACAGCAGCACCCAACGCAGCCCGGTTTTGAACCGCCGCCAATTGCGGGCGAAGAACCGCTCTTGTGGTTTTTTAATCTTGCGCTTTGCCATGAGCCGGAGACTAGTCCCAAGTGCACCAACTGAAAACCCGCGCTTTGCCGGACAAACTGACCGCGTTATTTCTGTGACAATGACCACGGCGGGTCAGTCTGACCGGGAAGCCCACCTGAGCTGCCTTAGGGCTGGTAACCCCGCGCCAAACCTGCTTTTTCTGAACAATGAACCGACGGGAGGATCGGGATTGACCGACCTATGGCAGGGGCTGGTCCAGGCATTTTGGCTGGTGGTGACGTTTGACGCCGAACTGGCCGAGATTTCGCTGCGATCGCTGCGCGTGACGTTGACAGCGTTGGTGGTGGCCTCGGCCATTGCGATGCCGCTTGCCGCGTTCCTTTCGGTACAGCGGTTCCGTTTTCGTCGCCATGTGGTGGCCCTGCTGAACGCACTGATGGGGTTGCCACCGGTGGTGGTGGGTTTGGTGGTCTACCTGATGCTGTCGCGATCCGGGCCGTTCGGAGTGTTGGGGCTTTTGTTCACGCCGACCGCGATGATTACCGCGCAAGTCATTATCATCGTGCCGCTGATCGCCAGTATCGCGCATCAGTCGCTGCGCGATCTTTGGCAGGAGTATCACGACCTTCTGATCTCGATCAACGTCACGCGCAGGCAGAAAATTGCCACGTTGCTTTGGGATGCGCGCCGGGCCCTTCTGACCGCGGGCCTTGCCGGGTTTGGCCGGGCAATTGGTGAGGTCGGCGCGATCATGATTGTCGGCGGTAACATTGACAATGCAACGCGGGTTCTGACGACGGCTATCGCATTGGAAACCGGCAAGGGCGATTTCGCGCTGGCTTTGGCGCTTGGCATTGTATTGGTCGCGTTGGCGGTGGCTGTGAATGTTGCAATTCACTGGCTCAGCCGCACGGAACGGGAGGGGCGGTGGTGAGCGCATTATTTCCCCTGACCGTGAAAGGTGCCACGACAACGCGACGAGGCAAAGTGCTGGCTGGACCCATTGATCTGACGCTGGACGGTGGCGGCACCTGTGTGGTGATCGGCCCCAACGGTGCCGGCAAGACCAGCCTGTTGCGTATGCTGCATGGCACCGCCCGGATCACGCGTGGGCAGGTCACGTGGGCCTGCGACACCGAAACAGCGCGCCACCATCAGGCCTTTGTTTTTCAACATCCTGTTATGTTGCGCCGTTCGGTCATTGAAAACCTGGTCTACCCGTTGCGCGTGCGCGGCATGCCCCGCACCGCCGCACGGCAGCGCGCCGTCGATTGGGCCACGCGCATCGGACTGGGCCATATGCTGGAACGTCACGCCCCGGTCTTGTCAGGTGGCGAGCAGCAAAAGCTGGCTATCGCCCGCGCCCTGATCGTCGAACCGAGATTGCTGTTTCTGGACGAGCCCTGCGCCTCGTTAGACGGACGTGCCATGCGCGAGGTTGAAGAGATTCTGGTGCAAGCCGCTGCCAGTGGCACCCGCCTGATCCTTTCGACCCACGATATGGGGCAGGCCAGACGGCTTGCCGATCAGGTGGTCTTCCTTCTGCGCGGCAAGGTGCAGGAAACCGGCCTGGCCAAAAACTTTTTCGACCAGCCGCAAACATCACAGGCGGTGGCATTTCTGAACGGAGACATTGTGGAATGATCAAGACGATTGCAGCGGGGTTGATGGCCCTGATCCTTGGTACAGCGGTGCAGGCAGACGGAGTGATGCGGATGGCGGTGACCACATCGTTCCACAATTCCGGCCTGTCGGACGTTTTGCTGCCCGCGATCCGCGACGACTTGAATCTGGAGGTTCAATTGCTGGTCGTTGGCACCGGTCAGGCGCTCAAACTGGGTCGCGCCGGAGATGTGGACGCCATCCTCGTGCATTCGCGCAGTGCGGAAGAGGCATTCGTAGCCGAGGGGTTTGGCACTCATCGGCGCGAGATCATGTATAATGATTTCGTGGTTATCGGCCCTGCCACCGACGCGGCTGGCGTCGCCACCGCAGATACCGCAAGCGCTGCGTTGCAATCGATTGCTGGGGCCAAGATGCCATTTGTCAGCCGCGGCGACGACAGTGGCACCCACAAGAAAGAGCGATCTCTGTGGCAGGATGCCGGTTTACAGCCAGACGAATTTGGCCCGTGGTATGCCTCGGTCGGGGCGGGGATGGGTGCGGCGTTGAACACAGCGTCGGGCATGGGCGCCTATGTCCTGTCGGATCGGGCCAGTTGGCTGAATTTCGGCAACAAGGGCGATCTGGCGGTCCTTTTTTCCGGCGACCCAGTCTTGTTCAACCAATACGCCTATCTGCCGGTTAACCCTTCGCGCCATGACCACGTCAAGACCGAGCTGGCAGCACAGCTGGAAACCTGGTTGACCTCGCCACGCGCGCAGGACCTGATCGACGGTTATGCGATCGACGGTGAAACGCTGTTCGTGTTCAACGCGACAGGGGGCTGAACATCAGCCCTCGGGCGCACCGTGAACCGCGAATTGGTCCAGTCCTGCATCCTGCGGTTCGATCATCCGGTAGGCTTCGCGCACACCAGCCTGGGAAAGCTCGCGCGCCACGGTCAACAGGGTGTTGGCGCTGTGATCATCGCACAAATCCACCATCTGTTGCAGCTCTTCGCGGGCAACAGGCAGGGCAGCCTCTGCCGAAGGTGCGCCATAGTAGGTGACGAAATGGGTGGCCAGCATCTGGGCCAGTGTCTCCAACTCGGCCTCTTCAATCTGCGTAACCGCGACAAAGGTGACCCGGCCACCGGTTTCCAATCCGAACCAGCCATTGGCAAAAGCCTGCCGAGCCTTGCCCACAAGGTCACCCTCGGACCAATTGGAAAACTCGAACCCGCCCGAGATGCACCACTCGCCTGTTCGCGCTGGCACGGCATAAACGCGCTGATCGCTTTCGTCGAAATGAATGGCGCGTGCCAGCATCATGGCAGGTCCTCCAGCAAAGTGGTCAGCGGGACAAGATGCGTGCCGTCGTCGTTGCGTAGCAGCATTCCGAAATCTTCGTCGACGCCAAGAAAGGTGCCGCTTTGGCCGGCAATCTCTGTCGGTTCGCCAATCCCATGGGCCAAACCACGCCATTCAGCGTGCAGTGGCCGGGTACCGTCATCCTCCCAACGCGTGATCCAGTGCAGGGTATGGCGCCCCCATGCCTCCAACAACGCCGGTGGTGAAACGTCGGCGCAACCCTCGGCGAACAGGGCCGTCTGATCGGGCGTTTTGCCCATCTCGTCGCTGGGCGGAACCAATGGCAACGTAAACCCGATAACCAGCCAGTCCGGTACGGCATCGGGTGCATTGTCCGCGGCCAGCGCCTTGAAGGCACCGCATCGTGCACCATTCACGCGTATACCGCCTTGCCATTCCAGATGCACCGCAACCTCGGGCGGGGCCAACGCACCCAAGGCATTTTGAAGCCCCACGCCACATAGCGGCAGCATGGACATGGCGCGCGCCAAGGGCACCTCGGGCGCAAACACCAAGGCCGCCTGCATTTCAGTCGCACCAAGGTTATAGGTGATCAAACCCGCATCGCAGCCCATCGCAGCCCGCAACGCCGCATGGTCCAGCGCGGGGCCCGTGGCGGCCTCGCCCGACATCAATGGCGGGAAGGTGGGCGTATGGTTCATGCGATCAGGGCCTTTGCCACGTCATGGAAGGCGCGCGCCTGTGGGCCATCGGGGGCTGAGACCACGATCGGCGCGCCGCCATCCGAGGCCAGTCGGATCTGAAGATCCAACGGCACCTCGGCCAGCAAGGGCACGTTCAGTTTTTCCGCCTCGGCAGCAACACCGCCATGGCCGAACACGTGTTCCTCGTGCCCACAGTTCGAACAGATATGGGTCGACATGTTCTCGATCATCCCAAGGATTGGCACATTCAATTGTTGAAACATATCAATCCCTTTGCGTGCGTCCAACAACGCGATGTCCTGCGGGGTGGAAACGATCACCGCGCCATCCACCTGTGCCTTTTGCGCCAGAGTCATCTGTACGTCACCTGTGCCCGGTGGCAGATCAACCAACAACACATCCAAAGCGCCCCATTGCACCTGCGTCAGCATCTGCTGCAATGCACCCATCAACATTGGCCCGCGCCAGACAACCGCCTGGTCATCATTTGTCATCAGGCCCAACGACATCATCGTGACACCATGGTTGCGCATCGGCAGGATCGTCTTGCCGTCGGGCGACGATGGCCGGCCCGACACGCCCAGCATACGCGGCTGAGAAGGCCCGTAGACATCGGCGTCCAGCAAACCCACCCGCACACCCTGCTGCGCCAACGCGCAGGCCAGGTTCGCCGAGACGGTGGATTTGCCCACCCCGCCCTTGCCACTGGCCACGGCGATGATCCGGTCGATACCAGGCACTTTTTGCGGACCTTGCGGTTCGGCGGGGCGCTGGGGGCGCAGATCAGGCGGCGGAGTTGGCGTGGAATGCCCAGTCATCACGATGGAGGTGTCCCGCACCCCGTCCAAAGCGCCCAGAATCTGTTCCGCCTGTTCTTTCACCGCGGCATAAGCCTCGGCTTGGCTAGGTGGAATCTCCATCACAAAGCGCACGGCGCCGGCATCCACGTTCAGGGCGCGCATCACGCCACTGGCCACGATATCGCCGCCGGCGACCGGGTCGGTAACAGTCTTTAGCGCGGCCAGAACATCCTCTCGCGTGGCGGTCATGTCTCAGCTTTCCTCGCCGGTCTGCGGGGCAATTTCGCCGGTGACCTCATGGGTCAGGCCCAGCGCTTCGATCGTGATCACGGCCTTCACCGAATAGGCGTCGCCACTCCCTTTTTGCAGGGCCTTTTCGATGGCTTGTTGCGAGGTCACGCCGACCTGTTTCAGAAACTTGCGCATCGACATGTTGTAGGCGTCGCTCATGGGGTCTCCTTTGCTGGTGATTGACGGCAGACCCATCTGCCCCCTACCCTTGGGGAATGCTGGGAATTCGTCGTTTTCTGGTGAGTTTGTGCCTGATCTGGGTTGCTGCAGGGGCCTGGGCGGATGATCGCGTGCTGCGCCTTTCGGCCCCCGAAGCTTTGACAGAAACCGGCCTTCTGAAACACATCCTGCCGCGGTTTTCCCTGAAAACACAGGTGCGGGTTGAACTTGTCAGTGACCGCCCCGACGCGATTCTCGGTACCGAAGGCCGCGCGGTTTTTGAAGGTGTCGGGCAAGTCTGGCATTTGCAGGTTCTGAACCCCGATCACCCTGCCAGCGACAGATTTTCCGGATGGCTGACCTCGCAGGTGGGCAAGAACACGGTGACCGGGTTCGCACCGGATGGAACGGCGCTGTTTTCGTTGCCGTCGGCCCGGCAAGTGGTCGCGGTTCAGGTCGAGGCCGACGGTGATGCGGTGCTGGGCCTGCAAGTCTCGCGCGACAAATGCAGCCGCTGCCACGTTGTCGAAGACGGCAAACGCGGGTTTGGTATCGGTTCGACCCCCAGCTTTGGCGTACTGCGCAGCCTGCCGGATTGGGAGGGACGCTTTGCCGGCTTCTATGTCCTGAACCCGCATCCGGCCTTTACCATTATCCCCGATGTCACGCCGCCATTTCCCGACAGTCGCCCGTCGCCAATCGTGCCCGTCACGCTGAATCTGGACGAGTTGGAGGCGATTTTGGCCTATGTCACTGGCATGCCGGCGGCCGATCTGGGCGGGGACCTCGTGCATCAGTGATCGCGCCGCTTTGACAGGTAGTCTTCGGTTGTGCGGGGGCGGGGGCGTTCTTTGCCGGCAAAAGGGTTTGCTTCCGAATGGAACTGCGCATTTACCCGGCAATTGTCGCACATCTGGATCATGCGCAGCTTGTCAGGGTCGTTGAACATGGAATGGCCTTCGAGCTTGGCCATGATGTTGTCGATGGTCGATTTCACACCGAAAAGCGCGCCGCATTCGATACACGCAAACGGCTCTTCCTCGTGCAGCACGCGTTGCGACAGGGCGCGGTCGCTCAGGTCCAGCTGCGGCTGCAGGCTGATCGCGTCCTCGGGGCAGACCGTGGCGCAAAGACCGCATTGCAAGCAGGCGTCCTCCTGAAATCGCAACTGCGGCGCGTCTGGGTTATCGCCCAGCGCGCCGGACGGGCACAACGATACACAAGACAGGCACAGGGTGCAGGCGTCGGTGTTCACCAGAACTGCCCCATATGGAGCACCATCCGGCAGGGGCAGCGTGTCGTCGCCCGGGTGCAGCGCGCGCGCAGACTGACGCGTGATTTGCCGACGGGTGCCCATCGGGGCCACCGGCGCCGCGATTGCGTCGGGCACGACCGCTTCGAACAAGTGGTCCGACAACGCGTCTGGATCCACGATACTCAGCACTTCAACCATCCGGTCGCTGGTCAAAGCGCGCGCCAAGGCCGCCTGCGCTTCCATCGCGTCCAGATCTGCATGCGGGCCGGGCAGAAGTTGAACGGTGGCAAACCCGGCGGCCAAAGCGGCCAGTGCCTCGGCATGGCCAAATGCGCCGATTGCGGCCATTTCCATCGGAATAACGTCTGCAGGCAGGCCGCGGCCATAACGTGCGGACAGGGCAATCATTTCCGTGCCGTGGGCGTCATGCACCAACAACCGCGGTGCGCTGCCACCGGCCTCGCGATAGGCGCGGGCAAGTGTCTGCACCCGGCGCATCGTCTGGTCCACAGGAGGTGCGTCATAGCTGACTGCACCCGACGGGCAGGCGGACGAACACGCGCCGCATCCTGCACAGATCATCGGATCGATACTGACATGGTCTCCGTCGGGCGTGATTGCACCGGTTGGGCACAGATCAAGGCAACGGGTACACCCCGTCTGCCCGGCGCGGCTGTGGGCGCACAACAGCGGCTCGGCGCGGATGTAAAGCGGCTTTTCAAAAACCCCGTGCAGTTGCGAAGCAGCAAGGATCGCCGCAGACACGGCACCCGGATGTCCGGGGTCTGCACGTAGATAGCCTTCACGCTTTTCCGGTGCGGGGAAAAGTGGCGTATTCCCGGACAGATCCAGAATGATGTCACATTGCGACTGCGCACCGTCACGCGGCGCATCAAAGGCGAACCCACCGCGCCCGCCAGGGATCAGCGTCTGTACCCGGTCCAGCACCACGTCAAACTGACCCAGCGCGCCACCGGCACGACGCAAAGCACCGACCACCACGTCGAAACCGCGCGTGTCAGGCACCTCGGCAGGCTGGTCCAGCAACACCGTCACCCCAAGGATATCCTTCAACGCCTCTGCGGCAGCCAGCGCCACCTCGGGCGCACCAAGGATCAGGCACGTTCCCTCGGATACCACGTCCACCGACTTGTCGGGCGTCGCCGGCAACAGCGCCTCGGCCACAAGGGCGGACATTTTGGGTAGTGTCGGGGCATCATCTGCGGTCCAACCGGCCCGATCGCGCAGGTCCAGAACAGGGGGCGCAGGTTGGTCCAATTCGCCTGCGAGCTCTTCAAATACCCGTGCTTCCTGGGCACAGGAAAAAATTGCTTCGCCGGCCTCGATGGCGGCTGCAGCTCGGTCAATCTGCGTGGTGCACAGCGCGGAACAGGGTTTGGGCACCTTTAGACCGGTGGTTTCGGCAAGGCCCTTTGCGTCGATCGTCTGAGACCCCAAACAATCGCATGTTATCAACGTCTTAACCAAGTTTCCCCCCTTGTTGAAACCGGTGTTTCGCGCCCTTATTTTGGGCTGGTTTCTCCAAAGGCTACACATGATTCGCGGCACCTCACAACCGGATTCAGGCCGGCGAATCCGTGGGCAGGTGAGCAAGCTGACGCGAAATTTGCGCAGGTGATTCGCCTGATTTTCTGCGGCCCATTAACCCAGAGAAATACTCAAGATAGACATCTTGACCCTGACCCCCCGACGCCCCACTGCAAGCTACCCATAATGTCCGCGCGCGGCCAAAGAGTGCGAAAGTATACAATTTTGCCTTTGTTGGCTTGCCCCCCTGTCCCAAGCTTCTGGGCCAAGGGAGGAACCATCTACGTGATCCGCAATCCGCACATGTATCGCCACATGCCGGTGGGAATCGTCCTGCGCAGATCGCCAGGCTCGACACGCTGGGTTGCGTGGAGCTGGCGGGCGACGGATGTGTTACCCGGCGCGGGGCCTGCCGATTGGCGCGAGCTGCGGCGCGATGGGGATGCCGTCGAATACCACGCGGCCACCGTTACCCTCGAACTTCATGGCGCCGAAACCGAGGCGTACCTGACCGGTCTGTCGGCTCGGGTGCCCAGCGTCTTCGTGGTCATGCGCGAGGGCCATGGCGACGAGCCGTTGGATGTGCTGCTGATTACGGCCTCACCGTATGAGGCGCAGGACTACACCGACAGCGGCGAAGAGATTGTCGAGAAGGTTCCCATGCCCGGCGGGCTGGTCGCATGGGTGCGCGATTTTGTCGAAGAGTTCCACCAGGACGAAGAGTTCGTCAAACGCCGCCGCGACAAGAAACGCATTGATCTGGTGCAGGATGGCATTGGCGACCCGCGCATTGGCAAGCCGGGCGATATCTATGCATCGCCCAGCCTCAAGCGGAGGCGTTTGCAATGAGCCGCGATGACTTCTGGTCTCGCCGCCGCGAGGCCGTTGCTGAAGAAGCCCGCGCCGAACAGGCCGCGTTGGACGCGGCCGAGGTTGAAGCCGCCGAGGACGCACTGGCCAAACGTTCAGACGAGGAACTTCTGGCCGAGGCCGGTCTGCCTGAACCCGAGACGTTGGAAAACGCCGAAGAAGTGCGCGACTTCCTGAAAGCCGCGCTGCCTCAACGGCTGAAAAGCCGGGCTCTGCGACGTCTTTGGGGCCTGAACCCCGTGTTGGCCAACCTCGACGGGCTGGTCGACTATGGCGAGGATTTCACCGACGCCGCAACCGTGATCGACAACCTGCAAACCGTCTATCAGGTCGGTAAAGGCATGGTCACTCGGTTGGAAGAGATTGTCGAAGATATGAACGACGCGCCCTCTGACGAGAGCGGTGAAAAAGATGGCGAAATCCAAGATACGATTGAAACGCCTGATCCCGAACCTCTGATCGCCCAGACCGATCCCCCGATTGCCGACCCCGACGAACCGGTTGCCCTCGCCACGCCGCGGCGCATGGCGTTCCGGTTTGAAGCCACGGAAGGACCCGCATGACCGCCGAAGCGCAAACAACAATTCCCGAAGAAGATCGCCTGCGCGCAGATCTTTACAATTTTCTCGGCCTGCTCATGTCGGCCCCGCCGGATGCCACCATCCTGTCACAAACCGCCGGGCTTTCCGGCGATGACAGCGAACTGGGACAGGCCATCGGCACCCTTGCGCGATTGGCCAAGCTCAGCAAACCGGCGACGATTGAAAGCGAGTTCAACAAGCTGTTCATCGGGTTGGGGCGCGGTGAATTGCTGCCCTATGCCAGCTACTATCTAACCGGTTTTCTGAACGAAAAACCGCTGGCGCTGCTGCGCCAGGACATGAGCGTTCGCGGCCTCGCCCGCGCCGAGACCGTGTTTGAGCCCGAAGACAACATTGCCTCGCTGATGGAGATGATGGGCGCAATGATTGTCGGTCGTTTTGGAGCGCCCGCAGCTTTGAGCGACCAGCGCGACTTTTTCAACCGCCACATTGCCCCTTGGGCCAGCCATTTCTTTGGCGACCTAGAAGGGGCCAAGAACTCGGTCTTTTACGTGCCGGTAGGCACCGTTGGCCGTCTGTTCATGGAGATCGAGGCCGAGGCGTTTCGCCTGGGTCAGAACTGAACCAACCAATGCAAGCAAAGACAAAGAAAGGAGGTGAAGACATGAAAGAGGAAAAAGGTGCATCGCGCCGAGACTTCCTGAAACTGGCAGGTGCTTCGGCGCCCGCGGCGGCCGTGGCCGTGGCAGCAGGAGGTTCAACGCAGGCCGAAGCGGCCGAGCCTGACCTGACATCGGACAAGATGCAGGACACCGCGCATACGCGCGCCTACCTCGCTTCGGCGCGGTTCTGAACGCAAGGCAAGGCCCGGCCCGATCCGGACCCTGATAACCGCCAAGGGCAACTGGTTGCGTGACGCCCGACCGCCTGCGGCATTGATCATGCCAAGCAAGCGACGCCGTTGAAGCGTTGCACGCAAGGGAGAGAGAAACATGTTGAGGAAAAAGACCAACGGGGTTGCGCGACGCCCCCAGCGGACTGGCCTCCTGTCCGAGGTGAAAAACGCCTCGGTTGACCGCCGCGCGTTTCTGCGCGGATCAGGTTTGGCCATTGGTGGCCTGACAGCGATTGCCGCAACGGGCGGCACGGTAACTCAGGCCAATGCGGCCACCGCAGCCGTCGGCGCGGTAGAGCTGAAGAAATCGGTCTGCACCCACTGTTCGGTGGGTTGTACGGTCGTTGCCGAAGTTTCAGACGGTGTTTGGGTTGGGCAAGAGCCCGGCTGGGACAGCCCGTTCAACCTGGGTGCGCACTGCGCCAAGGGTGCCTCGGTACGCGAACACGCACATGGCGAACGCCGCCTGAAATACCCGATGAAGAAAGAGGGTGGCGAGTGGAAACGCATCAGCTGGGAACAGGCGATCGACGAGATCGGCGACGGCATGATGAAGATCCGCGAAGAGAGCGGCCCGGATTCGGTGTATTGGCTGGGCTCGGCCAAGCACAATAACGAACAGGCCTATCTGTTCCGCAAATTCGCGGCCTATTGGGGCACGAATAACGTGGACCATCAGGCGCGGATTTGTCACTCGACCACGGTTGCGGGTGTAGCGAACACATGGGGCTACGGCGCCATGACCAACAGCTACAACGACATCCATAACTCGAAGGCCATCTTCATCATCGGCGGCAACCCGGCCGAGGCGCATCCGGTCAGCCTGCTGCATGTTCTGCGCGCGAAAGAGCAGAACAATGCGCCGCTGATCGTCTGCGACCCGCGCTTTACACGCACGGCCGCGCATGCCGACGAATATGTACGTTTCCGTCCCGGCACCGACGTGGCGCTGGTTTGGGGCATTCTTTGGCACATCTTCGAAAACGGCTGGGAAGACAAAGAGTTCATTCGCACCCGTGTTTGGGGCATGGACCAAATCCGCGAGGAAGTGGCCAAGTGGACCCCCGAAGAGGTGGAACGTGTGACCGGTACGCCGGGCAGCCAGCTGAAGCGCGTGGCGCGGACGATGGCAAACAACCGTCCGGGCACCGTGATTTGGTGTATGGGTGGCACACAGCACACCAACGGCAACAACAACACCCGCGCGTACTGCGTTCTGCAGCTTGCCCTTGGCAATATGGGCACCTCGGGTGGTGGCACCAACATCTTCCGCGGCCATGACAACGTGCAAGGTGCAACGGATCTGGGCGTGCTGTCGCATACGCTGCCGGGCTATTACGGTCTGTCGGCCGGTGCTTGGGGCCATTGGGGCCGTGTCTGGGGTGAAGATGGGGAATGGCTGTCTGGTCGTTTTGCCAAGACCACCGGCGCGGATGGCAAAGAAAAGTCTTTGCAGAACCTCACCGGTATCCCGGTCAGCCGCTGGATCGACGGTGTGCTGGAAGACCCCGACAACATGGACAATCCCGACAAGGTGCGGGCCATGGTTCTTTGGGGGCATGCGCCGAACTCACAGACGCGTATGACCGAGATGAAGACCGCGATGGAGATGCTGGACATGCTGGTCGTGATCGACCCGTATCCCACTGTCTCGGCCGTGCTGCATGACCGCACCGATGGTGTCTATCTGCTGCCCGCGGCTACGCAGTTCGAAACACGTGGCTCGGTCACGGCATCGAACCGGTCCATCCAGTGGCGTGAGAAGGTTGTGGATCCTCTGTTCGAATCCAAGACCGATCACGAGATCATTGGTCTGTTCTCGCAGAAATTTGGCTTCCACGACCGCATCTTCCGCAACATCGCGTTGGAAGATGACGGCATAACGCCAGACATGGAAGACACCCTGCGCGAGATCAACCGCGGCATGTGGACCATTGGCTATACCGGCCAGTCGCCGGAACGGCTGAAACTGCATATGGAGAACCAGCATACCTTTGATCGCACAACGCTTCAGGCCATTGGTGGCCCGGCTGATGGTGATTATTATGGTCTGCCATGGCCCAGCTGGGGCACGGCAGAGATGGGGCATCCGGGCACGCCGAACCTCTATGACATGTCCAAACCGGTGGCCGAAGGCGGCCTGACATTCCGCGCCCGTTTCGGTGTGGAACGGGATGGCGACAACCTGTTGGCGGATGGTGTCTATAGCGTTGGGTCGGAAATTCAGGATGGCTATCCCGAGTTCACGATGCAGATGCTGATGGATCTGGGATGGGATGGTGACCTGACAGCCGAGGAACGTGCGGCCATCGATGCGGTTGCCGGGCCCAAAACCAACTGGAAAACCGACCTTTCGGGCGGCATCCAGCGGGTTGCGATTGCCCATGGCTGTGCACCCTTTGGCAACGCCAAGGCCCGCGCAGTAGTGTGGACATTCCCGGACCCCGTCCCACTGCACCGCGAGCCGCTGTATACACCGCGTCGCGATCTTGTTGCGGATTACCCGACATACGAGGACAGGAAGTTCTATCGCCTACCAACGATGTACGCGTCGATCCAGAAACAGGATTTCTCGAAAGACTATCCGATGATCCTGACCTCGGGGCGTCTGGTGGAATACGAGGGCGGCGGCGACGAGACACGGTCAAACCCGTGGCTTGCCGAGTTGCAGCAGGACATGTTCGTCGAGATCAACCCGAGGGACGCCAACAATCTGGGTGTGCGCGATGGTGCGCAGGTCTGGGTTGAAGGTGCCGAGGGGGCCAAGGTCAAGGTGATGGCAATGGTAACCGAACGGGTGGGTGAAGGCGTGGCCTTTATGCCCTTCCACTTCGGCGGGCATTTCCAGGGTGACGATTTGCGCAGCAAATACCCCGACGGGGCAGACCCGTATGTGCTGGGCGAAAGCTCTAACACCGCCCAGACCTATGGCTATGACAGCGTGACCCAGATGCAGGAGACCAAGTGTACTCTCTGCAAGATCATGCCAGCGTAAGGAGAGAGAAGAATGGCAAGAGCTAAGTTTCTTTGTGACGCCGAACGCTGCATCGAATGCAACGCGTGTGTCACCGCCTGTAAGAACGAGCACGAGGTGCCGTGGGGGATCAACCGCCGACGTGTGGTCACGATCCAGGACGGTAAACCTGGTGAGCGTTCGATCTCGGTGGCGTGCATGCATTGCTCGGATGCGCCTTGCATGGCGGTGTGCCCGGTCGACTGCTTCTATCAGAACGAAGAAGGCGTCGTCCTGCACTCCAAAGACCTGTGCATTGGTTGCGGCTATTGCTTTTACGCGTGCCCCTTCGGCGCGCCGCAATATCCGCAGGCGGGCAACTTCGGTTCACGCGGCAAGATGGACAAATGTACCTTCTGTGCTGGCGGCCCCGAGGAAAACCACTCTACCGCCGAGTTCGCCAAATACGGACGCAACCGGATCGCCGAGGGCAAACTGCCCATCTGCGCCGAGATGTGTTCGACAAAGGCGTTGCTTGCCGGGGACGGTGACGTTGTATCCGCGATCTATCGCGAACGCGTCGTGGCCCGCGGCTTTGGCACGGGCGCGTGGGGTTGGGGCACCGCCTACGACCAGAAGGACGGCTGACCCATCGCCCGAAAACAAAGAGACCCCGGTTTTGCCGGGGTCTCTTCAGGGCATGTCTTGGTCGAAACCGAAGCCTTACAGAGCTTTCTTCAGAGCTTTTTTGGCTTTCTTCAGCTGGGTCGAGCGTTTCTTGACGTCTTTTTTCAGCGACTTGATTTTCGATTTCTTAGCCATGATAGCGTGTCCTTCCTTAGTTAGTGATAGCTAGAGTGCATCACCTAGCTGTACTGTGTATATACATAATTTCTGTTGCGCAAGTCTCGTGTGACGATTTTGTAACAACAACCGCAACCTGAACGGCAGGACCGGCCCATGATCCGCACCATTCTCACCCTCATTTTGTGTTGCTTTGCCACCCTTGCGTCCGCGCAAGAGGTTGACCGCTCGGCCACGGGCGGTGCGCAAACGCTCGAAGATATCATGGCTCGTCAGCGCGGCGAGGTGATTGATGATCGTTTTCGGTCCGAAGACATTGGCGGCAACGCCCTGAGCGCGCCGGGGCTTGGCCCTCTTGGGGGCGCATCCGACCCCGAATTGTGGCGCGCCTTGCGGTACAACAAGGCCGATATCTCGGTCAGCAGCGGCAACGATGTCGCCAAGGTTTTGGTACAGGATGGTGGCATGGCCTGGTACCAGTTCCGCCAGGGACCGCTGGCGACGTATGGGGGCTGGCTGCTGTTGGGCACAATTGGCGCGCTTGTCCTGTTCTACCTGCTGCGGGGCCGTATTCGAATGGACGAGGCTTCAACGGGACGTACTGTCCTGCGCTTTGCGGCAATTGAACGGTTTGCCCATTGGCTGATGGCAGGCAGTTTCGTCCTGCTTGGGCTGACCGGGCTGCTTGTCCTGTTCGGACGGATGTTCATCGCGCCCCTGGTGGGCAAAGAGCTGAACGCGACCCTGCTTGTTGTGTCAAAGGTGATCCACAACAACGTTGCATGGGCCTTTATGTTGGGCCTGTTGATGACCTTCGTCATGTGGGTCCGCCACAACATTCCGAACCGCACCGATCTGGTCTGGTTCGCGCAATTCGGGGGGATCATTGGCAAAAAGCACCCGCCGGCGAAAAAATTCAATGGCGGGCAAAAGATCATCTTCTGGTCGGTCATCCTGTTGGGCGGGTCGATCTCGATCTCGGGGCTGTCGCTTCTGTTCCCGTTCGAAATGCCGCTGTTTGCCAAGACTTTTGCTGTGCTGAACGACCTTGGCATTCCCGGCTGGTTCGGAATGGAGGCCTTGCCCACCGTTCTTGCCCCGCAAGAGGAAATGCAATTGGCGCAGCTCTGGCATGCCATCGTCGCCTTTGTTTTGATGGCGATCATCATTGCACATATCTATATCGGCTCGGTCGGAATGGAGGGTGCATTTGACGCCATGGGCACCGGCGAAGTCGACGAGGCCTGGGCGCATCAACACCACTCGATCTGGCTGGACGAGGTGAAGGCCAAAGAGAGCGCGGCTCCCACCGGTGCCGCCGAGCACCCCGCCGAATAGAGTAATGCGGATGGCACTGGCGATCTTCGCGCTGCTGGCTGATCCGGTTCACGCGCAAGAGTTTACCTCGCTCAAGGGGCACGGAGGTCCGATCATGGACATCGCCGTGTCGACCGCTGGACAGGTAGCGACCGCCAGTTTCGACAACTCCGTGGGCCTTTGGACCGGACGCGATCCGAAATGGCTGGAAGGGCACGACGCCGCGGTGAACGTCGTGACTTTGGCCGCGGGCGTGCCCGTGACGGGCGGTGACGACTTCACCGTGCGCCTTTGGGGCGATGCACCGCGCGTTCTGGGCCGTCACAAAGGCAAAGTCACAACATTGGCCGTTTCGCCCGATGGCAGCTTTGTCCTTAGCGGCAGTTGGGACGGTACAATTATGCAATGGCCTGTGAACGATGGCCCGGGTCGACTATTTGCCAATCCCGGTTCTGGGGTGAATGACATCGCAATTGCCCCGGACGGTTCTGTTTTTGCGGGCACCTCGGATGGTGCGCTGTTGCGCTTTGAGGCCCCGGGGACCACGCCGCAACGTGTGGTGAACCACGGGTTTGGCGTGAACCAGGTCGTCACGGGCCCCGGCTGGGTGGCCTACGGCGCCGTGGATGGTGGTACGCGCGTGGTGGTGGCGGATACCGGCGCGCCCCTGGCTGATTTTACGCTGGACCGTCGCCCGATTCTATCCATGGCCCACCACGCGGAAACCGGACAGCTGGCCGTGGGTGACGGGCAGGGCTACATCATGATTGTCGACACCGATACATGGCGCATCGCGCGTGATTTTCGCGCCACACGCAACGGGCCGGTCTGGGCGCTGGCTTATTCGCCCGACGGCGCGGTGATCTATGCCGGGGGGTTGGATGATGTCGCCTATGCCTGGCCGGTGGCCTTGCTGGACGAATTCGACCCGGCCATCGATGGCGAACGTTCTTTCCTACGCGATGCTGAGACCATGCCAAATGGCGAACGGCAGTTCATGCGCAAATGTTCGATCTGTCACAGCCTTGATGCCGGCCCCTCACGCAAGGCCGGCCCAACTTTGCACGGTCTTTTTGGCCGCCGCGCCGGCACGGTCGACGGATACCCGTATTCGCCGATCCTCGAGGGCTCTGCCATCATCTGGGGGGCCGAGACTGTTGATGCCCTCTTTGATATTGGCCCCGATCACTACATTCCCGGCTCAAAAATGCCGATGCAGGTGATCGCTGGCACCGATGACCGGGCTGACCTGATCGATTTCCTGAAAACCGCAACCACAAAGGAGAAACCGGAATGAAAGCTATGTATACCGGCTTCGCCGCCATCGTCCTTATCGCCGTCGCCGCGTCTTTTGGCCTGCAGCAAATTGGCTATGCGACCGACGAACGACAATCTGGCGCGGCAGTCCGGCTGAAATGAACAGGCTGACCACCCGCCCGTTTGGGGCTATAAAGAAGTCGATGACGACAACTCAGGAAGACTATGGAAGTACCCTGTCCGAGGCGTCGATCCTTGTGATCGACGATGAACCGGGCATGCGGAACTTTCTGACCAAGATCCTGGGCCCTCGGGTCAAAAAGGTGGAACAGGCTGCTTCGCCGCAAGAGGCAACGCGCTGCCTGGACGAAGCCCATTTCGACCTGGTGATCCTTGACAACCTGATGCCAGGCGGCACCGGATTGGACTGGGTGCGCAGCCAACGCCGCCGCGGGTTCTTTGCCGATACGATCCTGATCACCGCCTATGCCGACCTTGAAACCGCTATTGCCGCGCTGCAGGCCGGGGTCAGCGACTTTGTGCTGAAACCGTTCCGCGCCAATCAAATTCTTGGCGCCGTGGCGCGTACCCTGGATCGCAAGAACCTGCATCGTGACAATGCGCTGCTGCGCCGCGAATTGCATGCCGAAGCCGCGCGCGGCAAGCTTCTGGGCACGTCCGAAGCACTGGGATCGGTGCGCGAAATCCTTGCGCGGCTTGCCCCGTTGCCCACGCCGATCCTTTTTACCGGCGAAAGCGGAACGGGTAAGGAACTGGCCGCGCGCCACTTGCACGGGCTTTCCGACCGGTCCGAGAAACCTTTTGTCGCCGTGAACTGCGCCGCGCTGGCCCCTGACCGCATCGCGGTGGAACTGTTTGGACGCGTGGAAGAGGATGACCGCCTGAAACCCGGCCTTCTGTTGCTGGCCGATGGCGGCACCCTGTTCCTGGACGAGATCGCTCAAATGCCCGATCAGATTCAGGCCGCCCTTTTGCGCGTGCTTGAAGACCGCAAGGTGCGGCCCGTGGGGGCGGAACGCGAGATCCCGATGAATCTGCGGTTTCTCTTTGCCACGAATGCGGATCTGGACCAAGCCGTGGCGCAGGGGCGGTTCCGCGCCGATCTCTATCACCGCATCAACGTGGTAAAGGTAGAGATGCCGCCACTGCACGAGCGGTCCGAGGATATCGTCGAACTCGCCGCCCACTTCATGGAACAGTTCTCGCGCAGTCTCGGCCTGCCCGCGCTTGCGCTGGACGAAGAAACGTTGCTGAAACTGCGCCGCCACAACTGGCCGGGAAATGTGCGCGAGTTGAAGAACCTGATCGAACGCTCGGTCATCGTCGGGGCTTTCCCCGACGAGTTTTCCGGCAGTGGCAAAGTGACAGGCGCGCAGGCGATCGAAAACCTCGATCTGGTTATGCAACGGCACATTCTGCATGTTCTGGACCTGTGCAATGGGAACCGGGCCGAGGCCGCGCGACGACTTGGTGTGTCACGCAAAACCATCGACCGCAAAATGGCCGCCTGGACCGTGGACGAGGCCGACTGACACCACGCAGATCTGCTTGCACCCGCACTTCCCAGCCGACAAAATGCCCGTGGCTTAAACCCCTTAACCGGAGGCCCCCCTTGGACCGGCCCACCTTCCCCCTGCTGCCCGACCCGTTGAACCCGCGCCTAACCCGTGCCGTTGAAGGTGTTGATCATTTGGGCAACGCGACCCAGATCCACGTGGTCGAGGAACGGCCGCTGACAATCTATCTGAACCGGCAGGAAGTCGTCACGGCGATGACCATTGGCGATCATCCCGAATACTTGGCGCTGGGGTTTCTGCGCAATCAAGGCATGTTGCGCGACGATGATGAGGTCACGCAGGTCGACTATGAGGACGACATCGAAACCGTGGTGGTCCGTACCACGCGCGAGACAACCTATGAAGAAAAGGTTCAGAAAAAGACCCGCACCAGCGGCTGCGCCGTGGGCACCGTCTTTGGCGACATGATGGAGGGGATCGACGGCCTGCGCCTGCCGCAGGCGCCGCTGCGCACCAGCTGGCTTTACGCGCTGGCCCGGCAGATCAACACAACCCCCTCCCTTTATCTTGAGGCCGGTGCGATTCATGGCACGGTGCTGTGCCAAGAGGACAAGCCGCTGGTCTATATGGAGGATGTCGGCCGCCACAATGCTGTCGACAAGATTGCCGGGCTGATGTTCCTGCACGACATCCCGGCCGCCGACAAGATCCTGTACACCACCGGGCGGCTGACCTCCGAGATGGTGATCAAAACCGCACTGATGGGTATCCCGGTGCTGGCCTCGCGCTCGGGCTTTACCGCCTGGGGGGTCGAGATTGCCCGCCAGGTTGGCCTGACCCTGATCGGCCGCCTGCGCGGTCAACGCTTTGTCTGCCTGTCGGGCGACGACCGGTTGATCCGCGACGCCGACCCGGCGGCGGTGCCGACCGAGCCAAAAAGATCTGCCCGCAAAGGGGCGCAGGAATGAACACCCTTCCCGGCGTGATCCTGGCCGGCGGTCTGGCCACGCGGATGGGCGGCGGCGACAAGGCGTTGCTGGCGCTGGGCGGGCGGCCCTTGCTGGCGCATGTGATCGACCGGCTGGCCCCGCAGGTGGGCGACATCGCGCTGAACGCCAATGGCGATGCGGCGCGGTTTGCCGATTTTGGCCTGCCGGTTCTGCCCGACAGCATCGCAGGGTATCCGGGGCCTCTGGCCGGGGTTCTGGCGGCGATGGACTGGGCCGCGACGCTTGGCGCCGACCGCGTGGTCACCGTGGCCGCCGACACGCCGTTCTTCCCCGCCGACCTTGTGGCCCGCCTGCAGGCCGCCGCCGGCGACCCGCCGCTGGTACTGGCCGCAACCAAAGGTGATGCCAAAACCCGCAGCAAGTCGCGCAGCGGGCTGATCCGGCACCCAACCTTTGGCCTGTGGCCTGTCGCCTTGCGCGAAGACCTGCGTGCGGCCGTCACCGAGGGGCTGTCCAAGGTTGTTCTTTGGACCGAACGATTTGATGGGCGCGAGGCGCTGTTTCCGTCCGAAGGCCATGACCCCTTTTTTAATGTCAACACGCCCGACGACCTGATCCGGGCCGAGGGAATGCTATGAAGATTTACGGGATCACCGGTTGGAAGAACGGTGGCAAAACCGGGCTGGTCGAGCGGCTGGTGGCCGAGATCACTGCGCGCGGCTTTGCCGTGTCGACGATCAAGCACGCCCACCACCGCACCGATGTCGACCAACCCGGTCGCGACAGTTTTCGCCATCGTGAGGCCGGAGCGCAGCAGGTGTTGCTGTCGTCACCCAACCGTTGGGCGTTGATGTCCGAATTGCGCGACGCGCCAGAACCCACGTTGGACGAGCTTCTGGGCCATCTGTCGCCTGTCGATCTGGTTTTGATCGAGGGCTATAAACGCGATGCCCACCCCAAGGTGGAGGCATTTCGCACCGAAAACGGCAAACCCACGCTGGCGTCCGAGAATGACACGATCCGTGCAGTCGCCGCCGACTGCGCAGTGGAAAGCAACCTGCCGGTATTCGACCTGAACGACACTGGCGCGATTGCCGATTTCATTCTTGCCGAGGTTGGGTTGTGAACGTCACGCGTGTCTTTGTGTCCGATGATGGATGGCTTGCGATGGTCGATGCCGAAACCGCACGCTACGCTCGCGGTTCCCTGCCCGATGCTGCGCCAGGTATCCTGCGCTGTTCGACCGCGCCGACAGAAAACACGGTGTTGGTCGATACCACGATATTCTCGGCCGAGGCGGATGCCCCGCAGGACCGTGCCCTGCTTATGGCACAGGCGCTTTTTGCCGTGTCGCTGCGCGGCGCATTGGATCCGCTGATCGCAACCGCGCCGTTAGGTGCAAATCACGCCGTGGCCCTGCGTGCGGCACTACCTGCCTTGGCCGAACCACCTCGTTTGCGCGACGATTGTTTTGCCATGCCGCAAGGTGTCGACTGGGTGCCGGTTGAAACGGCGCTGGGCCGGCTGCAGGCCGCTTTGGCTCCTGTTGCCGGCACCGAGACCCTCTCAACGTCACAAGCCATGGGTCGGGTTCTGGCCGCCGACGCCGTGGCGCGCCGGTCTAACCCGCCGCAGCCGAACTCGGCGGTGGATGGCTATGGCTTTGCCCACGCGGCCACTGGTGAAGGCCCACAGCGCCTGCCGTTGGTCGATGGCCGCGCCGCCGCCGGGCAACCCTATGCTGGCAAGGTTCCTCACGGTGCCGCGATCCGCATACTGACCGGCGCCGTGTTGCCAAGCGGCGTCGACACCGTTGTTCTGGAAGAAGACACTGCCGTCGACCGCGCCGCCGTGGTCTTTGACGGCCCCGTGAAACCGGGTGCCAACACGCGCAACGCCGGCGAGGATGTACGGGCTGGCGCGCTGGCTCTGCCCAAGGGGCACCGGTTGCGTGCGCCCGATTTGGCCCTTTTGTCCGCCCTTGGCGTCGGCGCCGTGCAAACGCATCGGCCCCTTCGAGTTGGCGTTCTGTCCACCGGTGACGAGATCATCGCCTCGCCTGACCAACCCGCCGAGCCACACCAGATTTGGGACGCAAACCGCCCCATGTTGCTTGGGTTTGCCAAGGGCTGGGGGTATACGCCCGTGGATTTGGGTCATGTGGCAGATGACCCAAATGTCATCGCAGAACGCCTGACCGACGCTGCGCAGACGGCGGATGTCATCCTGACTTCGGGGGGTGCCTCGGCCGGGGACGAGGACCATGTCTCGAAACTGTTGCGTGATCAGGGCACCTTGTCTGCATGGCGTATCGCGCTGAAACCGGGCCGCCCGCTGGCGCTGGCGATGTGGCAGGGCGTGCCGGTTTTTGGCTTGCCCGGCAATCCGGTGGCCGCACTTGTCTGTGCCCTGATCTTTGGCCGCCCGGCGTTGTCGTTGATGTCCGGTGCAGGCTGGGTTCAACCGATGGCGTTTACCGTTCCAGCGGGTTTTTCCAAACGCAAGAAACCGGGCCGCCGCGAATACCTGCGCGCACGCCTGAATGCCGAGGGCGCAGCCGAAGTCTTTGCCTCTGAAGGGTCGGGTCGGATCAGCGGGCTCAGCTGGGCCACGGGCCTGGTCGAATTACCTGACGAAGCGATCGACGTGGCCCATGGCACGCCGGTTCGGTTCCTGCCCTATGCAGGTTTCGGCCTTTAGGTCTTGCGGATCAGATAGACCTGATTGGCGCCATCATCCTGGCTGCCCAGAAACTCATGCCCGGATTCGTTGCAATAGTGCGGCACATCAATGATCGCTGCCGGGTCGTCGGCAAGCAGCCGTAACACCTGCCCTGGTTGCATGTCCTGCAACCATTTGCGCGCCTTCAGCACGGGCAGAGGGCATAACAGCCCCACGGCATCCAATTCCTTGTCAAAATCCATCAATTCCACATAGTTTTTTTCCGCGAATGTGTCCACGATGAAGGCGCCGCTGATTGCGTGTTCAATGCCGGTGGGGCAACAGGGTGGTCAGGAAAGACAAGGAACGACGATGACGCAGGATGCAGGCATCTGGAAAGCCGGGCGCAGTGGTGCGAAAGGCCGCAACACGCCGAAAGGTCGCCAATACACGGATGAAGCTCTGGACCAAGTTCAGTTGCTGCTGGGCGACAGTCCGCGTCGCCGGGACCTGCTGATCGAGTTTCTTCACCTGATTCAGGATGCGCATGGCCATTTGTCGGCCGCGCATCTGGCCGCGCTGGCGCATGAGCTGCGCATGTCGCAGGCCGAGGTGTACGAGGTCGCCAGTTTCTATGCCCATTTCGATGTGGTGAAAGAGGGCGAAGCGCCGCCGCCGGCCCTGACCATCCGGGTGTGCGACAGCCTTTCGTGCGAGATGGCCGGGGCCGAACAGTTGCGTGCCGCGCTCAGCGATGGGTTGGACCCGTCGCAGGTGCGCGTGCTGCGCGCGCCCTGCATGGGCCGTTGCGACACGGCGCCGGTGCTGGAGATTGGTCATAACCATATCGACCACGCCACCCCGGAAAAGGTGCGGCAGGCCATTGCGGGTGGCGACACGCATGCGCATATCCCGCCCTACCAGACCCTTGCCGACTATCGCACCGAAGGTGGCTATGACACGCTGGCACGCCTGATCGCCGCCGATGACTGGGACGCGGTCGAGGCCACGGTTCTGGCCTCGGGCCTGCGCGGGCTGGGCGGGGCGGGGTTTCCGTCGGGGCGCAAATGGGGCTTTGTCCGCTCCTATCCCGGCCCGCGCCTGATGGCGGTGAACGGGGACGAGGGCGAGCCTGGCACGTTCAAAGACCGCTATTACCTGGAACGGACCCCGCACCTGATGTTCGAGGGGATGCTGATCGCCGCGCATGCGGTGCAGGCGGACCGGGTCTATATCTATATGCGCGACGAATACCCGGCGGTGCTTGAGATCTTGCGACGCGAGATTGCAGCGCTTGAGGCGGCCGGCCTGACCCCGCCCGGGTTCATCGTACTGCGCCGCGGTGCGGGCGCCTATATCTGCGGCGAAGAAAGCGCGATGATCGAAAGCATAGAGGGCAAGCGCGGCATCCCGCGCCACCGCCCGCCTTTTGTGGCCGAGGTTGGCCTCTTTGGTCGCCCGACGCTGGTGCACAACGTCGAAACCCTGCATTGGGTGGCCCGCGTGATGCGCGAAGGCCCAGAGGTTCTGAGCGGCGTCGAAAAAAATGGCCGCAAAGGGTTGCGCAGCTATTCGGTGTCGGGCCGCGTGGCAAATCCCGGTGTGCACCTGCTGCCCGCCGGATCAACCATCGCGGATGTGATCGCGGCTGCCGGGGGTATGGCGCCGGGCCATGTGTTCAAGGCCTATCAACCCGGCGGGCCGTCGTCGGGGTTGCTACCGGCCAGCCTGAACGACGTGCCGCTGGATTTTGACACGTTGCAAGACCACGGCACCTTCATCGGTTCCGCCGCCGTCGTGGTGCTGAGCGATCAAGACAGCGCCAAGGCCGCGGCGCTGAATATGCTGCGGTTTTTCGAGGATGAAAGCTGTGGCCAATGCACGCCCTGCCGGGTGGGCTGCGAGAAGGCGGTGAAACTGATGCAGGCCGATTGGTGGGATGCGGGGCTGCTGAACGATCTGTGTGATGCGATGGCCGATGCCTCGATCTGCGGGCTGGGTCAGGCGGCGCCGAACCCGATCCGGCTGACGCTGCAGCATTTCGGCGACGAGGTGTCGGGATGATCGCCGTGACGATCTATATGCTGGCCACGCTGGCCATTATAGGGCTGCATCTGGCGCTGGTTCTGGGTGCGCCCTGGGGCGTGATGACGATGGGGGGGCAGGTGACCGGCCAGTTGCCCGCGGCGATGCGCGTGGGGTCGGCTCTTCAGGCCATGATACTGGCCTTCCTCGCCTTGGTTGTCGCAGAGCATGCCGGGGTGGCGCAAACCGGTCTGGTGCCGGGGTTTGCCTGGCTGATCTGGCTGCCGGTTGCGGTCAGCGGCGTCTCATTCCTGTTGAACACCGTGGTGACCCAGAGCCGGCCGGAACGCCTGTTCGGCGCACCGATGACGGCGTTGTTGTTGGGCAGCAGCCTGACCGTGGCCCTCAGCTAAGGACGTGAACCGATGACCGACACGCAGATCACTTTCACTCTGGATGGCGACACCGTGACCGTGCCCGAAGGCACCACGATCTGGGAGGCCGCGCATGGCCGTGGCCTGACCATTCCGCACCTGTGTCACAAACCTGCGCCCGGTTATCGCCCCGACGGCAATTGCCGCGCCTGCATGGTTGAGGTTGCGGGCGAGCGCACGCTGGTCGCCTCGTGCATCCGGCCGGTGGCCGAGGGGATGCAGGTGACCACCAACAACGACCGCGCCACCCGCGCGCGCAAGATGGTGGTTGAGATGCTGATGGCCGACCAGCCCGACCAGCCGCATGACGCGGGCAGCCATTTGCACGACATGGCCGCGGCCAACGGTGTGACAGGCAGTCGCCTGCCGCCCAAGGACGCGCAGACCGTGCCCCTGCTCGATAACAGCCATGTGGCGATGTCGGTGAACCTGGATGCTTGCATCCAATGCGGGCTCTGCGTGCGCGCCTGCCGTGAAGTGCAGGTGAACGACGTGATCGGCATGGCCGGTCGCGGCCACGATGCCTATCCGGTGTTCGACATGGATGACCCGATGGGCGACAGCTCTTGCGTGGCGTGCGGCGAATGTGTGCAGGCCTGCCCAACCGGCGCGTTGCTGCCGGCCACCGTCACCGGCGACAGCACCGATTTTGACCGCGAGGTGGCCAGCATCTGCCCGTTCTGCGGGGTGGGCTGTCAGGTGTCGCTGAAGGTCAAGGATGACAGGATCACACATGTCGAGGGGCTGAACGGCCCCGCGAACGAGGGGCGGCTTTGCGTCAAGGGTCGCTTTGGTTTCGACTATATCCACCACCCGCACCGGCTGACCCGCCCGCTGATCCGCCGCGACGATGCGCCGGCCAAGGGGCTGAACGTGGATCCCGGCAACTGGGCCACCCATTTCCGCGAGGCAACCTGGGACGAGGCTTTGGACGCCGCCGCCGCCGGGCTGCGCGGGCGCGGGGTCGAGGTGGCCGGGTTCGGCAGCGCCAAATGCACCAACGAAGAGGCGTATCTGTTCCAGAAACTCATCCGCCAGGGCTTTGGCCATAACAATGTCGACCATTGCACGCGGCTGTGCCACGCCTCATCCGTGGCCGCCCTGATCGAGAATGTTGGCTCGGGCGCGGTGACCGCCACGTTTAACGAGATCGAAAACGCCGATGTGGCCATCGTGATCGGTGCCAACCCGGTGGAAAACCACCCGGTTGCGGCCACCTATTTCAAACAATTCACCCAGCGCGGCGGCAAGCTGATCGTGATGGACCCGCGCGGTCAGGCGCTTAGCCGGTTCGCCACGCATATGCTGCAATTCCGGCCCGGCGCCGATGTCAGCCTGCTGAACGCGATCATGCATGTGATTGTGGAAGAAAACCTTTACGATCAACAATATATCGACGCCTACACCGAAAACTGGGCGGCCGAAAAGGCGCATCTGGCGGCGTTCACGCCCGAGGCGATGGCGCCTGTCTGTGGGATCGACGCGGGCACGATCCGCGCCGTGGCCCGCGACTTTGCCGGGGCCAGGGCGGGCATGATCTTCTGGGGGATGGGCGTCAGCCAGCACATCCACGGTACCGACAATTCGCGTTGCCTGATCAGCCTGGCGCTGATGTGCGGGCAGGTGGGGCGGCCGGGCACGGGGCTGCACCCACTGCGGGGGCAGAACAATGTTCAGGGTGCCTCGGACGCGGGCCTGATCCCGATGTTTTTGCCCGATTACCAATCGGTGACCGACGACACGATCCGGGCCGAGTTTCAGGCGATCTGGAACAGCGACGATTGGTCGGGGAAAGCCGGCCTGACCGTGACCGAGATCATCGATGCCATCCACGCCGACAAGATCAAGGCGATGTATGTGCAGGGCGAAAACCCGGCCATGTCCGACCCCGATGTCGACCATGCGCGCGATGCGCTGGCGCGGCTGGATCACCTGGTGGTGCAGGATATCTTTTTGACCGAAACCGCGAATTATGCCGATGTGATCCTGCCGGCCTCGGCGTTTTACGAGAAATCGGGGACCGTGACGAACACCAACCGGCAGGTGCAGATGGGCCGCCCCGCGGTGCCGCCGCCCGGCGAAGCGCGCGAAGATTGGGCGATCACCGTGGCGCTGGCGCAGAAATGCGGGCTGAACTGGCACTATGACAGCCCCGCCGATGTCTATGCCGAGATGGCGCGCGGCATGCCCTCGCTGGACAACATCACCTGGGACCGGCTGGCGGCCGAGGGGGCGGTGACCTATCCCTCTCTCAGCCCCACGGATCCCGGCCAGGCGATTGTGTTCGGCGATGGCTTCCCGCGCGACGGTGGACGGGCGCGGTTCACGCCGGCCAACGTGGTGGCCCCGGACGAGGCGCCCGATGCCGAGTATCCGATGGTTCTGACCACCGGGCGGCAGCTGGAACATTGGCACACCGGGTCGATGACACGGCGCAGCCGGGTTCTGGACGCGGTCGAGCCGCAAGCGAATTGCTCGTTGCACCCCGCTACACTGCGCAAGCTGGGGGTGGAACCGGGCGGTATGGTCACCCTGACCACCCGACGCGGAACGGTGCAGGTCATGGCGCGGGCCGACCGTGCGGTGTCGCCCGACATGGTTTTCCTGCCATTTGCTTATGTCGAGGCGGCGGCAAATATCCTGACCAACCCGGTGCTGGATCCTTTCGGCAAGATCCCCGAGTTCAAGTTCGCCGCTGTGCGCGTCACCGCTGCGTAGGGTCTATTGCGCGGCTTCGGTTACCGCGTCATAGGCAGGCAGCCAGACACGGAATTCGGCACCGCCGCCTTCGGGTTGATGCAGGGTGATCAACCCGCCGGCCTTCTGGATTAGGCTCTGCGAGATCGACAGGCCCAGCCCCGTCCCCTCGCCCTGTTTGGTGGTAAAGAAGGGGTCAAAGACTGTCGCGGCGCGGTCATCCGGTATGCCCGGCCCGGTGTCGCGCACCCGCAGGCAGACCCCCTCGCGCCCATCGCGCCGCTCGGGGCCCAACACCAGGTTCAGTTGCCCGTCGCTGCCCATGGCCTGGGCGGCGTTGACGATCAGGTTGATCACCACCTGCTGCATCTCGCCAGGGTCAATGCGCACCATCGGCGCATCGCGAAACTGCGTCGCCACCTCGATGCCACCATGAGACAGAACATGTTCCACCAGCACCAGGCAATCTGCAACAACAGGTTGTAAAGAAACGGTTTCTTCGTAATCCGAAAACTCGGTGGGCCGTGCGAATTTCAGCAGCTTGCCAACAATCGCCTCGATCCGGGTCACCTGCCGGTCGATCAGGTTCAGCTCGGTCACCACGGGCTGCGCCTTCTGGCCCAGCGTGTCACGGATCACGTCCACATTGCCTTGAATCACTGCGACAGGGTTGTTGATTTCATGGGCCACGCCTGCGGTGATTTCGCCGATGGATGCCAGCTTTTCGCTCATCACCAATTGCCGGTACGTGTCTTCAAGCTTGTCATTGGCCTCTCGCAGTTCCGAGGTGCGCTCTTCGACCCGTTGGTTCAGTTCGTCGGCCCATGCGCGAAGGCGGCGGTCGCGGTCCTGCACCTGGTCCAGCAGGTCGTCCAGATGCCCGGCGACCTGCCCGATTTCGTCCTTGGCGCTGATCTTGCCGTTGCGCGCCGACAGGTTGCCGCGCCCCACGCGGCGCATGGTTTCGGTCATGCGTTCCAGCGGTGCAAAAATGCCCTTGGCCATCCACAGAAACACCGGAATCGACAATGCCAAAACCCCGGCAAAGGCCACCATCATCCACAGGTAAGCCTCTCTTTTTGCTGCAGAAAATGGCGCTTCAAGGAAGCCGACATACAACATCCCTACCCGCTCGCCGAAGCTGTCGATCAACGGCAGATAACCCGAGATGTACCAGTCATTCACCACAAAAGCGCGGGCCAGCCATGTCTGACCTTCGTCCAGAACCGCGCCGCGCACTACCGCGGAAACACGAGTGCCAAGCGCGCGGACATCTTCGAACAGGCGCACATTGGTCGACACGCGCACATCATCCAGAAACAGCGTCGCGGTGCCCTGTCGGTCGCCGCCCGTTACGGCGTTCAGATAGACCAGCGCGTTGATCGTATCGATGAATTGTAGGTTTCGATTCAATAGGATACCCCCTACCAGCACACCACCTCCGGCAACGGGGCTGGCGGCATGTACGACCATGCCGCGATCCTCGACCAAGCGATTTGTGGGTACGGCGGCCTCGGTCTCGATCAGGTCCAGCCGCGCCTGATTGGCTAGGTCGTCAGAGAAAACCGCCAGATCTTGTGACGAGAAAATGTCGATCTGACTGTCGGGAACCCCGCCGAATGCGCGCCGGATTACCGGCCATTTTGCCGCCACATGTTCGGCGGCATCTCCTTGTAAATAATAGAGAAAATCGAGCTCCAGCTCGTGCCGCTTGTTCCGGTAGAACAGCGCCTGCGTTGTGCCGTCCTGATTGCGAACCCGCGCAAATTCGACCGATTCCGCGATGCCGCGCAGGTCGTCCCGCGTGCCGGCCATGATGCGTGTCAGGTATTGCTCGGCCACCCGAAGGTCGCTTTCTACGTTTGCAATCAACAACTTATCGTAGTCAGCAGTCCAGCGTGTCATGCCCAGCAACAACAGCAAAGGCATCAACAGGATAAGCGGTGCCAAGGCGAGAACCAGTAATCGCAGGCGGACCGAGCTCATGAACCTCTCCAGCAATGGAAATGTCCTCAGCCTAGCCGGAGGGGGGTAGGTGTGCCAAGCGTTACGAAACTCGCCCCGCTGCACCCCAAGGCAAAGTTGCACGTCGTTTTTAAAGTTTCGCGCATCAGAAGTCGCCGAAGTTTAAAGAATTGAGGCGGCACCCGCGGCACCGCCCCATCGTTGTTTACCCATCCGTAACCGTTATTCGGCCGGCACGGCCTCGGCGTCCGAGGACAGCGGATGGGGGATCTTGTCGAGCATCTCGATCGGGCAGACCTGAACGAAATTGCCGCATTCAATATCCCAGTGCTGCAGCAGATCGGCGGCCTTGATCGAGCCGGTCTCGGCCGCGTGGCGTTCGACCAGCCCGCGCAGCTGTCCCTCCCAATGGGGATGGGCGACCGGGCTGGCGACCAAGGTTTCCATGTTCATCATGGCGCGGACCGAGCCGTCGGGATCGTAAAGATAGGCCATGCCACCGGTCATGCCGGCGCCGAAATTGGCGCCGATGCTGCCCAGGATCACCGCGACACCGCCGGTCATGTATTCACAACCGTTCGAGCCGCAGCCCTCGATCACCACCTTGGCGCCCGAGTTGCGCACCGCGAAACGTTCGCCCGCGCGCCCGGCGGCAAAGAGGTAGCCGTCGGTGGCACCATAAAGCACCGTGTTGCCGATGATCGTGTTTTCGGCGGCCACAAGTGGCGAGCGCATCGGCGGGCGCACCACAACGGTGCCGCCCGACAGGCCCTTGGCCACATAGTCGTTGGCGTCGCCCGATACCTCGATCTTCAGACCCGGCGCCGAGAACGCGCCCAGCGACTGCCCGGCGCTGCCGGTCAGCTTGACGGTCAGGTGGTCGGGCTGCAACGCGTTGCGCATGCCGAAGTTCTGCACGATGTGGCTGGAGATGCGGGTGCCCACTGTTCGGTCGGTGTTCTGCACCGCATAAGACAGCTGCATTTTCTCGCCATCCTGCAGGAACCGGGCCGCATCGGCGACGATCTGCGCGTCCAGCGTGTCGGGCACGGCGTTACGCTCGCGGTCGCGGTCGTAAACGATGTCAGCCGCGCCATCGACGGTGATCAGCAGCGGGTTGAGGTCAAGGTCGTCCAGATGCGCCGAACCCCGGCTGACCTGCGTCAGCAGATCGGCGCGGCCAATAACTTCGTCCAGCGACCGGGCACCGATCTGGGCCAGGATCTCGCGCACTTCCTGGGCGTAGAAGGTGATGAGGTTCACCACCTTGTCGGCATTGCCGGTGAACTTGTCGCGCAGGCGTTCGTCCTGCGTACACACGCCAACGGGGCAGGTGTTCGACTGACACTGGCGCACCATGATACAGCCCATCGCGATCAGCGCGGCGGTGCCGATGCCGTATTCCTCGGCCCCCATCATTGCGGCCATGACGATGTCACGCCCGGTGCGCAGGCCGCCATCGGTTCTGAGCGTGATGCGGTCGCGCAGGTTGTTCATCGCCAGAACCTGATGCGCCTCGGTCAGGCCCATTTCCCACGGCAGACCGGCATATTTGATCGACGTGGCGGGCGAGGCGCCGGTGCCGCCATTATGGCCCGAGATCAGGATGATGTCGGCCTTGGCCTTGGCCACGCCGGCGGCGATGGTGCCGACGCCGGACGAGGCCACCAGTTTCACGGTGACCTTGCAGCGCGGGTTGATCTGTTTGAGGTCATAGATCAGCTGCGCCAGATCCTCGATCGAGTAGATATCGTGGTGCGGCGGCGGGCTGATCAGGGTCACGCCCTTGGTCGAGTGGCGCAGCTTGGCGATCAGGTCGGTGACCTTCATGCCGGGCAACTGGCCGCCCTCGCCGGGTTTGGCGCCCTGGGCGACCTTGATCTCAAGCTCTTCGCAATGCAGCAGGTATTCGGCGGTGACACCGAAACGGCCCGAGGCCACCTGTTTGATCTTGGCCGACGCGTTGTCGCCATTGGGTTCGGGGGTGAAATCCTCGGGGCTTTCGCCGCCTTCCCCGGAATCCGACTTGGCGCCGATGCGGTTCATGGCAATCGACAGGGTGCGGTGTGCCTCGGGGCTGAGGGCGCCCAGCGACATGCCGGGTGTGACGAAGCGCTTGCGGATCGAGGTGATCGATTCCACTTCTTCGATCGGCACGGGGCGGCCGATGGGTTTGATATCCAGCAGGTCGCGCAGGTGGATCGGCGGGTTGGCCCGCATCGCGGCCGAGTATTTCTGCCACATCTCATAGCTGGCGCGGTCGCAGGCCGATTGCATCATATGCATGGTCTGCGCCTCCCAGGCGTGTTTCTCGCCCGACCGGCGCGCCTTGTAGAAGCCACCGATGGGCAGCACGTCGGCCCCGCCCTTGAAGCCCAGCGCGTGCACCTGTTCCAGCTTGCGCTGGATGCCGCTGACACCGATGCCCGAGATGCGGGAGTGCATGCCGGGGAAGTATTCGGCACACATGGCGCGGCTGAGGCCGACGGCCTCGAAATTCAGGCCGCCGCGATAGGACGAGATGACCGAGATGCCCATCTTGGACATGATTTTCAGCAGGCCGTAATCAACCGCATCGCGGTATTTGGCCACGGCCTCGGTCAGGGTGCCCTCCAACAGGCCGCGGCTGATGCGGTCGGCCAGGCTGTCTTCGGCCAGGTAGGCGTTGACGGTGGTGGCACCGCAGCCGATCAGAACGGCGAAGTAATGCGGATCAACGCATTCCGCCGAGCGGACGTTCAGCGAGGTGAACGTGCGCAGGCCCTTGCGGGTCAGCCAGGAATGCACCGCAGATGTCGCCAGGATCATCGGCATGGCCACGCGGTCAGCACCCTGCGCCTGATCGGTCAGGATGATGTGACCGGCGCCCGAACGCACGGCGTCTTCGGCCTCGTCGCGGATACGGGCCAGACCGGCACGCAGCGCGTCGGCATCGCCATCGGCGGCAAAGGTACAGTCGATCAGCACCATCTGCGCGTTGAATTGCGCCACCATTTCGTCGAACTGGGCGTTGCCGACAAACGGGCTTTCCAGCACCAGAATCTCGGTCTGGCTGCTGTCTTCGTCCAGCACATTCTTGAGGTTGCCGAACCGCGTTTTCAGCGACATCACCCGGTATTCGCGCAGGCTGTCGATGGGCGGGTTGGTGACCTGGCTGAAGTTCTGACGGAAGAAATGGCTGAGCGGGCGGTATTTCTCGGACAGCACCGCAGACGGCGTGTCGTCACCCATCGAGGCGATGGCCTCTTTACCATCCTCGGCCATCGGCAGAAGGATCTGTTCCAGCTCTTCCATCGAATAGCCGGCGGCGATCTGACGGTGGCGCAGTTCGGCGCCTTCATAGATCGGTTTCTCGTCCACCTCGGCCAGCGCCTTGTCCAGCTCGGTGATCTTGCCGACCCAATCGCCAAAGGGCTGGCTGGCGGCCAGTTGGTCCTTGATCTCGGTGTCGTGGAACAGCTTGCCCTCGGCCGTATCAACCGCGATCATCTGACCGGGGCCCAGCGCGCCTTTTTCTACAACCGAACCTTCGTCGGTGGGCACCATGCCGGCCTCGGACCCGGCGATCAGCAGACCGTCACCCGTCACAACATAGCGCATCGGGCGCAGGCCGTTGCGGTCCAGCCCGCCGCAGACCCAGCGGCCATCGGTCATGGCCAGCGCGGCGGGGCCGTCCCACGGCTCCATCACCGAGTTGCAGTAGGAATACATGTCACGCCAGCTTTGCGGCAGCTCAACCGCCTGCTTGGACCAGCTTTCGGGCACCAGCATCGTCTTGGCCATCGGCGCGTTCCGACCGGCGCGCACCATCACCTCGAACACCGCATCCAGCGCGGCGGAATCCGACGACCCCTGGCTGACAATCGGTTTCAGATCGTCGGCATATTCGCCAAACGCCGCCGAGGTCATGCGGATCTCGTGGCTTTTCATCCAGTTGACGTTGCCCTTCAGGGTGTTGATCTCGCCGTTATGGGCCAGCATGCGGAACGGTTGCGCCAGCCACCATTGCGGGAAGGTGTTGGTCGAGTAACGCTGATGATAGATGGCGAAGTTCGAGGTAAAGCGTTCATCCTTGAGATCGGGATAGAACTCGGCCACCTGCTCGGCCAGCATCATGCCCTTATAGATGATCGAACGGCAGCTGAGCGAGCACAGGTACATGTCGCCAATACCAGCGGCAGCGGCTGCTTTTTCGATCCGGCGGCGGATCACGTACAGCTCACGCTCGAACGTTTCTTCATCCACGCCCTTGGCGTTCGAGATGATGATCTGTTCGATCTCGGGGCGGGTGGCGTTGGCTTTTTCGCCCAGAACCTCTGTGTTCACGGGCACATGGCGCCAGCCATAGATGTAATACCCCATGCGCAGCACTTCGGCCTCGACGATCGTGCGGCAGGTTTCCTGCGCGCCGAAATCGGTGCGGGGCAGAAAGACCTGACCCACGGCGATCAGGCGATCGGTCAGCGGTTCGTGGCCGGTGCGGCGGATCTGATCGTAAAAGAACGGCACGGGGATCTGCACGTGGATGCCGGCGCCGTCGCCGGTTTTGCCGTCGGCATCGACCGCGCCGCGGTGCCAGATCGCCTTGAGCGCGTTGATCCCGCTTTCCACCACCTGGCGGCTGGGTTTGCCGTCGATGGCCACCACAAGGCCCACACCGCAGGACGAATGTTCATCGTCTTCGCGGTAAAGCCCGTGTTCGGCCATATAGGCGCGTTTGGCTTCTTCGTTCTGCAGCCATTCGGCGTCGAATTTCGTCATGTCATCATCCTTTCCTGGATGGCGCGGGGGCAGGCCCCGCTGCGTATCTTGGTGTTACTCGGCGGCGACGGCAGCTTGGGTCAGCTGCCCCACAATGGCGTCGGCGGCTTCGCGGCCATCGCGGATGGCCCAGACCACCAGCGAGGCACCCCGCACGATGTCGCCCACGGCGTACACGCCGGGCATGGCGGTTTCGTGGGTGCGGAAATCGGCCTTGACGGTGCCCCAGCGGGTGACCTCCAGCGCGGGTTCGTTCCACAGGGCGGGCAGATCCTCGGGCTCGAACCCCAGGGCCTTGATCACCAGATCGGCGTCTTCGACATAGTCCGCACCTTCGATCACCTCGGGGCTTTGGCGGCCCGAGGCATCGGGCAGGCCCAGGCGCATTTTCTGCACCATCACGCCGGTCACCGGATCACCGGCAAAGCCTTTGGGCGCCGACAGCCAGACAAATTCCACGCCTTCCTCTTCGGCGTTCTGGGTTTCACGCTGCGAGCCGGGCATGTTGGCCTTGTCGCGGCGATAGAGGCATTTGACGCTGGTCGCGCCCTGACGGATCGCGGTGCGTACACAGTCCATCGCGGTGTCGCCACCGCCGATGACCACCACGCGCTTGCCCTCGGCGTTCAGCTCGCCCGAGTCGTATTCCGGCACGTCGTCGCCAAAGTTCTTGCGGTTGGAGGCGGTCAGATAGTCGATGGCGCGCACGATACCCGCCGCACCCGAACCGGGGCCTTGCAGGTCGCGCGACTTGTAGACGCCGGTGGCGATCAGCACGGCGTTATGCTGTGCACGGATATCGGCGAACGAGATGTCTTCGCCCACGTTGCAGTTCAGCACGAACGTGACGCCCGAGGCCTCAAGCTGTTCGTGGCGGCGCATGACCACCTCTTTCTCCAGCTTGAAGCCGGGGATGCCATAGGTCATCAGCCCGCCGGTGCGGTCATAGCGGTCATAGACGGTGACCTGAATGCCGGCGCGGCGCAGACGATCGGCGGCGGCAAGGCCCCCGGGGCCGGCGCCGATGATGCCCACGCTTTCCTCGCGCTCGGCATAGGGTGTTGCGGGTTTCACCCAACCCTCGGCCCAGGCGGTGTCGGTGATGTATTTCTCGACCGCGCCGATGGTCACGGTGCCGTGGCCCGATTGTTCGATCACGCAATTGCCTTCGCACAGACGGTCCTGTGGGCAGATGCGGCCGCAGATCTCGGGGAAGGTGTTGGTGGCCTGGCTGAGCTCATAGGCCTCCTGGACACGACCCTCGGCGGTCAGGCGCAGCCAGTCGGGGATGTTGTTGTGCAGCGGGCAGTGCGACTGACAATAGGGCACACCGCATTGCGAACAGCGGCTGGCCTGTTCTTCGGCCTTGGCCTCGATAAAGTCGCCATAGATTTCAAGGAAATCCTGGGTCCGGCCGTCTGCCGCGCGTTTGGTCGGCATTTCCCGGCCAAGATCGACAAACTTCAACATCTTTTGTTTTGCCATTTCCAAATCCTTCCAAGGTCGTCAGGCGTCGTGCTATACAGAGATAAGGGAGAGATATAAAGTCAGCAACGCTGACCTAATATAGGAAAAGTGCGATAAATCAATCCAATCTCTCCGGATTTTTTCTCCAATAAAGTAAACAAGCGTGACCTAAAATAGGCCAACCCATTGGATTTAAACGGGTTCGGCATAAATACGAGAATACGACATGGATTTAACCTATCTTCTGCTTGTCGCCATTATTCAAGGCGTTACCGAGTTTCTGCCGGTGTCGTCATCCGGCCATCTGGTGCTGTTGCCGAATCTGACCGGAAACGCGGACCAGGGCCAGGTGATAGACGTGGCCGTGCATGTGGGCACTTTGTTCGCCGTGATGCTGTATTTCCACGCCGACACGCGCAAATGCGTGATCGGGGTGGGTCATCTGCTGACCGGGCGCACGTCAACCGAGGCTGCGCGGCTGGTGCTGTTGCTGTCAGTGGCGACGGTCCCGGTTATCCTGTTTGGGCTGATTTTGAAGGCGACGGGGCTGGATCAAGCGGTGCGGTCTGTTGCCGTGATCGGGTGGACGATGCTGATCTTCGGGATCGTGCTGTATTGGGCCGACAAAACCGGCAAGCATGAACACGAGGCCGCCGACTGGTCGTTCAAACACGCCGTTATCATGGGGCTGTGGCAGGCGCTGGCGCTGATCCCCGGCACGTCGCGGTCGGGCATTACCATCACCGCGGCGCGGCAACTGGGATACACACGGGCCGATGGCGCGCGGTTGGCGATGCTGATGTCGATTCCTACGATCATCGCGTCGGGCGCGTTGTTGGGGGCCGAGGTTGTGGCCACGGCCGATGCCGCCGCCGCGCGGGACGGCGCAATTGCGGCATTCTTTGCCTTCATCGCGGCGCTGCTGGCGCTGGTTCTGATGATGCGATTGTTGCGCAGTGTCAGCTTCACGCCCTACGTGATCTATCGGGTGATCCTGGGCGTGGTGCTGTTGATTTATGCCTATACTTAGGCGCGCAGGTTCTTGGCGCTGTCCTTGATGGCGTTGTACTGCCCGCCGCTGCGGAAACGATACAGGTAGGTCGGCAGAACAACCTCCATCGCGGTGGGGGTTACGCCCAGATCGGCCAGACCCTTGGCATCGTCGGCCACTACGTTGTCGTTGCGCAGGTTGCGTACCTGATCGCGGGTCAGGATGCCGTTGTTGAACAGCCCACCGGTGCAGACCTGCGCCATGTCAAAGCTGAACCCGATGATCGAACCAACCCAGAAGGGCAGGTTGATGACAAGACGGCGGCGCTGCACGATCTTCAGCATGTCGCCGATCAGGCCACGCAGTGTGTCGACCTCGGGGCCACCAAGCTCATAAGTGCCAGCCGCATCGGTTTCGATGGCAGCCACGGCCGCGGCGGCCACATCGTCTACATAGACGGGCTGAAACCTGGTGTCGCCACCGACGATCTTGAGAACCGGACCAAGGCGCGACAGCGAGGCGAACCGGTTAAAGAACTGATCCTCGTCCCCGAAGATGACCGAGGGGCGCAGGATGACGGCATCGGGGCGCGCGGCCAGAATCGCGGCCTCGCCCTCGCCCTTGGTGCGGGCATAGTCGCTTTCGGCATCCGCATCGGCGCCAATGGCCGACAGGTGCACCAGACGCGCCACACCTTCAACAGCTGACAAGCGCGCCACACGCTCGGCCCCTTCGACCTGCACGGAGTCGAAGCGATTCTTGCCATGCTCGTTCAGGATACCGACACAGTTCACCACCGCATCGGCGCCGGTCATGGCCGCCGCGACCGACGCGTCGTCGCGAATGTTGCACAGGATGGGCTCTACCTGGCCGACGGCACCATAGGTGCGCACAAAGCCCGCCTCGTTGGGGCGGCGCACCGCAACGCGCACGCGCCAGCCGTCCTTTGCCAGCCGCCGGGCGATATAACGCCCCACAAATCCAGATCCGCCGTAGATTGTTACCAGCTTGGCCATGGCCGGGCCTCCATCCATTCGTTCTGTGCCTGATTATCGCAAAGAGGCCCTGTCAAACAAGCGGATATGGTGTCACGGCAAAAACTTTGAAAAAGGCGCTTGACCCCACCCGGCGCGGCCTTTAAATCCCGCCCTCACGACACCTGCCCAGGTGGCGGAATTGGTAGACGCGCTAGCTTCAGGTGCTAGTGTCCGTATGGACGTGGAGGTTCGAGTCCTCTCCTGGGCACCATATTCAATCGAAATCGTTATGCTTTCATGGTGTTGGTGTGAAAACCACTGCACAATCGCTCCACATGTTGGTGTGGCGTTCATGAGACCGTCGTTGGATTGCCTTACCTGAAACGCGCAAAGACAGGCAACGTTGGGGAAGGCTGCTGTTGAGTGGTCCTTAATTGAACAAGGCTTGGTAAAGCCCGACGCTGCAAAAACTGGACCTTGTGTCAGAGTCCGAATTTCAGGGAGCAACTTAAGCTTCACAAATTTTGCCTTTCGAATGAGAGACAACGTGAGCGTTGGAATGTGCTCAAAGCTTGCGCCGTTTCCGGATGGTCGAAACTAAATGCAGCAGACAGCCTTCATTTCGGCAGGGGCGTCAAATAGGACAGATGAAAAAATTGACGGTGAAACATCATCGTTGTTTTGGAATGCCTGCAAGTCCGCTGACGCCACGCGCAAAATCAGGAGCAACACGTGGAAACATCTCTTGGATATGCCCAGGCCATGACCGCGCCGCATCGTTTGGCGAGCCTTGCTGGTCATACGGCAATGGCGGAAGGTGCAACCGCCATCGAAGCAATGGTGTGTGCCGCAGCCACGATTGCAGTCGTGTACCCGCATATGAACGGGCTTGGCGGGGATGCTTTTTGGACGATCAAGCGCCGCGGCGAAGCGCCCGTAACCATCGCTGGATGCGGCGGGGCCGGTGCAAAAGCGACGCGTCACTGGTATGCAGAGAGAGGTATAACCGACGCATTGCCTGCGCGGGGTCCGTTGGCAGCTGTTACCGTGCCCGGTGCAGTCGGTACATGGCAAATGGCGTTGTCCATGGTGCCGGCAGCGAAACGTTGGGCGTTGGCCGATCTTCTTGCTCCTGCGATCCACCACGCCCGCGCTGGCGTTGCAATGAGCCGACATCAGGCCGAGATGACGTCAGCCAAGCTGGACCAGGTTAAAGACCAGCCCGGGTTCGCCGAGGTGTTCCTGAACAATGGCGCCGCGCCGTCACCTGGATGGCGTTTGCGCCAGGAGGCGTTGGCGGGAACCCTGGAAACCCTGGCGGCAGAGGGATGCGACAGCTTCTACAAGGGTGACCTGGCGCGAACCCATGCCGGGTTTCTAGCAGAAATCGGCAGCCCGATTTGCTTGTCAGATTTCGAGAGCTACGCGCCCGAAAGGCAAGACCCACTTCAGATCAAGACAAGTTGGGGCACCCTGTACAACACGCGGCCGCCGACGCAGGGCGTGGCGTCGCTTGCCATCCTGGGCACATTTGATCGCCTGGGAATTGACCCGCAACGCCCTGAAAGCCCCGAGCATATCCACGGCTTGGTTGAATCCATCAAACAGGCTTACCTCATGCGCAACCGCGAATTGGGTGATCCGGGTCTGATGCAAAGCGATGCGCAGGACCTTTTGAGCGATGCCGCGCTGGATGACATGGCCGGGGCGATTGATCTTGCCCACGCAAGGTCATGGCCCGAAACGCCCAGGGACGGAGACACGATCTGGATGGGCGCGGTCGACCGGGACGGCACGGTGGTCAGCTTTATTCAATCGCTGTTCTGGGAATTCGGCTCGGCTGTCGTCTGCCCGGAGACGGGGGTGATGTTCCAGAACCGGGGAGCCGATTTTCTGTTGGACGACGGCCTGCGTGGCCTGGCTCCGGGGCGTCTGCCATTTCACACGTTGAACCCGGCGATGGCTGAATTGAACGATGGCCGCGTGATGGCCTATGGCACACAAGGCGGCGAAGGCCAGCCGCAAACCCAGGCGGCCGTCTTCAGCCGCTACGCGCATTTTGGGGTGCCCCTGCAAGACGCGATTTGCCGTCCCCGCTGGCTGTTGGGAAAGTCCTGGGGGGAAGAGTCGACCAGCTTGAAACTGGAAGAAGATTTTGGCCCCGAACTGATTGCCGCAATGGAAAACGCCGGTCACACGGTGGATGTTGTGCGGCCATGTGATCCGTTGATGGGGCAGGCAGGCGCTGTCGTTGCTCATCCCGATGGCCAGACAGAGGCCGCCACCGACCCAAGGTCAGACGGAGCTGCGCTTGCGATCTAAGGCGCGACGCTCTGGCGGATATGGTCGTTGATGGCACCCGCCGTCGTCCACCAGACCTGATCCCCGGAATGGTGCTGCATATGGCGCAACGCCCGTTCAAGGTGTTTGATCCGATGCGGGTGGCCCATGAGATATCCATGCAGGGCGATCCCCATCACCAGCGGACGGGATTTGCTTTCTTCCAGCATGACGTCGAACGCGTCGATGATCATGTCTGCAAATTCGTTGCCTTCGCGCTGGCGGCCAACAATCTGCGGAATGTCGTTCAGCTCTTGCGGATAAGGGACCGAAAGGATCCGGCCATTGCGGGTCTTCATCCATGTCGGCTGATCGTCATGGCACCAGTCCAACAGGTATTCATAGCCAGCTTCCTGCAACAGATCAGGCGTTGTGTGGCTTTGCGAAATCCAAGGGCCAAGCCATCCCTTCGGACCAATGCCATGGCGTTGTGTCAGCTCGTTGGTTGCCTGCGCGATCAGCTCTCTTTCTTCCGCTTCAGCCAACACACCCTGTCGTTCCGCATTGGTGCGCCCATGGCCTGCAATCTCGTCGCCCCGTGCGGCAAAAATCTCCGCCAGCCCCGGGGTCAGCCGATAGGTTTCAGAATTAACCAGCGCGGTGCAGGGCAGTTTTAAACGGTCGAACAGTTCAATCAAACGAGGCGCACCGACGCGGTTCCCATAATCGCGCCATGCATAGTTGAGCACATCCGGTTGTGGGCCACCGGGGGCAAGCATTGCCCCAAGCCCGTCACCAAAAGAAAAAACTTCCAGGTTCATGCCCAGATATACGGCAAGCCCCTTGCCCCCCGGCCACCGATAGCTCTGGCGCTCTGTGATCATGCTGAATGGGTAGCGGTCGTGTTGATTAATTTGCATCAAGAATCACCTTACGTGGGTTCAGAGTGTTCCTGCATGCCTGCAGTGGCAAAGTCCAAAACCTGCTCCTTTTTGGTGCGTAGCAACGCGCGGCCTGCCCAAGGCTTCACCAATTCTGTCGCTGTTGATGAAAGCCGAGGCCAATTGAGCGGCTGCAAGATTGTGTACAATTTTAGTTTCTTTAACGAATTTAATCCATAAGCTCGCGCCGAAGGCGCATTTTGTATACGATCTAGGAGAGCTCTCATGGACAGACGCGCCTTTCTTGCAACGGCCGGTGTGGCCGGTACCCTTGCAGCACCCGCCGTGGCACAAAGCAGCGGCAGCTTTAAATGGAAGATGACAACCGCCTTTCCCGCAGGGGCGCCCTTTTACTCCAATGGCCCAGGCTCGCTGAAAGATTTCGCGGCCCGTGTGAAGGCCATGTCCGATGGTCGGCTGGACATTCAGGTCTTCAATGGAGGCGAATTGGTGCCCGCATTCGAAGGCATTGATGCCGCCCGTCAGGGCATCGTCGAGATGAACGCCTGGGTATCCTACTTTGGCGCTGGACGGTTGCCCGCGGCGCAGTTCTTTGGCGCTGTACCGTTTGGAATGTCGACCCAAGGCAAAAACGCATGGTTCTACATCGGGGACGGGATTGACCTGTGGAACGAGGTTTATGAACCGCTTGGTCTGGTTGCCATGCCCATTGGTGCGACTGGCGTGCAGATGACCGGTTGGTTCAACAAAGAGATCAACTCGATCGAAGACATGAAAGGCTTGCGGCTGCGTGTACCGGGACTTGCTGGGCAAGCTTATTCCCGCATCGGCGTAGATGTGAAGCTGCTGCCCGGCGGGGAAATTTTCCCAGCTCTTGAGCGTGGCGTCATTGATGCGGCCGAATGGGTTGGCCCTGCGATGGACAAGGTCATGGGTCTGAACAATGCCGCCAAGTACTACTACACAACAGGCTGGCACGAACCGACCACGGTGACCGAGCTGACGATCAACAAAGCTGCGTGGGAAACGCTGCCTGCGGATCTGCAAGCCATCGTGAGCAACTGCGCTGCCGCGTGCAACGTGATCTCGCATAGCTGGGGCGAGGCAAACAACGCCGCCGCGCTGCAGGAGTTCAAGGCAAACGGCACCGAGGTGCGCACCCTGCCAACGGATGTCGTCGAGGCACTGCGTACCGAAATGACGGCTGTCTACGAAGAGATGGGTGCCGCTGATCCGCTCTTCAAAAAGGTGATGGACAATTACTTCGCCTTCAAAGCAAGCCACGATGTCTGGGCGGAAGCCTCTGAAAAAGTGTGGCATTCCGAGCTGCGCTGACCAACATCACGGCTCGGCAGCTTGTCGTTGCCGAGCCTGCTTTTCCCTTGAAAATATGAGTCCCCCTATGACCGCTGCCCTGCGTTTCGCTGATTTCATCGACGCAATGACACGGCTGATAAGCCATATCGCATCTGTGCTTCTTCTTGCGCTTGTTGCGCTTGTTTTCTGCAATGTCGCCGGACGTTACGTCATCGGAAACGCGCCGGTCTGGATGCAGGAGTTGGAATGGCACCTTCTGGTTCCGACAGCCATGTTGGGGATTGTCGTGCTTATGCTCGAAAAGGGGCATGTGCGCGTGGACATGCTTTACGATAAAATGTCGCCAAAAGCGCGCCATTGGATAGACTTTGTTTCCATGGTCCTGGGCGCTGCTGTGGCCCTGTTGTTGATCCGGTACTCGACCGGCTTTGTCGAAAACTCTTTTTCACTACTCGAAGGTTCGCCTGACCCCGGCGGATTGCCCGGCCGCTGGGCGCTAAAGGGCTTTTTGCCCATCGCCTTTGCATTGTTGGCATTGCAATGCGCCGCCAATGCCATTCGATCCCTCAATGCTATCCGGAGCACAGACTGATGCCTCTTATGGAATTGCTCGCCCTCGGGCTGATCCTTGGGTTTATGTTGCTGCTGATCGCAGGCATTCCTGTTGGCATCGGGATTGCCGTGGCCGGTTTCATTTTTGGTTGGTTCGGCTTTGGCGAGTTCCTGTTCAACCTCGTGCCTTCGCGCATCTATGGTGTTGTTACAAAGTACGAGTTTGTCGCGATCCCACTCTTTGTTTTCATGGGCGTCATGCTGGAAAAGTCCCGCGTAGCCGAAGACATGCTTGAAGTCGTCGGGCGCCTTTCGGGCCGGCTTAATGGCGGTATGGCGATTGCGCTGATCATCGTCGGGATCCTTATGGGTGCCTCGACCGGTATCGTGGGCGCAACGGTCGCGACTTTGACCATGCTGACGCTGCCGGTTCTGCTACGCCGGGGATACGACCCGGGGCTTGCCTCCGGTGCAATCTGCGCTTCCGGGACATTGGGTCAGATCATTCCGCCGTCGCTGGTGCTGATACTGTTAGCCGATATCATGGGCGAAAGTGTCGGCACTCTTTTTGCGGCTGCGGTGATGCCGGGTCTGCTGCTGGCTGGGCTCTATATCGGTTTCATTATCGTCTACGGAAAAATCCGCCCCGACCTGATGCCGCCCATTCCCGAAAAAGAGCGTCAGGGCCTCAGTGGCTGGCCGCTCGCAAAGAAAGCCGTGTTGTCCCTGTCGCCTCCTTTGCTTCTGGTCGGAGGTGTGCTCGGGTCGATCATCGGCGGGATCGCCGCCCCGACTGAAGCCGCCAGCGTGGGGGCTGTTTTCTCGATCATCATCGCAGCGCTGTATGGGCGTTTGACGATCCCGATGATCTGGCAGGCGGCCCATGGGACGCTCCGTATTTCTGCGATGATTTTCTTCATCCTCGTGGCGGCCCAGGTCTTTGCCATCGCGTTCCGAGGGTTGCAGGGTGAGGACCTGGTCAAGGATATGTTGTACCTTCTTCCTGGCGGCGAGACCGGCGCACTGATCTTCCTGATGCTGCTGCTGTTTGTGCTGGGCTTTTTTCTCGAATGGATCGAGATCAGTTATATCGCCCTGCCTTTGCTGCTGCCATTCTTCATAGAGCAGGGAACTGACATGATCTGGCTGGCGGCACTGATTGCGTTGAACCTGCAAACCTCGTTCCTGACACCACCCTTTGGCTGGGCGCTGTTCTTTCTGAAAGGGTCTGCGCCGCCAAGTGTCACAGCAGGGGTGATCTACAAAGGCGTGATGCCGTTCATTGCCATTCAGGCCGTTGCGCTTTTGCTGTTGTTCAATGTTCCGGGAATTGCCACGTGGTTGCCAAAAGCCATTGGTTGGTAAGGGCATGGAGCTGTTCGCCACATATGCGCCCTTGGCCCTCGGTCTGGTGATGGCATCGGTTGTCGCCGGGCTTTTGGCAGGGTTTCTTGGGGTCGGTGGTGGGATTGTTCTGGTTCCGGTCATGGTCTGGATGTTCGGGTTCATCCAGTTTCCCGCTGAACTGGCAATGCATATGGCGGTGGCGACATCGCTTGCAACGATCATCTTTACTGCGGTGTCTTCTGCCCGCGCACATCACAGTAAAGGGTATGTCCTTGGTCCAATCCTGAAAAGCTGGGGGCCGTTTGTTGCGCTCAGCGCCTTGGCCGGAGGATTGTTGGCACGCTATATTGATCCCGATACGCTCACGCTGATTTTCGCAGTGGTTGCCGTGTTGGTGTCGATAAACTTTCTGCGCAGCTCGCCTTTGGTAATTGCGGATCAGTTGCCAACCCGGTTGTCCGCAAATGCAGCCATCGCCGGCGGGATAGGCCTGACCTCATCGTTGATGGGGATCGGTGGCGGCACGTTGGGGGTGCCGGTCCTAAGCGCCTATTCTGTTCCTGTCAAAAAGGCCGTGGGAACCTCGGCAGCGATGGGCCTTCTGATCGCGGGTCCAGCCGCCATCGGTTTCCTTGTCTCCGGCGCAGGCGTGGCGGGACGTCCGCCGTTTTCACTTGGATATGTAAGCGTACCGGCGGTCTTGTTGATCATCCCGATTACAATGTATCTGGCCCCCGTCGGTGCGCGACTGGCCCACAAGGTAGAGCCCGCCTGGGTCAAACGTGGTTTCGCGGCCTTTCTTGCGCTGACCGCCGCAAGGATGTTTGTTAGTGTTTTGTAGGTCATAGAAGGGACGCAGATGCTCAAGGGCGTTCACAGCCAGATGATTTCCGACATTCTGGAAGAAGAGATCCTGAAAGGTGAGTTGACACCCGGCACGCGATTGAGTGAGCAATCGATCGCTGCCCGTTTTGGCGTTTCGCGGACGCCGGTGCGTGAGGCTTTGCAAAACATCGCGTCCCGCTCGCTTGTGGAAAGGTTGCCGTACAAGGGCGTCATCGTGCGCGACCTGGATACCGATCGGATCGACATGATGTTCGAGGCCATGGCGGAGTTGGAGGCCCTTTGCGGAGGGCTGGCCGCAGAGCGCATTCGCGAAGACGAATTGAACCGCCTTGAACGCATGCATCTTCGCATGTCCGAAATGGCGGCGCAAAATGCCTCGCGCGACTACGAAGCAATCAATCTGGATTTTCATTCTTTGATATACAAAAGCTGCGGCAACGAAGACTTGTCTGCCATGGCGCATGACATGCGTATCAAACTGGCCCCGTTCCGCAAAACCCAGCTGTTTCGGGTTGAAAGACTACAGATGTCAAATCGCGAACATGCCGTCATTGTCCAACTTCTGGCAACGCGCAACAAGGCAGGTACCCAGGAAGCGCTTCGTCGGCATCTGGAGGGTGCGAAGCTGTCGTTTTCCAAAGCCCGATCCTGAGCATCTGTTGTGGCTTCGATTTGTATGATGGTGAGCTTGGCTTGTTCGCAATAGTGCCCATAGCGGTGGTTGTGCGTTGTGCGATTTTGATGCGAAGTGGGTCCGTTTTTCGGCGTATTGCGCAATATGCGAAGTTCGCCAGAACAACGATTGGGAACGCGTCGCACACTTTTTGAAACGGCGCAGATAAACACGCTCCTGGTATCAACGTTCACAGCGCCAGATGTCTGCATTGATGCATTCTCGCTCTATCGCAACAGGTGCTATGTCAGCAAAAGCGGTTCCTGCATAAGTCCGGAAAGAGAACATATTTGCCTTCTGAGCAGAGCGCAGAAAATGTCTGCGCGCCGCCCACGTTGTCGATCACGGTTCACTTCTCTAATCCATACTCCGGCCGCAAGTCCGCTCCACGCCAATGCTCATACGACCTACCGCCGGAATACACGCCGCAGTTCGCGATCAAGCCACTGTAAAACAACAGAAAATACACGTTCTCCCATCCTCTTCTGGGCACCAGGTTTCCCAAAATTCAACCGCGACGCCGACCGGCAACGCAACAAGCCGGGCAAAGTGCCCGGCGTGCTGAGAGACCAGAACAGGCTTGCGCCGTTTAGTCGGCGTCGCGTTGGGCGATCCAGTCGTGATCGGGATGGTTTTCGAACCGCCAGTTGCGGCGGGGGCCGGCCATGACGTTCAGGTAATACATCTCGTAGCCATAGGGCGCCGCGCAGGGGTGGTGGCCGCGGGGCACCAGCACCACGTCGTGGCTGTTGGGGCTGATTGTTTCGTCCAGGCTGCCATCATCGGTGAACACGCGCTGATGGCCGTACCCCTGATCGGGGTTCAGGCGGTGGTAATAGGTTTCCTCCAGATAGGTCATCCGGGGGAAGTCATCCTCGTCATGGCGGTGCGGAGGGTAGGACGACCAGTTGCCCTGAGGGGTGAAGACCTCGGTCACCAGCAGGCTGTCGGCGACGTCGCTTTCCTCCATCGCGATGGGGAAGATATAGCGGGTGTTGGCGCCCTTGCCGCGGGTCAGCTTTTCGGGCGTGGGCAGAACGCGGGCGGCGTGGCCGCCATGACCGGGCGCGGTGCAGACCGCAAGGGTGCAATCGGTGGTGGCGGTGGCCTGCCAGGTGGTGTCATTGGGCACATAGACCGAATGCGGCGGGATCTGTTCGAAAACGTTCATCCGCGCGCCCAGTTCGCCGAAATCCTGACCATCGGCGGTGACCTGCGCCTTGCCTTCGACCAGCACCAGGATCACCTCGGTCTGGGCCGTCGGTTCCGTCACTGTTTCACCGGCATTCAGCCGAAACAGGCCAAACCCGACATAGCCCCAATCGGGCGATTGCGGGCCGCGCGCGCTGGCCACGGTGATGTCGTGCACCTTGCCGGTAGTGCCGGTGGGTTTGCGCAGAAGATCAGTCATCTTTGTCTCCGTCATCGCCGGTTTTGGCGAGGAAAAATCCGTGAAACGCGACAGCCCCTGCCGCGAGGAACAGCATCCCCCAAAAGGGCGAGCCGCGCATGAATTCAAACAGCGTCCAGCCCGCGCAGGACGCCACGATCGCCACCCGCACCCAAAGCGGTCGCAGCCAAGGGTGCGAGGTGTCGAACATCAGACCAGCCCCGCCTTGACGGCCGCTGCGCGCAGGGTTTTCAGGCCCAGCGACTGGTATTCGAACGGGTTGCGCCGGGCGGGGTCCTGTTCGGCCTCGATCACCAGCCAGCCCTGGTATTCCGCGTCTTTCAACTGTGCCAAAAGCGGGTCAAACGCAACGCCACCCTCGGGGTCGCCGGGTACCGTGAAGACGCCGGCGCGCACGCCGTCCATAAAGGTCAGGCCTTCGCCGCGCACACGCTTCATCACGTCGGGCCGCACGTTCTTGGCATGGAAATGCGCCACGCGGTCGGCGTATTTGGCGAGAAAGGGCGCTGGGTCCTGACCGTTGCTGCCAAAATAATAATGGCCCGCGTCGAACAGCATTTTGGTGGCAGGCCCCGTGGCGGCCATAAACGCGTCAATCTCGGCGGGGGTTTCGACCACGGTGCCCATGTGATGGTGATAGGCCAGTGTGATGCCCTGCGCGGCGCAATACTGCGCAATCTCTTCTACATCTGCCCCGAACTTGGTCATTCCGGCCGCGTCCAGCACCGGTTTGTCGTTCACCGGCACGTCCAGCCCCTGAACCGAGTTCGAGGTTTCGGCGACGATGCACACAGCGCAATGGTTGTGCTTGAGCTTGTCCAGCGTCGGCTGGATATTGGCCTTTTCGGTTTCGACATCGTTGACCAGCAGGTTCAGCGAGTGCCAGCCCGAGATGTATTTCAGACCGTATTCGCCCAGAAAGGCGCGCAAAGCCTCGGGGTCATCCTGCGGCCAGCGATGGCCGTTTTCGATGCCGTCAAAGCCGATATCGCGCGCCTCGGACAGGATCTGTTCGGTGGGGATGTCGGCGCCCAGGGTTTGGTCGTCGTCATTGGCCCAGGCGATGGGGTTGGTTCCATAGAGGATCATGTTGGGTATCCCATTGGTATGTGCATCTGGTCTGGTCCGGCCGCGCCCGACCTTCCTCCCGGGGGTGGTAAACCACCCGGCGTCAGGCGCGGCCCATGTCGTATCAGTTCAGACGGGCCCGCAGCGCGGCCTCGTATCCTTTGCGGGCCTCGGTCACCTCGTCGCGGTCCGAGACTTCGGGCACCGCAACCTCCCACCACGTGCCACCATCGGGTGTCGATGGGTAGGGATCGGTGTCGATCACCACGACAAAGGGGCCATCGGCGTCGGCGGCGCGGGTCAGCGCCTCCTCCAGCTCGGCAATGGTCGAGACCTTGACCGCCGCCGCCCCCATCGATGCCGCGTGCGCGGCAAAGTCGATATTCGAGGGGTTCACGTGGTGGGCGTGGTCCAGCAGGTTGTTGAACTCGGCCCCGCCGGTGCCCATTTGCAGCCGGTTGATACAGCCAAAGCCGCGATTGTCGGTGATGACCATGGTGAACTTGATCCCCATCATCACCGCGGTGGCCAGTTCCGAGTTCGCCATCATGTACGAACCGTCGCCGATCATGCAGATCACGTCGCGGTCGGGCTGGGCCATCTTGATGCCCATGGCGCCGGCGATCTCGTACCCCATGCAGGAAAACCCGTATTCCATGTGATAGGCGCCGGGGCGCGGGGCTTTCCACAGCTTGTGCAGTTCACCGGGCATGGTGCCGGCGGCGCACATGACCACGGTGTCGGGGCCCGAGGCGCGTTGCACGGCGCCGATCACCTGTTGGTCGGTCGGAAGGGCGTTGCCTTCCTCAGGGGCGTCGGTCAGCGGGTCAACGGCGGCGAACCAATTGGTTTTCAACGCCCCAGAGGGCGCGGTAAAGCGCCGGTCGCCCAGCGCCTGCGTCAGTTCGCCCAGACCAACGCGCGCATCGGCCATCAGCGGCAGCGCGCCGTGTTTCATCGCGTCATAGGCGGCGGTGTTCAGGCTGATCAGCGTGCGGGCGGGGTTCTTGAACAGCGCCCACGAGCCGGTGGTGAAATCCTGAAACCGGGTGCCAACACCCAGCACCAGATCGGCGGTTTCGCAGACGGTGTTGGCGCTGGCCGCGCCGGTCACGCCAACGGGGCCCATGTTCAGCGGGTGATCCCAAGGCAGGGCAGATTTGCCCGCCTGCGTTTCGACCACGGGGATCTGGAACCGTTCGGCAAATTCCAGAAGCTCGGCGCAGGCATCCGAATAATGCACCCCGCCCCCGGCAACGATGACGGGGTTTTGCGCGGCCTCGATCGCGGCGGTCACACGGGCCAGTTCGCCGGTGTCGGGGCGCGGGCGGCGCTGGTGCCAGATGTTGGGTTCAAAGAAGCTGACAGGCCAGTCATAGCCTTCGGCCTGCACGTCCTGACAGAAGGCCAGCGTGACCGGGCCGCAATCGGCGGGGTCGGTCATGGTGGCAAAGGCGCGGGGCAGCGCGGTCAGCAGATGCTCGGGCCGGGTGATCCGGTCAAAATAGCGGCTGACCGGGCGGAAGCAATCATTGGCCGACACCGTGCCATCGCCAAAATCCTCGACCTGTTGCAGCACCGGATCGGGGCCGCGCGTGGCAAAGACATCGCCGGGGATAAACAGCACCGGAATGCGGTTCACATGGGCCAGCGCGGCGGCGGTGACCATGTTGGTGGCCCCCGGCCCGATGGACGAGGTCACGGCCATCGCGCGTTTGCGGCCCGACTGTTTGGCATAGGCAATCGCGGCATGGGCCATCGTCTGTTCGTTATGGCCGCGCCAAGTCTGAAAGCTGTCGCGGTGGGCGTACAGAGCCTCGCCCAGACCGGCGACGTTGCCGTGGCCAAAGATTGCCCAGCAGCCCGCCAGAAACGGCTCGCCATCCTCGTTCAGCTGCGCCGAGACATAGCGCACCAACGCCTGCGCGGCGGTCAGACGGATCGTGTTCATGCAACTTCTCCCTCGACGCGGGCGTTCGATACTGGTGCACGCGCGTTGTCCCAAGCCTGACACAGGCGGGCGAATTTTGCAGCCATATCCTGCACGGCATCCTCGGGGGCGATGTCGTCGGCCATAAAGGCCGCGGCAGCGTCGGCAAAGATGGTGCGACCCACGGCAAACCCTTTGACCAGCGGATAGCGCGCGGCCACGTCGAAACTTTTGATCAGCTTGGCCTCGGTCTCGCCCAGGCCCAGAATCACGATGCCGCGCGTGTTGGCGTCGTTGCGGGTGATCGCGTCGACCGTGGCGTCCCACGCGGCGGGCGTGGTCATCGGCTCCAGCTTCCACCAATCGGGGTAAACGCCCAGATCATAGAACCGCTGTATCACCTGCGCGGTGGTGTCATCGGCAACGGGGCCAACCTTGGAGGGGATAACCTCCAAGAGAAACTCCAACCGGTTGCGGCGGGCGGCGTGGAACAGGCGGGTGATCACCGCCTCTTGCTCGGCGCACATCGCGTCGCTGTCGTCGGGGTGGTAAAAGCACAGCACCTTGACCACATGTTCGGCGGGCCATTCGGACAGGCCACCGAAATCGGGGCCGATCTCGGGTTCCAGTGTCAGCGGGCGCGAGCCGGGCCATTCCACCGGGTGACCAATCCACAGCCCCTGCCCGGCTGCCTGATAGAGCGCGTCGCGGCCAAGGCGGCTGTCGCACAACAGGCCATAGCCCGGACGGCCCTGCGCCACTTGCGTGGTGGCCTGCAGGCACAGCTGTTTGAACGCGCCGATCTTGGCATCGGTGGCCCCGGCGATGTCTTCCATCTGAATGCGGTGGTCAAAGGCAAAGACCCGCATCGAGGACCAGTCGCCGGTACGGTTGGTGGACCAGTGCAACTGTTCCAGCTCGGCATCTTTGCGCAGCGCCTTTTCCTTGACACCGCGGTTCAGGAAAAACTGCAGCTCGGCCCAGCTGGGATAAGCGGGGGTGCAGCCGTGGCGGCTGACGGCGAAGGCGCCGCAGGCATTGGCATAGCCCAGCGCTGTCGGCCAGTCTTCGCCATCCAGCCAGCCCTTCAAAAGGCCCGACATGAACCCGTCGCCCGCGCCCAGCACGTTGAACACCTCGATCGGGAAACCGGGGCCGGTCTGGCCGCCATCCAGCGTATCGGGGATATCGCCGGTAAAGGCCGAGGCGCCCATCGGCCCGCGTTTGCAGACCAGCGTGGCGCCGGTCACCGCACGCACCGCGCGCAGGGCCGCGATGGTGTCGGTGGTGCCGCCGGCGATGTGAAACTCTTCCTCGGTGCCGACGATCAGGTCAAACAGGTGCAGGGTGGATTGCAGCTTGGCCGTAACCTTGTCGCTTTCGACAAACCGGCTTTCGCCGTCGCCATGGCCCGCCACGCCCCACAGGTTGGGGCGATAGTCGATGTCCAGCGCGGTTTGCGCGCCGGTTTCCCGCGCCAGGCGCAGGGCCTTGAGCGTTGCGGCCTCGACCTGCGGGTGGCTGAGATGGGTGCCCGTGGCCACCACCGCGCGCGATTGCGCGATAAAGTCGGGGTCGATGTCATCCTCGCACAGCGCCATGTCGGCACAGTTTTCGCGATAGAAGATCAGCGGAAACTGATCCTCGTCGCGGATCCCCAGCAACACCAGGGCGGTCAGCCGCTGGGGGTCTGTCTTGACGCCACGCACATCGACGCCTTCGCGCGCCAGCTGCTCGCGGATGAAGCGGCCCATATGCTCGTCCCCCACACGGGTGATCAGCGCCGATTTCATCCCCAGACGCGCGGTGCCTGCGGCCATGTTGGTGGGCGAGCCACCAAGGTATTTGTTGAAGGACGACATGTCCTCCAACCGGCCGCCAACCTGTGCGCCGTAAAGATCAACCGAAGAGCGGCCAATCGTGATGACGTCGAGTGGTTTCATACGGTGCCTCCGAGGCTTCCTTCGAGCTGCACCATTTCCTGGCCACCGGCCATCATGTCCTGCAACTCTTCATGCTTGATCTCGCCCCGCTTGGCGGTGCCCAGTGTTTTACCCCGATTCAGCACGGTAAACCGGTCGCCCACCGCCATTGCATGACGCACGTTGTGGGTGATGAACACAACCCCGATCCCCTGTTTGCGCACCTTGTCGATGGTGGCCAGAACATTGGCGGTCTGCCGCACGCCCAGCGCGCTGGTGGGTTCATCCAGGATCAGGATCTTGGCGCCGAAATAGACCGCGCGCGCAATCGCCACCGTTTGACGTTCGCCGCCCGACAATGTGCCCACCGCCTGATCGGGGCCACGCAGGTTGATGCCCATCTTGCGCATCTCTTCCATGGTCACGTCATTGGCCTGTTCGTGGTCAAAGAACGGGATACCCAGCGTTTTGCGTACCGGCTCGTTGCCCATGAAGAAGTTGCGGCTGACCGACATCAGCGGGATCATTGCAAGGTGCTGGTGCACCGTGGCAATGCCGGCATCCATCGCGTCGCGGGGGTTGGCAAAGTTCATCGGCTGGCCTTCGAAAAGGATCTCTCCGGCCGTTGGTTTATGCACGCCTGACATCGTTTTGATGAAGGTCGACTTGCCTGCGCCATTGTCGCCCAGAAGGCAGTGACATTCGCCGGCAAAGACATCCACCGAAACCCCGGCCAAGGCGATAACGCTGCCGAAATGTTTCTGAATGTCGCGCATTTCGATGATGGGATTCATGTCACTTCTCCCCGGTGATGATGCGGCGGATATAGGTGTTCAGGATCACGGCACCCAAAAGGATGACACCCAAAAACACCCGGAAGAGCGAGCTTTCGACCCCGGCAAAGAACAGCCCCTGCTGAACCACACCGAAGATCAGCGCGCCCAGGGCCGCCCCGATGACCGAGCCATAGCCCCCCGTCAGCAACGCGCCGCCGATGACCACGGCGATGATCGCCTCGAACTCTTTCAACAGGCCGCGGTCAGCACCGGCCGAGCCGAACTCCATCACCTGGCAGGTGGCAAAAACCGTGGCGCAGAAGGCGGTGAACATGAACATCAGAATCTTCACGCGCGCCACGGGCACGCCCGAGTTGCGCGCTGCCTCGGCATCACCGCCAGCGGCGTAGATCCAGTTGCCGAACCGGGTTTTGGTCAGCAGGACATGGCCAAACACCACCAGCAACAGCGCCCAGACAATCAACATTGGCAGGCCATCAACCACCGGTTGCCCGGCGCGGGTGCCGCGTTCGAACGTGTCGACGATGCCGATCTCGCCGAACCAGTTGAACAGGCCCGGAAACAGCTTGCCGCCAAAGACCGGCGCCAGCCAGTCGCCCTCGGCCACGTCCTTGATGCCGCCGATGATGGTTTTGCGCTCGATCGTTTGCGGGAAATAGATGGTGAAGCCGCGCAGGATGAACAAAAAGGCCAGCGTCACGATAAAGCTGGGCAGCCCGGTGCGGATCACGATGAACCCGTTTACCGCGCCCAGCGCGATGCAGATGGCAAAGGTGATCAGGATCGACATCCAGACCGGCCAGCCCAGCGTGACGCTGAAAATGGCGATCATCATGCCGGCAAAGCCGATCATCGAGCCGACAGACAAGTCAAACTCGCCCGCGATCATCAGCAGGCAGGCGCCCACGGCGATGATCATGAATTGAGCCGAAACCTGGCTCCAGTTCATGATGCCTTGGCTGTTGAACATGCCGCTGTCGAAGGCGAACAGCATAAAGAAGGTGAAGACGGCGATGGTACCGACGATCCCACCCAGCTCGGGCCGGATCATCGCTTCGCGCAGGCGCGAGCGTTGCTTGATGCGCTCGTCGGCCATTGCGGCGGTGGGTTGTGTCTCAGACATTGGACGATGGGCTCCGATGGTCAGAAAAGGGGCGGCCAAAGCCCTCAAAGCACTGGCCGCCCCGGCTGATTTGGATGGTTCAGCGATACTCGCCGGCGAAGGCTTCAACTTTTTCCAGCCCGTCCGCGGTCACGAAACCGGGGCCCGAGTTGATGTTGTTGCCGGGAAGAACGCCATAGCGATGGTAGTTAGTCAGAACCACCACGGGGAGGTAAGCCTGAAGGAACGGCTGCTGGTCGATGCCCCAGTTGATGACACCGGCCTTGATGCCTTTGACAATCTCGTCGCCCAGGTCGAACGTGCCGAAATAGATGTCACCGGCCATGCCGTTTTCATCCAGCGCCAGCAGGGTCGGGTCTGCCGAGGTCGGGCCCAGCGTCAGAACCGCGTCGGTGTTCGGGTTGGCCGACAGATAGGCCTGAACCTTGTTCTTGATCTCGGCCGGGTCCTGGCCACTGTCGATCATCTGGTTGCCCAGATCGATACCCAGACCATCGGCGAAACCCTGGCAACGCTGGGTCGACGAGGGCGAGTTGATGTAGTGGTTCACGCAGAGGAACGAGCCAACGCCGTCGCCCTTGGCACGCAGACCAGCGGCATAACCGGCGTCATATTCCGGCTGACCCACATACATCAGCGCGCCCACTTCGCGGGCCTGATCGGGGGTGCCCGAGTTCATGATGATCACGTCAACGCCCGAGGCGACTGCATCCTTGATCGGACCCGACAGAACGTCATAGTCAGCCAGCGTGGTGATGATGCCGTTGGGGCCCGACGCAGCGGCCTGTTCGATGATCCGGGCCATGTCGGCAAGGTCACCGGTGGGCGGGTTGCGATACTCTACCTCTACACCCATCTGGTCGCCTGCCAGGGCAATACCGTTCTTGATGGTGTTCCACCAGCTGTCGCTGTCAGGGGCGTGGCTGACCAGAATGTATTTCTGGCTCGCGTGCCCATCGGCCAGCGCCATGAAGGGCGCAGCAACCATCGCTGTGGCCAGCGCCAGTTTCTTCATCAATGCGTTCATAGTTTGAATTCCTCCCTAAGTCCTCAAACTGCCCATGGGGGCAGCGCACGGGTGCGGAATCACCGCCGCCCGCTACGGATGGAATATTCATTCCAAATAGAATGGAAAGCAAGTGGAAAATTCTATAATTTTTCGTCGCGGGCCGCGCCAACTGCCACAGCGAGCGTAATCGCAAGGGAAAGCGTGGCAGAAAGCGCGCGGAAGGCACCGAAATCAACCTCGGACACCGACAACGGCAATACGCCGGGGGCATGCAGGGGGCTCATCACCGTATCGGTAATGGCCACCACGGGATGACCGCGCGCAACGCTGTCTAATGCAAGATCAACGGTTTCCTGGCTGTAGGGTGCAAAGGTTATGGCCAGAATCGCATCGCCTTCGGTGATGGCATTGCGATGGTCCAGCTTGCCCATCCCGTCATGCAACATCGCCGGGATTTCCATTTTTTCGAAGGCATATGTCAGATAGGTGGCCACCGGAAATGCCCGACGCAGACCCACCACATGGATCAATCGTGCCTTGGCCAACGTGGCAACGGATTCGTCCAAAACGCGCGAATCCACTGTATGTAAAAGGTTTTCCAGCGACGTTCGGCCGGCATCCACGAACTCGGCCAACAAGGCCGAGGGGCTGCCCGCCCCACGTTCACGCAGGTTTAGCAGACGGGTCGAGTAATCCGGCAGACCCGGCGCGAACTCGGTCCGGAACAGGCGCTGCATCTCTGAAAACCCGGCGAATCCCATGACCTGACAGAACCGCATGATCGCCGAAGGCTGCACGCCCGCGCCTTCCGCCAACTCGGCAACGGTAGACACCGCGATGCGATCCGCGTTGGCCGCAATGTATTCCGCGCATTGTTTCATACGCTTGGGCAGATCGGTCGAGACCTCCTGAAGCCGGTGGTGAAAACCCTCGATGCTGGTTGGCGCGGGGCGGCTGTTCATGGGTGTCTCCTAATTCGGGTTGACAGAATTCCTGCGAGATAGGATAGGCGAGATGGAATAAAAGTTCCAAGAACAATCTTGCAGAAGATTCGGAGGGCTCGCATGGGCAATCTTTTGAATGTCGGTTTGATCGGGACCGGTTTCATGGGCAAGACCCACGCGCTTGCGTGGCGGAATGTCAAGGCCGTCATGGGTGTCGGGCAGGAAATTTCCCTGCACACCTTATGCGACATGCCCGAGGAAAAAGCCCGCGCAACGGCGGTGCAGTTTGGCTTTGCCAATGCCACCGCGGATTGGCGTGCAATGATCAGCGATCCGGCGATTGACGTGGTGTCGATCACCACGCCTAACCAGATGCACCGGGACATGGCCCTTGCCGCTATCGAAGCTGGCAAACATGTGTGGTGCGAGAAGCCGATGGCGCTGACGCTGGACGAGGCCCGGATGATGGAGGCCGCCGCCAAGGCGCGCGGGGTGACCACGATGGTGGGCTATAACTACATCCACAACCCGGCCTTTCGGCACGCCCAACGCCTGATCGCCGATGACGTGATCGGCCGCGTGGTGCATTTCCGCGGCTGGGTTGACGAAGATTATCAGGCCGATCCCGACCTGCCCTGGACCTGGCGCGCGCGGATTGCCGATGCGGGGCTGGGCACGCTGGGTGATCTGGGGTGCCATCTGATCTCGATGGCCTATGGCCTGTGCGGACCCATCGACAGCCTTGTCGCAGACATGCAAACGGTCCATGAAACCCGGCCCCTGCCCGACGGCACCGGGCGTGGCGCGGTCGAGAACGAGGATACCGCCACCGCTCTGGTGCGGTTTGCCAACGGCGTCCATGGCTCTGTTGCTTCGTCGCGCAGCGCGTGGGGACGCAAGAACAAGCTGGCGTGGGAGGTACACGGCACCAAGGGCATGATCTGTTTCGAGCAGGAGCGAATGAACGAATTGCAGCTTTACACCAACGAGGGCCCAAAAGCTCAGCAGGGGTTCCGCACCATTCTGACCGGGCCGGAACACGCCCCGTTCGGCAATTTCTGCCCGGCGCCGGGACATCAGTTGGGATTTGGTGACCTGAAGATCATCGAGGCCGCAGCCCTGCTGGACGGCATCGCATCTGGCACCCCCCCTTATCCCGATTTCACAGCGGCCTTGGAGTTTGAAAAAGTCATCCACGCCATGGCACAATCCGCCCGTGACGGGCGTCGCGTTTTCCTTCAGGAGGTCTGACATGTCTCACATTGCTCTGCTGGGCGCCGGCCGTATCGGCCAGGTCCACGCCCGCGCCATTGCCCGCACGCCGGGTGCGACACTGGTGGCGGTTGCCGATGCCTTTCCCGCTGCGGCCACGAAGCTGGCGCAGGATTACGGGGCCGAGGTGCGCGATATCGACCAGATCGCGGCGTCGGACGATGTGGATGCCGTGGTGATCTGCACGCCCACCGACACACATGCCGATCTGATCGAGCAGTTTGCCCGCGCCGGCAAGGCGGTGTTCTGTGAAAAGCCGGTGGATTTGTCCCTGCAACGGGTCAAGGACTGCCTGAACGTGGTGCAGGAAACCGGCGCGGCGCTGATGATCGGGTTCAATCGGCGGTTTGACCCGCATTTCGTCGCGCTGAAGGCAGCCATCGACGACGGTCGCATTGGCGCGGTGGAACAGGTAACCATCACCAGCCGCGACCCCGGCCTGCCGCCGGCGGAATACGTCAAGGTCTCGGGCGGGATCTTCCGCGACATGACGATCCACGATTTCGATATGGCCCGGTTCCTGCTGGACGAGGATATCGCCAGCGTCTTTGCCACCGGCGCGGTTCTGGTGGATCCGGCGATGCGCGATCTGGGCGATTACGACACCGCCACCGTGGTGCTGACCACCGTCAGCGGCAAACAGGCCACCATTTTGAACTCGCGCCGCGCGGCCTATGGCTATGATCAGCGGATCGAGGTGCACGGTGCCGACGGCATGGTGCAGGCCGAGAATCAGCGCCCGGCGGATATCGAGATCGCCACCAGCGCCGGGTACACCAAGCCGCCGCTGCATGATTTCTTCATGACCCGCTATACCACCGCGTACGAGGCCGAATTGTCGGCGTTTCTGGCGGCGCTGGCCACCGGTGGAGCTTTTTCGCCCAGCGGCCAGGACGGGTTGGAGGCGCTGAAACTGGCAGAGGCCGCTTTGACCTCGGCCCAGACCGGGCAGGTTGTCACGCTGTAGCAGTTTCGGCGAAATGGTCGGCCAGGTGATGTTTGCCAACGGCCTTGCCGACCATGTCCATGCCAAACGCCGTTAGAAAGAACTGCGCCGGGCCATGGATATGGCGCGGCGTAACCCAAGGCAGGACACGCAGAACCAAGCGGCGGATCCAATCCGGCAGCATGGTGATGCGGGCTGGCTTGCCAACCGCTTCAAACGCCATCTGCGCCAGCTCTTTGTGGGTCAGAATGTCGGGCCCGCCGACATCCATGGTGCGGCGCCCCGCAATCGCGGCATCGGCGACTGCCCGAGCCAGGTCAGCGCCATGGATCGGATTCAATCGTTTCTGCCCGTCGCCAAAGAGCCAAACACGCCCGGATTCGGCCATTCTAAGGAAATCGGACATGTCCGAAAAATAGCCGGATGGCGAAACCACGGTCGCCTGGATCGGTGCGGCGTTCAACAGATCTACAAAGGCTTGCTTGGCTTGCGTCAGCGGCACATGCACCATCTTTTCAGCGCCCAGAACATGCACATAAGCAAAGCGGGGCACGCCATCAGCAATGGCCTGATTCAAAAGGTTCGCGTTGGCCTGAAAGTCCACATCCATATAGCCAAGCCCGTCCTTTTGCCGCGTGATGCCAAGGCTGGACACCACAAGGTCAACGCCTTGCATGGCCCCTTTCAATGTTGCGGGGTCGGTCGCTTGGGCTTCGATCAGGTCTTTGGCACCCAATCCTTCAATCCGGGCGCTTTGGGCGCTGCGCACCAACGCGCGGACGTGCCATCCCCGAGACAGGAATTCGGCCACAAGATAGCGGCCCAAATAGCCGGTGGCCCCGGCGACAAATACGGTTTTTGCAGTTTTTTCCATGGCGTTTACCAAGCTTGAATTTGACGATGGGTTTAATGACCCGTTGGTCATTAAAATGGTGTCAAACGACGTTCCGTCAAGAAGCGGCAAAGAAATTTCGGTTAGTGCGGGCGCGAATTCTTGTCTGCCGGTTCGGCATCAAGAATTATCGGAACCTGCTCGTCCGATGGACCAACCTCGTCCGCGTCGGCTTCTACTGGTTCAGCGTCCACCGGTTCGGCGTCAGCTTCTTCGATTTCTGCGAGATCCGATGCGGGCGGCTCTCCCACGATTAGCGGCAGCATCTGCGCCGATTGCGGCAGGGCGATGTTGGATTCGGGCGGTGTCTTCCACGTGAGCGTGTCAAAGCTGTCGCATGTTGAACAAACCGGTGCCCAAGCGCCGTGCACGGCCCCGCAATTGTCGCAGACCCATTGCGGGCCGCGCGGCGCGGTCACCGCGGCGGTCAGCCAGGCGCGCACCACACGATCCTCGGCCCCTTGTCCGCGTTCCACCGCAGCCATCAGTGCCAGTACGCGCGAAGTGGGATCGGTTTCGGCCAGATCGCCCAGTGCTTTGCGCGCTGCGGGGAAGTCTTCGGCGGCCACGTACAGCTCGGCCAAAAGCATGCGTGTTTCGGGATGCCCCTCGTGCTGGGCGGTCAGCGGTTTGAACCGGACCAGACGCTGTTCAGGCGTTTCATCAGGCACAATCTCGGCAAAAGCGGCGGCCAGATCCGGATGCGGCTGCACCTCCCACGCCTTTTTGACCAGTCGCGTGGCATAGCGCGGCTTGCCGTTCTCGATATACCCACGTGCGGCCATCACGGCGGCGGGGATCAGATCCGGCGACAGGCGGTTTGCCTCGATCGCGGTTTCCCGCGCCTCGATGGACTCGCCCTCGGCCAGAACATCGCGCGCCTCGGACAGGGCCAGAACAGCGTTGCGACGTTTATGCACATCACGCGGCAAGTGGCCGTGGCGCAGCTTGGCGTCCAGCGTCTTGCGCGCGGCCTTCCAGTCGGCATTGCCGGCTTGCAGTTTCAACAAAACATCCTGCGTTTCCGCGTGGGCAGGTTTCAGGGCAAATGCCTTTTCCGCCAGTTTTAGCGCCGTCTCTGTGTCACCATCCGACAGCTTTTGCTTCATGATCCCGCGCACGCCGACGAACCGGGTGCGGTCATCGGCAAGCAGACGCTTGTATGTCTCTAATGCCTTGGTGCGATCCCCGGAAATCTCGGCCGCCTGAGCGATCAGAAGGTTGGTCAGCTCGGGCCGGCGCAGCAACCGTTCGGCACGCGCGGCCTTAACAATGGCTTCGCGCCCGTCACCAGATGCCAGCGCGATCATTCCGTCAGCCAGCGCCTTGAATCCACGTTGTTCACGATTGCGGTTGCCGTGAATAAGCCGGTTCAACGCGGTATCGTCCCCGGCGACGAATTTTGGCAAGGCCGCCAACAGGGCCGCCAGCAGCCCGGCCAAACGCAGCAGCAGCCAAACAGCAGCCAAAGCCAACAATCCGGCGATAATCGCCTGCATGGGGCCAAGGGTCACTTCCCAACCGGCGACAACGATGCGCAGGCCCTCTTTGGCCTCCATAAGGAAGCCAGCGCCCATCGCGATGACGGCAACGAGGGCAACAAAGATCAGGATCTTGGCAAGGGTCCAGAGCATGTTCAGCCCCCTTAATTCTGCGCCAGGGCGTCGCCCAGCGCTGTCACGGCATTCAGGGCGTTGCGGCGCTGGTTAACCAGTCGCTTCCAAGGCTGCATTGCGTCCTGACCCTCTTGTGGAAGGGCCTTCAGCTCGGTCAGGGCAAGGCTCAGATCACCTGCGCGCACCGCGCCCTCGGCCCGGGACAGGATGGCATCCGGGCTGTCCCCCTCACGCGGGACGGTTGAACGCACGCCAACCTGCGTCTGCAAAAAGGCGCCAAACCGGTTCGCCGCGTTGCCACCGGCCAGAACACGGCGCGACTCGGCCAAGGCCTCACGGGCCGGGTCGGCGAAGGCTTCAACAAGTTCGGGCATCGTTGGCACGCCCTTGGCGGCAAGGTTCTGCAAAGGCTTTGGAACGTCGACGATCGTGATCGCCGCAACGGCGTCGGCAAAGGGTGCGCCGCTGTCCATGGCCGCGCGGATCTGCATCAGACCGGCACGCGATTCCAACTTGGCCGCGTTCGCATTGGCGGCCTTGACGCGTGCGGCTGCCTGGTCGGCCTGCTGCGAGAATGCAATGGCCGAGCTTTCGGCCTCGTTCTGCATGGCCTGTACCTGATTGCGCAGGCGGGCCAACTCGTTCTCGTAGGCAGTCACCGCGCCGGACAGGTCGGCCGTTTCTGCAACCGGGCGTTTTTCAAGGGCAGAAACACGACCCTCCAGCCCGTCAAGCGCGACAGCCATGTTGGTAGTTGCGGACGTGATGTCCTTCAACTGTGCGCTGACGTCCTGATTGACTTCTTGCAGCTGTGTAGCCAAGGCATCCAAGGCCGCGCTGGAGACTTCGTTGTCACCCGGCGCAGCGGACAGGGCGGCCAGCTGTTGTGTCATTTCGGCAAGGCGGGTGTCCTGGGCGGCCAGTTTTTCGGCCAGTCCATTGTCAGCATCGCCACCCGACAGGTTCAACGGGCCCAGATACTGCGCACCGGCAAACCCGATCCCTGCGGCCAGAACGCCACCAAGAACAGTTCCAAGAAAACCACCGCGGCGGCGCGGCGCAACGGGCTCTGCCGTGGCAACCGGTTCTGTCGGTGCGGCATCCTCGGTCACGTCTGCGTCATCACGGTCTTGCGCTGGCTCTTGCGGCTCTGACTCGTCGACTTCAACCGCACCTTCAGCCCGCCCGTCGGCTTCAGCCGATTCGACACCTGTTTCGGCCTCGGAATCGAGGATTTCCGGCGTTTCCTCGGGGTTTTCCTTGGGATTTGTGTCTGCCGTCACCGCAACCAACCTTTCAACTGCGCGAAATCTGCGTCGGCACGACCTTAACTTTTGCCCGGACCCGCCTCAAGTCGCTGCACTGCGACAATAGCGTCCGCAACGCCGCGGTGCATGGCCGCGCCATCGGGCGACTCTGCGATCAGAGTCAGGCGCGGCGACGGTCCAGACCACGCATCGGCGACGCCCTGACTGATCGCGACAAGGGCGGGAGCAATTGGCATGGCTGGCAGCTGATCGCCCAGGCTGCGTGCGGCAAAACGCGAAAACAGGGGCATGATGACCGGAAACGGCTTTTGCAGGATTTCGTGCGCTTTCAGGCTCAATTCACGCGGAATCTGGGCGTAAACGACGGTTTCATCGCAGGCAATTCCGGCGGCGGAAAGATGCTTTGCGATGGCTCCGGTGCTGTGCTGACCGCGCAAATGAAGCAAGGGTTTCCCGGGCGGATGGTTGCGCATTTTGGCGACAAGATGGGCCGCGGTCGGCGCGGTTCCCAACACCTCGATCCCGGATCGTGTCGCAAAGCGCGCTGTCTCGGCCCCGATGCAGTAGGCGGAGTTCCGCCGCCCCACAAAAACCTCCTGCGCACGCTGCACTGCGGCACGCGACGCGAGGATCAACAGACCGTCGGCGGGCAGGTGGGCCGCCGCGCTGATGGAGCGAATGCCAACCACCGGCGACACGATGACCTGCACCCCGCCCATATCCGCAAACCCGGCAGCGAAGCGCCGGGCGCCGTCTGCGGGGCGGGTGATAAGAAGCGTGATGGTCAAGGCAAAGGCCCTTTCGTGGCGGATTGCAACGGCCTGCCCCCGGTGTTACCCCGAGGAGAAGGGGCGCGCAACGGCGGGGCAATGAGCAGCAGCACAACCATTCTAGGGCTGGAAAGCAGTTGTGACGACACGGCCGCGGCCGTGTTGCAGATAACAGACGGCGCCGCATCGGTGTTGTCATCTGTGGTGGCTGACCAGGCGGCGCTGCACGCAGCGTTTGGAGGCGTTGTGCCGGAAATCGCGGCCCGCGCCCATGCGGAAAAGCTGGATATCTGCGCGCGCGAGGCGCTTCTTCAGGCCGGAACCGGCCTTCATCAGCTTAACGCGGTGGCGGTGACTGCCGGGCCGGGCCTGATCGGCGGAGTCATGTCGGGGGTGATGTTTGCCAAGGGTCTGGCGGCAGGGGCGGAATTGCCCTTGGTCGGTGTGAACCATCTGGCCGGGCATGCCCTGACACCGCGACTGACCGACGGGTTGGCTTTTCCCTATCTTATGCTGCTGGTCTCTGGTGGGCATTGTCAGTTTCTGCTGGTTGAAGGGTTCGACAACTTCACCCGGCTTGGCGGAACCATCGACGATGCCCCGGGTGAGGCCTTTGACAAGGTGGCGCGCCTTTTGGCGTTGCCCCAACCGGGCGGGCCTGCGGTTGAGGCCGAGGCGGCGCAGGGTGATCCGGCGCGCTTTCGGTTTCCCCGGCCGCTGATGGACCGTCCCGGTTGCGACATGTCCTTTTCGGGGCTCAAGACCGCTGTGCTGCGTGCACGCGACGAGGTTATGCAGGGCGGCAAGCTGCGTGCCTCGGATCGCGCTGATCTGTGCGCCGGGTTTCAAGCGGCGATGACCGATGTGCTGGTGAAGAAATCCGCAAGGGCGCTGGATAAGGTAGCCGGCGAAGGCATTACCGCTCTGGCGGTTGCTGGCGGTGTGGCCGCGAATACGCCCATTCGCGCCGGGTTAGAGACGATCTGTACAGATCGCGGCCTGCGATTTGTGGCGCCACCGCTTGCCCTGTGTACCGACAACGCCGCGATGATTGCGTGGGCCGGGTATGAAAGGTTCAAGGCCGGATTGCGGGATGACATGACGCTTGCCGCGCGGCCTCGATGGCCGCTGGACCAGACCAGCCCGGCAATGCTGGGGTCTGGCAAGAAGGGTGCGAAGGCGTGAGCCGGATAGCCGTCATAGGCGCGGGCGCCTTTGGGGGCGCTTTAGCCTGCGCGCTTGCACGTGGTGGGCGCATGGTGTCCCTGCATGGGCGCGACGTCGAGGCGATAGCGGCAACACGGAACGTGCCACGACTGCCGGGGATCACCTTGCCGGATGCCGTCGAAGTTGCCCCGCTGGAAGCGGTTCAGGCCGATACCGTGTTGTGGGCCGTACCGACGCAAGCGCTGACCTTTGCCACGAAAGATGCACCTGGCAGTGTTCGCAATGCGCGCCACGTTGCTTGTTGCAAAGGGATCGAAATCGCCACCGGACGTGGGCCAACTTCGATGCTGTCAGAGGCTTTTTCCGGCGAAACAGTCTCTGTTCTGACCGGTCCCAGCTTTGCCGTGGATATTGCCGCGGGGCTGCCGACGGCGTTGACATTGGCATGTGCGGATCGCACCGCCGGACAGACGTTGCAGGCTGAATTGTCGACCGACACGTTGCGCCTTTACCTGACCGATGATGTAACCGGGGCCGAATTGGGTGGGGCGTTGAAGAATGTCATTGCCATCGCCGCGGGCATTGCCATGGGTGCAGGGCTGGGCCCGTCCGCCCGTGCGGCCGTGGTGACCCGAGGCTTTGCCGAGATAACCCGTATGGCGACGCATCGCGGCGCGCGGCCCGAGACCTTGACGGGGCTTTCCGGGCTGGGGGATCTTGTGCTGACCTGCACGTCAGATCAATCGCGTAATTACCGCTTTGGTCTGGCCCTTGGGCGCGGCGAGACGTTCGATCACTCCATCACCGTCGAGGGCGCCGCCACCGCGCTGGCGCTGACCAAGATTGCCAAGGATACGGGCACAGACATGCCCATCACCCTGATGATCGCCGCTATACTGGCTGGCGACTGCTCGATCCAACAGGCCATGCAAGCGTTGCTGGCCCGTCCATTGAAGGAGGAATGAATGCCCCTGTTTGCTGTGATCTGCAAAGACAAGCCCGGCCACCTTGAGGTGCGCAAAGCCAATCGTGATGACCACGTGGCCTACCTGAAATCGACTCCGGTTGTTCTGGCCGGTCCGTTTCTGGACGAAAGCGGAGGCATGAACGGCTCGCTTGTTGTAATCGAACAGCCTGACATGGCCGCCGCCGAAGCCTGGGCCGCAAATGACCCCTACAAGTTGGCCGATCTGTTTGAAAACGTCACTATTTCGGCCTGGAACCGGGTTTTGGGCTGATGGCATATTGGCTTTTCAAATCAGAACCAAACACCTGGAGCTGGGATGACCAGGTGGCCAAGGGCGATGCGGGTGAGGAATGGGACGGCGTGCGCAACTATCAGGCGCGCAACAATATGCGCGAGATGAAGCTGGGCGATCGCGGGTTCTTTTATCACTCGATGAAAGAGAAGGCGATCGTTGGGGTTGTCGAGGTTTGCGCCGAGATCCACCCCGACAGCACCACCGACGATCCGCGTTGGGAATGCGTGGATATCAAGGCGATTGGGCCGGTGAAAACGCCTGTTACGCTGGACATGTGCAAGACCGAACCCGCGCTGGCGGACATGGTTCTGGTGAATAACACGCGCCTTTCCGTGCAACCGGTCCGCGATGCCGAATGGCAACGCATTTGCCGGATGGCAGGGATAGACCCCTAGCCGGATTCCCCGATACCCGGCATAGTTGCGGCACAGAAAAACCATGGGAGAGGAAACATGGAAATTGTATCTGTGATCGTAGCAGCAATCGCGGCTTATGCCTTTGGATCGGTTTGGTACATGGTACTGGCCAAACCGTGGATGGCAGCAGCCGGTCTGGAGGCGGACGAAAACGGCCGTCCAGCCAATGGCGCAGGCGCGGCCGTGTTCGTTGCGGCGTTTATTTCAACCGTCGTTGTGGCCGGTATGATGCGGCATATCTTTGCACTTGCGGGGATCGACGGTGCCGTGAAGGGCCTGATCGCCGGATTGGGCCTGGGTCTGTTCATCGTCGTGCCTTGGATTGCAACCAACTATGGTTTTTCGGGACGCCCACGCAATCTGCTGCTGATCGATGGCGGCTATGCCACCATCGGCTGCGCGGTCATCGGGCTGGTTCTGGCATTGTTTTGAAAAAACGAGGGGCTTCGAACCGGTCGAAGCCCCTCACCACCCTACGTGGTTGCACCACTCACGTAGCTCAATTGGGCCTGACCGTCCTAGTCTGACCTTTAGAGGCTACGCTTTGCCCGGACATTCGGCAAATTCTAAATAGGAACAATCTGCCCTAAATCCGGCGGTTTATCAGCCGTAAACGGCCTCTTTGCCGAAGTGCTTGGTCAGCATGTAATAGACAACGGCGCGATACTTGTTGCGCTCGGAACGACCATAGGTCTCGATCACCGAATTGATGGCTTCCATCAGTTCCGGACCATCGGACAGACCCAGTTTCTTGATCAGGAAATTGTCTTTGACGGTCTCCAGCTCGGATTCCTGCGTGGCGGCAACGGTAGAAGCGTCGGCGTTATAGATTGCCGGGCCGCACCCGATGGTAACCTTGGTTAGCAGGTCCATATCCGGTGTCATGCCGCATTTGCTTTTCAAATCATCCGCGTACTGCGCGATCAGGTCGTCACGTTTGCCCATTTTCACTCTCCCTAAATGGTCATTTTCCCTCGTCTTTCGGCAACGTTAAGGGAAAACCGCCGCGCCACAAATGAAAAAAACCGCCCCACGTTCCCCGCAACGGGCCGAACTGGGTTGGTCCGTTTTCGGATCGCAGTGGTCCGGTATTGGCGCGTTGTTTTGGCCGGGCAAACGCCCAGGTGAGGTGCAGGACAAAAAATTGGAGCCAAACATGAGGTATTATTTCGATTCCCGGTCAGGCAGCTGCCGGCGGGTCAGCGCAGTGGCCAAGCATCTGGGCATCGACGTCGAATGGGTTTCGGTGGACCTGCTGGCGCAGGAATCGCACACGCCCGAGATGCTGAAACTGAACCCCAACGGCAAGCTGCCGGTGCTGGTGGATGGCGATCTGGTCTTGTGGGAGGCCGCGGCCATCATGATCTACTTGTGCGACAAGGCCGGCGACACGACGCTGTGGCCCGAAGGTGAGGCACGGCATCATGTGACAAAGTGGATGTTCTGGGCGGCCGAGCATTTTCGGCAGTCCGCGCCGGTATATTTCGAAGAAAACTTTGTGACCAAGCTGACCGGCGCCGCGCCCGATACCACGCGAGTTGCTTATGCCGAGGCGGAGTTGCGCCGATTTGCGGCCATTCTGGACGCGCATCTGGCCGAAAACCAATTTGCCGCTGGCGACGCACCCACGCTGGCCGATTTCGACCTGGCCGCACCGCTGAGCCAGATGCCCCGGTCATTTGTGCCCTATGACGACTATCCCAACATCATGGATTGGTATCTGCGTTTGGGCGCGGCGATTCCGGCGTGGGCAGAAACCGGTGCTGAACTGGATCGCCGCCTAAATCAGCTGGTTTGATCAAAGAATGGGCGCTGGCTATACAGGCTGTGCCCATTTTGCCGGAAAGTCCTTAAAACCTTAACTTAAAAGCCCCCTCTCCGCCTTATTTGGACCCGATTTGCCCAGCAAAACTTGACGCGACGTTAACACCACCGTTCAACCATTCGGGTCACAAGACATGACATCCAACCAGGAAATTTTTAAGGAGCGATTGCAGCGTATCGAGCAGATGCGCGGACCGCTGGGCACGGCATCGCCGACGGCCACGGCCGCACCGGCTGCCGACGTTGTGAAAGAACGCAAGCCAAGTTCAATGAAGGCCTTGATCACGGTCACCGGGGTTGTATTTGCCTTGGCTGTTGGGCTGGTGGCATTTGTCACCACCGTCCCGCCAGAAAAGCTGAAAAGCGTTCTTGCGCCGGGCGACGACACAGCCACTGCCATCGCCGTCGGCCCTTCGGCCTGATAGAAAAAGCCCGGGCTTGACTGGCCCGGGCTTTTCTTTTGTCGCGTAACTATGCGGCTTAATAGCGGTAGTGTTCCGGCTTGAACGGGCCTTCTGGTTTCACACCGATATAGTCCGCCTGATCCTTGTCCAGCTCTGTCAGTTTCACGCCGATCTTTTTCAGATGCAGGCGCGCGACTTTCTCATCCAGATGCTTGGGCAGGATGTAAACTTCGTTGGCGTATTCGTCGCCTTTGGTGAACAGCTCGATCTGCGCAAGAACCTGGTTGGTGAAGCTGGCCGACATCACGAAGGACGGGTGGCCGGTGGCGTTGCCGAGGTTCAGCAGACGCCCCTCGGACAGCAAGATGATACGGCTGCCCGACGGCATCTCGATCATGTCCACCTGATCTTTGATGTTGGTCCATTTGTGGTTCTTCAAGCTGGCGACCTGAATTTCGTTATCAAAGTGACCAATATTGCCGACAATCGCCATGTCCTTCATCGCGCGCATATGCTCGATCCGGATCACGTCTTTGTTGCCGGTGGTAGTGATGAAGATGTCGGCATTGGGTGCCTCGTCTTCCAGCGTGACAACTTCGAACCCGTCCATCGCGGCCTGCAGGGCGCAAATCGGGTCAACCTCGGTCACCTTCACGCGGGCACCGGCGCCACGCAGCGAAGCCGCCGAGCCTTTGCCCACATCGCCATACCCGCAGACAACGGCAACCTTGCCGGCCATCATCGTGTCGGTGGCGCGGCGGATGCCATCCACCAGCGATTCCTTGCAGCCGTACTTGTTGTCAAACTTGGACTTGGTCACGCTGTCATTCACGTTGATCGCGGGGAAAGGCAGCTGACCGTTGCGGACCAGTTCGTAAAGACGATGCACGCCGGTGGTGGTTTCCTCGGAAACGCCCTGAATCTGATCGCGCATCTTGGTGAACCAACCCGGGGTTTCGGACATGCGTTTGGCGATTTGTGCGTGGATTACTTCCTCTTCTTCCGAGGTCGGCACACCCAGGTCTTCGCCTGCCTCGGCGCGTGCACCCAGCAGGATGTACAGCGTGGCGTCGCCGCCATCGTCCAGGATCATGTTGGGGCCTTCGGGAAACTGGAACGACTTGTCCAGGTAATCCCAGTGCTCTTCCAACGACTGGCCCTTGATCGCGAATACCGGAATGTCTGCCGCGGCAATGGCTGCTGCCGCGTGATCCTGGGTAGAGAAGATGTTGCACGACGCCCAACGCACATCGGCACCCAGAGCCACCAGCGTTTCGATCAGAACACCGGTTTGGATGGTCATGTGCAGGCTGCCCACGATGCGCGCACCGGCCAAGGGCTTGCTTTCACCGTATTCTTCGCGCAGCGCCATCAGGCCCGGCATTTCGGTTTCAGCAATGTCCAGCTCTTTGCGGCCGAACTCGGCCAGAGCGATGTCTTTTACAGTATAGTCAGCGGCCATTTTGCCCGGCTCCGATCAAACAATTTACGTTGATCGGCTCTTAGCACCGGACGTCAGATGCGGCAATGCACCAGTATGTCAGCTTTTGCTATCCGGGGTTTCCGGTGCCAGCTTTGAATGGTGGTAATTGGTGCCGCTGGCCACGATGCAAGACAGACCTTCAGCTGTCGTCATAATGATTGTGAAAGTGCCTGTTTCGGGCGATGCCCATACCTCAACAAGTCGATCACTGTTTTGCAGCCCACCGGCCACAACGTGTTCTTTATACTTGTCGCTAAGCCGTTCCGCGACGGAATCGCGGGTGGCACAAGTGAGTTGTTGCGCAAGCACTGGCGGTGCCGTACCGGCCACACCCAGCAGCAAAGCCGCGGTGAATAGACGCTTGAACATAAGCTGTCTCCTTTCGACATGTGCCGGCGGAGCGCTGGGACCTTTTCCCAACGGTCCAGCCGTGGGTTCAGGGGTCTGATCGTACTCTATGATATGTGCATGATACCCTAACGAGCCAAAAAATGCTGGTACACTTTTACGTCACGGCACAAAACTGTGGACATTTTACACCGCATGTCCTTTTGGATAGGCAATTGAAAAACATGACTTTTGGATTGTCGGATGACCCAAAAACCCCGCGCATGGCAACGCATGCTTTCTGGTCGCAGATTGGATTTGCTTGATCCCACGCCCGTCGACATCGAAATCGAAGATATCGCGCATGGTCTGGCATTTGTGGCTCGTTGGAACGGACAGACTTTGGGCGAATTCGCCTATTCCGTGGCCGAGCACTCTTTGCTGGTCGAAGAGATTTATGCCCGCATGGTGCCCGCCGCGCCTGTCAAATGGCGGTTGGCTGCGCTTTTGCATGACGCCCCGGAATACGTGATCGGCGACATGATTTCACCCGTGAAGGCCGCCGTTGGCCCGGATTATGGCGCGCTGGATGACCGGCTGACCGCCGCGATCCACATCCGGTTCGGCCTGCCCGCGCAGCTTCCGAAAACGGTCAAGGCGGCGATCAAACGGGCCGACAAGGTGTCGGCATGGTTAGAGGCCGTGCAATTGGCCGGGTTCGCCGAGGCGGAGGCGAACAAGTTCTTTGGCCGCCCAAAACCCGAGATCGTGCATGAACTGTCCCTGCATCTGCGCCCACCTGTCGAGGTACGCAACGCGTTCACGGCCCGCCACGCCACGCTGATGGAACAGATGGCATGATTCATGTCCGCAAAGCCGGCGCACTGGATACCCGTGCAATGGCCGAGTTGTTGAACACGATCATTGCCGTTGGTGGCACCACGGCCCTCACACAGCCTGTTACGGGCGCGGATTTGCGCATGTGGATGCAAACCCCGGGCAGCCACTGGATCGTGGCCGAGGACGATAGTGGCGAGATTTTGGGGTTTCAGTGGATCGAACCCACTGATGAATTGCCTCAAGACGCTGTCAGCATCGCCACGTTCTCACAGGTGGGCAAAACCGGGCTGGGCATCGGATCGGCCCTGTTTCGGGATACCTGCGATGTGGCCAAGAAGGCCGGTTTGGGCTGGATTAGTGCCGAAATTCGCACCGACAACATCGGTGGTCTGACCTATTACAAAAGCCGTGGGTTCGAGGAATATGGCCGCAAGATCGGCCATGTTCTGCAGGACGGGACGGTGGTGGACAAGGTTCTGGCGCGTTACGAGCTTTAACACAGGCGACCGGCCGAGGCGTCACCCAATTTCCAGCCGCTGAAATCCGAGGTAAAGTGGGCCTGTAATCCGTCGGGCCAAACGATCACCCGGCAGGTTGTGCCCTGCACGATACCCGGCCCGCGCAGCTTTTCCATCGCTGCAATCGCGCCTTCTGCCGCCCGACCAAACCCGATCTCTAACCCATTGGTCCGAGACACGGTGAAACCGGATGAAACAGGCACCAATTCACCTGAAAACCGCGCCGTTTGAGGTGTTGCGCAGCCAGCAATAAGCAGCAACGCCAGTACCCACCTCATCGTGGCGAGCGTTTGGCCAATATCCGCTGCAAAGTCCGCCGATGCATGTTCAAACGCCGCGCGGTTTCCGACACGTTACGATCACACAGCTCGTAAACGCGCTGAATATGTTCCCACCGGACCCGGTCTGCAGACATCGGGTTTTCGGGCGGGGGCGGTGCATCGCCAACGGACAGCAACGCGGCGGTAATGTCGTTGGCATCCGCAGGTTTGGCAAGGTAATCCGTCGCGCCCATCTTTACCGCCGACACGGCCGTAGCGATGGCGCCATATCCGGTCAGAACCACGATACGGGCATCGGGGCGCTTTTCACGCAGCAACTCGACCACTTCCAGTCCATTGCCATCTTCAAGACGCAGGTCCACCACCGCATAAGCAGGCGGACGCGCGGTGCCAATCGCCTTGCCTTGTGCCACGGATTCGGCGGTTTCCGTCTCAAACCCGCGTTTTTCCATGGCGCGCGCCAGACGGCGCACAAAGGGTTCATCATCGTCAACCAGCAGCAGTGACCGGTCTGGTCCGATATCATTCAGCGCGCGTTCCGTCATTTATATGACTCCCCTTTTTCCAAGGCCTTAGACTTGTTCTAAGGAGTCACACGGCACCCGTCAAACGGTCGCGACACTACGCCCCAGCTGCGTCCACGAAACATCCGATACGCTCGGCCATCGCCTCGGGCGTTTCTTCGCGGCGGAAAAACTCAACAAACCCATGCTCGGGCAAAACGAGATACGAGAAGGTCGAATGGTCGACCAGGTAAAACTCGTCATCCGAAGGCTGCTTGCGATAGAAGGTTCGATACGCGGTCGAGGCCGCTTTCACCTGCTCGGGCGAGCCGGTCAGGCCCAGCATGTCTTCGTGCATGTATTCGGTGAACTCGGCCATAACCTCGGGCGTGTCGCGTTCGGGATCGACAGAGATGAATACCGGCTGCACTTTGTGGCCCTGTTCGATCAACAAGTCCACCGCCTCGGCGTTGCGGACATTGTCGGCGGGGCAGACATCCGGGCAAAAAGTATAGCCAAAGTAAAGAAGCGAGGGCCGGGTGATCACATCGGCATCGGTCACTGTTTCGCCAGTTTCGCTGACCAGGGTGAACGGCCCGCCGATGCTGCCCGAACCACCGGCAACAGAGCCCGCGCGACATTGGGCGAAGACGTCATCGCCCGAAGGTTTCAGCGCAACATAGGCCGTCGCACCCAGCATTGCAGCCACAGCAACACCGGCAACAGAGGCATAAAGGCGGGTCATTTGCATATCCTTTCTGGCGGGACGCTCTTTGATCTCTGCAATTTCGCGGTAAAACAAGAGCTCAACTTGCCACACCGGGGGCTGCTCGCGAAGATGTCAGAATATATCGACCTTGATGGCCTTTCCACCGAAGGCCGCAACCAGTGGATTCGCCTGCGCACGCTGACTGCGCTGCGTTGGGTTGCGATCATCGGACAAACCACCGCCGTTGCCGCCGGAACATTGTGGCTGGAATACCAGATCCCTCTGGGTTGGTGCTCGTTGGTGATTGGCGCCGCGATCATCGCCAACCTTCTTTCGGTCGCTGTTTATCCTGAAAACCGGCGGCTGTCCGAGGGCGAGGCGACCGTGTTCCTGCTGTTCGATGCGGCGCAATTGGCAACGTTGCTGGCACTGACCGGAGGGTTGAGCAACCCGTTCAGCCTGCTTGTGCTGACGCCGGTCACGATTTCGGCCGCGGCGCTGCGGCTGTTGCCAACGGTGTTCCTTGGAACGGCAACGCTGGCCATGGTCTCGGCCATTGCGTTCTGGTTCGTGCCGTTGCGCGACGCGGCCGGTGTGGAACAGATCCTGCCAAATGTCTTTACCTTCGGATTCTGGATGGCCATCGTCATTGGCGTTGTGTTCCTGTCGATCTATGCCAGCCGCATTACGTCCGAGCTGAACTCGATGACTGACGCGTTGCTGGCCACGCAGATGGCGTTGGGCCGCGAGCAGAAGCTGACCGATATTGGTGGCGTGGTGGCCGCCGCCGCGCATGAGCTTGGCACGCCGCTGGCCACGATCAAGCTGGTCAGCAATGAATTGGCGGAAGAGCTGGAGGATCAACCGGTTCTGCGTGACGATGCGATCCTGATCCGCGAGCAGGCCGATCGTTGCCGCGACATCCTGCGTGGTATGGGGCGGGCCGGAAAGGACGAACAGAACCTGCATGCCTCGCCCTTGTCCGATATCATCACCTTTGCGGCCGAGCCTCACGGCGAGCGCGGCAAAGAACTGCATTTCAACCTGCGCCCGTCAGACCCCGGCCGCGCCGACGAGCCGTTGATCCACCGCCACCCCGAAGTGATCCACGGCCTGCGCAACCTTGTGCAGAACGCGGTTGATTTCGCCCAGCGCAATGTCTGGATCGAGGCGCATTGGAGCGACGACGAGATCGGCATGCGCATTTCCGACGACGGCCCCGGCTATCCGCCGCAAGAGCTTGGCCGGATTGGCGATCCGTTCCTTGGCCGCAGGCGCGGTGAAAGCGGACGACGCCCAGGGTACGAAGGTATGGGCCTGGGCCTTTTCATTGCAAAAACACTTCTGGAACGAACCGGTGCCGCGTTGGATTTCGCCAACGGATCGGACCTTGTGGATGGCCGCAAAGGTGCAATTGTCAGCGTGACATGGCCGCGCCATGCCATCGCCGTGCAAGACGAAGACACCGAAACCTCGGTTAAGAAAAAGTTCAGAATCTAGCGGTTACCAACAATTTTCGGTACTGGGTTAACTGCCGATTAACCATTCTGCCCAAACTCTTGAACGCAAGCGGGTTGGGCAAAAAGGGTTAGGGATGTTTGAAAACCTTGTTGTGCCGATCGTAGTTGTTGGGGTCTCTTTTTTGGCTGCTGTTGCGGCGTTGATGGTTTTGCCGATACTGCCGGCACCGTTTCTGCGTGCACGTGTCACGCCGGAAATCATGGGCGAAGATACCGTTTTTCTTTTCGATGGCGACGTCCTGATGGACGCCACCCCGCGTGCGCGGCGTCTGCTGGAACTTGGTCAGGGCAGTTTGAACGACTGGCAAAGATTCCTGTCGCTGATCCTGCCGCGATATCCCGGTTTTCTGACCGAGATGACCGCGCTTGCCGAAAACGGGCTTGTCGTGCTGGAGGATCGCGCGGGAACCGGCATTTTGCGGGCCCGGTGGCTGAACGGTGTGGCGCGCATCTCACTGCTGGAAAGCGAGCGGGCCGAGGATGACGCCGGTATCGATGACCAAAGCCTTGCCGCGCTGAATACCGAGCTTCAGACCCTGCGCGACCTGTCGCAGGAAATGCCAATTCTGGCATGGCAGCTGGATGATGCCGGAAACGTGTCATGGGCAAGCCAGGCGTATCTGGATCTTGCCGCTGAGATGTCGGATGACGACGACGTGCTGACATGGCCCCTGCCCCACGTGTTCCGGGATACCGACCCCAGCACATTTTCGACCGGTGTAAACCACCGCCGACTGGCCGTGAACCTGCCCGATGGTTCGCAACGCTGGTTCGATTGCTCGGTTGGGCAGGCAGGCCCGTCGCGCATGCTGTTCGCGGTTCCGGCAGATGCCGCCAACAATGCCGAGGTCACCTTGGGACATTTCCGGCAGACATTGACGATGACCTTTGCGCAAATCCCGACGGGTCTTGCCATTTTCAACCGTGACCGCAACCTTGTGATGTTCAACCCGGCACTGACCGACCTGTTTCAACTGGAGCCGCAATTCCTGATCTCACGCCCGTCGCTTGCGGCATTTTTGGATCGTTTGCGCGAAAAGCAGATGGTGCCTGAACAAAAAAGCTTCAAAGAATGGCGCGAGAAAATGGCAACGCTGGAGCGTGAATCCGCCAGCGGCGTCTATCAGGAAAACTGGACACTTTCGACCGGGCAGACCTTTCGACTGACGGGGCGGCCCCATCCCGATGGCGCCGTTGCCTTTCTTTTCGAAGACATCAGCAGCGAGGTGTCCCTGACACGCCGTTTCCGTGAAGAGCTGGAGGTCAGCCAAGCGGTGTTGGACAGCCTGCCGGACGCCATCGCGGTCTTCTCGGCTGGGGGGATCCTGACCACCAGCAATGCAGCCTATTCCACTCTGTGGAAACACGACCCGTCTTCGTCCCTGGGAGAGGTCTCGGTGGCTGAAATGCGGAAATACTGGCTGTCGCATACCCAGGATTACAATGCGCAGGAGGCTTTGGGCGATTTGGCAGACCACCTGCAGCGGCGGGTTAACTGGACAGGCACAGCGCCATTGACCAACGGGGTGAACCTGGATTGCGAGGTTCGGTCCATTGCAGGTGGATCGATGATGGTCACGTTCCGCGAAATTGCGCCTGCACGTCAGCCCGATCGCGCCAAATCCAACAAGTCGCCTGCCCATTCCTGATCCGGCCTTGCGCCAGAGTCTCGGGGCGCTAAAACTGGCGCCATGGGTGAAGGCACTGATTTGTTCAAGGTTGAGCTGGCCGTTGCTTCGGCAGATGAAACGGCCGATCTGGCGCGGAACATAGGTGCGGTACTGCTGCCGGGCGACACGCTTCTTTTGTCCGGTCCGGTCGGCGCGGGCAAAAGCCATTTCTGCCGGTCGCTGATCCAATCTCGGCTGGCGGTCTTCAACCGGTTCGAAGACGTCCCCTCGCCCACTTTCACTCTGGTTCAGACCTATGTGGCCGGCGATGTGGAGCTGTGGCATGCCGACCTCTATCGCCTCAGCGATCCGAGCGAGTTGTTCGAACTGGGCTTGGACACCGCGTTTGACGCCGCAATTTGCCTTGTGGAATGGCCTGACAGACTGGGCAGCGACGCGCCCCGTGACGCGCTGAGGGTTGGTTTGCATTCCGGCGAAACGCACGACCATCGCATCATCACGCTGCAAGGTCCCACCCAATGGCGGACCCGGCTGACGGGGGTTATCAATCATGACTGATCGTTCGCCGTTGATAAAAACGTTCCTGTCGGCCGAAGGCTGGGCCGATGCGCAAATTGGGCCGTTGGCGGGGGATGCCTCTAACCGGCGATATCTTCGCCTTTGGAACGGTCCCGGGGGACGCGGCGCTGTTCTGATGGACGCACCGCCTGAACGTGGCGAGGACATCCGCCCGTTTATCGAAATTGCCAGGTTCCTGACAGACGCTGGATTCAGCGCTCCTGCCATTTTCGCGGCGGATGAAACACACGGTTTTCTTCTGCTGGAAGATCTTGGTGACAACCTTTTTGCCCGCCACCTGCGAACGCAGAGGTCGGATGAGATCAGTCTCTATTCCACCGCAGTTGACGTTCTTTCAGCACTTCACCAAGAAACACCGCCCGCCCTCGCGGCCTACGATACGCCCGTGATGGCACCTTTGGCTGGGTTGGCGGCAGAGTGGTATGCCAATGACATCACCTTGCGTGCGCCGCTTCAGGCGGAAATGGCAGACAGCCTGAACGCCCTGCCGGCGTTCAAACCGGTGATCATTCTGCGCGACTTCCACTCCGAAAACCTGTTATGGATGCCGTCGCGAAGCGGATTGGCGCGGGTCGGTTTGCTGGACTTTCAGGACGCGATGCTGGGCCATCCTGTGTACGATCTGGTCTCGCTGATTCACGACGCACGCCGGGACGTTGCGCCCGAGACGGCCGAGGCGATGATGGCCCTTTATTCGGCACAAACCGACAGCGACATCGACGCCATCCGTCAGGCATGCGCGGTTCAGTCCGCGCAACGCAACCTTCGTATCCTTGGCGTTTTTGCCCGCCTTTGCGTGCGCGACGGTAAACCGGGGTACCTGGAATTTATTCCGCGGGTCTGGCGGTTGATGATGCAGGACCTGTCCCACCCGGGGCTGAGCGGCTTGCGCAAGACAGTGCAATCCGTACTGCCGGAACCCAATGCCGAAGTTATCGAAGGACTGCGCGCAAAATGCCATTCAAACCCAACACCGTAATGATATTCGCGGCCGGGTTCGGTACGCGCATGGGCCAGCTCACGAAGTCTCGGCCCAAGCCCTTGATCCACGTAGCCGGCACACCCTTGTTGGATCATGCATTGGATACGGCGTTTTCAGCCGGAATAGAGACTGTTCTGGTCAATACCCACTATTTGGCGGATCAAATCGCTCTGCACCTGGCAGGCCGCGACGGCGTTCTTGTTCAGCACGAGGCGGACCAGATTCTGGAAACCGGGGGTGGCTTGAAACGCGCCGCGCCGCGCCTTGGGCCCGGCCCGGTGGCGACGTTGAACTGTGACGCCGTTTGGCATGGCACCAACCCGTTGGACGTACTGTCCGGCGCTTGGCAACCAGAGCGGATGAAAGCCCTATTGTTACTAAAACACCGCGACCTTATTCCGGGATATGGCGGCAAAAACGACTTTGGGATCGATGGTGACGGACGCATCTATCGCGGTGGGCCCTATATTTATCTGGGTGCACAGATCATGGTTTTGCAACCGGTCATCGCGCATTCAGAGACCGTGTTTTCGTTCAACGTCATCTGGGATCAATTGATCGAATCCGGGCAGGCCTTTGGCGTCAGCTATCCGGGCAATTGGTGCGATGTCGGTTCGCCTGAAGGTATTCTTCGGGCCGAGGAGATGCTGCGTGTTTGACAACCCTGGCCCCCGCCTGTTTGCCTTGCCGCCCGGCGCAGATTTTGCACGGGAGGTTCTGGAAGGGCTGCGCGCCCGGGTATCGGGGCCAGAAGCCATGGCCGATGTCCAAATCTTCGTGAACACGCGCCGCATGCAACGCCGGTTCCAGACGCTTCTTGCGGAAGGTCAGGCGGGTTTGCTGCCCCGGATTGGGGTTCTGGACGACGTGCTGACACCCCGTGACATGATCGGATTGCCAACAGAGCTGCCGCCGCTTCATCAGAAAATGACGATGGCGCGTCTGGTCAGCAGCTTGCTGGACCATCAACCCGACCTTGCCCCACGCAGCGCCGTGTTTGACCTGGCTGACAGCTTGTCGTCGCTGTTGGATGAAATGCAAAGCGAGGGCGTGCCACCAACGGCTTTGCAACAGCTGGATGTCGGCCATTTGTCGGAACACTGGCAGACAGCCCAGTCCTTTCTACAGATCGCAACGCAAATTGCCGATCAGGACAACGCCACACCGGCCCTGCGTATGCGCATGGGTGCCAAGCAGCTGATTGCCCGATGGGCAGACACGCCACCCCGGCACCCGATTATCGTTGCGGGCTCTACCGGGTCACGTGGAACAACCGCCATGTTGATGGAGGCCGTTGCCAAACTGCCGCAAGGAGCGGTCATTCTGCCCGGGTTCGACTTTGAACAGCCCGACGTGTGGCCGGCGCTCGACAACCCACAAACGGGCGAAGATCATCCACAGTTTCGCTTTCGCAGCTTGATGTCTCGTCTGGACGTCCAGCCACAGGATATCGTCCACTGGACCGGGGCCGCTGACCCGGTGCGCGACCGCAATCGCGTTCTGTCGATGGCTTTGCGCCCTGCCCCGATCACGGATCAATGGCTGCGCGAAGGCAATCAATTGCCCGATTTGCCCGGCGCCATGGCTGACGTCACGCTGATCGAGGCCGCCTCGCCCCGCGACGAAGCGTTGGCCATTGCGTTGCGCCTGAGACAAGCGATCGAGGAAGGGAAAACCGCGGCTCTGATCACGCCCGATCGCGTGCTTACCCGTCAGGTCACTGCCGCGCTGGACCGCTGGGGCATCGAGCCAGACGACAGCGCAGGCGATCCGCTGCACCTGACTCCACCCGGCCGTCTGTTGCTGCAGCTTGCGGGGTTGTTGGTGAACGGGGTTGCGCCCGACACGTTGTTGGCTTTGCTAAAACATCCGCTTGTTGCCACCTCGGGCGACAAGCGCGGCCCGCACCTTTTGCACACGCGCGAACTGGAACTTTGGTTACGCCGCCACGGGCCCGCGCACTTGCTGGCTGGAACAATCCGGCAATGGGCAGAAACTGCCGGCGAAAGTTCTAAGGAATGGGCAATTTGGCTGGAACAGTGCCTTTTCGCGCATGAAAAACCGACCCAGAACCCGCTGACAGAGATGTTGACCCAACTGTCTCAAAGCGCTGAGCTGTTGTGTGCCGGTCCTGATCAACCCGACAGCGGCGCGTTGTGGGACAAGACCGCCGGTCAAACCGCGCAGGACGTGATGCAGAGGCTGCAGGACGCCGCGCCAATAGCCGAGCAGGTATCGGGGGCCGAGTTCCTGTCATTATTGCGGTCGGTTCTGTCTTCCGAGGCTGCGCTGGACCCGGTCTTGCCCCATGCAGGTGTCATGATCTGGGGCACGCTCGAAGCGCGCGTTCTGGGTGCCGACCTGACCATTCTTGCCGGACTGAACGAGGGCAGTTGGCCCGGCACCCCAAATCCAGACCCCTGGCTGAACCGCGAAATGCGGCACAGGGTGGGCTTGTTGTTGCCGGAACGCAGGGTCGGTTTGGCCGCGCATGATTTTCAACAGGCAGCGGCTGCACCCACCGTGGTCTTGTCGCGTGCTGTGCGAGATGCCGAGGCGGAAACCGTACCTTCGCGCTGGATCAACCGGCTTTGCAATCTTCTGAACGGACTGCCTGAACGCAACGGGCCCGATGCGCTAAAGCAAATGCGCCAACGCGGGCAGGCTTTGTGCAATATGGCTGCGTTGCTGGACGTTCCAACCGAGACAATACAGCCTGCGGTACGTGTTGCCCCGGCCCCGCCGGTTTCATCGCGGCCGAAAAAACTGTCGGTCACGCGCATCCGCACCCTGATCCGCGACCCTTACGCCATCTATGCCGAACGCATTCTGCGACTCAGGCCGTTGGATCCTCTTCGGGCCGAGCCGGACGCTCCTTTACGCGGCACAGTTCTGCACGAGGTGTTCGAGGCGTTCTTGAAGAACCATCCGGACGGCAGCGCCGATGACCTGATGGCCACCGCCCAGCGCGTTTTGGCCGATCAGGTCCCATGGCCTGGAACACGGCATCTGTGGCTGGGCCGGCTGGGCCGCGTCGCCGACTGGTTCCTGGAAAACGAAACCCGGCGACGGACCGAGGGACGCGTGATTGCGCTGGAAACGTCGGGACAGATCACATTGCCCAATGGTTTTGACCTGACCGCGACAGCAGATCGGATCGACGCTGATCTTGGTGGCGCGTTGAGGATTTATGACTACAAAACCGGCACCCCGCCCACCGAGAAACAGATCAAAAGTTTCGACAAGCAATTGCTTCTGGAAGCGGTGATCGCCGAGGCAGGTGGCTTTGCCGATGTCGCGCGGCAGAAGGTTCGGGATGTAACCTATATCGGATTGGGGAACAGCCCCAAAGAAGTCACTAATGCACTGGAAAACGAGCTTGTTGCCAGAACGCGTGCCGGTCTTGTGGACCTGATCGATCGCTATGCACTGCGTGCCCAGGGTTACGCGCCGCGTCGTGCAATGGCAGAACAAAACGCTGTGTCAGACTATGATCACCTGTCACGCTACGGCGAATGGGCGCTGTCTGACGAAGCGCAACACATCGAGGTCGGCGATGAAGCGTGATCCAGCCACGGAACGGCAAGTGCAGGCAGCGGACCCTATGGCCTCGACCTGGTTGTCGGCCAATGCGGGCTCGGGCAAAACAAGGGTTCTGACGGACCGTGTGGCCCGCCTGTTGCTCAGCGGCGTACGCCCGCAACACATCTTGTGTCTGACCTATACCAAGGCAGCAGCGTCAGAGATGCAGAACCGCCTGTTCAAGCGGTTGGGTGAATGGGCGATGCTGGACGAAGGCACGCTGCGTGCAAATTTGGAACAATTGGGACTGGATGACCGCGTCGACAGCGCCACCATCGCCGAGGCACGGCGTCTTTTTGCCCGCGCCATCGAAACGCCCGGCGGGTTGAAAATTCAAACGATCCACTCGTTTTGTGCGTCGCTTCTGCGGCGGTTTCCGCTTGAGGCTGGCGTTTCGCCGCAATTCACCGAGATGGACGACCGCACCGCGGCACAGTTGCACGCGGATATCGTAGAGCACATCGCCGAGGATCAACCCGATCTGTTTGCGCGGTTCGCCACGTGGTTCACCGGCGACAGCCTGCACAGCCTGACATCGGAGATCACCAAAAACGCGGATGAATTGCGACACCCCGCAGACGCTGCGCGGGTCTTTAGCGCGCTGAATTTGTCAGGCGATGTGGACGAGGCGGCGATAATCGACACAGCGCTGAATGGCTCTGAATCGGCGTTTTTGGCCGAATTTGTGCCTGTTTTGGCAAGCCAGTCGGCGATGTACGCGAAATTCGGTGCCGCGCTTGCCGCCGTCCAGATTGCGCCTCTGAACGATGATGGTTTTGCCCAACTATGCGACTTGTTCCTGCAAAAGTCGGGCACAGAAAAAGGGCAGTCAAAATCGTCCAGATGGCCGCAATCCAACCACAAGAAAGTACGCGAGGCGCTTGAGCCATGGTTGCCGCAGATACATGCGTGGATGGACCGGGTTGCCGCCGCGAACGCCCAGCTAAGGGCATTGACCACCGCGCACAAGACATTGGCCCTGCACGAATTCGCCGCGTCGTTCATCACCGCCTATGACAGTGCAAAACAGGCGCGGGGTTGGTTGGATTTCGATGACCTGATCACCAAGACACGCGATCTTCTGGTGCGGCCGGGCGTGGCGGAATGGGTTTTGTATCGTCTGGATGGCGGAATCGACCATATTCTCGTCGACGAGGCGCAGGATACCAGTCCGCTGCAATGGCAAGTTATCGACTTGCTGGCGCAGGAGTTCACCGCGGGGCAGGGCGCACGCGGCGACACGCAGCGCACAATTTTTGTGGTGGGTGACAAGAAGCAGTCGATCTATTCCTTCCAGGGTGCCGATCCCGGCGGTTTTGACCGTATGCAGGATCACTTTGGACAGCGGCTGATACAGGTGGGCGCGGGGCTGACACCGTTGCAGCTGGAATATTCCTTCCGGTCTGCACCTGCGATCTTGCGCGTGGTCGATCAGACCTTTCTGACCGAGCGCCAAGGCGTCGGCGATTTTGTCAGCCACCACGCGTTCAAGGAAACGTTGCCCGGCCGAGTGGATCTTTGGCCGCCCGTGGAAAAGGCCGAGGCCGACGAGGCCGGCGACTGGACGGACCCCGTGGACCTTCCAACGCCCGAACATCACACCCGCCGCCTTGCCACCCAGATTGCCACCGAAATTCTGCGCTTGACGCAGGAAGAGAGCCTTTTTGACGGCAAAACGGCCCGGCCTGTACAACCCGGTGATGTGCTGATCCTGATGCAGCGACGCAGCCAGTTGTTCCACGAGGTCATCCGGGCCTGCAAGACTGCGGGGCTGCCCATTGCCGGGGCGGACCGTCTGAAAATTGGCGGTGAACTGGCGGTGAAGGATATCATGGCACTGCTGTCATTTCTGGCTTTGCCCGAGGACAGCTTGTCACTGGCTTCCGCACTGAAGTCGCCCCTGTTCGGTTGGGACGAAGACCAGCTGTTTCGTCTGGCCGCGCCCCGGCGTGAGGCTCATCTATGGCCCACCTTGCGGGCCAAGCGCGCAACGCATGCGGCAACCACCGATGTTCTGGATGACCTGCTGGGCGCAGCGGATTTCTTGCGGCCCTACGAGTTGATCGAACGAATTCTGACCCGTCACGGCGGCCGAAAGCGCCTGATCGCGCGGTTGGGAGACGAGGCGATTGACGGCATCGATGCACTTCTATCCATGGCGCTGAGCTATGAGCGGCAGGATGTTCCCAGCCTGACCGGATTTATTCAATGGATGGCCAGCGACGATCCCGAGATCAAGCGACAGCTGGATTCCGCCGGCAACCGGGTGCGGGTGATGACGGTGCATGGGTCGAAAGGTCTCGAGGCACCGATTGTTTTCCTGCCCGACACCGGCAAGCGGCGCACCAATATCCGCGAAGAGATTCTGAAAGGTGCGGATGGTCTTCCTCTTTGGAAACCAAACGCTGACATGGCCGCCTCGCAGATCACCGATGCGCGGAATGCCCTGGCGGCAAAAGAAGCCGAAGAGCGGCAGCGCTTGCTATACGTCGCCATGACCCGGGCCGAGCAATGGCTGATCGTTGGCGTTGGTGGTGACCATGACGATCCGGCGGCTTGGTATACCCAGATTGCCGCTGGCATGGAAGGGGCAGGGGCCGTCCGTCATGATTTCGGCTTTGGCGAAGGACAAAGGTACCAGACCGGCGACTGGGTTGCCGCCAGCAGAGAGGGCCCGGCATCCACTCCCGAAACGGCACTAACCTTGCCGGAATGGGCCAAAACCGGCGTGGAGCCGCCGCCTCGTCCACCTTTACCCAAGGCACCGTCGGATCTGGGTGGGGCAAAGGCCCTGCCAGGGACCGAAGCCGAGGCGCCGGGGGGTACAGAATACGGTTCGGCCCTTCATTTGTTGTTGGAGTACCTGCCAGAGGCACCGCGTGACACATGGCAGATGCTGGCCGACAGCAACCTGCCGCCCGAGCTGGCCGACGCGGCCTTGGCCGATGCGGTGGCCTTGCTGGACAACCCGAAACTGTCGCAGGTCTTTGGCCCGGACAGTCGCGCCGAGGTGCCTTTGACCGCAATGCTGTCGGAACTTGGCGAGCAGATTATGGGGGCGGTGGACCGGCTGATCGTAACACCGGAAAAGGTTACGGCGGTGGATTTCAAATCCAACCGGATCACCCCCGACAGCCCTAAGGCCGTGCCCGAGGGGATCCTGCGTCAGATGGGGGCTTATGCCGTCGCATTGCGAAAGATATTTCCAGACCGCGACGTCGAAACCGCAATCCTTTGGACTCGCCCGGGAAATCTGATGCCGCTGCCATCACAACTTGTTGTCGATGCACTGGAACGTGCCGCGACATCTTGACCCCGGCGCAAGGGCTTCATACGTTCGTTGCCAACTCGAATTCCTCAGGAGAATTTCAATGGCGACAATCGCTGTAACCGACGACACGTTCGACGCCGAAGTAAAATCGGCGGATCTGCCCGTTGTGGTGGATTTCTGGGCGGAATGGTGTGGCCCGTGTAAACAGATCGGCCCGGCTCTGGAAGAGCTTTCGGCCGAACTGGAAGGTCAGGTCAAAATCGTCAAAGTAAACGTTGACGAAAACCCCAACAGCCCCGGTCAGCTGGGCGTGCGCGGCATTCCGGCCCTGTTCCTGTTCAAGGACGGTCAGGTTGTGTCGAACAAAACCGGCGCGGCACCTAAGGCTGCGCTGCAAAGCTGGATTCAGGAATCGATCTGATCGGTTCCCTGGACGGAATTGGAAAGGGCGCCCATTGCGGCGCCCTTTTTGTTTGGCGGTATACCTGCCGGCACGTACGTCACTTTATGTTTCCTGACCCCGAAATGGCGCGCGCTGACTCGGCCCGCCAGTGGTCGGAATGTTCTCTGGCGTCATCACCTGAACGGTAGAGATCGGCGTATTTTCGGCACCATTTGTCAGACCATGCCATGCGAGGAAGCGGTTAAACAGGTTTCGCATGTCCATTTTCAGGTCGTGATGCAAAACGTAGTCGATGCGTCGCTGCAAGAGCAGTTCCCGGTTATCGCGATCCAGGTCGTGCGCGACGAAGATCTTGGCGCTTAGCCCGTAATGGTCCAGGGTTCTAAGGATCGAATGGTTGCCACCACCCATCGAATAGACGGCGCTGAGTTCATGAACGTCGTCAATTGACTGTTCCAACAATCTGGACGTTTCAAAATCAACGCCGCTGCCACCCTGAACGGCGATGATTTGCAGGTTCGGGTTCTGGTCTGCCAACGCTTTGACAAACGCCTTTTCGCGCTCTTCCTCTCCCAGGAATCGTTCATGGCTGCGCGTGGCCAGAATGGTGCCCTTCATGTCGCCAAGAGTTCTGGCAATAAGATAAGCGGCGGTGCGTCCGGCCCCTGCATTGTCCAGCCCGACATAAGCAAGGCGATCGGTGTCGCCGATATCAGTGACAAGTGTGATCACGGGGATCTTCGCAGCAGTCATCATTGCGACGGCATCCCTGATTCTGGCCGTATCGCGCAGTTTCAGGCACACACCGTGGCTTCCACGCCTGGTAACCCGTTTCAAAGCTTCGACGACCTCGCCCTCGTCCATGATTTCCTGCAACAGAAAACGGGGGCGGCACACCGCCGTTCCAATCTGAGGAAGGACAGCCTCTGCCGCTGCTTTGACCTCGTGGCTGAAACGCGTCGGTGCTTCGACAACGAAATCAAAGAAAAGGCGCCTGCCACGGGCGGCAAGCTGCGCCTCTTGGGCCTGTAATTCTTCGATTGCGGCCGACACGCGCAACTGGGTTTGCAGGCTGACATTGCCACGGTTGTTCAGAACCCTGTCGACCGTGGCGGTGCCAAGACCTGCCTGCCGGGCGATCTCCTTGATTGGAAAGCGGTGCGTCATTTGATGTGTTTTTGATGTCTTTTTGAACCCAACGCAATACCCACACCGGATATCCTTTTGGCAAAAGGGAGGATTCACAATGCATGACATCGGCAAAAGCACCGTTGGCTACTACGACCCTGATACCTGTGATTTGGGGGCGTTCAGGTCACTGATTGAACAAACAACACAGCCCGCGCAGGTTCCCCATGCCACCGCGATCGAAAAAAACATTCCGGTTTACGATATGGCGAACCTGCGTTCCGAGCTTGGGGATGAGCGGTCCCGTCGCGCGATCATGGCGGAATGGGCAACGGTCCTGCGCACCGGTGCGGGTGTTGTGGCTCTTCAAGGTGCCTACGCGGATACAGCGGTATTGGATGACGCAACCCGTATCTACGAACGCATCATCGCACAGGAAAAGGCCGGGTCCGGCAGTGGCGGCGATCATTTCGCTGCTTCGGGCGCAAATGACCGCGTATGGAACGCGCTGCAAAAGCTCTGCGAAGCCTCGCCCGAGGTGTTTTTGAGTTATTTCGCCAACCCCTCTATCGCTGCTGTCTGCGAAGCGTGGCTGGGGCCGAACTATCAAATGACGGCCCAGGTTAATCTTGTACATCCCGGCGGCGCAGCGCAGCAAGCGCATCGCGACTATCATCTGGGTTTTCAAACCGCCGGTGTCAGCGCATCCTATCCAGCCCATGTCCACGACGTTTCACCGATTCTGACCCTGCAGGGTGCAGTTGCGCATTGTGACATGCCATTGCAAAGCGGTCCGACCAAGCTGCTGCCGTTTTCGCAAGCCTATCGGCCTGGCTATGCGGCATGGCGGCGGGATGATTTCCGCGCGCTGTTCGAAGACCGTCATGTGCAGTTACCTTTGACCAAAGGCGATGCGGTGTTCTTTAACCCGGCACTGTTTCACGCCGCCGGAGCCAACACGAGCAAGGACATTCACCGTTTCGCCAATCTTCTGCAGGTCTCATCGGCCTTTGGGCGCGCTATGGAAACCGTTGATCGGGACAGAATGTGCAAGCTTGTTTATCCACACGCCCTTCGTGCCAAGATGGAAAACCGGTTGGGGGCTGCCGATCTTTCCGCTGCAATTGCCGCAACGGCCGAAGGCTATTCCTTCCCCACGAACCTCGATCGGGATCCGCCAACAGATGGATTGGCACCTGAAACCCAAGCCGCCTTTTTTGAACGTGCGTTATCCGAAAGGTTGGACGAACATGTATTTGCCGAACGGCTCGATCAAATGACTGCGGCCCGCATAGCATAAAGGTATGGCCTGCGGATCTGATCCATCGCCTCGTGGCGCGCGGCATGCGTTCAAACAGGCCAGCCGTTTTTCTGCAATGTCGCGTGGATGCGTTCGGGGCCGTTTTGGCGTGCAACGTTGATGGATAGGCGTTGCAGGAACCAAAAGAGGTAGGCGTCAAAGTCGGGTTGCACCTCGATTGCGGCCTGAAACGCAGCGCCTACGCCCAGCTGTCCGGCATTCGCCGCGATGTGGTGAAAATCAACGGCGGCAAACAGAACCGCGGGTTTTGCCAGGAAATAGCCAAGGAACGCCAGCGACGAGTTCTGTGTGACGACAAGACTGCAGCGCGGCAGGATCTGTTCCGCGGGTTTGTCGGTCAGAAAAACGTTCTGGTGGCGTGCGATCAGATCGTCCAACGCCGCACGTTCAGACGGCGAATAATCTTCGCGCGGGTGCAGGGTGGCGACAACGGCCTTGGACCGAAATTGATTGGCTGTGGCCTCCAGCATGTTCAGCGGGCTGTCAGTCTGGAAATTCCGGTGCGTCGTCAGCTTACCTTGAAGGGGTACATAGACAAAGTTTTCGTCTTCTACCGCGTCAAAGGTGGCAAAGTGCCGGGCGCGCAGCTTGTCGGCAAAGCGCGTGGCTTGCCCCGCATCAACCTTGGTCGAATCAAACCGCATTCTGGCCGAGGTAAACGCCCAGCGCGCATCGGTTTTCTGGATGGACCAGAACGGGTCCAGATAGGTTTTGCGAAAACTCAATGTGCGGTCATTCAGCGGTGGTTTCATGTGAAACAGGGCATATCCGGGCGCAAGCTGCGTTTCTTCACGCCGGGATGTGTTGTCCTTGGCATATTCCACGGTGAAACCGGCGGCGGTTACCACGTCGGTCAATTGGCCAAGAAACTTGTGCCGCCCCGCCTGAACCTGGCGCCGCAGCTGTTCGTGAAGGTGTATTGTCAGGTGTCTCGGCGCGCTCATGGGGGCATCCTACGAACCGCGCGACGACGGGCAAGTCTTAACAGTTGTTGCGGGGCCGGGATGTGTCCATATAACCTCGGACCGAAGAAGGAGATCACGGATGGCGCAGAACGAGTTTCCCGGCTGGCACGGGACCACGATCATCGGGGTCAAGCGTGGCGGCGAGGTGGTGATTGCCGGTGACGGGCAGGTGAGCCTGGGTCAGACAGTGATCAAAGGCACCGCGCGCAAGGTGCGGCGGCTGAGCCCCGGCGGGCACGATGTTGTCGCCGGTTTCGCGGGCAGCACGGCGGACGCATTCACGTTGTTGGAGCGGCTCGAGGCCAAGCTGGAGGCAACGCCGGGCCAATTGCAGCGCGCCGCGGTAGAACTGGCCAAGGATTGGCGCACCGACAAATACCTGCAAAAGCTCGAGGCGATGCTGATCGTGTCGGACGGCGCGGCGATCTATGTGATCACCGGCGCCGGGGACGTGTTGGAGCCCGAACATGACGTTGCCGCCATCGGTTCGGGCGGAAACTACGCGCTGGCCGCGGCGCGCGGCCTGATGGCGACAGACAAAAGCGCCGAAGAGGTTGCACGCAAAGCCATGGCAATTGCGGCCGATATCTGTGTTTACACAAATGGCAATCTGACCGTCGAAACAATTAGCGAGTAAACCGATGTCCATCACCGCCGACGACCTGCGCGCCGCCGTTCAGACCGGCACCATTTCCGAAAAACAGGCGGCCGCCATCTCGGCCCTTGCCGAAACGCGCCGCGGTGTCCGCGAGAACATGGACGGGCTGGACGAGCCGTTTGAGCTGTTTCGCGGTTTCAACGAGATCTTCATCGTCGTTGGTTTGATAATTCTGTACGCGGGATGGTCTGGTTTAACCGGGCTGAACGCTATTTTCAGTGACGGGTCGACGGCATTTGCCTTTTACGGGGCCATCGGTATGGGCGTGATCGCCTTTTTGGCGCGATACTTCACGCTCACCCGTCGCATGGTGGCGCCCTCGATCGCTTTGGTGATCATGTTTGGCCTGTCTTCGGTGCAGTTGACGGCGGCGCTGACTTCGGACGGGGATGATGCGATGCGCGTGCTGATCATGGCCGGTCTGACGACCGTGTTCTTGCTGATCTACTGGATGGTTTTCCACGTGCCATTCGCCATGTTCCTGATCGGGCTGGGCGTATTTGTGTCTGCCATCGCCGTGGCGTCTCTGGGCCAGGCAGATCTGGACAGCCCGATGAACCTGTTCCTGCTGTCGGCAGACGGACCCTTTGCCTATCTGACATTCGCGCTGGGCATTCTGGGGCTGATTATCGCGCTGCGGTTTGACATGTCTGACCCTCACCGCGTGACTCGCCGGTCGCAGAACGGGTTCTGGCTGCATATCATCGCAGCGCCCGCCATCATAAACACCGTGGCTCTGACGCTGTTTGAGTCGCGCACCTCGTTGGCAGAGCTTTGGCTGTTCCTGTTCCTTGTCCTGATGGCGCTGCTGGCCATTGTGATCGACCGCCGGTCGTTCCTTGTGTCAGGCGTAGGTTACGCCGTCGCTTTGGCATTTGCCGTGGTCAACGATAACGGCTTTGTCATCATCCTGCTCTTGGGTCTTGGTATGGTAATCCTTGGTGCGAAATGGGAGACACTGCGACGCGGTCTGATGCGCAGCTTGCCCTCGTTCCCCGGCAGAGATCGCCTGCCCCCGTGGGAGGGTCAACCCAGCACCACCGGCAGTTCGGAATCGTAACCGGCAAAGCTTAGCGGTTTGGCCTCAAGCGCCATTTTGATCTGGTCCACGATCGCCGCCATCTTTTCGTCGATGATATGCAGGTATTCGGTCCAATCGGATACCTCGCCCAACTCCGCATCACCGTCCGACACGCCCCGCAAGGCCAGCAAAGGCAAGTTAAACCCGTGGCAGACGCGCAGCAGCGCGAAGGTTTCCATATCCACCATATCGGCATCGATGCTTTGGTACATCTCGCCCGAGATGATGTTGCCGCCGGTCGACAAGCTGACCGATGGCAGGGCGGGCAGGGCGACGGGCAAGGGCAGGGTGGCAGGCAGGTCCAGCAAGGGCGTCACCCCTTTTTCAAACCCCAGCGGCGAGGCATCCATATCGCGGTAAGACACGTGCGCGACCTGATAAATATCGGTCTTGCGAAGTTTGGCCGAGCCTGCCGATCCTATGGAAACCACAAGGTCGGGCGCCGCGCCCTCGGCCAAGGTTCGGGTCAAGGCAATCGCGCCTTCAACCGGGCCGATCCCGGTGATCAGCGGCGTGAACCGTGCGCGCAAATGGTCGCCGTATTCCGGCTCGGCCGCCATCACGAACAGAACGCGGGTGGAGCCATAGGTTTCAAGTTTCATTGAGGTCGATCCACGAAAAAGGGCTGCGCGAACCATCGCGCAGCCCCGTCATTGGATCAAGCCGGATTAGTTGATTTTTGCAACGCCCAGCGGCACGTTGAACTTCTCGCACCAAATCCAGACCTCGTTCACCTCGTCCAGATCGATATTGGCGGGAACGGCATAGGATTGCGCGCCTGTGTTCGACCGCAGCGGCTCCAGGATCCATTCCTTGCGGTGACCGTCTTTGCCCAGCGACACTTTGGGATCGGGCGCACCGTCAAAGGTGAAATCGTCCAGCAGATTGATCTGGTTTCCGGCGATCTCGGCCGTACCGGTGGTGATGTGGTTCGATTTTCCTTCGAACGTGCCCAAGCGGCCATGGCCACCGGCAAAGGCGGGGGCGGCGAAAGTGGCGGCGCCCAGCGCCAGACCGGTTTTCAAGAAATTGCGGCGGGTATTCATAAGGGTGCTCCCTGTAACTGACTGCACGCCGCGCAGAATATGGGTAATTTTATGAAATGATACCGGCCTCGCCGGGACGTGATGGCTTGTGTTCGGGCTTGTGTTTTTCGCAAATCGGCTTACCTGTCGGGCCGACAGAGAAGAAAGAGAACCGACGTGACCGACCTGACCCCGCGTGAGATTGTATCCGAGCTTGACCGTTTCATCATCGGCCAAAAGGACGCCAAGCGTGCCGTGGCCGTGGCGCTGCGCAACCGGTGGCGGCGCAAACAGCTGGCTGATGATCTGCGCGACGAGGTTTATCCCAAGAACATCCTGATGATCGGCCCCACCGGCGTCGGCAAGACCGAGATCAGCCGCCGCCTGGCCAAGCTGGCGCGCGCGCCGTTCATCAAGGTCGAGGCCACGAAGTTTACCGAGGTCGGCTATGTCGGGCGCGACGTGGAACAGATCATCCGCGATCTGGTCGACGCCGCCATTGTCGAAACCCGCGAATACATGCGCGAGGATGTCATCGCCGCCGCGCGCCAGGCTGCCGAGGATCGCGTGATCGAAGCCATCGCCGGCGAAGGCGCCCGCGAGCAAACGCGCGAGATGTTCCGCGGCAAGCTGAAACGCGGCGAGCTGGACGACACCGTGATCGAATTGCAGCTGGCCGATACCTCGAACCCGATGTCGATGTTCGAAATGCCCGGTCAGCCGGGCCAGAACATGGGTATGATGAACCTGGGTGACATGTTCGGCAAAGCCTTTGGCGGGCGCACCGTGACGCGCAAACTGACTGTGGCCGAAAGCTATGAGGTGCTGATCAGCGAAGAGGCTGACAAGATCCTCGATGACGAAACGGTCAACACCCAGGCGCTTGAGGCGGTGCAGCAAAACGGCATCGTCTTTCTGGACGAGATCGACAAGGTTTGCGCGCGAACCGATGCGCGTGGGGCCGATGTCAGCCGCGAAGGCGTGCAGCGCGACCTGCTGCCGCTGATCGAGGGTACGACGGTGTCAACCAAATACGGCCCCGTGAAAACCGACCACATCCTGTTCATCGCCTCGGGGGCGTTTCACATCGCCAAACCCTCGGACCTGCTGCCGGAACTGCAGGGGCGCCTGCCCATCCGGGTGGAGCTGCGCCCGCTGACCGAGGGTGATTTTGTCCGCATCCTGACCGAAACCGACAACGCGCTGACCCGCCAATACACCGCGCTGATGGGCACCGAAGAGGTGACCGTAACCTTCACCGAAGACGGCATTGCCGCGCTGGCGCGCATCGCGGCCGAGGTGAACCAAAGCGTCGAAAACATCGGCGCGCGGCGGCTTTACACCGTGATGGAACGGGTCTTCGAAGAGCTCAGCTTTACCGCGCCCGACCGCGGCGGCGACGAGGTTGTGGTGGATGCCGGTTTCGTCGAAACCAACCTGGGCGAGCTGACAAAATCGACGGATATGAGCCGCTACGTTTTGTAACCTCCGTTGCTGCACAAATATGAGGTCCGCCGAGTGGGCGCCCGCGGCGCTGTTGACCGGCTGAGACCCGCTGACAGGCATCGCTTGGTGATGTAACGAGGACGCATGCGTACGATTGCCCTGATCCTTTGTGTTCTGCTTGCCGCCTGTTCGGGTCGTCCCGGCGAAACCGTGATGCCGCTGGCGGCCGGGGTCGGGCAGGGGGTGCCGATCTATTTCGCCTCGACCCGCGGCGCTGACGACGGCCCCCAGAACGGCATCGCGCGGGACCGGCAGACCGAATATGGCGCTGCGTCGGTCTCTATCCCGCCGGTCCACACCGTGGGCAAGGTCGAGGCCGCCTTTAACGCCGACCCAAACCGCCATTTTGTCCTGACCGATAACACCCCGATCCCCGACCGCGCCGCGTTTCGCGCAACCTTGCGTCGGCAGTTTGCGGCGATGCCGCAGGGCGACAGACAAGCGATCGTCTTTGTGCACGGGTTCAACACCAATTTCACCGAGGGGCTGTTCCGTCATGCGCAGATCATGGCGGATTTTGAGATTTCGGGTGTAGCGGTGTCGTATTCCTGGCCCTCGCGCGGGGCGCCCTTGGCTTACGCCTATGACCGCGACAGCGTGCTGTTTGCCCGCGACGGGCTCGAGGCGCTGATCGCAGACCTTCGCGCCGCTGGTGCCAGCGGTGTGTTCGTTCTGGCCCATTCGATGGGCGCGCATCTGACGATGGAGACATTTAGACAGATGGCCATCGCCGATCCGCGCGAACCGGCCCGGTCGGTGGACGCAACCGCCCTGATGGCGCCCGATATTGATATCGACCTGTTCCGCAGCCAACTGACCCGCATCGACGCCATGCCGCGCGATTTCGCCGTGTTCGTGTCGAAACGCGACCGGGCGCTGGCGCTGTCGGCGCGCCTCAGCGGCGAGCGGAACAAGCTAGGCAATGTGCGATCCATCGACCAGGTGGCGGATCTGGATATTGTCATCGTGGATGTCAGCGAATTTGCCAACCCGGTGGGGCTGGGCCATCAGACGGTGGTCTCGTCCCCGGCATTGATCGAGCTGTTTCGCAATGTCGACAGCATCAACTCGCTGCTGTCCAACGATCCGTCAGGGCGCGCCGGGTTTGGCCAGCGGGTGGTTTTAACCGCGCAGGAGGCCACGGCGGTAATCCTGTCGCCGGTCACCGTTCTGGGAAATTAACGCCCGCGTTTCAGATAGACGTAATAGGCGCCCGTGCCGCCATGTTTCACATGGGCCGGCGTAACCTGCAGCACATGCGCGGCCAAAGGCGCTGAATGCAGCCAGTGCGGCACTTGCTGGCGCAGCACGCCGCGGCGTTCGAAATCGGGCCAGGGATGTTCAGCCGCAACGCCCTTGCCGGTGATCACCAGCACCAGCCGCTTGCCCTGCGCGGCGGCGTTCAGGATGAACCCGTTCAGCGCCGGATGCGCCTGCGCCAGCGTCATGCCATGCAGGTCGATCCGCGCCTCGGGCGACAGCTTGCCTCGGGTTAGTTTGCCGTATCGGTTGCGGTCCATCTTAACTGGGGCGCTGCGCAGATGCTCGGCGATATCCGGCGCGCGGCTGATGGCGGTCGACGGTTTGGGTGCCGGCGTGGCAGGGGGTCGAAGAACCACGGGCGCTGGCTTTGGCATGCGCTGCGACGGTTTGGGTGCCGGCACTTTTTCCTTCGGGGTTGTGATCACGGGCCCCGGTTTGGACAGCGGTGTGGCCGTATCCGTGACTTTTTTCCACAATGTCTTGTCTTCGTCAGACAGCTGACCCCGCCGGCGCCGTGCCATTTTATCCCCCCGGCACCAAGGCAAACGCCCGGTCGATCGGCAATAGAACCACCATCCGACCCGGATCGCGTACGCGTCCGGCGTTTCGGCCAGCAACGTCACCGGTTCCAAAGAATATGTCGGCCCGCTGCGCGCCCTTGATGGCCGAGCCGGTATCCTGGGCCACAAACAACTGCTTTATCGGCCCGCGCCCGCCTTTTTCAACCCAGACCGGGGCGCCCAGTGGCGTAAAGGCCGGGTCAACCGCAACGCTGCGCATCGGCGTGATCGACCGGTTCATTGCGCCCAGCGGTCCTTTTTCGGCCGGAACCCTGCTGACCTCGCGGAAAAAAACGTAGGACGGATTATGCTGCAACAGCTGCCGTCCGGCACCGGGATTGCGGCGCACCCAGTTCTTGATCACCTGGGCCGAGACCTGGTGGCGGCTGTACACACCTCGGCGCACCAGTTCTTCGCCAACGGAACGGTATTCGTGCCCGTTGAACCCACCATAGCCCACGCGCAACATGCTGCCATCGCTCAACCGGATTCGGCCCGAACCCTGAATTTGCAAAAAGAACAGTTCGACCGGATCATCAACCCAAGCCAGTTCCAGTCCGCGCCCGGCAAGGATATTTTGATCTTCGATTTGTTCCCGCGTGGCCCAGCGCGTGCCTTGGCGTACTTCGGGTGGTTTGCGATAGACGGGGTAACGGTAAGGGCCGCCGGGCCGACGCGCGCCATCAAGCTCGGGCTCGAAATATCCGGTGAACAACGCCGGGCTGTCGCCACCGATCAGCACCGGGCGAAAGAACAGCTCGAAAAACGTGCGGGCGTTGGGTTCTTTGCGCGCAAAGGCACATAGGGCCGCCCAGTCGTCGCCATTCAGATCGCCGCAAGTTTCAAGAAACGCCGTCAGGGCAGCTTGATGATCGTCGTCACCCCAACCGTCAAGATCGGCAAAGCTCAGTAATTCGGTTGGCGTGGCCATGGCCGGCGCCCCCGTTCCTAAGGCCACCGCGGCGGCACAGATAATCCGCCGCAGTGTTGCAATCATTGACCTGTTGCGACCAGCTGCCAGTTCGGGTTGTCGCTGCCCATGACACGGGCAAAGGTCCAGACGTCGCGCTGGCGTTTGATTTCGGATTCGGACCCTTCGACGATATCGCCACCGGCGTCCCGCACAATCGACGTCAGCTCGCCTACAAAGCGCACGGTCAGCTCTGCCTCGTTGGTGTCTTTGTCGAACGTTGCGTCCTGCACGGCGATTTCGCGCACGCCAATGAAGTTGGCCTCGATCGTCAGGCCGCGTTCCTTGCGGGCGGCAATGCCGCCTTCGAAGCTTTCGCGTACATCTTCGGACAGAAACGCCGCGATATCGTCGATTTCCCCGTTTTCATACGCCATCAGAATCATTTCATACGCGCCACGAGCACCGCCAATGAACTCGCCCACGCCAAAGCTTGGCTCGACCCGTTTCATTTCGGTCATCGCTTGGGCGGCGGGGCTGTCCTCGGGGACGTGATCGGTGATGTCGGTATCCGGGCCGCCTTCGATCACCTCGAACCCGTGGCGCGCATTGCGCGACGCGGCATCTGGCTGTGGCGCCTGAACGCGCGGCTTTTCATAACCTTCGCGGGTGCCCAACACGCTGCGCAGCCGTAGGATCAGAAACACGGCGATCGCAGCAAGCACGAGAAGTTGGACAATGTTGCTCATTCAGACCTCAGAATAGACGAAAAATTGGTTTCTTTGCGGTTCAGACCTTATGTAGGACGTCAACGGGGGCAAGTCCACTGCCCCGACACCGCGATAAATGAGGATAACATGTGGCTTTTGGCCCTATTCATTGGCGTTCCCCTGATTGAGATTGCGCTTTTCATCCAGGTTGGTGGCGCAATTGGTTTGTGGAGCACGCTTGCGATTGTCGTTCTGACAGCCGTGATCGGAACGTCGTTGATGCGCCGTCAGGGTGCACAGGCGATGGCAAATATCCGCGGTGCGTTCAACTCGCTTTCGGATCCTTCCGAACCCTTGGCCCATGGCGCGATGATCCTGTTTTCCGGTGCGTTGTTGCTGACGCCGGGTTTCTTCACAGACGCCGTCGGCTTCGCGCTATTGGTACCCGCGTTTCGGTCTGCTGCGTTTCGGTTCGTGAAATCGCGTGTAAACGTCACCACCTTTGCCACCGGTCCTGCGCAACAACGCCCGCGCCAAGACGACGTGATTGACGGTGAATTCGAGGACATTTCACCGAAATCTGGCCAAAACCCGCCCTCGGGCTGGACTCGGGATTGAGACACCTAGGCCTTGGTGCTAAGGACCCTCGAAACGTTTTACCAGGACAAGGCCGGACATGACCGACGAAACCGCAACCCCGCAGCCCGAAGCGCCACAGGCCCAAGGCCAGGCACAAGCACCCAAAATGCAGATCCTGGGGCAGTTTGTCCGTGATCTGTCCTTTGAAAACCTGCTGATGCAGAAAGGTGTCAAAGGCGATGTGTCGCCCGAGATTCAGGTGCAAGTTGCCCTGGACGCCAAAAAGCGCCCGACCGATCATCAGTACGAGGTGATGTCGAAATACACCGTGAAATCGGTGAATAAATCCGACAAAGCCCCACTGTTCATGATCGAGCTGGACTATACCGGCGTGTTCCACATCGAAAACGTGCCCGAAGAGCAACTGCACCCGTTCCTGCTGATCGAATGCCCGCGCATGATCTTCCCGTTTGTGCGCCGCATCGTGTCGGATGTGACCCGCGACGGTGGATTCCCGCCGCTGAACCTTGAACAGGTTGATTTCGTGGCGCTGTACCGTCAGGAAATTGCGCGCCGCGCCCAAGCGCAGGCCGCCGAAGCACCTTCGAATTAACTATTCCACAATGCGCCGTCGCCCAGCTTTGCCACAAATTCGGCATGGGCGGCGGCTTCGCTGTCTTTAAGACGCGAGGGCAGGGGCGTGGATCGCGGACGCGGTCGCCAATCGTCATCTGATGACTGACCCACCGACTGTTGCGGCATGGTATTCAGCTCCATCCCGGGCTGACGACCCCCGATCAGCTCAAGGTAAACTTCGGCCAGGATTTCCGAGTCCAAGAGCGCCCCGTGCAATGTTCGGTTCGAATTGTCGATACCAAACCGGCGGCAAAGCGCATCCAGCGAGGCGGGCGAGCCCGGGAATTTCTTGCGCGCAATCGCCAGCGTATCCAGCGCCTGTTCGTTGGGCAGCTGCGGCAGGTTCATCCAGCGCAGCTCGGCGTTCAGAAACTTCATGTCAAAGCTGGCATTGTGAATGACCAAACGGGCGTCTCCGACAAAATCCAGAAAACCTTGCCCAATTTTTGCGAAAACCGGTTTGTCCTTCAGTGTGACCTGACCTTTTTCCGGTTCTTGCGGCGGCTCCAACAAATCGGGGCCGATGCCATGCACGCCGAAAGCGTCGGCGGGCATTGACCGTTCGGGGTTGATGTAGACGTGATAGGTTTTGCCGGTGGGCAGATGGTTCCACAGCTCGACCGCGCCGATCTCGACAATGCGGTCGCCCTGCTCGGGTTCAAACCCGGTGGTCTCGGTATCCAGAACAATCTCACGCATCGCGCATCCTTTCGCGAATATCGGCCAGAACCTTTGTCACGCTATCTTGTGCCGCGTCGATGGTGGTCGTTTCGATCACGTAATCCGCCTTTTGTCGTTTTTGCGCATCGGGCATCTGCTTGGCAAGGATGGTATTCAGCATTTCGGCCGTCATGCCGGGGCGCGCCAACACCCGTTCACGCTGAATTTCCGGCGGAACAGAGACAACAACCACCGCATCCAGCCAGCGTTCGGCGCCCGTTTCAAACAGCAACGGAATGTCGAATAGCAATACCATTGCGTCGTCATTTTCGGCGATGAAAATGGCGCGATGTTCGGTGACCAACGGGTGGATCGCGTCCTCGATCCTTTTCAGTGCGTCGGGGTCGCCGCCAATCCAGTCTTTAAGAACCGTGCGATCAACGGAACCTGTGACAACGGCGGGCGGATGCAACCCGGCGATTGCCGCGACACCGGCGCCGCCCTTGGCGTAAAGCTGATGAACGGCGGCATCTGCGTCCCAAACCGGCACGCCGTTGCCCGCGAACATTTGCGCCGTGGTGGATTTTCCCATCCCGATAGACCCGGTCAGGCCCAATAGGAACGGCCCCTTCATGCGCCCAAAAGAACAGCGCGGGTTTTGTCGTCGACCTCGGGCCGTTGGCCAAACCAGCGTTCGAACCCCGGCACAGCCTGATGCAGCAACATGCCCAATCCGTCGACCGTGACGCATCCGCGATCCTCGGCGGTTTGCAACAGCCGCGTGCGCAATGGAGTATAGACAATATCGGTTACGGTCATTTCCGGGGTCAGCGCGTCAAGCGGCACCCGAAACTCCGATTTGCCCACCATGCCCAGCGACGTCGTATTCACCACGGTCGCCGCGCCGTCGACCATGTTTCCGGCCTGCACCCAGTCATATACGGTGACTTTGCCACCGAACTCGGTCCGCAATGCCTCGGCCCTGGCGCGGGTGCGGTTCGACAGGCGCACTTCGGGCACACCAACTTCGATCAACGAGGCAACCACCGCCCGCGCAGCGCCTCCTGCGCCGAACACCGCCGCCGGGCCAACCGAAGCTTTCCAGTTTGGTGCACCACTGCGCAGGTTTTCGACAAAGCCATAACCATCTGTGTTATCGGCGTGTATTTTTCCGTCTTTTCGGAAAATCAGCGTGTTGGCCGCGCCCATCAACGCCGCCCGATCGGTCACCAGATCGGCCATACCGATCACCGCTTCTTTATGCGGTATGGTCACATTCACACCGACAAAGCCCAGTTTCGGCAACATGTTCAAAGCCGCACCCAAGTCGTCCGGTGCGATGTCCATCGGCACATAGTGGCCGGGAATCCCGTAACGTTTCAGCCAGTAATTCTGCAACCGTGGCGATTTCGAATGGCCCACCGACGTTCCGATCACGCCGGCCAACGGCACCCGTGGCGATGTCATTCCTGCAAGACCCCCTGCGCCGAGAGATGTGCCAGAACCTCCAGCAAAGGCAGACCGAGAATCGTGAAATAATCCCCCTCAACCCGCTGGAACAGCCGCACACCCTCTTCTTCTAGTTTATAGCACCCAACACTGTATCTCACACTGTCCCAGTTCCGCGAAAGATAGTTTTCAAGGAATGCGTCCGAAAAGTCATGCATCGTCAAACGCGCCTCGCCCACAAACCGCCACAACGGTTCGCCGTCGCGATAGCTGACAACCGCAGACAAAAGCGAATGCCGTTCACCGCGCAGCGCGCGCAGCTGTTCGCGGGCTTGGTCCGGGTTCTCTGCCTTGCTGAGAACCGCACCTTTTAGTTTCAGGACCTGGTCACAGCCCATTACAATGGCACCGGGGTTCTTTTCCGAGAGCTTGCGCGCCTTGAACTCGGCCAAAGTGTCGGCGACGTCGCGCGGACGAGCGCCTTCGGCGTCCAACGCGGCTTTGATCGCGTCTTCGTCGACGCGGGCCGGGATGACATCAAAATCAACGCCGGCATTGCGCAACAGCTGCGCCCGGATTTCGGACGCCGAGGCCAGAATAACGGATGAGGGCATGTGGTTATCTCTGTTAATATCTGGCGTAACATATCCGCAATGGGTTGGGGGTAAAGCGGTCAGTTTGGGGACACGTGCCGGTATCCGGACTGTCATCCAACTGTTACGAAACTTTAACACACATGGCACAAATGCCGCATGTTGGCCGTGGAAATCCGGTGCCAAGAAAAAGTTTTAAGAAGTTTATCCACAGACCGTACGGTACTATTTTCAGTATAAATATATGAAATATATATACTTTCTCAGAAGTTACAAAAGTATTTACCAAGTTGTAGACGCTTTCCCACATTGTCATAGAACTGTGAAAGAATCTCGGGAAAAGCCGTTAATCCACAATATCCACAGCCCCTACATCATCATCATCTTTTCTAAATTATATATTTTATTAGAAAGAGGGGACCTGACAGCGATTGTGGAGATCTTCGCGTGTTTGAAATTCTGGCCTGGCTCTACCCGTGGACCAAAGCGCTGCATATCATGTCCGTTATCGCGTGGATGGCTGGTCTGTTTTATCTGCCACGCCTGTTCGTACATCATGCTGAGAAAGTGCAGACGGGCAGTGATACCGATGATCTGTTCCAGATGATGGAAATGAAGCTGCTGCGTGTCATCATGAACCCGGCAATGATCGCAACGTGGATCTTTGGTCTGTGTCTGGCCTTAACTCCCGGTATTGTCGATTGGGGCGCGATTTGGCCCTATACCAAGGCTGCTGCAGTGCTGGTGATGACGTGGTTTCATCATTGGCTGGGATTGCGACGCAAGGATTTCGTACGCGGCGAAAACCAATTGCCCGGCAGGCGGTATCGAATGATGAACGAGCTGCCGACGTTGCTGATGGTTGTCATCGTATTGTCAGTGGTCGTGCGGTTCTGATCAGCTTGACTCGGAACACGGTTCGGCCTATCTGGGCTTAAGCGGGCCGTCCGGCCCATGCATTTTCCAGCTACAAATGTGATCCTGCGGCCATTCCGCCGCCGATCCCCAATGGTTCCCCTACATGAGCGACGAGCACCTATATCTTTCCGAATTGAAATCTAAAACCGCCAAGGTTCTTTTGGCCATGGCCGAAGAGCTGGAGATCGAGAACGCCTCGACAATGCGCAAGGGCGAGATGATGTTCTCGATCCTCAAAGAGCGCGCCGAGGACGGTTGGAAGATCTCTGGCGACGGCGTGCTGGAGGTTTTGCAAGACGGGTTTGGATTCCTGCGCAACCCCGAGGCCAACTATTTGCCAGGCCCCGATGACATTTACGTCTCGCCCGAGATGATCCGCCAATACAGCCTGCGCACCGGCGACACGGTCGAGGGCGTGATGCAGGCCCCGCGCGAGAACGAGCGGTATTTCGCCATCACGAGCGTCACCAAGATCAACTTTGAAGACCCCGAGCGTGCGCGCCACAAGATCAACTTCGACAACCTGACGCCACTTTACCCCGACGAGCGCCTGAAGATGGAGATCGAAGATCCCACCATCAAGGACCGCAGCGCCCGGATCATTGACCTGGTGGCGCCGATTGGTAAGGGTCAGCGTTCGCTGATCGTGGCCCCTCCGCGTACCGGTAAAACCGTTCTGCTGCAAAACATCGCCCACAGCATCGAGGCGAACCATCCCGAATGTTACCTGATCGTCCTGCTGATCGACGAGCGCCCGGAAGAGGTGACCGACATGCAGCGCAGCGTGAAGGGCGAGGTGATCTCGTCCACCTTCGACGAACCCGCCACGCGCCACGTTGCCGTCAGCGAGATGGTCATCGAAAAAGCCAAACGTCTGGTGGAGCACAAGCGCGACGTTGTCATCCTGTTGGATTCGATCACCCGCCTGGGCCGCGCGTTCAACACGGTTGTGCCCTCGTCGGGCAAAGTGCTGACCGGCGGTGTGGACGCCAACGCCCTGCAACGGCCCAAGCGCTTTTTCGGTGCCGCCCGGAATATCGAGGAAGGCGGCAGCCTGACCATTATCGCCACCGCGCTGATCGACACCGGCAGCCGCATGGACGAGGTGATCTTTGAAGAATTCAAAGGCACCGGCAACTCCGAGATTGTGCTGGACCGCAAGGTGGCCGACAAGCGTGTGTTCCCGGCGATGGACATCCTTAAATCCGGCACCCGGAAAGAGGACCTGCTGGTCGATGCAAAAGACCTGCAGAAAACCTTTGTTCTGCGCCGCATCCTGAACCCGATGGGCACCACCGATGCGATCGAGTTCCTGATCTCGAAACTGAAACAAACCAAGACGAACGGCGAATTCTTCGATTCAATGAACGCGTAATGGATACGATCTTTGCTTTGGCAACGGCCCGCGGCAAGGCGGGCGTTGCTGTCATCCGCATCTCGGGGCCGCACGCATGTGCGGCCTTGTCTGCTTTTGGCGCGTCGGTTCCCCAGCCGCGTATGGCGGCGCTGCGGAACTTGCGGTCGGGCGACGACGTATTGGATTCGGCGTTGGTGCTCTATTTCCCCGCCGGGCAAAGCTTTACCGGCGACGAGGTGGTGGAGCTGCATTGCCACGGCAGCCTGGCCACCACGCAGGCCCTGCTGCGCGCGTTGTCCGATGTGGACGGTCTGCGCCTGGCCGAGCCCGGAGAGTTCACCCGCCGCGCTTTGGAAAACGGCAAGCTGGACTTGGCGCAGATTGAAGGCCTGGCCGATCTGGTCGAGGCTGAAACCGAGGCGCAGCGCAAGCAGGCGCATCGTGTGCTGTCCGGGGCCATCGGTACGCGCGCCGAGGGCTGGCGCAGCAAGCTGATCCGCGCCGCCGCGCTGTTAGAGGCGGTGATCGACTTCGCCGACGAAGAGGTGCCCACCGATGTTTCGCCCGAGGTTCTGTCGCTGATCGAAGCCTGCCAGGATGAGATGGCCGGCGAATTGGCCGGTGTCGCGGTGGCTGAACGTATCCGCGAAGGGTTCGAGGTGGCGATTATTGGCCCGCCGAATGCGGGCAAGTCCACCTTGCTGAACCGTCTTGCCGGGCGCGAGGCGGCCATCACCTCGCGCCATGCCGGCACCACCCGCGATGTGATCGAGGTTCGGATGGACCTTGCCGGGCTGCCGGTGACGCTGCTGGACACCGCCGGGCTGCGCGAAACGGTGGATGAGGTTGAACAGGCGGGGGTTGATCTGGCCCGCCGCCGTGCCTCGGCCGCCGACCTGCGTGTGGTTCTTCTTGACGGTGACACGGTGCCCGATGTGGAAACGATGCCCGGCGACATCACCCTGCGTGGCAAGGCCGATACGGATCCGGCCGGACAGATCTCTGGCGTGACGGGGCAGGGGGTGGATGCGCTGATCGCGCAGATAACGCAGGTGCTGGAAACACGTGCCTCGGGTGCGGGCACCTTGATCCGTGAGCGGCACCGGGTGGCCATGGCCCGCGCGCTGGACGCGCTGGACATGGCGCATCGGCGCGTGCAGGCGGGTGAGGAACAATCCGAACTGGCGGCCGAAGAGCTGCGCACAACCATCCGGGCCCTTGACTCATTGGTCGGACGTGTCGATGTAGAAGACCTTCTGGACGAAATCTTTGCCAGCTTCTGCCTGGGCAAGTGAGGAGTGTTTCACGTGAAACATCGCGCCTTTGATGTTGTTGTGATCGGTGGCGGCCATGCCGGCGCCGAGGCTGCGCATGCGGCTGCGCGCCGTGGTGCCAACACGGCGCTGGTGACGTTGAAGGCGACCGATCTGGGCGTGATGTCCTGCAACCCGGCCATCGGGGGGCTGGGCAAGGGCCACCTGGTGCGCGAGGTGGATGCGATGGACGGCATCATGGGCCGTGCTGCTGACGCCGCCGGGATACAGTTTCGCCTGCTGAACCGCCGCAAAGGCCCCGCCGTGCAAGGCCCCCGCACGCAAGCAGACCGCGCGCTTTACCGAGCAGCCGTGCAGTCATTGACAGCGGCACAGCCCAACCTGACCGTGGTTGAAGGCGAAGTGACGGACCTGATCATCGAAGGCGTCCGTGTCTGTGGTGTGGTTGTCGGCGACGACGAACTGCGCGCCGGGGCGGTTGTACTGACCACCGGCACCTTTTTGCGTGGGGTCATCCATATTGGCGACGAACAACGGGCCGGTGGACGCATGGGCGACAAACCCTCGGTGCGTCTGGCAGAGCGGATCGACGATTTTGGCCTGCCCCTTGGCCGTTTGAAAACCGGCACGCCCCCGCGTCTGGATGGGGATACCATCGATTGGTCCGGTCTGGACATGCAGCCCGGCGACGACGACCCGGTGATGTTTTCGTTCCTGTCGAAAGAAGTGCAGGCGCGGCAGATCTCTTGCGGGATCACCCATACGAACGAAGAAACTCACGCGATCATTCGCAGTAACCTTGACCGGTCAGCGATGTATGGTGGTCATATCGAAGGAGTGGGGCCGCGATATTGCCCGTCGATCGAGGACAAGATCGTGCGGTTTGCCGACAAAACCTCGCACCAGATTTTTCTTGAACCAGAGGGGCTGACCACTTCGACAATCTACCCCAACGGCATCTCGACCTCACTGCCGGTAGATGTGCAAGAGGCCTATGTCAGATCGATCAAGGGGCTGCGGGATGTCGTGATCCAGCAGCCGGGCTATGCCATCGAGTATGACTATGTCGATCCGCTGGCGCTGAACGCGCAGTTGCGGCTGCGCGCGGTTGAGGGTTTGTATCTTGCGGGGCAGATCAACGGCACCACGGGGTATGAGGAAGCCGCGGCCCAAGGGCTTGTCGCCGGTCTGAACGCAGCGGGCGAGGCCTGTGACTTGGAGCCGGTGAAATTCACTCGCAACGAGAGCTATATCGGGGTCATGATCGACGACCTGATCACGCGCGGCGTGTCCGAGCCTTATCGCATGTTCACTTCGCGCGCTGAATTCCGTCTGTCATTGAGGGCGGACAACGCAGATCAGCGGCTAACCCCGCTTGGATTGCAGGCGGGCTGTGTGGGTGACACGCGGCAAATGCAATTCATCGACAAGATGGAGCGCCTCCGCGCGGCGCGCTCGACGCTTGAAGGCATGGCTCTTTCGCCAACCGCGCTCAAAGCGGCGGGACTTCAGGTTAAGGAAGATGGCAAGCGCCGGAACGGGATGGATCTTTTGGCCTTCCCGGACGTGACGTTTGACCACTTGCTGGGTTTCGAGCCTGCGCTGAATGATATCCTGCCCGAGGATCGGGATCAGGTCGCCAAGGACGCGCTTTATGCGAACTACATTCGTCGCCAGGCACAGGACGTGGCCGTGATGCAGCGGGACGAAGCGCATGAGATTCCGGCGGGGTTTGATTTCCTCGTGCTCGAAGGGCTGTCCAATGAGCTGAAGCAAAAGCTTCACCGTGCGCGTCCGGAAACTTTGGGCCAGGCAGGGCGGGTCGAAGGGATGACGCCGGCGGCGCTGACGTTGATTCTGGCCAAGCTGCGGCAACAATCGCGGAAATCTGCATGAGTCAGCACAAGATTGGCAGCCTCGATGTTTCACGTGAAACATTCGAGCGGCTGAAACGCTATGAATCGCTTCTGTATAAATGGAACCCCCGCATTAACCTGGTGGCGAAATCCACGTTAGCCGACGCCTGGAACCGGCATTTCGTGGATTCCGCGCAGGTGGTTCAGGTGCTGTCGGCGTTTCCCGACCGCTGGCTGGATCTTGGCACCGGCGGTGGCTTCCCCGGGTTGGTCGCGGCAATCATAGCAGCCGAGCTGGCGCCGGGATGCGACGTGACACTTGTTGAAAGCGACGCACGGAAATCAGCTTTTCTGCGCACTGTGATCCGCGAGACGGGGATTCGCACGCAGGTAGAGAATAAGCGGATCGAGGCGCTGAACCCGGCCGAAGCCGATCTTGTTTCCGCCCGTGCATTGGCAAGTATTGATCAGCTATTGGGCTTTTGCGAACGCCATCTGCGACCAGAAGGACGCGCCCTGTTCTTAAAAGGCGAACGGCATCAGGCAGAGATTGAAGAGGCCAGAAAAAACTGGCATTTCAAAGTCGAAGAGGTGCCCAGCCAGACCAGCGACGGCGCCGTGATTCTGCTGATTGGAGAAATTCGGCGTGTCTGATCCGACCCGGCCTAACGGCCCCAAAATCATTGCGATTGCCAACCAAAAAGGTGGCGTCGGGAAAACCACAACAACCATCAACCTGGCAGCCGGGCTTGCCGAAGAAGGAAAGACGGTTCTGATCGTCGATCTGGACCCGCAGGGCAATGCCTCGACCGGGCTGGGGGTGGAAAAGGCGGATCGCGTCAAAACCACCTATGACATGCTGTTGGAAGAGGCGCCGCTGACCGATATCATCCGGGCAACGGATGTTGATGGTGTTCTGATCGCGCCTGCAACAACTGATCTCAGTTCGGCCGACATTGAAATGGTCGCGAACGAGAAACGCAGCTTCCTTTTGCACGATGCGCTGCGTCAGCCGGTTATGGATGGCTATGGGTTCGACTTTATCCTGATCGATTGTCCGCCATCGCTCAGCCTGCTGACGGTGAACGCCATGGTCGCCGCGCACTCGGTCTTGGTGCCGCTGCAAAGCGAGTTCTTCGCGCTAGAAGGCCTGTCTCAGCTGATGCTGACCATCCGCGAGCTGCGGCAGACGGCCAATCCGAACCTGCGGATAGAAGGCGTTGTTCTGACCATGTATGACAAGCGCAACAACCTGTCGCTGCAAGTGGAATCGGACGCGCGTGAGTATCTGGGTGATCTGGTATTTGAAACCGTCATTCCACGAAATGTCCGCGTTTCCGAAGCGCCATCTTTTGCGCAACCTGTGCTGGATTACGACGCGGCGTCGACGGGTGCGGTTGCGTATCGTAAACTGGCTACAGAGATCATCGCGCAGGGCGGCGCAACAGAATAAAAACAGGAGGCACGCGTGGCGAAAAAGGGTGAAAAACGAGGGTTGGGTCGCGGTTTGTCGGCGTTGATGGCCGACGTATCATTGAACGAGCCGGAAACGACAGAAACACCCGCAACGCCAGACAGCGTTGTCCCGGTTGAACATCTGATCCCCAATCCTGACCAGCCTCGTCGCCGTTTCGCTCCGGAAGCCTTGGAAGAGTTGGCCGCGTCGATCCGTGAAAAGGGAGTGATTCAGCCCCTGATCGTGCGACCGGTCGACAACGACAAGGGAAAATACGAGATCGTTGCGGGTGAGCGCCGGTGGCGCGCGTCCCAAATGGCGCAATTGCACGACGTGCCTGTGATCATTCGCGAGTTCGACGATACCGAAGTTCTGGAAATCGCGATCATCGAGAATATTCAGCGCGCCGACCTGAACCCGGTGGAGGAAGCGCTGGGTTATCGCCAGTTGATGGACCGGTTCGGCCACACGCAGGAAAAGCTGGCCGAGGCGCTCAGCAAAAGCCGCAGCCATATCGCCAACCTTATGCGTCTGCTGCAACTGCCGGAAGAGGTGCAGGACCATCTGCGCGAGGGGCGATTGTCTGCTGGCCACGCCCGAGCGCTGATCACCAGCGATGACCCGGTGCGCCTTGCGAACGAGGTGATCGCCAAGGGCTTGTCTGTACGCGATACGGAAAAGCTGACCAAAAAGCCGTCGGCCCCGAAAGCCGCAGCGCCGAAGCCGGTGGATAAAGATGCCGACACGCGGGCGTTGGAGCAGGATCTGTCTGCCAATATCGACATGGCAGTGGCGATCGAGCACAAGGGCGAAACCGGCGGCGGGAAGCTGGTGATTACCTACAAGACCCTGGAAGACTTGGACGAGCTGTGCCGGATTCTGACCGCTATGCCTCGGGACGAGTCCAGATAAACAGCGCCACCAAGCTGAGGATAACAGCCTGTGCAATCAGGCCGATTGGTGGAATACTCAACAGGATCGAAATCACAAATGCGGCAAGGATAGAGCCGCTGGCCAGCCACTTCACACGCCGGCGAATTGCGCCATGCTCGCGCCAGTCGTCAATTGGCGGGCCGAATGTTGGGTGCGAAATCAACCAGTTGTGCAGTCGCTCGGACGATCGCGAAAAACAGAAAGCTGCCAACAGCAGAAATGGGACCGTCGGCAGGCCGGGCAGGGGAATGCCAAGCATGGCCAAGCCAACCGAAACTATCCCCAAGAAAGCCCACAGGATACGCATTCAGACCTCTGGCAATAGGTTGCGGATAACAGCGTTAAGAACGGGCCGCCCCTTGGCGGTGGTTCGCAGGGTATCACCGGAGCGGGCGACAAGGCCCAGTTCCAGCAGTTCCAGCAGTTTCTGAGGCGCAATATAGTCACGGTAAAGGCCGTTCAGACGCTTCAGATCGACGCCATCCAGAATACGCAGGCCAAACATCAGGTATTCGCCAGCCTGGTCAAAGCCCGATACGGCGTCTCTGAGGTTTTCCCCGTTACCGGTTTCTTCAACAGCGTTCAGCCACTTGCCCGGCGCCAAATGCGTTTCTGTGGCAAATTTCTGCCCGCCAACCGTCACGCGCCCATGCGCGCCCGGTCCTATGCCGGCATAATCTCCATAGCGCCAATAGATCAGGTTATGTCTGGATTCAGAGCCTAAAGCGGCATGATTAGACACTTCGTAGGCCGGATAGCCCGCTGTGTCGCAAATCTCTTGCGTCGCAAAATACATGTCGCCGGCCAGATCTTCATCCGGCAATCCACGCAACCCACCACGCGACAGGCGGTCGCCAAAAGCGGTGCCGTCTTCGATGGTCAGCTGATAAAGCGACAGATGATCGGCGGCCATGGCCAAGGCTTCGCGCAGCTCGGCCTGCCAATCGGCCAGGGACTGGTTTTGCCTTGCATAAATCAGGTCGAAACTGCTGCGGTCAAAGGTGCTTTGGGCGATCTCTATGGCTTTCCGGGCCTCGGCAACGGAATGAATGCGGCCAAGCGCGCGCAGATCGGCATCGTTCAGGGCCTGAATACCAACGGAAACACGGTTTATCCCGGCATCACGAAAGGCCGCAAAGCGGCCCGTCTCAACCGAACCTGGGTTGGCTTCCAGCGTGATTTCGATGTCATTTGCCGTGGGCCAGGCACCGCGAATGGCTGCGATCATGTCGCCGACAAGGTCCGGGTCCATCAGGCTGGGCGTACCGCCGCCGAAATAGATCGTGTTCAGAACGCGGTTTGGCAATTCGGCGGCAACACGCTGAATTTCAGCCAAATAGGCACTCTTCCAGCGGGATTGGTCAATTTTGGCCGCAACGTGAGAGTTAAAATCGCAATACGGGCACTTGGCCTGGCAAAAGGGCCAATGGATATAGAGGCCAAAGCCCCCGTGTTGCCAATCCTCAGTCACCAAACACCGTTTTCAGTTTCGCAAAGGCATCGGCACGGTGGCTGATGCGGTTCTTTTCGTCCCAATCCATCTCGCCAAATGTGATGTCATACCCGGCGGGCTGAAACATCGGGTCATAGCCATGGCCGTTCTCACCGCGCATGGGCCAGACACATTCGCCTTCAACCTTGCCCTCGAACACCTCGTCATGGCCGTCGGGCCAGGCCAGCACAAAGGTCGCGCGGAACCGTGCGGTTCGGGGGTAGGGGGCGCTGACCTCTTCCAGCTTGGTCCAGGTTTTTTCCATCGCCATCTTGAAGTCGCGGCCGTTGGGCGTTTCCGCCCAGTCGGCGGTGTAAACTCCGGGCGCACCACCCAAGCCGTCCACCTCGATCCCGCTGTCGTCGGCAAGGGCTGGCAGACCCGTCGCCTTGACGGCGGCATGGGCCTTGATCCGGGCATTGCCGATGAAATTGTCTTCGGTTTCATCTGGCTCCGGCAGATTATGCTCGGCGGCGGACGTGGCGGTGATACCATAAGGCGCCAGAAGGTGGCGCATTTCCTCAAGCTTGCCCGCGTTATGGGTTGCGATGAGGATTGTTTTATCCTTAAATTTCCGCAACTTATCCCCCAACAGCCGTGTTTTGCGCGGCAACCAGCTCGCCCACGCCCTTGTCGGCCAGATCCATCAGGGCGTTCATCTGATCACGCGTAAAGGTCGAGCCTTCGGCCGACATCTGCACCTCGATCAGCTTGCCCGTGCCGGTCATGACAAAGTTGCCATCCACGCCGGCCTCGCTGTCTTCGGGGTAGTCCAGATCCAGAACCGGCTGCCCGGCATAGATCCCGCAGGAAACGGCAGCAACCGGATCAACCAGCGGGTCAGAGATAATGTCGCCTGCCTTCATCAGCTGATTGACCGCCAGCCGCAAAGCCACCCAACCACCGGTGATCGATGCGCAGCGCGTGCCGCCATCGGCCTGGATCACGTCGCAATCAACGGTGATCTGGCGTTCGCCCAAGGCGACGCGATCAACACCGGCGCGCAGGCTGCGGCCAATCAGGCGCTGAATCTCAACGGTGCGTCCACCTTGCTTGCCGGTTGTGGCCTCGCGCCGCATGCGCGAACCGGTCGAACGGGGCAACATCCCGTATTCCGCCGTGACCCAGCCCAGCCCGGTGTTCTTCAGAAAGGGCGGTACGCGGGCTTCAAGCGACGCGGTACACAGCACATGCGTGTCACCCACCTTGATCAGGCACGAACCCTCGGCATGTTTGGTGACGTTGGTTTCGATCGAAATAGGGCGCATTTCGTTGACGGAACGACCGGATGGGCGCATGTTTTGGCTCCTCTTGCAGCTTGCGCCTTGCTCACATGTGAAGCCAAATAATTCAAGGCCGATTGACGCGGCCGCTGAACGGCCTTTAATGATTTCTGGCTTCTGCGGGACGACGGATTTGACCGACACATCATCAACACTCAGCCAGATGGACGAACGCTCACGCGAGGTGTTTCGTCTTGTGGTCGAGGGGTACCTGGAAACGGGTGACCCGGTGGGCTCGCGTACCCTGACCCGTTCAATGACCGAAAAGGTCAGCGCGGCAACGATTCGCAACGTGATGCAGGATCTGGAGTTTCTGGGCCTTCTGGACAGCCCGCATATCTCTGCCGGCCGCGTGCCGACACAGCAGGGGCTGCGGATGTTCGTCGACGGCTTGCTGGAAGTGCGCGACCTCAACCAGACGGATCGCGAAAACATCGATGCTACGGTCAATTCCGGCGACGACGATGTGGGCCATATGTTGGACCGGATCGGATCGGCCCTTTCGGGGGCAACCCATGGGGCCAGCTTGGTGCTGACCCCCAAGCACGAGGCGCCGATCCGCCATATCGAATTTGTAAGCCTGGCCGCCGACCGGGCGCTTGTGGTTCTGGTTTTTGCCGATGGCCACGTGGAAAACCGTCTATTTACGCCGCCCGCCGGGCAGACCCCGTCATCGATGCGCGAGGCGGCAAATTTTCTGAACGCCGTGGCCGAGGGCAAAACCCTTAGCGAACTGGGGCGCGCCATTCGCGAGCAGATCGATACACATCGGCAAGCCCTGAACGTATTGGCCCGCGAATTGGTCGAAGCCGGCCATGTGATCTGGCAGGATCAGGGCGGGCAGGACGAGCGGCTGATCGTGCGCGGCCGGGCGAATCTTTTGGGCGATTCCGCCGAAATGGCCGAGCTGGAACGCATTCGCACCCTCTTTGACGACCTCGAGCGCAAGCAGGACATTGCAAATTTCCTCGATCTGGCGGAATCCGGCGAAGGCGTGCGCATTTTTATCGGTTCCGAGAACAAGCTTTTTTCACTTTCGGGTTCCTCTTTGGTGGTGTCTCCATATATGAACGCAGACCGTAAGATCATTGGTGCCGTGGGCGTCATCGGTCCGACGCGGTTGAACTATGGCCGGGTGGTTCCGATCGTGGACTACACGGCACAGCTGGTGGGCAAGGTGATTGCCGACCGGGGTAAGGGATAGAAGATGGCAGAAGCAAAAAAAGAGCCCGAGATTGACCTGAACGACGAGGCATTCGCCGAAGATGGCGAGCCGTTCGAGGGGATCGACGCGTTAGCAGACGACGCCGAGCTGGATGCGCTGCGGCAGGAACGCGACGATATGCGCGACCGGTTCATGCGCGCGCTGGCTGATGCGGAAAACGCCCGGAAACGAGGTGAGCGGGACCGTCGTGAAGCCGAGCAATATGGCGGTTCAAAACTGGCCAAAGACATGCTGCCGGTGTTCGACAACCTGCACCGCGCTCTCGAGGCGGTGCCCGAAGAAGCGCGCGAGACCAACGCCGCGCTGATCGAAGGGGTGGAACTGACCCTGCGCGAACTGGTGAATGTTTTTGGCAAACACGGTATCTCGCAGATCACACCCGAAATCGGCGACAAGTTCGACCCGCAGCAGCATCAGGCGATGTTCGAGGCCCCCGTGCCCGACACCAAAGCCGGCGACATCATCCAGGTGATGACCAGCGGTTTCATGCTGCACGACCGTCTGCTGCGCCCGGCGCAGGTGGGCGTGTCGTCGACCCCGGCCTAACCGTCGTCGGCAATCAACTCTTTGAGTTGATACAGCAGGTTCAACGCCTCAATCGGTTTCAGCTCGTCGGGATGAATTCCGGCGAGCTTTTTTTCCACCTCGGACGGGGCGGCAGGGCTGACGCTGACCGGGGCAGGGGCCACCGCGAACAGCGGCAGATCATCGATCACCGCCTTCTGGTCGCCTTCGCGCTCGCCCTTTTCCAACGCCTCCAGCACCACGCGGGCGCGGTCCACCACCGCTTGCGGCAACCCGGCCAGCTTGGCCACCTGCACACCATAGGATCGGTCGGCCGCACCTTTGCGCACCTCGTGCAGGAAGATCACGTCGCCCTCCCATTCCTTCACCGCCACCGTGGCGTTTGACACACCTTCCAGCCGATCCGCCAGCCGCGTCATCTCGTGGTAATGTGTGGCAAACAGCGCGCGGCAACGGTTCACATCGTGCAGATGCTCCAACGTGGCCCAGGCAATCGACAAGCCGTCATACGTGGCGGTGCCGCGCCCGATCTCGTCCAGGATGACCAGCGCGCGGTCATCGGCCTGGTTCAGGATCGCGGCGGTTTCGACCATCTCGACCATAAAGGTGGACCGGCCCCGCGCCAGATCGTCCGAAGCGCCGACGCGGCTGAAAATCTGGCTGACCAGCCCGATCCGTGCCGCCCGCGCCGGGACATAGGCGCCTATCTGCGCCAGCAGGGCGATCAACGCGTTTTGCCGCAGAAAGGTTGATTTACCCGCCATGTTGGGCCCGGTCAAAAGCCATGCCGCGGCGTCGCCGTCGCGCGCCGACAGGTCGCAGTCATTGGCGATAAACGGGCTGCCATCGGCCTTGCGCAGCGCGTGTTCCACCACTGGGTGGCGGCCCTGTTCCACGGCGAACGCCCGGCTGTCATCCACCACCGGCCGGCACCAGTTTTCCTGCACGGCCAGCTCTGCCAAGGCCGATGCCACGTCCAGCTCGGCCAGCGCGCCGGCAACCGAATTCACCATCGCGGCCTGGGCCAGAATTGCATCACTTAGGGTGGAATAGTGCCGTTTCTCCGCCTCCAGCGCCTGCCCGCCCGCGTTCAGGATCTTGGTCTCCAGCTCGGACAGTTCCACGGTGGTGAACCGCACCGCGTTGGCGGTGGTCTGGCGGTGAATGAAGGTTTCCGACAGCGGTGCCGACATCATTTTGTCGGCATGTGTGGCGGGCGTTTCGATGAAATAGCCCAGCACGTTGTTGTGTTTGACCTTCAGCGCCGTCACCCCGGCAAGTTCGGCGTATTGCGCCTGCATGCCCGCGATCACGCCGCGCCCTTCGTCGCGCAACTGGCGCAGCTGGTCCAGATCCTCGTCGTAACCCGGCGCGATGAACCCGCCATCGCGCGCCAAAAGCGGCGGCTCGGCCACCAATGCAGCGTCCAGCAGGTCCAAGAGCGCGTCGTCGCCCCGCAATTCGTCCAGCAACGCAGTGATACGCGGCGGCAGCTCGTCGCCCAGACAACCCGCCACAAACCCCGCTTGCGTCAGACCGTTGCGGATGGCCGCCATGTCGCGCGGCCCGCCGCGTTCAAGGCTGAGGCGCGACAAGGCGCGGTCCATATCGGGCACCTTGCGCAGCAACTCTCGCAGCGCGTCGCGTGGCCCGGATTTTTCCACGAAAAAAGTCACCGCCTCTTGCCGCGCGGTAATCTCGGACAGCTCGCGCGACGGCCCGGACAGTCGCCGCGACAACAGCCGCGCACCCGGTGCAGTCAGCGTTCGGTCGATCACCTGCAGAAGCGAACCGTCGCGGCCGCCCGACAAACTGCTGGTCAGTTCAAGGTTCCGGCGCGTCGCGGCGTCGATCTGCACGTTCTGGCTGGCGCTTTCGCGGGTGGGCGGTCGCAGCAGCGGCAGTTTGCCCTTTTGCGTCAACTCCAGATAGTCGACGATGGCCCCCAGCGCCGACAGTTCGGCGCGGCCAAACGTGCCAAACGCGTCCAGATCCTGCACGTCGTATAGTGCGCATAATCGTTTCACGGCTGATGCGCTGTCGAAACTGGCACGGCCCAGCGTGGTCAAAGCCGCGTTGGCATCTTCGGCCAGCGGTGCCAAAGCGGCCTCGTCGCTGTCGGCCACGATCAGTTCGCTAACCGACAGGCGGGCCAATTCGGGGCCCAGACGCACCTGCGGGCAGGGCGCCACGCGCACCGCCCCGGTCGAGATATCGACCCACGCCAGCGCGGTTTCGTCTCTGACCCGGCCAAAAGCGGCCAGAAAGTTGTTGTTGCGCGCATCCAAAAGGCTGTCTTCGGTCAGGGTGCCGGGGGTAACCAGCCGCACAACGTCGCGACGCACCACGGCCTTGTAGCCGCGCTTTTTCGCCTCGGCCGGGTCCTCCATCTGTTCGCAGACGGCGACGCGGAAGCCCTTGCGGATCAGTTGTTGAAGATAGTTCTCGGCAGCGTGCACGGGCACACCGCACATCGGGATATCCTGGCCCTGATGCTTGCCACGCTTGGTCAGGGCGATGTCCAAAGCTTCTGCCGCCGCAACTGCGTCGTCAAAAAACATCTCGTAGAAATCGCCCATCCGGTAGAACAGCAAGGCCGAGCTATAGCCTGCTTTCAGCTCCAGATATTGCGCCATCATGGGCGTTACACCCGCATTTGCGCCCGCCACGTGTCCCCCGCACTTGCCTGTTTGCGCGACCATATCGCCCGGCCCGGTAAGGGGGAAGTGGGTTTTCCGAGGAATTGCTTTACCCTCCGTCGCCGCCCGGCCTAAAAGGATGTTCGAGAGCTTGGCAGGAGGAGCCGACATGGCCGACAAAACAAAGATCACCGATGCCGAGGCGCTGGCTTATCACCTTGAACCAACCCCCGGCAAATTCGAGGTGGTCCCGTCGACCCCGATGACCACACAGCGCGACCTGTCGCTGGCTTATTCTCCGGGCGTGGCCGTGCCGGTTCAGGCGATCGCAGATGCGCCTGAAACGGCGTATGACTATACCACCAAGGGCAATCTGGTCGCTGTTATTTCGAACGGTTCGGCCATTTTGGGCATGGGCAATCTGGGCGGCTTGGCGTCAAAGCCGGTGATGGAAGGCAAGGCGGTCCTGTTCAAGCGTTTCGCTGATGTCAACGCCATTGATATCGAGCTGGACAGCGAAGATGCCGACGAGATCATCAAGGCCGTCCGCATGATGGGCCCCACCTTTGGCGGCATCAATCTCGAAGATATCAAAGCGCCCGAGTGTTTCATCATCGAGCAGCGCTTGAAAGAAGAGATGGATATCCCCGTCTTTCACGACGATCAGCACGGCACCGCGGTGATCTGTGCCGCCGGTCTGATCAATGCGCTGCACCTGTCAGGCAAGAAGATCGAAGACTGCAAGATTGTGCTGAACGGTGCCGGCGCGGCGGGCATCGCCTGTCTGGAACTGGTCAAGGCGATGGGTGCCAAGCACGACAATTGCATCATGTGTGACACCAAAGGCGTGATCTATCAGGGCCGCACCGAAGGCATGAACCAGTGGAAAACCGCCCATGCCGCCAAGACCGATCTGCGCACGCTCGAGGACGCGATGGAAGGGGCGGATGTGTTCCTTGGTGTTTCTGCCAAGGGCGCGGTGACGCAGGACATGGTGAAATCGATGGCCGACAATCCGGTGATCTTTGCCATGGCGAACCCCGACCCCGAGATCACGCCCGAAGAGGCGCACGAGGTGCGCGTGGATGCCATCGTGGCCACCGGCCGGTCGGACTACCCGAACCAGGTGAACAACGTGTTGGGCTTTCCCTACCTGTTCCGTGGCGCGCTGGACATCCACGCCCGCGCCATCAATGACGAGATGAAGATCGCCTGCGCCGAGGCGTTGGCCGAACTGGCGCGCGAGGATGTGCCCGACGAAGTGGCGATGGCCTATGGCCGCAAGCTCAGCTTTGGTCGCGACTATATCATTCCCACCCCCTTTGACCCGCGCCTGATCTACGTGATCCCGCCCGCCGTGGCCAAGGCTGGTATCTCGACCGGTGTGGCCCGCCGCCCCATTGTGGATTTCGACGGGTACGAGGAATCGTTGAAGGCGCGGATGGACCCGACCGCGTCTATCCTGCGCGGCATTTCGGCCCGCGCACGGGTAAAACAGGCGCAAATGATCTTTGCCGAGGGTGACGATGACCGCGTGCTGCGCGCCGCGGTGCAATATCAGCGTTCCGGCTATGGCCGCGCGATTGTTGTGGGCCGCGAGGCGGATGTGAAGCAGCGCCTGGAAGAGGCCGGCCTTGGCGATGCCTACCGGGAACTGCGCGTCATGAACGCCGCCAAGACCCAGCATTTGGATGCCTATCGCGATTTCCTGTACCAACGCCTGCAACGCAAAGGCTTTGACATGCAGGATTGCCACCGCCTTGCGTCGCGCGACCGGCATGTCTTTTCATCGCTGATGCTGGCGCATGGTCACGCCGATGGCATGGTGACAGGCGCAACGCGGAAATCAGCCCATATCATGGAGCTGATCAACCACGTCTTTGATGCCAGCGCCGAAGATGGCGCCGTGGGTGTGACGGCGGTGCTGCATCAGGGCAAGATCGTGCTGATTACGGATACACTGGTGCATGAATGGCCCGACGAGACCGACTTGGCCAATATCGCGGAACGTGCCGCCGAAGTGGCCCGCGATATGGGTCTGGAACCGTGCGTTGCATTTGTCAGTTTCTCAACCTTTGGCTACCCGGTATCCGAACGGGCCGAGAAGATGCTGATGGCGCCCAAGGTTCTGGACGCGCGCGGGGTTGATTTCGAGTACGAGGGCGAGATGACCGTCGATGTGGCCCTGAACCACGATGCGGCGCAGAAATATCCGTTCTCGCGCCTGACCGGCCCGGCCAATGTTCTGGTTGTGCCGGCACGGCACTCGGCCTCGATCTCGGTCAAGTTGATGCAGGAAATGGCCGGGGCCACGGTGATCGGGCCGATCCTGTCGGGCGTTGGCAAACCTATTCAGGTCTGTTCGACGGTGTCGACGGTGAACGACATCCTGAACATGGCCTTGGTGGCCGCGTCCAAGACGCGCTGATCACGAGCCTGCAAACGGCGCCGCGTTGCCCCACAGCTCTTGCACACGGGCATCGCGGCCGCAGGCTGTGCGATACCGTTTATAGGCGTCTTTCTTCGAGATCAGGCCAAACCGCGTCAGGATCTTCTTGGACTGTTTGTAATAATCCTGGTGGTATTCATCGACCGCGTAGAACGCGCCGGCGGGCAGGATCGGGGTCACGATCTTCTGGCCCAATTCGGCCTCGGCCTCGGCCTTGGCGCGTTCGGCGGCCGCGCGCTGGGCGTCATTGGCAACAAAAACCGCGGTGCTGTAGCTGTGGCCGCGGTCGCAGAATTGACCCCCGGCATCGGTGGCATCGATTGAACGGAAAAACAGGTGCAGGATCTGATCGGTGCTGATCTGGCTTTCGTCGAAATTGATTTGCACCGCTTCCAAATGCCCCGTGCCGCCACGCACAACCTGCTTATAGGTTGGGTTGGCCACGGTGCCGCCGGTAAACCCCGAGACCACATCGCCCACGCCCTGCACGGACTCAAAGTCGCTTTCCACGCACCAGAAACAGCCTCCGGCAACGGTCAGCTGATCCGCGCGGGCACAGCTGAGCGACAGGCCACAGGCCATCGCCGCCATCAGGGTGATCGATTTGAATGCTTGCAATGTCATCGGCATGCGGGCCTCCTGCATCTGGGTTGATCTCAGGCTATCGCCAAGCTTGATCACCTGTAACCAAAATTGCCGTGAGAACCCGCGTGAGGAACCGCTTTCCCCGAATTGCCTGACGCGCTAAGCCTTGGGCAAACAAAACAAAGGAACCCCTGATGCGCATCGCCATGTGGTCCGGCCCCCGCAATATCTCGACCGCCATGATGTACGCCTTTGCCGCGCGCGGGGACAGCGCCGTGTGGGACGAGCCGTTCTATGCCGCGTACCTGACCGAAACCGGGTTGCACCACCCGATGCACCAAGAGATCATCGACGATGGCGAATGTGACCCCAGCCGTGTCGCGGCCACCTGCCTTGGCCCGGTTCCGGGTGGAAAGCCGCTGTTTTATCAAAAACACATGTGCCAGCACATGCTGCCGAACGTTCCACGTGACTGGATGGCCGAATGTCAAAACGTCTTCCTGATCCGCCACCCCGCCCGCGTGATCGCCAGTTTCGCCCAGAAATACGAAAACCCGACGCTTCAGGATATTGGCTTTGCCCTGCAGGGAGAGCTTTTTGACCACGTGACGCACCTGACCGGTCAGAACCCGCTGGTTCTGGATTCGGTTGATATTCGTGCCAATCCGGCCGGGATTATACAGCGTCTTTGCGACAAGCTGGGCATCGCGTTTGTGCCAAGTATGCTGTCCTGGCCGGCGGGTGGTCACCCCGACGACGGGGTCTGGGCGCCGGTATGGTACGGCGCCGTGCATCAAAGCACGGGCTTTGCCGCGCCCGAGGGGCCATTGCCGTCGCTGACCGGCCCCTTGGCTGATCTGTGTGCGCAGGCCCTACCCGTGTACGAGCGCCTGCGCGAACACGCGCTTACTTCTTAAGGCGACGATCCCGCGCGGCCAGCAGTTTCAGACGCAGCGCGTTCAGCTGAATGAACCCGGCGGCGTCTTTCTGATCATAGGCGCCCGCGTCATCCTCAAAGGTCACATGCGCTTCGGAATAAAGCGAATGATCCGACCACCGGCCCACCGTACGGGCCAAACCTTTGTACAGCTTCAGCCGCACGGTGCCGGTCACGTGTTCCTGCGATTTGTCGATCAGCGCCTGCAGCATCTCGCGCTCGGGGCTGAACCAGAAGCCGTTATAGACCAGCTCGGCATATTTCGGCATCAGCTCGTCCTTCAGATGCGCCGCACCCCGGTCCAGTGTGATCTGCTCGATCCCGCGATGCGCTTCCAGCAGGATGGTGCCGCCGGGGGTTTCGTAGATCCCGCGCGATTTCATGCCGACAAACCGGCCCTCGACCAGATCCAGACGGCCAATGCCGTGCTTGCCGCCCAGCTCGTTCAGCTTGGTCAGGACCGTTGCCGGGCTCATCGCCTCGCCATTGATGCTGACCGCGTCCCCTTTTTCGAAACCCACCTCGATGAACTCGGGCGTATCGGGGGCGTCTTCGGGATGCACGGTGCGCTGATAGACGTAATCGGGCGCTTCGTCGGCGGGATTCTCCAGAACCTTGCCCTCGGACGAGGTGTGCAGCAGGTTTGCATCCACGCTGAACGGCGCCTCGCCGCGTTTATCCTTGGCAATCGGGATCTGGTGCATCTCGGCAAATTCGATCAGCTTGGTGCGGCTGGACAGGTCCCAGTCGCGCCACGGCGCAATCACCTTGATATCAGGGTTCAGCGCATAAGCCGCCAGCTCAAACCGCACCTGGTCATTGCCTTTGCCGGTGGCACCATGGGCCACCGCATCGGCGCCGGTCTCGGCAGCAATTTCCACCAGACGTTTCGAGATCAGCGGCCGCGCGATCGAGGTGCCCAGCAGGTACAGCCCCTCGTACAGCGCGTTGGCGCGGAACATCGGGAATACGAAATCGCGCACGAACTCTTCGCGCAGGTCTTCGATATAGATGCCCGTGGCGCCCATCATCTCGGCCTTGGCGCGTGCCGGTTCCAGCTCTTCGCCCTGACCAAGGTCAGCGGTAAAGGTGACAACCTCGCAGCCATATTCCGTTTGCAGCCATTTCAGGATGATCGAGGTATCCAGACCGCCCGAATAGGCCAGCACAACTTTTTTAGGCGCAGACATGCCGTTCTCCACAACGTTCGAGTATCGCGCGGGCGATACCGGGTTTTGACCATAAGGGCAAGGGATTGCGGGGCCAATTCGCCGGAAACGCGTGCAAGCTGCTTGCGGAATGTGGGCCAACGCGCGAAATGTACCAGATGACAGATTTTCTGACCAAAGCCCGCGCGGCCACCGACGCCATGCGCAATGTTTTCGAGGCAACGCCCCTGCTGCGCAACGACTACCTGTCGGACCTTTACGAGGCAGATATCTGGTTGAAGCGCGAAGATGTCTCGCCCGTGCGCAGCTACAAGATCCGCGGCGCTTTCAACGCGATGCGCAAGGCGTTGGCGGCTGCGCCCGAGACTCGCACCTTTGTCTGTGCCAGCGCCGGCAACCACGCGCAGGGTGTGGCCTATGCCTGTCGTCACTTCGGCGTCCGTGGCGCAATTTTCATGCCCGTCACCACCCCGCAACAGAAGATCGACAAAACCCGCAGTTTTGGCGGCGATCAGATCGAGATTCGCCTGATTGGCGATTATTTCGACGATACGCTGGCGGCCGCGCAAAGCTATTGTTCTGAAACCGGCGGGCACTTCCTTGCCCCGTTCGACGATGCCGATGTGATCGAAGGCCAGGCCTCGGTTGGGCTGGAAATCCTTGAACAACTGGGCGGCGCGCCGGATCTTATGGTTCTGCCGGTGGGTGGTGGTGGCTTGTCGGCGGGCATGGTGCAGGTTTTTGGTGCGGCCGCCCCGGAAACCGATTTCCGCTTTGTTGAACCCGCGGGCGGCGCTTCGTTGCAGGCCGCGGTTCAGATCGGCGCGCCGCAGACGTTGATGCAAGTCGACAGTTTCGTTGATGGCGCTGCCGTTGCGCGGATCGGCGCTCTGCCGTTCGAGGTTCTGAAACCGGTGGCCAAAGGCAAGATCCTGACCCCGCCCGAGGACCGGATTTGCGAGACGATCATCGACATGCTGAACACCGAGGGCGTGGTTCTGGAACCCGCCGGCGCGTTGTCGATCGATGCACTTAAGGATCTGCGCGGCCAGGTTGCAGGCAAAACCGTGGTATGCATCGTGTCGGGCGGCAATTTCGACTTCGAACGCCTGCCCGAGGTGAAAGAACGCGCCCAGCGAAGCCTTGGCCGCAAGAAGTACTTTATCCTGCGGATGCCACAACGCCCCGGCGCTTTGCGGGATTTTCTGGATATGCTGGGCCCGGACGACGACATCGCCCGGTTTGAATACCTCAAGAAATCCGCCCGCAATTTTGGGTCCGTCCTGATCGGGATCGAAACCTCGCGGGCCGAGAACTTTGGCGTGTTGTTTGAGAAGCTTGAACAAACCGGCTTTGTCTATCAGGACATCACCGATGACGAGTTGCTGTCGCGTCTGGTGATCTGAGCCTAGGCGGCAAAGCTGCTGTCAATTCCGCTCAAAAGCATCGTCTTGGACTTGTCGTAGCTTTCGAAAAGCGGCTGCAAGGACACCATTTCGATCCCCAGCGACTTGGCTGATTTTTCCCCCGCGCCGCAAATCTCGGCCACGTCGGAAAACCCCAGATTCATCGCCGAGCCGCGCAGAAAGTGAAGATCCTCGGCGATGGTTTCGGTTACGCCATCGGCGCGGAAGCGTGTCAGCACCTCTTCCACTTCTTCAAGAAAAAGCTCCACCACTTCGGCAAAAGCTTCCTCCCCCACTTCGTCTTTCAGCTCTAATACGCGATCCCAGTCCAGCATTCGTTCCTCATGGTCTGATTTCGCCACCACCCATGACCAAAGGCTTAACCAAAAGCCCTTAACAAGACATGACCATCCAACCGGGGATAGATAAAATTCGACGCTTCACTCGGCGTTAAATCACCCCTGTGCAAAACGGGGCGATCCAAGAGTTTTCCATGGTGAGTCCCATTTCGACTAAAACGCTGAAAACGCACGCGGAACCTGCGATAGAATCACCGCAGAAGCACACCGTTTTGCTGGTCGACGACAGTCGGGTCCAACGCCGTATCGTGCGCGCCCTCTTGGCGCGCTGGGGTTACGAGGTGATCGAAGCTGCCACCGGTGCCGAAGCATTAGACATTTGCGCCACCCATCCCGTGGATATCATCATCAGCGACTGGATGATGCCGGGCATGAACGGGTTGGAGTTTTGCAGCCGCTTTCGCAAGCTGGATCGCGAGGGTTATGGCTATTTCATCCTGCTGACCTCCAAGTCCGAGACCGAGGAAATGGTGCACGGGCTGGAAGTGGGCGCGGATGATTTCCTAACCAAGCCGGTAAATGCCGCCGAACTCAAGGCGCGCCTGACCTCGGGCGAGCGGGTTCTGAAAATGGAATCGCAGCTGAACGAAAAGAACCAGATCATTACCGACGCGTTGACAGAGCTTCAGGGGCTTTATGACGCCATTGATCGTGACCTTTTACAGGCACGCAAGATTCAGGAATCCCTGGTGCCAAGAAACACCCTGTCGGTTGGCAGGAACACGGTTTCGTTGTTCATCAAGCCTTGTGGCCACGTGGGCGGCGATTTGGTTGGCGCATTTGACCCCAACTATAACCGGCTTGCGTTTTACAACATCGATGTCTCTGGGCATGGCATCACCTCGGCCCTGATGACGGCACGTCTTGCCGGTTATCTTAGTGGAGAGTTTCTGGACCACAATCTTGCGGTCGAGAAGCGGTTTGAAGATTTCTATGCGCTGCACAAGCCAGCCCATGTTGCCGAATCGCTGAATCAGCGGCTGTTGGGCGATAATGGTGTGGGGGAGTATTTCACAATGGCCTACGCCATTGTTGACCTGACCACCGGGCATTTGTCGGTCACCCAGGCCGGGCATACGCATCCCGTCATTCAGCGCGCCGATGGGCGGGTCGAGTTTGTGGGCGACGGCGGAATGCCGGTGGGCCTGCTGCCGGATGTAGAGTTCGAAAATTTCGAGGTACAGCTGCAGCCAGGCGATCGCATTCTTTTTTATTCCGACGGGTTTACCGAAAGCGTCTGCACGGATGGCGAAATGCTGGAACAGGAAGGTTTGGAAAAGATGCTGAACCGCGCCGCCAAATTGCGGGGGCACGAAATGCTGGACGATCTGTTCTGGATGCTGACCGAGCAACGCGGCGCCGAACCTTTGGAAGACGACGTGTCAGCGGTGCTGTTCGAATACGAAGGCGTGTAATTTCGGAATTAGGCCCGGCTTGCAAAATGCCGGTCGCCGTCATTGGCCAGCGCCGCCAGCGCCTGATCACGCGGCATCCAAACCGCGGTGTGGCCAGCTTCGGACGGGGGGCCATGGCGACGCACTGGCCGGGAAAGGTAAATATGGCACAGCTTCTCTGCCCACATGTCGTACTCGGGCATATAGACAAACCGGCGAAATGCGCCCAACCGTCGGATCACATCGATGCGCCAGCCGGTTTCCTCGAACACTTCGCGATGCAGCGCGGCGATGGGCTGTTCACCGGGATCAATGCCGCCGCCAGGCAACTGAAACTCGGGTTCGGGCGCGGCCTGATGGGTCAAAAGCACCTGGTTTTCGCGCTTCAACACACTGTAAACGCCGTGGCGCAACGTGTACCGCTGATCGCGTTTAACCGCGGGCCCAAATCGCCTGATCATCACCTTGCCCCTTTTTGTCCCGGTTGAACGCCCTATCTAGTCGCGGTATGCCAACTTCAGGCTCTCAAGGAAACCCCATGTCAATTGGATCTCAAATCGCCTGGGACGACACCATTCTGCCGTTTCAGCTAGACCGAAGCGATATTCGTGGCCGCGTGGCACGTTTGGATGGCGCGTTGGACACCATTCTTGGTCAGCACGACTATCCCCCCGTGATCGAGGCCCTCGTGGCCGAGGCCGCGTTGTTGACCGCGTTGATCGGGCAAACCATCGACCTGCGCTGGAAACTGTCGCTGCAAATTCGCGGTGACGGGCCGGCGCGTCTGATCGCGACCGACTATTTTGGTCCATCCGCCGCCGGCGAGCCCGCGCGGCTGCGCGCCTATGCCAGTTTCGATGCCCAACGTCTTGACGAAAAGGCCGATCCTTTCAGCCAGGTTGGTAAAGGCTTCTTCGCGATCTTGATCGATCAGGGCGAGGGGACTGTTCCCTATCAGGGTATTACCCCGCTGAATGCCGAGGCAGGCTCGCTTGCCGCCTGTGCCGAAACCTATTTCGCGCAGTCCGAGCAGCTGCCCACGCGGTTCTCGCTCAGTTTCGGCAAATCGATCTTGCCGGGTCAGGCCGAAGGCTGGCGTGCGGGTGGCGTGATGTTGCAACATATGCCCAAAGCCTCGCCATTGCTGGAGCAGAAAGAGGGCGAACCGCAATTGTTGGCCGCCGCTGACCTACTGGAAGGCGATGACGAGGAAAACTGGGTACGGGCCAATACCTTGTTGGACACGGTTGAAGATCTGGAATTGATCGGACCCACCGTGCAACCGACCGAGCTGTTGTTGCGCCTGTTCCACGAGGAAAGCCCGCGCGTCTACGACCCGCAACCGGCACAGTTTGGCTGTACCTGTTCCGAGGCGCGCGTGCGCAACAGCCTGTCGATCTATTCGGCCAAGGACATCGAAAAGATGACCACGCCCGAGGGCCGCGTGACCGCCGATTGCCAGTTCTGCGGCGCGCATTACAGCCTGGACCCCAAGACCGTTGGGTTCGAGGCCGAAAGTGTCCCAAGTGACGGCGAATGAGCTGCGCCAGATCCTGAAAACTGCGATCTCGGCCGAAGGGCCGGGATCGTCGGACTTTGACCTGAACCCGGGCGTTCGCCCCGCGCGCGAGCTGCGCCCGGCGGCCGTTCTGGTGGCCTTTGCGCAAGCGGAAACGGGGTGGGATCTGATCCTGACCAAGCGCTCGTCGCGGCTGAAACACCACCCCGGCCAGGTTGCCTTTCCCGGTGGCAAACAAGACGAGGGCGACGTCGATCTGGCCGCCACGGCCCTGCGCGAAGCCCGCGAAGAGATCGGCCTGCCGTCGGAAGGCGTCGAGATTCTGGGCGAGCTTGGCGCCCACGAAACCGTCACTGGATTTGACGTGACGCCGGTTGTGGGCCTGTTTTCCGGCACGTTTGTGCCTGTTCCCGAGCCCGGTGAGGTGGATGAGGTGTTCCGCGTACCATACACCCATATTGCCAACCCCGCGCAGTTTCAGGTGCAGTCGCGCCGCTGGCGGGGGCAACAGCGGCATTACTATACCGTGCCCTACGGACCCTATTACATCTGGGGTGCCACCGCGCGTATTCTGCGCGGGCTCAGCGACCGGCTGCAAGCATGACCCGGATCGACGCAGACTGGCTGGGCGATCGCGCATCGCAGACCGTCTGCGCAATGTTGGAAGATGCCGGCCACGTCGCCTATTTCGTCGGCGGCTGCGTGCGCAATGCGCTTTTGGGTGCGCCGGTCTCGGATCTGGATATCAGCACCGACGCCCGCCCGCGGCGGGTGCTGGAACTGGCCGCCGCGGCGGGCATTCGCGCTGTACCCACCGGGATCGACCACGGGACCGTGACGCTGGTGGTGGGCCATACCCCGTTCGAGGTCACAACCTTTCGCCGCGATGTGGAAACCGATGGCCGCCGGGCCGTGGTGGCCTTTGCAGACAATGTCGAAGACGACGCGCACCGGCGCGACTTCACCATGAATGCGCTTTATGCCGCGCGCGATGGCGTGGTGTTGGACCCGGTTGGCCAGGGAATCGCCGACCTGAACGCGCGGCGGTTGCGGTTCATTGATGACGCCGATCTGCGTATCCGCGAGGACTACCTGCGCATCCTGCGGTTCTTTCGGTTTCATGCCTGGTATGCCGATCCTGAGGCCGGATTTGACCCGGACGGACTGGCGGCTTGTGCGGCAAATTCGGCTGGAATAGAGACGCTTTCGCGCGAACGGATCGGGACAGAGATGAAAAAGTTGCTGGCCGCACCAGACCCGGAGCGCGCGGTTGCGGCGATGGCACAGTCTGGTGTTCTGGCGCAGATTCTGCCCGGATCAGACGCCCGGTTTCTGCCGATCCTAATTCATTTGGAAGATGGCTGCGCACCTGATCCCGTGCGCCGCCTTGGCGCGCTGGGCGGAACGGACGTGGCTGCACATCTGCGGCTCAGCCGGGTCGAGGCGCGGCACCTGGACGAGATACAAAACGCCAGCGGCTCGCCGGCTGCCATGGGCCACACGCTTGGCAAGGACAAAGCACGCGACGCGATCCTGTTGCGCGCTGCGTTGACCGAACAGCCGCTGCCGCCGAACTGGCGGACCGAAGTAGAGCGCGGCGTTGCAACCGAGTTTCCGCTGAAACCTGCCGATCTGATGCCCGAACTGCAGGGCAAAGCGCTGGGTCAGGCCCTGAATCGCGCGAAAGAGGCTTGGCTGGCCGCGGATCTGAAACCAAACCGGGCGGCCTTGTTGCAAACCTTGCGCTAGCTGTTGCACAAGCTTCACTCGACGCGCGTCTCGGCGGGGCCTATATCTGGCTGGTCACATTTCAGGTATTGCCATGTTTCGTTTCTTCGAGAACCTCGTAGATCCCTATACGCCTTTTCAGCCGCAGGATAATCCGCCCCGCACTTTGCGGGGGTTCCTGTGGGGGTATTCGCAGCCGTTCAAACGGGTCTATGTCGTCACCGCCGCGATGTCGATTGTCATCGCCATGGTCGAGCTGTGGCTGATCTTTTACATGGGTCGGCTGGTTACGCTGCTGACCACCACCAGCCCGGCCGCGGTCTGGGACACGCACGGGGCCGAGTTTCTGGCGATGGCGGCGTTCTTGCTGATTGTGCGACCGGCCATTCAGGTGCTTGGCTCGCTGCTGCTGAACAACGCGATCCTGCCAAATTTCGGCACGCTGATCCGCTGGCGGTCGCATAACCACGTGCTGCGCCAATCGGTCGGCTGGTTCGAGGATGACTTTGCCGGCCGTATCGCCAACCGCATCATGCAAACCCCGCCCGCCGCCGGCGAGGCGGTGTTTCAGGTCTTTGACGCGATCACCTATGCGCTGGCCTATATGATCGGTGCGATTGTGGTTCTGGGTCAGGCCGACGCGCGGCTGGCGGTGCCGCTTTTGGTCTGGTTTGTGCTGTATATTCTGCTGTTGCGCTGGACGATCCGGCGTGTGGTGCCCGCGTCCGAGGCCGCGTCGAACGCCCGGTCCGAGGTGACGGGCCGTGTCGTGGACAGCTATACCAACATCCATTCGGTCAAGATGTTCGCCCAGCAGGGGCAAGAGCTGACCTATGCCAAGGAAGCGATCGAAAACACACGCAAAACGTTTCAGGCGGAAATGCGGATCTATACCAACATGGATCTGGGCCTGACGGTGATCAATGGGTTCCTGATCGTGGGCGTGATCGGCTGGGCCATCGTGCTGTGGTCGGGCGGGCTGGCCGAGGTGGGCATTATCGCCGCGGCCTCGGCGCTGGTGCTGCGGTTGAACGCGATGACCGGTTGGATCATGTGGGCGATGACCTCGTTCTTCCAAAACCTCGGCGTGGTGTCCGAAGGAATGGAGACGATTGCGCAGCCGATCACCCTGAAGGACGCACCGGACGCCAAGCCGCTGCAGCTGACGCAGGGCGAGGTGCAGGTTCAGTCTCTCAGCCACCATTACGGCCGCAAAACCGGTGGGTTGGATGGCGTGTCGCTGACGATCAAGCCGGGCGAAAAAGTGGGCATCGTGGGCCGGTCGGGTGCTGGCAAATCGACCCTGGTCAAGCTGCTGCTGCGGTTTTACGACATCGAACAGGGCCGCATCCTGATCGACGGTCAGGACATCGCGCAGGTGACCCAGGACAGCCTGCGTCAGACCATCGGCATGGTCAGCCAGGACAGCGCGCTGTTGCACCGGTCGATTCGCGACAACATTCTGTACGGCAATCCCAATGCCTCTGAGGCCGAGGTGATCGAGGCCGCACAGCGGGCCGAAGCTGACGGGTTTATCGCCGATCTGACCGATCCCAAGGGCAATACCGGATACGCCGCCGAAGTGGGCGAGCGCGGGGTGAAACTGTCAGGCGGGCAGCGTCAGCGGATCACCCTGGCCCGCGTCATCCTCAAAGATGCGCCGATCCTCGTGCTGGACGAGGCCACCAGCGCCCTGGACAGCGAGGTTGAGGCCGCGATTCAACAGACGCTGTATGGCGTGATGCAGGGCAAGACGGTGATTGCCATCGCACACCGCTTGTCCACCATTGCGCATATGGATCGCATTGTAGTCATGGATGGCGGCCGTATTGTCGAAGATGGCAGCCATGACGAATTGCTGGCCAAGGGCGGGCTTTACGCCGGGTTCTGGGCGCGGCAGTCTGGCGGCTTCATCGGAACGGAGGCAGCCGAATGATTTGGGAGCGGATCTTTCACCGTATCGGCCTGATGCGGCTGGTCGACCGGCACGATCCGTTTGTCAAAATCGATACGCCGCCGCCGCAGAAACTGCTGCCTTTCATGGTCTGGGGGCTGCGCGGCACCTATCCGATTCTGGCCGCCGGCACGCTGGCCTCGGGGCTGGGCGGCACGCTGGATATCATCGCCGCCTTCCTTTTGGGCCTTGTGATCGATACGGCGCTGGCGCATGGGCCTGACGGGCTGCTGGCCAGCCATTTCTGGCTCTTTTTCGGCATCACAGTCTTCGTTTTGTTTCTGCGGCCAGTGATTTTTGCCGCCAACGCGGTGGTGCAGAACCTGTTATTGGGGCCCGGTGCCTCGGCGCAGGTGCAGGCGCGGTTGCATCGCTGGACGCTGGGTCAGTCGGTTTCGTTCTTTGACAACGACTTTGCCGGGCGGATTGCGCAGAAGGAAATGCAGACCTCGGCGGCGCTGACGGAAACCGCGGTCGAGGTGATCAATACGATTGTCTTCGCGCTGGTCTCGGTCATCTCGGCGGCGGTGATCCTGATGGCGGTGGATTGGCGCGTGGCGATCATCCTGCTGGTCTGGATCGTGCTTTACCTGCGTTTCATCGCCTATTTCATGCCGCGCATCCGCGTGCAGGCCAAAGGCCGCGCCGGCGCGCGTGCCGGGGTGACGGGGCAGATCGTCGATACGATCACCAATATGCGCACCGTCAAGCTGTTCGCCCATTCCGCCCATGAAGACCGCGCCGCCATCGATGCCATCCAGACTTACCGTCAGGCCGCCATCCGCTATGGCGTCATCTCGGTCTCGTTCCGCACGCTTCTGATGGTGCTGGCCGGGTTTCTGCCGGTGCTGCTGGTGGGTATGTCGATCTATTTCTGGACCCAAGGGTCGGCCACGGCCGGTCAGATCGCCGCCATTGGCGCAATGTCGCTGCGGCTCAGCCAGATGACCGGCTGGGTGTCGTTCACGTTGATGGGCATCTACTCCAAAATTGGCGAGATCGAGGACGGCATGCGCACCCTGAACGTGCCGCATGATCTGGTGGACGCGCCGGACGCCGCGCAGATGCCAGAAGTGACCGGACATATTCATTTCGACAATGTGACGTTCTCCTACGGCCGCGACACGGGCGGGGTTTTTGACCTGTCACTGGACATCGCTCCGGGTGAAAAGGTGGGCATCGTCGGCGCCTCGGGCGCGGGGAAATCGACGTTGGTGTCCACGCTGTTACGGCTCTATGACACCGAAAAAGGCCGCGTTTTGATCGACGGGCACGATGTGGCCGGGGTCACGCAGGAAAGCCTGCGCCGCCAGATCGGCATGGTCACGCAGGAAACCGCGATGTTTAACCGCTCGGCCCGTGACAATATCCTCTACGGACAGCCTGACGCGTCCGAGGATGACGTGATCGCCGCCGCAAAACGGGCTGAGGCGCATGATTTCATCCCCGACCTGACCGATTTTCAGGGCCGCAAAGGCTATGATGCGTATCTGGGTGAACGCGGCGTGAAACTGTCGGGCGGCCAACGACAGCGGATCGCGCTGGCGCGCGCGTTCCTCAAGGATGCGCCGATCCTGGTGCTGGACGAGGCCACCAGCGCGCTGGACAGCGAGGTTGAGGCCGCGATTCAATCCGCGCTGGGCCGGGTGATGGAGGGCAAGACGGTGCTGGCCATCGCCCACCGCCTGTCGACCATCGCGCAGATGGACCGGATTATCGTGCTGGAATCCGGCCGCATTGCCGAAGAAGGCAGTCACGATCAGCTGTTGCAGGCCGGAGGACTTTACGCCAAGTTCTGGGCCCGCCAATCCGGCGGGTTCATTGGGGTAAAGGACGCCGCTGAATGACGCATACAATCCGCCGATTGGGGCACAAGGGCGACGGTATTGCCGACGGCCCGGTCTATGCCATGCTGACCCTGCCGGGCGAAGAGATCGACGGCGCGGTCGTGGATGGCCGCATTGCGCAGCCGCGTATTGTCACGCCTTCGGCCAACCGCGTGCGCCCGCCCTGCAAGCATTTCAAAACCTGCGGCGGCTGCGCCTTGCAGCACGCCCATGACGATTTTGTTGCGGACTGGAAGCAACAGGTGGTGCGGCAGGCGCTGCAGGCCCATGGGATCGAGGCACCGTTTCGCACCATTCAGACCTCCCCCGCCGCCAGCCGCCGCCGCGCAACATTGGCCGGTCGGCGCGGCAAGTCTGCGCCGATCGTCGGATTTCACGCGCGCGGCTCGGCCAACATCGTCGCGATTGCCGAATGCCATTTGTTGCATCCCGATCTGATGCAGATTGTGCCGCGTTTGGGTGAAATAGTGACACATGGTGCGTCGCGCAAAGGCGAGATCGCTCTGCAAATAACGGGCTCGGACGGTGGCATCGATCTTGCCGTCAGCAATGCCAAACCGTTTGAAGGTGCCGCATTTGCAGAGCTGGCCGCGTTTGCCGATCGTCTGGACCTGGCGCGCTTGTCGTGGAACGGCGAGCGTGTGGTGGAACGCCGGCCGCCCGCGCAGTCCTTTGGTCGCGCGCAGGTGGTCCCGCCGCCTGGCGCGTTCCTGCAAGCCACCGCCCAGGGCGAGGGCGCGCTGGTCGCTGCGATGCGCGACGCCGTTGGCAATGCGAAGAAAGTGGCCGACCTGTTCGCCGGATGTGGCACGTTCGCTTTGCCGCTGGCCGAAAACGCCGAGGTACATGCGGTGGAAGGCGACGCAGCCATGACCGACGCGCTTGATGCCGGTTGGCGCCATGCGCAGGGTCTGAAAACCGTCACAACCGAGGCACGCGACCTGTTCCGCCGCCCGTTGGAACCCGACGAACTGAACGCCTTCGACGCCGTTACAATCGACCCGCCCCGCGCCGGGGCCGAGGCGCAGACCGCGCGCCTTGCCGCCAGCGACGTGCCGGTGATCGGCGCCGTGTCGTGCAACCCCGCCACCTTTGCCCGCGATGCCGCCGCGCTGATTGCAGGGGGTTATACGTTGAACTGGGTGCAGGTCGTCGATCAGTTCCGCTGGTCGCCGCATATCGAACTGGCCGCGCAATTTACGCAGGGGTAACGCGGGTTTGATCGTGCCAAACGGACCAAAATCGCGTAGATTGCCGCCAAAATAAATATGGGCAGTATCGATGGTTTCTCGCAGACAGGTGGTGTTGGCTTCGGGTGCAGTTCCGGACCGCGCATTCGGCGCTATAACGGCCCCGAGGTGACACGTATTCAGGTTCAGAAAGGCGACCGCCGCATGTACCTGTTGCACCATTCCAAAGTGCTGGAGGCCTACGAGATCGAGCTGGGCTTTGCCCCCGCTGGCGACAAGAAGGTCGAAGGCGACGGGAAAACACCCGAGGGCCGGTATTTCATCGATCGCCGCAATCCGCGCAGCAGCTTCTATCTGTCGTTAGGGATCTCGTACCCCAACGCACAGGACCGCGCCGAGGCCGCCGCGCTGGGCCAAAGCCCGGGCGGCGACATTTTTATCCACGGACAGCCCAACCTGTTCCGCGCAAAGGGCGATGATTGGACAGCCGGCTGTATCTCGGTCGAAAACCGCGAGATGGAAGACATCTATGCCATGGTGCGGATCGGCACGCCGATCGACATTCTGGCCTAGCTTTCCTGCTCGATCTCCAGCCCCTGATCCGCGAACGGGTTGGCGGCGGGCGTTTGCGGGGCACCGGGGCCGCCAGTGACCAATGTCCACCAGATCTTGCCGTTTTGCTCTTGGAAAAAGGCAAACCCCATCTCGGTCGCCCGCGGTTCCAGTATTACGGCGCGGGTTGCCGGATCTTCCATCCAGGCCGCCAGTGTTTCGATCTCGGTCTCGAAGGTTTCCGAAATCAGTTCGCCCAGAAACATCCCCGGATAGCCCGACCGCAAGGTCCGATCCAAAGGCGAAGACCCGTCCGAGCCAAAGTGCCAAGGGCGGTTCTGCACCGACATGTCGCGCGCGTGGGTCGCGGCGGCCGCTGTCAGTTGTGCGTTCAGCTCCAGCGGCGCCGCAGCGGCGGCCGCCCGAACGTTGTTGACCGAATCCAGCATACGGAACTGGATTTTCCCGGCTTGCGCATTGTTGATCCGATAAACCCGTTGTTTCGGGCGGCCATCGGGACCCAGTTCAAGCTCGATCGGCGGTTCACACGCGGCGAGGGCAAAGATTGCCGAAAAAAGAAACAACAGTTTGCGCATTCGAAAGGTACCGCTCTTTTGGATCGTTCGCTTTTCTCTATCCGGTCCCGTTGTACGTTTCAAACGCTTCGGCAAAGTTCGGCGATTCCCGGCGCAAGTTGATTTGCACCATTGCAACAGCCCCCCTATGGTGCACCAGACCGATGAACACAGGAGTTTGCTGTGACCAAACGACCATCAGATATTGCCCTGCGCCGTGTGTTCCTGGCGGGATCTGCAGCCGCGCTTTACAACGTCGCGACACGCAGCTGGGCGCAAGAGGGCGGCGAAGCAGCCGACCCCAACGCCAATTCGACCCTGATCGAAGAGCCGGTGGAATATGCCCGCCGTAACATCTCGGGCTTTCGCTCGCTGGATTGGCGCCCCTATTTCGCCAACCTGAACAAGGGTGCCGTTCTGGTCGATACCACCTCGCGCGCGCTGCATTACTGGTCCGAAGACGAGAGCCTGTACAAACTGTACCCCTCCAGCGTTCCGGTGTCCGAAGAGCTGACACGCCGCGGCCGCACGTCAATCGTGCGCAAGGTCGAAGGCCCCAGCTGGCGCCCGACGCCATCGATGAAAATCCGCAACCCCGAATGGCCGGACTATATCGGCCCGGGTCCTGACAACCCCTTGGGTACGCATGCGCTTTATCTCAGCTGGACGTATTACCGTATCCACGGCACGCATGACACGCGCAAAATTGGCCGCAGATCGTCAAATGGGTGCATTGGGCTGTTCAACGAACACATCCAGGAACTGTTCGCACTGACCAAAGTTGGTACCCAAGTGTTGCTCATTTGACCAACAAAGGGCCGGAAAACAGTTTTTTGCCTATTGCATTGTTGCAAAAAATTCTAGGCGATGCTTAGAGGGTAAGTGCACAAACAGTCTTGAGTGCGTTCGGGCGAATTTTGTCCGCGCGCATTATCCTGGAGGATACTATGAAAAAACTCGCTCTTGCTGCCGCTCTGTCCGTAGCTGCTTCGACCGCTTTTGCCGGCGCTGTTTCGGATCCCGTTGTTGAGCCGGAAATCATCGTCGAAGAAACTTCTTCGTCGGATGGCGGCATCCTGATCCCGCTGCTGTTCCTGGTACTGGTTGCAGCCGCTGCGTCGTAAGACCTGACGGATCAAAAGTTTAAAAAGGCGGCTGTTCGCGCAGCCGCCTTTTTCATTTTTGGGGTGCGGGGTCGGGTGAAACTTTAAAAACCCCGTTAAACAGGGCCGTCAGACCCACCCTGCCAGGTTGTCCTGAATGATCTGACTCAAGGCATCCACATGCGCCGGGCTGTCATTGAGGCAGGGGATATAGGTAAACGCCTCGCCGCCTGCATGCTCAAAGCTTTCCGCGATCTCTTCGTTGATCTCTTCCAGCGTTTCAATGCAATCCGCCGAAAAGGCCGGGGCAATCACCGCGATGCGTTTCTTGCCCTCTTCCTTGGCCACCCGCGCAACCTCTTCAACTGTATAGGGTTTTAGCCACTCCTCGGGTCCAAAAACCGACTGGAACGTGGTGCGGATACGGCTTTCGTCCCAGCCCAGACGTTCGCGCAGCAGGCGCGTGTTTTTCTGGCATTGGCAGTGATACGGGTCGCCCTGCATCAGGTATCGTTTCGGCATGCCGTGATAGGAAACAATCAGCAATTCCGGGGTGTTAGCGGCCTCGGCATAGGCTTTCTCGACCGATTGCGCCAGGGCTTCGATATACAAGGGGTTGTCGAAATACGGGTCCACCACGCGGGCCGTTGGTTGCCACGTCTGTTTCATCAGGGCGCGGAAAAACTGGTCATTCGCGGTGGCCGAGGTGGCCCCGGCATAATGGGGATAAAGCGGGAAAAACAAGATCTTATGGCAGCCTTTTTCGACCAGCGCCTGCACCTTGCTTTCCGTCGATGGGTTGCCGTAGCGCATGCAAAACTCCACCTCGACCTGATCGCCATAGGTGTCTTTCATCCGCGCAGCAATCGCGGCGGTCTGGTCCCGCGTGATGGTCATCAGCGGGCTTTCGTCCCGCTCGGTGTTCCAGATCGACTTATAGGCCGCACCCGAGGAAAAGGGGCGCTTTGTCAATATGATAAGCTGCAACAGGGGTTGCCATTTCCACGACGGATAGTCGATCACCCGCTTGTCCGAGAGAAACTCGTTCAGGTATCGCCGCATTGACCAATAGTCGGTCGCATCCGGCGTGCCCAGATTGGCCAGCAAAACCCCCACTTTCCGAGGTGGAACGGCGGGGTGGTTGGCGGGCAGCGGCGATTGGGTCATGCAAGATTTTCCTGAGGCCAGATTACAAACGTTCTAAAACGGTGTGGCGCAATTTGTCGACGGGTCAAATCTTTGTTTTGGGTTCTGCGTCAGAAAGCGGCATCTCGGCGGTGTTCAACGCATCGGCAAGGCGCGATGCGGCGGAACCCGGCCGCAGGGGTTTCTGTTGTGACGCATCCGGCGCCCAGCCGGTCAGAACCACAAATTCGAAACTTGCGGTTATCCGGCCTCCGGGGGCGGGAAAGCTCGTGGCATAGACCTCATCCACCATGTCGAACAAGGCGCGCCGTGCCGGTGTTTTGTGCCGCGCGGCCAGTGCGTTACCTTCGCCCATCGCCCGCAGATCATGCATCAGGTGACGGGCGTTGCGATAATGCACTTGCCGCCCATAGCCATCGGCGACAGGCAGGGCAAAACCGGCACGTTGCAACAAGGCGCCGGCATCCCGGATCTCGGCCATGGGTAAAACCCTGGGGGACAGTCCACCTGTCAGCCGCGCCTCGGCCTCGGCAAGAACAGCGCGCAGTTCTGCCAGCGTCTGGCCGCCAAACATCACCGCAATGAACAGCCCGTCCGGCTGCAGCGCGCGGCGGCATTGCACCAATTGGCCAACCGGGTCATCGGCCCAATGCAAGGCCAGCCCGTGAATCACCAGATCATGTGTGCCTTCCGCCAGATCCAGCAAAGGTTCATCGGTAACCACTTGCGCCTCGGGAAAGCCAGTTGACCAATGATCGGGAAAACCGGTGACAATCGCGGTTTTGGTAAACGTCCTGTTAACCACTATGAGTCTTTCCTTAACCTCATCAATGGCGTCATCCTGCAGGAAAAGCGCGGGCGCGTTTAACGCGCGGTGGCGGTTTCGGCGCAGGGCGATGCGGTCTGTCAGGCGGGGTGTCTCGGTCATGGTGGCCTTTTACGGCGGAAGCCATCGGTTGCAAAGCGCGGTACGGATGATCTTTCCCCCGGAATGTGTGAGTTGTCGCGCCCCGGTGGATACAGAGTTCGCCCTTTGCGGCGATTGCTGGCGCGACACGCCGTTCATCGTGGGCGCGGTTTGCGACCAGTGCGGCACGCCGGTTCCGCAAGGGGATGAGGCAGACGAAGACCTGCGATGCGACGATTGCCTGCGCAAACCCCCACCTTGGTCCCGGGGACGTGCGGCAGTTCTGTACAGCGACAACGCGCGCAGCATGGTTCTGGGCCTGAAACACGGCGACCGGCAGGACTTGGCACGGCCAATGTCAGAATGGATGGCACGGGCGGCACGACCAATTTTGCAGAAGGATATGTTGGTCACATCGGTACCCTTGAACCGATGGCGCTTGTTGAAACGCCGCTATAACCAGTCTGCCCTGCTGGCGCAGAGAATCGCACAGGATGCCGGGCTGGACTACTGCCCGGACCTGATGCTGCGCCCACGCGCCACGCCGAAATTGGATGGCAAGGATGCCGCTGCGCGCGAGGAAACCGTTTCAGGCGCGTTGAAACTGCATCCACGCCACAGAGATCGCGCCCATGGGCGGCACGTTTTGATTGTGGATGATGTCATGACTTCCGGTGCGACGTTGAGCGAAGCCACACATATTCTGCGCGCAGCCGGTGCCAGAAACGTGTCCGTCCTGGTTTTCGCGCGCGTTGCGAAAGAACCGTAAGTGCCTATATTTGCCGCTGACCCAAAGGAACGGAACATGGCAAATATCGAGATCTACACCACACCCACCTGTGGCTATTGCATGATGGCCAAGCGCCTGCTGAACCAGAAAGGCGCGGGTTTCGCCGAGACCGACGTGTCGCGCGACCCCTCGCAGCGCCGTACGATGATGGACCGTGCCAATGGCCGCCACACCGTTCCCCAGATCTTTATCGACGGCCAGCATATTGGCGGTTGCGACGATCTGGTGGCGCTGGAACGTGCAGGCAAGCTGGACAAGTTGCTGGCAGCCTGATCCGTGCGGGTTGCGGCACTGCAAATCACCTCGTCGGATGATCCGGCCGAAAACTTGGAGACCGTACGCCACATGATGCGGCGTGCGGTCGACGATGGTGCGCAGGTGATTGCCACGCCCGAGGTGACGAACTGCCTGTCGGCCAGCCGCGACCATCAGCGCGCCGTTTTGCAGCGCGAGGGCGATGACCCGACGCTGGCCGGGCTGCGCGATACCGCAGCGGCGCTGGGCGTGCATCTGCTGATCGGCTCTCTGGCGCTGGCCACCGATGACGCCGATGGGCGGTTTGCCAACCGGTCGTTTCTGATTGGCCCCGACGGCGCGATCGTGGCGCGGTATGACAAGATCCACATGTTCGATGTGGACCTGAACGGCAGCCAGATCCGCGAGTCGGATGGCTACCGCCCCGGTGACCGCGCGGTTCTGGCCGACACGGCGCTGGGCCGGCTGGGCCTGACCATCTGTTACGATCTGCGCTTTCCGCACCTGTTTCGCGATCTGGCGCGCGCCGGGGCGCAGGTGATTTTTGTCCCTTCGGCGTTTCACCCGGTGACGGGGGCGGCGCATTGGCACGTGTTGCTGCGGGCCCGCGCAATTGAAACCGGGGCGTTTATCGTGGCGCCCGCGCAGACGGGCACCCATGCGGCGCGTGCCGGCAAAGCGCGCACATCCTACGGACATTCTTTGATTATTTCGCCATGGGGCGAGATTTTGGGCGATCAGGGCACCGAACCAGGTATACTCTCGCTTGACCTGAAGCTGGCAGAGGTGGAAACCTCGCGCCGGCGCATTCCGGCGCTATTGCATGATCGAGATTACGAAAGCCCAAATTGAGCGAAGATATCGAGGCTTTGGCCACCGCATTATTCGGAGAGCTGCTGATGGCGGATCAGCTGGCGCGTGGGCTGTTGGGCCAGGCGCTGCCCAAGGGTATGGAGTTGAACCAGTTCTCGGTTCTCAACCATCTGGCCCGCACAACAGATGAGCGCACGCCGGCGCAGCTGGCGCAGTCGTTCCACGTCACTCGCGGCGCGATGACGAACACCCTGCGCAAGCTGGAAACCGCCGGCTATGTGCATATCCGCCCCGACTGGGACGATGCGCGGCGCAAGATGGTGTCTCTCAGCCCCTCTGGCCGGTCGGCGCGCGATGCGGCGATTGCCGGTTTGACGCCGCTGATCAGTGATGTGGTGAACGATGTGGGTGTTGGCGACGTGCGCGCGGCGCTGCCGGTGCTGCGCGCATTGCGGCAGAGGTTGCTTAAGCCGGTTTGACGCTGGCCGTGGTGTAATTCACACTCAGATCGCGGTCCGAGATCGACCATTGCCAGCTGAGCGGGTTGAACACGAACCCCTTGCGGTCCACCGGGTCCAGTCCGGCCTTGCGGATCAGGTCAAACAGCTCGTCAGGTGTGATGAACTTGTTCCATTCATGGGTGCCGCGGGGCAGCCAGCGCATGATGACCTCGGCCCCGACAATCGCCATGGCAAAGCTTTTGGGATTGCGGTTGATGGTGGAACAGATCATCAGCCCGCCGGGTTTCAGCAATTGCTGGCATGCGGTCAGATAGGCCAACGGGTCGGCCACGTGTTCGACCACCTCCATGTTCAGCACCACGTCGAACTGCTCGCCCGCTTCGGCCATGGCTTCGGCGGTGGTGTGGCGATAGTCGATCTGCAGGCCCGATTGTTCGGCATGCACGCGGGCCACGGGAATGTTACCGGCCGCCGCATCGGCGCCCACCACGGTGGCGCCCAACCGCGCCATGGGTTCCGACAGCAACCCGCCCCCGCAACCGATATCAAGCAGCCGCAAACCGGAAAACGGGGTCTCGTCCCGCAAATCGCGGTCAAACTCGTCCTCGATCTGCGTGGTGATATAGTCCAGCCGGGTCGGGTTCAGCATGTGCAGCGGCTTGAACTTGCCGTTCAAATCCCACCATTCGGCGGCCATCGCCTCGAACTTGGCCACCTCGGCCGCGTCGACAGTGTGATCCGCTGCTTGCATCATCTTCTCCGATCCGGTCTTTTAGAGGGGCGCCTGTGAACGGCGCCGTACTACGCTATATAGGACGTTCATGGACAAAGCCGCAGGCCAAAAGAGCGCAGCACAGCTTCTTTACCCGCCCACCACACCGTTTGATCAACGCATGCTGGACGTGGGCGAGGGGCACAGCCTTTACGTAGAGCAATGCGGTAATCCGGACGGGATTCCGGTGGTGGTTCTGCATGGCGGCCCTGGCGGCGGGTGCAGCCCGGCGATGCGGCGGTATTTCGATCCCGAGCATTACCGGATCATCCTCTTTGATCAGCGCGGCTGTGGCCGGTCGCGCCCGCATGCTGCGGTGACCGAGAACACCACATGGCACCTGGTGCGCGATATCGAGACCATTCGCACCGCGCTGGGCATCGACCGATGGGTGGTGTTTGGCGGCAGCTGGGGCGCAACATTGTCGCTGCTTTATGCGCAGAAACACCCCGACCCGGTGGCGTATCTGGTGCTGCGCGGTGTGTTCTTGATGACGCAGGCCGAGCTGGATTGGTTCTATGGCGGCGGGGCCGGCAAGTTCTGGCCGGATGTCTGGGCGCGTTTTGTCGAGCTGATCCCCGAGGATGAGCGCGACGACCTGATCGGGGCCTATCACAAGCGCCTGTTTTCGGGTGACCGCATGCAAGAGGTGCGCCATGCGCAGGCCTGGACATCGTGGGAAAACGCGCTGGCCTCGATCGCCAATGACGGCGCGGGTGGCCACGCGCCGGCTGATTACGCGCGCGCCTTTGCGCGGCTGGAAAACCACTATTTTCAGCATCACGGCTGGCTGGAGGAAGACGGCCAGATCCTGCGCGATGTGCCGCTGATCGCGCATATCCCCGCCACGATTGTGCAGGGGCGCTACGATATGATCTGCCCGCCCGCTTCGGCCTGGGCCTTGTCGCGCAATTGGGGCCGGGCCGAGTTGAAACTGATCAGCCATGCGGGCCACGCCTTGTCGGAACCCGGCATCACGGCCGAGCTGATCCGCACCACCGATGCCATCATTCGCCGCGCCGTGGCGCTGAACCTGTGAGGATTTTCCATGACGGACCGACCCAAGATCGTTGAACGCGAAAACGGCCCCTTGGTGGTCACCGGTATGCCGGACCTGCGCGGCACCGACGGCACGCCCGTCGAGGGCAAAGAGGTGATGGCGCTGTGCCGTTGCGGCGCGTCGCAGAACAAACCGTTCTGCGATGGCTCGCATAACGCGGCCGGGTTCCAGTCGCGCGGTGGCAAGCCCGAGGGGCCGGACCGGCTGTTCACCTATGAAGGGGCCGAGGTCACCGTTGGCTTTATCCCGCGCCTGTGCGGGCACGCGGCGGAATGCGGGCGGATCGCGTCAAACATCTTTGATGTCAGTCAGAAACCCTGGGTTCAGCCCGACAAGGGCACGGTTGAGCAGGTCGAGGCCGTGGTGGCTGCCTGCCCCTCGAGCGCCTTGCAGATCATCCGCGACGGCGTGTCGGAAACCATCGTGCCCGAAGGTGCCACGATCCAGATCCAGGAAAACGGCCCCTATTGGGTCACGGGCTGCGAGGTTGAGACCGACACCACCGCCACCGGCCTGTCAGAGGATAAGTACATCCTGTGCCGCTGTGGGCTGTCGGGCAACAAGCCCTATTGCGACGGGTCCCACCGCGACAAGGGGTGGAAGAGCGAAGACTGAGAAACCCCGTGCGGCGTGGTCCAAAACCGCGCCTTACGGCCTGTTCAACGATGCCCCTTGCAGACTCAACCCAACGGGCGTATATCGCTTGACAACAGCGGCGCGTTTCGGGTTCTGCCCGACGCTCCACCGGAATGAACAACGGGCCGCGCGCCCGTTTTTTTGTGCTTGGATGATATGAGCGACCTGATAGCCAAAACGATGATCGACCGGCGATTGGCCGAGATCGTGCAACCCGTGATCGAAGACATGGGGTACGAACTTGTGCGCATTCGTTTGCAGGGCGGCAACACGCCGATCCTGCAAATCATGGCCGACAAGCCCGATGGCGGGATCGAGGTGGACGATTGCGCCGATATCTCGACCGCGGTCAGCGCCATCATGGATGTCGAGGACCCGATCGAAGAGAATTACACGCTGGAGGTTTCCAGCCCCGGCATCGACCGCCCGCTGACCCGCTTGAAAGATTTTGAGGCGTGGGACGGGTACGAGGCCAAGCTGGAAACGGCCGAGCTGATCGACGGGCGCCGCCGGTTCAAAGGCCAGTTGGCCGGAATCGAAGACGATGAAGTGCTGATCGAAATATCTGAGGGCACCATCGGGTTGAAATTCGAATGGCTGTCGGACGCCAAACTGGTGCTGACGGATGATCTGATCCGCGACGTGCTGCGGGCCCGCAAGGCCGCCGGCGTTGTGAACGAAGACGCGTTTGACGAAATAGAAACAGAAGAAACCGCCCCCGAGGAGGAGTGAGATGGCAATTACCTCTGCAAACCAGCTGGAGCTGTTGCAAACCGCCGAGGCCGTGGCCCGCGAAAAGATGATCGACCCCGAGCTGGTCGTCGAAGCGATGGAAGAAAGCCTGGCCCGTGCGGCCAAGTCGCGCTACGGCGCCGAGATGGATATTCGCGTGTCCATCGACCGCAAGACCGGCAAGGCAACCTTTACCCGCGTGCGCACCGTGGTCGAAGACGAAGAGCTTGAGAATTATCAGGCCGAGCTGACGGTTGAGCAAGCCAAGCAATATATGGAAAACCCCGCCGTTGGGGACGAGCTGCGCGACGAGGTTCCGCCGGTTGAAATGGGCCGGATTGCCGCGCAGAGCGCCAAGCAGGTGATCCTGCAGAAAGTGCGCGAGGCCGAGCGGGATCGTCAGTATGACGAGTTCAAAGACCGCGCCGGCACCATCATCAATGGCGTTGTAAAGCGCGAGGAATATGGCAACGTCATCGTCGATATCGGCCGTGGCGAGGGCATCCTGCGCCGCAACGAAAAGATCGGCCGCGAAAGCTATCGCCCGAACGATCGCATCCGGTGCTATATCAAGGATGTGCGCCGCGAAGCGCGCGGCCCGCAGATCTTCCTCAGCCGAACCGACCCGCAGTTCATGGCCGAACTGTTCAAGATGGAAGTGCCCGAGATCTATGACGGCATCATCGAGATCAAGGCCGTGGCCCGCGACCCCGGCAGCCGCGCCAAGATTGCCGTGATCAGCTATGATGGCTCGATCGACCCGGTGGGTGCCTGCGTGGGCATGCGCGGCAGCCGTGTGCAGGCTGTTGTGAACGAGCTGCAGGGTGAAAAGATCGACATCATCCCGTGGAACGAAGATCAGCCGACCTTCCTTGTGAACGCGCTGCAACCGGCCGAAGTGTCGAAAGTTGTTCTGGACGAAGAGGCTGAGCGGATCGAGGTTGTGGTGCCTGACGAGCAGCTGAGCCTGGCGATTGGTCGCCGTGGTCAGAACGTGCGTCTGGCCAGCCAGCTGACGGGCCTGGATATCGACATCATGACCGATGCCGAGGAATCCAAGCGCCGTCAGGCCGAGTTCGCCGAGCGCACCAATCTGTTTATGGACAAGCTGGACCTGGACGAATTCTTTGCGCAGCTTCTGGTGTCCGAGGGGTTCACCTCGCTTGAAGAAGTGGCCTATGTCGAGATGGACGAGCTGTTGGTGATTGACGGCGTTGACGAAAGCACCGCCGAAGAACTGCAGGCGCGGGCCCGCGATGTGCTGGAAGAGGCCAACCGCGCCGCTCTGGAAGCCGCGCGCGCGCTGGGCGTCGAGGACAGCCTGGTTGATTTCGAGGGGCTGACACCCCAAATGATCGAGGCACTGGCGAAAGACAGCGTTCTGACGCTGGAAGATTTCGCCACCTGCGCCGACTGGGAGCTGGCCGGTGGCTGGACATCGGTCGATGGCGAGCGTGTGAAGGATGACGGTGTTCTGGAACCCTTCGATGTCAGCCTGGAAGAAGCGCAGAACCTTGTAATGACCGCGCGGATCGAACTTGGCTGGGTTGACCCGGCTGATCTGGTCACCGAAGAAGCCGAGGAAGATCTGGAAGACGGCGCAGAAGACGACGGCGAAGCCAGCACGGAGGAGGCCGAGGCCTGATCGGGCCGAGGCCGCAGCCATGGGGCGCGCCGCACGGAAAACAAAACCGGGTGAACCGGAACGCCGGTGCTTGGCTACCGGCAAGGTGCAGCCCAAGGCTGGGCTGATCCGGTTCGTGGTGTCGCCTGACGGCATGATCGTGCCGGATTTGGCCGCCAAGCTTCCGGGGCGCGGCATCTGGGTGTCGGCGGATCGGTCTGCCTTGGACAAGGCGATCACGAAGCGATTGTTCGCGCGTGGGGCCAAGGCACAGGTTTCGGTGCCGGACGGGTTGATTGACCTGATCGAGGCGGCGCTGACCCGCCGTGTGATCGACGGCGTATCATTGGCACGCAAAGCGGGTCAGGCCGTGTGCGGGTATGAAAAGGTAAAAGGTTGGCTGCTGACCGGCGAGGCGGCCTATCTGTTGCAGGCGAGTGATGGATCAGGGCGGGGCAAATCAAAGCTCAGCCCACCGGATGGACCGGGATCCTTTATCGGCTGTCTTAACGCCGGGGAAATGGGTTTGGCATTTGGGCGCGAACATGTGATACATGGCGCGCTTGCGGCTGGCGGACTCGCAAAACGTGTTGTAGAGGATGCAGCCAAGCTTACCGGCGTCCGCATGACAGATGGGGCAGGGGCCCCAAAAGAAGGTACGAAGACCATATGAGCGATAGTGACGGCAAAAAAACTCTGGGTGTGCGCAGCGGCGGGGGACGTCCCGGCCAGGTGAAGCAGAGCTTCAGCCACGGGCGCACCAAGAATGTCGTGGTCGAAACGAAACGGAAACGGGTGGTTGTGCCCAAACCCGGGACTGGAAAGTCCGGGTCAGGTGGCCACGCGGGTGATCCGTCGCGCCGTCCGGGCGGGATTTCTGACACCGAGATGGAGCGCCGTATGCGGGCGCTGAAGGCAGCCAAGGCCAACGAGGCCGCGGAAGCCCAGCGTCGTGCAGACGAAGAAAAGCAGCGCGAAGAAACGCGCCGCCGCCGCCGCGAAGAGATTGAAGCGAAAGAGCGCGAACAGCGTGAACGCGAAGAGGCCGCCAAAGCCAAGGCCGAGGCCGAAGAGCGTAAGCGCAAGGAAGCCGAAGAGGCCAAGAAGCACGCCGCCGCTGAAAAGGCCGCTCCGAAAGCGGCCCCAGCCGCTGCCGCAGCGCAGCCTGCTGCCGACCAGCCTGTGCGTGGTGGTGGCAAGCCGACCCCGCGCAAGACCGACCGCGAACGCGACGATGACCGCAACAACCGCAACAACCGCGGTGGCCGGAACGACAACCGTCGCTCGGGCAAGCTGACAGTCAACCAGGCGCTGACCGGCGGCGAAGGCGGGCGTCAGCGCTCGATGGCGGCCATGAAGCGCAAGCAGGAACGCATCCGCCAAAAGGCGATGGGTGGTGCCGAATCGCGCGAAAAGATTGTGCGCGATGTGCAGGTGCCAGAGACCATCGTGGTGTCGGAACTGGCGAACCGTATGGCCGAACGTGTGGCTGACGTTGTCAAAGAGCTCATGAAAATGGGCATGATGGTTACGCAGAACCAGTCCATCGACCAGGATACGGCGGAACTGATCGTCGAAGAGTTTGGTCACAAGATCGTCCGCGTTTCGGACGCAGACGTTGAAGACGTGATCGATTCGGTGGAAGACAAAGCAGAAGACCTGACTGGTCGTCCGCCCGTTGTCACGATCATGGGCCACGTTGACCATGGTAAGACCTCGCTGCTGGACGCAATCCGCAACGCAAAGGTTGTGGCGGGCGAAGCTGGCGGCATTACACAGCATATCGGCGCCTACCAGGTTACCACCGACAGCGGCACAACGCTCAGCTTCCTCGACACACCCGGCCACGCCGCGTTTACGTCGATGCGGGCCCGTGGTGCGCAGGTGACGGATATTGTTGTTCTGGTTGTTGCCGCCGATGACGCCGTGATGCCGCAGACCATCGAAGCCATTGCGCACGCCAAGGCGGCCGAGGTTCCGATGATCGTGGCCATCAACAAATGCGACAAGCCTGAAGCCAACCCCGACAAGGTGCGCACCGATCTGCTGCAGCATGAGGTGATCGTCGAAAAGATGTCGGGCGAAGTGCAGGATGTCGAAGTTTCGGCCATCACCGGCAAAGGTCTGGACGAATTGCTGGAATCGATTGCTCTGCAAGCCGAAATTCTGGAACTGAAAGCCAACCCGACACGCGCCGCATCCGGCGCCGTTATCGAAGCCAAGCTGGACGTGGGTCGGGGCCCTGTTGCCACGGTTCTGGTTCAGAACGGCACGCTGCGCCAGGGTGATATCTTCGTCGTGGGTGAGCAGTGGGGTAAGGTCCGCGCGCTGATCAATGACAAGGGTGATCGGGTGAAAGAGGCCGGGCCGTCCGTTCCGGTGGAGGTTCTGGGCCTAAACGGCACGCCCGAGGCCGGCGACGTTCTGAACGTGGTCGAGGCCGAGGCTCAGGCTCGCGAGATCGCCGAATACCGCGCCGATGCAGCGAAAGAGAAACGTGCCGCTGCCGGGGCTGCCACCACGCTGGAACAGCTGATGGCCAAGGCGAAGGAAGACGAAAACGTCGCCGAGCTGCCGATTCTTGTGAAAGCAGACGTGCAGGGTTCGGCCGAGGCCATCGTTCAGGCGATGGAAAAGATCGGCAACAACGAAGTGCGCGTGCGTGTGCTGCATGCTGGCGTTGGTGCGATCACCGAAACCGATGTGGGTCTTGCCGAAGCGTCGGGTGCGCCGGTCTTTGGCTTTAACGTGCGGGCGAATGCGCCGGCGCGGAACGCTGCCAACCAGAAGGGTGTCGAGATTCGGTATTACTCGGTCATCTACGACCTTGTGGATGATGTGAAAGCGGCGGCTTCGGGCCTGTTGTCGGCCGAGGTGCGCGAAAACTTCATCGGTTATGCCGAGATCAAAGAAGTGTTCAAGGTTACCGGTGTTGGCAAGGTTGCTGGTTGTCTGGTGACCGAAGGTGTGGCGCGGCGTTCTGCCGGTGTGCGCCTGCTGCGCGACAACGTGGTGATCCACGAAGGTACGCTGAAAACGCTGAAGCGCTTCAAAGACGAAGTTGCCGAAGTTCAGTCCGGGCAGGAATGCGGTATGGCCTTTGAGAATTACGACGATATTCGCCCGGCGGACGTTATCGAGATCTTCGAGCGCGAGGAAGTTCAGCGTACGCTGGACTGATCCGCGCGCGGGTCCCGGAACACCAAGACAAATAAAAAGGGGTGGCCCCAGACCACCCCTTTTTCTATTTCTGGCGATATGTGATCAAGCAGCGCGCTGCGTGCTCACAGGGCGGCCTTCAAAAACGCGATCACCAACGCGAACTTGAATATTGCCGTTGGGCATATTGCGAACAAACGCGCCCTGGACGGAAACGCAAGTCCCGACCGTTATTGTGCGAAGCATAATCTCCCCCCAACTCCTCAATTGGTTCTTAAAACGTAATTCATATCCGCAAATTTTTCACGCGGAAATATTAGCATTTTGCCTGTTTTGCGGGCGAAACATTAAGTTTTTTGTAACAAATAGAAGGAGCTTACAGCCAGTCCCGCAAGATTGGCACAATGGGGATGTCCGCCGGTGGCATGTCATAGCGAATCAATTCGTCTTTTTGCGCCCACGCCAACGTCTGCCCTTCGCGCGGGGCCGGGATGCCTTCCCACTTGCGACAGGCAAAAAGCGGCATCAGCAAATGAAAGTTTTCATAGCTGTGGCTGGCAAAAGTCAGCGGGGCAAGGCAGCTGCGCCATGTGTTGATACCCAGCTCTTCCTGCAGCTCGCGGATCAACGCGGCCTCGGGTGTTTCGCCGGGTTCAACCTTGCCGCCCGGAAACTCCCACAATCCAGCCATCGACTTGCCCTCGGGGCGTTGCGCCAACAGAACACGGCCGTCGGTGTCGATCAGCGCTACGGCCGAAACGAGGACGGTTTTCATGAGCGGTAATCCGCGTTGATGGAGATATAGCCATGGGTGAAGTCGCAGGTCCACGCGGTGAACACACCATTGCCCATGCCCAGATCGACCGTGATCTTCAGGTTGTCCAGCTTCATATAGGCGGCACCGGCGGCCTCGGTGTAGTCCGGCGAGACCCAGCCCTTTTCGGCCACCAGCGTGTCACCGAAGTGAATCGTCAATTGATCACGGTCCGCCTTGGCACCAGATTTCCCAACAGCCATGACAACTCGACCCCAGTTCGGGTCCTCGCCGGCGATGGCCGTTTTCACCAGCGGCGAATTGGCAATCGCCATGGCCGCCCTTTTGGCGTCCGAAGGGCTGGCTGCACCGGTTACGGCCACCTCGACAAATTTTGTGGCCCCCTCGCCGTCGCGCACAACTTGATGGGCAAGATCCAGCATCACCGCATGCAGACCATCGCCAAAGGTCTTGGCGTTGCGTCCGCGCAGGTCGTTGATCGCGGGCGCGCCAGATTTACCGGTGGCTGCAACCAGCAACGTATCAGAGGTGGATGTATCCCCATCCACAGTGATTGCGTTGAACGTTTTGTCGGTCAGACGGCCAACCAATCGTTGCAACGGGGCCTGTGCAACGGCAGCGTCGGTGAAGATATAAACCAGCATCGTGGCCATATCGGGCGCGATCATGCCCGAGCCTTTGGCGATACCTGCAATATTTATCGGGGTGCCGTCCAAATCCACCGTCGTGGTTGCGACCTTGGTGAAAGTATCGGTGGTGCGAATCGCCGCGGCGGCCTTGGCCATATCTTCGGGCGACAGGTCTGCCACCATCTTGTCCAATGCGGCCGTAATGCCGTCGGTGGGCAACGGTTCCCCAATCACTCCGGTCGAGGCCGTGAAAACACGCGCTTGCGGTACCTTGGTGGCCGTGGCCACGGCCTTGGTGATTGCTGCCACCGCATCGGTGCCATTGGTTCCGGTAAAGGCGTTGGCATTTCCTGCGTTCACAAAGATGGCGGCGGTTTTACGCCCGGCGGCCTGACCCAGCTTGGCTTCGCAATCCAGCACCGGAGCGGCCCGCGTTGCGGATCGGGTAAAGACGCCCGCCACGGACGTACCTGCCGCCAACTTGGCCAGCATCACGTCATCGCGGCCCTTGTACTTGGTCCCGGTCGCGGCAGTGGCAAATTCCACACCGTCAATGACCGGCATTTCAGGTATGATCTTGGGCGCCAGCGGCGAAACGGGCAGCCCGGCCGGCTTGGCGGCGGCCTTGGCTTTCTTCGCTGGTTTTGACTTGGCTTTGACAGATTTGACGGGCTTGGCCTTTTTGGCCTTCTTCTTCTTTTCCTCGACCTTCAGTTTGGCCTTTTTCTTTTCTTTCTTGTCCTTGTCGCCCTTGGCCATCTGTCCTCTCCGCCGTGTTTTATTTATTCAGAACGAGAGCTTGGTCCCGTAGCAGCGCGGGGTCAATCTCTGTTTCCGGCTTGTCCACGGTTGTCGCCGCCAAAACACGCTCGATCTCGGCTTCTACGGCTGACTGGCGCAGCTGATTCTCGATTTCGCCGCGAACCTGAGCCAATTCCGGCGCGGGTTTTGCACGTTTGTCGATCAAGATAATCACATGCCAGCCGAATTGTGTTTCCACCGGATCGGATACCTGGCCAACACTCAGCGACAGAACGGCGTCTTCGAAGGGTTTCACCATCATGCCGGTGCCAAACCAACCCAGCGATCCACCATTCGGGCCGGACGGGCCGGTCGATTTTTCACGGGCCAAACCGGCGAAATCGGCACCGCCGTCCAGCTCTTCCTTTATGGCGATGGCTTCTTCTTCGGTCTCTACCAGAATGTGCGAGGCGTTAAACTCTTCCTCGGTTGGGGCATCGACATAAAGCTTCTGATACTCGGCTTGCACGGTTTCGTCCGTGACAGCGCCACCTGCGGCGATGGCAAGGGCTTCGTTGGCCAGAAACGACATGCGCTGATTTTCGAACGCCAGCTGCGCTTCGAGGCTCAACTTGCCGTCAATTGTCTGCGCCATGGCGGTTTGGCGTACCAACTGATCCAGTACGGCCTGAAACAGCACGTCGTCGGGCAATTGTCGGTATTGTTCAGGCAATTGTGTGGTCATCACAATCATCTGTCCCAACGTGATGTCCTGACCGCCAACGGTGGCCACGACGGTGTTTGCGTCCTGTGCCAGGGCGGCAATGCCGAAACCGGTGATCGCAAGCGCGGCAAGCGTGGATTTGAAGGTAAAATGCATCTGGGCAACTCCGTTGGTGCCGGTGGGTAAGGCAACGTTGACACTGCTGGGGCAGGCGCTTACATCGCTTGTGGTCCGAAAGCGCCAAACTGCCCCGTTTCAAAGCCATTCCTAGGCGGCCTGAGGCGGGGGGGCAAGGCACCCCCTTTCACGATCGCTTTTTAATTGCGCCACCACGCGGAGAACACATGCTGGGTATCGGAACAATCGCCAAGAAGGTTTTTGGCACGCCGAATGATCGCAAGATCAAATCGACCCGGCCGCTTGTGGCCAAGATCAACGCGCTTGAGGCCGAGTTCGAAGCGCTGTCGGACGAAGGCCTGATCGAAAAGACCGCCGCCTTCAAGGAACGCGTCGCCAATGGCGAGGCGCTGGACGATCTGCTGCCCGAAGCCTTTGCCAATTGCCGCGAAGCCGCAAAGCGCGCGCTGGGTCTGCGGGCCTTTGATACGCAGTTGATGGGCGGGATCTTTCTGCACCAGGGCAACATCGCCGAAATGAAGACGGGTGAGGGTAAAACGCTGGTGGCGACCTTCCCGGCCTATCTGAACGCGTTGACTGGGCGTGGCGTGCACATTGTGACGGTGAACGACTATCTGGCCAAACGTGATGCCGAATGGATGTCCAAGGTCTATGGCGCGCTGGGCCTGACCACGGGCGTGATCTATCCGCAGCAGCCTGAGGACGAGAAACAGGCGGCTTATGCCTGTGACGTGACCTATGCCACCAACAACGAGTTGGGCTTTGACTATCTGCGCGACAATATGAAGTCAGAACTGACCCAGTTGGCCCAACGCGATCACTATTTCGCCATTGTGGACGAGGTGGATTCGATCCTGATCGACGAAGCGCGGACGCCGCTGATCATCTCTGGCCCCAGCCAGGACCGGTCCGAGCTGTATGTCACCATTGACAAGCTGGTTCCGGAAGTGACCGAAGATCACTTCACCATGGACGAAAAAACCCGGAACGTGACCTTCACCGACGAAGGCAACGAGTTCATGGAACAGGCGCTGCACAAGGCCGGCATCCTGCCCGAAGAGCAGACGCTGTATGACCCCGAATCGACCACCATCGTGCACCACGCCACGCAGGCGCTGAAGGCGCACAAGCTGTTTACCCGCGACAAGGACTATATCGTTCGCGACGGCGAGGTGGTTCTGATCGACGAATTCACCGGCAGGATGATGGCCGGGCGACGCCTGTCGGACGGCCTGCACCAGGCCATCGAGGCCAAGGAAGGCTGTAACATTCAGCCCGAGAACGTGACGCTGGCCAGCGTCACCTTCCAGAACTACTTCCGCCTTTACGACAAGCTGGGCGGAATGACCGGCACCGCGGCCACCGAGGCCGAGGAATTTGCCGAAATCTACAGCCTGGGCGTTGTCGAGGTGCCGACCAACCGTCCCATCGCGCGTGACGACGAACACGACCAAGTGTATCGCACGGCGCAAGAGAAGTATGACGCGATTGTTGAAACGATCCGGAAGGCAAACGAAAAGGGTCAGCCGATCCTTGTGGGCACCACGTCGATTGAAAAGTCGGAACTGTTGTCGCAACTGCTGACAAAGGCCGGGTTGAAGCACAACGTGCTGAACGCGCGCCAGCACGAGCAAGAGGCGCAGATCGTCGCCGATGCCGGCAAGCTCGGCGCGATCACCATCGCGACGAACATGGCCGGCCGCGGCACCGACATCAAGCTGGGTGGCAATGTCGAGTTCAAGGTGATGGAAGCCATCGCCGCCGACCCCGAGGCCGACCCCGAGGCGCTGCGGGCCGAGATCGAGAAACAGCATGAAGCCGACGAAGAGGCCGTGAAACAAGCCGGCGGCCTGTTTGTTTTGGCCACCGAACGTCACGAATCTCGCCGGATCGACAATCAGCTGCGTGGCCGTTCGGGCCGTCAGGGGGACCCGGGGCGGTCGTCCTTCTTCCTGTCGCTGGATGACGATTTGATGCGGATCTTTGGCTCGGAACGCCTGGACAAGGTTCTGTCGGGCCTTGGTATGAAAGAGGGCGAAGCGATCGTGCACCCATGGGTGAACAAGTCGCTGGAGCGCGCGCAGGCCAAGGTCGAAGGCCGCAACTTTGATATCCGCAAGCAACTGCTGAAGTTCGACGACGTGATGAATGACCAGCGAAAGGTCATCTTCAGCCAGCGGCGCGAAATCATGGAATCGCAGGATCTGGCCGATGTTGTGCAAGACATGCGTCACCACGTGATCGACGATCTGGTGGATCACTACATTCCCGAACGGTCATATGCCGATCAGTGGGATGCCGAAGGTCTGTATGCGGCGGTCATCGAAAAGCTGAACATCGACGTACCGGTCATTGCCTGGGCGGAAGAGGAAGGCGTCGACGATGATGTCATCCGCGAACGTATCGCCAAAGCGGCGGACGAGGCGATGGCGTCGAAGGCCGTACAGTTCGGCCCCGAGACCATGCGCAATGTCGAGAAGCAGCTGCTGTTGCAAACCATCGACGGCAAATGGCGCGAGCATCTGCTGACATTGGAGCATCTGCGCTCGGTCGTTGGGTTCCGTGGATATGCACAGCGAGACCCGCTGAGCGAATACAAGACCGAAGGCTTTGCCCTGTTCGAAAACCTGCTGAACGCTCTGCGTGAAGAGGTGACCCAAAAGCTGGGTCAGGTGCGTCCGATCACACCGGAAGAGCAAGAGGCGATGATGGCGCAACTGGTGGCGCAGCAACAGGCGGCTGCGGCTGCGGCGGAAGGACCTGCAGGCGGGTTCACCCCCCTGATCGACGGCTTTGACGAAAACGATCCCACCACATGGGGCAATCCAGGCCGGAACGATCTGTGTCCTTGCGGTTCGGGCAAGAAGTTCAAACATTGCCACGGTCGATTGACCTGATCTGACCAAATTCTGGCATGATCGTGGCGCGCTGGGCGAGGTTCCCGGCGCGTTCTACTAAATGCGCACCGATTTCAGTGTTTTGGCCCATATATTGAGGTCTGAAAACTGTCACCATAGCCGCAACAATCCCATTTTCGGCCCACCTGCCGCCACGATTGACCCCTAGCCTGCACACGGGTAGCAGGAAAGGGTAGGCCGTGAAGTTTGACCGCAAGAAGCTGATGATCGGGGCAACCGTCTTAATCGCCGCCGGTGCTGGACACCTGGTGCAGAATACTGGCAACGCGCAAAGCGTAACGCCGGTGGCCGAGTTTGTGACCCCTCCCGCGACGGCCGAACGTTTCGAGCTTGAAAATGTCGCTACACTTTCTGCAAGCACGGACGCTGGTCCCGAACTGCCGAAGCTGCCGGTTGCGCCCTTGGCGCCTGCTGCTCTTTCTACGCCGGAAAACGCTGCGATTTCCGAGCGTATGGAGGGTCTTGATGCCGGGCAAGCATCGGTTACCGATCGGACCGCCGCGCAACAACTGAACCAGTTCGGCATGGAGTGCGAAACAGCTCTGACAGCAACTGCGGGCAAAGCGGCAATGGTGCAACTGCACGTCTCGGCCACCTGCGCGACAAATGACCGGATCGAAATATTGCACGGACGCCTCGCCTTCGCGGCCCGCCTTTCAAACACTGGAACGGCAACGTTGGATGTTCCCGCACTGGATGGCAGCGCGACTTTTCTTGTGCGCCTGAGCGATGGCGACATTCTGCGCGGCTTTGTCGAGGTGCCGGATGCGGCGGATTTTGAACGTGTCGTGTTGCAATCTGATGGCAGCGGACTGATGGAACTGCACGCCTACGAATTTGGTGCAGGCTATGGCGAAGACGGCCATGTCTGGGCTCAGGCACCGCGCGGGGCAGATCAGGCCCTGCAGGGCAAAGGCGGCTTCATGTCCGTGCTTGGCGATGGCACGTTGGCGTCGCCTATGGTCGCGCAAGTCTATAGCCACCCGAAGGGTCAGGCACTAAACAGCGACGTCGTGCGTGTCAGTATCGAAGTGCCGATTACCGAAGGCAATTGCTCAAACGATCTGAACGCCGAGGCGTTGCAACCTGGGCCTGACGGATCCATGCAAGCCATCGACCTTACGCTGGCAGCACCCGGTTGCGATGGGATCGGTGAATTTCTGGTGTTGAAAAATGTTGTCCGAGACCTGAAGATCGCCGCCAACTGACGCGAGGGCGGCACACCGGATGATCCGACGTTTTTTGTGCGCGGCGATTTTCGCCGCGCTTTCCATGTTGTGGACCCCCTTGCATGCGCAAGATGTAACGCTGACCTCGCGGGACGGCGAAATTGCGCTTTCAGGGACTCTTTTGACCTTTGATGGTGAGTTTTACCGGCTGCAAACCGAGTTCGGCGAACTGGTGCTCGACGGGCAAGGGGTATTGTGCCGCGGTGTTGGTTGCCCAAATCTCGAAGACTACGTGGCCGAGTTCACCGTTGCAGGTAGTCATGCCATTGGCGACACGTTGCTGCCTGCTTTGTTGGAAACCTATGCGGCACGGCGTGGGCTTTCGGTAAGGCGGGTTGTGCGTTCTGACTCAGATTTCGACATCGAACTGGCGGATCCCGGCACCGGTTTTGATGTGGCGCGCGTGGGGTTTCGCTTGTCCGACAGCGACGGTGGCATGGCGCGGCTGTTGCTGGGCGAAGCAGATATCGCCATGACCCTGCGCGAAGCCAGCGAGGCCGAGATACAGGCAGCAAGGGCTGCGGGGCTGGGCGACATCTCTGCCCCCGGGCAGAACCGCATCCTGGGCCTCGATGCGTTGGTGCCGGCAGTGGCGCGCGGCAACTCAACCAACCAAATCACGGTCACGATGCTGGCCTCGATGCTGGCGGGGGCTGTGCCGGAATGGCCCGCAACAGGGGGTCCTGTGTTGCTGCAAGGGCGGTCGTCGCGCAGCGGCCCGGCACAGGTGATCCGGTCACAGGTTCTGATGCCTGCTGGCTTCGAAGCGCCCGCGGAAATGAACCGACACCCGGACGAGGCCGCGCTGAGCGATGCAATTGCGCGCGATCCTCTGGCGTTGGGCATGGTGCGGTTGTCCGAAATTGGCAACGCGGTGCCTTTGGCCGTGGCAGGAGATTGCGGCATGCCGGTTCTGGCGGATCGGCAGCGGCTGAAATCGGGGGACTACCCGCTGACGCTTCCTCTGTTCCTCTATATGCCACAGAAACGCCTGCCGCTGTTTACGCGAGAGTTTCTGGCCTTTCTCCGAAGTCCGCAGGCACAGCCCACCATCCGCCGCGCCGGGTTTGTGGATCAGGGCCGGGAAGAGATCCCATGGGCCGCGCAAGGCACGCGTCTGCTGAACGCAGCGCGCGTGGCCGAAGCCGACATTCCTTTGTCCGAATTGAAACGCATGACCGATGCACTGACCGGCGCGCGGCGGCTTACGACGACGTTCCGGTTTCGCGGGGGGGCCAGCGCGTTAGAGCCGCAATCGGCCGGCAATGTTGCCGATCTGGCCAAGGCCATCGAAAGTGGTGCCTTTGACGGGCGCGAGCTGCTGTTTGTCGGCTTTTCGGATGGCGAGGGCGACTGGCAGGTGAACCAGCGCTTGTCGGCCCAACGCGCCCGCACGGTGCGCGACGCGGTAGTCAAATCGGCGTTTTCGGCCGATTTCGCGCAGGTCCGGATGCAGGTTCTGGGGTTTGGTGAGGTGATGCCGATGGCGTGCGACGATGCCGAATGGGGCCGCCGCGTGAACCGGCGGGTCGAGGTTTGGGTGCGTTAAAGATACCCGGCTGACCGAAAGCTCAGCTCGCGCGATTTGCCGACGATGATATGGTCATGCAATGTCAGGTTCAGCGCCGCAGCGGCGGTTTCGATCTGAGCGGTCATGGCGATATCGGCGTCTGACGGCGTGGGGTCGCCCGAGGGGTGATTATGCACCAAAATCAACGCACTGGCGTTTAATTCCAGCGCGCGTTTAACCACCTCGCGCGGGTAAACCGGCACGTGGTCGACGGTGCCGCGGGCCTGTTCCTCATCTGCAATCAGCACGTTCTTGCGGTCCAGGAACAGCACGCGAAACTGCTCGGTCTCGCGGTGGGCCATGGTGGTGTGGCAATAGTCCAAAACCGCGTCCCAGCCCGAAAGCACATGCCGGTCAATCACACGGGCGCGGGCCAGGCGGTGGGCGGCGGCCTCGACAATCTTCAACTCTTGCACCACCGATGGCCCAACGCCGTCGACATCCTGCAAACGCGCAATAGGGGCCGACAGCACCCGGTTGAAGTCACCGAAATGATCCAGCAAGCGACGGGCCAGCGGTTTGACATCCTGCCGGGGAATGGCGCGGAACAGGACAAGTTCCAGCAGCTCATAATCGGGCATCGCCCCCGCCCCCCCTTCCATAAAGCGGCTGCGCAGGCGTTTGCGGTGATCTTTGATATACGAGGGCAGGCGCCCGCCCTTGGGCAAAACCGGGCTGGCGGCGCTTTCATCAAAAAGCGGCAGAGGCGGTTCAGAGAACGAGTCGGCCCGGGTCATGGGCCGACTGTGACAATTTTAGCTAAATGAACGGTTAACGCGCGATTAGCTCTTCATCCCGTCCCAGAAATTCTTCACGCGACCAAAGAAGTCCGAGCTTTCGGGATTGTTCTCTTCGCTCAGCCGGTCGAACTCGCGCAGTAGCTCTTTCTGCTTGGATGTCAGCTTGACCGGAGTTTCCACCGCGATCTCGATGAACATATCGCCCGACGGGCCGCCGCGCAGCGCGGGCATCCCCTTGGCACGCAGGCGCATCTGTTTGCCGGTCTGGCTGCCGGCGGGGATTTTCACCCGGCTGCGGCCACCGTCGATGGTGGGCACCTCGATATCGCCACCCAGCGCGGCCGTGGCCATCGACACAGGAACAAGGCACGACAAATGCTGCCCTTCGCGCTGAAAGATCTGGTGTTCGCGGATCTCGATGAAGATATACAGATCGCCCGGCGGGCCACCGCGCATGCCGGCCTCGCCCTCGCCCGACAGGCGGATCCGGGTGCCGGTATCCACACCGGCGGGGATGTTCACGTTCAGCGCGCGGTCTTTTTCGACGCGTCCGTGGCCGTGGCAAACCTTGCAGGGGTTCTGGATAATCTGGCCGGTGCCGTTGCAGGTGGGGCAGGTGCGCTCAACCGTAAAGAAACCCTGCTGCGCGCGGACCTTGCCCATGCCCGAACAGGTGGGGCAGGTGGTTGGCTCGGCTCCGCCTTCAGCACCGGTGCCGTCGCAGGCACTGCAGGTTACCGAGGTCGGCACGTTGATTGCTTTTTGCAGGCCGGTATAGGCCTCTTCCAGGCTGATCCGCAGGTTATAACGCAGGTCCGAACCACGCACGGCACGCTGCCGTCCGCCGCCTCCGCCGCGGCCACCCATCATGTCGCCAAACAGGTCGTCAAACACGTCCGAGAACGCGCTTGCAAAGTCGCCTTGACCACCAAAGCCCTGTGCGCGTCCGCCACCCATACCGCCTTCGAAGGCCGCGTGGCCATACCGATCGTAGGCTGCTTTCTTGTCGGGGTCTTTCAGCGCGTCGTAGGCCTCGTTGACCTCTTTGAACTGCGCCTCGGCATCTGGATTGTCCGCGTTGCGGTCGGGGTGCAGTTCTTTGGCCTTGCGACGGTAGGCTTTCTTCAGTTCGTCGCCCGAGGCGCCTTTGCCTACGCCCAGAACGTCGTAATAGTCGCGCTTTGCCATCTAGCTTTCCCTTGCTCGAGAAGTGCGCGGGCCGGCCCCTTTCGGGACCGGCCACAAGCGTTCCGGTCCGCGATCAGCGTTTGTCGCTGTCGTCGAGATCCTCGAAATCGGCATCAACGATATCGTCGTCAACGGCGCTGGGCTCGTCCATGTCGGCGGGCTCGGCGTCGTCGCCGCCGGCTGCTTCCTGCTGAGCCTTATAGATGGCTTCGCCCAGTTTCATGGCCGATTCGGTGACGTTCTGGATGCCGCTCTTGATCTTCTCGGCGCTGGCGCCTTCGTCTTCCAGCTGATCCTTGAGCGCAGCAATGGCCAGTTCGATCGCCTCGATGGTGGTCGGGTCGACCTTGTCGTTATGCTCTTCCATCGACTTCTCGGTCGAATGGATCAGGCTTTCGGCCTGGTTGCGGGCCTCAACCAGTTCCTTGCGCTCTTTGTCGGCCTCTGCGTTGGCTTCGGCGTCCTTGACCATCTGTTCGATGTCGTCATCCGACAGACCGCCCGAGGCCTGGATCGTGATCGCCTGCTCTTTGCCGGTGCCTTTGTCCTTGGCGTTCACGGTCACGATGCCATTGGCGTCAATGTCGAAGGTCACTTCGATCTGCGGCAGGCCGCGCGGAGCGGGCGGGATCTCTTCCAGATTGAACTGGCCCAGCATCTTGTTGTCGGCCGCCATCTCGCGCTCGCCCTGGAACACGCGCAGGGTCACGGCGTTCTGGTTGTCTTCGGCGGTCGAGAAGATCTGCGACTTTTTGGTCGGGATCGTAGTGTTGCGGTCGATCAGGCGGGTGAACACGCCACCCAGCGTTTCGATACCCAGCGACAGCGGTGTCACGTCCAGCAGCACAACGTCCTTCACGTCGCCCTGCAACACGCCGGCCTGAATGGCGGCGCCCATGGCCACAACCTCGTCCGGGTTCACACCTTTGTTCGGCTCTTTGCCAAAGAACTTGGACACTTCGTCCACAACCTTGGGCATGCGGGTCATACCGCCGACCAGAACCACCTCGTCAATGTCGCTGGTCGACAGACCTGCGTCTTTCAACGCAGCCTGACAAGGCTTCAGCGAGCCTTTGATCAGGTCACCCACCAGGCTTTCCAGCTTGGCGCGGGTCAGCTTCATCACCATGTGTAGCGGCTGACCGCCATTGGGGTCCATGCTGATGAAGGGTTGGTTGATCTCGGTCTGTTGCGAGCTGGACAGTTCGATCTTGGCTTTCTCTGCGGCCTCTTTCAGGCGCTGCAGGGCCATCTTGTCCTTCGACAGATCGACACCGTTTTCCTTTTTGAACTCGTCCGACAGGTACTGCACGATGCGCATGTCGAAATCTTCGCCGCCCAGGAACGTGTCGCCGTTGGTCGACTTCACTTCGAACAAGCCGTCATCGATTTCCAGGATCGTCACGTCGAACGTACCACCGCCAAGGTCATAAACGGCGATGGTTTTGGTTTCTTTCTTGTCCAGACCATAGGCCAGTGCGGCGGCGGTCGGCTCGTTGATGATACGCAGCACTTCCAGACCGGCGATCTTGCCGGCGTCTTTGGTGGCTTGGCGCTGTGCGTCATTGAAATAGGCAGGAACCGTGATCACGGCCTGGGTGACGTCTTCGCCCAGATAGCTTTCAGCGGTCTCTTTCATCTTCTGCAGGGTGAAGGCCGAGATCTGGCTGGGCGAGTATTTTTCACCCTTCACTTCGACCCAGGCGTCGCCATTGCCGCCATCCACGATGGCATAGGGCACAAGCCCCTTATCCTTTTCAACTGCCGGGTCGTCCACGCGGCGGCCGATCAGGCGTTTTACGGCAAAGATCGTATTGTCTGGGTTGGTGACGGCCTGGCGTTTTGCCGGCTGGCCCACAAGGCGCTCGTCATCCGTGAATGCTACAATTGAGGGGGTGGTCCGTGCACCCTCGGCGTTTTCGATAACGCGGGGTTGGGCACCATCCATGATGGCGACGCACGAGTTTGTTGTCCCGAGATCGATCCCGATGACTTTAGCCATTTTACTCTACCTCTTCCTTCGGCGATGTTATGGATTGCGGAGCCTCTTCGAGGCCTCCACCCTCCGATCCCATTGTGGCCAAGCCTCTGCCTGCACCACGCTACTGGGCGTATATAGGGACGGCCACATAGCGCTACAAGTCGCGGAAGCCAAGCAAAAGAGGGCTGATATGCAAGAAAATCGAGTCAAATCGGGGGTTTTCGCCACAGGTGGTGCAGAGGCGATCCGGCTGCGTGGCTTTGATATACATCCCGGTTTGCTGAACGCCGACGCGCAAGCAGCTTTGGTTGAGGAACTGAGGGGCGTTACCAAGGCCGCGCCGTTGTTTTCGCCGGTGACACCTTACGGCAAACCGATGCGTGTCCGGATGACCTCAATGGGCAAATTTGGCTGGTTTTCAGACCGTTCTGGCTATCGATACGAGGGCAAGCACCCCAGTGGTGTGGATTGGCCGCCGATTCCCGAACTGGTCTTGACCCTGTGGCGGGATCTGACCGAACTTGAACGCACACCGGATTGTTGTCTGCTGAACTTCTATGACTCCAACGCACGGATGGGGATGCATCAGGACCGGGACGAAGCGGATTTCAGTTATCCCGTGGTCTCGATCTCGTTGGGTGATTCGGCCCTTTTTCGCATTGGCAACGAAACCCGCGGTGGCAAAACCGAAAGTATATGGCTGAACTCGGGTGACGTGGTGGTGATGGGCGGCGCGGCGCGGCTGACCTATCACGGGGTCGACCGCATCCGCGCCGGATCGTCAACTTTGTTGCCCAAAGGTGGGCGGATCAACCTGACTTTGCGCGTTGTGACCTGATCATTGCGGGCAAGGGGCATAGGTAACCCGGCCATCGGGATAGGTATAACGGCATTCAGGTCCTTGCGCGGCGCCATGGGCGGCAACACCGGCAACCGCGCCTAAGGCAGCACCCAGCGCCGCACCTTTACCTTCGTTTTGGCCGGCTGTGGCTGCCCCCACAGCAGCACCCAGCAACGCGCCGGTTGCGGCGCTTTGTTCCGTCGTGTCGCAACCCGCCAACATGGTCAGGATCGCTGCGGAAAGGATGAGAGGTTTCATAATGCACTCCTTGAAGGGCGGAATCGCCCCGTTCAGGTCATGCAATCTGGGTGGCTATTGGATGTTATCCAATGTCACTTGCCGGCGAACCAGCTGGCAGAGGCGTGTTTCCGCGTATAGAACTCGCCCATCAACCCGATGATGATCAACGCCAAGGACAGGTAAAGCGGGTAAGTGATCGAGCTGAAATGCGGATTATAGTTGATGAACGTGAATCCGCGCGCTTGATCGATTGCGTGAAACAGCGGGTTCCAGTCAAACAGCGCCAGCATCGACCCCGGCAGCGTGTTGGCCAAAAACATCTTTCCTGACGAAATCATGTTCGCGCGCTGATACACGGTAGAGATCATTCCGACGAGACCGGGCGCCCAGGGCTTGAGCGCCAAAAGGAGCAGGCCAATGGCCACACCGGAAAACCACGCCAGAATGACCATGCCCATGGCGCCGACCGGCTCTTCAATCGTGATTGGAGTGAACGCCACGTGATAGACCAGCAGGATAACAAAGACCGAAAGGATCTGAATATACAGCGTGCTGATGGCCGCCGCTGAAATCGCCACGATCGTGTTCATCGGAGCGTGCTGCATCATTGGCGATGTCGGTCCTTCGGACCCGACAATTGCCCCCAAGGACTTGTTGTGCGTGATGAACAGAAAGATCCCCGTCATCAAGTACAGCAAAAAGTCGCCGCGTATCGCCATGCCACGCAGGCCAAGGATTTCAAACATCACATAGAAGACCGCAACAAAAAGCACGGTTTGCATAACGTTCGAGATCAAACCAAGCAGCGGGTTGCCGTGGGTTCGGCGCACGTGCCGGACGGACGCATGATAAATCAGCGTCATCAGTGCAAATGCACTGTTAGCGGGCGATTTGTACTTCTTTTGCACAAACATCGAGTGTCCTGCCTGCTTGGTCACGCATTGCGGCGCAAAGGCGCCTTGCCGATCTGTTTTGACAGGATCATAAGGGCGTTGACGAAATCTTACAACGATGGCGGCAATTGACGCTGCAATGGAGATCAAATTGGATTTTGAAAAATTTGAACAAATCAGCCGCAAGGCGGCGCTTTTGGCCGGTGCGAAGATCATGGAGATCTACAACTCCGATGATTTCGAGGTAAAATCGAAGTCGGACGAAAGCCCGGTGACCGAGGCTGACGAAGCCGCGGACGCCATGATCAGTGAAATCCTGGCCGAAGCGTTCCCAGATACTCTGATCGTAACCGAAGAGCAGGCCGACAGCCACGCGCAGACCGCCGACAGCTTTTTGATTGTCGATCCATTGGACGGCACGAAAGAATTCGTGAAACGCCGTGGCGAGTTCACGGTGAACATCGCGTATGTCGAGAACGGAACACCTGTACGTGGTGTGGTATATGCCCCTGCCAAAGACCGGCTGTTCTACACCAAGGCTGATGGTGCCTCGGTCGAAGAAACCGGCGATCTGGCTTTGGACGTTGTCGGTAATCAGAAAGCTCTGAGCGTTTCGAACCCCGACAATGACGCGCTGATGGTCGTGGCTTCGAAATCGCACCGCGATCAGGCCACCGACGATTATATCGCCAAATACAGCGTCAGAGACATGACCAGCGCCGGTTCGTCGCTGAAGTTCTGCCTGATCGCAACAGGCGAAGCTGACATCTATCCGCGCCTTGGTCGCACGATGGAATGGGACACCGCCGCAGGCCACGCTGTGGTTCTGGGTGCAGGCGGCAAGGTTCTGCGTTTTGACGATCACACGCCACTGACATACGGTAAGCCGATCTACGAGAACCCGTTCTTTATTGTCGCGTCGCCTGATGTGGTTCTGAAAGAGGCCTAATTGAGCGTCCTGATTGCTATCCCGGCGCGTTATGCGTCAACGCGTTACCCCGGAAAACCATTGGTGCCTTTGACAGGTGCCGGTGGTGAATCCAAAACGCTGATCCAACGTTCGTGGGAGGCCGCAATGGCCGTTTCAGGCGTGGATCACGTTGTGGTCGCGACGGATGACGATCGCATTCGCGAGGCGTCCGAAGCATTTGGGGCCGAGGTTGTGATGACTTCGGAAAACTGTGCGAACGGAACAGAGCGTTGTTCGGAAGCGTTCGAGAAGTTGGGCCGAGACTTTGACGTCATCGTGAACTTGCAAGGCGATGCGCCGCTGACACCGGCGTGGTTTGTCGAAGATCTGGTGGCAGGCCTGCGCGCTGATCCGACGGCCGAAGTTGCCACGCCGGTTTTGCGCTGTGACGGTGCGACGCTGAACGCCTTTCTTGCCGACCGACGCGCAGGCCGCGTTGGTGGAACGACGGCGGTTTTCGGTGCTGGCAGCAAGGCGATGTATTTCTCGAAAGAAGTCATTCCTTTTACGGGCAAACAGTTTGATAACGAAGACCCGACCCCGGTCTTTCACCATGTTGGCGTTTATGCCTATCGCCCCGGCGCCCTGTTGGCCTACCCTACGTGGCCAACCGGGCAGCTTGAGCAGTTGGAAGGATTAGAGCAATTGCGCTTCATGGAGCGGGAACGGCCCGTACTGTGTGTCGAGGTCGAGGCCCGCGGGCGACAATTCTGGGAACTAAACAACCCGGAGGACGTGCCGCGAATCGAGGCAATGATGCGCGATATGTCGCTTGCTTAGGCGACTGTCATTGAAACACGTACCAAAATGGCCAAACTGAGTTCATTAGGACGCACACCCGCGAAATCTTGGTGAAAGCGTTCATGTTTCACGGTGTTCATTGTATTTTTGTTCACGGTTGCAACAAAAGTTTAAGCTTACTGGTGCACTAACACGAAGGTATGCCCCGCGCTATTTGCGGGTGCTGTTCGAAGGGACATTTGAGGTGAAATATGCAGCGTAAAGTTACGAAGGCGATCTTCCCTGTTGCGGGGCTGGGTACGCGATTTCTGCCGGCCACCAAGTCGGTGCCGAAAGAGATTATGACCCTGGTGGATCGCCCGCTGATTCAATACGCAATCGACGAAGCACGTGCGGCCGGGATTAAGGAATTCATTTTCGTCACCGCACGCGGCAAAAGTGCGCTGGAAGACTATTTTGACCATTCGCCGATTTTGGAGAATGAGCTGCAAAAGAAGGGCAAGACGGAACTTCTGGAAGTTCTGAAGTCCACGGATATGGAAAGCGGCGCAATCGCATACATCCGTCAGCAGAAGGCGCTGGGTCTGGGTCATGCTGTTTGGTGCGCACGCCGCCTGATCGCGGACGAGCCTTTTGCCGTTATTCTGCCTGATGACGTTATCGCAGCCGAAACACCCTGCTTGCAGCAGATGGTTGAGGCCTACCAGGAAACCGGTGGCAACATGGTTGCTGCCATGGAAGTGGCCCCTGAAAAAACAAAGGCTTACGGTGTGCTCGATGTCAGCGAAGACATGGGCAACATGGTGTCTGTCAAAGGTATGGTTGAAAAGCCCGCCCCGGAAGAGGCTCCGTCCAACCTGGCTGTGATCGGTCGCTATATCCTGACACCCCAAGTTCTGCGCAACATCTCTGCGATGAAAAAGGGTGCCGGTGGCGAGATTCAGCTGACCGACGCAATTGCGGATGAAATCGGTAAGGAAGACGGCGGTGTATACGGCCTGCGTTTCCGCGGTCAGCGTTTTGACTGTGGGTCCAAGGCTGGCTTCCTGCAGGCGACTGTTGCCTTCGGTCTGGCGCGCGAAGATCTCCGCGACGAATTCGGCACCTATCTGGAAGAAATGGTTTCGGTGCGTAACGCCGCGCAATAACCAACGCTTCCCCATGTTTGAACCCGCGCGGATTTCCGGGCGGGTTTTTTCTTTGTCGTTGCGCGGTATAAAGACCAAAACCGTGACGCGAGGGCAGGGTGCCAACACTATCCGAGCTTTGGGATGCTTACCGAATGCGCTGGACGCGCCGGCGTCTGTTGTTTCGTGCGCTTCGGAAACGGAGACAACTTAAAACGTTTCGCGATCACACCAAGGCAATTGCCAAAAACGACATCTTGTTGTTCGCCTGCGTGCGCAATGAAGAGGCGCGTTTACCTTATTTCCTGGACTATTACCGCAAGATGGGTGTTGGTCACTTCCTGTTTGTCGACAACGGCAGCAATGACGCGACATCTGACATTTTGGATGCGGCCGATATCTCGGTCTGGACGACGGACCAAAGCTATCGGTTGTCCCGGTTTGGAATGGATTGGGTGACTTGGTTACAGATTAAACATGGCCACGGACATTGGTGTTTAACTGTCGATGCCGACGAGTTGCTAATCTATCCGTATCACGAGACCGAAGACCTGCATGCCCTGACCCGCCGCCTGGATCGCGACGGCAAACGGTCTTTTGGTGCCCTGATGCTGGACCTTTATCCCAAGGGCCGGCTGTCCGACGCGCCCTATGTGCCTGGTGAAGATCCGACACAGCAATTGGAATGGTACGATCCCACCGGTTACCCAACCAAGTATCAGCCCCCTTTGCGCAACATGCTGATCCGCGGTGGCGCGCGCGGGCGGGTGTTTTTTGCGTCCGAGCCTGAACGTGCACCGACATTGTCGAAGGCGCCGTTGGTGAAATGGAATCGCCGATTTGCCTATGTCAGCTCCACCCACTCTGTCTTGCCCCGTCGTCTGAACAATGTCCGCGACCCGAAGGATGGGAAAATACCTTCTGGCATCTTGCTGCACACGAAGTTCCTGAACGTTGTTGTCGAAAAGTCCAGCGAGGAAAAAATGCGTAAAGAGCACTTTGCGAATTCCGAGCTGTACAACACCTATTATGATGCCGTGTCCGCGGACCCGGTTTTGTGGTTCGAAGGTTCGGCAAAACTGGGCAGCTGGCACGAGCTGCAAGCCCATAGTTTGATGTCTTCCGGCCACTGGCTTCCGGAAAACACTGATTTACTTGATTCTTGAGCCTGCGTATTGTTTTTGGAAACGATACAATAATGGCGGTGCAGGCGGCATTGGTACAATAGGTGGATGATTAAAGGTCGGTTTACGCGTCCTTTCTAAACTGCCAGCCACGCGGTCGAGCCAAGGAATATCGAGGGGACTGTTGGGCGCTCTTTCTTCATATCGCATGCGGCTCGAACGCAAGCGGCTGCAGATTCGTGCGGCCCGCAAGCGGTTTGAGCTGACTGAGGTGGTGAACCGTACCAAAGCGATCAAAAAGGGCGACGTTCTGGCCTTTACCACGCTTCGGAACGAAGTCGTGCGCCTGCCTTATTTCCTGCAGTACTATCGTCAAATGGGTGTCGTCCATTTTATCATGGTCGACAACGGTTCGGATGACGGATCGCGCGAATACCTTGCTGATCAGCCCGACGTTTCATTGTGGACCACCACGCACAGCTACAAGAAGTCGCGGTTTGGAGTGGATTGGCTGAACGGGCTTCAACGCAGGTATGGGCACGAACATTGGTGCCTTGTTGTCGATGTGGACGAACTGTTCATCTATCCGTTCTGTGACACACGACCTATTGGTGCGCTGACCGACTGGTTGGATTCCTCGGACGTGCGGTCCTTTGGTGCGATGTTGATCGATATGTACCCGCGTGGCCCGATTGAAGAACAGCTCTATCGCTCGGGTCAGGACCCGCTGGAAATCACCTCGTGGTTTGACAGCGGCAATTATACGATCCGAAAGAACCACAAGTTCCTGAACCTCTGGATACAGGGCGGGCCACGTGCACGTGCGTATTTCTATGACGAGCCCGACAAGGCCCCGGCGCTGAACAAGGTTCCCTTGGTCAAGTGGCAGCGCGGCTATGCCTATGCCAGTTCTACCCACATGCTTGTGCCTCGTGGTCTGAACCTTGTTTACGACGAATGGGGTGGGGAAAAGGCGTCTGGTTGTTTGCTGCATACCAAGTTCCTGAACACCTTTGCTGACAAGTCCGAAGAAGAAATGGACCGCGGTCAGCATTATGCTGACAGCTTTGAGTACAAGGCGTATCGGGATGGGTTGCAGGCCGACACGTCGCTGTGGTGCAAGTGGTCCGAGAAATACATCAACTGGCGCCAGATGGAGATCCTGGGCTTGATGTCGAAAGGCAACTGGGCTTGAGCGGCGTCGGTTTCATCATGCTGGTTCACACAGCGATGGACCGTGCGGCGTCAGTTGCCAGGCATTGGGCCTCCAGCGGTTGTCCGGTGGTGATTCACATCGACAAGTCGGTGAAGCGCGCGCAGGTCAAAAAACTGAAAGAGGCTTTGGTAGACCACCAGAACATCAAGTTCTGCAAGCGGCACAAGGTGGAATGGGGCACGTGGTCCTTGGTTGCTGCAACACAAAGCGCGGCCGAGATGATGTTGAAAGAGTTTCCTCTGGTCAGGCATGTCTATCTTGCCTCGGGCTCGTGCCTGCCGTTGCGCCCGGTGAACGAATTGCAGGACTATCTGGCCAGCCGTCCACGAACGGATTTCATCGAGTCGGCTACGACAAATGACGTGCCTTGGACCATCGGTGGGTTTGATCAGGAACGGTTTACACTACGTTTTCCGTTTTCGTGGAAAAAGCGGCGCAAGCTGTTTGACTGGTACGTCCGGTTTCAGCGTCGCCTTGGCTATAAACGGCGCGTTCCACCGGGGATGGTGCCGCATCTGGGATCGCAGTGGTGGTGCCTGACACGTGAGACATTGCAGGCGATTCTCGAAGATCCGGAACGCCAGATGTATGACCGGTATTTCCGACGGGTCTGGATTCCGGATGAAAGCTATTTCCAGTCGCTGGCGCGTTTGCACAGCCAAAACGTGGAAAGCCGGTCACTGACCCTGTCCAAGTTCGATTTCCAGGGTAAACCGCATATCTTTTATGACGACCACTTGCAGCTTTTGCGGCGCTCGGACTGTTTCGTTGCGCGCAAGATCTGGCCCAAAGCGGACAAGCTTTATTCCTCCTTCCTGTCCAACGATCCTTCGGTCACCAAGAATGCCGAGCCGAATCCGGGCAAGATTGACCGGCTGTTCTCAAAGGCGGTTGATCGCCGGGTACGCGGTCGGTCGGGGCTGTATATGCAAAGCCGCTTTCCGCGTGACGGGTTCGAGAACGGCAAAACCTGTGCGGGTTATTCGGTGTTCGAAGGCTTTACCGAACTCTTCGAAGATTTCGAGACATGGCTGTTCAAAGTTGCCGGGGGGCGCGTGCATGGCCATCTGTTTCACCCCAAGGGCGTGCAGTTTTCGGGCAAGGAAGCCTTCTATAACGGCGCGCTCAGTGACAGTGCCGCCTTGCGCGATGCGGCGCCCAGTTCGTTCCTGACCAATCTGGTCTGGTCCACACGAGGCGAACGGCAGTGTTTCCAGTTTGGGCCGGGCGACGAACAGGGTGTCAGTTGGTTTATGGCCACAGACAGCAACGCGCAGATCTCGGTTATTTCTGGCGCTTGGGCGGTGCCGTTGTTCAAATCTTCGAACAATTTCTCGTTTATCCGGCGCGAAGCTGCAGCCCTGCAAAAGATCGAGGCGCAGCATCTGGACATTCTAAGGTCGCAATACACCAACGCGCGTGTCCGTATCTGGACCATGGCAGATTTTATCCTGAACCCGATGGAGCCGTTGCAGATCATCATCGACGAGATTGCGCCGCGCGGTCGTCATCGGCTGACCGAGGCCCCAAAAATGGCAGATCTGACCGGCTTTGGGCAGTTTTTGCAGGATCTCAAGAATCAGGGAATGCATCCGTATCTGATGGGCGATTTCCCGGTGGGTGATGACCCGCGCAGCCGTCCGAAACCTGGCCGGCGGCCATATCTGGTGAAATCGACCGATGTTTGAAAGCTTTGTTGTTCTGGCCGAAATGCGGACCGGGTCAAACTATTTGGAAAGCAATCTGAACGCATTTGATGGGATCACTTGCTACGGCGAGGCGTTCAATCCGTTTTTCATTGGCCACAAAGGTAAAGAACGCTTGTTGGGTGTTACCCGCAAGGAACGCAACGACGCGCCCGAGCGATTGTTGGGGGCTATGAAAGGTCAGACCGAGGGGATATCCGGGTTTCGCCTGTTCTTTGATCACGATGCGCGGGTCCGAGAAGCGGTTCTGAGCGACCCGACCTGCGCCAAGATCATTCTGACCCGCAACCCGTTGGACAGCTATGTGTCGCTGCAGATCGCCCGGCAGACCGGGCAATGGATGCTGACAGACGCGCGACACAAAAAGGCAGCAAAAATCACCTTTGATCCCGTCGATTTCGCCACCTACCTGCATCAGGTTCAAACTACGCATCGCGAAACGATGGCGCGGCTGCAAGCCACCGGTCAGGCCGCGTTTTTTGTGCGCTATGACGACATCGGAAACCTGGACGTACTGAACGGGTTGGCGACATATCTGGGGGTTTCGACACGGCTGGAATCGTTGTCGGGAAAATTGAAAAAGCAAAACCCCGCCGCGTTGGAAGACAAGGTTGCGAATTTCGCCGAGATGCGCGCCGCCATCGCCGAGATGGACCTGATGGGCCTGTCGGAGGTCCCGCAGTTGGAGCCAAAGCGTCACGCCATGGTGCCAAGTTATGTGGCCGCGACAGGCGCTCCGCTATTGTACATGCCGGTTCCGGGCGGACCTGTTGAACAGGTGGAAAGTTTTCTGTCGATGCTGGGTGAAGAACCTTTGCGGCGGGGATTCAATCAGAAAGCCCTGCGCCAGTGGAAGCGGCAGAATCCATCGCATCGCAGCTTTGCCGTTGTCACGCATCCATTGCTTCGGGCGCATCGGGTGTTCTGTACGAAGATCCTGCCCACCGGACCCGGTAACTTTCCCGAGATACGCAATACCCTTCGCCGCGTCTATGACCTGCCACTGCCGGATGACGGACCCGGTACTGGCTATTCGGTGCGTGACCACCGAAAGGCATTCTTGGCGTTCCTGAAGTTCCTGGGCGACAATCTTGCCGGCCGGACCTCGATTCGGGTGGATGCAGCATGGGCCAGTCAGCACGTGGTGCTGGAAGGGATGTCTGGGTTCACTTTCCCAGACATGGTAATTCGCGAGGAAGACATGGCCGACGCGCTGCCATTTCTCGCGCGCCAGACCGGTTTGGACGACATTCCGGCAATGTCCGATCCCGTCTACGAGCAGCCGTTTCAACTGATTCAGATCTACGACGGTGCAATCGAAAAAGCCGCGCGGGATGTATACCAGCGCGACTTTATGACATTCGGCTATCGGGCTTTTGTCGCCTGATCAGGCTGCCTTGGACGAGGGCGGTTCGGTCAGGATGGCGAACATGGTTCCCGCGTCATCGTTGGCGCGCAGTTTGGTACAGATTGTCGGGTCGCGCAGAACGCGAGAAACCGAGGCCAGCGCCTTAAGGTGATCAACGCCCGACTCGCGCGGAGCAAACAGTGCAAAGATCAGGTCGACCGGTTTGCGGTCCACCGCGTCGAACTCCAACGGACGTTCCAGGCGCAGAAACGCGCCCACGACATTGTCCAGCCCGTCCAACCGCGCATGCGGCAGGGCAACACCCTGGCCCACGCCGGTGGGTCCAAGGCTTTCACGTTCCAGAAGCGCGTCAACGACACTCGCAGAATTCAAGCCATAGTGGCTGGCCGCGATTTCGCCCAGATCCTGAAACAGCCGCTTTTTCGACGACTGCGATCCAAAAAGTTTAACGGCCTCAGGTTTGAGGATACTCGAAATTTCCATAGGTCCTGTATTTCTTTGCCGCAGGGCGGGGTTACTTACTTACGGATCGATCCAGCCGACATTTCCATCATCGCGCCGGTGAACGACGTTTATCCCACCCGTCTTTTCATTTCTGAACACCAAAAGCGGCTCGCCCTTAAGCTCCATCTGCATAACCGCTTCGCCGACCGACAACGACTGAATGGCCGTTTCCATCTCGGCAATGATGATGGGCTGAAGCGATTCAGGCTCCGAATCTACCGCATCACCGTTGGCTGCGAGGATATACGAGGAAGCTTCGGCAAGTTCAACAGGCTGCGATCGGTCGCGGTGATGGTCCTTCAACCGGCGCTTATACCGGCGCAGCTGCTTCTCCATCTTTTCGCGGCAGCCGTCGAACGAGGCATAAATCTCGGTTGCATGAGCTCGCGCTTGGGCTGTAAGGCCGGTGGAAAGATGCACAGTCGTTTCGCAGGCATATTCGTGCCCACTTCGCGAGAAGATCACGACAGCTTCGGTGGGACGTTCAGCATATTTTTCAACCACATCGTTAAGTTCGTCCTTAACATGAGATTGAAGAGCCGCACCGATATCAATTTGCCTGCCGCTGATCTGATAGCGCATTCTCTTTCCTCCGTTATTGCATATTAGGACGCTCTACACTTCCACCAAAAGTTGAAGATCGCGTGCATGCAGCCGGGCGCGAGATCGCTGCCAGGAGGCCGCATGTCCTTAACCAATGGACGGTCGGCGCTTTCGTTTGAACGACGCAGGAAGGTGTAAGCATCCCCTGTATTTGGCGACAGTTCGGCGGGCTATGTCAACGCCTTCGCGCGAAAGTTGGCCCACGATTTCCGCGTCTGACAGCGGATTCTGCGGGTCTTCGGCGGCAATCAGCGCACGGATTCGGTGTTGAATCGCCAATGAAGACAGGGGTTCGCCGGATTTTGTAGTGATTGCGGAACTGAAAAACGCGGCGATTGGAAAAACGGTGCCGGCGTGCTCGACGGCTTTACCGGAAATGGCGCGGCTGATGGTTGACGGATGCAACGAGAGGCTTTCTGCGATGTGACGTTGCGTCAGAGGGCGCATTTCGGCCATCCCACCGCGGAAAAACCGCGTCTGAGCATCGGCAAGATATTGCGAGATTCTCTGTAAGGTTGTGCCACGGAACGCCAATGCATTCATCCATGTTTCCGCGTGCTGGCGGTGTTGATGCAATAGCGACTGCCCTTTGCCGATACCTTCTGCCAAGGCGTTATCGAATTGCACTTGCCCCGGGCGGCGCGCATGGCGAATGGCCGTTAAGGCTCCAGAGGGGTCTTCGACAATTTCCACTTCGGGGATCAAAGGTTCGGTCGACCTGGCGAAGTGATTGGCAGGGTAAGCAGACAGGTTCCGAGTGGTGGCGGCCAATGCGTCCAGTCGGGATCGGGTCAATCCAGATTGCTGCAGCGCTTCGGTCCAACGATCGTCGAACACGGCATCCAGAACGCCACAAAACGCGGCAGCTTCGTCTGGCGGCACGCTGCGTTCTTCAAGTTGCAGACGAAGGCATTCAGCCATGTTTCGCGCACCAATTCCGGTAGGTTCGCAAGACTGAAGCGCATCAATTGCCGCCGTAAGCAAAGTGTTCGAAATGCCAAGCAATGCGCACAGTTCGCCCACGCTGCTGGTCAGATACCCCCGGTCATCCAAATCCCCTGTCAGGAACTCGGCCACCAAGCGGACGTCCGGCGGCAGGGACATCATTCCAATTTGGCGTATAAGGCTTTGCACCAACGTTTCTTCATAGCTGACCGTCTGCGCATCAAAGACGTTGGCATTCGGCAAATCTATTCGTGTGAGAAACGGGTTTTCTTCTGTCAGTCTGCGTGTTTCTTCCGCCAGCTCTACTGACGACAAGCGTAACACGCGCAGCGACGTGGCTATGCCCGGCGTCAGCGCCAGGCGTTGTGTCAGTTTTGGCTGAAGTCCGGGCTTAAGCGCCATGGCCTCTCGTCAGCTGATCCGGAAGTTCTGCCCCAAATAGACACGGCGCACATTCTCGTCGCGCACCACTTCCTCTGTTGTGCCGCTCATCAAAACGGTTCCATCGTGCAGGATATAGGCCCGGTCTACGATTTCCAGTGTTTCGCGCACGTTGTGATCGGTGATCAGAACGCCGATTCCCCGGTCTTTCAGCTGCGCAACAAGGGTACGAATATCTCCAACGGCGATGGGATCAACACCGGCAAAGGGTTCGTCCAACAGAAGGTATTTCGGATTGGCCGCCAGGCAACGGGCAATCTCGACCCGGCGACGTTCACCGCCCGACAACGACAGCGCCGGGGCGCGGCGCAGGTGGCTGATCGAAAACTCGGTCAGCAATTCCTCAAGACGCTCACGGCGGCGGTGCGGGTCTGTTTCCGAGATTTCGAGGATCGACAGGATGTTGTCTTCGACACTGAGCCCGCGAAAGATCGAGACCTCTTGCGGCAAATAGCCGATACCCATCTTGGCGCGGCGATACATCGGCAGGTTGGTCACATCGCGACCGTCGATGACAATGGACCCGCCTTCGGGTGTGATAAGCCCGGCGATATTGTAAAAGCAGGTGGTTTTGCCTGACCCGTTTGGGCCCAGCAGGGCCACAACCTCGCCCCGTTCCAATTTCAGGCTGACATCCCGGATCACCGGGCGGCGGCGATAGCTTTTGCGCAGCCCAGTGACCACCAGGCCGCCATCGCCTTCGGCAATTTTCAGGTCTGCGCTCATTCCTTGGCGCTGCTTGGATTAAAGACCGTTGAAACGCGGCCTTCCATTCGGCCCGTGCCCGACGCAAGATCAACCGTAAGGGTCTGGCCAGACAACGCATTGTCACCCTGGGTCAGGATCACGCTGCCCGTCATAACGATGGAGGCTGTTTCGATCGTGTAAACCGCTTCGTTCGCTTCGGCGGCTTCACCACCACTGACCAAGAGGACCTTGCCCATGGCGTGCATCTTGTCGATTCCGCCGGACGTGTTGTACTCGACCCGTACCTTGTCCGCAGACAGACGCATCTCGCCCTGGCCAATCAAAACGTTGCCAGTAAAAACTGCCGACCCGTCGGCCTGGTTCACTTCCAAAGAATCTGCGGTGACTTCAACCGGAAGCGACGCATCCTGTTTTAGACCTCCAAACGCCACCTGAGCGCCTTGCGCAAGCGCTGCGCCCGCTGTCAGCCCGGACAAAGCAAGAAGTATGCAAAATAGAACTCGGATCACCGTTCATCCCCCGTATCGCCTGGTCGATATACCAGCTTAACCCCCTTGTTGAAAACAGCCACGTAGCTGCCATTTTCACCGCCTGTTTCGGTCAGGTGCATCTGACCGGCTGTCAGGGTGCCAAGAGAGCCCTCTGCGGTAACCGTACCTTGGGTCCTTATATCGGTATTGACCAAGCTGGTTGTAAGTGCGGCAGTCTCGATGCGCAGCCCATCTGACGTCAAAATGACAACGCCGCCCTCGAGGTTCAGAATGGATGACGGGCTGTCCAAATTCCCTTTGGCCGAGCTGATCAGTGCGCGCGTTCCCGATGGAAAGTCCAAGCGCGCCACGATCTCGTCCGCGTTTGCGTTGTCCGCGTTGCCAACGTCCGTCAGCACGGATTTGGCGGAAACCGAGACAGCCGTGCCTTTCTGTGTGACCGAGGTGTAGGTGGGTTGGTTGACCCGTTCTTCCCGCAAAATGGCCTCTACATCTACTTCGGCGAATGGGATCGCCCGCTCTGGGTCGACTTTACGCGAGAATAGGAAAAGTGTTGAAAGCAGGCCAATTGCCACCAAAGGCAAAACAATGCGCAAAATCGCGACAAAGCGGGAATAGGCGTTGTCGGCCACCATCGGCTCAGGCCACTCCGGCGCGCAGACAGTCGTGGATATTCAGAATGCCGACCGGCGCGTTGGCGTCATCGTCAACAACAAACAGGCAGGTGATTTTGGGCGACTGCCCCGTCATCTGTGCCAGCGCTTCTTCCGCCAAAGCGCCGGGTGCAATGGTGCGCGGGCTTTGTGTCATCACGGCTTGCGCAGTTTCTTTCAGCAACGTGCCCATTTTGCGGCGCAGGTCGCCGTCGGTGATAATGCCAATCAACGCGCCTCTGCTGTCGGTGACGCCAACTACGCCAAACCCTTTTTCGCTCATAGCAGGCAGGGCCTCGGTCATGGGGGTGCCTGCACTGATCAGGGGCATCTCGTCGCCAGTATGCATAATGTCGCGCACGCGCGTCAGCCGCGCGCCCAGCTTGCCGCCGGGGTGATAGTCGCGATAGCGGTCGGTCGAGAACTGCCGATGCTCCATCAGTGCCACGGCCAGTGCGTCGCCCAGTGCGATGGTCATCGTGGTCGACGTGGTGGGCGCCATGCCGATGGTACAGGCCTCGGGCGCGGGCGGCAGGATCAGCGCCACGTCGGACTGGCGGATCAGGGTGCTGTCGGCTTTGCTGGCCACGCCGATCATCGGGATCGAAAAGCGACGCGTATAGGCGATGATATCGGCCAGTTCGGCCGTTTCGCCCGAGTTCGACAGGACCAGCGCCACGTCGCCTGGTGTCAGCATGCCCAGATCGCCGTGGCTGGCTTCGGCCGGGTGCACGAAATAGGCCGGCGTGCCGGTGCTGGCCAGGGTGGCGGCGATCTTGCGGCCCACATGGCCCGATTTGCCCATGCCCGATACGATCACCCGGCCCTTGGTCGCCAGGATCAGGTCGATGGCCTGCGTGAACCCGCCATCCAGCGTGTCCGACAACAGTTGCAGCGCCTCGGCCTCTTGCCGCAAAACCCGCTGGGCGGTGGAGACAAATGCGTTCGCCATGCGGTTAATGCGCAAAGATGTCGAATTCGGGCCACCCGGCAAGGTCCAGCTTGGCGCGGGTGGGCAGAAAGTCAAAACAGGCCTGCGCCATCTCGGCGCGGCCCTCGCGGGTCAGGCGTTTGTTCAGTTCGTCGCGCAGCCGGTGCAGGTACAGCACGTCGGACGCGGCATAAGCCACTTGCGCATCGGTCAGCGTTTCGGCGCCCCAGTCGCTGCTTTGCTGCTGTTTCGAGATGTCGACCTCCAGCAGCTCTTGCAGCAGGTTCTTCAGCCCGTGCCGGTCGGTATAGGTGCGGATCAGTTTCGACGCGATCTTGGTGCAGTAAACCGGCGCGGTCAGCGCGCCAAAGGCGTGATACATCGCGGCAATGTCAAAGCGGCCGAAATGGAACAGTTTCAGCACATCGGGGTTTTCCAGCAGCGCGCAAAGGTTCGGCGCGGCGGTCTGGCCTTTTGCCACCTGCACCAGATGCGCCTTGCCGTCGCCCCCTGACAGTTGCACCACGCATAAACGGTCGCGATGCGGGTTCAGGCCCATGGTCTCGCAATCGATGGCCACAACCGGGCCAAGGTCCAGACCATCGGGCAGGTCGCCCTTGTAAACTTTGTGCGCCATTAATGTCTCCGAACCGCGGCGTGGGGTGCAGACTAGGTAACCCCATTGCCGCGCCTTCACAAGCCGGGGCACCGTCTTCACATTGCCGTGGAGCTGCACAAAGGCAGCTTTGGATATGGTAAGGCGTTGCTAGGGCTTGGATACGAGGAACAGCATGGCACGAGTATGGTTGGCGGTTTTGTTCATGATGGGATTTGTCGGCGGCGCAGTGGCACAGACGGGACCGTGTTCGGCCGACGACGCATGTAAAATTGACGAAGGCAGCTATCATCTGATGGCTCCACCTGACTGGGACGGGCAGACACCTTTGCCGGTATTGGTCTTCTTTCACGGCTTTGGCTCGTCGGGCCGCACGATTTTTAACGCTGGCAGCCTGAAATCGACGTTTTTGAACAATGGCTACATTGTAGTCGGCCCCAACGGGTCGCTGCGACCGGGCAGTAACACGCGGTTCTGGCCGGCGCGCCCCAATAACGAGGGGTTCCGCGACGACGTGGCCTTTACCCGCGCGGTGGTGGACGATGTCGCCGCACGTCTGCCGGTACAGCGTGACCGCGTCTTTGTCACCGGGTTTTCGGCCGGCGGGTCGATGGCGTGGATGGTGGCGTGTTACGACGGGGCAAATTACGCCGGGTTTGTCTCGGTTGCCGGGGCCCTGCGCCGCCCGGTGCCGGCTGAAACCTGCCCGGCGGGCCCGGTACGCCTGTTGCAGATCCACGGTTTTGCCGATGGCCAGGTGCCGATCGAAGGGCGCGCCATTGGCAATTGGCACCAAGGCGACGTGTTCGAATCGATGAACCTGCTGCGAAACACCAATCAATGCCGCACCAACCCCGACGAGATCACCATCGGTGACCGGTTCCGTTGCCGCGACTGGTCGGCCTCGTGCGGCGGGGGCGCGGCCCGGCTGTGCATCCACGATGGCGGCCACGGGCTGCCACGCGGCTGGAGCGATATGGCCAAAACGTGGCTAGAGACCCCGTTCGAACCGTCGAATTGAGCAGAAACCGAGACTATTCTGTCAGGAAATGCCGCAGGGCGATCAACTCGGAATTGTCAATCTCGTGGCCGCCGGGGTGCCAATGCAACTGTGTCCGGGCATCCTGACGCTCGAAATACCTGTGCAATCGATCGGTCATTGGGGCCGGGCAAATCGGATCCTTGCGACCGGCGGTGATCAGCACGCGCTTGCCGGCCAGAACCGGGTGGGGGTCGGGTTCCCACGGGATCAGGGGGTGCAACAGCACAACGGCATCAAAAATGTCAGGATAGCGGGTCATCACCGAGGCAAGGATATTCGCCCCGTTTGAATAGCCCAGCCCGATCGTTCTTGGGCGCGCATATCGCGCTTTCGTGTCGGCCAGAAACGTGGCCATCTGTTCGGTCCGCATGCCCAGATCGGCCATGTCATATACCCCCTCGCCGGTGCGCCGAAAATAGCGCGCTGCGCCGTTTTCCGACACGTCGCCGCGGGGTGAGACAATCGTGGCCTGAGGCAGAACCTGTTCGGTGAAACCGTGAAACTGGTTCTCGTCACCGCCGGTGCCATGAAACGTGAAAACAAGCGGGCCGGTTGCCGGCCCGAGTGTTTTTCGGCTGATATAGTCAACCATCATCAAGTCAGTCAGAGATTGGAGCAAGGTACTTCGCCTCTAATTCCTCTCTCAGATGTGCGTGCTGTGGCGGCAGTTTCAAGGCCTTGCCAAGCTCGGTTAGACTTTCGTCGTGGTCAAAGCCCGGCTCGTCGGTTGCAATCTCGAACAGAACACCCCCCGGCGTGCGGAAATAGATGGCCCAGAAATAGTTGCGGTCAATCACGGGCGTGACGTTATAACCCGTTTCCACCAAGGCCTGTCGGATATTCAGCTGCGCCGCGCGGTCTTTTACGGAGAAGGCGATGTGGTGCACCGAACCCGCGCCTTGCTGTGCCGGGTCCGCGGCGACGTTTTGCAGGTCGATCACATTTGCGCCATTGCCGTTTTCAACCGCCAGCCGCGTGATGCCGTCGCGGGTTTCCACCGTTTCATACCCCATGAATTGCAACAGCTCAGACATGGCGCCGGTGTCGTTCAGCCGGATCGAGGCGCCGTGGAATCCCCGGATCGCCATCTGGTCAGACACATCGGCACCACCCCAATGCGGGCGCGAATCCTCGGCTTCGATCAAGGCGAAACCGTCGCCGTCTGGGCCGGAGAAGCTAAGCCTTTTCGCGCCAAACAACTCGTCGCGCTCTACATCTGCAACCTTGTGCGTCGCCAACCTCTCTGCCCAGGCGTCCAAAGTGCCAACGGGGACAGAAAAGTTGGTCTGGCCGACTTCGCCTGTTCCGTGGCTGCCACGCTTGGATCCCTCGAATGGGAAATACGTCATGACCGAGCCCTGGTCGCCCCGCTCGTTTCCGTAGTACAGGTGGTACACATGTGGGGCATCAAAGTTCACGGTTTTCTTCACGCGGCGCAGTCCCAGCACTTTGGTGAAAAAGTCGTTATTGGCGACGGCGCCACTGGCCAACGAGGTGACGTGATGCAAGCCTTGGATGTGATTGGTCATGGTTCGCTCCGTTGATTACGTGTTGCAGCCAACCTACGAATTGTGCGTAGATTTGGTAATTCATAGAATTCCAACCGATTTGGTTCGTATACGCACAATACATCTATATGTCGCATTTTAGCAGTTAAGCCGATGTTCACAGCCTGTGGGTAACCCTTGCCAGTGGGTGAATGAGAGGTGGTGAAATGAGCGGCACGAATGTGGCGCCAGTCATCATCAAGCGTAAAAAGGTCGTGGCTGGTGGGGGCCACCACGGCGGTGCATGGAAGGTGGCGTATGCTGACTTCGTGACCGCGATGATGGCCTTTTTCATGCTGATGTGGCTGCTGAATGCGACGACAGAGAAACAGCGCAAAGGTATTGCGGACTATTTTAACCCGACGATCCCGGTGAACCGGATCTCGGGCGGTGGCGAAGGTTCGTTTGGCGGGACCAGTGTGTTTTCCGAACAGACGCTGGCCCAGGCCGGAATGGGGGCATCAAACAAGCATGCAACCAAACAGAACCAAGCCCGCGGACAAAGCGGACTGGCCGAGCAGGGGGTACAGGGCAACGGTGCATCGACCGCCAAGATGCAGGAGCTCGAAGACCTGCTGATGGCCCGTGGTGGCGAAAGCATGGTCTCCGACCAGTTGCTGAAACATATTGTCACCCGCGTCACCGACGAGGGCCTGATTGTCGAACTCTTCGACCGCGAGGGGGCTCCGCTGTTTTCTACAAACGGGCAGGAACCCTCGCCGCAGCTGCGCGCATTGATCCCCGTGGTTGCAGAAGTGTTTGGTTTGGTCACGAACGAAGTGGCGGTCGAGGCTCACACCCATGCACATCCCATGGTGTTACGCGAAGATCCGGCTTGGGCCCTGTCAACGGCGCGCGCACAGGCGGTGCGCACCTTGCTGGAAAGCGCAGGTATACAAACGAAACGGATACAGCGTGTGACCGGTCATGCAGACCGCGAGCCTGCGGCGCGCAATCCAATGGCTGCACGGAACAACCGACTTGAGCTGATTCTGTTGCGGGACGATGAGTAGAACCACCTGCGAAAGAAGGTTGAATTTTATCTATTAGCCCGCCGTTAAAGCGGCGCCTGTAACCCTGTTCGACGATCAGGAGTCGAAGCAGCAGAAAGGCGCTATTATGACGATTTCCTCCTCTCTCAATGCCGGTGTGGCCGGTTTGAATGCGAACGCAACGCGTCTGGCAACCATTTCCGACAACATCTCGAACTCGTCGACCTATGGTTACAAACGCGCCGACGCCGAGTTTCATTCGCTGGTTATCAACGGATCAGCGGGATACGCGGCCGGCGGTGTGCGCACGACAACCACGCGCTATATCGACGAACGTGGGCCGCTGGTGACCACCGGGAACTCGACGGACATTGCGGTGACGGGTCGCGGCATGGTGCCCGTGACCGAGGCTGTGGCGCTGGATAATGGTGCCGACCTGCCGATGTTCCTGATGACCACCGGGTCCTTCCGGCCAGATGAAAACGGGGTTTTGACCACGGAAACCGGTATGGTCCTGATGGGATGGCCTGCGAACCCGGATGGCACTATTCCACCATATCCGCGCGATACGGTTGCCGGTTTGCAGCCTGTTCAGGTGGGCATCAACCAGTTTGAAGGTGACCCGACAACGCGGATGGAGCTTGGTGTGAACCTGCCTGCGACCGAGACCGAGGCCGGCAGCACCGGCGGCCCGCTGGATATTTCGGTGGAATATTTCGGTAACCTTGGTACGTCGGAAACCCTGACTGCGACATTTACACCGACCGTTCCGGCGACCGGTTCGTCCAACGAGTGGACAATGGTTCTGACAGACTCGGCTTCTGGTGGGGCTGTCGTTGGCGAATACACCCTGACCTTTGACGACTCCCGGGCAAATGGTGGAACGTTGCAGGCCGTAACCACGGTATCTGGCGGCGCTTATGATCCGGCCACGGGTGCGTTGAGCGTGACAACAGCCGGCGGTCCGATCGACATCACCATCGGGGCGCCCGGCGACCCGGGGGGGCTTACACAATTGTCCAACAGTTTTGCGCCAACAGCCATTACCAAGGATGGGTCACCGGTCGGAAACCTTGTCGGGGTCGAGATTGACTCTGACGGGTTCGTGCACGCGGTCTACGATATTGGCTTTACCCGCACGATTTACCAAATCCCGCTTGTGGATGTGCCCAATCCCAACGGCCTGACGCCTTTGGACAACCAAGCTTATCAAATCTCGCCCGACAGCGGATCGTTCTTTTTGTGGGATGCCGGGGATGGGCCAACAGGGTCGTTGTTGGGATATGCGCGCGAGGAATCTGCCACCGACGTCGCAGCGGAACTGACCGAACTGATCCAGACACAAAGAGCGTATTCCTCGAACGCCAAGATCATTCAGACCGTGGACGAGATGTTGCAGGAAACCACCAATATCAAGCGCTGATCGCTGAGGCTCTTCGCACATGTCCATCTCCAACTCCTTGTCCAATGCCCTGTCCGGGCTGACGGCGGCCGCGCGCGCAGCCGAGATCGTGTCGTCGAACGTGTCGAACGCCACGACCGACGGCTATGGCCGCCGCGTTTTGGAGACATCCTCGGCCACCGTTGGTGGTCGCGGGGCGGGGGTGGAGATTGTCGGCGTGCGCCGCGACGTCGACCCACAAATTGTCGCTGACCGGCGGCTGGCAGATTCCGGTGTTGCGGCGGCCCAGGTGACCGCAGACTTTTACAATGATCTTCAGGCCGCAATGGGATTGCCGGATGCTGGTGATTCCTTTGTCAGCCGCGTTTCCAAGCTGGAATCGAGCCTGATTGAGGCAACCAGCCGCCCTGACAGCGACATGCGATTGGCCGAGGTTGTGACGGCCGCCAAAGACCTGGTGGGCAAGCTGGCATCGGTCACGGATGCCATTCAATTGTCTCGCAGCCGTGCGGATCAAAGGATCGCGCAAAACGTCGAAACTCTGAATTCGAACCTTGCAAACATCGCAGATCTGAATGGTCAAATCCGTTTGTTGGCAGCCAGCGGTCGCGATGCATCCGGTTTGATGGATCAAAGGGCGGTTTTGATCGACAAGGTGGCCGAGATCGTGCCGGTTCGCCTGGTCGAACAAGAGTTCGGCCAGGTTGCCGTATTCTCGACCAACGGTGCAGGTCTGGTGAACGGCACAGCGGCCGAGTTTGGCTTTACCCCCGTTGGGCAGATTGTCCCGGAAATGACCCTCACATCAGGTGCACTCAGCGGGCTTACATTGAACGGGCAACCCCTTTCAACCTCCGGTGAATATGCGCCGCTCGCCGGGGGTGGGCTGGCTGCATTGTTCGACCTGCGCGATGGCTTGGCTGTCGAGGCACAGCGCGAATTGGATGCAGTTGCCCGCGACCTGATAGAGCGTTTTCAGGATCCTGCGATTGATCCAACGCGCATTGTCGGCGATGCAGGGCTGATCACCGACAATGGTGGTGTTTTCGATCCGGTCAACGAGGTCGGGCTGGCAGCGCGGTTGCAGGTTAACGCGTTGATCGATCCCGACCAAGGAGGCGCGTTGTGGCGTCTACGGGACGGGTTGGGGGCATCCGCGCCGGGTTCTGTGGGGGATTCCACCCTATTGATGACCTTGTCGGATGCGCTCACGGATACGCGCTCTACAGCATCTGGACGGTTTGCCGGCGGGACACGTTCCATGTCCGGTTTGGGTGCAGAGGTGCTGTCTTTTGCGGCCTCGGAACTGCAATCGGCGCGCTCTGCGGAAAGCTTTGCCAACGCCAAGGGCGCAACCCTTCGCCAGGCCGAGTTGGAAGGCGGCGTGGACATTGATCAGGAGATGCAGATGCTTTTACAGGTAGAGCGTGCCTATGCCGCAAACGCGCGCGTCGTTCAGACCATGGACGAATTGCTCGACACATTGTTGCGGATCTGACGATGGCCCTCGTCTCCCTTGGCGATATGGCCTACCAGTTTGCCCTGTCGCGGCAAAACACGACGCTGAAACAGGGTTTACAGACATCAACGCAAGAGTTGACCACCGGGGTCAGCGCCGATCTTGGTGCGCGACTTTCGGGCGATTTTGGCCCGCTTTCGGCAATGGAGCGCAGCCTTGCAACGATCCAGTCCTACAGCGTTGCCACGACCGAAGCGCGCCTGACGGCCGATGCGATGCAAGTTGCACTTGGCAACGTCACCGACAATATGCGCGGCCTGCAAGAACCGCTCTTGCTAGCGGGGTCCGAGCCGCAGGCAACGCTGATCCGCACCGCGGGCATTGATGCGCAGCAAAAGTTCGCGCAGGCGGTTTCAACATTGAACAGCTCGGTCGCGGGTCGCAGCCTGTTCGCAGGGTCGGCCACTGATACCGCGGCGTTGGTAGATTCAGAGACTATTCTTGCCCATCTGCGCGCCTTGATTGGTGCACAGGCCACCGCCGACGGTGTCGCGGATGCCGTGAACGCGTGGTTCCATGATGCGGGCGGTGGATTTGAAACCGTTGCCTACCAAGGTGCGGCGCATGCAGCTGGTCCAATGCGACTGGCGGACGATCAGATCCTTACGTTGGACATTACTGCCGAAAGCAGTGGTATTCGCGATGTGCTGGCCGGCCTTGCAACCGCCGCCCTTCTCGCCGACGACGACTTGTTGGAAGGGGATCCCACCCAACGTTCAGCGCTGGCCAAACATTCTGCCGAAGCTTTGCTGAGCGCAGAGGATACCATTGCCAGCCTGCGTGCCGACCTGGGCGCGAAACAGGAACGGATCGAGGACATCGAAGTTCAGAATGCCACCGCTGTCACAGCGTTGGAAATCGCCCGTGCTGACCTGATCGGGGTCGACCCTTACGAAGCAGCCACACGCCTTGAGGCGCTGCAGACGCAGATTGAAACGCTGTACACTGTCACTTCCCGCGTCTCGCGGCTTAACCTAGCGGATTTCCTGAGATGAAATATCTGATTGCCTTTCTAAGCTCGATCTTCTCGCTTGTCCTGTGGTCCTCGGTTGAGGCCGGACCGGTTCGGATAAAGGACCTCGTTGAATTTGACGGTGTCCGCGGCAACGATCTGGTCGGATACGGCCTTGTTGTTGGTCTGAACGGCACCGGCGATGGCATCCGCAATGCGCCTTTTACCGAAGAGATACTGGCCAATCTTCTTGAGCGTCTGGGCGTAAACGTGACCGGTGAGGAATTCCGGCCCAAGAACGTGGCCGCCGTTTTTGTCACGGCCGAACTGCCGCCATTCGCGCGCGCCGGGTCGCAGATCGACGTGACGGTTTCGGCAATTGGTGATGCCAAAAGCCTGCTGGGGGGCACGTTGATCATGACGCCGATGAATGCCGCAGATGGGCAGATCTACGCGGTGGCCCAGGGATCGGTGATCTCGGGTGGAGCATCGGCCGAAGGAGAAGCCGAGACCGTGATTGAAGGTGTGCCAACCGCAGGCGTCATTCCGGCCGGTGCTCGGGTCGAGCGTGAAATTGCTTTCGATTTCAGTGGTCTTTCGCGCCTGCGATTGGCTCTGCGCACGCCTGATTTCACAACGGCTGGCCGGATCGAGGCAGCGGTGAACGCCGAATTTGGGCGTCCGGTTGCCCTGATGCTGGATGCGGGCACCGTCGAGCTGAACATTGAAGCAACGCGCGCGCGATCACCCGCGCATGCCTTGGGACGGTTGGAAAATGTCCTTGTAGAGCCGCAGCGCAAAGCGCGCGTGGTGGTGGATCAACGTTCAGGCACCATCGTCATGGGCGAGGATGTCCGTATTTCCCGCGTTGCGGTGTCGCAAGGAAACCTGACTTTGCGGATCTCAGAAGCACCCGCCGTGGTGCAACCCAACCCGTTTGCTGGTGGTGAAACCGTAGTGGTGCCGCGAACGGATGCTCAGATTCGCGAGGATATTGGTACGGGCCTGGCCGAGGTTTCGGGTGGGACATCCCTATCCGAAGTAATTGCCGGGTTGAACGCGCTGGGCGTGTCGCCGCGCGACATGATCGACATTCTCAAAAGCATCAAGGCTGCCGGTGCCTTGCATGCGGAATTCGTTGTCCGCTAAGTGGGAAAATACCCACGGACCAACGCGCCCGAAATCAGGGTCCATCCATCGGCAACGACAAAAAAGGCCAGTTTGAACGGCATAGAGACCACTGCAGGTGGCACCATCATCATGCCCATCGACATCAATACCGCCGCCACGACAAGATCGATGATCAGGAAGGGCAGGTAGATGAGAAACCCGATTTCGAATGCCCGGGAAATCTCGGACAAAAGAAAAGAAGGGATCAGCAGCGACATAGGCGCATTCCGCGTTTCCTGACCCAGATCTTCGCGACGCAATTCGGCCAACGCGGCGAAAGTATCGGGGTCGACGCGAGAGGCCATAAAACTGCGGAAAGGATCAAGACCCAGGCGAAAAGCTTCGTCAATTTCGATTTGGTTCTCAACCAAAGGCGCGACACCCAGTTGCCATGCTGCGGTGAACGTCGGCTCCATCACGAAATACGTCAAGAACAGTGCCAAACTGACGATCAGCATATTGGGCGGAGATTGCTGCAGGCCAATGGCTTGCCTGAGAATGGACAACACCGTCACAATAAAGGGAAAGCAGGTCAGCATCACCGCCAGCCCCGGTACGATGCTAAGAACCGTGATCAGCGCAATAAGCTGCACCGATCGACCGGTCAAAGACCCCTCATCGCCAAAGGAAAGGCTCAACTCCTGCGCTCCTACAGCGGTCGGCAGCAGAGCAAGCGCCACAGCGAACGCGAAGCGTTTCACACTTGCTCGCCCAGATCAGGGACTTCGGTCAGGCGAACTGCGATCTGCCCGGCTTTGTCACCTTCCAGTTCCACAAGTTCGCCGCGCGCGATCAATTTGTCACCCACGAACAATTCCACTGGGTCGTCAAAACGTCGGTCCAACGGCAACACTGCGCCGTCCTCCATGTTTAGAAGATCTCGGATCAGGGGCCGGGCCCTCCCGACTGAAACGGTGACTTCCAATGGCACACGGGTCAGCGTTGCACCTGTGTCAGCCGGCAAGGTGTGATGGGTCGGCATGGCCGTTCTCCTCTTGGGTTTGAGATGCATGGGTGTTGAGCGCGCCGGCAAAAAGCGCCTTGATCTCTGCCAGCATCGCGGCCTGATCAATCATCTCTTCGCTGTGCCCAACACGTAAAATGGCCTGTCCCGGCGCGAGGTGACGCTGTCCCACGATGGCCGCATCCGGCGGGTCAACCTCGTCACCAAACAGCGATTGCACAGCTTTGACGTTTTCGGGGCTGACCTGCAGTTCCACCTGCAGGCCATCCGCGCGGCGACGTACCGCCTCGAGCAATAACTGGGCAAAACTCTCTTGTGCTTTTTCTGGAAGCAGTTTGTCGACCATCACATCAAGAAGGGGCGCCAGCGATGTCAGCATGTCTGCCCGGGCTTCATGAAAGGTGAACATCGCGTCACGCAGAGATTTCTCCAAATCCGCAGCCACGCGCAGACGCACATTGTGTTCCGCGTTAACCGCGTCGTCCCAGCCGGCCTTATAGCCTTTTTCGAAAACCTCTGACCCTTCCACCGCTGCCGGATCAACAGGTTCGACGATCGGCGCGTCTTGAGGAGACGTGAAATCTTCAAGGTTCAGGCGTGTGACCATCAGGCAGGCTCCTCCGTGTCATCTTCCATCCAGTCACGCAGAATCTCGATGGTTTCCGCACGGCGGTCGTCGATCAGAACGCGAAGTCGCGAAACCGGGTCGGCCGGGGTGTCTGCGAGTGCCGGTAGTTGGCCGTCATCAGCATCCTGGTTCACGGCGGCCAGATCGGGTGCATCGTCGGTTATTTCACCGTCCAAACTGTTGGGCAGCAAAGGTGCCTGTTCAGGCTCGGGCAACGGTTGCGGCGCGCCACGTGCGGTCAAGACAGGACGGACAACGAACAGCCCAAGGATCAGGGCAACAACGGCAAGCACTAAGAGTGGTGCCATGGTGGCGAGGCTGAACGGCAATGTTGCCAAAGCCCCTTGTGGCTCTGGCGCCGATGAAGCGGTCAAAGGTTCAAATGGCATGGATTTCAGCGTAATGACATCGCCCCGTTCCGCATTGAACCCCACCGCTGACGCCACAAGGTCACGCAGTGCTTCGATTTCCTCCTCTGGCAGAGGTTCCCACACCTCGCTGCCGTCCGACCCAATGCTGCGCACGCCATCCAGCAGTACCGCGACGCTGATCCGGCGAATTGCACCGGGTCCGCGAACAACTTCGCGCTGGGTTTCCGAAACCTCATAGTTGATCCGTTCTCGGGTTTCGGTATTCGAACTGGTCGAACTGCGGTTGTTGGAGTTACCGCCATCGGGCAGGTTGCTGGCCACGGTGACGTTCAGAGCGCCTTGGTCATTGGCATCCACGCTACGCTCTTGAGTTTCGGTGGAGATGGCCACACGCCCTTCCGGATCAAACCTGCGTTCAACGATCGATTCGCGGTCCGTGACTGTTTCAACCGTGACCTCAACAACGGCCTTGCCGGGGCCCATGCGCGCATTCAGCAACCGTTCGACATTGGCACGCAAGGCCTCGGAACGTTCGTTTGCCGCGCCAGCCAGGGCCGATTGCTGCAGGTCACCGGACAGTACTGTTCCGGTGTCGCCATTAATGACGGACACATTCTCGGGCGTCAGGTTTTGCACGGAAGAGGCCACAAGATAGCGCAGCGCGTTGGCGTGTGTTTGTGGCAACGAACCACGCGCGGGGAACACGGTTACCGACGCTGTCAGCGCCTGACCTTGCTGAAAGGTCTGATTGCTTGGACTTGCAATATGAACACGGGACGATCGGATGTTGGGGCTTGAGGAAATCGTGCGTGCCAGCTCTCCCTCGCGGGCACGCCAATAGGCTGCATCAAACATTTGCGACGTCGTGCCGAAACCGGAGAGCCCGTCCAGCAACTCATAACCGGCTGTGCCGTTCGCGGGCAAACCTTCGCCAGCCAGCATCATCCGCAATTGGTCGCGCCGCGCGGTTTCGACGAATATGGACGCGCCACGCACCTCATAGGTGATTCCGCGCTGTTCAAGGGCAGTGACAACCTCACCTGCGGCAGCAGATTCCAACCCTGAATACAACAGGGACAGCTGAGGTTTTGTTGCGATCCGGGACATCGCCAACACCAAGGCAAACATGGCCAAAGTTGCGATTCCGACGATCACCCTTTTGCGGGCGTCCAGCTGGTTCCACACGGCAAGCAATTGCTGCACGAATCTCTCCTGTATCCAAGGCTTCTGCCTCTGTCCGTTCCGCCACAATCCTCGCCGCGCATTAACAATCGGTTAGCCAGAAACGGCATATACCCGAATTGCGCTCAAAGAACGGAACGTGAAAATGGCGGAAGAAGAAGCGGAGCAAAAACCGGCGAAAAAGTCGTCGCTTGTTAAGCCAATCCTTGTTGGGCTTGCATTGGCTGTCATGCTTGGGGGTGGCGGATTCTACGCGATGTATTCCGGTCTGCTGGATCGGCAATCCAATGCCGTTCAGGCCAAAAATGACGTCAGCAGCCCGGTGCAGGACGTGGCCTTTGTTGCCTTGGATCCACTGATCATCTCGCTGGGCAGCAATGGAGCAAACCGGCATCTGCGGTTTGCTGCGCAGCTTGAGGTTTTGCCAGAAAACGAGGCGAAGGTGGCCAAGCTTAACCCGCGATTCCTGGACGTTTTGAACGGTTATTTGCGCGCTTTGGACGCAACGGATCTGGAAAATCCCAGCGCCTTGATTCGCCTTCGGGCCCAGATGTTGCGCCGCGTTCAGGTTGTTGCCGGGCACGGTAACGTACGGGACCTTCTGATTACTGAATTTGTGTTGAACTGAGGCAAAAGATGGAATTGATCGCCGATATTCTGATGGTTGCCGGTGCCTTGGGCGCGGCGTTCTACTGCATGGTCCTGTCGCGTCGATTGCGCCGATTCAACAGCCTCGAAAAAGGAATGGGTGGGGCCATCGCAACTTTGTCGGCGCAGGTAGACGACATGACCCGCGCGCTTGAGGGGGCCCGAAGCACCGCGTCGGACAGCTCTTCGTCATTGATTGCCATGACCGAACGAGCCGAGAGCGTGTCTCAAAGGTTGGAATTGTTGGTGGCGTCGTTGCACGACCTGCCAATCGAAAAACCTCAGACACCTGCAAAGAAGGAAACGCCAAAGGGTAAACCGCCCAAGGAAGACCCGCCCGCCGCCTTCTTGCGCTCGCGCGCAGCCGATCCCCTGATCCTTCGGAACGGCGAAAGAGGGCAGCCATGACAAAGCGCGCAAAGCTTACAAAACGAGGAAGCCGTGGCGCATTGGTTGCGGTGGCTGTGTTGCTTGCTCTGTCAGGCGGAATGCGGCTGGGCAACGGGACGGGCCAAGCCCTTGCACGCGAGGTTGAAGCGCTGGGTGACCTGGTGGGTCAACCCAAGGTTCAGACGGTTCACCGCACCGGTGCCTGCACACTGGAAGACGGTGTTGCGCCCCTGTTGGAACGTTTGCAGTCGCGTGAATTGATCCTTGATGCGCGCGAGGCCGATTTGAATGAACGCGCCCGCACGCTGGATCTTATTGCAGCTGATGTAGAAAAGCGCATTGCAGTCCTTGAGCAGGCGGAAATGAAGCTTCGCGCCACAATCTCGGTGGCCGAGGAGGCGGCGGAAAAGGACATTGCCAAGCTCACATCCGTCTATGAAAACATGAAGCCGAAAGAGGCCGCGCGCCTGTTCGAAGAGATGGCCCCGGGTTTTGCAGCCGGTTTTCTTGGCCGAATGCGCCCCGATGCTGCCGCCGCGGTACTGGCGGGCATGAGCCCCGGTGCAGCCTATCAAATCAGTGCAATTCTTGCGGGTCGCAACGCCGATGTTCCGACCGAATGAACAATCTTTGTTAAATTCCCGCTGCCATCCTGTGCCAGTGCTTAGCGAAAGGACAAGGGCATGATCGTTTTCATCGGCATGGCCGTAATCTTTGTCATGGTTTTTGGCGGCTATCTGGCTGCGGGTGGCAAAATGGGGATCATCCTCAAGTCACTGCCCTACGAAATGACCATGATTGGTGGCGCGGCGGTGGGTGCTTTTGTCATCTCGTCCGATATGGGGGGGATCAAGCACACGCTCAAATCGATGGGCGGTGTGTTCAAAGGTGCAAAATGGAAACCGGAAGACTACCGGGATCTGCTGTGCCTTTTGTTTGAGTTAATCCGGCTTGCCCGCGCCAACCCGGTCGAACTGGAAGAGCATATCGAGAATCCCGAAGAATCGTCGATTTTCTCTCGTTACCCCAAAGTCTTGGGCGACCGCGAGGCGGTCGAGCTGATTTGTGACACGCTGCGTTCGGCCAGCATGAATTTCGACGACCCACACCAGGTGGAAGAAGTGCTTGAAAAGCGCATGGAGGCGAACCTGCACCATTCCCTGCACTCGTCGCACGCGATGCAAACCATCGCCGATGGTCTGCCAGCGCTTGGGATTGTCGCCGCGGTACTGGGTGTTATCAAAACAATGGGCTCTATCGACCAGCCGCCCGAGATCTTGGGAAAACTGATCGGAGGCGCTTTGGTCGGTACGTTCTTGGGTGTTTTTCTTGCCTACGGGCTGGTTGGGCCTTTTGCCACCAAAATGAAAACCATCGCCGAGGAAGACGCTCATTTTTACCAGTTGATCCGCGAAGTGTTGGTTGCAAACCTGCATAATCACGCGCCCAATATTTGCATTGAGGTCGGACGACAGAACACACCCAGCCATTTCCGACCCAGTTTCAACGCCTTGGAAGAAGCGCTGAAATCAACGCGGGAAGCCGCATGAGGTGTCTTGCAGCACTCGCCCTGCTTTTGCCCTGGCCGGCATTGGCCGAAGAAATCCGTGTGCGATCGGGTGAACACGCCAGTTTTTCGCGGTTGGTCATTACTTTCGCCGAACCCACCGAATGGAGTTTCGGGCGCGACGCCACAGGGTACGAGTTTCAGGCTGCGCGGGCGGACGTAACGCTTGATCTGTCCGCCATTTTCACCCGCATTCCCCGTAACCGGATTAAAGACGTCAGCGCCCTTGGATCCAACGGCTTCCGGATCGAAATGGATTGTGCGTGCCATTCGGAAAGCTTCGAGATTTCGCCGGGCAAAGTCGTGATCGACATCAAGGATGGTACCGAAGGAGAGACCGCGCCGCAGCTGGCAGTGAAAACAGCCCAGGCGGCGGATGTCCGTCCGCAGGAGCTCGCTAACCTTGCAGGTCTTGGCGGGTTGGCGGTGCGCCAACCGCTGCCTGTCCTCGGCGCGGAAATGGCTGTTGAAGAGCCTATGAAACCAAGTAATTCAGAGGATACGCCGGTTGCATCTTCCGAAGCCGAGTTCCGCTCAATTCTGGTGCAGGAGCTTGGACGCGCGGCGATGCAGGGTCTTGTCGAGGCGGATATCGACATTGCAAACAATGCGCAGGCGGCGGGCGAGGAACCCCCGACAGCGCCTGCACCGATCTCTGCGAAACCTCCGCGCCCCCCGCAAGCGCCGGGCATTCGCATCGAAACGGTTGTTGATCGCGATCTACCTGACATTTCAGCACTGCAAACCGCACAGGGCAGTTCGTGCCACCCGGACGCGTTTTTTGACCTCACGGCCTGGCGCGGCACCGGTTCGCCTGCAGAATTGATTGTACGCTTCAGGAATGGGTTGATTGGGGAATTTGATCGTATCGACCACGCTCAGCTTGACGGTTTGATACAAACCTATTTGGCGCTTGGCTTCGGCCTCGAAGTCCTCACCCTGCTTGAGGAGTTTCCAAGGGACGGCGCCAAATATCAGGTTGCCAAGGCGATGGCCCATATCGTCGATCATGATCTGCCGCCTGTCGGCAACGCCTTGGCTGGCCATCTGGCTTGTGACTCGGATGTTGCACTTTGGGCCGTTTTGGCACGCGAGCAGTTGCCGCGTGGTGAATTCGTTAACACCGTTGCCGTAGGGGCCGCGTTTTCTGCGTTGCCGATAGACATGCGTCGTCATCTGGCTGACCCGTTGGCGGAACGGTTTCTGGCCGTTGGTAATACCGAGGTTGTTGCGCGCATTCATGCCGCTGTTGACCGCGCGCCCGGCCCGCATGGCCCGCATGTCGACCTGATGAAGGCACGCGTCGATCTTGCCGAGGGTCGAACTGACGCTGCAAGCGCAAATCTGGAAAGCATTGTCTCTGCCGATGTCCCAGTGTCGCCAGAAGCGCTGGCTCTTTTGCTCGAGCAAAGAAACGCGCGTGGGGAACCCGCATCGGCGCATGAATTGGGCAACGCAGAAGCTTTGGCATTTGAGTATGGCGGCACCGAAATTGGTGCGCGCCTGCTGCGCGACTGGACCATCTCGAACGCATTTTCAGGGCGATTCAGTGCCGCATTTGCGCAAATGGCGGTCGCGCCGGACGCGCAGAAACAGGGTCTGGCCGAGGCTCTGTGGGATCCGCTGACGCGGCTGTCGGATGATTCCACATTCCTGGGGCATGCGCTCTATTTGCACAGATCGGGGCTTGCAACCGGCATTTCGCCCGAAGGGCGCTTGGCGCTTGCGGATCGATTGAACAATTTGGGCTTTGCGGACGAAGCATCCCAAATTTTGGGGCCGGTTTCAGTGGATGAAACGGATGACATGCGGCTTGTCCGTGCCCAGATTGCCATAGCGCAGAAAGATGCACAGTTGGCCATGCGCCATGTTGCCGGGCTGACGGGGACCAAGGCCGCGGCCGTGCGCGGGAATGCCCAAGCGACCCTCGGGAATCTGGAACAGGCAATATCGGCCTATCGAAATGGCGATATTGACGACAAAGCCTCTGCCGCCGCGTGGCAAACGGGCGACTGGGCGGTTGTGGAACAGATCGGCACCGATCTTCAAAAGCGGTTTGTGCAGTTTCAGGCAAACACACAGGTCACCGTTGATCGCGTCTTTGTAGCAGGAACAGTCCCTAATCTTGCAGAACTGGGCGATCTTGCATCCGATGCGGAGCAGGCACGCAAACTGTTGAAGAAAATGCTGAGCACCCCGGCGGGCGGTTAGAAATTTCCGAATTGGTAACCACGGTTGCCTAGTCTGATTGCAAGGAATTCAAAGTGAGGCTGGCCAGAATGGCGGGTTTTTTCAAGCGCCTAAAGTGGGCGTTGTCGGGCATCTTGTTTGCTGTTTCTTCGGCACAACCGGCATGGGCCGTGTCAGACCCATCGGAGATTTGCGACATTGTTGCGCGCAATGCTGCGGCGGCAACCGGCGTGCCGATTTCGGTGCTCAAAGCCATTAGTCTGACAGAAACCGGACGCAAAAGGGGGGGCAAGATGCGGCCTTGGCCCTGGACGGTCAACATGGAAGGCAAGGGCGTATGGTTTGATAGCCACGCAGAGCTATTGGATTATGCGCAGACGCACCATGCGCGGGGCGCACGATCCTATGACGTTGGGTGTTTTCAGCTGAATTTCAAATGGCACGGCCACAACTTCTCGTCGATCGAACAAATGATCCAACCCGACGCGAACGCACTGTATGCGGCACGATTCCTGCTGGAATTGTACCGTGAGAAAGGGAATTGGACAGATGCGGCAGGTGCGTATCATTCGCGCACCCCAAAATACGCCAATAAATACAAAGCGCGCTTCGACACGTTTCGGGCAATCTTTCTGGCCGAGGACAATCGCCCCCTTGAGACACAGGGAAGCTTTGCCCTGGCCGGAATCCCGCAGGATAAACCCAGGCCCCGTGTGAATGCTTTCCCGTTGCTGCAGTCGGGAACCGGCAATCGCGGTCTTGGATCTCTGGTGCCTATGACGTCCGCAGGACCGGGATTGTTCGGACAAGGTGGCAGCTGATGCCCGAGATTTCGGCGAAAACACTTTTTAACCCGACGATTCTGCTGGCCTTGGCTCTGATGACAGTGATCGTCATGATGATCTTGCCTGTGCCGGCCTTTATCCTGGACATCGGGTTGGCTGCGTCCTTTGCCTTGGCGATTTTGATATTCACCGTCACGTTGTTTGTGGCGCGCCCACTTGATTTCTCTGCCTTCCCAACGGTTTTGCTTGCGGCGCTTATGCTGCGCCTTTCGCTTAACGTGTCATCGACAAAATTGATCATCGGCCTGGGCCATACGGGCACCGGCGCGGCGGGCAACGTCATCGAGGGGTTTGCCAACTTTATTATGGGTGGCAGCGTGTTGATTGGTCTCGTGGTGTTCGGGGTGCTGCTGATCGTCAATTTCATTGTGATCACAAAGGGTGCCGCCCGCATGGCGGAGGTTGGCGCCCGGTTCGCGCTGGACGGGATGCCGGGTAAACAGCTGGCGATTGACAGCGACATGTCCGCCGGCGCCATCGACCACGCCGAGGCGAAGGCGCGGCGCGAACTGGAACAGGCCGAAACTACCTTTTTTGGTTCTCTTGATGGTGCCTCAAAATTCGTGAAGGGTGATGCCGTTGCGGGGCTTTTGATCACGGTACTGAACCTTGTTGTTGGGTTGATTATCGGGGTCACCCTGCATGGCATGCCCTTGGGGCGCGCCTTCGAAACCTATGCAATTCTGACCGTTGGCGATGGCTTGGTCACACAGATTCCGGCCGTGATTATCTCTATTGCTTCTGCCCTGTTGCTTGCGCGTGGGGGTGCAACCGGTGCGGCAGATATCGCCTTGTTTTCACAGCTTGGCCGACACGCTCCTGCGCTGGGGACGGTGGCCGTTTTGATGGGGATGTTCGCTTTGGTGCCCGGTTTGCCGTTCTTGCCTTTCCTGGCGGGTTCTCTCGCGCTGGGCGTGGCGGCAATAGCCGTCAGCCGAACCAACGCAGCGCGTGCAGATCGCGAGGCGTCCGAGGCCAACCAGCCCGCAGCGCCCAAAGGGCCGCCGCCTCTGGGTGACCTTCTGGACCTTGACGACATCCATGTGGATTTTGCGCCCGATCTGGTGACCGAGATTCTGGATCCGGCAACGGGGCTGGATACGCGCATCGGCAATATGCGCAAACACGTGGCCGAAACTTATGGCCTGATCCTGCCCGAAATGCGCCTGACCGATAATGGCGCGTTGGATCCCGGGACCTATGTCGTGCGAATTCAAGGTGTCGAGCAAGCCCGCGACCGGTTGCGTGGCGATCACCTTTTGGCTTTGCAATTGGATGGCGGGCCGCCCTTGCCACCCGGTGACGACGTCAGCGAACCTGTCTATGGCGCGCCTGCCCGTTGGGTTTCGGTTGCACATCGCGAGGATCTTGCCCTTGCCGGCGCAACAGCCGTCACGCCGTCTGAAGTTCTTGCAACTCATATGCTGGAGGTACTGCGCCGGAACCTGTCACGCCTTTTGACGCTGAAGGCGCTGCGCCGTCTGTTGGACGAGTTGACCAACCTTTCCGACCCGGCCCGGGCCGAGGCCAACCGCCGTATGCTGGATGATATCATTCCCGATAAGGTGCCGACCGATCTGCTGTTGGCTGTGCTGAAACTGCTTTTGGAAGAGCGGGTTTCGATCCGCAACATTCCCCTGATCCTCGAAGCAATCGCCGAAGCCCGGCATGGGCACCCATCGGCAGAAGGCATTTGCGAGCATGTTCGGCACCGTCTGGGATTTCAGCTGGTTGCGGAACACAAACGAATGGATGGCACCATACCGTTGATTCAGCTTGCCCCGGAATGGGAAGAACGGTTCCAAACCTATCAGATTGAAGGCGAAAACGGCGCGCAGGACGTTGCACTGCCGCCCGATGAATTCAACAAACTGGCGCAGGCGGTTGGCGAAAAGGTCGCGGCAAACGGTGAACTGGGGGTCTTCCCCGCGATTGTAACTTCAACCCGCCGCCGGCGTTTTCTGCGGATGGTTCTTTCGGCCAAAGGTGTCTCGGCCCCAGTTCTGTCGTTCGAAGAAATTGGAACCGATGCCAAACCTGCCCTGGTGGGCATGGTGCCTGCATGATCGCCGAGTTGGCGGCCTTGGTGCCAATAGGCCAGCAAATGCTGTTGACTGCGTTTTTTGCGTTCCTGCGGGTCGGTGCTGTGATGGCGCTGCTGCCCGCATTTGGTGAACAATCCGTGCCGCAGCGTGTGCGTTTGGTTTTGACGATTGCTTTTACACTCGTGGTGGCGCCTGCTGCCTCCGGGCCTCTATCCGTTGTCACAACCGGTCAGGCCCCCATTGGCATGGCAATCCTTGGCGAAGTTGCGGCGGGATTGGCGCTGGGCATAATATTGCGGTTATTGGTTATCGTCTTGCAAATGGCCGGGCAGTTGGCGGCGCAAGCAACGTCGTTGTCGCAGATATTTGGCGGCCCATCAGTTGATCCGCAGCCCGCCACGTCGCACGTGCTGGTGGTGGCCGGGTTGGCATTGGCTGTCATGACAGGTCTGCACGTTCGGGCCGCGCAAGCCATGATTTTCTCGTACCAGATGCTGCCGCCCGGTGGGTTGCCGGACGCCGCCACGATCAGCCAATGGGGCATTGTCCACATTGCCCGTGGGTTTGGTCTGGCGTTGACATTGTCGATGCCATTTGTGATCGCATCCCTCGTGTATAACTTGGCCCTGGGCGTCATCAATCGCGCCATGCCGCAGCTTATGGTGGCCTTTGTCGGTGCGCCGGCTATTACTGCCGGCGGGTTAATCCTGTTGGCAATCTCGGCGCCGCTTTTGTTGGACGTCTGGTCAGGCTGGATGCTTCGGGTTCTGGAAAATCCTTTCGGTGATCCGCCATGAGCGACGGTCAGGAGGACGACGACAAGCAACATGAGCCAACCCAGAAAAAGCTGGACGACGCACGGAGACGTGGCGAGCTTGCGCGGTCGCAGGACCTGAATGTCGCAGCCAGCTATGGCGGGTTGTGCCTTGCTGCTTTTGGTGTCGGTGTTGGATCACTTTCCGCGTTTGGCGACACCACGGCCAAACTCCTCGACCAGGCCGACAGCTTGTCCGCCATTGCGCTTGCGCCGGGTGGTGGTACCCTACTTTTGGGCTTGCTGGGCACGGCGTTGGTTGCGCTGCTGCCTTGGTTCCTTGGCCCGGCTTTTCTTGCGTTTCTTTCCATTCTCGGCCAACGCAGCCTTGTCTTCAGCGCGTCGAAACTGAAACCGAAATTGTCGCGAATTTCGCCCATTTCAAACGCCAAGAACAAGTTTGGGCGGGGCGGGCTGTTCGAATTCGCCAAAAGCGCTGTCAAATTGGCTGCATATTGCATCGTTTTGTCGGTGTTTCTGTTTGGGCGTATGCCTGCGATGTTGGATACGCTGCATCTGTCGCCCGGCATGGGAACGGCGGTGATGCTGCGTATGGCGGTTGATTTTCTGGTTGTTGCCGCGATCCTTGCCCTGGTGATCGGGGCGATTGACTATGTTTGGCAGTATTTCGAGCATCTGCGGAAAAACCGCATGTCCACGAAAGAGCTGCGCGATGAAGTGAAACAGTCTGAGGGCGACCCGTATCTCAAACAGCAAAGACGCCAGAAGGGTATGGCGATCGCAGCGAACCGGATGCTGGCGGATGTCGCTTCGGCCGATGTGGTGATCGTTAACCCGACGCATTTCGCCGTCGCACTGAAATGGGATCGAGATTCCGAAAGTGCACCGGTTTGCGTTGCTAAGGGTGTAGACGAGATTGCCGCCCGTATTCGCGAAACCGCAGCCGAGGCAGGGGTGCCGCTGCATTCGGATCCGCCAACCGCCCGGGCCATTCACGCCACCGTGGAAATTGGCCACCAAATCCACCGCGAGCATTACAAAGCAGTGGCCGCCGCCATTCGCTTTGCCGAGTCGCTTCGCCAAAAGACAAAAACCCGATGACCAAAGCGCGGAATCTGAAACGGCTGACCATGGTGACAGAGACCGGAATGAATGCCGCATTGTTGGATCTTCGGGCGGCTGTTGACGCCAGGGGTGCGATAGATGAACACATCGCCGAGTTGGATCAGATGCGGCTGTCCATCCTGTCTGATCCTGTTTCAGAGGCGATCCTGTCCGGTGCCGATCAACGGTGGCTGGTTTGGGCAGAACAAGAGCGTCGGCATTTGAATGCGGCGCTTGCCCGTGCGCGCGTGGCCGAGGCGCGGGCAAAAACAGCCGCTGCAAAAGCCTTCGGTCGCCATCAGGCCATGCAATTGGTGGTGGAAAAGCGGTTAAGACGCTGAATCCTGCCGCACGATATCGACAATCAGAACGTCATGCGCGTCGGGGCCAACAACTTTGGCGGCCACTTCCCTCAATGCGCTTCGCAACGTGTTCATTGGGGCAGTGTCGGTGAAGTTTCCGTTGAAACCGCCGGCATTCGCGTGGTCGAACAGCACCTGCAAAAACGCGTCCCGTAGTTTTGGCTCTACCAGGTAGACATTCTCGCGCTGGCCAGAGCCGACTTCGAGGCTCACGGACATGACGACAAGCGCTGAAACGCGGGAACCGTCGACCACAGGAACAACGAACTGGTTGTTCAGCTTCACGAACTCAACATCTGCCGGCGCTTCTTTGGCGGGTTTGCTTTCCTTCGTTTCGTCTGCTGCGATCTCGGTCGGATCCGGTTCGGGTTTTAGCAGCTTGCCGGTGGCAACACCGCCGCCAAGCCCCAAAAGTGCCAGAACGATAGGGATGATCTTGCCCATGCGTGGCCTCAGAACGGAAGAACGATATCGGCGATCTGCTGACCATAGCGGGGCTGCTGCACATCAGTGATCTGGCCCCGCCCGCCATACGATATCCGCGCCGAGGCGATCTTGTCATAGGTGATTTCATTCTGGCGTGAAATGTCGGCGGGGCGCACGTACCCGGTCACCAGCAGTTCGCGCATTTCGAAGTTTACGCGCACTTCCTGACTGCCCTCGATCCGAACAGCGCCATTGGGTAACACGTCCGTGATTGTCGCGGCGACGCGGAGGGTCAGTTTCTCGTTCCGTCGAACCGATCCGTCACCTGACGAGCCGCTGGTGGAATTCGTTGACACCGCATCCGCCAGCGTCGCGCCGTCGGGCAACGGGCCATCCGCACGCTGGGGAATGCCAAGCAGTTGAGGGATCTGCAATGTTTCCGAGCCGGATCGGCTTCTTTCCGTTGCATTCGAAATCTCGGCCCTGTCGTCGATTTCAATCACCACCGTCAGGATATCGCCACGCTGTTCGGCGCGGCGGTCGCCAAGCAGCGAGCCTCGCCCGCCCCGCCATAAGCTGGCTGCGGAATTGGCTTGGGTGCTGCGCGGAAACTCGGCCGAGGCCATGGCAAGGAACGGGTTGCCCTGCTCGGACGAAGTAAATGTGGGCGCCTTGCCCACGTTTTCGACACGCGCGCAGGCGGCCAGCAAAGGCAAAATCAAAACGAGGCAAATCAAACGCATGGTGGTTCCTATCGGGTGGGTGGGCCGACGATGATTTCGCCGGTTTCAGTGACAGTGCCGGTTACGGTGGACCGCGAGGCCAGGTTCATGACACGCAGGCGGTCGCCCATGGCCGCGCGTCCAAGTGCGCGCCCTTCGGCCGAGATGGCGAGGCCACCACGGACATACCAAAGTGTGACGATCTGGTTGCGATCGACCAATGCAGGGGGCGTCAGGTCACCGGGCCGGATCGGGCGGCCTGCATAAAGCATCACGCGCGCCTCCATACCGATGGCCGCATCTGGGTCCGCCAACGTGCCGGGAACGTCGTGCCCCACAAGGCTCAGATCCTCGGGCATGATGACGGATTGCGCGCGGATCGTTCGGGCCGCCACAAGCGTGTCTGCCAGAATGGATGTCGGCAGAAGCAGGAAAACCAAAAGGATCCGCATCAACGCACCTGTGTCGTTGCACTGAGCATTTGATCCGCGGCAGTGATCACCTTGGCATTCAACTCATAGCCACGCTGTGCCTCGATCAGTTCTGTAACCTCGCGCACCGCGTCGACCGAACTGTCCTCCAGATATCCCTGTCGCACCGTGCCCAGGCCGTCTTCACCTGGGGCACCGACAAGGGCCGGACCTGAACCCGCAGTTTCGAGGAACAGGTTCGATCCCATCGCCTCCAGCCCCTTGGGGTTGGCGAAACCTGCCAATGAAAATGTGCCCAAAAGTTGCGGCGCAACCTGATCTGCAAAGTAGCCATACACCTCGCCGTCTGCATTGACAGAGATCGACCGGGTGTCGCTTGGGATCGTGATATCCGGCACCACCGGGTAGCCGTCCGAGGTGACAATCTGGCCGTCGGCAGATCGCTTCAACCCGCCATCGCGCGTATAGGCGGACAGCCCGGATGGCAACGTCACCTCAAGGTATCCCTGGCCTTCGATTGCCAGATCCAGATCGCCGCCTGTCTGGCTGAGCGCCCCTTGTGACAGGGAAACGGACACCGCCGTCGGGCGCACGCCCAGACCCAATTGCACACCCGTGGGGAGAACCGAGCCATCTGCTGCGCTGACAGTCCCAGCGCGTGCAACCTGTTGGTAATGCAGGTCGGCGAATTCGGCCCGGCGCGCGTTGTAGCCGGTGGTGTTCATATTCGCGAGGTTGTTCGAAATCACCTCGACTCGCATTTGTTGGGCGGACATACCAGTGGCCGCAATTTTCAAGGCGCGCATTCTGCGGCTCCTTCCGGGTTATTGCCCCAATGTCTGCAGGACGGCCCGGATGCGCTCGTCTTCGCGCTCCAGAAAGCTCTGTCCCATTTGATAGGCATGTTGCACTTCGATCATCCGGGCCACTTCGGACACGGCGTTAACATTGGACCCCTCGACAAACCCCTGGATCACCTGTGCCTGGGGAACCGCGACAAGGGCACCTTCATAATTGAAGCCGGCGTTCGCCCTGCGGGTCAGGTCGTTGGGGTCGGCAGGTTCCACCAACGCGATTTGCGCCAACGGACGGCCGCCAACACTCATTGTGCCATCAGGGGCGATGTGGATGTCCTGTGCGTCGGGCGGTACAAAAATAGCCGCGCCGCCAATATCCAAAAGCTGATGCCCGTCCGGCGTGCTCAGCAGGCCGGCTGCGTCAGGGCTGAACGCGCCGGCTCGTGTCAGGTGATTGCCCTCGGGCGTTTGGATGTGAAAGAAGCCAGCCCCCTCGATCGCCATGTCAAAGTCGCTGCCCGTGGCGGTCAGCGTCCCCTGGCTGAGGTCGGTGCGACGCACGGTTGCACCGGCCATGGAAAGCGACCGATCGTCACCTGTTTCGTGCACAACTTCGGCAAATACCACACCCTCGGCCTTGTAGCCCGTGGTCGAGAGGTTCGCGATGTTGTGCGCAACGGTCTGCAGTTCCTGTATCAGACCGGATTGACGATTCAGGGTTGTATAGCCGGTGTTATCCATGCGTCAGCCCCCGATCATCAGCGGGACGAGCTGATTGGTGAAATACCCGCGCAGGGTTTCGGTCATAAAACCCATGGACACCCAGAACACAGCCAATATGGCGCCAAGTTTCGGTACAAAGGTCAGCGTCATCTCCTGTACCGAGGTCAGGGCCTGAAAGAGACCGATCGCCAAGCCAACGATCAGCGCCACGGCAAGGATGGGGGTAGAGATCTGTACCGAAATCCAAAGGCCGGCGCGCAGCGTGTCGAAGAACAGAATTTCGTCCATCCGTCACACCGGCATCCGCAGGATTTCCTGGTAAGCCTCGACCACCTTGTTGCGCACCGTTACGGCGGTTTCGACTGCCAATTCGGTCTGCGCAAGGGCCTGCACCAAGGCATGCGGATCGGCTTTGCCGACCATGGCCTGCTTGGTGGTTTCTTCACCTGCCTTCAGCGTGTCCGTGAACTCGCGGGCCATTCGGGCAAAACCGCTTTCGGGTGATGCGCCGGTGGGTTCGGGGCGGGCGGCGGAACGGGCATTGGTATAACCCTGAACCGCGGCCGCCGAGGATCTGATGTCCATTCTGGATCTCCTCTTATCGACGCAGCAGGTCCAACAGGCCGGATGTCATCTGCCGGGCCTGATCAAACACTTTGAGGTTCGCCTCATAGCTGCGCTGCGCTTCGCGCGCGTCCGCAATTTCGACCACCAGATCGACATTCGAGCCGTCATAGTGACCGGTGTCGTCGGCCATAGGGTGCGCCGGATCATAGATCCGTTTCAGTTCCGTCTGGTCGAGCGTTACAGGGCCCGGTTTTACCTGCCCTGTATTCTGTCCGGCGACCACCACCTGCTCAAACGTCATGGCTTTGCGGCGGTATCCGGGGGTGTCAGCATTTGCGAGGTTTTCTGAAACATGCCGCAGACGTGTGCCTTGCGTTTGCATGCCACTGGCGGCCAGCCCGAGAATTTTGGTGAGGTCTGCCATCTTATTCTCCTTCAGCCGCTGATCGACTGGCGAAGGATATTCAGCGCCGATTTATAGACCGCCTGCGCCATTTGGTGCTGCGCCATCGTCTCGGCCGACTTCATCATTTCAAACTCCAACGAAACGGTGTTTCCGTTGGGGGATGCACCGCCTTCGATGGCAAAAACCTCGGTCTTGGTGATGGGGGCATCGTTCAACGCCCGCAGGTGACGACCACTGGTGTTGTGAAGCCCTGCATTTGCCGCGGCTTGGTATCCGTCCGCAAATGATGTCATGTCCAACGCGCGGTATTCGGGCGTGTCTGCATTCGCGATGTTGCGTGCAATCAGGGTCTGTCGTTCGGCCGCATGTGACGCCATTCCATGCGCCATCCTGAGGACTTCTATGCTGTTGAACATCCGGGCTTCTCCCTCGGTTTCAATCAAGGCTTAACCTCGATTCGTTTAGAAACCGTTGTCAGATCCAGAACGGAGAGCGCGATGCCAAATGACCCGATTGCACAGCTGTCAGCGCGGTTGAACTGCCTTAATAAGTCGCAGAAAATCGGCAGGATAGGGTCGATTTCTGGTGGAATAGTCACTGTTTCAGGTCAAGTTGACGTCGCCGTTGGTGATCGGGTTGAACTGGGTTCAGGGATTGGCGGCGAGGTTTTGGGTTTGGCGCCCGACGGCATTTTGGTGCTACCTGATGGCGTGCCGGACGGCTTGGCCCTTGGTCAGGTTGTGCGGTTTTTAGGGCGGGTTGGAATCTCGCCTGATGACACCTGGCTTGGCCGCGTTGTCGACGCTTTTGGCAAGCCGCTGGACGGGCGCGCTCTTGCTGCGGGCCCGGTTGAACGCCGCCTGCGATCCGCGCCTCCCTTGGCAACATCAAGACGGCCCTTGGGGCCTCGTCTTGAAACCGGAATGGCGGCCCTGAACACGATGTTACCGCTGGTTCGCGGGCAACGGATCGGCCTTTTTGCCGGCTCTGGCGTGGGGAAATCCACGCTTCTTGCCAATCTGGCGCGCGGGGTGTCTGCGGACATGACCGTCATTGCGCTGATTGGCGAACGCGGGCGTGAAGTGAAGCATTTCGTGGACGAGGTCTTGGGCGCAGACGGCATGGCCCGATCCGTGGTTGTTGCCGCGACCTCGGACAAATCGGCGCTGGAACGTCGACGTGCCGCCTGGGCGTCGATGGCCGTGGCCGAGCATTTCCGAGACCAGGGCAAACATGTGCTGTATCTGGCCGATTCGGTGACACGTTTTGCCGAGGCGCATCGCGAGGTCGCCTTGTCTGGTGGCGAAAGCGCGGCCTTGCGCGGTTTCCCCCCCTCGACCACGCAAACCATCATGTCCCTTGCCGAACGCGCCGGGCCGGGCGCCAGCGGACAGGGGGACATTACCGCGGTGTTCAGCGTTCTTGTCGCCGGGTCCGATATGGAGGAGCCTGTTGCCGACATCCTGCGCGGCGTTCTGGACGGTCATATCATCCTGGACCGCGAGATTGCCGAGCGGGGCCGTTACCCTGCCATTGACCTTTTGCGATCCGTGTCGCGCAGTTTGCCCGCGGCCGCGTCGTTTGACGAAAACCAACTGATCGCCGAAGCGCGCCGCCTTTTGGGCGCCTATGATCGGGCGGAAATGATGATCCAGGCCGGATTGTACACCGCCGGAACCGATCCTGCGATTGATGCCGCGATCCGTGTTTGGCCGGCGTTAGACCGGTTTTTGGGTGAAACAGAAACTGAATCGACCACTCACAGCTTTGCCAGATTGGCCGAATGCCTGTCGCCGAAATCCATTGCGCCTCGCAAGACCGCTGCCGCTTAACGAACCGCCGATGACAGCAAGGTCAGCGCAGTAGAAGCCGATGAAAACCCAAAGCCGTCTGCCGCGATCTGAGATCGAACCAAGTGCAGCCGCACCAGTTTCTCCATGTTTTCAGGATCGGAAAACTGGCTGACAGAGGCGTCGCCAAAGGTGCTTGCCGCCCGGTCCTGAAACACCTCCAACTGTTTGTCGATATCCAGTGCGGCAAAGCTGGTTGGCAATCCCAACGCGTTTTCGAACACCCGCCGCAAAGGCTCGGATCCCATGACCGAAAACCACTTGGTCTCTTCCGATGTCGTGTCATTGATAATATCCGGCAGCTCCCGTTCAAGGTTCAGGGTCAGGCGCATGGAATTGTCCACTTCGCCGACGGCCACTTCGAACTGGCGGGTTTTGTATGCCTCGATGATCTTTTCTGGGAAATCTGACAATTGCGTATTCGGCGTGGCAAAATCGCCGAAGCCAAATGCTTCGGACATTTTGGCATAGCTCTTGTTGGCGATCCGGTTGGCCAGCGCTTCGGGGTCCAGGGTGCCTTCGGACAGGACGGTGCGGATGAAATAGCGATTGTTGATGTCGTCTTCCAATCCGAACGCGCCAAGCGCGACGGTCATCAGGCGGAAATCCCCGATCAACCCGTCAACCGACGTCACCTTGCCGATATTTTCGCGGAAATAGTCACTGTTCCTGCGGATTTCGGCAGAATTGTCGTGAGCGGTTTGTTGGGCTTCGCGGGTGCGTTCAAGAAACTTCCAACCCGCAAAGCCACCAAATGGGACAACCGGCTGAAACATCAGCGCGCCGCCGCCAACAGTCGTTCCTCGCGTGGTAACAGGGCCCGCAATGCTTTGAGTGCGGCGTAGAACTGCGCCTCCATCACCGCTTTGCTGGCTGTTGCCAATTGTGTTCGGCTGTCCGGATCACTCAGAACTTGGCTCAGCTGTTCGATGCCGCGCAGCAGTTGCATTGTTGCCTCGTCCGGGTCCGCGTCGCCGGACAAAACAAGTTGCGCGATATAGCACACCCGACGCACGGGGGTGTTCACCTCCTCGGGATGGATCGCGTCGCGCAGACGCAGGATATTAGCGCCAGGGGTTACAATCGTCAGGCGCGAGCGCCGGTCGCCGTTCTCGATGACGGCACCGTTGATCAACACGCGCTCTTTCGGGGCGAGTTTCAGAACCAGCCCGCTCATGACACGGTCCGCCCTGCGGAAAGCCCGCGCATGACGGCGGTGTTCACTTCGATCAGCGGTTCAGGCGATTCTGCGCCGCTTAACACTTGCGACGTGTGGTGCTGTGTGAACTGGGCAAGGTAAAACAACTGCGCCCGCAATTGTTCAGGCAGTTGGTTGCCGGGTTCGGCGACGTCGGCGGCCAGCGTTGTCCAAAGCCGCCGGTTTGCGTGCAGCGCGGCGGCAAGTGCGGGAAAGTTGGCCTTGTCTTCTGCTGCGACTTTCAATTGTGACGTTACGCGGGAAAAGAGTTCGTATTCGGTGGTTCGCGGCGTCCGCACAGCGCCGTTGCGAGCGTTGGCGTAGGCGGTTTTTGCCATTTGGTGCGCGGTCAAGGGGGATCCCTCCGGTGGTGGTGCAGTGGGTCAGGTGGTGAAGGCCGGGGCGCTTTGCCGCGCCCCGACCGAACCTGTTACCGGAACAGGGACAGAACGTTCTGCGGTGCCTGGTTGGCGATAGACAACGCTTGCGTGCCCAGCTGCTGTTGCACCTGCAATGCTTGCAGGCGCGCCGACGCGGCCTCCATATCCGCGTCCACCAACGAACCGATCCCTGATTTTAGGGCGTCAGTCAGTTTCCCGATGAACTCGCTTTGGGTTTCAATGCGGCCTTGTGCCGAACCGAAGGCCGCCGCCGAATCGATTGCGGTGTCGATCAGCGTTTCGATATTGCCCAACGCGGCATCTGCCCCACCGTCTGTGGTCACATCGATCCCGCCCAGGCCAAACAGCCCGCCCGAGGCCGTACCACCGGCCGCGCCCACGACACTGAACGCAAGCGACGAGCTGTCATTGTCGACCTTCAGTTGCCAGGCCCCGTTGCTGTCCTGTGCAACCGCGGTGGTGATGTCCGCCAGACCGGCAGTGTCCACGGCCGCCTTCAGGCCCCGCGCGACATCTTCCATGGTTTCGTTGTTTCCGGCGACATAGGTGTAGGCCGTGGACCCCACGGTGACCTGATAGCCGTCCCCCTCGTTCACAGTTGCGGTGGACGAGAATGTCACGTTTTCGGCCCGCTCACCGATCGAGGCCGCGGAAAGTGTGACACCCGTGGCGCCGCCGTTTTTCTGCGCGGTCAGGTCGACATCTTCAAACGCACGCGTCGATGAGATGGTAACGACGTTCGTCGAGACCGAGGCCGACACGCCGGACAGGCCCAGAGCATTGATGGCGTTGTTGATCGCCGCGGCCGCGGCGTCCTGGTCTCCGGTGATATCGCCGGCTGCGAAACTGATCGTGCTGCCTGCGACCGACAACGAGAAGGCGTCTGCGGAAACGTCGGCATCTGTGGCGATTGTCAGCGTGGCGGTATTCGCGGTGTTGACCACAGCCGCAGCGGACGCGGTCGCGTTGGCCGACAAGCTGGTGCCCGACCCATAGCTGCCTGCCGATGTCGACAGGTCCTGCCGGTTCAGCGTGATGTTCGACGCGGTGACCGTCCCGTCCGAAGCGCGGTCAAGCGACGACAGGATATCGACACTCTCGGTGCCCTGAACAAGGTTCAACCCGTTGAACTGCGCCGCACCCACAACCGAGGTGATCTGATCGCGCAGCGCGTCGATGTCGGCCTGTACCTTTTCGCGGTCAACATTGGCTTCTTGTGCCGAAACGACCTTGCCCTTGATCTCGGTCAGCAGGTCCGACACCGTCTCCGATGCCTGACGTGCAACGGCCACCGTGGATTCCCCAAGAGACAGGCTTTCGGAAATGGCTTTGAACCCGTTCACATCAGCCTCCATCACCTTGGAAATCGCCCAGACGGCCGAGTTGTCTTTGGCCGAGGCCACCGACTTGCCCGTCGAGATTTCGTTTTGCGTCTGGGTCAGGTTGCTGTTGATCGATTTCAGCGTCTGCAGCGCAACCATTGCGCTGTTGTTTGTCAGAATGCTGGACATGTATCTTCCTTTCCTGATGGGCGCTTTTGCGCCCCTGAAAAGCCGCGTGTTGCGGCATGAAAGGTGTTCCACCCATGCGGCCTTGGCTTTTGCCGGGCCGCGCCACTCCTTGATCGAAGTGCCCTGCCAAATTCAGCGCCAAGTCCTAAGAAGGCCCTAAACGGAAACGGAAAGCTCCGGGAATTTTGGTAAAATTTTCAAGCTTTTCGCTCGATCCGTCGCGTGGCACCCGACAGGTTGGTCATCTGTCCCGCGCGCGTATACGTCCGAAGATCGGCCGTAGCATTTGTCAGCTGTAAAACGCGCGCGCGCGCCGCAGCGACACCGCGACGCGCAGCCTCAAGCATCTCGGCATTGCGCCGCGCAAGGTCGCGCAAAGGCTGCAGTTTTGCGGCGTCGTTCAAGCCACCGATTCCCGCAATCGCCACCTCTTTCTCGCGTGCCAACCCCTCAAGCTCGCCAAGCATTCCCTGTCGCAACGCGTCCCGTTCGCGGTGCAAAATGTCGGCGAGCTTGGCGACGGAATCACCCATTTTCCACCTCGTGTGATTTCAGCGCATTAAAGATGTGTTCCGCCAGGCCAATCCCGCCGCGTTGCACCATTTCCTTGGCTTGTGCGTCGCGCAGAAAAGAACCGAACTGCTCTTCTCCGGCGCCACCGCCAAAGCTCTCGCGGGCTTCACCCAGACCCGCCGATTTCAGCATTTCCGCCAGAAAAGTCGCCTCCAGCTCTTCAGCGATTTGGCGCAGCCGCGAGTCATGCGCCGACGGCGCAGGTGCAATGATTGGGGCAATTTCGGTCATCAAAAACTCCATAAAATTGCGGTGGTTTTCGGGGATACTCCGGCATCGCGGTAAAGAAGTAGTAACGAGGTTCACGCCATTTTGGCCCGGTGTAGGCCAGAAGGGCTTGGAAATGACATCGATCCAGTTTTCCGAAGGGCTGTTGTTACAGCTTTTAGGCGTGAAACCGACAGAAGACGTTGGCGAACATGGCACAGAGCCAGAATTCGCAACACTGTTCGATACACAGGATATGCAACAGGCCAAGGCACCGGCGGTTCCGTTGTCCGACGGGCCGCTACCTAAATCCGCGACTTTGCCGGAACTGCCAAAGGTGCTGATCGAAGTGCCCGCGCAGAATTCTGAACGTCTTGTAGAATCAGAGCCTGTTGCACCGGAAAACGTCCAAAATACGCATCAGCCCGCGCCTGAAACCCGTGCCGAAGCCCCTGTTCCGGACATCCCTATCCCGTCTTTTGGCAGCGAGATTGCCTTGACGAAACCGCCGGAGCTTTCCGACACCTCGCCTGTCACTGCAAAACTGCCCAAGGAAAACGCTGATGGCATCAAGTTGTCGGCGCCCCGCGGTTTCACGCCTCTTCCCGACTCAAAGGGTCTGCCTGGACCTGCGGAGGCTGCCGGTCAGCAACCGAAGGCGGGGCCAATACCGGAACTTGTACCTGTGACCCTTGGCTCCGGGCCTTCCATGCCAACGCCGATACAGACCCCCGAAACCGGTCATCAGGATCAGTTGCTGCCTCCGCCCGCATCAAGGCAGCCGTTGGCCAATGCGGCAGCGGTTCCTACCGTTGACACACCTACCGTTCCTGCGACCGAGGTTGCTGCCCTACAACTCCAAACAGACCGTGGGTCGCCACAACCCAAGGCACATCCTGAAAATCGCCTTGCCGAAAAGGAACCCGCGCCGCTTCCGTCCCTTGTGCCGCGCTCAGCCATGCAAGAGCAGCCGCCCGCCCCGGTGGCGGTTCATGTGCGGGCCGTTCAACCGGTCCATGCCCCGCAATCTTCAGAATCCCCGCCGGCCTTTCTGAACGCAGCGCCGGGCGCGCCACGCCCGATAGAAGTTTCACCGACGAACCCGCCGCCGCCACCTTCTCCGTTGCCTAATGCGATTGCGCCCGCGTCACATGTCGCCGTGTTGTCCGCGCCCGTGACCTTTGCGGTGCCGGTGGGGGCATCGCCCGCGGACGCAAGTTCGCCGCCAGGCGCTGACGTGGCTGTTGAATTGCCAACAGAACTTTCAACCGAGCCAACGCGCGTAGCAAAAGCCGCCGCGGATGGGCCGACGCAAACAGTTGGTTCCGCTGCCCCGGTTGAACCGAAGGTAATGATCGCGGACCCTCTGGCGCCGCAGCCCAAGGTAGACGTCACCGAGGGTTTGGGCGCACGACCCACCGCCACATCGGTGGACGCGCCGCCGCTCACATCCGCAGCGATGGAGCCGCGAGCGCTGGCCCTGCAATCGGCTGTGCCCACCGCCTCGGCCTCGCCAATGCCGGTCGCGGCGCAGGTGTCATCGGCCCTGTCCAGCAGTGCAAGCGATGTTATTGAACTGACCCTGCAGCCAGAGGAACTGGGCCGAGTTCGGTTGTCGCTGAACCCCTCCGATGCGGGCATTTCGGTGGCCGTAACAGCGGAACGCGCTGAGACCCTTGATTTGATCCGCCGCCACCTCGATCAGCTTAGCCAGGACCTGCGGCAACAGGGGTATCGCGACGTGCGGTTCGAATTTGGCCAAAACATGCAAGACCACCCGCAGTCCCCGCCGAACCCGCAGTTTCAGGACACTCAAGAACAGCCGTCAGAGCCGATTTACGCAGAAACAGTGCCGCAATCGGCCCAAGTCCACCTCAACATCGGGGTCAGTACCGGTGTGGATATTCGGCTTTGACACAGGAGAACTGATATGGACATTGCCGCAGCTTCATCCGCCGCCGTGCAGGCGACGAATACAGACCGGCCGGGCAATGATCCGCTGGTCAATTCTGACTTTGAAACCTTCCTTGTGATGCTCACCACGCAGCTTGAAAACCAGGATCCGCTGAACCCGGTGGAATCGGCTGACTTTGCGGTGCAGCTGGCGACTTTTTCAGGGGTAGAGCAGCAGGTGCAAACAAATGACCTGTTGAAGTCACTGGCCGCGCAACTGGGCGCAGGTTCGGTTGGGCAGGTGGCCAATTGGGTAGGCAAAGAGGTACGGGCGCCAACGGGGGTTGAGTTTACCGGGTCGCCGGTCACCGTTGTGCCCAAGGTCAATCCGCTTGCAGACGCCGCGCAGTTGGTGGTGGTGGATCGTCAAGGTAATCAAGTTCAACGCCTGGATATCACCCCGGGTGATGAGGCCTATGTCTGGACCGGCGTTGGCACCGATGGTTTCCCGTTGCCCGACGGCACTTATACCTTCCATGTCGACAGCCTTGCCAATGGCGAGCCGCTGGGACGCACACAGGCCGAGGTTTATGGCACCGTCACCGAGGCGCAGGTGAACGGCGACCAAGTCACGCTGATCCTGTCGGGTGGGGGCAAGGTCGCGGTCGAGGATGTGAGCGCGCTACGCGATCCGGGCTAGGTCAGCCAGATTATGGTGGTTGCCGCGGCGGCACCCACGGCCATCCAAGCGATGGCAGGCCATATTCGGGTGCGTTTTGGTGGCTCGGGCTGTGCCATCTGTCGAACCAACATCGCCTCGGCCAGTTCCGGCAATTTCGGCCCGAAGCGAGACAGAACCAGCGCGGTTTTGCCCAGATCGCGCAGCATCGCGCGCGGACCGATATGGGTTTTGATATAACCCTCGACAATCGGTTTGGCGACTTCCCAGATATTCAGATGCGGGTCCAGCGACCGGGCCACGCCTTCGACCACCACCATGGTGCGCTGCAGCAGGATCAGCTCGGTCCGTGTCTGCATGCCAAACTGTTCGGTCACGTCGAAAAGGTGGCTCAGCAGGCGGCCCATCGAGATATGGCTGGCATCCATGCCAAAGATCGGGTCGCCCACCGACCGCAGGGCGCGGGCAAACTCGGCCACGTCCTGATCGGCGGGCACGTATCCGGCCTCGAAATGCACCTCGGCGACGCGCTGATAGTCGCGGCGGATAAAGCCGAACAGGATCTCGGCATAAACCCGGCGGGTGTATTCGTCGATCCGCCCCATGATGCCGAAATCATAGGCGATGATGTCGCCATTCGCCGCGACCTTCATGTTGCCCTGATGCATGTCGCCATGAAAGAACCCGTCGCGCAGCGCGTGGTTCAGGAACAGTTGCAGCACCCGCTCGCCCAGATCGCGGCGGTTATGCCCGGCGGCGTCGATGGCGTCATTGTCGCCCAGTGGCACACCCTCGGCCCAGCTTTGCACCATGACCCGGCGGCCCGACAGACCCCAATTGGTGTTGGGCACGGCAAATCCAGCGTCGTCCGAGGTATTGGCCGCGAATTCCGAGGCCGAGGCGCTTTCCATCCGCAAGTCCAGCTCGCCCCGCACCACGCCATCGAAATGGTCCACCACGTCCATCGGCCGCAAGCGGCGCGAGGCGGGCGACAACAGCTCGATGGTCGAAGCCGCCAGATAGAACGCGTCGATATCCTTGCGGAACGCGCGTTCGATACCGGGGCGCAGCACCTTCACCGCCACCTCTTCGCCGGTTTCGGCCAGCGTGGCCTTGTGCACCTGCGCGATCGAGGCCGCGGCAACCGGGTCGTCGAAACTGGCCAAGATATCCCCAAGGGGGCGTTCCAATTCGGTCTCTACCGTCTGCTTGGCAATGTCCGTGGCAAAGGGTGGCAGCTGGTCCTGCAACACCCGCAATTGCGTGGCAAGGTCGCTGCCCACAAGGTCGGGGCGGGTCGAAAGGATCTGACCGAACTTGATATAAGCCGGGCCAAGGGCCGTCAGCGCGCGGGTGACCGGTGGCAGGTCCGGGTCGCCGCGATGGCCCAGCCACGCAAAGGTCCAGCCCATGGTGCGCGCCAAAACCCGCACCGGGCGCGGCGCGTCCATGGCCTGCAACACCACGCCCATCGCGCCCGAGCGCTGAAACGTCGCGCCTGTTCGGATCAAGCGCCAGACATTGTGCGGGCCGCGCATCCTAGATCTTCCACCCCGAATGCAGCGCGGCAATACCCATCGACAGGTTGCGGTATTTCACATTGTCAAACCCCGCATCGCGGATCATGCCGGCAAACGTGTCCTGATCAGGGAACTTGCGGATCGATTCCACCAGATACTGATAGCTGTCGGCATCACCGGCGATCATCTGACCCATGCGCGGGATCACGTTGAAGGAATAGAGGTCATAGAGTTTCTGCAGCCCGTCATTGGGCAACTGGCTGAACTCCAGCACCATCAACCGGCCCCCGGGGCGCAGCACGCGGTACGCCTCGGCCAGTGCGTCTGCGGGGCGGGTGACGTTACGGATGCCAAAGCTGATTGTGTAGACGTCGAAGCTGTTGTCTTCGAACGGCAGCGCCATCGCGTCACCCACAACCCAATCCAGCTGATCTGCCTTTGCGGCGGCCTCGGCCCGCTGCCGACCCTCGATCAGCATCGGTTCGGTCAGGTCGCAGACCACGGCGGTGGCCCCCGGCGCGCGTTTGAGGAACCGGAACGAGATATCGCCGGTGCCGCCCGCCACATCCAGTAACCGCTGATGATCACGCGGCGCCAGCCAATCCATCATCGCGTCTTTCCACACGCGGTGAATGCCTACCGACATCACGTCATTCATGACGTCGTATTTGTTGGCGACGCTGGAAAACACGCCATGCACCATGCCGGCCTTTTGATCCTCGGCCACGGTCTGAAAACCGAAATGGGTCGTTTTTTCGTTTTGATCGGTCATCGGGGCTTGCCCATTACTGCATCTGTCTCCCCATATAGGGGGCCGATACAGGCGTTACACCGAAGTGCGGCAAGGGGGAAGGGTATCATGCCGGAATTGCCAGAGGTTGAGACGGTGCGTCGCGGCCTGCAGCCGTCGATGGAAGGCGCGGTGATCGCGCGTGCCACCGTGAACCGGCCCGATCTGCGCTGGCCGTTTCCCGACCGCATGGCCGACCGGCTGACCGGGGCGCGGGTGCTGCGGCTGGGGCGGCGGTCCAAGTATATCCTGGCCGATCTGGATACAGATGAGACATTGATCATCCACCTTGGCATGTCGGGCCGTATGACCGTTTCGGGTGACCCGCTGGGGCAGTTCGTGCACAACCATCCTGCGGCCGAGAAACACGATCACGTGGTTTTCAACATGGAAAACGGCGCGCGAGTGACCTTCAACGATGCACGGCGGTTTGGCGCGATGGATCTGGCCCCGACCGATGCGGTTGCCGCACATAAGCTGCTGGCTGGTCTGGGCCCCGAGCCGTTGGGAAATGACTTCAACGACACCTATCTGGCCGGGGCGCTAAAGGGCCGCAACATGCCGATGAAGTCGGCGCTTCTGGACCAGAAAATCGTGGCCGGGTTGGGCAATATCTATGTGTGCGAGGCCCTGCACCGCGCCGGTATTTCGCCCAAAAGACGGGCAGGCACGGTCTCGAAGGCGCGGATTTCCGCGCTTGTGCCGATCTTACGTGACGTCTTGCAGGCCGCCATCGCGGCCGGTGGCTCCAGCTTGCGCGATCACCGGCAGGCGGACGGCGAACTGGGCTATTTTCAACATGATTTCAAGGCCTACGGACGCGAGGGGCAGCTCTGTCCAACGCCGGATTGTGGCGGCACAATTGCCCGAATCGTGCAGTCCGGACGCTCAACTTTCTACTGTGCGCAATGCCAAAGATAGCTTGAACTGGTGTTTCAGGTTGGTAATGAGTCGTGATCAGGGGAAAACAAGGACGTCATTTACGCATGGCTTACAAGACACTGATCGTCGAGATCGAAGAACATGTCTGCCTGATCAAACTTAACCGGCCCAACGCACTGAACGCGCTTAACAGCGCGCTTCTGGGAGAGCTTGCCGATGCTGTGGCCGGTGCCAATTCCAACGACAAGGTGCGCTGCATCGTGATCACCGGCTCGGACAAGGCGTTCGCCGCCGGCGCCGACATTTCCGAGATGAGCGACAAAAGCTTTGTCGACATGTTCGGCACCGATCACTTCACCGATGAAACCGAAAGCTTGCTGCGGTGTCGCAAGCCGATCATCGCCGCGGTTGCCGGATATGCGCTGGGCGGTGGGTGTGAACTGGCGATGATGTGCGATTTCATCATCGCCGCGGATACCGCCAAGTTCGGCCAGCCCGAGATCAACCTGGGCGTTCTTGCCGGGATCGGTGGCACTCAACGGCTGACGCGGTTCGTGGGCAAGTCCAAGGCGATGGACATGCACCTGACGGGCCGCTTCATGGATGCCGACGAGGCCGAGCGCAGCGGGCTGGTGAGCCGCGTTGTGCCCGCCAAGAAGCTGATGGACGAGGCGATGGGTGCGGCGCAGAAGATCGCCGAGAAGTCGCTGCTGACGTCGATGGCGGTGAAAGAGGCGGTCAATCGCAGCTACGAGACCACGCTGACCGAAGGTGTTCTGTTTGAACGCCGGCTGTTCCACGCGATGTTCGCGACCGAGGACCAGAAAGAGGGCATGGCCGCCTTTGTTGAAAAGCGCGAGCCCAAGTTCCGCGACAAGTAGGACTTGCACCGGCGGCCTGAACCACGTATAGGCCGCCGAATACATGCGCGTGTGGCCCGCTCAGGCTGGAATCAGTCGGATTGCCGAATATCGGCCCCGGGGACCTTTGCGTATTCGAAATGAACAAAGACCCGGAGTTGGGAAACACATGGCAAATACGCCTCAGTCCAAGAAACGCGCACGTCAGAACCTGCGCCGTGCCGACGTAAACAAAGCGCGCCGTTCGCGTATCCGTACTTACCTGCGTAAAGTCGAAGAAGCGATCGCCTCGGGCGATCAGGCTGCTGCTGCGGCCGCTCTGCGCGCTGCTCAGCCCGAGCTGATGCGCGGTGTCACCAAGGGCATCCTTCACAAGAATACAGCGTCGCGGAAGATGTCGCGGCTGTCTTCGCGGGTCAAAGCTCTGTCCAACTGAGGCAGCTTTGCAACGGTTTTGTAAAGGGCGCGCCAAGTTGGCGCGCTCTTGTCGTTTGGGCGGAAATCCTTTGAATCCAAGCGCTTTCAAAAAGCCTCGATTGATCCATCAAAGATTCGTTTCTCCAATTCGTTGGTCAAGAGCGAAGTTCTGTTGCTCAGCTTCCTGAAGGCACGCTAGCTTAGCTATGCGATTCACATCGTCTTGGGGGGACATGACGTGACCGGGTCCACAATCTGAATTCCATTCGTTTGTGGAGTGAGGGCCGGGAAACGTGATCTTAGCTGGGTGGGACCAGCGAGGGTGCTGCGGATCGTTTGCCTTTGGCAAACGCCATCATGTCCAAAGCCGCGAATAGCGGACAGTAGTCAACTGGGCCCTTGGGTCCTGTCGTCTGCCTTTTTTCCTTTGCTTGGTTTCGGCAAGGGGCCCTGAAGTCGTTTTTGAATCGCGGCAAGGTGCAAAAATGCCTTGTCGGGATGGGACAAAAAGGAGCGGGCAGACAAAGATGAGCAGCGACGCATGGGTACTGGCGAGCAAGGACATTCAACAAGCCATTGGCGAAAGCAACTATGCCAATTGGATTCGTCCGCTGGATTTTCAGGGCCTCGACAATGGTGTTGCGCATTTTGATGCCTCAACCAGCTTTGTCGCCGATTGGGTTGATCGCAACTTTGCCGAAGTGATCAAGACGCAGCTCGCCCGCCGTGGGCTGGAAGCGCGTCGTCTGGAATTCCGAGTCTCGGGCCGCACTGAACCCCGCTCCGAACCGGAGGTCGAGGCCCCTGCCGCACGTCCCGTGGCCGCAGCCCCTGCCAAGCCCGATGCCGAGCTTCTGGGCGCCCCGATCGACGCGCGCTTCAACTTTGACTCCTTCGTTGTGGGCAAACCGAACGAACTGGCGCATGCCGCCGCCCGCCGCGTTGCCGAAGGTGGGCCCGTCACGTTTAACCCGCTGTTTCTTTATGGCGGCGTGGGGCTGGGCAAAACTCACCTGATGCACGCCATCGCGTGGGAGCTGCGCACCCGCTCGCCCGAACTGCGGGTGGTGTATCTGTCGGCGGAACAGTTCATGTACCGCTTTGTGCAGGCCTTGCGCGAACGCGACACGATGGGCTTCAAGGAACTGTTCCGGTCCGTGGATGTTCTGATGGTTGATGACGTGCAGTTCATCGCCGGAAAGGACAGCACGCAGGAGGAATTCTTTCACACCTTCAACGCGCTGGTGGACCAGAACAAGCAGATCATCATCTCGGCCGATCGCGCGCCGGGCGAGATCAAGGATCTGGAGGACCGGATCAAGTCGCGCCTGCAATGTGGGCTGGTGGTGGACCTGCACCCCACCGATTACGAACTGCGCCTTGGCGTGTTGCAGACCAAGGTGGAACAATACCGCAAGCAATACCCCGAACTGGTGATCGCCGACGGGGTGCTGGAATACCTGGCCCATCGCATCTCGACCAATGTGCGGGTGCTGGAAGGCGCGCTGACGCGGCTGTTTGCCTTCGCCTCGCTGGTAGGCAAGGAGATCACGCTGGACCTCGCGCAGGACTGTCTGTCGGACATTCTGCGCGCCAGCGACCGCAAGGTGACCGTCGAAGAGATTCAGCGCCGCGTTGGCGAACATTTCAACGTGCGCCTGTCCGACCTGATCGGCCCCAAGCGCACGCGTACCATCGCTCGGCCTCGGCAGATGGCGATGTATCTGGCCAAACAGCTGACCTCGCGGTCGCTGCCCGAGATCGGGCGCCGCTTTGGCGGGCGCGACCACACCACCGTGATGCACGCGGTGAAACGGATCGAGGAGCTGAGCGCGCGCGATAACCAGATCGCTGAAGATCTGGAGATTTTGCGCCGCATGCTCGAAGCTTAGGCGCTTGGGGGCCTGCGCGCCCTTGACGCCCCCCAAAAACCGTCCGAATGTCGAGAAAAGACTTGAGCCGAGAGGGGAAACGGGTACGTTCACCCTCCCGGTGGGACGAGGAGCGACGGAATGAAATTCAGCATCGAACGCGGCACGCTACTGAAGGCGGTAGGCCAGGCGCAATCGGTTGTGGAGCGTCGCAATACGATCCCGATCCTTGCAAACGTCCTGATCGAGGCTGAGGGAGAAAGCGTTTCCTTCCGCGCAACCGATCTGGATATCGAGGTGGTCGACAAGACCGTGGCGCAGGTGGAACGCTCTGGCGCGACCACCGTTTCGGCGGTGACCCTGCACGAGATCGTCCGCAAACTGCCCGACGGCGCGCTGGTTGAGCTGACGGATGACGGTGCCTCGGGGCGGCTGACGGTGCAGGCGGGGCGGTCGAACTTCTCGCTGGCGACACTGCCCAAAGAAGACTTCCCGGTTATGGCCAGCTCGGAATATGGCGCAAACTTCTCCGCCTCGGCGGTGGAACTGCGCCGCCTGTTCGACAAGTCGAAATTCGCCATTTCCACCGAAGAAACGCGGTACTATCTGAACGGTGTCTATATGCACGTGGCCACCGGCGAAGACGGCCAGGTGCTGCGTTGCGTGGCCACCGACGGCCACCGGCTGGCCCGAATTGACAGCGATCTGCCCGAAGGCGCCGAGACGATGCCCGGTGTGATCGTGCCGCGCAAAACCGTGGGCGAGCTGCGCAAACTGCTGGACGATGACGAGGCCAAGATCGCCGTATCGGTCAGCGAAACCAAGGTGCGGTTCGCCACGCCGGAAATCACGCTGACCTCGAAAGTGATCGACGGCACCTTCCCCGACTACACGCGCGTCATCCCGCAGGGCAACACGCGCAAACTGGAAGTGGACGCGGCCGAGTTCGCAAAGGCCGTTGACCGGGTTGCCACCGTCAGCTCGGAACGCTCGCGCGCCGTGAAGCTTTCGCTGGACGAAGACCGGCTGGTACTGTCGGTCAACGCGCCCGATGCCGGCGCGGCCGATGAAGAGCTGGCCGTGGCCTATGGCGATGAACGGCTTGAGATCGGGTTTAACGCCAAATACCTGCTGGAGATTGCCGGCCAGGTGGATCGTGAAAACGCCGTGTTCCTGTTCAACTCGTCCGGTGACCCAACCTTGATGCGCGAAGGCACGGATACCTCGGCGGTCTACGTCGTGATGCCGATGCGCGTCTAACCCGCTTGCCTCTGGCAGGGATGGTTCCAAGAATTTGAAGGGGCGGGGATGACGGGCCTGTATCTGACATCGCTGGTCCTGTCGCATTTCCGGTCGCATAAAACCGCGCGGCTGTCACTGGATGGGCGCCCGGTGGCGATCCATGGCCCCAACGGCGCAGGCAAAACCAATGTGCTGGAGGCCGTGTCGATGCTGTCGCCCGGTCGCGGGCTGCGCCGCGCCACCGCCGACGAGATTGCGCGCCGGCCCGAGGCGCTGGGCTGGAAAGTGCGTGCCGATCTGCACAGCCTGCATCAGGATCACGAGGTTGAAACATGGTCGGAAAACGCCGCGCCGCGCAGCGTTCGGATTGACGGCAAAACCGCCGGTCAGGTGGCGCTGGGCCGGATTGCGCGGATGCTGTGGCTGATCCCCGCGATGGACCGGCTGTGGATCGAAGGGGCCGAAGGGCGGCGGCGGTTTCTGGACCGCATGGTGCTGAGCTTTGATCCCGGCCATGCCGAGGCTGCGCTGACCTATGAAAAAGCCATGCGCGAGCGGAACCGGCTGCTGAAGGACCAGGTGCGCGATGCCCATTGGTACGGCGCGCTCGAGGCGCAGATGGCCAGCGCGGGCGCGTTGGTGCATGCGGCCCGGGTCGAGGCTCTGGCGCGGATCTCCGCGGCGCAGGACGGGGCCGAAACCGCCTTTCCCACCGCCGATCTGACACTGCTTGCCCCCGAGGGCGAGGACATGCCCCAGACCCAGGGCGATCTGGCCACCGCGTTCGCCGAAAGCCGCCCCCGCGACATGGCCGCCGGGCGCACGCTGGTTGGGCCGCACCGGGCCGATCTGGGGGCGGTGTATGCGGCCAAGGGCGTGGCGGCCAAACAGTGTTCGACGGGTGAGCAAAAGGCGCTGCTGATCTCGCTGATCCTGGCCAATGGCAGGGCCTTGTCGGCAGAGTTTGGTGCGGCGCCGATCCTGTTGCTGGACGAGGTCTCGGCCCACCTTGACGCCGGTCGCCGCGCGGCGCTTTATGACGAGATATGCGCCTTGGGCGCCCAGGCGTTTCTGACCGGAACCGGGCCGGAACTGTTCGCTGAACTGGGCGACCGCGCGCAGCATTTCGAGGTTACCGAAACCGCTGGCGTCAGCCAGATTACCGAGGGCACACAGCCATGAACACCAACCGCATCTCTCTGATCACCCTTGCCGTCAAAAACCTGCAGGCGCAGGCAGATTTTTATGCAGCATTGGGCTGGCGCCAGGAATTTCAGTCGGAACATGTGGTGTTCTATGACCTTGGCGGCCAGAAATTTGGTCTCTATGTCATCGACATGCTGGCCAACGACCTGAACAAAACGCCCGACCAGATGGGAACCGGTGCGCAGACGCTGACGGTGAACTTCGCCTCGAAAGGGGACGTCGATGCCGCCTATGACGCCGCTCTGGCCGCTGGTGGCACCGCTTTGAAACGCCCCGACGACATCTTCTGGGGTGGCTACACCGGCAGCTGGGCCGACCCCGAAGGCCATGTCTGGGAATACGCCTGGAACCCGTACTGGACGCTGGACGCCGAAGGAAGGATCACTTCGTGAGTGAACCTGTTGATGGGGCGATGCGCGAAGTGATCTGCGCCCGTCTTGAGCAGATATCGCAAAAAGAAGGCGCGCGAATTCTGTTCGCCGTCGAATCCGGCTCGCGCGCGTGGGGTTTCCATTCACCTGACAGCGACTATGACGTGCGATTTCTCTATGCCCGCCCGGTTGATTGGCATCTGCGGCTGGACAAGCGTCGCGACGTCATCGAATACCCAATCGACGACGAATTGGACATTTCCGGGTGGGAACTGGGCAAAGCGTTGAAGCTGGCCATCGGATCAAACGCTGTCGTGGCGGAATGGTTGCAGTCACCGATCGTGTACCAAAGCGACCCGGACGCGGTACAGGTGCTAACCAGTTTTGCGCGTGCCGCCTTGGACCGCAAATCGGTCACGTGGCACTACCGGGCGCTTTTGCTGCGCCAAAACGGGCGGCTGGCCCACCCGGATGGTGGCATTCGCATCAAACGGTATTTCTACGTACTCCGCCCGGCCCTGGCCCTGCGATGGATGCGGTTGAACGACGCGGCTATGCCACCCATGAACCTTTACGGCCTTGTTGATGGCTGCGCGCTTGGGGCGGAGCAGACAGAAGCGCTGGACAGGCTTGTGGTGCAAAAGAAAAAGGTAGGGGAACGCGCCACCGCCGCCCAGAGCGTTCCCGTGTTGGACCAACTGGTTGCCTCTGAATTGCAGTTGGCCGAAGCGTGGTTGAAGGCCCATTCCGGCGCGAGGTCGACCGACCAACTTTGGAACCGAGCGCACGACATTCACGCACAACTTTCGCGACAGGCAGGTCGATGACCCTCGGCTATGGCGATCTGGCACTTTACGCTGGTGCGTTGCTGGTGCTGTTTTTGACGCCCGGCCCGGTCTGGGTGGCGCTGATTGCGCGGGCGCTGTCGGGCGGGTTTAATGCGGCCTGGCCTTTGGCACTGGGCGTGGTAATCGGCGATGTGTTGTGGAGCGTGCTGGCCATTTTCGGCATCAGCTGGATCCTGAGCGTTTATGGCGGGTTCCTTGTGGCGCTGAAATACGTGGCGGCGGGGATGTTTCTGGTGATGGGTGTGCTGATCATCAAGAACGCCGATCACACCATTGCGGAAAACAGCCGCCTGACGCGGCCCGGCATGGTGGCGGGGTTTTTGGCGGGGCTGGCGGTGATCCTGGGCAACCCCAAGGCCATCCTGTTCTACATGGGCATGCTGCCGGGGTTTTTTGACCTCAGCGCGCTGACCGCGTGGGACGTGGTGATGATCGCCACCCTGTCGGCCATTGTGCCGTTGGTGGGTAACCTGATCCTTGCCGGTTCGCTGGAGGGGGCGCGGCGGTTGCTGACCTCGGCCAAGGCCCTGCGTCGCATGAACATTTCGGCCGGCGTGCTGATGATCGGCGTGGGCCTTGTGATCCCGTTTACCTGACTGGCAGCAGCCAGGCCTGCAGATAGGGGCCCAGCCGCTCGTCGACCGACAGGGCATTGTGCAGGGCACAGAATTGCAACCCCAGTGCCTGCAGCATGAAGGCCTGCACCCCTTCGGCCAATAGCTCCGGCGTGACATCCGTTCGGAACGGATGATCGCCATCTGGCGTGAACCAGGCGGCAAACACCTCGATCATGCGGCCAAAGCTTTCGGCGATGGGGCCGATGGTTTCGATGGCGGCTGCACCGGAATGGCGCAGGATCACGTCGAACACGGTGCGGTTGCTGGTCATCAAGGCCATCAGCGGGTTCAGGCGATCCATGATCTGGTTCAGATCGCGCGGCGCGGGCTGCGCGGCCATATCGTCCAGCGCCGCCAGCATGTCCCCCCCGATCAGAATGTCCAAAAGCGCATCCTTGTCGCGGAAATGCGCAAAAAAGGTGCCCTTGGCCACGCCGGCGCGTTTGACCACCTGTTCGGTGCGCAACCCGTCATAGCCGACTTCGGCCACGATGGCGCGTGTCGCCTCCAGCAGCTTGGCGCGGGTTTTCAGGGTGCGTTGTTGGATCGGCTTGTTCATGCGGCGAAATATAGGAAGAAAAGTGACCAGGGTCAAATTCATCTATTGACCGCGGTCAATTCCTTCCTATTTTGACCGTAGTCAATTATTCTTTCGGAGACCCGCAATGACCAAGAAGATCCTCGTACTGAACGGCCATCCCGGCCAAACTTCGCTGTCGAAATCGCTGACCAAAGCCTATGCCGTTGCCGCAACCAAGGCCGGCCACGACGTGCGCCAGCATGACATCAGCGAAATGGAGTTTGACATGGACTATGGCCAGGGCGGCTATAAGGCCACCAAGCCTCTGGAGCCTGTGCTGGACACGTTCCTGACCGACCTTGAATGGGCCGATCACATCGTGATGTCGACGCCGCTGTGGTGGGGCGCAATCCCGGCGAAACTGAAGGGGTTGTTCGACCGCGCCCTGATCCCCGGCCGCACCTTCGACACGCGCAACCCGAACTTCATGGGCCTGCCGGCGCCGATGCTGAAAGGCAAAACCGCCCGCGTTCTGCTGACATCCGACACGCCGCCGCTGCTGCTGCGGTTGTTCTATTCCAACGCAATCAAGAAAATCATCAGCCGCCAGATCCTCGGTTTTGTCGGCATCAAGCCGACGAAGTATTCGCAATTTGCACCCGCCACGCACCCGAAGGACAAGAAGGTACAAGGCTGGCTGAAACAGGTTGCTGACCTGGGCGCCCGCGCAGCGTGATGGCAGGCCCAAAATGTGGGGGATGCGCGTGACATCCCCCGCAAAACTTCGTATAAAATGACAAAAATACGAAGGAAGGGCACCAATGTCCGACGACGCACAGGCACCCGAAGAATACGGCGCCGATTCTATCAAAGTTCTCAAAGGGTTGGAGGCCGTGCGCAAACGCCCCGGCATGTATATCGGTGACACCGATGACGGCTCGGGCCTGCACCATATGGTGTACGAAGTTGTTGACAATGGCATCGACGAAGCGCTGGCAGGGCATGCCGACCATGTGACGGTGAAAATTCACGCCGACAACTCCGTTTCCGTGGGCGACAACGGCCGGGGTATCCCGGTGGATATTCACCCCGAAGAGGGCGTTTCAGCGGCCGAGGTCATCATGACCCAGCTGCATGCCGGCGGTAAGTTCGACAGCAATTCCTACAAGGTGTCCGGTGGCCTGCACGGGGTTGGCGTTTCCGTTGTAAACGCCTTGTCCGATTGGCTGGAACTGCGCATCTGGCGCGATGGCAAGGAACACAGCGCCCGTTTCGAAGGCGGCGACACTGTCAAGCATCTTGAAATCGTTGGTGATGCCAATGGCCGCACCGGAACCGAGGTGCGGTTCCTGGCTTCGACCGGTACGTTCTCCAACCTCGATTACGTGTACAAAACGCTGGAACACCGCCTGCGCGAGCTGGCGTTCCTGAACTCGGGCGTGCGGATCATTCTCGAAGATGAACGCCCCGCCGAACCCCTTCGGACCGAGATGTTCTATGACGGGGGCGTGCGCGAGTTCGTGCGCTTTGTCGACCGTTCCAAAACCGCCCTGATGCCCGAGCCGATCTTTATGTCCGGCGAACGCGACGACATTGGGGTAGAGGTCGCGATGTGGTGGAATGACAGCTATCACGAGAACGTTCTGCCCTTCACCAACAACATTCCGCAGCGCGATGGCGGTACTCACCTGGCCGGTTTCCGTGGTGCGCTGACCCGTACGATCACGCGATACGCGCAGGACAGCGGGATCGCGAAGAAAGAGAAGGTCAACTTTACCGGCGACGACGCGCGCGAAGGGCTGACCTGCGTACTGTCGGTCAAGGTGCCGGATCCCAAGTTCAGCAGCCAAACCAAGGACAAGCTGGTCAGTTCCGAGGTACGCCCCGCGGTTGAAGGTCTGGTAAACGAAAAGCTCAGCGAATGGTTCGAAGAAAACCCGGCCGTTGCCAAGCAGATCGTTGGCAAGATTGTCGAGGCCGCACAGGCCCGCGAAGCAGCGCGCAAGGCGCGCGAGCTGACGCGGCGCAAAACCGCGCTGGATGTGAACTATCTGGCGGGTAAGCTCAAGGATTGTTCCGAGAAAGACGCCTCCAAAACCGAACTGTTCCTGGTCGAGGGTGACAGCGCCGGGGGGTCTGCCCAAACGGGCCGCGACCGCCGCAATCAGGCCATCCTGCCCCTGCGCGGCAAGATCCTGAACGTAGAGCGCGCCCGGTTCGACCGCATGCTCAGCAGCCAAGAGATCGGCAACCTGGTTATGGCGCTGGGTACCGGCATTGGACGGGACGAGTTCAACATCGAAAAGCTGCGCTACCACAAGGTTGTCATCATGACGGATGCGGACGTTGATGGTGCGCATATCCGCACGCTGCTGCTGACATTTTTCTTCCGCCAGATGCCGGAACTGATCGAGGGCGGGTACCTCTACATTGCGCAGCCGCCTTTGTACAAAGTGGCACGCGGCAAGTCCGAGGTGTATCTGAAAGACCAACCCGCGCTGGATGACTATCTGGTAGAGCAGGGCGTTGATGGTGCGGTATTGCGCCTTGCCTCGGGCGAGGAACTGGCCGGCGCCGATCTGGCCCGCGTGGTGGACGGTGCACGCGCCTTCCGCAAGGTGTTGGAGGCGTTCCCCACGCACTACCCCCGCCACATTCTGGAACATGCCGCGTTGGCCGGCGCCTTTGACCCCGGTCAGGCCGACGCCGACCTGCAGCGTGTTGCCGACAATGTGGCCGCGCGGCTGGACATGGTCGCGGCCGAATACGAACGTGGCTGGCAGGGCCGGATCACGCAGGATCATGGCATCCGCCTCAGCCGCGTGTTGCGTGGTGTGGAAGAGCTGCGAACGCTGGACGGTGCTGTTTTGCGTTCGGGCGAGGCGCGCCGCCTGTCCGAGGTTTCGCAAGCCAACCGCGCCAGCTTTGCCGAACCCAGCGTTCTGTCCCGTCGCGACCGGTCACAGGCCGTGCACGGGCCAACCGAATTGCTGGACGCCATTTTGGAAGAGGGCGCGCGCGGCCTGACCCTGCAACGCTACAAGGGTCTGGGCGAGATGAACCCCGAACAGCTGTGGGAAACCACGCTGGACCCCGAGGCGCGCACGCTGCTGCAGGTTACCGTGGATGACGTGGCCGAAGCCGACGATGTGTTCACCAAGCTGATGGGGGACGTCGTAGAGCCGCGCCGTGACTTCATTCAGACCAATGCGCTGAGCGTGGCGAACCTCGACTTCTGATCCAATTCTGCTCGGATTGCGCTTTGCATAAGATCCACCCCAACGGTTGACCGCCGCAGGGCACGGGGGGCACCCATTTGGGAGCGTCTGCCACATTGTCGGGCGGCCGGTCGCCTTGACGTTGATGTTTTCTGTAAATATGGCACGCTTCAGTACCATCAGGGTGCTGACTTTTGGATTTGCCAGGGCGTGCGCGAAAAAGGCTGCGAATTTTTATAGAGCCACGTGGCAGTACAGGGCGTGGCAGCTGCTGATCCGTGGCATTTGACGGCACTTAGAGAAAGACGATTTCCTAATGATTACAGCTGCTCCCAATCTTCCGGACGTCAAAGTGATCACGCCGCCGCGGTTCGGCGATCACCGTGGGTTTTTCTCTGAAAGCTGGAACAAGAAGCGCCTCGCCGAAGCGGGCCTCGATCTGCCGGAATTCGTACAGGACAACCACTCGCTCAGCAGCGAAGCCGGTACAGTGCGCGGATTGCACTTTCAATCTCCGCCGCATGCCCAGGGCAAGCTGGTGCGGTGCGGCCGGGGTCGCCTGTTTGACGTGGCCGTTGATATCCGCGTTGGCAGCCCGACATTCGGCGAATGGTACGGCACCGAGCTGAGCTTTGAGAATGGCGCGCAGCTGTGGGTGCCGGCGGGGTTTTTGCACGGGTTCCAGACGTTAGAGCCCGACACCGAGGTCGTTTACAAATGCACCGATTATTACGCGCCGGACGCCGAAGGCGCGGTGCGGTGGGACAGCTGCGGCATTGCCTGGCCTTTGTCCGGCGACGCGGTACTGTCTGACAAAGACACCGCCGCGCCGGCGCTGGGCGATTTCGCTTCGCCCTTCACGATGGAGGGTTAGGGATGAAACTGCTTGTCACCGGCGGGGCCGGGTTCATCGGCTCGGCGGTGGTGCGGCTGGCGGTGGCACGCGGGCATCAGGTTGTGAACCTCGACGCGCTGACCTATGCCGCCTGTCTGGACAATGTGGCCACGGTGGCCGACGACCCGCTTTACAGCTTTGAACATGCCGACATCCGCGACCGCGCGGCGCTGGACCACATCTTTGCCACCCACAAACCCGACGCGGTGATGCATCTGGCCGCCGAAAGCCATGTGGACCGGTCCATCGACGGGCCGGGCGATTTTATCGAGACCAATATCACCGGCACCTACAATATGCTGGAAGCCGCGCGCGGGTATTGGGTGGGCGCCGGACGACCCGACGGGTTCCGGTTTCACCATATCTCGACCGACGAGGTTTATGGCTCACTGCCAAGCGACCCCGAGGTTCTGTTTACCGAAGATACCGGATATGATCCAAGGTCGCCCTATTCCGCGTCGAAAGCGTCCAGCGACCACCTGGTGCGCGCCTGGTTCGAGACTTATGGCCTGCCGGTGGTGCTGACCAATTGTTCGAACAATTACGGGCCTTATCACTTTCCCGAAAAGCTGATCCCGGTGGTGATCCTGAACGCGCTGGCCGGCAAGCCGCTGCCGATTTATGGCGACGGGTCGAACATTCGCGACTGGCTTTATGTCGAAGACCACGCCGATGCGCTGTTGCTGGTGGTGGCCAAGGGCGAAGTTGGGCGCAGCTACAATATCGGTGGCGAGAATGAGCGGACCAATCTGGAGTTGGTAAAAACCCTCTGCGCGATCCTGGACCAGAAACGGCCCAAGGCGCAGGGGTCGTATGCCGATCAGATCACCTTTGTCGCCGACCGTCCGGGCCATGACGCGCGCTATGCCATCGATCCGGCGCGCATCCGCGACGAGCTGGGCTGGCGGCCCTCGGTCACGGTTGAGCAAGGGCTGGAACGCACGGTGCAATGGTATCTGGACAACGAGGACTGGTGGCGCGCGCTGCAGGGCCGTTCGGGCGTGGGGCAGCGGCTGGGGGTCAAGGCATGATCCTGGTTTTTGGCGCCACCGGGCAGGTTGGGCGCGAGCTGTCGATGCTGGACGAAGTGGCCTGTTTGGGCCGGGATAGTGCCGATTTTGGCGACCCCGCGGCGCTGGCGGGCTTGGTGGAAACGACCAAAGCCAGCGCGGTGATCATCGCCGCAGCCTATACCGCCGTGGACAAGGCCGAAACCGACGAAGACACCGCAATGGCCGTCAACGCCACCGCGCCGGGCGCCATCGCGCGGGCCTGCGCGGCGCGGGGCCTGCCGCTGGTCCATATCTCTACCGATTACGTGTTTGACGGCGCGGGCGACGCGCCCTTTGCGCCCGATCACCCCACCGGCCCGCTGGGCGCGTATGGCCACAGCAAACTTGCGGGTGAGGCGGCAATTCGTGCCGCCGGTGGCCCGCACGCGATCCTGCGCACCAGCTGGGTTGTCTCGGCCCATGGCAACAATTTCGTCAAGACGATGCTGCGGCTGGGGGCCGAGCGTGACCGGCTGACCATCGTCGCCGATCAGGTGGGCGGCCCCACCCCGGCGCGCGATATCGCCGCTGCCTGCGTTGCAATGGCTCGCGCCTTGATCCGCGACCCGGCCAAATCCGGCACATATCATTTCAGCGGCGCGCCCGATGTCAGTTGGGCCGATTTCGCCCGCGAGATTTTTGCCCAAAGCGGCACGGAATGCGCGGTGGTGGACATTCCCACCACCGATTACCCGACACCCGCGGCGCGGCCGCTGAACTCGCGGCTGGACAATTCCACCACTGCCGACATGTTCGGCCTTGCCCGGCCAAACTGGCGCGCCGGGCTGAGCCAGATACTGAACGACCTGGGAGCATTAAAATGACCAACCGCAAGGGGATTATCCTGGCCGGCGGCTCGGGCACGCGGCTCTATCCGCTGACGATGGCGGTGTCGAAACAACTGATGCCGATCTATGACAAGCCGATGATCTATTTCCCCCTCACGGTGCTGATGCTAACCGGTATTCGCGAGATTGCCATCATCACCACACCGCAGGATCAGTCACAGTTTCAGCGTCTTTTGGGCGATGGCAGCCAATGGGGGCTGTCTTTCACCTATATCGCGCAACCCGCGCCCGACGGGCTGGCGCAGGCTTATCTGCTGGCCGAGGATTTTCTGGATGGAGCGCCGTCGGCCATGGTTCTGGGCGACAACATCTTTTTTGGTCACGGGCTGCCCGAGATCCTGCAATCGGCCAACGCGCAGACCACCGGCGGCACCGTCTTTGGCTATCACGTGGCCGACCCGGAACGGTATGGTGTTGTGCGGTTCGACGAGGGGGGTGCGGCGGCTGAGATCATCGAAAAACCAGAGGTTCCTCCGTCGAACTACGCGGTAACGGGCCTCTATTTCCTCGATGGCGAGGCACCCGAGCGCGCAAAAACTGTGCGGCCTTCAGAACGCGGCGAGCTAGAGATCGTGACCCTGCTGGACACTTACCTGACCGAAGGAAACCTCTCGGTTGAACGCATGGGCCGCGGCTTTGCATGGTTGGACACCGGCACGCATGCGTCGTTGTTGGATGCCGGTAACTTCGTACGCACCCTGGTCACACGGCAAGGCATGCAGTCAGGTTGCCCCGAAGAGATCGCCTTTGCCAATGGCTGGATCGACGCGGAAAAACTGGCCGAACATGCCGAGACATTCAAAAAAACCGAGTATGGCCGTTACCTGTCGGGGCTTTTGCAGTGACAGGCCCCGGATCCCGATCCTTTGCCAACCTTGCACGTCGGGCTGCACCTGCGCGGTATGACAGGAGGGCGGTTGACCCGTAACGCGGGCAGCAGGCACAAAAAAACCCCGACGCGCAGGGAGGAGGAGCGCATCGGGGTTCTTGCAAACATCACTAAGCGAAAGGGAGGAGGCGCTTAGTGCTGTTCAGCTGCTTGTTTAGCCAGAAAGCGGATTTCCGAGCGCGAAATGCCCAGGTCGGCCAGTTCACGGCCCGACAGAGCGCTCAGCTCGCGAACGGTTTGGTTATAGATTGCGCGGCGGGCAGCAGCGGCGGCAATGTTGGCGCGCAGGTTGTTGAATGCGCGGGCGATGCCAAAATCGTGGCCCAGGTTCTCGGTTACGTTTGCCATTTCATCGGTCCTTATCGTCGGGTGGGCAGCCTCGGTGCCCGTTGTTTTCTTCTGCACTCAAAATAAACCGATGCTGCATTTGCACAATGCATAGTTCACCAATGCCGCTATGCAGCATTTGCAACGGTTGCGTTTCGGGAATACCTGCTTTTACACAGGGTTATGCCAGTCGCCCAAAAGGCTGCATCGCAGCGTCAGGCGGGCTTCTTTTGTACGCCCAGATGGGCCTCGCCCCGCTTTCGGGCCAAAGAAATCTGCTTTTGACGCTCGCGGAAACGGGCTTTGCGCTCTTCGGAATGCTCGTCAACGCAGTGGTGGCAGGTGACACCTTCTTCGAATTCCGGGCGCAGTCGGTCCGACGGCAGAATCGGGCGACGGCATGCGCGGCACAGCTCGTGCGGGCCTTCCGAAAGCCCGTGCCCAACCGAGACCCGCTCGTCGAATACAAAGCATTCGCCCTGCCACATGCTGTCTTCCTTAGGCACGTCTTCGAGGTATTTCAGGATACCACCTTTAAGGTGGAACACGTCCTCGACCCCCTGACCCAGCAGATAGTTCGTCGACTTTTCGCAACGGATACCACCGGTGCAGAACATGGCCACGCGTTTGTTGTGGAACCGGTCCTTGTTGGCCTCCCACCACGCGGGGAAATCCCGGAAAGTGGGTGTTTCAGGGTCAACGGCCCCGTCAAACGTGCCGATCGAAACCTCGTAATCGTTGCGCGTGTCAATCACCACAACGTCGTCCTGGCGGATCAGATCGTTCCAGTCTTCGGGCGCGACATAATTCCCCACGCGGGCGCGCGGGTCGACGTCGGGTTGGCCCATCGTCACGATCTCGCGCTTCAGCTTCACCTTCATGCGGCCAAAGGGTTCGGCACTGGCGTGGCTTTCTTTCCACTCCAGATCGGCACAGCCGGGCAGGGCGCGGATATGCGCCAGCACGGCGTCGATACCGGCGCGGCTGCCGGCGATGGTGCCGTTGATCCCTTCGCCCGCCAGCAACAGCGAGCCCGTGACCCCACGCGCATCGCACAGGGCCTGCAAAGGACCCTGCAATGCGGCCGGATCGTCGAAACGGGTGAAGTGATACAAGGCGGCGACGGTGAACATGGCCGCCCAGATAATCCTATCGGGCCAGCGGGGCAAGGGCCCAATGGTGGGTCAGTGCTCGGTCAGCTCGGTGAGGATCCGCGTTGCGTATGCTGTCAGCCCCGCGTCGCGATCGCGGTAATAGCTCAGAGCGATCGCCCCGGCATAAACCGCCCAGGCCCTTCCGCGAAGGAAGGTGTCAGGGTCGGGCCTTAGCGTATCAAGAAACGCCGCGCGCCCTTCGCCATCCAGCAACGACCACGCCACGGTCAGGTCCGCCGCCGGGTCACCAACGGCGGACAGGCCCCAATCGATCACCGCCACCAACCGTCCGTCGCGGATCAGCAGGTTTCCCGGTTGCAGGTCGCCATGAATCCAGACGGGCGGATGATCCCAGCACGGGGCCGACAAACCGTCCTGCCACATGCGCGTCAGCTGCGCGGGGTTAAACAGGTCGGCAATGCCCGCAATTGCGCCGCGCGTTGCGGCGTCGCGCTGTTTCAGCGCCACGCCGCGGAAATGGTTCTCGGCGCCGGCCCGCGGTGCGTCTTCCGTCGGCACGGCCTGCAAGGCGCGCAGGAACTCGGCCAGTTGCGCGGCCACAGGTGTCGCCGAAAACGCACCGGGCATTGCGCGCGAGCCATCGATCCAGCGATGCACCGCCCATGGCCAGGGAAACCCCTGACCCGGCGCGCCAATGGCCACCGGTTGCGGCACATTCAGCGGCAGGTCGGTCATCACGCGCAGCCACCGATGGTCACGCGCGACCTGCGCCACCGCCTCGGCCCGCCGCGGAAACCGCAGGCTCAGTTCGTCGCCCAGCCGAAACAGCACATTGTCGCTGCCATGCTCGGCCACAGGGGCCAGGGGCAGATCCGCGAATTGCGGAAACTGCGCAGCCACCAATCCCGCGGCGGCCTCGGGCGGTATGACGATCTCGGACGCGTGCATGCGCGCACCCTAGGGTGGAAATGTGTCAGCTATGTACGGGTTTTATGTACAGTTTTGTTGCACTTGCATGGCTGATCGCGGCTTGACCGGTTCCCGCGCGCGCCCTAGGCAGGATGCAGGAGGTTCCGCCATGACCCGTGCCCTGATCGTGATTGACGTCCAGAATGATTTTTGCCCCGGCGGCGCATTAGCCGTGCAAGAGGGGGATCAGATTGTTAGCGGCATCAACGCGCTGATGAACAGTTTTGATGCCGTGATCCTGACCCAGGACTGGCACCCGGCCCATCACAGCAGTTTTGCCTCGCAGCATGCCGGCGTCGAGGCGTTTCAAACCACCGAGATGCCCTATGGAACACAGGTCCTGTGGCCCGACCACTGTGTTCAAGGCACCGATGGCGCCGCCTTTCACGCCGGTTTGCGAACCGATGGTGACCTGATCATCCGCAAAGGGTTCCGGCCCGGCATCGACAGCTATTCCGCGTTCTTCGAAAACGACCACTCCACACCAACAGGGCTGGAGGGGTACCTGCGCACGCGTGCCATCAATGACCTGACCATGGTCGGGCTGGCCACCGATTTCTGCGTGAACTTTTCGGCGGTGGATGCCGCAAAGCTGGGCTTTGAGGTGACGGTGCAGACGCAACTGTGCCGCGCCATCGACCTGGACGGATCGCTTGCGGCAGCCACGCAAGGAATGCGCGACGCTGGCGTGACGCTGATCTAGCGGCTATTCGCCCGGACAGCGGGCATAGACGTCTTCGTGCCGCACGATGTCGTCTTCCCCCAGATACGCGCCGGTTTGCACCTCGATCAGAACCATGGGCACTTTGCCGGGGTTCTCTAGCCGGTGTTTGGACCCAAGTGGCACATAGATCGACTCGTTTTCGCTGACCAGCTTCACCGCATCACCCACGGTGACCTTCGCGGTGCCTTCAACAACGATCCAATGCTCGGCCCGGTGAAAATGGCTCTGCAGGCTCAGCGACGCACCGGCCTTGACGTGGATGCGTTTCACCTGGAACCGGTCGCCGACAACAAGGCTTTCGAACCACCCCCACGGGCGGTGATCCATCGGAAACTGCACCGCCTGTGGCGCATTCTTTGCCTTCAGCGCCTTGACCACACGGCGTACGTCCTGCGCCCGGTTCATATCTGCAACCAGCACCGCGTCGCTCATGGCCACCGCCACGATATTGTTCAGCCCTACGCCAACAATTTCCAGCCCCTCGGTCTCGGACCGCAGCAACGAGTTCGTGCATTCAATCGCCGTGGCGCCGCCGCTGGCCACGACACCGTTCTTGTCCGGGGTGCTTTCTGACCACACGCTGTCCCACCCGCCCAGATCGGACCAGCGTTCGGTATAGGGCACCGCAGCCAGGTTATCGGCATGCTCCATCACGGCGAAATCGACCGAGATATCCTCGACCTTCGCCCAAGGCTCAGGCGCAAGCCGCAGGAACCCCAGATCGGGCGCGGCCTGCGCCACGGCCTGACCAACCGGGGCACACATCTGCGGCGCATGCGCCTTGAACAGGTCGATCATGTCGCGTGCCCGCGCAAGAAATATGCCCGAGTTCCAAAGGAAATTACCGGATGCAACCATCTCCTGCGCGCGTTGCAGGGCGGGTTTTTCGACAAACCCTTTCAATGCCACCGCCGCGCCGCTGCCATCGGGGCAGGTGGTCAGCTCCAGGTATCCGTAACCCGTATGTGGCGCGTTTGGCACCAAACCAAATGTCACGACCTGGCCCTTTTGCACCGCGTCGACCCCGCGCCAAACGGCCGCCTGGAACGCGTCGCGGTCAGGCATCACATGGTCGGACGGCGTGACCAGCATGATGGCCGCGGGGTCTTTGTCAAAAAGGTGCAACGCGGCCGCCAGAACGGCCGGTGCGGTGTTGCGACCTTCGGGTTCGATCATGATGGTTTCGGGGTCAATGCCAATGGCCAGCAACTGCTCGGCCACGGTGAACCGAAAGGCCGCGCCGGTGATCACAACCGGTGGGCGAAACCCCTTGCCGGTCAACCGTCGGGCCGAGGCCTGAAACAGGGTCTCTTCCCCTACCAATGGAACAAATTGTTTGGGAAAACTTTTACGGGAAAGCGGCCACAGCCGGGTGCCCGAACCGCCGCATAAAGTTACCGGCGTAATCTCTGCTACTTGTTGCTCTGTCACGCGTCAAACCCTTCCACTGAAACAAATTTCTGGTCTATTTCCGTTGCAAGTCAGGCTGGCATCGCGCCGGCCTCTATACAACCAGGGATTATGTAGGCCATGCTATACGAAAGTATCTGTGCGTCTATGCAAATGGTGGAAAGAATCAATTTTATCGAGAATGCAATTCTCCATAAGGTTGTTTTCTGGGCGGCCGCCCGGACATTGGGCGGCGCGTCATTGCCACAAGATCGCGGAACCGGGAATGAATATGGTTGAAACCCGCATCGGCTCGGCCATAACTAAGTCTTGCCTTCATTTGGGAAAGGAATTGCAGATTGGTCGACATCGCAACACGCGTGCATGATCACCAATGGAAGATCGACCCGATCGTCCGTTCCCTGATCGACACCGATTTCTACAAGCTGCTGATGTGCCAATCGGTGTTCACCCATCGTCGTGACACACAGGTGACGTTTTCGCTGATCAACCGCACCCATCGCATCCGCCTTGCTGACCTGATTGACGAGGGCGAACTGCGTGAGCAGCTGGACCATATCCGCACCCTGCGCCTGACACGCGGTGAAAGCACATGGCTGCGCGGCAACATGTTCTACGGCAAACGCGCCATGTTCCGCCCTGATTTCATGGAATGGTTCGAAGGGCTGCAATTGCCCGCCTATCAGCTCGAAAAGCGCGATGGCCAGTACGAGCTGACCTTCGAAGGCAGCTGGCCCGAGGTCATGCTGTGGGAGATCCCGGCCCTTTCTGTGCTGATGGAACTGCGCAGCCGCGCGGTGCTGTCGCAGATGGGCAAGTTTGAACTGCAGGTGCTGTATGCCCGCGCCATGACCAAGCTGTGGGAAAAGGTGGAGCGCCTGCGCCCTACACCCAACCTGCGCATCGCCGATTTCGGCACGCGACGGCGGCACTCCTTCCTGTGGCAGGACTGGTGCGTGCAGGCCATGCAGGAAGGGCTGGGCGACGCCTTTGTCGGCACGTCCAACTGCCACATCGCCATGCGCCGCGATATCGAGGCCATTGGCACCAACGCCCACGAACTGCCCATGGTCTATGCCGCCTTGGCCGAGGATGACAACGCCCTTGCCCGCGCGCCTTACGACGTTTTGTCCGACTGGCACGCCGAACACGATGGCAACCTGCGCATCATCCTGCCAGATACCTATGGCACCGAAGGCTTCCTGAAGAACGCCCCCGATTGGTTGGCAGGCTGGACCGGCATCCGCATTGACAGTGGTGACCCGGCCACCGGGGCCGAAACCGCCATCCGTTGGTGGCAGGAGCGGGGCGAGGACCCCACTAAAAAGCTGGTCATTTTCTCCGACGGGCTGGACGAAGAAAAGATCCTGCAACTGCACGCCCAGTTCGCCCACCGCACCCGCGTCAGCTTTGGCTGGGGCACGCTGCTGACAAACGACTTCCGCGGGCTGGTTCCGGGGGACGCGCTGGCACCGTTCTCGTTGGTCTGCAAGGCGATCTCGGCCAATGGCCGACCGACGGTCAAGCTCAGCGATAATCCCGAAAAAGCCATGGGCCCCCCCGATCAGATCGACCGCTACAAACGCGTCTTCGGCGTGGGTGAACAGCAACCGGTTGCGGTGGTTGTTTAACCCCTTGCTGCAGTTACCGGGGCTTTACGACTTGAGGTTAGGCAAGACATGATAGGCCCCGTAAGCAGCGTAAAGGTATCGCCCAATGGCCCCGAAATTTGGCACCAGCGGATTGCGCGGACTGGTCACAGAACTGACCCCCGATCTGGTGGCCGACTATGTGCATGCGTTTCTGACCATCGTTGACTGCGACACGCTGTTTGTGGGGCGCGACCTGCGGCCGTCGTCACCCGATATTGCTGCCTCGGTCACGGATGCGGCTTTGCAGGCCGGGGTGGATGTCGTGGATTGCGGTGCGCTGGGCACACCGGCGCTGGCGCTGACGTCGATGGGTGCGGGCGGGGCCGCGATTATGGTCACTGGCAGTCATATCCCCGCCGATCGCAACGGGTTGAAATTCTATCTGCCGGGCGGCGAGGTTTCCAAGACCGACGAGGCCGCGATCAACGCCGCTTTTGCCACCCGCGCGCGACGCACGCCCCCCGTGCCGGGGAAGTCCGGCAAAGCACCGGGGGCCGAGGCGACGTATGTCGCGCGCTATGTCGATGCCTTTGGCCCCGGCGCGCTGAAGGGTCTGCGGTTGGGCGTCTACCGCCATTCCTCGGTTGCGCGCGACACAATGCAGAACATCTTTGCCGCGTTGGGTGCAGACACGGTGCCTCTGGCGCATTCTGAAACCTTCATCCCTGTCGATACCGAGGCCGTGGACCCGCATACGCGCGGCCAACTGGCGCAATGGTGCGCCGATCACGGGTTAGACGCGGTTGCCTCGACCGATGGGGATGCCGACCGCCCCATGTTGACCGATGCCAATGGCCAGGTCGTTCCGGGTGACGTTCTGGGCGTGCTGACCGCGCGATTGCTCAAGGCACGTCACGTGGTGACGCCGGTGTCGTCCAACGACATGGTTCGTCGCCTGCCAGAGTTTGGCGCAGTCACGTTGACCCGCATCGGCTCTCCCTTCGTGATCGCCGGGATGCAAGAGGCAGGCAATGTCGACGTTGTGGGGTTCGAGGCCAATGGCGGCTTTCTTCTGGGCTTTACAGCACAGTTGACCGGACCGCTGGCCCCGCTGCCCACACGCGACTGCATGCTGCCGATCCTGGCGCCGTTGGTCGCCGCGAAACAGGCGGGTCTGACACTGGCGGATCTGGTTGCCGGCCTGCCCCCATGTTTTACCGCCGCGGACCGCCTGCAAGAGATTGACCGCGACAAGGCCGCCCACTTTCTGTCGGGCCTGATCGATGACCCCGATCGTCGCGCTGCGTTCTTTGCCGGTTTCGGCCCCATCGCGGGCACCGACCTGACCGACGGGTTGCGCGTTGATTTCTCCACGGGCGAGGTTGTGCATCTGCGCCCCTCGGGCAACGCGCCCGAATTTCGCATCTATGCCCAGGCCGGCAGCGCCGCACGGGCGCAAGAGGTCATGCAAAATGCGAGGGCGGCTGTGGCTGGCGTATTGAGCTGACTATTCCGGACCGGCTTTGCCGCGCATCGCCTTCACCTCGGACCGGATTTTCTTGGCCTTGATCCGTCGTTCGACGCTGCCCTTGGTGGGGCGCGTGGGGCGGCGGCGTTTCGGAACGATCAGCGCTTTGCGGACCAGTTCGGCCAGACGCTCGCGCACAATTTCGCGGTTGCGGGCCTGATGGCGGGTTTCGTCACAGAACAGGATCAGCGCCCCGTCCTTGGTCCAGCGCCGCCCGGCCAGCCGTTTCAGCCGCGCCTTCACCGGGCCGGGCAGGTTGGGTGACCGCTCGGCCTCGAACCGCAATTCCACCGCCGTTGAGACTTTGTTCACATTCTGCCCGCCCGGCCCCGAGGCGCGCACAAAGCTCTCGGTCAGTTCCCAATCCGCGATTGCAATTTCGTCGTTGATACGCAGCATGAAGTTCAAACTTTCGGTTCCCGGACGCCGTCAAAGTTTAAACACTGGCTTAAACTTTGCGACAAACGAAAAGGGCGGCCAGATAAGCCGCCCTTCGAGCATTTTGGGAGATGGGCCAATTAGAGCATCCGCCCAATCAAGGATGTTCGGTTTCCCGACTTAACCAGAAACCTCGGCCCCCCTGACTGTTTTGACACCTCTCTCCAACATCACTCTAGACACTGGACCACCTCCTTTCTGCTGTTGCCGATAGGGGTAGCGTGCCACAGATGTGGTGTTTGTCAAAACAAATTACGCAAATTGTGCGGTCAATCGCCCAACAATCAGGCGGAACGGCACCAGCGCGATCAAGGCAAGGGCAAGTTTGACACCCCAGTCGGCCACAGCCAGCGAAACCCACAGCGGCGCCAACGGTCCGGCGCCCAACAGTGGCAGGATTTCCCCGGCCCAGCTGACGTCATTGGCCGGCTCGATGAAGCTCAGCGCGCCCGAGAAAGCAATGGTAAAGAACAATGCCGTATCGACCGACGACCCGATCAGCGTGCTGGCCAGCGGTGCACGCCACCATGTGCCTTCGCGCAAGCGATTGAAAATAAAGACATCCAGCAGTTGTGCGGTCAGGAAAGCCAGCCCGGAACCGATGGCGATTCGCAACGTGACCAGCGGGCCGAACTCGCCCATGATCTGCGTGCCGATCAACGAGCAGATGACGCCCGTGACAAACCCGGCCAGCACCACGCGCCGCGCCGTCGCCACGCCATAGACGCGGTTCATCACGTCGGTGACCAGAAAGGCCAGCGGATAGGTGAAGGCGCCGTAAGTCAGCCAATTCCCAAACAGGAATTGTACAAGGATATTCGAGGCCACAACGATGGCGGTCATGGCAATGATGCCAGGAAGCAATGCTTTGTTCATGTCAGATCCGTTTTGACAAGGTAGCGGAGACTTGGCCCGGAAACCGGGCAGATGGGCGCGTTTAACGCCCGAAACCAGTGTTTTCAAGCGTTATTTCGACGAAAGCACCTTGGCGCATTGCCGGGGTAGGTCGGCCATAACGTAGTCACGCGCGCCGCGTTTTTTGGGTTTGGGCTTGGCCGGTTTTGTCGGCTTCACCGGCTTGGGTGGGTTCAGATAGTCGGTCACCCACCATTCCAAGGTCTCGTCGCAGCCGTCTTTGCCATTCGACAGCTGGCTGACAGTTGGCGTTTGCGTCACGCAATTGGGCGAGCCTGCGGGGCATTTTAAGCGCACGTGGAAATGGGTGTTGTGGCCATAAAGCGGTCGGATTTTCTGCAACCATTTCCGGTCTTTACGGGTCGCGACCTTGCAGAACTCGATCTTGACCGGGGCGGTGACGAATATCCGGTCCACGGCTGGATCCTGTGCCGCAGCCTTCAGGATCTCCATATGCGTACGGGTGAAATTGCCATTGACCGATGTCTGGTCCGCCGACCGCACGTTCAGCGAACTGATCAATTCGCGATCTCTGCGGTTTAGGTTCAGACGTTTGGGCGGCAGCATCCAAATGTCGATGTCCAACCCGATCTGATGGCTGGAATGGCCCGAGGTCATCGGCCCGCCGCGAGGTTGCGAGATATCGCCAATATAGAGCCCGCTCCAACCCGGTTGCGACGCCGCGAATTCAGATAATCTGTAAATAAATTCAAGGGCATCGGGGTGGCCCCAGTTGCGATTGCGGCTCAACCGCATCGCTTGCCACGTGGGACCGGTTTCAGGCAATTCCTGCAGGCCCGCCGCGCAGCCTTTTGCGTAACTGCCAATTGCCGCCGGAGATTGCCGCGACGCGCTGGATTTTGCGCCAAAAAGCTGGTTCGCCTTGGTCTCGGCCGTTGCGCCGGTGGGTGTCAGCACCAGCAACGCGGCGGCAATCAGGTGTCGGAAGTGCCCCATGTCTGTGCCCGTTCGCCATTTGGTTTCACCCAGAATAGCAGAACAAGCCCGATCGCGAAAAGCACGATCAACGGGGATATGCCCAATCGCGGGCTTTCGGTCCAAAGCGTCACAGCTCCGATCAAAGCCGGTGCAAGGAACGAGGTGGCGCGCCCAAAAAACCCGAACAACCCGAAGGACTTGGTTGCGTCCTCTTCGGTTGTGTGTCGGTTCATCATCGATCGGCTGGCGGCCTGCAATGTGCCACCCAGACCGCCAATCACAATTCCGCAGCCAAAGAAAATGGCGTCGGGGATAAACGAGCCTTCGGGCAAAGGCATACCAAACAGGCCTTCCCGCGACATGCTGACCACAACACCGCAGACAAGCATCAAACCGGCAATCGACACGACAAGCACCGGCTTCGGTCCAAACCTGCGGTCGTACCCACCACCGATGCTGGTAATGATCGAAGCCGAAATTGCGGCAACAATCCCGAAAATGCCCACATAGACAACCGGCCAGTCCAGCACGAGATTGGCGTATATGCCACCAAACGTATAAAGCCCGGCCATTGCGTCGCGAAAGAACATCGACGAGACCAGATAGGCCGCCAAACTGGGTCGGCTGCGAAGACCTGCAATCGATTGCCCAAAAGACCGAAGCGCTTTGCTAACCTGCAGCTTGCTGCCCGGGATCGGCGTGTCACGCATCCACATGAAGTAGGGGACAATGAAAACGATAAACCAAAGCGCGGTAAACGGCCCGATGGCCCGCGTGCCCTCACGCGCGGTACCATCCAACAGGCCAAAGGCAGGTTCGATCCCGATCAAGGTGACACCGGCCGCCGATTCCACCAAGAATGGCAAAACAAGGATCAGTGACACCACCCCTCCGGCATAACCCAAGGCGGCCCCTGTGCCCGAAATCTGGCCAACTTCGGCGTCGTTGCCAAGCGACGGCAGTTGCGAGTTTGTAAAGATATAGGCCCATTCGGCGGCGACGAAGCCGATCCCGAACATCGCCAGCGCATAGGTCAGGTTGCTGCCATCCGGATTCACGCCCCACAGGCACCATGCCGCGGTGACGTAGATGATCGAAAACATAGCTATCCACGGAATGCGCCGCCCGGTCGTGTCGGCCATCGCCCCCATCACCGGAGCGGTAAAGCCAATAAGCAGCCCGACATAGGTCAGGCATCTGGCCCAGATTGCCTGTGCTTGTGTTTTCGCGGCTTCTTCCCCAAGGCCCGTACCCAAGAAATGCGCAGTGGCAATTTCGGCGAAGAACGGGCCGAAGACAAAAGTGACAATCAGCGTGTGATACGGCTGGCTGGCCCAGTCAAAGGCGTACCAGCCCCAGATGCGTTTGCGTTTGGTTGTCATTGCTTGCCTCGTTTGCCCCGTTGCATTTGACGCAACCAGTGGGCCACACGCAAGCGTTACTTGGGCGGCCAGGGGCGCATCTCTTCCGCCGCCAGCCAGGCTTTCACCCAATCGGGCAGGGGCATGATGTCAACATCGACACCCATTGCGGCGGCCACCCTCTCAGACCGGACAAGGCCGTTCTTGTCGGTTGCCGCGGCGCGGTACACGGCCTGGACCAGGCATTCGCCTTTGCGCCACATGGTCTGGTCGAGATACATGAACTTGTCGTCGAACCCGATGAACCGCGTGCGCACCTCGTACCGGTGAAACATCCGCACCCGGCGGCGGTACCGCACGCAGACCCCCGCCATCGTCATGCCCCAGCCATTGGCCTTTTGCGCGGCGTAAAGACCCGACCGGATGCCGCCGACAAACCGGCCAAGGTCCAGCAGGGTCAGGATACGGCCGTGGTTCATCTCCATGAACCCGTCCAGATCCCATGGCATGCAAACATGGTGCGAAATATGCGCCTCGCCGGGGACTAAAACCGGATCGTTGCGGTGCAGGATGACTTCCTTGATGGCACGAAAAAACGGGTACATGGGTGCTCCTGTCGATCTGAGTCTGATATTCAGACCAAGCTAGGTATGACAATTGGACTGAGGATTGCAAGGCCCGACGCGACGTAAATCGGTTGCGATAGCGCAGGGCGCACACTAGGTGTGTGAAAGGGCAAGAAACGGAGGCAATGTAGATGCAATCGATTTACCAGATTATCATGCTGATCCTGGACGTAGTTTGGTTCATCATGATCGCGCATATCATCATGTCATGGCTGATTTCGTTTCAGGTGCTGAACCTGCATCAACCGGTGGTTTCGCAGATTTGGTATGGTCTGAACCGGTTGCTAGAGCCGATTTATACGCCGATCCGCCGCATCCTTCCCGATACCCGCCCACTGGACCTTGCGCCGCTGGTTGCTTTCATCGGGTTGATCGTTATTCGCATTGTTCTGCAAAACAACATCGGTTTCTTCCAGTAGAACTTGCCTTGCCGGGCAGATGATTTCGTGAAACCTTTGGCTCAAATTCGAGCACACAAGAAATCGTCCCACATGCAGCAGGCATCCGAGCTTCTTAGCTCTGTTTTTGGATTCACCGAGTTCCGGCCCGGTCAGGCCGAGATTGTCGAGGCCGTGACCGCCGGCCGCAATACGCTGGCCATTATGCCCACCGGCGGCGGTAAATCGCTGTGTTTTCAGTTGCCGGCACTCTGCCGTTCGGGCGTGACGGTAGTGATCTCGCCACTGATCGCGCTGATGCGCGACCAGGTGCGTGCATTGAGTGAGGCCGGAGTGGCCGCCGGCGCGCTGACGTCGGGCAATACCGAAGAAGAAACCAACGCTGTGTTTGACGCTTTGCATGCGGGCGAACTGAAGCTGCTTTATATGGCGCCGGAACGGTTGGCCTCATCAGGGGCGCAGCAATTGTTATCTCGTGCCCCGATCAGCCTGATCGCGGTGGACGAGGCACATTGTGTCAGCCAGTGGGGCCACGACTTCCGCCCGGATTACCTGCGCATTGGCGAGTTGCGGCGCGCCCTCGACGTGCCCCTTGCCGCCTTCACCGCCACCGCCGACGCCGAAACCCGGGCCGAAATTGTCACCCGCCTGTTTGACGGTCACGCGCCGGAAACGTTCCTGCGCGGCTTTGACCGGCCCAATATTCACCTCGCGTTTGAGCCTAAGAACAGCCCGCGCCGGCAAATTCTGGATTTCGCAGCCGCCCGAAAGGGGCAATCCGGCATCGTCTATTGCGGCACGCGCGCCAAGACCGAGACCTTGGCGCAAGCTCTGCGCGAGGCCGGGCACCCCGCCTGCCACTATCATGGCGGGATGGAGCCTGACCCCCGCCGCGAGGTCGAGGCGCGGTTTCAACGCGACGATGGCCTGATCGTTGTCGCCACGGTGGCCTTTGGCATGGGTGTCGACAAGCCCGACATCCGCTGGGTTGCGCATGCCGATCTGCCCAAGTCGATCGAGGCCTACTATCAAGAGATTGGCCGCGCCGGCCGTGACGGGGCACCAGCCGAAACGCTGACGCTTTTTGGGCCCGAAGACATCCGCCTGCGCCGGTCGCAGATCGACGAAGGGCTGGCCCCGCCCGAGCGCAAGATGGCTGACCACGCACGGCTGAACGCGCTGCTGGGTCTGGCCGAAGCACAGGTCTGTCGACGGCAGACCTTGTTGTCGTATTTCGGAGAAGACAGTGAACCTTGCGGCCATTGCGATCTGTGTGACCGACCGCCCGAGCTGTTTGACGGCACCGAAGCTGTACGCAAAGGTCTGTCAGCAATTCTGCGGACAGGCGAGTATTTCGGCACCGGCCATCTGATCGATATTCTGCTGGGCAATGCAACGGACAAAGTTCGTGCCCGAGGACACGAAGGCCTGCCGACCTTTGGTGTCGGCAAAGAGTTCGACAAGCGTCAGTGGCAGGCAATCTTTCGGCAAATGATGGGGCATGATCTGGTGCGCCCCGATCCGGAACGCCATGGCGCGTTGCGCATGACGCATGCTGCGCGCGCCATCCTTCGGGGCGAGGAAAGCATCACCCTGCGCCGCGACGCGATCCGCGCGGCGAAATCGGCGCGGCCGGTTGCCAAGGCATTGGTTTCCGAGGAGGACGCGCCACTTCTCTCGGCTTTGAAGGCGCGGCGTCGGGCCTTTGCAGAAGAAGCGGGTTTGCCGGCCTATATGGTGTTCAACGACCGAACGTTGATCGAAATGGCCGAAACGCGGCCCGGCACGCTGGACGCGCTTGCCCATGTCGGGGGGGTCGGTGCCAAGAAACTGGACAAGTACGGCGCGGCGTTTCTGGAGGTGATCACCGGCGCTGCTACGCCCGAGCAACACCCGGCAAGACGCGCCTTGGCCGGACGCGAAGCCGCAAGCCTGTTTGACCAGTTGCAAGAGATTCAGTTGCAATTGTGTCGTGGTCCCGAAGGCCGTGACAAGTATTTGTCCTGCACCCATTCCACGTTGCGCCACGTTGCCGAGCGCCGCCCGCAAAGCCTTGATGCGATGGCGCAACTTCCCGGAATGGGCCCGCAAAAGGCCGAGCGTTTTGGCGAAGCATTTCTGGATGTCCTGCGCGAAGCTTAGGCAACAGCGCCTTCATCGACATTGAATGGCGAACAAATATCTGGCGGACAATGGTCGCGAATGACGGTGTGAAGGATGTCTTTCTTCAATGGTTTTGTCAGGTATTCGTCAAGCCCGTGTTTCAGTATCTCTTCGCGATCGCCGGAAAGAGCGTGGGCCGTCAAAGCCACAATCGGCACGGGCGCGGCATCTGTTTCCGCTTCGATCTGACGAATAGTTGCCGTTGCTTCTTTGCCGTCCATTTCGGGCATGGAAATGTCCATGAAGACAAGGTCGGGACGCTGTGCGCGGAACGCTTCCACTGCTTTCACCCCGTTTTCGGCAAAGGTCAAATCGACATTCAGCTTGCCAACCATCTTTGCAAATACCAGACGGTTCGTCCGGTTGTCTTCCGCCGTAAGAATGCGCATGCGACGAGGTCCAGATTCTTCAGGTTCTGTGTCGTGTTCGGTGTTGGAAATCAGATGGGTCAGCGCATCTTGCAGCGACCGGCGCAGCACCGGCTTCGACAGGACCAGATCCACGTCAGCACCCTTTTGCGCACCAGGTGTTGAACTGAGCAGCAAGAAGGGTGTGTCGTCGCCGGATTTGCGAAGCGCCTTTGCATAATCCGCACCCTTGACGCTGGGCATGTTGTCATCAGACACGATCAATGCCGGCGTGGGGTCCACGTCCCTTGCACCCAGGGCGTCGGTCGCACTGCGATGCAGCACGGTTTCCAAACCCAGTTGGGTCAATTGACGGTCCAGAATCGTGCGATTGACCTCTTGGTCGTCGACGATCAATACCGGGCCAGGGGCCGAAAAACTGGCAAGGTTGGCAAGGTCGGGTTTTTCGACAATTGGCAGTTCGATGTGAAACCCAAAGCACGAGCCGCGCCCAATTTCACTTTCCAGCCACATCTCGCCACCCATCAGGTTGACCAGCTGTTTTGAAATCGCCAAGCCCAGTCCGGTACCTTCGAACTTGCGGTTCTGTTGGTCTTCGACCTGATTGAACTCGCCAAAGATGTGGCTTTGCATCTCCTGCGCAATGCCAATGCCAGTGTCCTCGACCGTGATATGCAGGCGCTGATAGTCCTCACGTTCCGCTTCGAACCCGACAACGCGCACCAAGACGTGCCCTTGTTCGGTGAACTTGACAGCATTGCCAATGAGGTTGGTCAGGATTTGGCGAACACGCCCGCGATCCCCTTCGAACATGGTGGGTTGAAACAAGTCATAGTCGACAACCAGATCCAATTCCTTGTGACTGGCCGTTGTCTGCAACAGCATCACAACTTCATGGATGGTCTGTTCAAGATCGAAGGGTTCGGATTGCAGCGACAGCTTGCCAACTTCCATTTTCGAGAAGTCGAGGACGTCATTGAGCAGTGCCAGCAGAGATTCGCCCGAGTTTCGGATGGTTTCGGCATAAAGCGCCTGCTCTTCTGACAGTTCGGTATCACAAAGCAGTTCAGCCATGCCGATGACCCCATTCATCGGTGTGCGCAGTTCGTGGCTCATGTTGGCGAAAAAGGCGGTCTTGGCGCGGTTGCCGCTTTCGGCGACTACACGCGCCTCTTCCAGCGCGACTTGTTGTTCCTTCTGCGCGGTGATGTCCACGCGCAGGCCAACACGGCCGCCATCCGGCGTTTCCTTTTCAAGGATGCGAAGCCACCGCCCGTCTGACAACGCTTGCTCAACCGGGACGTCCGTTCGGCGGTGGTTGGCAAGGCGTTCGACCAGCCATTCCTCGACCCGCCCAACAGCATCGCGGTACTGACCACGTTCAGCCCCATAGCGCAAGATTTCTTCGAACGTCGTGCCCGGCGTCATGGCTGCGGCGCTGGTGGCGTAAATTTCGCGGTAACGTTCGTTACACATGACAAGCCTGTCATCACGATCATAGAGAACAAAGCCGTCGGGCACGGCCTCGATCGCGGCCCACATCCGCATCATTTCCGTGATGTCGAGATTCAGCGACACCACGTCGCCATTTGGTGTTCTCCGGTCGATCAGTTTCAAATAGCTGCCGTTCCACATCCGAACGTTTTTGTTGGGGATTTCCTCCATTTCCCAACGCGCCAGCATTTCGGCCTTCCACTGTTCGGGCGATTGCCCTTCGGGGTCAATCAGCCCTTCGTCGGCCGCGATGGCGACCAAATCCCGGTAAGACGCACCAAGGGTTGCGGCGTGCAGCCCTTCGAAAAAGTGCAGATAAGCTCTGTTGGCCGCAGCAAGGCGCGAGTTTGAATCAAACACTGCAAACCCGTCGGGGATGGTTTCCAGGGAATCCCAGAGACGTTGTTCGGCAATGGCAAATGCAGACGAAACATCCTCAAGCTTCGACAAAACCTTGGAATTTTCGCCCCGTAACTCTTCGGCTTTCTGACGCGTTTCTTCGATTTCGTCGGTCAGGTTCCGTGCATGCACAGCAAGTTTGCGGTTCGCCTCAACCAACTCACGGCTTTTTTGTTCCAACAGTTTTTCAGCCGCCAGCCGCGCACGTCGTTCTTCCGCGAGCTTTGATTCCAGTGACATCCGCCATTCTCCTGAGCGTTGGCAGTATCCAAGCGCAACAGAGTGAAGCGATCGTTAATTCCCCCTAAGAATCCTTGCCGAAACCGGCTTTGACGTGCCAGCATTTGTGTATTGTTTGAGGGAGGTGATTAATGCGCAAATATTTCAGCATTTTTACGATTCTGGCTGCTATGGCAGCGCCGGTTCAAGCGCAAGACAACGGGTTTGTACCTGAACGACACATTGCCATCTCTCGGGACGTCGACTTCCCCGGGGCAGACATTCGATCCCTGTTCGACACCACGCTGGAGGCCTGCCAACGGGCGTGTTTGTCCGACAGTTCCTGTGTCGCATTCACCTATAACACCCGCTCTAACAGTTGTTTCCCCAAAAGCGCGGTAGGCGGGCGCGAATCCTATGTTGGTGCGCTGTCTGCCATCGTGACCCCCACATCTGACGCGGTGATTGGACAGGCGAGTGCCCGTGCGGCCGAGTTGGATTTTTTGCAACCGCGCGACCTGAAGGCGGCGTTCGATTTCGCCTCGGGGCTGTCGCGACGCCACTATGTTAATGACTGGACGGCCCCCGATCTGGTGCAGGGCGGGCGAAACGCGCAAGCAGCCGAAAACTTTGAGAATGCGCGCCGGTTTTATGGCTCGGCCCTGACCTTTCTGGATTCCGCCGACCTATGGGTGGACTATGCCGCGATGTCGCTGAAAATGGCCGAGGCGCAGAACAGCAATAAGCGCAGTTTGCGCAATGACGCGCTGTCTGCCTCTGTCAACGCATATCTGCGTGGCGCAAACCCGCAGACCCGCGCCAGTGCCTTGTTGACCATGGCCGAAGCGCTTGAGGAACTTGGGCGCGGCCGTACAAGCTTGCCGGCCCTTCGTCTGGCCGAGGCCAACGCCCCGCGTGATGACGTTTTGCGCGCGCTGGACCGGGCGATCGGATTGTTTGGGTTCCGTGTGTCGTCGCACAACGTCAATGTGCGTGGGCCGGAACCGCAGATGTGTGCCGATTTCTCGCAGGACCTCGTGCCGGCCGGGGTTGATTACGGTGCCTTTGTGCGCCTGCCCGAAAGCGGCATGTCGGTGAACCACAACGACACCCAGGTCTGCGTCACCGGCCTGACTCATGGGGAGCGGTACCGCGTGACATTCCGCGCAGGCCTGCCCTCGGCGCGGGGCGAAGTGACGGATAAGGATGTCGAGATCACCTTCTACGTGCCTGACCGTCCGCAGCAATTGCGTTTCGCCGGGCGGTCCTATGTGCTGCCGAAATTGGGGGATGCCGCTTTGCCGATCACTTCGGTCAATGTGGCCGAGGCCGACCTTCGCCTGCGTCGCGTGTCTGATCGCAACATCCTTCGCGCTCTGCAAGAAGGGTATTTTGGCGAACAACTGTCGGAATGGCGCGAAAACCAGTTTGCGAATGACGTGGCCGAGGAGGTGTGGGAAGGCACTGCAGTGCTACAAAACACGCTGAACCGCGATGTGACCACGCGCTTGCCGATGGGCGATGTTATCGGCGATCTGCCTGCCGGTATCTACACGCTGACCGCAGCAATTCCCGGCACCGATCCTTACGAATTTCCACCGGCCACCCAGTGGTTCGTAATCTCGGACCTAGGTCTGTCATCGGTTGCGGGTAATGATGGTCTTCATGTCTTTGTGCGGTCCCTCGCCACGGCCGAGGCCAGCGCGGATGTGCAAGTGTCGCTTTTGTCACGCGGCAACCGGGTTCTCGCCGAAACTGCAACGGATGCAGATGGTTACGCCCGCTTTGACCCCGGCCTGTTGCGTGGGCGGGGCGGGGCGGCCCCTGCCATGATCGTGGCACAGCAGGGGGAAGAGGACCTGGTCTTCCTGTCGCTCACGGATCCCGGTTTTGACCTGTCTGACCGTGGGGTCGAAGGCCGTGCCCCGGCAGGCCCTGTCGATGTTTTTGTGTCTACCGACCGTGGTGCCTATCGCGCGGGTGAAACCGTGTTTGCAACCGCGCTGGCTCGCGATGCGCAGGTGCGTGCATTGTCCGACGTTCCGCTGACGGCGGTTCTGAATCGCCCCGATGGCGTGGAATACAGTCGCCACTTTTCTGATGGCGCAAAGGCTGGAGGCCACGTTTTTGCCTTGCCAATTGGTGGCACCGCCCCGCGCGGACGCTGGACGCTTTCCCTTTTTACCGATCCTGATGCCCCTTCGGTCACCACAGCGAATTTCCTGGTCGAGGATTTTCTGCCTGAGCGAATTGATTTCGACATCACCTTGCCCGACGGCGCCTTGCGCCCTGGGGATACGGTTCTTGCCGGTCTTGAGGCGCGATACCTTTTTGGGGCACCCGCCGGTGGTCTGCCGGTCGAGGGCGAGGTTGCGCTGCGTGCCACACGGTCGATGCCTGATTGGCCCGGCTTTGTCTTTGGCCGACACGACGAGGACAGCTATGTCGAGGTGAATTATCTGGGTGGTGAAGTGGAAACCAACGCGGCGGGATTTGCCTCGCTGCCGGTAGAGCTTCCACGGATGGCCGAGGGGACAAAGCCGGTCGAGGCGATCCTTGCGCTGCGTGTCTCCGAAGGGTCTGGGCGCCCGGTTGAACGCAAAATCACCCGACCGCTCGCCAGTGAAGGTTTGCTGCTGGGCCTGAAGCCGCAGTTTGAAGATGTCGTCAAACAAGGGACCGAAGCCGGGTTTGACCTGATCGCGCTGGGCCCTGACGGTGCAGCAACCGAGGCACAGGTTCAATGGACTTTGAACCGCGTTCATACACGGTATCAATGGTATCAGCTGGACGGCAATTGGAACTGGGAGCCCTTTACCAGGCGCGAAAAGCTGGCGACTGGCGCGGCGGTGATGACGGATGGCCGGTTGTCGCTGAGCCTGCCGGTGGACTGGGGCGAACATGAATTGGTGGTGGAGCAGACCGGCGGCGGCAAAGCGGCGGTTTCTCAGACCTTCTATGCCGGCTGGTATGCCCCTGCTGACACGTCCAAAACGCCCGATACGCTGGAGCTTTCGCTGGACAAGCCTGCCTATCTGCCGGGCGAGGTCGCCAAATTGCGCGTGGTGCCCCGGTTTGCGGGCACGGCCCTGGTGCAGGTCATGGCGGACCGTTTGATTGCAATGCAAACGGTTGAACTGACGCAAGGTGAGAATGTTGTCGACGTCCCGGTCACCGATGACTGGGGCGCGGGGGCTTATGTCACTGCCACGTTGCTGCGTCCGGCCGATGTGGATGCGGATCGCAACCCGCACCGTGCGCTGGGGCTGGCCTATGCTACGGTGGACCCGGGTCCTGCAAAACTGACCGCTGAGTTTGTTGCGCCGAACGAGGCAGCGCCCCGCGCGCCGTTGGAGGTTGCTTTGCGTGTGAACGGTATTCAGCCGGGCGAGACTGCCTATGCCACCATTGCGGCCGTTGATGTGGGTATCCTGAACCTGACCGGGTTTCAAAGCCCCGATCTACACGACCACTATTTCGGTCAGCGCAGGCTGGGGGTCGAGATGCGCGACATCTATGGCCGGCTGATCGACGGTCTGAACGGTGCGATGGGACAGGTGCGTTCGGGCGGTGACGCCGGTGCATCGGCCGGTCTGCAGGCGCCTCCGCCAACGGAAGAACTTGTCGCCTATTTCAGCGGCCCGGTGACCGTAGGAGCGGACGGGCTTGCGCGTGCGCAGTTCGACCTGCCCTCGTTCAACGGTACCGTGCGTGTAATGGCCGTCGCGTGGTCGCCTACCGGGGTGGGACAGGCGCAAGCTGACATCCTAGTACGCGACCCGGTGGTTGTAACCGCCAGCTTGCCACGCTTTCTGGCGCCGGGCGACGAATCCCGGCTGCTTCTGGAGATCGTGCATGCCACCGGCCCGGCGGGCCGCGTGGGACTCGGCGTTGTAGGCAACGGTTTGCTGTTGGACACCACCGCCGTTCCATCGGGCCTGACACTCGATCCCTTGGGCAAGGCCGTACTCTCCATTCCGGTGACGGCGACGCATGTTGGCAACCAAACCATCGACGTGGCGCTGACCACGCCGGACGGTAAGCAATTGACCAAAACGCTGAAGCTGCCGGTGCAGGTCAACGACCCCGAGGTTACGCGGACCAGCCGCTTTGCCCTTGCTGCGGGGCAGAGCTTTACCTTTGATGCCAACGTCTTTGCCGGGCTGATGCCTGGAACAGGGCAGGCGACGGTGTCGGTTGGCCCGCTGGCGCGGTTCGATACGGCCGGTTTGCTGCAGGCGCTGGATCGATACCCGTATGGCTGTACCGAACAGATCACCTCGCGCGCACTGCCCTTGTTGTATCTGAACTCGGTTGCCGAGGCGATGCAGTTGGCAAGCCGCGACCAGACCGAAGAGCGGATCAATCAGGCAATCGCCGAAGTGCTGACAAACCAGTCCGCGTCCGGTGCGTTTGGCCTGTGGCGCCCCAGCAACGGTGACATGTGGCTGGATGCCTATGTCACCGATTTCCTGGGGCGGGCACGTTCGCAAGGGTTCGACGTACCGCAAAACGCCTATCGCGCGGCGCTGGATAACCTGCGCAATCAGGTGAACTATGCGCCCGACTTCGACATTGGGGGCGAGGATATCGCCTATGCCCTGATGGTTCTGGCGCGCGAAGGTGCGGCGGCGATTGGCGATCTGCGATACTACGCCGACGTTAAGGCCGATGGATTGGCAACGCCCTTGGCGCAGGCGCAGCTGGGTGCGGCCCTGGCGGCGTATGGTGATCAAACCCGTGCCGACGCCATGTTTGCCCGTGCCGCAGCCGAAGTCGGAGGGCGGCAATCGTGGACCGAGGGCCCGTTGTGGCGCGTCGACTATGGTACCGATCGGCGCGACGCAGCGGCGGTTCTTGCGCTGGCGGCCGAGGCTGGCAGCAACGTGATTGATGCCGAGGCCTTTGCCCAAGTGATCAATGGCGGCAATGCGCGCCGTTCGACCCAGGAAAACGCGTGGACGCTTTTGGCCGCGCATGCGCTGATCGACCGTGCACCAACATCCGGCATCACCATGAATGGTAATCAGGTGGATGGCCCGATGGTGCGGGTGCTGGAAGATCAGGCCATGTCGCCGCTGGCAATCGCAAACGGGTCCGATCGGCAGACCACTCTGACGCTGACCACGTATGGCGTGCCGTCCGAGCCGGTCCCGGCAGGCGGCAATGGCTATCGCCTGACACGCAGCTACTACTCGTTGGACGGCGAGCTGGTGGACCCATCACAGGTTACCCAAGGCACCCGGCTGGTTGTGGTGCTGCATGTCACGCCGTTTGAAAGGTCCGAGGCACGCCTGATGGTCAATGACCCGTTGCCTGCAGGGTTCGAGATCGACAACCCCAACCTTTTGCGCGCGGGCGATGTGCGATCGCTCGACTGGTTAGAGGCCGTGTCAGATATTGAGAATGCGGAGTTCAGGCAAGATCGGTTCCTGGCCGCCGTCGATCGGTTCGGGGCCGAGCCCTTTCGCCTTGCGTATATCGTGCGCGCCACAACTCCCGGCAGCTTCCGCCACCCTGCTGCGAGCGTCGAGGATATGTACCGTCCCGACTATCGCGCGTGGACGGATGCGGGGCGGGTAACCGTTAGCCAATGAGGCTTATCTGGCCCCTTTGCCTGGCGCTGATCCTTTGGGCTGCGGCGCTGGGCCGGGACATGGTGGATGACTGGGTGGACGCGACGGTACTGCCGCCGCTGGTTGCAGAGACCTCTGTCGAAGTGCTGGACCGCAATGGGCAGCTTTTGCGTGCTTTTACAGTTGTCGATGGGCGCTGGCGATTGAACGTGTCGCTGGACGGGGTGGACCCGGACTATGTCCGCCTTTTGGTCGCTTATGAAGACAAACGGTTCTATCGCCACGCCGGGGTAGACCCACGCGCAGTTCTGCGGGCGGGTTGGCAAGCGCTGCGCAATGGCCGGGTGGTGTCGGGTGCGTCCACCCTGACGATGCAGGTAGCGCGGTTGCTGGAGGATGGCCCCACCGGGGATCCGCGCGGTAAGTTGCGGCAGTTGCGGGTGGCGCTGGCGTTGGAACGGCGTTTGACCAAGGACCAGATCCTGACGCTGTACCTGAACCGTGCGCCGTTTGGGGCCAATGTCGAAGGTGTGCGGGCAGCCAGCCTGACATGGTTCGGTAAGCCCCCGCGCCGGTTGACCCCGGCAGAGGCGGCCTTTTTGGTGGCGCTGCCACAATCCCCCGAAACGCGACGTCCCGATCGCCACCCGGGCAATGCACGCGATGCCAGGGCGCGGGTGCTGGCGCGGGCCGGGCAGGTCTATGACACCGATACCGTTGCGGTGGCCGATTTGGAACCCGTTCCGCGTAACCGCCGTCCGTTCCCGGCCCTTGCACCGCATCTGGCGCGCCGGGCGACATTGGAGCCGAACGACGTTCATTTTACCACGCTGGATGCCGGACTGCAGGGGCGTTTGCAGCAATTGGCAAGCGAGGCGGTGCGAGGCCATGCAAGCGGATTGACCGCGGCGATTATCGTGGCAGATCACCGCAGTGGCGAGATTTTGGCTTCGGTCGGTTCGGCGGGTTTCGGCGACGAGAAACAGCGTGGATTTGTCGACATGACCAGCGCTTTGCGCTCGCCCGGATCAACACTGAAGCCACTGGTCTACGGGCTGGCCTTCGATCAGGGCCTTGCGCATCCCGAGACCTTGATAAACGACAACCCGGTGCAGTTTGGAACCTACGCACCGGTCAACTTTGACGGCGCTTTTCGCGGGCCGGTGCGAGTGCGGCAAGCGCTGCAAATGTCGCTGAATGTGCCCGTAGTACGTCTGACAGATGCTTTGGGCCCGTCTCGTTTGGTTGGCCACATGCGCCGCGCAGGGATGCAGCCGGCGGGCATGGGGGCCGATCCCGGCCTTGCCGTCGCATTGGGCGGGGTCGGTGTGCGGCTGACCGATCTTGCCGCGCTTTATGCCGCACTGGGTCAGCAAGGACGCCCCGTACAATTGCATTGGCGGCGTGGAGGGGCGCCCGGCGCGCCCGGGCCGCGCGTTCTGTCACCTTTGGCTGCATGGTATCTGACGGACATTCTGAAAGACACGCCAGCGCCCGGAGCGACCAAGGGCGGCGCGGTCGCGTTCAAAACCGGTACGTCTTATGGCCACCGCGACAGTTGGGCCGTGGGCTATGACGGGGCGCATGTGGTGGCGGTCTGGATGGGGCGGGCCGACGGAACACCGGTACCAGGTGTCTTTGGCGCCGACCTTGCTGCGCCGCTGATGTTCGAGGTATTTGCCCGCGTTGCTCCGCGCCGAACAGCACTGCCGCCGCCGCCGGAAAATGCATTGCTGGTGGCCAATGCGCAGTTGCCGCCGCCTTTGCGCCAATTCGCAAGCCGCGAATCCGCGTTCAGCGCACCAGTCGATGCGCCCAAGCTGGCATTTCCGCCCGATGGCGCGGTATTGGAGGCGGGCGACGCCTTGCCCATCCGTTTGCGTGACGGGGTGCCGCCCTTTACCGTTCTGGCCAACGGCGCGCCTGTGGTCACAAAGTTGACACGGCGCGAAACCCTTTTGCCACTGTCGGGCGCGGGGTTCTGGGATCTGAGCGTTGTGGATGCGGCGGGCCGGTCGGCCCGCGCGCAGGTTGAGCTGCGTTAGAGACGCTCCAGCGCCAAGGCGATGCCCTGACCGCCACCGATGCACATCGTCACGATGGCGCGTTTGCCGCCGGTCCGCTCTAACTCATAAATCGCCTTGACGCACAGGATTGCGCCCGTGGCGCCCACCGGATGGCCCAGCGCGATGGCGCCGCCATTGGGGTTCACCTTGGCCGGGTCCAGACCCAGCCCCTTGTTCACCGCCAGGGCTTGCGCCGCAAACGCCTCGTTGCTTTCGATCAGGTCGAAATCGTCGGCCGACAGCCCGGTCTTGGCCAGCAGGTTCTGCACCGCAGGCACGGGACCGATGCCCATCACCTCGGGCCGCACACCGGCATGGGCATAGCCCAGGATGCGGGCACGCGGCATCAGGCCCGCGGCCTCGGCCGCCTCGGCGCGGGCCAGTACCAGCGCCGCGGCGCCGTCATTGATGCCCGAGGCGTTGCCCGCCGTCACGGTGCCGTCTTTCTGGAACACCGTGCGCAGACCGGCCAGCGCCTCGGCCGAGGTTGCCTTGGGGTGTTCGTCGGTGTCAAAGCTGACAACCTGCCGCTTCAACTTGACCTCAACCGGCACGATCTGGTCGGCAAACCGGCCCTCGGCAATGGCCTTGGCGGCGCGGGTCTGGCTTTCCAGCGCAAAGGCGTCCTGATCCTCGCGGCTGATCCCGTGTTCGGCGGCGACGTTTTCGGCCGTCACACCCATATGGCCGGTGCCAAACGGGCAGTTCAGCGCCCCCAGCATCATGTCTTGGGTGCCCAGATCGCCCATCTTCTGACCCCAGCGCGCGGCGGGCAGGATATAGGGCGAACGGCTCATATTCTCGGCCCCGCCGGCCAGGCCGAAATCGGCATCCCCCAGCATCAGCGACTGGATCACCGACACCACCGCCTGCGCGCCCGAGCCACACAGCCGGTTCACGTTCATCGCGGGCGTTGTTTCGGGGATACCAACCTGCATTGCGGCAACGCGTGATAGGTACATGTCGCGCGGTTCGGTGTTGATGACATGGCCATAAACGACATGGCCGATCTGCGGCCCATCAACGCCCGCGCGGTCCAACGCGGCTTGGGCAACTGCGGTGCCAAGGTCGATGGGTGTCGTCCCGGCCAGCGACCCGCCAAAGGTACCAATGGCCGTTCGCGCGCCACTTAGGATGACGATATCGGTCATGTCTGAATCCTCCTCAAACCGTTGGGCTCAGATTAGAGGAGTCGCGAGGTCAGACCTACGGTAACCCTGCGTCGCTGCGTTCAGAAATCTGCCGCGACCGGCACCCGACCGTGCAGTGTCAGTTCAAAAACCGCACCGTCCTCGATCACGACGCAAGTCAACGGACCGCCATAGGCCGCGCCGGTGTCGATGTTCAGGTGATTGCCGGCATGTTCGATCTGCGGCACGGGCGTGTGGCCATGCACGATCAGCGCGCCATGGTCGCGGGTGTCGCGCAGGAAGTCATGGCGGATCCAGACGAGGTCATCTTCGCTCTGATCATCCAGGGGCACGCCGGGGCGTATGCCGGCATGGCAGAAGAACACTCCCTCCACGGCAAAACTGTTCTGCAGCCCGTCCAGCAGCTTAAGGTGGCGGTCGGACACGGCCGCAATGGCATCCGCGTGGATTGCATCGACATCGCGGTCCAGTGCGACGTCCACGCCATAGCCTTCCAGTGTTTTCCGCCCGCCGATAGTGTCCTGCAGCCAAAACAGATCGTCGCGCAGCGGGTCGCGTTCAGACGGATCCCGAAGGTAGGCGGCCATCATCCGGTCGTGGTTTCCGCGGATCAGAATCCAAGGCTTACCCTTGGACAAACCATCGCCCAGAAAATCCAGAACCCCCGGTACGTCGGGCCCACGGTCGGCGTAATCGCCCAGATGCACAACCGGAGCCTCGTGGTCGCCCGTTTGCACTCGGTCGTCCGCGATGCGCCGGTGAATTTCGACCAGCTTGTCCAGATGTCCGTGGATATCGCCAATGGCATAGGCGCGCATGAGAGGTCTCCGTCCGTTCAAAGAAAAGGCCCGGCGCAGGAGGAATGCGCCGGGCCTGTCGTTACCACCAATATATGGCGGTTACACGTCGAACCGCAGCGGGCGCACCTGTTGGAACAATCCGCTGTCCAGCAATGCCTGTTTGGTGCTGTCTTTCAGCGGGCTGTCGAGGAATGTCATCGCAATGGCGTCGCCCCCGGATTCGGCCCGGCCCAGGGTAAAGTTGGCGATGTTTTCTTCGTGCTCGGCCAGCAATGTACCCAGCTTGCCAATGATGCCCGGTACGTCCCTGTTCGTGGTGTAGAGCATATGCTCGCCAATATCCGAATTGATCCGGATGCCCTTGATCTGGATGAACCGCGGTTGACCGTCCGAGAATACAGTGCCCGCCAGGGTGCGATACTTCTCAACAGTCTGGATGTCGAGCTTGATAAAACCGTCAAACACGCCCGATGCATCCTGCGTGGTGCGCGAGATCTGGATGCCGCGATCCTTGGCAATGACCGGGGCGGAAACCATGTTCACGTCAGGGTTGACCGACCGCATGATTCCCGCGATCACGGCGGCCTCAAGCGCGTTCAGGTTCATCTCGCTGGCGACACCGTCAAAGGTGATGTTGACGGTTTCGATTGCCTCGTCGGTCACCTGACCAATGAAAGCACCGAGGTTTTCGGCAAGGTTGACCCACGGGCCCATGACCTTGGCTTCTTCGGCGGTCATCGACGGCATGTTCAGTGCGTTTTCAACCGCACCGTCCAGCAGATAGTTCGACATCTGCTCGGCCACCTGCAAGGCCACGTTTTCCTGAGCCTCGGTCGTGGCGGCGCCCAGATGCGGGGTGCAGACCACGTTGGGCAGGTTGAACAAAGGGTTCTCGGTGGCGGGTTCTTCGGCAAAAACGTCGAAAGCGGCGCCGGCCACGTGGCCGGATTTCAACAGTTCGGCCAACGCTTCTTCGTCGACCAGACCGCCGCGGGCACAGTTGATGATGCGCACGCCTTTTTTGGTCTTGGCCAGGTTCTCGCGGCTGAGAATGTTGCGGGTCGCGTCGATCAGCGGTACGTGCAGGGTGATGAAATCGGCGCGGGCCAACAGGTCGTCCAGTTCAACCTTTTCAACCTGCATCTGCTCGGCCTTCTCTTCCGACAGGAAGGGGTCATAAGCCGCAACTTTCATTTTCAGACCACGGGCACGGTCGCAGACAATCCCGCCAATGTTGCCAGCGCCGATGACGCCAAGGGTCTTGCCAGTCAGTTCGACCCCCATGAACTTCGACTTTTCCCACTTGCCGGCATGGGTCGAGGCGCTGGCCTCGGGGATCTGGCGCGCGACGGCGAACATCATTGCGATGGCGTGCTCGGCGGTGGTGATCATGTTGCCGAAAGGTGTGTTCATTACGATCACACCTTTTTTGGACGCGGCAACCTTGTCGACATTGTCGGTGCCGATGCCGGCGCGGCCGACAACCTTCAGGTTGCCCGCAGCCTCCAACAGCTTTTCGGTAACCTTGGTGGCCGAGCGGATGGCAAGGCCATCATATTCGCCGATCTTGGCCAGCAATGCGTCTTTGTCTTTGCCGAGGGCAGGTTCAAAATCAACGTCGATGCCGCGATCACGGAAGATCTGGACGGCGGTTTCAGACAATTTGTCGGATACGAGAACTTTGGGGGCCATGGTGAGCTCCTTTTCGGAAATGTCGTGTTCGGGGCGCTCATCAAGCCTTACGGCTTTCTTCGCTGATGGCAGCGAAGAGGGCCGCAAGGACCGATGAGCGGTTGGGTTACTGCGCGGCGATCTCGGCTTCGAAAGCCCAGTTCAGCCAGGGCATCATAGCCTCGAGATCGGCGGTTTCGACCGTGCCGCCGCACCAGATGCGCAGGCCGGACGGAGCGTCACGATAGGCGCCGATATCCAACGCCACGCCTTCGGCTTCCAGCCGCTTGGCAACGGCTTTGGCAAATGCCGCACCTTCGGCGATGCGGTCATCGCTGAACTTCAGGCAGACGCTGGTGTTCGACCGGGTGGCCGGGTCAACAGCCAGGAAGTCGATCCAGTCATGTGCGTCAACGAAATCTGCAATCACGGCGGTGTTGGCATCGGCACGCGCTTTCAGGCCCACCAGGCCGCCAACCGACTGCGCCCAGTCCAATGCGACGAGATAGTCCTCTACCGCCAGCATCGACGGTGTGTTGATCGTGGCGCCCGAGAATATGCCATCGATCAGTTTGCCACCTTTGGTCAGGCGGAAAATCTTGGGCAGGGGCCATGCAGGGGTATAGCTTTCCAGCCGTTCCACCGCCCGTGGGCTGAGGATCAGCATGCCGTGGGCCGCTTCGCCGCCCAGCACTTTTTGCCAGCTAAAGGTTGTCACATCCAGCTTGTCCCACGGCAGGTCCATTGCGAAAGCGGCCGAGGTGGCATCACACAGGGTCAGCCCCTCGCGATCTTCGGCGATCCAGTCGCCATTGGGTACGCGCACGCCCGAGGTGGTGCCGTTCCAGGTGAACACAACATCGTTGTTCTTGGTATCAACGGTCGCCAGGTCGACGATCTCGCCGTAATCGGCCAGCTTGACCTCGGCATCCAGTTTCAGCTGTTTCACCACATCGGTGACCCAGCCCGAGCCAAAGCTTTCCCAGGCCAGCATCTCGACCTTGCGGGCACCCAGCAGGCTCCACATCGCCATTTCCATCGCGCCGGTGTCCGAGGCGGGTACGATGCCGATCTTGTAATCGGCCGGAATGCCCAGCACGTCGCGGGTGGTTTCGATGGCTGCTTTCAGCTTTTCCTTGCCAACGGCGGCACGGTGCGAACGGCCAAGGGCGGCGTCCGACAGTTTCTCAAGCGTGAAAACGGGGGGTTTGGCGCAGGGGCCAGAAGAAAAACGCGGGTTAACCGGCCGCGTGGCCGGAGCTTCGATCGCCATGACTGGTATCCTTCCAGATATGTGCCCTTCGTTGGGGAAGGGTGTCCCGCAGCCGGAGATAGTGCGGAATCGCGCATGGCGCAACAGGTGAATTTTGCGAATTGCCTGAAATTTGGTCGCAGGGCGGACCGCATGCGGGCATGTGCCAACTGGTAACTGTCATAATCCTGCGCTATGGGCGTCTGCGACAAACCGGAGGCGCCCCATGTTCATTGCTACCCTGTTGACCAATCCGGCCGATGGCCATCTGGATCCTGCTCTTTGCGAGGCGCTGCGCAATGCATGGGGCGGTGGGCACGTAGACTGGCTGGCGCCGGATGAGGCGGCCGAGTTCGACTTGCAAGCTTATCCCGAGAACAAGTGGGACGTCTGGGCCGATCTGCAGAAACAAGGTGTTGATTTGGTGGTGCAGCCGGCCGAGGGGCGGCGCAAGAAGATGCTGCTGGCCGATATGGACAGCACCATGATTCAGCAGGAATGCATCGATGAACTTGCAGACGAGGCCGGTGTGGGCGGGCGCGTCAAAGAGATCACCGCGCGGGCGATGAATGGCGAGCTGGATTTCGAAGGTGCCCTGATCGAACGCGTGGGCCTGATGGCTGGTTTGGATGCCGCTGTGATCGACAAGGTATTGGCCGAGCGCATCACCTTCATGCCGGGCGGGCACACTCTGCTGGCCACGATGAAAGCGCATGATGGTTATGCCGCATTGGTGTCGGGCGGGTTCACCGCCTTTACCGCGAAGGTCGCGGCCGAGCTGGGCTTTGACGAAAACCGCGCCAACACCATGCAGATCGAAGGCGGCAAGCTGACCGGCGCGGTGGGGATGCCGATCTTAGGACGTCAGGCTAAGGTTGAAGCGCTGCACGAGATTACCACGCGGCTTGGAATCTCGACCGATGATGTGATCGCCGTCGGGGACGGGGCCAATGATCTGGGCATGCTTGGGCTGGCAGGGTCTGGGGTCGCGCTGCATGCCAAGCCGGCTGTTGCTGCCGAATGTGACATCCGCATCAATCACGGTGACCTTACGGCGCTGTTGTATCTGCAAGGCTATGGCAAAGCTGAATTCATCGGTTAATTAACGATTGCGTTAATCAAAGAATCGCGGCACATTGTGTGCCATGACGAACTTGCCACGCACATTTGCCGCCCTTGCAGACGAAACCCGCTTTGCGATTGTCGAGCGGTTGTTGCAACAAGGCGCGCAATCAGCGGGTGATCTTGCCGATATCGCCCCCATTTCACCCCCGGCCTTTTCGCGCCATCTGAAAGTATTGCGCGAGGCCGGCCTGGTTACCCAGACCATCGACAAGCAACGCCGCATATACGCGGTGCAGCCTGAGACGATGCAGGCGATCTCTGACTGGATCATCAGCCGCCGCGCCTTCTGGGAAGGGAGCATGGACCGCCTGGAAAAGGCCCTGCTAAATCGAGGGGACGCCTGATGGCCGATCTTAATCTCAGCCGAGAGTTTCCTGTGCCGGTCGATACGTTATTCGCGTTTCTGACAACGCCAGAAGGCACAGCACAATGGTGGGGGCCCGAAGGGTATTCCGTTACCCATGCCGAACTGGATTTTACCAAGCTGGGCGCCTGGACCGTGTCGATGCGAAACGCTGAAGGTACGGCGCTCAAAATTTCGGGCCAAGTGACACATGTAAGTCCACCCGTTTCGCTGGGCTTTACCTGGGCCTGGCACGACCCCGAAGACATCCGGGGTGAAGAAAGCCATGTGACCTTCACCGTCGAAGCGACCCAAAACGGCAGCCGACTGATCGTGGACCACCGCGACCTGCCGGATCAGGCCTCGGCTGACGGTCATGTGCGCGGTTGGACATCGACCCTCAACCGGCTGCAAGCCGCTGTCTCAATTCCTTAACCTCAACAGATGGAGATATTTCCAATGCCTAAATTTGCTTTTGTCTATCACGGTGGCGGCATGCCCGAGACCCCCGAAGAAGGTGCCAAAGTCATGGCCGCCTGGACTGCGTGGTATGGCAACATGGGCGAGAGCCTTGTGGATGGCGGCGCGCCCGTGGCCCAGTCGCATACGGTCTCTGCCGATGGTGTCGTTGAAAATGGCGGTGCGAACCCCGTGTCGGGCTATACGATCGTTTCGGCCGATGATTATGCGGCCGCCTGCGAGATGGCCAAGGGTTGCCCCATGGTGCAGGACGGCAGCGGTTCCGTCGAAGTCGCGCAGCTTGTCGATATGGGCTAGGCCAGCAGGCCGGGGGCTGGGCGTATTGCGCCCACCTCTAACCCGTCCCAATTCTTGATGGGCGGGTTCATGCGCCTCTGCACCGCCGGGTGATCGGCGGGCAGAACACCCAATCGGACCAACAACGCCGCAATCGCACATTCGCTTGCGCGGGTGGCTCCATCGGCGGCTTTTAGTGCAATGCCAATGCCTTGATCAGGCAAGATGGCCACGAACACCCCTTCGGCCCCCGTTTTCACGGCCAGCCTGCCCGGCGCGGCCAGCATAAGCTCGGTACAGGCGCGGTCTTGCCCGGCAACCAGATCCGGGCGCGTCATCATCGCCTCGACCAATCGGCGGGCCGCACGACCACGCCCAGAGCTGTCCTGAGCATTGGCAAAGAAGGCCATTGCCCGTCCAACACCATGCAGGGTGGCGGCGAAATTTGGGGCCGAGCAGCCGTCGATCCCGAAACCGGGGGATGTCTGATCGGTCACATCCTCGAACGCTTCGCGAACAGCCAGTTGAACGGGATGGTCGGCGGCCACGTAATCAGGTCCGGCGCCAAGATGCCGCGCCAGAGTCAGAAAACCGGTATGTTTGCCCGAGCAATTGTTATGCACACGGCATGGGTTTTCCCCGGCACGGATCATTGCCCGCCGGTCGGCCGAGATACGCGGAGCCTGCGGGCCGCAGATCAGGTCATCTTCGCCGCGCCCAATGTTGTGCAGCCAAGCATCTACAAGGTCCGTATGAACAGCCTGCCCTTGGTGCGAGGCACAGGACAGCGCCAAGTGTTCAACACCCAGATCGGCCGCGTCAGCGGCTCCGCTTTCGATCAGCGGCAATGCTTGGATCATCTTCACGGACGAGCGGGGCAAGATCACCCGATCCGGGTCTCCCCAGCCGTCAATGACATTGCCATCGGGGCCACAGATCACCGCATGGCCCAAATGCTCGGATTCCAGAAAATCGCCTCGCCAGATCTCGGCCAATGCTGCGGCTTGCATCATTCACGTCCTCGCACCCGTTGCTGCGCGAATTTCCGCCCAGAAGGGGTTCCAAATTCGCGCGTGCTTGCGTTATCTTGTGGATAACGAGTTGAAACCGATAGCGCCAGATGGAAACTCTGATCAAGGAGAGGCGCTCGGGACCGAGGCAAGAGCAGTTGGAGGCTCAGTAAAATGACGGCTTTGTTCAAAGGCGGTATCGCCGCAACAGCAATCATGCTGGCAACCATGGCGGGCGCGCAGGAATCGACCAACCGCGTGGATGTCAAAACCGACTGGAACGTTTTCGCCGAACCACCGGCGAAGCCCACTGAATGCTGGGGCGTTGCCATTCCGAAAGAAACGGTAAACACCGACAGTGATGGCCGCATCAAATCGGTGAAACGCGGCGAGATTCTGTTGTTTGTGACCTATCGTGCCGACGGAACCGCGGGCGAAGTGTCATTCACCGGCGGTTATCCCTTTGCTGAAAACTCGTTCGTTTCGCTGACGATCGGCGACACCAAGTTCGACCTGTTCACGGAAGGCGAGTGGGCATGGCCCGCCTCGTCCGGCGATGACAGCAAAATTCTGGCTGCGATGAAGCGCGGCGCCAACGCTGTTCTGACAGGTCGGTCGTCGCGTGGTACGGTCACCAAAGACACGTTCTCGTTGTTTGGATTTACCGCCGCTGCAGATTCGGCCGAGAATTTCTGTAAGGGCTGATCGCGCTGCGCTTTGCAAATGCAGCGTTTTCGTGTATCGCATCGGTTCGAATTCCCGAAGGATCTGACCGATGACCGCCAGCGCGCCCGTAACGCAGGACGTTTTGACCATTCCACGTAAGCTGCCCGAAGGCGGCAAGACCAACCTTGTTGGCTTGACTCGCCCCGCATTGCGCGAGGCGCTGATTGGTATGGGCACGCCCGAAAAACAGGCCAAGATGCGCGCCAACCAGCTGTGGCAGTGGGTCTATCAGAAAGGCGTGCGCAACTTTGCGGATATGACCAATCTGTCCAAGGACTATCGCGCCAAGCTGGATGCGCATTTCGTGGTGGCCGTGCCCGAGATCGTGTCAAAAAACGTCAGCGCGGACGGGACGCGCAAGTATCTGGTGCGGATCGCCGGCGGGCACGAGGTCGAGGTGGTCTATATCCCTGAAACCGATCGCGGCACCCTGTGTATCAGCAGCCAGGTGGGCTGCACGCTGACCTGCTCGTTCTGCCACACCGGCACGCAGAAACTGGTGCGCAACCTGACCGCGGGCGAGATCATCGGGCAGGTGATGCTGGCGCGCGACGATTTGGATGAGTGGCCGGAACCAGGCGAAGGCTCTGGCGAGCGGCCGCGCCTGGTCAGCAATATCGTGCTGATGGGAATGGGCGAGCCGCTGTATAATTTTGAAAACGTCCGCGACGCGATGCAGATAGCGATGGATGGCGAGGGGATCTCGATCTCGCGCCGGCGCATCACCTTGTCGACCTCGGGCGTTGTGCCCGAAATTGCGCGTACGGCGGAAGAGATCGGCTGTATGCTGGCCGTGTCTTTCCACGCCACGACCGATGAGGTGCGCGACAAGCTGGTGCCGATCAACAAACGCTGGAACATTGTTGAGTTGCTGGACGCCTTGCGCGCCTACCCAAAACTGTCGAACTCGGAACGGATCACGTTTGAATACGTGATGCTGAAAGGCGTGAATGACAGCGATGACGACGCACGCCGGTTGGTGAAACTGATTGCAGGCATCCCGGCCAAGATCAACCTGATCCCGTTCAACGAATGGCCCGACGCCCCCTATGAACGGTCGGATTGGGAGCGGATCGAGGCCTTTGCCGACATCGTCTACAAGGCCGGTTACGCCAGTCCTATCCGCACGCCGCGGGGCGAAGACATCATGGCCGCCTGCGGGCAGCTGAAGTCGGCGACCGAGCGCGCGCGAAAGTCGCGCGCCCAGATCCAGGCCGAGGCTGGGCTTTAACCTCAGGTTTACTAAGATTGCGCAATCTTGGGGGTATGGAACGCACCCTCACCCTCGCGCCAGCCACATGGCAGGCTTTGACGCAAATCGCGACACTTGAAAACGTGCCGGTCGATACCGTGATTGCCGAAGCGATCCGTCGCGATCTGTTTCGCCGGACCCGCGCGAAGAAGGCCGTCAGGGCTGATGAGCGGCTCGTCGCACCCTTGCGGGCGCTTCTCGCCTCGGATTTTGCCAAGGCCGAAACCTGGGAAGATCTGCACCAGCGGCTGCGCGCCAAAGGATACACTTTGGTCGAAGCCGGCGCCGGGTTGGCCCTGTGTGACGCCCAGAACGGGCAACGTGTGTGCAAGGCCTCCGACCTTGGCAACAGCTACGGCCGGTTGATGCAGCGCTTTGGCTGCACCATGCCGGGCCACAGCCACACCTATCTGGCCCCGCGCATGGGCGTCAGCCTTGCCAGTTCTCGATGATCTCTACCGCCTCTTGCGCGGTTTCAACAAACTGAAACAGGTTCAAATCATCTGCGGAAATGGTGCCCGCGTCGGCCAGTACGTCCCAGTTGATGATGCTTTCCCAGAAAGCCCGGCCAAACAGCAGGAACGGCACCGGTTTCATCCGGTGGGTCTGGATCAGGGTCAACGCCTCAAACAGCTCGTCCAACGTGCCAAACCCGCCCGGAAACGCCGTGATTGCCGAGGCGCGCAGCAGGAAATGCATCTTCCGGATCGCGAAATAGTGGAAGTTGAAGCACAGCTCGGGCGTCACATAGGCATTGGGTGCCTGTTCAAACGGCAAAACGATGTTCAGGCCCACTGACCGCCCGCCGGCCTCGGCCGCGCCGCGGTTGCCGGCCTCCATCACGCCTGGCCCGCCGCCGGTGACAATCACGTTCTCACGCCCGCCGGTCTCCATGCTTTTCAACGTCATGAGCCGCGCAAATTCCTGCGCCTCGGCATAGTATTTGGACAGACCAGCCAGCGTTTCGGTCCGCGCGCTGTCCTTCTTGGCCGGTTCGGGAATGCGGGCACCGCCGAACAGCACCACCGTGCTGTCCACGCCCGCCTCCGTCATACCCATTTCAGGTTTCAGCAGTTCCAACTGCAACCGCACGGGTCGCAACTCGTCGCGGCACAGAAATTCGTCATCGGCGAAGGCCAGCCGATAGGCCGGTGCCTCGGTCTGTGGGGTTTGCGGGGTTTTGCGGCATGTGTCGATATCCTGCCGGGCATCGGGAAATACCCGAGTGATGTCGTCTTTCATTGGCTGCGCCTCCCTTGCATTGCACCTGTACGCCCACCCGTTTATAGGCTCTGGCAACTTGAACGCCAGTCACACCTGTCGGAGGACACATGTCGAACGCCCAGCTGGAAACCGCAATCGAAGCCGCCTGGGAGGCGCGCGACACCATTACCCCCGCCACCACCGGCGAAACCCGCGAGGCCATCGAAGATACGCTGGCCGCGCTGGACAGTGGCGCCCTGCGTGTGGCCGAGAAGCTGGAGAGCGGCGATTGGCACGTGAACCAATGGGCCAAAAAGGCCGTTTTGCTGGGCTTCCGCATCAAGGATATGGAAGAGCAATCCGGCGGCCCGCAAGGCAGCGGCTGGTGGGACAAGGTCGACAGCAAGTTCAAAGACTGGGGGGACAACCAGTGGCGCGCCGCAGGCTTTCGCGCCGTGCCCAACGCGGTGGTCCGCAAGTCGGCCTTCATCGCGCCGGGTGTTGTTTTGATGCCCTCCTTTGTGAACCTTGGCGCCTATGTGGACGAGGGCACCATGGTTGATACCTGGGCCACCGTTGGCAGCTGCGCCCAGATCGGCAAGAATGTGCACCTGTCGGGCGGCGTGGGCATTGGCGGCGTGTTGGAGCCGATGCAGGCGGGTCCGACCATCATCGAGGATAACTGCTTTATCGGTGCCCGGTCCGAGGTTGTCGAAGGCTGCATCGTGCGCGAAGGCTCGGTTCTGGGTATGGGCGTGTTCATCGGTAAATCGACCAAGATCGTTGACCGAGAAACCGGCGAGGTCATGTATGGCGAAGTGCCGCCCTATTCGGTGGTGGTTGCCGGGTCGATGCCGTCGAAAAATGGCGTGCACCTGTATTGCGCCGTGATCGTGAAACGTGTGGACGAACAGACCCGTTCCAAAACTGGCATCAACGAATTGCTGCGCGACTGATGCAACTTTGGGCCGTGGGCGCTGTGCCTTCGGCTCTCAGCCTAAGCCGTAAGGGCACCCAAGCGCGCGCCGGCGCCAAGCATGGCGCGCGTTTCGAACCGCCGAAGACAGCGCCGGGCGGCGGGGCCATAACCTTTGCCCGCGGCATCAATATTCGGAAACAACGCCCCGATCTCGGCTTGGGCGTCGGCGTCGAATCCCGGCAGGCTTTGTGGCCCCGGCAAATAGCTTTCGCTCCACAATCCATTGCTTTGCACGACCTCGTGCTGATCGAACAGCAGGTGCACGTACCACACACGCTCGGTCTCAAGCTGGCGTATGGTTCGGCCATTGACCAGATGACAAGCCGGAACCAGCACCTCGTCGGCCGAGAACATCAACCGCGGGCTTACACCGCTTAGAAGCAGTCGGTGCTGGGGTGAAACCGTAAGCCTGCCGTGATTGCCGAACGTGCCTTGGTCGATGTGAACAGGGGCAAACCGGCCAAAGCCGCGAACCATCGTCAGGCCCACCCAACGCACCGCCTGAAACGCGTTGTCACGCGTACGAACCAGATCACCCACCGACAGTTTCTCGACCATTTTCGGACCCAGTGCCGTGTCGATTACTGTTCCTGCCAGAAAGCAAGGGACAGTGTTGATGGTTCCATACCCGATATCGGAGTTTCCCAACCCATCCGACACCGTGTAGGTGAACTCTGACGTGCTTCCCTCGTCATCACCAACAACCGCGATTGTGCCGTCTTCGGTCAGGGTCAACTCAACGCCCGAAGATAGGGTTATGGTTTCGCCAACCGTGACTTCCTGACCGTTGATATGCGTAATGGTCAGTGTGCCGCCTTCGGGAAGAATGTCGTTCGCGAGAACATCAAGTGTGCCGGACTCTTCGATGCCAAGATTCAACTCGTCATTGTTGGCAATGACCACCGTCTGGACCGAATCCCCGGCAATCAGCAGGTTCGAGTCGTAACTGCTGTCGCCCCCATCGGCGATGGCGATGCGAATTGTATTCTCTTCGCCGTGTTTCACCGGCGCTTTGACCGAAAGGGTCACTGTGAACCCGTCCATCTCGGTATTGAACTGATCTTGCGTGTTATCGATGTACCAATCAGAATTGGTCGTTGGGCTGATGGCGTTGATCGACACTTCGCTGTCGCCAGCCGTCAGTTCTGCCTGCTGTCCATTGACCCAGATGCCCACCGCATCATTGAAACCGCTGCCGACATATTCGGGGTATTCCTCGGACGAGAACACGAATTGCATCGTCAGAATGTTGCCGTCGGGTACGAATTTCGCCTCGAAAACCGAGGCGTCATAGGTGCGTGCGCCCGCGATGGCGTTCAGGTCGGCCAGGTTGTTTTGCCCGGACGTGTTGGTTGATGTACTGGCGGATTGGTTCGATTGGCCACTGGAGTTGGTAAAATCCGTCGCCTTGCCCGTCGACAGAATGACGCCACTGTCAGACGGCACAACACCCTCGGACGTGGACAGGCCATCTGAAAAAATGCCCGATGACCGGTCGTCGCCTGTATATGTGGCCTCTTTGATCTCGATCCCGTCGCCGAAAATGGCGTCGGCAAGGTCAGAGGCTGTCACATTCGTGTTGATCGACAATTCTGACGCGGAAACCATCGTAAACCCCCAAAGCAGCCTTGGAGTCGGTAGTAACAGCCAGTCACAACCACGTCGTTAACAGGAAAAATTTGACGGAAATTGGGGTCTGATGCGTATCACCCGAAACAACAGATGGAGAGTCCCATGTTTCGGATCGTGACGTTGAGTGTTTTGATCGCTTTCGGTGCCATGGCAAATGCCGGGGATACCAGCAAGCCATGTGACGAGATGAATTACACACAGGGCGCTTGACCCTTTGCCAAGCGCCCGATATGCGCGCCGCATGACTGAGAAGAAAAAGAAAACCTCGCAGGTTTATACGCTTGTGGTGCAAGTGGGCCGGAAAGAGGATGACGGGCTGCCTGAAGGCGCAACCAGCGCTGCGCTGGTGTGCTATGCCGCCGGAGTGGACGAGGCCGAAGCCGTACGCGAAACCGTTGCGATCCTGAAGCAAGCCGGATTGGCTCCGCTGGACGTGACCGGCTATGGCTCTGCCGAAGATCGCAAAGCCGAAGGACAAGAGATTGAGCCGGACGAGGCCGAGCTCATGGACCGGGCCAAGCGAGAAAACGCCGTGATCGTCGCGCAGATGACGCCGTTCTACGACGACGAATAAGTCACCCGAGCGCCCCTAGTCTATCGCGCCGAAATACTTGCGATAAAGCCGTTCGTAAGTGCCGTTCTCACGTTGGCGCAGCAACGACTGGTTGATGCTTTCCAAAAGCGGGCTGCCTGCCGGCAGTGCAAAGCCATAGGATTCGCGCCGGAATGTTGCCCCCGCCAAGGCGGCGCCTTCGTTGCCACGTGTATTGACGTAATACGCCAGGATCGGCGCATCAAAGACAACAGCGTCCAAAGTGTCGCTTTCAAACGCTTCGATCAGCGTATCCAGCGACGGATAGGATGCGTATTCGATATTGCGGTCATCAAGGAACCGCGCGGTGGTAGAGCTTTCGATCGTTGCGACGCGTTTGCCATGCAGGTCGTTGACCGAGTTCACCGACCCCTGAATCGCGTCAACGGTGATAACCGCGGTGATCTTGGCCACGAACACCGACACGATGAACAGGCTGGACAATACAAGGATCACGGCAAAGATCCGGCCGAAGAAACTGCGCGGCACGCGTTCTTCGAAGCCACCGTTCACCACCAAGTTTAACGCCCACCAGAATGACGGGAACATTGCCTCGCTTGCGCCACGGTCGAAATAGGGCTGTTTGTTGCGTTCAAATACCCACATCAGCATCCCGCCGCCAAACAGCAGAAGGAAGGCGATGCCGATCGAAATCAGCAGGTCGCGCGACAACAGGGCCGACAGCAACAGGCCACTTGTGTCCGACAGGCTGTCTTTGGGCACCATGATCTGAAGGCCGCTTTCAAAGATTGTGTGGCTGAAATCCAGCACCTCTTCGCGCGTCGCGGTGATCGAGATATTTGCAGCTGCCGCATCAACCTCGTTGGCTTCAACAGAACCCAACATGGACGCGAACCCGCCTTTGTTCTCGAATGTGACAGTCAGTCCGAGATCCCTCGCCACGGCTTGCCACAGCTCAATACTGAAGCCCGTGCGTTGGCCTTCCTGTTCGAAAGAAAAGGGCGGGCGGTCGACCGTTGCAACGGTCACGGATTGCGCAAGTGCTGCAATAGCGTTCGCAAACAGCACCGCAATCGCGACGGCGAAGATGCCCATCAGGCGGCGAAAAGCAGTCGTCAGTTGGTTCGTCATGTCCCCACCTTAACGGCTCAAAAGCGCTGCGCGTAGTGTAAACGCTTCGTAGTCGCGGAGGGCTCGAAAAGCGAGACGTTTGTGTTTCGGCAGAAGCGCCGCAGGTTGGTCTTCGAGGATGGTCGTGGCCAGCACATCGGGCATCGCGGCAAGGTTCCCGATGAACAGGCTTTCGACCGGCGCGCCCGCCACGTCCAGAATGTCGTGATCTTCCAGAAGGATCTGGTAATAGCGCATGGTCAGGCCGGCACGTTCCCGTTTGGCAAAGCCCGTTTGCAGCAAGGCGCGCGCTTCAACCAGGACAGATTCATCGCCGAACAGGTACTCGACCTCTGGCCCGGACACCATGACGCGCGCCTCTGGACCCACCAGGATATCGGTGATCAGACCAAAATAGGGGGTGTTCAGCCGAACCGGTTGGAATTGCCCGCCCGCCGGCGCATCGACAGAACCAATCCAGGCAATACGCTGCGTTTCGCCGGCATAGTTTGTGATTTTGTCACCTGCGCGCAGCTCCTGCACCGGGCGATAGCCACCGGGTGTCAAAACCGGCGCATTCGGCCCAAGACATGGCGCCAGACCGACGGGCTCGCGGCAATCAGACAAACTGATGGATCGGATGGCTGAACTGACGGTTACACCACCTTCGGCCCGGGAAAGCGCCCGCGCCTCGCCAGCCAGGATCGGCAGCGGCGAGGCAAATGGCTTTTGCACCATCACGCCATCGCTGATGGCTTCCATCGTCAGCAGGCCCCTGTTGGCGGGAACGTCCCAATGACAGGTGATCCGTACAGGCCCTTCGAGACCGGACGTCCCGGTTTTCATGGTCACTTGCCGATGGTCCGAGCCGATGCGGCGCGCAAATGTCAGCGCACCGTCCACGCTAAGGTGAAACGACATGTGGCTGCGCATCGGGTCGGACATCTGAAGCGTTAAAAGGGTGTGTTCCGTCGGCCGCGCGCGGCCAAAGTCGGCCTCTAACAGCAGGCTGCCAACAAGGTGCTCGGTCGCCAGCGGAATGTTGGTTCCGGCAACGGGCATTGCACTGCCCACGGGGGCGGCGCCTGTCATTGGCGTAACACTAATCCAACCCATACCCGTCGATACCCGTTTGCCGCCGCTAGGCTGCAAACACCCCTTTGTTCAACACTTCGGCTTCGTATTTCTTCAGCGTTCTGCGCGCGGACTGCGAATAACCTTCGCCTGTCAATGGATTCAGTTCCGGGAAAATTGCACAGATTTCTTCGATGATTTCCGCCTCGAAACTGGATGACGTCTGCGGCCCGGGCAAGAAGCTTTCGGTCGCAAGCCCCTCGGAATACACGATCTGGTGGCGGTCAAAGAGGATATGCACATACTCGACCGTTCCCCCTTCCAGCACACGCACGGATCGCCCGTTTACAAGGTCACGCGCGGCAACCAGAACCTCACGTTCGCCAAACAAAAGCTCGGTCAGGCTGTCGCGCACAAGTATCCGGTGCAGGGGGGAAACACGCAGCGTGTCATGGCGGCCAAAGGTGTTCTCCGCGATCTCGATCGGTGCCATTTTGCCAATGGCCTGAACCTGCCGTCGGCCGACCCAGCGCACGGGCTGAAACCCGTCATCTGCGGTCATCACCATGTCCCCGGGCAGCAGCTGTTCAACGGGGATGCGCCCGCGGTCGGTTTTAATCCCCGTACCCGCGGCAAAGCAGGGCACCTGTTCGATCGTCACGAACGCCGAGTCGCTCAGCCCGGTTCCATCCCCGATCGTGTACGAGAAATTGACCGTCTCTTCGTCTGCATCGGCAAGGATCGTGAAGGTACCATCGCCGTTGACCTGGATTTCCTGACCGGTGGACAGGATAATGGTGTCACCCGCCGAGACCTCGGCACCATTCACATGCGTGATGAACAACGTACTGCCGGTCGGGCCATTGTCATTGTCCAAAACGTTGAACGTTCTTGTGCCGTCGGGTGCGATTGTAATCGTGTCGTCTTCGGCAATCATCGCCGTCTGCGCCGAGTCGCCTGCAATCAGCAGGTTCGAGTCGTACCGGTTGTCGCCCACATCGGCGATGCCGATCTTCAGCGTGTGCACATCGCCGGGCACCACGTCCATTTTCAGCGTCAGCGTGACGGTGAACCCGTCCATCTCGGTGTTGTGCTGGTCATTGGAGTTGTCGACGAACAGGTTCTCGTTGTTCGTGGGGTTCACGTTTCCAACGTTCGTGTTGCCGGTGCCCACCGCCAGATCGACCGGTTGCCCATCCAGCCACACGCCCACAACGTCGTTGTAGATGGACCCCACAAACTCGGGGTATTCCTCGGACGAAAAGACAAATTGCAGCGACATCACATCGCCATCAGGCCGGAAATCGATTTCCAGGAACGACGCGTCAAACGTGCTGGTCCCGGCCAGCGCATTGAAATCGGCATCATTGTTTGGCCCGCGCGATCCGGTGGTGGTCGATCCGCTTTGGTTGGTGTTTGTGGACGAGTTGTTGGTAAAGGCCGACGTGCGACCCGTTGACAAGATCACACCGGTGTCACCGGGGGTAACCGTATCCGAAATGTTGTCGCCGTCGCTGTAGATGCCCGACGACCGGTTGTCGCCGGTATAAGTTGCATCGATGACTTCGACACCTTCGCCGAAAATGGCCTCGGCCATTTCCGTTGCCGTCGCGCTATTGTCTATTGGGATTTCGGTCATCCCATGCTCCTGCCTCGGGCGCGGACATGGGACAGCAGACAAGCGCGGCGGGTAACACCAGCGCGTTTTGTCGTAATCTGCTCAATCGGGCGTTTGTTTTGTTCTGCCCGAAACCCCTGCCTCGCGGGTTTATTTTGTTAAAACTTGCCATAAATTCAACAAATTGGGAACAAGAACTTAACCAATTTCTTTTGTGGGACTGCGGAAAAGTTGTGCGCTTGCAACATTGCACGCCCTGTTTCGCCCCTGTATCGCTTGCCCAATTGCAGGAGCCCGACATGACCGACCCCGTTTCGCTGAGCGCTGATTTGATCCGCTGCCCCTCTGTCACCCCCGAAGAGGGTGGCGCGCTGCAGCTGTTGGCCAGCGTTCTGGGGGGCGCAGGTTTTGAATGCCATCGTGTGGATCGCGGCGGGATTGCGAACCTCTTTGCCCGTTGGGGCGCCAAGGGGCACGCGCGCAGTTTCGGGTTCAACGGCCATACCGACGTGGTGCCGGTGGGTGACGCCGCCACCTGGACCCGCGCGCCGTTCAGCGGCGAGATCGCCGACGGCGTCCTGTGGGGGCGCGGCGCGACGGATATGAAAACCGGCGTGGCCGCCTTTGCCGCGGCGGCGATCAGGTTTGTCACCGAAACCCCGCCCGACGGGGCCATCATCCTGGCCATCACCGGCGACGAGGAGGGTGACGCGCTGCATGGCACCACGGCGCTTTTGGACTGGATGGCCGATCAGGGCGAGGCGATGAGCGCCTGCCTGGTGGGTGAACCCACCTGCCCGAACGAGATGGGCGAGATGATGAAGATCGGTCGCCGAGGCTCCATGACGGCCTATTTCACCCTGCGCGGGGTGCAGGGGCATTCGGCCTATCCACATCGCGCGTTGAACCCGCTGCCAGCTATGGCGCGGTTGATGGACCGGCTGGCCAGTCACACGCTGGACGAAGGAACCGACCATTTTGATGCCTCGACCCTGGCGGTGACCACCATCGACACGGGCAACCCGGCCAACAACGTAATCCCCGCCGAAACGCGCGCCACGGTGAACATCCGGTTCAACGACGCCCACAGCTCGACCAGCTTGACCGAATGGCTGCAAGCCCAGGCGGATCAGATCGCCCGGGAAACCGGCGTAACGGTTGACATGCGGGTCACCGTGTCGGGCGAAAGCTTTCTGACCCCGCCTGGCCCGCTGTCGGATCTGGTGGCCGACTCTGTGCAGGCGGAAACCGGCCGCCGCCCCGAATTGTCCACTTCGGGCGGTACGTCGGATGCGCGGTTCGTCAAAAATCATTGCCCGGTGGTCGAGTTCGGCCTGGTTGGCAAAACCATGCATCAGGTGGATGAACGCGTACCGGTCGAGCAGATCACGCAGCTCAAAGCGATCTATACAAGGATCCTGACGCGCTATTTCGAATGACGCGCCCGCGCGGGCGTGTTACCCGAGGCGTATGAGCCGTATCCCCACCAAAGCCGAAATCCTGCAATGGATCACCGATAACCCCAAGCTGACATCCAAGCGCGATATCTCCAAAGCGTTCGGGATCAAGGGCGCCGACCGGATCGAGCTGAAGCGATTGTTGAAAGAGCTTGAGGCCGAGGGGCATCTGGAAAAGCGGCGCAAAACCTATCGCGACCCCGACAAGCTGCCGCCGGTTTCGGTGTTGCAAGTGCAGGAACCCACGCTTGATGGTGACCTGTTCGCCCGGCCGCTGGAATGGCATGGCGAAGGGGCGGAACCGGTGGTTCTGATGGTTCTGCGCAGTTCTGATCCGGCGCTGGGTGCGGGTGACCGCATCCTTGGCAAACTGACCGAGGTAAAAGATGCCTCGTACAATTACGAGGCGCGCCTGATCCGCCGCATCGGCACTAACCCGCAGCGCATTCTGGGCGTGTTCCGCAAAAGCGCCGAAGGTGGACGAATCGTGCCCATCGACAAGGGGCAAGACAAGGAGTGGCTGGTACCCGACGGGGCCACCGGCGGCGCCAAGGATGGCGAGTTGATCGAGGCCGAGCAATCCGGCCCCCGTGGCCGCATGGGCCTGCCGCGCGCGCGCATTGTCACGCGGCTGGGTGACCCCGGCGCGCCGCGTGCCGTGTCGCTGATCGCGATCCATCAGCACGGCATTCCCGACGCGTTCTCCGATGCGGTGATCGCCGAGGCGGACCGCGCCAAACCCGCCGGGCTGTCGGGCCGCGAAGACCTGCGCGAGATGCCGCTGATCACCATCGACCCGGCCGATGCGCGCGACCATGACGACGCCGTTTACGCGCATCCCGATGACGACCCCAAGAACGACGGGGGCCACGTGGTCTGGGTCGCCATCGCCGATGTGGCCCACTACGTCACCCCTGGCTCGGCGCTGGATACCGAGGCGCGCAAGCGCGGCAATTCCACCTATTTCCCCGACCGTGTGGTGCCAATGCTGCCGGACCGTCTGTCGGGCGATCTGTGCTCACTGCACGAGGGCGTGCCGCGCCCCTGCATGGCGGTGCGCATGGTGCTGAACGCCGCCGGCGAAAAGATTAGCCACCGCTTTGTGCGGGGTCTGATGCGCTCGGCCGCGTCGCTGAATTACGAAGAGGTGCAGGCGGCCATTGATGGCCAGCCCAACGACCGCACCGAGCCCCTGTTGGCCGACGTCCTGCACCCGCTCTACGCCGCCTATGACGCCGCCAAAAAGGCACGCGCCGACCGCCAGCCACTGGATCTGGACCTGCCCGAACGGCGGATCGAGCTGACCGACGAAGGCAAGGTCGCCTCGGTCAATTTCCGCGACCGGTTCGATGCGCATAAGCTGATCGAAGAATTCATGATCCTGGCCAATGTCGCAGCGGCCGAGACATTGATTTCCAAACGCCGCCCGCTTTTGTTCCGCGTGCACGAGGAACCGGCGGCGGACAAGCTGGACGCGCTGCGCGACGTGGCACAGGCCTCGGGGTTCACGCTGGCCAAGGGGCAGGTGCTGCAAACGCAGCATCTGAACCGGTTGCTGGACGCCGCAATGGGCACCGAGTTTTCGGAACTGATCAATCTGACCACCCTGCGGTCTATGACGCAGGCCTATTACTTTCCCGAAAATTTCGGGCATTTCGGCCTGGCCTTGCGCAGCTATGCGCATTTCACCTCGCCCATCCGCCGCTATGCCGACCTGATCGTGCACCGCGCGCTGATCTCGGCGCATGGCTGGGGCAAGGATGGCCTGTCGCCCGAGGATATCGAACAGCTTGAGGCGACGGCACAGCATATCTCGGACACCGAACGCCGCTCGATGTCGGCCGAGCGCGACACAACCGACCGCTATTTGGCCAGCTATCTGTCCGAACGGGTGGGCAACGAGTTCACCGGCCGCATCTCGGGCATTGCCCGGTTCGGGGTCTTCGTGAAACTGGATGACAGCGGGGCGGATGGGCTGGTGCCGATGCGCGAGCTGGGCAACGAGTATTTCCACCACGACCGCGAGGCGCAAACCCTGATGGGGGCCGATAGCGGGCTGGAGATTCGCATGGGCCAGCGCGCCACCGTGCGGCTGGCCGAGGCTGTGCCGGTGACCGGCGGGCTGCTGCTGGAGATGATCGAGCTTGAGGGGAAATCCCTGCCCAAAGGCACCCCGCGCGGCAGCAAACGCCCGGTCCGCCGCAAGGTTGCGCGCAGCAAAGCAAAGACTGACAAAGTGAAACGCAAGGTCACGCGCAAACGGCGTTGAACCGCCGAAACGCATCCGCCCGCTTTCACCAAAGCCCGATCCGGAGTAGAATTGCAAAAAACAAAAGCAGTCACAGGGCCCGTTTCATGTTTCGTTTCGCAAGGCAAATGATCCTTGCCGGTATCCTCGTTCCGGTTTTCAACGCCCCGGTTTCGGCCGAGCTGCGCAGCTCGCCCATTCCACCCGAACGCCCCGACAGGCCAGGAGGGGCCGTTTTGGTACAAGTCTCGACCTCGAACCTTGCCTTTGAACGCTGGATCGAAGGGTTCCGCGACCGCGCGCTGGCCCGCGGCATTCAGGCCAAGGTATTTGACCGCGCCTTTCGCAACGTGCGCTACAACACCGACGTGATCGCCAAGGACCGCAACCAAAGCGAATTCACCAAACAGATTTGGGACTATCTCGACAGCGCGGCCTCACCCACGCGGGTGAAAAACGGCCAGGCGGCGCTGAAGAAACACGCGCGCGTTCTGAAAGCGGTCGAGGCGAAATACGGGGTCGACCGGCATATCGTCGCCGCCATCTGGGGGCTGGAAAGCGCCTATGGCGAGTTCAAGGGCGACATCCCCACAATCGAGGCGCTGGCCACGCTGGCCTTTGACGGCCGCCGCGGCGCGTTTTTCGAGGCACAGCTGATCGACGCGCTGAAAATCCTGCAATCGGGCGACGTGACTGCGGCCAAGATGAAGGGTTCATGGGCCGGCGCCATGGGCCACACGCAGTTCATCCCGTCCAGCTATCACGCCTTCGCGGTGGATTTCACCGGCGATGGCAAGCGCGATATCTGGGGGTCGAACCCGGCCGACGCGCTGGGCTCGACCGCTGCCTACCTGGCGCGATCGGGCTGGAACAAGGGCCAGCCCTGGGGGGTTGAGGTGGTGCTGCCGCGCGGGTTCACCTTCAGCCAGGCCAACCGCAAAATCCTGAAGTCGCCAGCCGAATGGGGCGCGTTGGGGATCAAGGACATCAATGGCCGGGTTGTGCCGAATTACGGCCGTGCCTCGATCTTGCTGCCCGCCGGTGCCAACGGCGCGGCCTTCATGATCTTCGACAATTTCGCGGTGATCGAGCGTTACAACAAGGCCGATGCCTATGTCATCGGCGTGGGCCACCTTGCCGACCGCCTGCGCGGCGGCCCCGAGATCAAGGCCACCTGGCCGCGCGGCTATAAGCCATTGTCGTTCAAGCAGAAAAAGGAAATGCAACGCCGCCTGAAACGCGCCGGTTTCCTGGATGACAAGATCGACGGGATCATCGGCCCCAACACCATCAACGCCATCCGCGCCTATCAGCAAAGCCGCGGCGTGACGCCGGATGGCTATGCCTCGCAAGAGTTGCTGAAACTGTTGAAAACCAGATCCTGAACAGAGCTGTTTGTGGGCAGACCGGCGCCTGGAGGGCGATGTTTCGCAGGCGCCGATGCGATTTGTGGGGGGAGCTGCCGCTCAACCCGACGGTGGCAACAACCGTTTAAGCACCGACACAGACTTTACATGCAACTCAGGGAAATACATAAAAGGGCTTATCAGCCCAGATTGCACGCTTGTGGATAGCGCAACTTTTACGAATGCAAGTAGGCTAACTAACTGTTAGCATGTTCAAAACACAACGGATTGAGGTGCTGAGGTGAAGCTTAAGAAATATCGCGTAACAGGGTTTCGCTCGGTCACCGATAGCGGCTGGATCGACGCGTCGGATGTGACAGCCCTGATCGGTGAGAATGAGGCAGGAAAGACGAACCTTCTGCTGCCGCTATGGAAGCTCAATCCCTCTGGTAGCGGCGAAATCAACCTGCTCGATGACATGCCCCGCTCGCGCTACGCCGAGATGCGGACAAAGCCCGAAGATCATGACTTCATCACCTGTATCTTTGAGTTGAACGATGCGGAACGCAACTTGGCTGCGAAGCATGGTGCTGACAGGAAGAAGACCGAAACGGTAGAGGTAGTGCGGGATTTTGACGGGCGCTACGGTTGGAAGTTTCCAGACGATCCAGATTTCGACCTCTACGATGCACATGAAGCGACCGAAGCGCATGCTGAAGATGAAGAGAGCGAACCGGAACATGCCTCGTGCCTATCGGACAAGCTTGAAGAGCTGCTGCCGAAGTTCGTCTACTATTCAAACTACGGTAACCTCGACGCGCAAATCTTTCTCCCCCACGTGGTCGATAACCTCAAGCGTGGCGATCTTAGCGGAAAGGAGGCCGCAAAAGCGCGAACGCTTCGGGTTCTCTTCAAGCTAGTGAACCTCAGCCCCGAAGAAGTTTTGGAACTGGCCCGGGCGACTGGCGTGATCGAGCGGATCAATCAGCAAGGGCAGCGCGTCAGCACCGATCCAAAAACTGACGAGCAGATGCAGATTGATGATGAACAGCTTCGCACCAGAGCCGCGCTGCTACAGTCTGCCTCAACCAAACTCACTAAGACCTTCAAGGACTGGTGGAAACAGGGCGACTACCGCTTCCGTCTCCATGCGGACGGTAACTACTTTCGTATCTGGGTGGCCGATGATCGGCGGCCCGAAGAGATCGAATTAGAGAGCCGTTCGACAGGACTTCAATGGTTTCTGAGTTTCTTCCTCGTGTTCACCTACGAAAGTGAATATACCCATGACAACGCCATCGTGCTGCTAGACGAACCGGGCCACTCTCTGCATCCGCTTGCTCAACGCGACCTGTCGGCATTCTTCGACAACCTATCGATGACACATCAAATCATCTTCACGACGCACTCTCCATTCATGATTGACGCCGACCGGCTTGACCGAGTTCGCAAGGTATATGTCGATGGAAATGGCGGCACGGTGGCATCGAGCAACTTGGCCGTAAGCAAGGGAAAAGGCTCTGACCAGGGTGCGGGAGCTACATATGCTGTGCATTCGGCGCTGAACCTTACCGTTGCCGAAAGCTTACTACTTGGTTGCATGCCAGTCATTGTCGAAGGGCCTTCTGATCAGCACTACTTAACCGCCATAAAGAGTATCTTAATCGCCAAAGGTAAGATCAATCCGATTGCAGAGCTGGTTTTTCCACCTTCTGGCGGAGCGAAAACCGCCAAAATTATCGCTGCAATACTTCTGGGGAGAGATGACAAGCTTCCATTTGTCTTGTTGGATGGCGACAATGCAGGAAGGCAGGCTGCGAAGTCACTCAGAGACGGTCTATATCAGGGCGCGAAAGACTCTGTTTTGACAACTGACGTCTTCACTGGAGATCTAAAAGATAGCGAGATCGAAGATCTCATCCCCGCAAAACTTGTGATTCAAGTATTAGACCGACTTGAACGTCGTGCAGATCGAGACTTTGAAGATGTCTATGAAGAAGGGAAACCAATTGTTCCGCAGATCAAAGCGTGGGCCAAAGACGAAGGCTTTGATTTAGAGGAAGACTGGAAGGTACAACTTGCACTTGGCGTGAAATCTAAACTTCTATCGAACTCGGACAGGCATGTGGATGAGACGTTGCTTGGAATTTGGACGTCAATATTCGAAAAATTTGGATAACCACTGTAAAATTACGATTCTCGAGCGGGTAGGTGTTGTGTTGCATTACTCATAACTTATGTGACAATGCCCTAGCCCCAGCCTTTCAATGCACATACTTGGTGCGAAAATCGGGTGCGGTTTTTTTTTGCAGTGGTGGTTATTCAACCGGCTTTGGTTGGGGCATTTGCTGCGGAAATGAAGGGGTCAGGCGCGGGCGCAGCAGGGCCATCGGGTGGGACCGCAGGGTCAGGCGCATGGCCACGTAATCCTCAACCACCTCTTCACCCTCGGACATCGGGCGCAGGGTTACGGTGGGCTCGTTGCTCGCCTCGCCGTCCAGATCGCCGGCGAACAGCGGCATCTCGCTGGGCGCGGTGATGGCGCGGGCCTGCCACAGGGCCTCGCGGCGGGTTAGTTTCAGCGCGGCGAAGACATCGGCCTCGGCCAGTTTGGCCAACAATTTGGGCGGCACACCGGCGCGGCGCCAGATGTCATCCACCGCGCGATAGCCGTTTGACCGGGCGGCGGTGATCCAGGTGGCCTCCTCTTCCGACATCGCCTTGATCTGCCGGAACCCCAGCCGCAGCGCCAGCCCGCCATTGCCGTCAGGCTCCATCACGTTGTCCCAGAAGCTGGCATTGATGCAGACCGGGCGCACCTCGACCCCGTGTTCGCGGGCATCGCGCACAATCTGGGCGGGGGCATAGAACCCCATGGGCTGCGAATTCAGCAGCGCGCAGGCGAAGATGCCGGGGTGGTGTTTCTTGATCCAGGCGCTGGCATAGACCAGCAGTGCAAAGCTGGCGGCGTGGCTTTCGGGAAAGCCATAGCTGCCGAACCCCTCGATCTGGCTGAAACAGCGTTCGGCGAAATCCTGATCATAGCCATTGGCGCGCATGCCGCGGATGAACCGGTCGTAAAACGCGCTGACGGTGCCCAGTTTCTTGAACGTGGCCAGCGCGCGGCGCAGCCGGTCGGCCTCGTCGGGGGTGAAACCGGCGCCGATGATGGCGATCTGCATGGCCTGTTCCTGAAAGAGCGGCACGCCCAGGGTGCGGCCCAGCACCTCGCCCAGCGCGTCGGAGGGGAAGCTGACCTCCTCTTCGCCATTTCGTCGCCGGATATAGGGGTGCACCATGTCGCCCTGAATGGGGCCGGGGCGGATGATCGCTACCTCGATCACCAGATCGTAGAAATTGCGCGGCCGCATGCGCGGGAGGAAGTTCATCTGCGCCCGGCTTTCCACCTGAAAGACGCCGATACTGTCGGCCTCGCACAGCATGTCGTACACGTCAGGGTCTTCGGGGGGCAGCGTGGCCAGGGTAAAGCTGGTCTGGTGGTGCTGCGTGATCAGGTCAAAGGCCTTGCGGATGCAGGTCAGCATACCCAGCGCCAGCACGTCGACCTTCAGGATGCCGAGGCTGTCGATATCGTCCTTGTCCCAGCAGATGACGGTGCGATCCTCCATCGTGGCGTTTTCCACCGGCACCAGCTCGTCCAGCCGCCCCTCGGTCATCACGAAGCCGCCCACGTGTTGCGAGAGGTGGCGGGGGAAACCCTGTATCTGCTCCACCAGCTGCAGGGTCTGGCGCAGGCGCGGGTCGGTGGGGTCCAGCCCGATCTCGCGCAGGCGCTTGTCCTCTTGCCCCTGCATCGAGCCCCAGCCCCAGATCTGCGATGACATCGCGCCCAGCGTATCCTCGGACAGGCCCATGGCGCGGCCCACCTCGCGGATGGCGCGTTTGCCGCGGTAATGCACGACGGTGGCGCAGAGGCCGGCGCGATGGCGGCCATAGCGTTCATAGATGTGCTGGATCACCTCTTCGCGGCGTTCGTGTTCGAAATCCACGTCGATATCGGGGGGCTCGTCGCGCGCCTCGGAGACGAAGCGTTCAAAGACCATGGTGCCGACCTCGGGGCTGACCGAGGTAACGCCCAGGCAATAGCAGACCACCGAATTGGCCGCCGATCCGCGGCCCTGGCACAGGATGTTCCGGCTGCGGGCAAACTGCACCACGTCATGCACGGTCAGAAAGTAGGGGGCATAGCCCAGCTTGGCGATCAGCGTCAGCTCGTGCTTGACCAGCGCGCGCACCTTGTCGGGGGCGCCCGCGGGGTAACGCCATTTCAGACCGTCGCGGGTGAGGCGTTCCAGCCGTTCATGCGGGGTTTCGCCGGGGCTGAGTTCCAGCGGGTATTCATAGCGCAACTCATCCAGCGAAAAACTGCAGGCGGCGGCGATATCCCCGGCGCGGTCCACGGCGCCCTCGTGGCCGGCGAAAATGCGGCGCATCTGGGTCTGCGACCGCAGGCGGCGCTCGCCATTGGCCTGTGCCTCGCGCCCCAGCGCGCCGACCTTCACGCCAAGGCGGATGGCGTTCAGAACGTCGGTCAGGCGGCGGCGCGATCCGTGATGCATGACGGGTGCGGCGGTGGCCACGGTGGGGATGCCCAGCCGCTGCGCCAACGCCGCCCAGCCGTCAAAGCGTGGGCTGTCGTGTCCGTCATATTGCGGGGCCATCAGCAGGGCCACATGGCCGGGGAAGCGGCGCGTCAGCTGTTCCGCCCGCTGCCCCCAATCATACGCGCCGCGCTGGGCCGTTGGTGTGTGTTGCGGCGGGGTCAGGAGCAGGTGCAGCCGGTCGCCCCATTCCAGCAGGTCGCCAAAGCGCAGGTGGCAGGCGCCCTTGTCCGCCCTGAGCCGCCCGGCCGAGATCAGGCGGCAGAGGTTCCCCCACCCTTTGCGGTCGCGCGGGATCGCGGTGGCGGTGAACCCGTCCTGCAGCACGATCCGCGCCGCCGGGATCAGCCGCGGCACGCAGTAGATATCCACCGATGGCGGCGCGGGCAGGTGATCGGGGCGGGGCGGGCCGATCGGGTCGGCATCCGCCGCACGGCGCAGCGCCACGATCCGCGCCAGCTCGCGCGCTTCGGTATGGGCGCGCACGATGCCGGCGACCGAGTTCTCATCGGCCACGGCAATTGCGCCGATCCCAAGGATCGCCGCCCGGCGGATATACTCCTCGGGGTGGGACCCGCCGGCCAGGAAGGTGAAATTCGAGGTGATCGACAATTCGGCGAACATGGCGCTCCCAATATATTCACCTTTTGTTCTTATGTGGAGTCCCCATGCAGCCATTCATTTCGCACTAATATCCCGGGGATTTTGGGGGCTGACCCCCGGTTGGGAACTGCAGTTCCAGGCCGAGCAAACACCACCAATCTACTGATTGCACTGCGCAGGAAAAGCAAGGCGTCCCATCAATTTCCCGGACCTGACGTATCGCCGAAGCTCAACACAGGCATTTTCCTGAACATGCGCCATAAGGGCCCCGTTCTTCGTGCTGGCAACAAGCAACTGACCGTCGTCAGCGTGAAACCAGACATAAAGTCTGACACCGAATGTATCGGAGGCTTGCGCGTGGGTTGTGGCAACCTCGACCCAATGAAAACCCTCCGAGGCCGACGGCCTATAGGCAAGAAAACCAAACCCAGCTGACGCAACACCGGCGCAGACAACGAACACTATGATCCAAAAAAGCGACACCACCCGTTCACGTCGTGCAATCGCATTTAGGCGTGTATGCGGATCACCAGACAAAAAATTCAGCCCGCCAGTTCACCCACCACCTGCGCATACACATCGCGCTTAAATGGCACGATATTGGCCACCAGTTGATCAGGCGCCAGCCAGGCCCATTCGGAAAACTCGGGGTGCTCGGTGGCGATGTTGATCTGATCATCGGTGCCCAGAAAGCGCATCCGGTACCACAGCTGTTTTTGCCCGCGATACTTGCCCTTCCAGACCTTGCCGACCAGTTCGGGCGGCAGGTCGTAATAGACCCAATTGCCTGTGCCACGCTCCACCTCGACCAGATCGGCCGTGACGCCGGTTTCTTCCCACAGCTCGCGCAGCGCGGCGGCCTGCGGTTCCTCGCCCTCGTCGATGCCGCCCTGGGGCATTTGCCATGCCGCAATGTCGCTGTCGCGCCGTTGGCCGACGAACACATGTCCGTCGGCATTCACCAGCATCACGCCCACGCAGGGGCGATAGGGCAGGTTGGTCATTCCGACGGGCCCAGCGCCGACAGACCTTTGAGGATATCGACCGCATAGGCCAGTTGGTAATCCTCATCGCGCAGCTGGGCGGATTCTTCGGCCTTGGCCTGTTCCTCTTCGGCTTGCTTGCGCTCGTCCTCGGTCAGGCTGTCATTGGACAGGCTGCCGCGCAGATCGGCCTCGGAGCGGAAGCGCGGGTTTGCCTCGTCGCCTTCCTCGGCATCCGGGCGGCGCGGGGGCTGCGCCACAACGATGTCGGGCGACACGCCCAGCGCCTGGATCGACCGGCCCGACGGGGTGTAATAGCGCGCCGTGGTCAGACGCATCGCACCGTTACCCGCCAGCGGCATTACCGTCTGAACCGAGCCTTTGCCGAAGCTCTTGGTGCCCACCACGATGGCGCGGCGGTGATCCTGCAGCGCACCGGCCACAATCTCGGAGGCCGAGGCCGACCCGCCATTGATCAGCACCACCACCGGCTTGCCCTCGGTCAGGTCGCCCGGGTTGGCGTTGAACCGGTCACTGTCGACAGGGTTGCGGCCGCGCGTGGAAACGATCTCGCCCGCCTCAAGGAACGCGTCCGAGACCCGCACCGCCTGTGTCAGCAGCCCGCCGGGGTTGTTGCGCAGGTCCAAAACCACGCCGTTGACGTTTTCCAGCCCGCCTAGCTCTTCGACGGCCTTGTTAAACTTGTCTTCCAGGTTGGGATAAGTCTGGTCGTTGAACGTGGTTACGCGCAGGACAATGGTATTGCCAACAAGGCGCGACCGCACGGCCGTCAGCTTGATCGTGTCGCGGGTGATCGTCACGTCGAAGGGCTCGTCGATGCCTTCGCGCACCACGGTGATGATGATATCGCTGCCCACCGGGCCGCGCATCAGTTCCACCGCCTGATCCAGCGTCAGGCCCAGAACGCTTTCGCCATCCACGTGGGTGACAAAATCGCCGGCCTCGATGCCCGCCTCTTCAGCCGGGGTGCCATCGATGGGCGAGACAACTTTGACAAAGCCCTCTTCCTGCGTGACCTCGATGCCCAGCCCGCCGAACTCGCCACGGGTCTGCACGCGCATGTCGCTGAAATCCTTAGGCGGCAGATAGCTGGAATGCGGGTCCAGCGAGGTCAGCATGCCGTTGATCGCGGCCTCGATCAGGTCGGCGCTGTCGACCTCTTCGACATATTGCGCACGGATGCGTTCGAAGATGTCACCGAACAGGTCCAGCTGTTCATAGACCGAGCCCTGTTGATCCACCTGCTGTGCCAGGATCGGCCCTGCAAACTGGGTTGTGAATACCGCACCGGCCAAAGTGCCGCCTAACGCCGCCATCATGAATTTTTTCATCGACACCTATTCCTTTGTCGCTGCGAACCACGGGGCCGGGTCTTCGGGCTGACCGTTTTGCCTGAGTTCTATATAAAGCGTTTCCGTCCGCCCGTTGCCACTGCCTTTTTCACCGGCGCGCAAAAACGCGCTGGCGGCGGGGTCTTGTCCGCCCATCAGGCCGACCGGCGCCCCGGCGGGCAGAACCTGCCCGGTTTCACCATAAACCTGCGCCAGACCGCCCAATACAATCAATACGTCACCGGCGGGCTCAAGGATCATCACATTCCCGTAGTCCAGCAATGGTCCGCGATAGCGAATGGTCGCCGCCGATGGGGTTGTGACCAGCGCCAAGGGGGCGGTGGCCAGAACCAGACCCTGCCGTTTGATGCCAGCTGCGTCCGCCTCGCCAAAGCGGCGCAAGACCGTTCCCTGGGCCGGCAACGGCAGGTTGCCGCGTGCGGCTTTGAACTGCGAAACCGGGGGCAACGGGGCAGCGTCATCAAGGCTCAGCAGCCCGGTGGCAAACCCTTCCAAGGTTTCCGAACTTTGCAATAACGCGTCCAGCCTGGCCGGGTCCGCCGACAGTCTTTGCGGCAGATCGGTGCGGTCACTCACGGCCTGCGACAAGGCGGTTCGCGCGGTTTGAATTCCGTCCAACCCATCCGCCAGTTGCGATTCGGCGCTCTCTTGCAAGGCGCGCAACAGCGTGACCTCGTCCAGTTGCGCACGCAGGTCGTTCACCCGAGATTGCAGCGCGGGCGTGACCTCGCGCAGCAACATGCCCGACTGTGCAGTGCCCAAAGGCCCCGAGGGATGCAGCAACAGCAGCGTTTCGGGGTCCCGTTGCAAAGTTGCCAAAACGGCCAGCAACTCTGAGATTTCTTCGCGTCTGGCATCCAGCTCGGCGCGCAGAACCTGTTCGCGGATGATCACCCGGCGCAGCCCTTCGCGCAGGGCGGTCAGACCCTCTTCATAAGCGCGCACCGTCTGTGTCAGGGCGGCCACGCGGTCACGCGCACCGCTTGCGTCTTGCAGCGCCAGCCCCGCCTGGTCCAGCATCACCGCCGCCCGCCGCGCGGTCTGAACGGGGTCTGTTTGCGCGGCAAGCACGCAAGGCAGACACGTCAGGGCAACGGCGAAAAGAGCGGCAATTCTGGTCATGTGGTGATCAGGCTTTTCCCCGTCATCTCGTCAGGCTGCGGCAGACCCATCAGTTCCAAAACGCTGGGGGCCAGATCGGCCAGCCGCCCTTCGCGCAGGGTGGCGCCTTCGGGGCCGTTGACCAGGATCACCGGCACGGGGTTCAGCGTATGCGCGGTGTGCGGGCCGTTGGTTTCCGGGTCCCACATCATCTCGCAATTGCCGTGATCGGCGGTCACGATCATCGCGCCACCCACCTTGTCCAACGCCTCCAGCGCGGCGCCCAGGCCCTGATCCACGGCGGCGCAGGCGGCTTTGGCGGCCTCCAGATCGCCGGTATGGCCCACCATGTCGGGGTTGGCGAAGTTCACGACGATCAGATCGTATTGCGCCTCGATGGCCTCGACCAGTTTTGCCGACACTTCGGGTGCGCTCATCTCGGGTTGCAGATCGTATGTGGCGACCTTGGGCGATTTCGGCATGAACCGATCCTCGCCCGGTTCAGGTGTTTCCTTGCCGCCGTTCAGAAAGAAGGTGACATGCGGGTATTTCTCGGTCTCGGCCAGGCGGAACTGCGTTTTGCCCTGTTTGGCCACCCATTCGCCCAGCGTGTTGACGATGGCGCGCTTGGGAAAGATCGTTTTCATATAAGCGTTGTGGCGGTCGGAATATTCGACCATGCCGGTGACGCTGGCCCAGCCGGGGCGGGCATCGGTGGCGAATTCGGCGAAGTCGGGATCGGCAAGCGCGGTCAGGATTTCGCGGGCGCGGTCGGCGCGGAAGTTGATGAACAGCAACCCGTCGCCATCTTGCGGGGCGGTGTAGGCGTTCAGGCGCGTGGCCTCGATAAACTCGTCGCTTTGGTCGCGGGCATAGCCTTTGGCGATGGCGTCGGCGGCGTCGGTGGCGGTGTGGCCTTTGCCTGTGGTGACAAGGTCATAGGCCTGCTGCACGCGTTCCCAGCGATTGTCGCGGTCCAGCGCATAGTAGCGGCCGACGAGGCTGCCGATATGGGCGCCTTGGGGCAAGGCGGCTTCCAGTTCAGCCAGCTGAGGCGCGGCGGATCGGGGGGGGACGTCGCGGCCATCGGTGACCGCGTGGATCTGTACCGGCACGCCGGCGGCGGCGATGACACACGCGGCCTCGGCGATGTGGGATTGGTGGCTGTGCACGCCACCGGGTGAGGTCAGGCCCATGATCTGCGCGGTGCCGCCCGAGGTTTTGAGCGCGTCAATGAAATCCGTCAGGGCGGGCAGGGTGGCGAAGGAGCCATCCTCGATCGACAGGTCGATCTGGCCCAGATCCATCGCCACCACGCGGCCGGCGCCGATATTGGTATGGCCAACCTCTGAATTGCCCATCTGGCCCGAGGGCAGGCCGGCATCGGGGCCAAAGGTGGTCAACGTGGCGTTGGGGCAGGTGGCGCGGATGCGGTCGAAATTTGGTGTGTCGGCAAGGGCGGGGGCGTTGTGTTCTGGTGTCGGGCCAATGCCCCAGCCGTCGAGAATGCAGAGAATAACAGGTTTAGGCGTGGTCATGAGAGGAGAACCCAGCTGAATAAATGGTTGCCACACTTCTAGGGGTGGGGCGCGCCGAGGACAACCGTGTCGCTGCCCAAATGCGCGCCTTGCGGCGCATGCCTCTGGTCTCGCTTGGCGCCTTCGGCTTCGCGCTCGGGGATTGGCGTGTGGGGCCGGCGTTATTCCCGGTGATAGGGGGCACCGGCCAGGATCGAGGCGGCGCGATACAGTTGCTCGGCCAGCATCACCCGGGCCAGCATATGCGGCCAGACCATGGTGCCAAAGGACAGCGCCGTGTTGGCCTCGGCCCGGAAGCCGGGTGTCAGGCCGTCGGCGCCGCCGATGACCAATGCAAGATCGGCGGTGCCGTTGTCGCGCCAGCGGGCGAGGTCTTGGGCAAATTGCGGTGAGGTTCGGGTTTTACCACGTTCATCCATGGCGCAGATCAGCGCGCCTTTCGGAATGGCGTTGCGCAGCAGGTCCGCTTCGGCTTGCTGACCGCGGTTCTTTTTGTCTTCCACTTCGGTGACGGTCAGGGGACCCAGCGACAACGCGCGACCGGTTTTGCTGAACCGATCGGCGTAGTCGTCAAACAGCAGCTTTTCCGGACCGGAACGCATCCGGCCCACTGCACAGATTTTGACGCGCATTTAGCCCGATGTTGTGCTGCCGGCGGGCAGCCACATCTTTTCAAGCTGATAGAATTCGCGCACTTCGGGGCGGAACACGTGGACGATCACATCGCCCGCGTCAATCAACACCCAATCGCCGGTATCGCGACCCTCGGTCCGGCACAGAATGCCGAGGTCGGATTTGAGCCGGTCACCGAGTTTCTCGGAAATGGCCGAAACCTGACGCGACGAACGGCCCGAGCACACCACCATGTGGTCGGCCATGGCGGATTTTCCGCGCAGGTCGATCGACACGATGTCTTCGGCCTTGTCGTCGTCCAGAGATTTCAGGATGAGCGCGAGCGTTTCTTCGCTGGCGTTTTTATGTGCGGGGCCGGTCATCGGCACATCCGCACCAAGCGTGTCATGCACTGCATCTGCATGTAAGGACAGAACATGGTCCTCCGATCAAACGCGCCGATAATCCCCGGCGCCGGGATGCCTTCAGGCTATCATTGCAAAGATGAAATCTCAATGACACCGTTTCAACCCGGTGCGGGGGTGTTGCATGGCGGAAATGTATTGCCCGGTGTTTCGGCAAGCAGTTCGGAAACCGGCAGGTTTCGCAGCACCGGGCGCAAGGGGGCGTCGGGCGCAACGCGCAGCGCGACATTGATGGTGTCCTCGGGCGCGGGTAGCCTGCCGGACGTACAGCCTTCTATGGTGATGGTCAGCGACCCGTGAACATCGTCCGGATTGGCGGTCTTCCATGCGCGGATCGTGGCCTGCAGGGCGCGCAACGCGGTCGCATCCATATCCGACAGCACATGGATTTGCCCCTGTTGCCTGAGGGTAAACGCGCCTTGCAAATCTTCGCCCGTTGCCCCGTTGGTCGCGGTGATTTGCAAGACCGCGCCGCCGTCGCGGATATGCAGGCCTTCGGGCAGGTCGGCCTGCGCGGCAAAGCCTGCGGGATCCGCCTCCAGCGGCGAAACCTGGGCCAGTTGGGCAACAGTCAGGGGGTTCACATAACTGCATCCAGCCAGCAGGGCGGAAGAAAACAAATAGGCGCGCATTGAATGTACCTCGCGAATCACTTATTGTTTAACGATAAGTTTTTCGTGTTAGTGAGGCAAGATATGACACAACTTCCTTCCCGCACCCGGCAATTGTCGGCCGTGTTTCGCGTATTATCGCTGGTCTCGGTCGGGGGATTTGCCCTGTTTGCACTGCTGGTGGTTTTTGCCTTGGTGACGAAATCCGCGCTGGGCTTTGTCGCGTTGGAACACAGGGACGAGACCGGGGTGCTGGCCACCGCCCTGTTGGCGGCCTTTGCCCTGATTGGTGCCGCCGCCACCATTGCAGCGCTTTGGTACACCGCGCGCCTGTTTGGTATTTATGCCAAGGGCGAGCCGCTGTCGGTCGAGGCCGCGGACACGCTGCGGCTGATCGCCTTTGCCCTGCTGGCCAAGGCCGGGCTGGCGATCCTGTCGCCGATCTATACCAGCCTCGTGCTCAGCATCGATGCGTTGCCCGGCGCGCGGTCGCTGACCGTGTCGCTGGATATGGGGCAATTGGGCCTGCTTTTGGCGGCGGGCTTGATCTATACCGTGGGCGTCGTAATGCGGCAGGCAGTGGATATTGCCGCCGAAAACCGGGGGTTCGTCTGATGCAGATCGTGGTGCGGCTGGACGTGATGCTGGCGCGGCGCAAGATGAAGTCGCGCGAATTGGCGGCGCAGGTTGGCATCACGGAACAGAACATCTCGTTGCTCAAAAGCGGCAAGGTCAAAGGCATCCGGTTCGAAACGCTGGCCCGGATCTGCGAGGTTCTGGATTGTCAGCCAGGTGATATACTGGAGGCCGAGGCCTGATCGCTCAGCACCCGCACCTCGCGCTGCGGGAAGGGGATCGAGAAACCGTGTTCCTGGAACGCATCCCACAGCGCCAGATAAACCGCGCCGCGAATATTGGTCAGCCCGCCGGTGGGGTCGTTGATCCAGAACCGCAGGATGTAATCAACCGAACTGTCGCCAAAGCCCACAACGTGGCAGACCGGCGGGCGGCTGGTCAGGACACGGTCGACGGATTTGGCGGCCTCGATCGCCACGGCCCGCACCTTGTGCGGGTCGTCGTCATAGGCGGTGCCGAAATGGATATCGAGGCGGACGAAGTCGTTGGTGTGCGACCAGTTGACCACCTGGTTGGTGATCAGATCCTCGTTCGGGATCAGGTATTCGCGACCGTCCCGCGTGACAACCGAAACGTAGCGGGCGCCCAACGCGTTGATCCAGCCGAAGGTCTCGCCCAGGCTGATCACGTCACCGGGTTTGATCGACTTGTCCAGCAGAATGATGATGCCCGACACCAGGTTCGACACCACCTTTTGCAGGCCAAAGCCCAGTCCCACGCCGATGGCGCCCGACAGCACCGCAAGGCCGGTCAGGTCGACACCGACGGTTTTCAGGCCAATGAAAAACGCCGCGCCGTACAGCAGCACCTGGACAAATTTCACCACCAGCACCTGCATGGATGGCGACATGTCGTCAACCTTTTGCACCCGGCTTGCCGTGGTCGACGACAGGAACCGCGCGGCATAAAACAGCGCCCCCAGGGCCACAACCGCCTGCACGATCAGAAGCAGCGAGATGCGCGTGCCGCCAAACTCCAACGCGGCGGTGTCCAGCAGGCTGGCGGCCTCGCCGACAATGCCAAGGATCGACAGGGTCACATAGACCCACGCGCCATAACGCACGACCCAGCGCAGCAGGGGCGAGTGGATCAGCCGCGTCGCCAGGATCACCACCAGCCACGCAGTGGCCAGGTTGGTGAGGATGCCGAACAGGTAACTGCGGCTGGGCCACGTGACCTCACGCAGGATGCTCAGCGCGATCCACATCACGGCCACGAAAAAGATCATCCGCAACCGGCGATGGATCACCAGCCCGACACGGATGCGCCATTTCGGCCAGCCCGCGCGGCGGCGCAGCCATTCGTGGAAGGGTCGGCGCAGTGCTGCGGCAAGCAGATGCGCGATCAGGAACAGGCCGATGGCACCGGCAATCTGATAGAGGCCGATCTCGGAAAACGCGGAATCGGCATAGCGACCCAAACGCGTCAGGATGATCTGCCCCAGTTCCAGCGCCTCTTGCGCGGCTTCGGCGGCGGTTTCCGCCGGGGCGTTGTCGCCGGGGGCCTGGGTCGTGGCCTCTTCGATCTGGGTGTCCTGCTCCATTTCGCCATACTGCGCGGGGGCGGGGCAACGGGCAAGCCCCAGACAAGCCCCACCCTTGATAGACTCGGCCAAGCCGTGTATCCCCCGCCCATGACCCGCATCTTTGATATCGGTGACCGTGCCCGCCTGCGCGAACGGTTTTACGGGGCAACCCACACGGTGCTGGCCCGCCTATAAAGGTGCGCCACCGTTCCCCTTTGATTGATGCTTACTTTACGGGAGAGGTCCCTCATGTCCCCCAAGACACTCTATGACAAAATCTGGGATGCCCATGTCGCGCATGAAGCCGACGATGGCACCTGCCTTCTTTATATCGACCGCCATCTGGTGCACGAAGTGACCAGCCCGCAGGCCTTCGAAGGGCTGCGCATGGCCGGTCGCCCGGTGCGCGCGCCGGAAAAAACTATCGCCGTGCCGGACCACAACGTGCCCACCACGCCGGGCCGCGAAGACCCTGCCAACATGACCGAAGACAGCGCCATCCAGGTGGCCGCTCTGGACAAGAACGCGAAAGAGTTCGGCATCCACTATTACCCGGTGACCGACATCCGTCAGGGCATCGTGCACATCGTTGGCCCCGAACAGGGCTGGACCCTGCCGGGTATGACCGTGGTCTGCGGCGACAGCCACACGGCGACCCACGGCGCGTTCGGCGCGCTGGCCCACGGCATCGGCACCTCGGAAGTGGAACACGTGCTGGCCACCCAGACGCTGATCCAGAAAAAATCCAAGAACATGAAGGTCGAGATCACCGGCAAGCTGCGCCCCGGTGTCACCGCCAAGGACATCACCCTTGCCGTGATCGGCGCCACCGGCACGGCGGGCGGCACCGGCTATGTGATCGAATATTGTGGCGAAGCCATCCGCGATCTGTCGATGGAAGGCCGCATGACCGTCTGCAACATGGCCATCGAAGGCGGCGCCCGCGCCGGTCTGATCGCGCCGGATGAGAAGACGTTCGAATACGTGAACGGCCGCCCCCACGCGCCGAAAGGTGCCCAATGGGAGGCCGCGCTGAACTGGTGGAAGACCCTTTACACCGACGAAGGCGCGCATTTCGATCAGGTCATCACCCTGAAAGGTGAAGAGATCGAGCCGGTTGTAACCTGGGGCACCAGCCCCGAAGACGTGCTGCCGATTACCGCCACCGTGCCCGCGCCCGAAGATTTCGAAGGCGGCAAGGTCGAGGCCGCGCGCCGGTCGATCGACTATATGGGCCTGACCCCGGGCCAGAAACTGTCGGATATCGCGATCGACACCGTCTTTATCGGCTCGTGCACCAATGGCCGCATCGAAGACCTGCGCGCCGCCGCCGAGATCGTGAAAGGCAAAAAGATCAAGGACGGCATGCGTGCCATGGTTGTGCCCGGCTCGGGCTTGGTGCGGTTGCAGGCCGAGGAAGAAGGCCTTGCCGATGTGTTCAAAGAGGCCGGGTTCGAATGGCGCCTTGCGGGTTGTTCGATGTGCCTGGCCATGAACCCCGATCAGCTGTCCGAGGGCGAACGCTGTGCCTCAACCTCGAACCGCAATTTCGAGGGGCGCCAAGGCTATAAGGGCCGCACCCACCTTGTGTCGCCCGCCATGGCCGCAGCTGCCGCGATCACCGGCAAGCTGACCGATGTGCGCGAGCTGATGTAACGGCGCGCGCTGTGTCGTCGGGCCCTGATACCTTGTTGCCAGCGGTCGCCTCTCTCTGGATTGGCGGATCGCTGAACTGGCTGCATGAATTGTCGCTGGCCAGTTTCGTGTGGCATGGCCATCGGGTCGTGGTGTTCTACACCGGGCCCGAAGCACCGGCTGTGCCCGAAGGGGTCGAGACGATCCCGGCGGCCGAGGTGTGGGACCCTGCGGAAAACGGGTTGGCCGATGGCACTCCGGCGATGTTGTCGGATATCTTCCGGCTGCATCTGCTCAAACAGACCGATATGATCTGGATCGACACCGACATGGTGGCTGTGCGCCCGTTGCCGGTGGCCGACTACCATGTCGGGTTCGAGCCGCCGGGTTCCGTCAACGGGGCCGTGCTGCGCCTGCCCCAGGACAGCAAGACCCTGAACCAACTGCTCGACTGGTTCGCCGATCCCGAATGGGTTCCGCCATGGCTGGGCAAACCCCAGCAGGCCGAGGTCGCCGCCGTCCCGCCCGGCCGGCGGTTGCTGAAATCCATTCAGGTGAACCGCCCCTCGCTGGGCCCGCGCGCGCTGCAATACACGTTGCGCAAGTCCGGCGAGCTGCACCACGCGGTGGAACCGGATGTGTTCTATCCCATCCGGGGCGTCATGACTGACGTGTTTTTCAGCGGCTATTGCGGCGACGACACCTGGCTGACCGACGACACGCTAGCGGTGCATCTCTATGCCTCGCTGGTGCGCCCCTATCACAAGAACCACAGACCCGAAGACAACAGCTTCATAGCCCGCACCGCCCGAAAGATCGGGTTCGACCTGAGCGGCCTGAAGCAGCAAAACCGAGGAAACCGATAATGGACAAATTCACCAAACTCACCGGGATCGCGGCGCCGATGCCGCTGGTCAATATCGACACAGACATGATCATTCCCAAGGTCTTTCTGAAGACGATCAAGCGTTCAGGTCTGGGTGTGAACCTGTTCGACGAGATGCGCTATGACCGCGAAGGCAACGAGATCGAGGATTTCGTGCTGAACAAACCGGCCTATCGCAACGCCGAAATCCTTGTGGCCGGCGACAACTTCGGGTGCGGCTCAAGCCGCGAACATGCGCCCTGGGCGATCAAAGATTTCGGCATCAAATGTGTAATTTCGACCAGTTTCGCCGACATTTTTTATAACAATTGTTTTAAGAATGGCATCTTGCCCATCGTTTTGCCGCAAGAAGACGTCGACAAACTGATGGACGATGCCAATCGCGGCGCGAATGCAACCGTGACGGTCGACCTCGAAAATCAGACCATCACCGGCCCCGATGGCGGTGAGATTTCTTTTGAAGTTGACGCTTTTCGCAAGCATTGCCTGCTGAACGGACTGGACGATATTGGCCTCACCATGGAAAAATCCACGTCGATTGATGCGTTTGAGGAAACAGCGGCACAAGCACGTCCTTGGGTCTAACCATCGCCGATCCACAAGATATTGGGCCGTCCCACAGGGGCGGCCTTTTTGCGCTTTGCAATTGATGCAATCCAGCGACAGTTTTACCCAGAATTTGCCACATTGATTCCGTTAAGCTTAACAAAGTCTTGCGGGACAAAGTGAAAGTAGGCAAAATTTGGGCAAGAATGAGGCAGCCCGCCTAAATCCGCGGGAACAAGTTGGGAAAAGGGACCGGCATCGTACCGGAACCGACCAGTTTGGGGAAAATGAGCAGTGATCGCTCAACTAACAGGTGCCGTCGCCCGAGCATTCCTCGTGGTGATGATGATCGTAACGCCGTCGGTGTTTCTGCCGAACGTGTCCTCGGACGCGTCGCAGATCGTCGCGTTTGTTGCCATCTTTGCCGGTGCGCTCACCCTTTTTGAATATGTCGCGACCTATCCGGGGTTGATCGAGTTCCGCGACGCCCCGCCGTTCAACCGCATTCGGTTTGCCGCAATGTTCCTGACTATTTTGATGTTATCGGTGTTGTGCCGAGGCATGCAGGAAAGCGGTCTGGCCATTGGATTGGTTCAGGCACTTGGCGGGTTGGTCGGGCAAGTGCTGGACTTTCCCTACAGTCCTGTTCGATTGATGGTGTTGGCTTTGCCGGACGCGGCCTCTGTCGAGCAGGTGGACAAAGTGCGCATGGCGGCCGGTCTGGCCTATTTCATGTCGCTTGTTTCTTTGTTGACCCTGGCCTTGATTATTCGGTTCACACGTTGGCCGCTGGGGAATGGCTCGTTCAATGTTTGGGTGAACCTGCCAACCTTTGATCCAACAGCTGGCGGTGGCGTTGTAACGCGTCTTACACGGATCGCGCAGTTTAACATCGCCGTGGGCTTTGTCCTGCCGTTCCTGTTTCCGGCCATTCTCAAGTTGACCTCGACATATTTCGCGCCACTATCGGTTGAGCAGCCGCAGACACTGATATGGACAATCACCGCATGGGCCCTGTTACCAGCCAACCTGTTCATGCGCGGCGTGGCAATCCAGCGGATTGCGACGTTAATCGAAGAGCAGCGCCGCCGCGCCGATCCCGGGGAAGAGGGTTTGCAGCCGGTCTGATCGCGGTAGTGTTCGCAGTGCCCTTGTGGGCCGAACCGATACGCATCGCTACCTACAACACCGAATTGTCGCGTCGTGGCCCCGGTCAGCTTCTGGGTGATATCCTTGCGGGAAAGGATGAGCAGGTCACAGCCGTGGTCGAGGTCATTGCGTTAAACGCGCCCGATATCATTGTGCTGCAGGGCATCGACTGGGACGCGCAGAATGCGGCCCTGGCGGCTCTGGGCCGACGGGTCGCAGAACAAGGCCATCTGATGCCGCATCTATATGCATCACAACCCAACTCAGGGCTACGGACGGGACTTGACCATGACGGCGACGGGCGGAACACCGCGTGGCGTGACGCACAGGGTTTCGGGCGGTTCACCGGCGAAGGCGGCATGGCGGTCATGTCGCGATTTCCGATCTTGGGCGCGCGCGATTTCACGTCGATGCTGTGGCAAGACTTGCCCGACGCCGATTTGCCCCGTCTAGACGGCGCACTTTTCCCGAACGCCGAGATTTTCGATGTTCAGCGCCTGTCTTCGGTTGCGCATTGGGATGTGACCATTCAAGCCCCCGACGGCCCACTGAACCTGCTGACCTGGCACGCGACACCCCCGGTCTTTGACGGCCCCGAGGATCGCAATGGCAGGCGCAACGCGGACGAAATGCGGTTTTGGGCGCACTATCTGAACGGTGAACTGGCGGTCTCGCCGCCTGCCGGCCCTGTTGTGGTTCTGGGAGACGCGAACCTTGATCCGGCGGACGGGGACGGCCTGCGAGATACGTTGCGTGTTTTGCTGGAGCACCCGCGCCTGCAACATACTGTGCCGCGCAGTGATGGGGGCGTGGCTGCTGCCAACCCTGATCACACCGGCGACCCCGCATTGGATACCGCAGATTGGCCCGAGGATGGCCCGGGCAATCTGCGTGTCAGTTATATATTACCCTCGACCGGTTTTCGGGTTTTGAACAGCGGTGTTTTTTGGCCCGCCGCGGATCAGTACGGCGCCGATCTGGTGGCCGCGGCCTCACGCCACCGCCTTGTCTGGGTTGATCTGGAACTGAAGCGCTGAAGCCAGTGCGTGTTCCAGCGGCGTGTGCCTGAAATCTGGCAGCAAGGCGTCGAACCGCGTGGCGTCCAAATGGTGCGGTTTGGACCAGAGGTATCGCATCTCGACCAAGTGCTTGGCCATCTTCCAGAAGGGCCGGGCGATCTGGAGTGGGGTCCAGGACATCGGGCTAGCCTTGATTGGTGTTCCCATCACCTGTGCAACGGCCTTGGTCAGCTCTTCACCCGTCAGCGTATAGCCGGGAAAAGGCACATCTTCGAACCGGTTCAGATCGTCGCGCATTTCGGCCAGTTTTACAGCAGCACGCGCCATGTCGGGCAAATAGGCCCAGGCATGCGGGCGGTCGGTCGGGCCGGGATAGGTGAGTTTGCCCTTGGCCAAAGGCTTGGCCATGATCATGTCAAACCAGTTACCAGAGGCTTGGGTATCCAGAAAATCGCCGCCGCGCAGGATGATCGTGCGGACATTAGAGTTGCGATACGCGGCCTCCATCTCAACCCGCAACCGGCCCAGTGGATTGGTCGCGGCGTGGGGTGTTTGAGGGCCAAATGCCTCGGGCGCTTCGGTGCCAAAGACATAGACATTGCCGGGAACAATCACCGTGGCACCTGTGGCCTCGGCCACTTCGATCACCTGCCGGGTTTGCAGTGGCAGCACGGTGGCCCAGTCGGCATAGGGCGCGTTCCATGCATTCACGATAACCTGTGCGCCCCAGGCGGCGTCCCACAGATTGTCGGTGGCGCGATCAAATTGGCGCACGATCCAGCCGGCGGTTTCGAAGGCTTCGGTGGCATTGCGGCCAAACCGGCCGTTACCGCCAAGGATAAGAACAGTTGGTGTCATCTTCTGGCTCCATTCCATGCTGCGTTGAGCTTAACATGACCTCTTCAACAGAGTTTCGGAATTGCCTGAATCCGTTGCTGTGCTATTCATAAATGTATGGCAAACCCATTGATGAATATGGACTGGGCGCTGGTGCAGTCTTTCCTTGCCGTGGCCGAAACCGGGTCGCTGTCGGCGGCTGCGCGCTTGCTGGGGGCCAGCCAGCCGACGCTGGGCCGGCAGGTCAAGGCGTTAGAGGACGCATTGGGGGTGGAGCTTTTTCACCGTCAACCCAAGGGTCTTATCCTGACGGATGTGGGCGCGGCCCTGATGCCCGCCGCGCAGGCTATGCGACAGGCCGCTGGCCAGATTGCCCTGACGGCGGCCGGCCGGTCCGAGGAACTGCGCGGTGTGGTGCGGCTGACCGCCAGTGTCTTTGTCGCCCATCACATCCTGCCGCCTGTTATGGCCCAGATCATGGATCGCCACCCTGAGATCGAGCTGGAACTTGTGCCCTCGGACACGTCCGAAAACCTTTTGTTCCGCGAGGCCGATATCGCCCTGCGCATGTACCGGCCCACGCAACTGGATGTGGTCACCAAGCACCTGGGCGACGCCAAGCTGGGTGTCTTTGCCGCGGAAAGCTATCTGGCCCGGCATCCGGCGCCGCAAACGCCCGAGGATATGTTGAAACACCGTCTGATCGGCTATGATCGGGACGAGGATATCATCCACGGTTTCGCACAGTTTGGCCTGACGCTGGACAAGCACGCCTTCGCCATCCGCTGCGACCAGAATACCGTGTACTGGGAACTGGTCCGGGCCGGGTGCGGTATTGGCTTTGGCCAGTTGCGTATCGGATTGCACGATCCCGCCGTCCGGCAGGTGTTGTCCGAAATGGACCTGCCGGTGCTGCCGGTGTGGCTGACCGCCCATGAAAGCATGCGCCAGACACCGCGTATCCGGCGCGTCTGGGACATGCTGGCCGAGGGTATGGCGGCGCATCTGCCTTGACCCTGCCGGGCCTTGGCGATAGGCGAAGGCAACGCAAATTTCGCAAGGAACACGCTCATGTCGAACCCTTCTATCCTGATCCTGCCCGGCGACGGTATTGGCCCCGAAGTGATGGCCGAAGTGCGCAAGATCATCGATTGGTTCGGCGCCAAGCGCGGCTTGCAGTTCGACGTGTCCGAAGATCTGGTGGGTGGTGCGGCCTATGACGTGCACGGGGTGCCTTTGGCGGATGCCACGATGGACAAGGCGCAAGAAGTTGACGCGGTGCTGCTGGGCGCCGTGGGTGGCCCGGCATATGACAACCTGGATTTCAGCGTAAAGCCCGAACGCGGTCTGCTGCGCCTGCGCAAAGAAATGGACCTGTTCGCCAATCTGCGCCCCGCGCAATGCTTTGACGCGCTGGCCGATTTCTCGTCGCTGAAAACCGATGTGGTGGCGGGTCTGGACATCATGATCGTGCGCGAGCTGACGGCCGGCGTGTATTTCGGCGAACCCCGCGGCATTTTCGAGGAAGGCAACGAGCGCGTTGGCATCAACACCCAGCGCTATACCGAATCCGAGATCGAACGCGGCGCCCGCGCGGCCTTCGAACTGGCCATGCGGCGCAACAAAAAGCTGTGCTCGATGGAAAAGGCCAACGTGATGGAATCGGGCATCCTGTGGCGTGACGTGGTGACCGAAGTTGCCAAGGATTACCCCGAGGTCGAGCTGAGCCATATGTATGCCGACAATGGCGCCATGCAGCTGGTGCGCGCGCCCAAGCAGTTCGACGTGATCTATACCGACAACCTGTTTGGCGACATCCTGTCGGATTGTGCCGCGATGCTGACCGGGTCGCTGGGCATGCTGCCCTCGGCGTCGCTGGGCGCGCCGATGGCCAATGGCCGGCCCAAGGCGATGTACGAACCGGTGCACGGCTCGGCCCCCGACATCTCGGGGCAGGGCAAGGCCAACCCGTCGGCTTGTATCCTGAGCTTTGCCATGGCGCTGCGGTATTCGTTTGATCAAGGGGTCGAGGCGGATCGTCTGGAGGCCGCGGTTGAACAGGTGCTGGCCGATGGCGTGCGCACCGCCGACCTGATGCAGGCCGATGGCGGCACCCCGGTATCGACTGCTGAAATGGGCGACGCGGTGATCGCGGCGCTTGACGCCAGCCTGTAACAGGCGTTGAAGTCGTCCTAAAGATGTTGCGATGGCGCCATGTACGCCATCGCCACCGAGAGGACGATCACCATGAACCTGAAAGCTGCCGCGATTGCGCTGTTGGCCTTTGCCTTGTTTTCCACCCATGACGTGGTGGTGAAATTTCTTGGCGGCAGCTACTCCCCTATTCAGACGCTGTTCTTTGTCAGCCTGTTCTCGTTCCCGCTGACCACGATGATGCTGGTGCGCGACCCTACACCGGGCAACCTGCGGCCCGTGCATCCGGGGTGGATTGCCATTCGGTCGATCACCATGCCCTTTGGTGCCGTTGGCGCGTTTTATGCCTTTGCCACGCTTCCGTTGGCGCAAGTCTATGCCATCATTTTCGCGACGCCGCTGCTTATCACTGTCTTGTCCATCCCGATGCTGGGAGAGAAGGTGGGGATCCACCGCGCCGCAGCGGTTGTGGTTGGCCTTGCAGGCGTCCTGATCGTTATTCGTCCGGGTGCCGAACCGATGCAGCTGGGCCATTTGGCGGCCTTGACGACGGTTCTGGCGGCCAGCCTGCAATCGATCATCTCGCGCAAAATCGGACGAGAGGAACGTCGCGTTGTTATGCTTCTGTTCCCCTTCGCGGCCACGTTTGTGGTGATGGGTATCGCGCTGGCCTTCGTTTATGAGCCGATGCCGCTGCGCGACCTTGCGGGTACTGGCATGATCGCTGTTTTGGGCTTTATGGGCGCGCTGGGCCTTGTGGTCGCCTACAGCATGGGTGAGGCCACGATTGTCGCGCCGATGCAATATTCGCAAATCATCTGGGCCACGATATTCGGCTATGCATTCTTCGGCGAGACGCTGGACAAGACGACGATAATCGGGGCGGGGGTGATCATCGCCAGCGGCCTTTACATCCTTGTGCGCGAATCCATTGGTGGACGGTCCGAAAACACACCGGTCCTGCGCAGTCGCTCGCGCCTATTTTCCCCCGGCGCCTTCCGGGTATCTTCCATGCTGCGACGGAAAAAATCTGACGATCAGGGCACTTGATCCCTCTTGCCAAGGCAGTCCGAAAGGCGTACGACGCCCCGCACGGTCGGAGTGTAGCTCAGCCTGGTAGAGCACTGTCTTCGGGAGGCAGGGGTCGGAGGTTCGAATCCTCTCACTCCGACCAAATTATCGCCAGATAAGGGCGACTCGTAACCAAATACCCCACCATTATTGCAGCGCCGGAAAAGGCGCTTGGCAGGTTCTGCGTCATCGGCATAGGCTTGTGCGCAGACAAAAACCTTTTGGAAAGGGTCTGAATGATTGGGGTTGATGCTGTTTTGTTGGGCCGGTTGCTGGACGTGATCGCCAACGACATCGTGCCGCTGACGCGCGAAGGCGTGCAAACCGGCAACAAGGTATTTGGCGCGGCCCTGTTGCGCAAATCGGATCTGTCGCTGGTTCTGGCCGAAACCAACAACGAAACCGCGAACCCGCTTTGGCATGGCGAGATGCAGTGCCTGAAGACGTTTTATGAAATGCCCGCCGCCGACCGCCCGGCCACGTCCGATCTGATCTTTTTGTCGACGCACGAACCCTGCTCGTTATGCCTGTCAGCCATCACCTGGGCGGGTTTTGACAACTTCTTCTATCTTTTCAGCCACCAAGACAGCCGCGACAGCTTTGCCATTCCGCACGATCTGAACATCCTGCGCGAGGTGTTCGATGTGCAACCGGGTGGCTATCGGACCCAGAACGCCTATTGGCAAAGCTGGTCCATTCGTGGCGAAGCCCAGAACGCCGCGCCTGATGTCCGCGCAAAGCTGATGGCGCAGATCGCCGAGATCGAGGCGACCTATGAAAGCCTGTCGGGCACCTATCAGGACAGCAAAGGTGCCGCCGATATCCCGCTGGCCTGACCGGGCAGGCTAGAGCATCCGAATGACATCCTTGTCGATCGACAGCATGTATCCTTTGCGGGCGATGTTCTTGATCAACAGCTCGCTCATCATCTGGTTGCCCAGCGCGTCGCGCAGGCGTTTGATCCGCGTGGCGCCGGCGGCTTCGTCGCAATCGGCAGCATTACGGCCCGAGATGACGGCCTCTATTTCCGAGCCGCTGAGGATATCCTCGTCCATCCGCGCCTCGGCCAGAACCGACAGGGTTTCGATGGCCGCAGGTGTCAACTTGAACTCCATATTGTTCAAGACAACAGTATTCTCGTCCCGGCTGATCAACAACGAGGCGACCTGAATCCCGGCCCGCTCGATCTCGGACATGCGGCGGTTCAGCGCGATGATGGTGACCAGAAAGACCAGCGCGGCGATCAGCAACGCGGTGGCAAAAACCAGCAGCACAAAGATCACCACCCGGTAACTGGCCAGAACGCCAGAAAACGCCGTACCGGATTCGGCCAGAATCTCTAACAGCTTGATCTCGGCCCCCGCGCGTAGGTCGTCGTTTTCAACGAATATCCGCTCTACCCGTGCGTTAAACGCGTTGGCGTCGGGCAGGTTGATGAACAGCAAAACCGCCGTGATCAGAAGGATCGCGACGATGGCGGCAATGCCGATGGGAACAACCGTGTTCAGCCGTTTGTCAGTAACGAAGGAAATAGGCCCCGGCACTGTCTTTCCTTTCCCCAAGTCCATCTTCGCCGAACATCGACATGACGTTCAGCAACTGCCAGCCGTCGCTGGCAATGCGTTGTTCGATCTCGGCCCGCGCGGCGGCGCGTTGGTTGCACGCGGTATCGGGCAGCTCGATCACCCCGTAATGCAGGCGCAACGGGCTGTTCTGTTTGGCCTTATAGTCGGCATAGCACGCCGCGTGTGCGGCGTTTGCTGCTGACAAAGCCGCGACCATGGCCACGGAAAAGAGGATTGCACGTTTCATGGGAACAGAATGGGAAATGCAGGTGCGTAATTCAATAACAACCGCAATTTGCTGCGCGTTATTGGATGGCATTGCGGCGATATTGTTTGCCTGAACGTGTCCGGCACAGGTTGGGGCATCACCAATTTATCCGTGCAAGGAGCTTGCCAATGTTCAAAACCACCTGTGCCACTTTGATCGCCGCCACACTGGCTCTGTCCCCCGTTGGGGCGCGACCGGTGTTGGCTGACAAAAACTCGGACACCGCTGCGGCAGTGTTGTTGGGTGCATTGGCGATTTACGGCATTTCGCAAGCCTCAAAGAAAGACAAGAAAAAGCCCGAGCCAACGCCAGAGCCCGTGGTGGCTACACACACGCATACCTTCACATCGCATCACGCCCGGCGGTATCAACTGGTGCGGTATGGCCACGGCATCTTGCCGCTGTCCTGCCTGCGTGCGCCGACCGGTCTGGGCAAGGGACAACCGGATGACATGGTTCTTCCGGACAAGTGTCTTAGCAACGTGAACTATCGGGGGCTGCTGCCCCGGTCCTGCGAAACCTACTACACCACCAAAAAGGGGAAATCGCGCGCCGCCTATTCGGCCAGCTGCCTGACCTCGCGCGGTTTCCTGATTGGTGGCAAGCCCTAAGCGTTTTCGAGCAGGCGCGGGTCACGTTCAGCCATCCTTTCCCGATGATCCGCGCCCACTGGGGCGGAGGGGCCGCCCTCCGCCCATCTTTTTCCACTTGCTCGCCGGCTGTGCCCGGCGCAATGAGGGGCATGGCCCATGAAAAACCCAATTTCGAGTTTGAAACCCAGGCAATGGCGCAAGGCGCCCGCTGCGTTGTCGGCGTGGATGAGGCGGGGCGTGGCCCCCTGGCCGGACCCGTCACCGCCGCGGCGGTATGGCTGGATCCCGGTAACATCCCAGCAGGGCTCAACGATTCGAAAAAGCTCAGCGAGAAACGGCGGTTTGCCCTTTTCGACGCGCTGATGCGCGATGCCAATGTCGCCTGCGTGCATGTGGGTGTGGATGAAATTGACGCGCTGAACATCCGCAATGCCAGTCTGGTGGCCATGGTCCGTGCGGTTGCGGCGCTGAACCTGCCGGTGGACCACGTGCTGATCGATGGCAACGCCATGCCGCAGGGCCTGCCATGCCCCGGCGAATGCGTGGTGAAGGGCGATGCGCGCAGCCTGTCGATCGCCGCGGCCTCGATCATCGCGAAAACCCAGCGCGACCGGGTCATGGTGGATTTGGCGCAACAATACCCCGGCTATGGCTGGGACCAAAACGCCGGATACCCCACCAAGGCGCATCGCGCGGCGCTGATAAATCTTGGTGTGACCCCACACCATAGACGCAGCTTCAAACCTGTCCACAATATCTTGTATCAAGACAAATCTGTAAGTGACTGATTCAAAAAAGAATTTGACGCCGAATCGCGTTTGAATCATCTTTGTCCACAACACACGACGCCAAAAAGGCGCGGGACAGAGGCAGATATGACGACCAAAACCAAACCGGCAGCCACGCTGCCGCTGAACCAGATTCTGGATGGCGATTGTGTGGAAGTGATGAATGCACTTCCCGAGAACTCGGTTGACCTGATCTTTGCCGACCCGCCCTATAACCTGCAGCTCAAGGGTGATCTGCACCGCCCCGATAACTCCAAAGTGGATGCGGTGGATGACGACTGGGATCAGTTCGACAGTTTCCGCGCCTATGACCGGTTCACCCGCGACTGGCTGAAGGCCGCGCGACGCATCCTGAAACCCAACGGCGCGATCTGGGTGATCGGCAGCTATCACAACGTGTTCCGCATGGGTGCCGAGCTGCAGAACCAGGGGTTCTGGATCCTGAATGACGTGGTGTGGCGCAAGTCGAACCCAATGCCGAATTTCCGCGGCAAGCGGCTGACCAATGCGCATGAAACGATGATCTGGGCCTCGAAACAGGAAGCCAGCAAATACACGTTTAATTACGAGGCGCTGAAGGCGCTGAACGAAGGTGTGCAGATGCGCAGCGACTGGGTGCTGCCGATCTGCACCGGGCACGAGCGGCTAAAGGATGAAAACGGCGACAAGGCGCATCCGACGCAAAAACCTGAAAGCCTGCTGCACCGCGTTTTGGTGGCCACGACCAATCCGGGCGACGTTGTGCTGGACCCGTTCTTTGGCACCGGCACCACCGGTGCGGTGGCCAAGAAACTGGGCCGTGAGTTCATCGGCATCGAACGGGAAGAGAAATACCGCAAGGTCGCAACCGACCGTATCGCCAATGTCCGTAAGTTCGACAAGGAATCGCTGATCGTCAGCGCTTCGAAACGGGCCGAGCCGCGCGTGCCCTTCGGCCAGCTGGTCGAACGCGGGTTGCTGCAACCGGGCGAGGTTCTGACTTCGCCGCGCGGCAAGGTCGCCAAGGTGCGTGCCGACGGTTCGCTGGTGGCCGATGGCGTGAAGGGCTCGATCCATCAGGTTGGCGCCGCGCTGGAAGGCGCGCCCAGCTGCAATGGCTGGACCTATTGGCAGTTCAAGCGCGAGGGCAAGAATGTGCCAATTGACCTGCTGCGCCAACAGATCCGCGCCGAAATGGCCGCGCGCCCGAATTAATCGAATACCGCCAATGCCTGTGGCCAAAGTCACGGCATCGACTTCGCCCCGCCCTTGTTGGCGGGGCTTTTTTCATGTCCCGGCGGTGTCCTTGTCGAACGCGGGCGCAAAACGCAGCGCGCCCGTTGGTTCATCGCCAAAGGTGATGAACTGCACGATGGCCGGGTCCACCCCGCGATAGCTCAGCTGCCCGTTGCTGCGAAACCCCATCGGGCCATAGACCGCCGGCCGCCCAATCAGCGCACAACCCGTCGCGCCGATATCACGCAGCCGGGCCAACCCTTCGGCCACCAGGGCCGAGCCGACCCCCTGTTTTTGCCGCGACAGTTCTACCGAGATCGGGCCCAACCCGTACCAGTTGCGCACCCCCTCGATGGTCACTGGCGAAAAGGCCACATGGCCGATGAGCCCCCCGTCAACTGCCACCAACGACAGCGTCAGGTCGCCGTCGCGGCGCAGCGCATCGATAATCGGCGCCTCGGTCCCATCGCTATAGGGCATAGGCGCAAAGGCGCGTTCGGTCAGGTCCCGGATCAACGCAATGTCGCCGGGTTCCTCTTTTCGGATGATCATGCGGTCAGCTTCCTTTGGGCAGGGGCAATGTGCCCTTGTTATAGGCGGTCCAGTCTTCAATCTCTGGATAAAACGTCTTGCGCCAGGCCCGAACCCGCGGGTTCATGCGCCGCCGCCACAGGGGCGGGATCAGCGCCATGCCGGTCATGAACGGGTATCCCAGCGGCAATTGCGGGGCTTCGTCGGGGGTATAGGTCTGCAACAGCGGGAACCGGCGGTTGGGTTTATAATGGTGGTCGGAATGGCGCTGCAGGTTGATCAACAGCCAGTTGGTCACCCGGTGCGCGGCGTTCCAGCTGTGGCGGGGTTGCACATGCTCGTATTTGCCATCGCCCAGATGCTTTCGGGTCAGCCCGTAATGCTCCACGTAATTGGTCAGCTCCAGATACAGCACCGCAAAAAACGCCTGCAGCACAAAGAACACCAGCCCGGCCCAGCCGCCCACAGCCAGCGCCAGGGCAAGGAACCCAACCTGCAGCGCGCCATAGCGCCAGAACGGATTGGACGCATGCCAGACGGGCCGTTCGCGCCGGGCCAGCATCGCCTTTTCCGCCTTCCATGCCGACGCCAGGCATTGCCGCAAAACGCGTGGAAAGAAGCGGTGGAACCCCTCGTTATACCGGGCGCTGACCGGATCGCGCGGGGTGCCGACATAAAGGTGGTGCACCAACAAATGCTCGCTGCGGAAATGGCTGTACAGCACGCTGGCCATCAGCAGATCGCCCAGCCACCGTTCCAGCCGGTTCTTCTGATGCATCAGCTCATGCGCGTAGTTGATGCCCACCCCGCCGGTCAAAAGGCCGGTGGAATAAGCCAGTACCAGGAACTCCCACACCGCCAACTGGCCGCGCCCGGCCCACCAGACCAGGCAAATCAGGGTGGCGCATTGCAGCGGGAACCAGATCAGTGTGACCAGCCTGTACCAGAACAGATCGTCATCCGGCGTATCGGGGTCGGCATTGTCGGTGTTCAGGCCCACCAGCGCATCCAGCAACGTGCTGGACAGCACAAAATAGACCGGCAGCGTGATCAGGATCCAGCCGCCAAAATAAGCTCCTGCAAAGATCAGCGGCACCCCGGTGACCGAGATCCAGAACGGCAGGGCATTTGTGGTGGAAATCTGTGCGGTGCTCATGTCGCCGGTCCTCCTGCCGCTACCCTAATGTGTCCGGCTCGGATTGATCAAAGTAACGTTGCGACGCATCAAAGGCTTTGCGCATCAGCGTCGGCAAGTCGGCGGGCCGCAACGCGCGAAAGTTGCCGCGAGCCGGGTTGGCACCTTGCGGAACCTGTGTTGCGAGAACCTGTAGGCGCAGGTGGAAATGAGTGAACGTGTGGGTGACTTCCACCCCGACATCCTGCCAATTGGCAGGCATCGGTGCACCGTCATCGGTGCCGTCCCAGCCCTCGGTGGGCCAACCCAACATGCCGCCCAACAGGCCACGCGCCGGGCGATCCTCCAACAGCCAGGCACCATCGTCACGCCGGGCCAAATAGGCAATGCCCCTGCGGGTGGGTTTGGGTTTCTTTGGTGTTTTGCGGGGTAATTCGGCTGCAATGCCGCGGGCGCGGCCAAGGCAAGTCTTTGACAACGGGCAAATGCCGCAGGCCGGGTTGCGCGGGGTGCAGATCGTGGCACCCAGATCCATCACCGCCTGCGCATAGCAGCCGGGGCGATGCTCGGGTGTCTCTGCGCCCGCCAGGTCTGTCAGGTCCTTCTTGGCTTTGGGCAAGGGCGTCTGAACCGCGAAGTGACGGGCCATGACACGCTCGACATTGCCATCCACAACGGTTTCCGGCCGGTCATAAGCAATCGCCGAAATGGCTGCGGCCGTATAAGGGCCGATGCCCGGTAGGGCCTGCAGTCCGGCGCGTGTACCCGGGAAGACGCCCCCCCATTCGCCGCTGACCACGCGGGCACATTTCAGCAGGTTGCGCGCCCGGGCATAGTAGCCAAGCCCGGCCCATTCGCCCATGACATCGGCATCCTTTGCCGAGGCCAGCGCATGAACATCGGGCCACAGAGTGGTGAAGCGGCGAAAATACTTGTCCACCGCGGCAACGGTGGTCTGTTGCAACATGATCTCGGACATCCAGACCGCGTACGGGTCGGCCCGCTGCCCTGCTCGCCATGCATCGGGCCCCACGCGCCACGCCAGTTTGCGCGCGTTTATATCATACCAGGCCAAAAGCCGCTGACTCACCGCATCTTCACACAATCTTTATGCTTCCTCTTGGGCGTTGGGGCTGGCTGGCACGGTTTTGGCGCAGTACGATGAGCTTCATGTGAACGGAAGCCACGGTGCAATGCAACCCAGACGCCCCGATCAACCAAAACGCCGCAAGCGCGGGTTCGAACGAACCGCGTCGCTTTTGTCTGCGCGGATTGCAAAGGCAGGGGAAAGCCGGGGCTTTGCCGTTTCACGCCTTTTAACTCACTGGGAAGACGTTGTTGGCGCTGAAACCGCCCGTGCCGCCCGCCCGGTAAAGGTGCAATATGGCCGCCAGGGGTTTGGGGCCACACTGACATTGCTGACCACCGGCGCGCAGGCGCCGATGCTGGAAATGCAAAAGGAATCCATCCGCGAACGGGTGAACGCCTGCTACGGCTACTCTGCGATTTCGCGGATCAAGCTGACCCAAACTGCGCCCATAGGCTTTGCCGAGCCTGCAACGGCGTTCGAAGGCCCCAAGACAACTCCCACCCCTGAAATGGCCCGCCGGGCCGCGGACATGTCGCAGGATGTGGCTGACGACGGGCTGCGCAATGCGCTGGAAACCTTGGGCAAAAACGTACTATCGAGACAACCAAAACGGTAAGGAGCCGCTGAGATGTTGAACCGCAGAAACCTTCTGTCCCTTGGGGCCGCTGGCCTGGCCACCGCAGCCGCGATGCCTGCCCTTGCACAGGAGGCCCAAAATGGGGTCGAGGTTGCCGACATGACTCTGGGCAACCCCGACGCGCCAGTGACATTGATCGAATACGCGTCGTTTACTTGTCCGCACTGTGCCCGGTTCCATTCGGATGTGATGCCTCAGCTCAAGGCCGAGTATGTTGATACCGGCATGATCAACTTCGTTTATCGCGAGGTGTATTTTGACCGCCCCGGTCTGTGGGCCGCGATGCTGGCGCGGTGTGGTGGCGAGATGCGGTATTTCGCGATTGCCGACATGATTTACGAAAAGCAACGCGAGTGGAACGTGCCCAGCCAAGGCGGCGCCGTCATTGCCAACAACCTGCGCACCATCGGGCGCGCAGCCGGTTTGGGCGAGGCGGAAATGGAGGCTTGTTTGTCCGACGGTGACATGGCCCAAGCCATGGTGGCACATTACGAGAAAAACATGGCCGAGTACGAAATTCGGGGCACGCCGGGCCTGGTGATCAACGGCACTGTCCATGGCAACATGTCATTCGAACAACTGAAAGAACAGCTGGACGCGCAGCTGGAAAGCTAAAGCGCGTCGAGCTTTGACAAAAGTGGTTCCGGGTTGCGCAATGACAAGCGCACCGGGACCGACAGCACCTTTGCACGAAACTCTGCCGGCAGACGGACAGCATCTTTTTCCGTCGTCACCATCTGTGCGCCTGTGCGATTGGCATCGGATTGCAACCGTTGCATCAGCGCTGGCGTCAGGGGCTGATGATCGGACAAAGCCTCTCCGTGGATGACTTTTGCGCCGAGCGACCTGAGCGTGGCAAAAAACTTCTCGGGGTGGCCAATTCCGGCAAATGCCAATACGGGCAGCCCGTCCCACGCCATGCCCGTTTGTAACGGCTCCAAAGATCCGCTGACTACTGGTGGCCAACTTGGATCGTACCAAGCTTCAAGCATGCGATCACTGTCTTTCTCTGACCCGATGGACAACAGCAAATCCGCGCGTTTCATGCCTTTGGAAACGGGTTCACGCAGCGGACCGGCAGGAATAACGCGGCCATTTCCAAACCCGCGCAATGCATCCACCACAACTATGGACAGGTCTTTTTCCACCGCCGGATTTTGAAAGCCGTCATCCAGAATAACGACCTGTGCCCCGGCATCCTGGGCGGCGCGCACACCGGCGGCGCGGTCCTTGGCGACCCAGACAGGACCAAAAGCGGCCAGCAAGAGGGGCTCGTCGCCTACGTCCTCGGCCCGGTGATTGCGCGGATCAACCGCAACCGGGCCTTCCAGGTTGCCACCATGGCCGCGCGTGACCACGTGTGCTGAGCGACCCGCATCGCCGAAATGTTGCAGCAACCACGCTACGGTTGGTGTTTTGCCGGTTCCGCCTGCATTGATATTTCCGACACAGATCACCGGCACATCGGCACAATACCCGTTTCGTGAAACCCGGCGGGCGGTTGCTGCGGCATAGATCGCACCAAGTGGCGCCAATGCGTGCGCCTGCCAGCCGGGGCGTTTCGGAGGCTTAAACCAAAATCTCGGGGCCTGCATCACGCGGCTTCCCGCTGTCGGGCCGGGCGGGCCACGAGTGTTGAAACGACCAGTTCCGTGGCCTCGGCCCCTTCGGTCACAACTTCCCACGCGTTTCGCGCCAATTGTGCGCTTTTATCCGGTGCAATCAGAGCCTCGAGTGCGCGGGTCAAACTGGGCGCGTCGACCACCAGCCGAGCGGCTTTGGCCGCGTCCAGTCGCCGTGCAAAATTCTCGTGCCGCCCTGTGAATGGGCCGTGGATCACGGCAGATCCCAGCGCTGCAGGATGCGCGGGATTGCCCCCCGTCGCGCCCTGCGACGGAACCAGAGTGCCACCTACGAAGGTTAGTGGGGACAGGCGGCAGAACAGTCCGCTTTCATCTTCTTCGTCACACAGGAATATTTGTGTTTCTTCTGTTGGTTCGTCTGCCTTGGAGCGTCTTGCAACGCGCCACCCCTGTGCGCGCAGATCCTCGGCCATCTGGTCCGCCGACGACATATCGACCGGCGACAAAATCAGAAGCAGGCGATGCGACAGACGAGCAGCGCGGGCATGCGCCGCAATCAGGGTCGGAATCTCTCCGGCATGTGCGGCGTTTGCAAACCACATGGGGCGCCCAGCCAGCAATGACGAAAGCCGGGCATGTTCGTTCCAATCGCAATGGGGCGGTGGGCGGCCTGACGAAAGGCGGCCCGTAACCACAATGGCACTGTCGGGAACTCCAAGTTTTCGCAAGGCAATCACTTGTCGACTGTCTGCGGCAAAGACATGGGTCAGGTTCCGCAAGACGCCGCGTGGCAATTCCGAAGGCGTGGCATCACAAATCAGGTGCACACGAACCCCGCGTGCGGTTGCTGCGCGCACGGCAGCGGCGGGCATGCTTGATGCAAATACAAGCATGATTTCCGGGGCCTCCGAGTCAAATATCTGCGCAAGGTCCCGGCGTGACAGCCGTGCAAGCGACGGCAGCGCTTTACACGCTTCAATACCCAGTTCGTCCCGATCTTCGGGATCGGCGGAAAGCAACACGTCCATGTCCGGTTCACGTTCTGCGATCGACCGGACCAGCGCGGTTAACGATGCGCGGGCAAGCGCGGTTTCTGCGAAGATCAGCACCGCCCGTTGGTTTTCATTGGAAAGGTCGGCTTGGACGTTGGGCAGCGCGTGCCGGCCAAGCCTGATGCTTATCCGGCGCAGCCAATTCCGTATACGCTGCAAGATGCCCAAGGCGCGGGCCTCAGCCGCCCAGCTCTTCGGTGGCGCTGGCCGCTGTTTCCTCGTCGCGCAAGCGATGGATATGCGCAATGAAGTAACGCATATGGGCGTTGTCCACGGTGCGCTGTGCCTCGGCCTTCCAGGCGTTATAGGCGGTTGCATAGTCGGGGAACATACCCACGATATGGATGTCATCGACATCTTTGAAGGTCGACTTGGTAGGGTCAACCAACTCGCCGCCGAATACAAGGTGCAGGCGCTGGGTCATCTCAATCTCCACTGAAATCAGGCTTTTGGCGCTAACTTACTGGATGGCGAGGCGGCTTGAAAGGCCCGTGGGTGACAGTCGGGCATGAATATCGGCACGTAGGGTCGGGTTCGCAACGACGATGCCAGCCGCCCGCGGATCGGTGTCTGCGAAATCGACGTGATCACCAAAGGCGTTTCGCACTTCGGCCCCGGCTTCTTCTGCGATCAGGGTACCGGCGGCTATGTCCCAAAACCATGTGGGGCGCAGGGTGATCATTGCATCGAACCGGCCCTGGGCAACCAACGCCATGCGGTAGGCCAGCGAAGCGCGATAATGGCGATTGGCGGCAGGCGCGGGCGTATCCCAGTTTTCAGCGGCCAATGTCGGACGGGCGGCAAGGATATCTGCGCCATCCATTCCCATATGCGCCCCCGCGCGCAGTGGCGTTTCGTTCAGAAAAGCACCGCCGCCTTTAGCCGCCTGAAACATGCGGTCATGCATGGGCAGGAACACCACACCTGCGATGATTCGCCCGTTTTCGGCGATGGCCAGCGAATGGGCAAAGGTCCGTGCCCCTTCAAGGAAGCTGCGCGTGCCGTCGATTGGGTCGATGATGAAACTGCGATTGCGCTCGGCCGCGCCATCGCGTTCGTCGACGCTTTCTTCTGAAATCCAGCCATAGTCTGGGCGCGCCGACAACAGGATGTCGCGCAAGCAGGCATCTACCGCCAGATCCGCTTCGGATACAGGGCCTTGGGCATCGGGTTTGTCCCAATGTTCGGGCGCGTGGCGCCAGAACGGAGCAACAACTTCGCCCGCGGCCTTTGCAGCCTCGACCAACAGGGCAAGATCACGCGCCGGCAAGGGTCAACCCTTCGACCAGCAGGCTGGGAACCTGGCGCGACAGATGCAACCGCGCGTCATTGGCCGGGATGATGCTGCGCAGCATCGGACGCAGATTGCCGGCGATGGTGCATTCGTTCACCGGATAGGTGATCTGGCCGTTTTCCACCCAAAACCCCGAAGCGCCGCGCGAATAGTCACCGGTGTTCGGGTTAATGGTCGAACCGATCATCGAGGTCACCAAAAGGCCGGTTCCCATCTGTGCCAGAAGGTCTTCGCGGGTCACTTCGCCTTGGGTCAAACGCAAGTTCGTCAGGCCGGGTGAAGGCGGGGATGAGGTTCCGCGTTGCGCGTTGGCAGTAGATTGCAGATCCAACTTGCGGGCTGTGGCCAGGTCCAGAACCCAACCGGTCAGAACCCCGTTATCCACCAGCTTGCGGTTGGCTGTGGGCAGACCCTCGGCATCGAAATACCGGCTGCCGGCAAGACGTGGTTGGTGCGGAATTTCCTCCAGCGACAAGTGGTCTGGCAAAACTGCCTGATCCAGCGCATCGCGCAGCCACGATGCGCCCCGCGCAATCGCCGAGCCGTTCACCGCGCTGGCCAGATGGGCGATCAGGCTGGACGAAATACGTTCGTCAAAGAGCACAGGATAAGCCCCGGTTGGCGGTTGTTTGGCCCCGGCAATCTCGGCGGCACGGGTGCCGGCCAGCGTGCCGGTCGCGGCCGCGCTGGGCATGTCGGCCGCCATTGCGCGGCTTTCACCGGCATAATCGCGCTGCATATCGGTGCCTTCCCCCGATATGGCCACGCAGCTGAGCCCGTGGCTGGTGCGCGTATAACCGCCTGAAAACCCATTGGTGGCCGCCAGATGGATGTTGTGACGGCTGTAGCCGGCCGATGTCGACGAAACCTGTGTCACCCCTTCTATGGCCATCGCTGCTGCCTCGGCCTCGCGGGCGCTGGCCTCCAACGCGGCGGCGGCGGGTTCCGGGGCGTCATCGGCCAGTTCCAAACCGTCGGCATCGCGGCGCGTCGACAGCTGCGCGGCTTGGGCCAGCCCCACGGTGGGGTCTTCGGGTGCTTCGCGTGCCATGGCGACAGCCCGTTCCGCCATTTCGGCAATGGTCTGATCCGCGGTATCGGATGCTGACACGCACGCCTGCCGTTGGCCGATGATCACACGCAGGCCCAGATCAACACCTTCGGCGCGTTCTGCCTGTTCCAGTGTTCCACCCCGCACGTCAATCGACAGCGAGGTGCCATCAACGGCAATCGCATCGGCGGCCTCGGCGCCCGCCTTGGTCGCAGCTTCGATCAGGGCGCCGGTCAGACGTTCAAGCGATTGGGTCATGGATGGGGTCTCTGCGCGTTATGAGTTCAGTCCGAGGTAATATGCAAACGCGCCCCGTGCAAGGAAACACGGGGCGCGCATGTGTCAGAATTTATCGTTCGTGCGTTCAGCGCAAACTTTGGCCGTTGGCCATTACCGCACCGTCAGCGGTGACCTCCAGTTCCGTTTCCAGCGTGTCCGGGCCCTCGCCGGGACGTGCAAAGATGCCCATCATCATCCGCGCACCCAGAACCTGATCCTTCGGCAGCAAACCCAGCGCCACCAGGTTGTCCATCAGGCCGTTAACCCCCGTCATGCGGATGCTGGCGCTGCCTTCGGGACGCGGCATGCCCGGGAAAGTTGCCAGGTCGGTATTGTCGAAAGTGAAGCCACCCGAACCGGTCGCCTCGGCACCAGCAGCGCGAACTTCCAGACGGTCGATGTCGATATTCGCCAGTTCGGCCGGCATGCCGCCAAAGGCCATCGTCTCCAACGCCTGTGGGTCGTAGATGTCGACCAGCAATTTACCCTTGCCCGACAGTTCAACGGCAACCGTGGCCGGGTCACGCGGCAGTTTGCCGGTGGGGTCGAACAGTCCCCACAGGAAATCGGCAATGGTCACGTCTTCCAAAGCGATCTCAAGGCCAACGTCGCCATCTTCGGCCAAAACGCCCGAGGGCATCGTCAGACCCAAGGCCATGCGCCCTATTCCTGCGGTAACTTCGGGGAACGGAATGTCCGAACCGCTTAGCGCCATGTTGGTGCCGGTGCTTTCAAAGCCATAGGAAAGGGTTTTGGTATTCACCACGGAATCCAGCTTGCCGCCCGTTGACGTCGAATTGAAGGCGAATTGTTCATCCGGTGCATCGACGGACATGGACGTATTCGACGCGCCCATGGTCAAAGTATAGACCATATCAAGGCCGGCTTCGATCAACGATGGCAGGTCAGGGGCTGCGGCTTTGTTAGGCAACGTGAAATCAAACGTCCCAAGCAGGTCCGCAATATCAATGTTGAACGACATGGTTCCGGCTTCGCCGCCTTCCACGATTTCCGCGTCCACATCGATGGATACTCCACCGTAGTTCGCATTGCCCGAAGATGTCAGTCCCGCGGTCGTATCGATCTGATAGACGCTGTTGAATTCGGTCATGTCGATGCTGACCGTCACGTCGGCGTTCACGTCCTCTTCGGACAAACCGTCAAACTCCAGTTTGAAGTCTGTCAGGGTCACATTGGCGTTCGGAACCGCGTAAGTGTAGGTCAGATTGCCCGGCTCGCCCGACGCAACGGCGTCGAGGCCGGAAACGTTCATCTTGCCGCTGAGCTTGAAGCTTTCACCGATGGACGTCATGTCGCCTTCAATCTCAACATCGCTGCTGGCGTCGAATTGCAACAGAACAGTGCCGTCGCCGCGTTCGGTCATCGACATGCCGCCCAGCGAAATTTTGAAGGTACCATCGGGCAAGACAACGCTTGCGTTCAGATCGCTCACTTGCGTGATATTGCCGTTCTTAGCGATCGAGCCGGAAAACTGCTCGCCATACAGGTCACCAGCGGTGACGAGGTTATTCCACACGTCCTCGGCAGTAACATCTGCCATTGCCATGGGCGCGGTAAGCGCGGTTGTCATTAAAGCTGTTGCAATTGAAAAACGGGGCATTGTCATCCCTCCCAGGTAAAATCCATTACCTAACAATTCGGTCTTGTGGCACAGCCCGTCAAGGAAAAGGTCAGGGGAAAATTTGTGCAGTTGGCGTCAAACTGCCGCTTGGCCGGAATGACGAAATTACGTCATGGTTCGAAAAACCGCGGAGGGGCGCAATGATCGAAACAGAACGGACCGATGTCGGGATGGTTGTCACGTTGAACCGGACCGAAAAAGCCAATGCCTTGACGCCCGAGATGCTGTCAGATCTTGCCGCCGCGTTTGTGAGCGCTCAAAAAGAAGCCGCGCCAAGCTTGATCCTGACAGGTCGCGGCAAGGTGTTTTCTGCCGGTGCCGATCTGGACGCGGCACGGGCCGGATTGGCGACCAGTCCCTTGTGGGAAGAGGTCTCGGGCGCGATGGTTGCGTTTCAGGGGCTGTCTGTTGCCGCGCTGAACGGCACGGTGGCGGGCGGAGCTTTCGGGATGGTGTTGGCCTGTGATCTGCGCATTGCGGTACCAAGTGCGCGGTTTTTCTATCCGGTTATGTCGCTGGGCTTTCTGCCACAACCCTCGGACCCGTTGCGCCTTCGTGCGCTTGTGGGGCCAGCGCGGGCCAAGCTGATCCTGATGGCCGGGCAAAAGATCAGCGCCGAACAGGCGTTGCAGTTCGGGTTGGTCGACGAATTGGCTGCAGGCGAAGCGCTTGTGGACCGTGCAGCCGAACTTTGCGCTGCGCCGGCGGCGGCCAATGCAGACCACCGCAATGCGATCAAGGCCATGTGCACGCCTTAACGGCGTCGCGGGCCCGGCGTGGGGGCGTAAAACCCGGGCGGTCGCTTGGCCACCCAATCGACAAAACGCGCAATCTCGGGATGCGCGCGCAAGGCCTCGGGCGTGTTGTAGCGCCGGGCCAGTTCACTTTCGGAAAAGGTGGCGTGGATCATGGTGTGGCAGATTTGGTGCAAACGGACGACCGGCCCACCCCTGCCACCTTTCAGCTTTGGCGTCAGATGGTGCAGGCTTTGGCGCACGTCAGGCGGAATGGGGCGCAGGCATAAAGGGCAGATCGGGTCGGACATGCCCGCAGGATGCGGTATAGGGACGGGATGGACAACAATGCGATCACCACTGACGCGCTGATCATCGGGGCCGGGCCTGCAGGGCTGATGGCGGCAGAGGTGTTGGTTGCGGCTGGGCACGCAACGCTGATTGTCGAGGCCAAGCCCTCGGTCGGGCGCAAGTTCCTGATGGCTGGCAAGTCCGGTCTGAACCTGACCAAGGACGAGCCGTTCGATACCTTCCTACAGAGCTTTGACCGGCCCGCCGAATTGGAACCCATGCTGCGCGCATTTGGTCCGGCGCAGGTTGTGGATTGGGCGCAAGGTTTAGGGCAGGATGTCTTTACCGGTTCTACTGGGCGGGTATTCCCCAAGGCAATGAAGGCGTCACCGCTGTTACGCGCGCAATTGGCACGACTGCAGGCGGGGGGCGCGCAGTTGCGCACGCGTTGGCGGTGGCTGGGTGGCGCGGGGGACGTGATGCAGTTCGAAACGCCCGATGGTGTCACCACAGTCGCGGCCAAAGTCACCGTCATGGCGCTGGGCGGCGCAAGCTGGGAAAGGCTGGGATCAAACGGACAATGGGCGCCGGTGTTGGCCGAAAAAGGCATCGACATTACGCCATTTGTGCCGGCCAATATGGGGCTGGAAGTGGCGTGGTCCGATCACATGGTTCGCCATTTCGGGGCTCCGGTGAAAGCGGTGGCTTTGCAGTGCGGCGCGGCGGTTCATCGGGGTGAATTCGTGGTGTCGCAACGCGGGGTGGAAGGCGGCGGGATTTATGCTTTGTCGCGGGCCTTGCGAGGGGGGGCGCCCCTGTTCGTCGATCTCTTGCCTGACCGCAGTATTGCACAGATCGCCGGCCGCCTGGCACGCGCGCGTGGCAAAGCTACGGTCGCCAACCATTTGCGCAAAGCGCTGAACCTGTCTCCGGTCAAACAGGCGCTTCTGATGGAATTTGCCCGCCCTTTGTCCGAAGGCGAGGCGCTGGCCCGCGTGATCAAGCGTCTGCCTCTGCGTCACAACGGGCCACGCCCTTTGGACGAGGCGATCTCGGTCGCTGGTGGCCTGCCTTGGCCTGCGTTGGACAATGGGCTGATGCTGCGCAATTGGTCAGGGGTGTTTGCCGCGGGCGAGATGCTGGATTGGGAAGCGCCGACCGGGGGCTATCTTTTGACGGCCTGCATGGCGACGGGACGCTGGGCCGGACAGGCTGCTGTCAGATACCTGACCTAGCCCCGGCCGTGCGAAGCGGTCCAGTCAAAGCGCGGGCCGATGGCGACAATCCCATGCGGATTGCGGTGCGGTGAGGGAGAGAAATAGCCCTGCCTATAGATGTCAAAATCCACCGTCCCGGCAACCCCCGGCATCTGGTAGATATCGCGCGCATAGGCCCAGAGGTTGGTGTAATCCGCGATCCGGTTTCGATTGCATTTGAAGGCTGTGTGATAGGCGACGTCGAACCGCGCAAGCGTGGGGAAAAGCCGAAGATCAGCTTCGGTAAACCGATCCCCGGTCAGATAGCGGGTGCGGGACAGCTGCGCCTCGATCACATCCAGCGCGTCAAAGAGGGTAATTACCGCCGTGTCATAGGCCGCTTGCGTGCGGGCAAAACCGGCGCGGTAGACGCCGTTGTTGACGTCGGCATAGATACGGGTATTCCAGCGATCGATTTCGTTGGCTAAATCGGTGGGGTAAAGGCCCGCCTCGGGTGCAAATGCTTGCCCCAGCATCCGAACGATGTCCGCTGATTCATTCGACACGATTCGTTGGGTTTGCCGGTCCCACAGAACGGGTACCGTCACACGACCGGTATATGGCGGAGTTTGACGTGCATAGACGTGATGCATCGCGGAAACGCCCAGCTCGGGATCGGCAAACGGGCCGTCAACGTCGAATATCCAGCCATCCTCGTTGCGGCGCGGTTTGGCGTAAGAGGTGCTGATCACGTCCTGAAGTCCCAGAATGCCACGCGCAAGCAAAGTGCGGTGCGCCCATGGGCAGTTCCACGCGACGTAGAGGTGATAGCGGCCCGGCTCGGGCGCGTACCCTTCGGCGCCATCGACAGTGATCCGGTCGCGAATATTGCTGGCTGCGCGGCGGTATTCGCCGTCTGCGGCGCTGTCAGGGGTTGGGTCGTCGGCGTGGTAGACGCCGTTGATCATCACACCCATCAGGCCGCCGCCTGCGCCAATAGCTTAACGGCTGCCGGGCGGGCATACATCCGGTCACGATACGCCAGAAGTGCCTGCTGATCCTGCGGAAATCGCGCACCGGCAGACCAGCGCAGGCAATGCGCCAACAGAATATCGGCAATCGTCATTGTTTCACCCATCAGGTATGGCCCGTCACCCAATCGGTCCGTCATGCGTTGCAACGCGCGCGAGAACTCCCATTTCAGGCTGTCCTTCACTTCGGGCGTTCGCAGGTCTTCGGGCAGAATGAAACTGTGGCGCGAGGCAGTCCACAGAACGGCGTCCATCTCATCAAGGATTTGATGGGTTAGGGCGTCCTGTCGGCCACGTTCAATACTGCCGGCCGGATAGGTCAATGCGCCGTGTTTGTCCGCCAGATATGTCATGATCGCTACGGAATCGGTCAGTGTGACGCCGTCGGCCACCATTGCCGGCACCTTGCCCGACGGGTTCTGGGCGCGGATTTCGGGCGATTGCGGCCTAACAGCGATCAACTCGTAAGGTTGCCCGATTTCTTCCAATACCCAAAGCACACGAAAAGTGCGCGTTAGGATCGTTCCATAGACTTGATACATGTGCTGCCCCCCGTTGCTGCAAATGTGGCGCGGTTGGAGGCGATTGCAACCCCGTCAGCGCGCGCCCAGCATGGCCAACCGGATCAAGGCCCGTTCAACGGTCGCCATGGGCGGTGCCTTTTGGGAAGACCGCAGGGTCAAGTCGGTTTCGGTGAGAATGCCCAAAGCCTGTTCCAGCTTGTGAACCCCCCAACGTGACGCCTGACGCCCCATGCGGTCGCGCAGTTTGAAGGGTACAGGCGGGCGCAAACGGCCAATGCCCTGCGACGGGCCACCGGGATCGCTGGCCGCTGCATGCAAGGCACGAAAGTGGCGATTCGCACCAATGCACAGCGCCACAGGCTGTGTGCCCTGCGCCTGCAATCGGCGCAGAAGCGGACCGATATCCCCGACGCGGCCCTCGGCCACCGCCATCAATGCATCGTCGGTCGCCGCCTCGGTCGAGGCGGGGGCGCAGTTGGCCACATCTTCGGGCGTGACAGGTGTGTCGTCGTTTAGCTTGTAAAGCGCGATCTTTTCCAGCGTCTGCCGGAAATCACCGGGGTCCAGAACTTGCGCCAGCCCCGTCAGATCCGCCATCGCGTCGCGGTCCGGTTGCAACCCGGCCTTTCGCAGCTCGGTCTCGATCTCGTCCCGTCCGGGCGGGTCATCGTAAATACCGACAGCAAAAGCGTTCTTGTGGGCTTCGAACAATTTGCGCAACGCCGCGCGTGGGGTCAGCTGTTTTGCGGTGACGATCAGTTGTGCATCGCCCTCGGCCCAATCCTCCATCGCCGCGGTGATCGCCTTGGCGGCGCTGTCGGGGGCATCTTCGACGAACACCACGCGGGGGCCGGGAAAAAAGCTTTGGGCTTTTAACGCGTCCAGCAATTGCGCCGGATCTCCACGTAACTCACTTGCGGGAATGCGGGTCAGGCGCATTTCTTCTTCGCCTTGTGGGCCAATCAACGCAGCAATCACCTGCTGGCGTTTCAAAGCCACGCGCATGGCGTCGGCGCCAAAGATCAAAAGACCTGTCTTGCCGGGATCCGGCTTTTCGAAATACCGGTTGGCATCCCGCGCCGATAGCTTCATGCGTCAACTTTCGCGATCAGTTCCGTTACCAGTTGGTCGGCAAGGATGACCATCAATCGCTCTTTCGCGTCGCTTTCCGCCCGTAGGTTGGCAACCGTGGTTGATGTGGCACTGTAGCCGACAAAGTTCGTGACCGTCCCTTGGGCGACCGCTGCGCCGGTGGTGGCATCGGTCAGCACATAGTCGACGTCGCCTGACAGGTTGAACCGCGTGGTTACCTGCCCCGGTGTGATCCCCAGCCCGTCGCGTTTTGTGCGAATGGCGTAAGTCAGGGTAAATCGCCCGCCATCGCCACGGCCCAGGCGGCGTTCCAACTGACCGGTCAGCGCAAAGCTGAGGTTATCGGTTGCGTCGGCTACGCGCACTTGGCCCACCAAACCACGCGCCGCGGATCCGGTTCCCAAAGCGGGTTCAAAGCCGCAGCCTGCCAGTGGCAGCGCGGCAAGACACAACAGAATGCGACGGCGATCAGATAACAACATTGACGATGCGGCCCGGTACAACGATCAGCTTCTTCGGCGCGTTGCCTGCCAAAGCCTTGACCACAGCATCGTCAGCCAGCGCCAGCTTTTCAACCTCTTCCTTGGCCATATCCTTTGGCACGCTGATTTCCGACCGCCGCTTGCCGTTGATCTGGATCGGCATGGTCACGCTGTCTTCGACCAGCATGGCCGGATCGGCCTTGGGCCAGGGTGCCTGCGCAATCAGGCCCTCGCCGCCCAGCATCGCCCAGACATCTTCGGCCAGATGCGGGGTCATGGGCGACATTAGCTGCGCCAGCACGCGCATCGCCTCGCGCCGCGCCTCGGCCCCGGCCTTGGATTTTTGAACAACGTTCGTAAAGGCATAAAGCTTGGCCACCGCAGTGTTGAAGCCAAAGCTTTCGATGCCCATCGTCACGTCGTGGATGGCCTTGTGGGTGGCGCGCAGCAGGTCCTCGTCACCTTTGCCGTCGCCGGTTTGCGCGGCGATATCGGTGGCGATGCGGTGTACGCGGGCCAGATGCTTGTTGGCGGCTTCGGCGCCTGCGGCCGTCCATTCCACGTCGCGCTCGGGCGGGCTGTCGGACAGAACGAACCAGCGCGCGGTATCGGCGCCATAGGCGCTGATGATGTCCTGCGGGTCCACCACATTATTCTTGGATTTCGACATCTTGGCCGAGGGGATGATCTCTACCTCGGTTCCATCTTTCAGGAACCCGCCGCCATCGCGCAGCTCGACCTCGTCAGGATAGTGGTAGACCGGGCGGCCTTCGGCGTTGCGCGTCTGATAAATCGCGTGGGTGACCATGCCCTGAGTGAACAGCGCATCAAACGGCTCCACCGCGCTGGCGGGCAGGTGGCCGCAGATATGCATGGCGCGCGCAAAGAAGCGCGAATAGAGCAGGTGCAGGATCGCGTGCTCGATCCCGCCGATATACTGATCCACGTTCATCCAGTATTCGGCATCGGCCAGATCGGTGGGCGTTTCGGCGCGCGGCGCGGTGAAGCGGGCGAAATACCACGACGAATCGACGAACGTGTCCATCGTATCGGTCTCGCGCTTGGCCGCACCGCCGCATTGCGGGCAGATACAGTCGCGCCATGTCGGGTGCCGGTCCAGAGGGTTGCCCGGCACGTCAAACGACACGTCCTTGGGCAGTTCCACCGGCAGGTTTTCCTTGGCCTCGGGTACCACGCCGCAGGTGTCGCAATGGATCACCGGGATCGGGCAGCCCCAATAGCGCTGGCGGCTGAGCCCCCAGTCGCGCAGCCGGAACTGCGTTTGGCCTTTGCCCCATCCGTCACGCTCGGCCAGGTCGATGGTGGCGTTGATCGCCGCATCACCCGTGGCCTCGTCCAGACCGGCGAAATGGTTGATCCACTTCACCTTTTCGGTTTTTGGCGGCACAAAGGCCTCGGTCTCGACCGGTTTGGGATCGTCCAGCGACAGGAAGGTGTCGATCACCGGCAGGTCGTATTTGCGGCAAAAATCCAGATCACGCTGATCATGCGCGGGGCAGGCAAAGATCGCACCGGTGCCGTAATCCATCAGGATAAAGTTGGCGATCCAGACCGGCAGCTCCCATTCCGGGTTCAGCGGGTGGCGCACTTTTATGCCGGTGTCAAAGCCCAGCTTTTCCGCCTTTTCCAACGCCTCTTCGGTGGTGCCACCCTTGCGGCATTCGGCGACAAAGGCGGCAACCTCGGCGTTTTCAGCCTCCAGCGCCTTGGCGATTGGGTGATCGGCCGAGATCCCCACAAACGAGGCCCCCATCAGCGTGTCGGGCCGCGTGGTATACACCTCGATCGCCTCACCGCCATCGGTACGCTCAAACGCGAATTGCAGCCCGCGCGACTTGCCGATCCAGTTGCGCTGCATCAGCTTCACCTTGTCGGGCCAGTTATCCAGCCCGTCGATGGCGGTCAGCAATTCGTCGGAATAGTCGCTGATCTTAAAGAACCATTGCGTCAGATCGCGCCGTTCCACTGGCGCACCCGACCGCCAGCCGCAGCCGTCGATCACCTGCTCGTTGGCCAGAACCGTCATATCTACCGGATCCCAGTTCACGGTGGCGTTTTTGCGGTAAACCAGCCCTTTTTCCATGAAGTCGATGAACATCGACTGCTGCTGGCCGTAATATTCGGGGTCGCAGGTGGCAAACTCGCGGGACCAGTCGATGGACAGGCCCAGCGGTTTCATCTGGTCACGCATGGTGGCGATGTTGCCATAGGTCCAATCGGCCGGGTGGCCACCGCTGGCCATCGCGGCGTTTTCGGCCGGCATGCCAAACGCGTCCCAGCCCATCGGGTGCAGCACCGAAAAGCCGCTGGAGGATTTGTAACGCGCGATCACGTCGCCCATCGTGTAATTGCGCACATGCCCGATATGCAGCTTGCCCGACGGATAGGGGAACATCTCCAGCACATAGTATTTGGGCTTGGCCGGGTCGCGTTTCGCGGTGAAAACGCCTGCGTCATCCCATGCGGTCTGCCAGTTCGATTCGCTGGTCTGCGGCTCGTAACGCGCCATGTCGCGTGTCCTCTCAAGTCAAACGCCGGGCAACAGGGCCCGGCGCGGTATTAAATTCTGTTCGCAGCGCCGTCCAGCGCCGGATGGCTTAAAGGTCGCCGTCGCGGATACGCAGTTGCCTTGCACGCGTCAGAATTGCGTCTTCGACGGCGCGCACTGTCGCGGTTGATACGGCGCCGCGGCGCGTGCTGAGCGAGACCTTCAGCGAACGCGCGTCCAACGCCGGGTCCTGCACAAGAATCGTTGCGCGATAGGCCGTGCCGCCGCCCGGTGGCGTGCCGTAACCGGTCACAATCACACCCGAAAACGGGTCAACTGACCGAATCGGAAGGAAGTTCAGGATTTCCAGTGACGCATTCCAAAGATACTTGTTGACCTCGATCGTCGAGTTCGGGTCGTCCGCATTGTCAAAAAGCGTCCAGATCGTGTCGCGCCGATCTTCGTCCGGCTGTGGGCGTGCACGTTCCTCGGGCGCTTTGTCGCGCGAACGGAATAACCCACTGTCCCCGCTGCTAATTCTGCCGCCACAGGCCCCAACGGCCAATACAGTAAGGCCAAGTATGCCAAGGCGGAGTTTGGATCCAAAGGTCATTAGGTCGAGCCCCATTGCTGCTTTCACGATGTCTAGCCGAGCGCCAAGATGCCAGCAAGGTTTTTTGGCCTGCTGCTTAGATGGGCGCGATTTGGCGCTGTTTTGCCGGTGTGGCATCGTTGCATCAATTTGGCCCGCAAAACTCGGCGGCGGGACGCGTTTGTTGCAATTGGCCAACCAAAGCGCGACACATCCGGCATACCCAATTCAATTCCTGGATTGGGGTGCACCTTTAGATAAATGAGGGAAAACCATGAAAAAGGTTCTCTTTGCCACGACCGCTCTGGTAGCGTCGGCAGGCATCGCCGCAGCAGAAGTTAATCTGTCGGGTTCGGCTGAAATGGGCGTCGTAGGCGGCTCGGCTCAGGAAACTCAGTTCCACACCGACATCGACGTAACCTTCAAAATGGAAGGCACCACCGACAACGGCCTGACCTTTGGCGCGTCGATCGATCTGGACGAGTCGGACGGTTCGGGTTCGTGCACCCTGCCTGGCGGCATCCTTGCCAACGGCGCAGTTGCTTGTTCGGTTTCGGGCGCTTCACCTGCATTTGCTGAAAAGTCGGCCGGTGGCGAAACCATCTTCATCTCGGGTGACTTCGGTACCATCACCATGGGTGACACCGACTCGGGCTTCGACGCTGTTCTGGACGAAATCCACAGCCTGGGCGGCGCTGGCTCGATCGACGGCGCACACGAAGCAAACACCAGCGATGGCGACGGTGTTGGTCAGCCTGACTCGCAGACCCTGTCGTACAAGAACACCTTCAACGGTCTGGAATTCGTAGTTTCGATCAACCTGGACGACGCTGCTGGTTCGAACGACCACCACTACTCGATCGGTGTAGGCTACACCTTCGACCTGGCTTCGGGTTCGGTTGACCTGGGTCTGGGTTACTCGGACGCTGGCGCTGCTGACGCATTCGGCTTCTCGGCAGTTGTTAAGCTGGACAACGGCTTTGCCTTCGGTGGTCGCTACGAAGACGCTTCGGGTGCTAGCAATGAAGCTTGGGGTGTTGGTGTTGGCTACAAAACCGGCGCTTACGGCTTCAACGCTCAGTACAGCGAAAAAGGCGGCGTAGACGGCTGGGGCGTTGCTGCTCAGTACGACCTGGGCGGTGCCAAGCTGCAAGCTGGTTACGGCGACGTAAGCGGTGGCGCAAGCACTTGGTCGCTGGGCGTAGCCATGAAGTTCTAATTCAGAGTTTCTCTGAATTACGGAAGAGCGGGCTTCGGCCCGCTCTTTTCTTTTTTGGCCACCCGATTTAGGCATGGGCCATGGGACTGGATCAGATCACATCCGACATTGCAGCGGCCGAGCGGAATGCCGGTCGTGAAGAAGGCAGCACACAGCTGATTGCCGTGTCCAAGGTGCAGCCGCTTGAACGGGTTGAGGCGGTGTTGAAGGCCGGCCACCGGGTCTTTGGTGAAAACCGCGTGCAAGAGGCACAAGGCAAATGGCCAGCGTTGAAAGAAGCCTTTGGCGGGGTGGAACTGCACCTGATCGGCCCGTTGCAATCCAATAAAGTGCGCGCCGCATTAGAATTATTTGATGCCATTCATACAGTCGACAGTGAAAAACTGGCCCGCCGCATTGCGATGATTTCGGGTGAAATTGGGGTGACACCGAAGATCTTCGTTCAGGTGAACACAGGCGACGAACCGCAAAAGGCCGGTGTCGCCCTGGCCGAGGTTGATACCTTGGTTGCAACCTGCCGTGAACTGGGCCTGAACCTGCAAGGTTTGATGTGTATCCCGCCGGTGGATGAAGAACCCAGCCTGCATTTTGCCCTTCTGGCCAAGATCGCCAAGCGCAATGGGTTGGCCGGCCTGTCCATGGGAATGAGCAGCGATTTCGAGCGTGCCGTCGCATTGGGGGCAACCCATGTACGTGTCGGTTCCGCCATTTTCGGGGACCGTGTGCGCCCGGCGGGTTAGCCGCTGATCTCGATCACCGATCCCGGACCTATATGGCGCAACAACCACCTTAAATCGCGCGCGTGAAATGCAACGCATCCTTCAGTGGGATGGCGGGGTTTGCGCCATTGATGCACAAATATGGCGGATCCGCGGCCGGGTTCAGCATCGGGAAAGTTCCACGTCGTCGCCAAAACAAGGTCATAAAGCGGATCGCCCCGGCGCAGCCTTTCGTGACTGCCATCAAACGGCGCCTGTACCGGCAGGTTATAGGCAGGATGGGTCGGATCATCGCACCACAGGTCGCGGGGACCAATCGGGGCCAGCCAGGCCGCCGGTTGTGCCATCCTGTCGGCGCGGTAATAGCCTCCAACAACACGATGCGCGCCCAGCGGCGTCGCGCCGTCACCCTCGCGTTTGTCGCCTGTTAGCCCGCCACGTCCAATGGCACATGGCATTCGGCGGGCACCAACCCTTGCGCCCCAGCGGGTAACGACAAGGTGGCTCATAACAGATGGCCGGATTTGCGCGCCTTGGTGGCCAGATAGGCTTCGTTCATTGGGTTCAGGCCCACTTTCAGGGGTACCCGTTCAGTCACCTTGATCCCGTGGCCTTCCAGCATTGCGACCTTGGCCGGATTGTTCGTCAGCAGGCGCACCTGGTCGAACCCCATCCGCTCCAGCAGTTTGGCACCGATGCGGAAATCGCGCTCGTCATCCTCGAACCCCAGCCGGTGATTGGCCTCGACGGTGTCGAACCCTTGGTCCTGCAGGGAATAGGCGCGCATCTTGTTGGCAAGCCCGATCCCGCGCCCTTCCTGATTCAAGTACAGCAGAATGCCCGCCCCCTCGGCCCCCATCTGCATCAGCGCCGCGTTCAGCTGCGGGCCGCAGTCGCATTTCAGCGATCCCAGAACGTCGCCGGTGAAACAAGCCGAATGCAGCCGGGCCAGAACCGGCTTTTGGCGGTCGGGCATGCCAATTTGAACGGCATAATGTTCCTCGCCGCCATCTTCAGGTCGGAAAATGTGCAGCCGTCCCGCCTGAAACGCCTGCATCGGCAGACGCGCCGCGGCAACGGGGTTCAGAGGGCTGGTGTCATGCATCACCGGATAAGCTTCATCTGCGTCAAGCAATGTCAGGCCGTACCGTGCCGCCAGTTCCGGCCCGTCAGAGCCAACTTCGGCCACGAAGGCGGCGGGCAGCAAACGCGCGGCCTTGCAAAAGGTAATCGCGGCACGGAAAAGCCCCTCTTCCCCACCGCGCAGTGTTTGCAAGGGTCCCTTCATCGGATTGTGCATATCGTCCGCAGGGTCGGCGACCGATTTCGCCCAGCCGCAGTCAGCATCAGCCGGCATCACAACACGCGCTACCTGATCGGAATAGGCGCGAGCTTTGAGGGTTTCTGCACGCCGAGCCGTGATCGCAAGGATCAGGCGGGGGGCAAGGTTGCGCAACTCGTCCAATCGCGACGGCGGCAACGCCTCGGCCGAGGCGACAACCGCAAAGTCTCCTCGCAGACCAAAGACAACAGGCAACCCCATTCGCAAATCTGACCGGGCGCGGGCTTGCAATTCGACGATATTGGGCTTCAGCGACATACGTTATTCCGTAACATTCCTTGTCAGGGACATAGGGTATCCCGCACGGAATTGAAACATTACGCAGGTTTTTGACACATGCACACACGTACGCGTGAAATTCCTGTAGCAAACCTTGCGGTAAGGCCGTCCGGCAACAATTCTTGTCACAACAGACACGGAGGGACACCCATGAGCACCCTGAAGAAAATTCTTCTGGTCGACGATGACGAGGATCTGCGCGAGGCGCTGAGCGAACAGCTGGTGATGACCGAAGACTTTGACGTCTTCGAGGCCGGCAATGGCGCCGAGGCGATGGAGAAAGCCCGCGAGGCGATCTATGACCTTGTGATCCTGGACGTGGGTCTGCCCGACACCGATGGCCGCGAGCTGTGCCGGTTGCTGCGCAAGCAGGGCGTGAAATGCCCCATCCTGATGCTGACCGGCCATGACAGCGACGCCGACACGATCCTTGGCCTGGATGCCGGCGCCAATGACTATGTGACCAAGCCCTTCAAATTCCCGGTTCTGCTGGCCCGCATCCGCGCCCAGCTGCGCCAGCACGAACAGTCCGAAGACGCGGTGTTCCAGCTTGGGCCGTATACGTTCAAGCCGGCGGTCAAGATGTTGACCACCGAGGATGATCGCAAGATCCGCCTGACCGAGAAAGAGACCAATATTCTGAAATTCCTCTACCGTGCCTCCGAAGGTGTGGTGGCCCGCGACGTGCTGCTGCACGAGGTTTGGGGGTACAATGCCGGTGTGACGACCCACACGCTGGAGACCCACATTTACCGTTTGCGTCAAAAAATTGAACCAGATCCGTCAAACGCCCGCCTTCTTGTGACCGAATCGGGCGGGTATCGTTTGAACGCTTGAGTTAGAGAGCCCCCTTCGCGTGCCGGGGCAATGGCACGCACCTCCCTGTTGGACTTGCCCGGGCCGCGTGCCCGGGTTTTTTTATGTCGGCATGTGGCAGCTTCCGGGTTGAGGCACTGCAGCGCAGCGGCTAGCGTGGCCAAGCCTTTAGAAATGTGAGCCCAGTCATGCCTTTCACCCTTGCCACATGGAACATCAACTCGGTCCGCCTGCGCGAACCTATTGTTCTGAAGCTTCTGCAGGAAGAAGCGCCCGATGTTTTGTGCCTGCAAGAGTGCAAGAGCCCGGTTGAAAAAATCCCAACCGAAGGTTTCGCCGCGCTGGGCTACACCCATCTCGTGGCACGCGGGCAAAAGGGGTATAACGGCGTGGCGATCCTGTCGAAACTGCCGATAGAGGATGTGGGTGACAAGGATTTTGCTGATCTAGGCCACGCGCGCCACGTTGCCGGGCGGTTGGAAGACGGCACGGTAATCCACAATTTCTATGTACCGGCCGGCGGTGACGTTCCGGATCGGGAGCAGAACGAGAAATTTGGCCAGAAACTCGACTATCTCACCGACATGCGCGACTGGTTCCATGCGGAAAAGCCGGAAAAGTCGATCCTTGTCGGCGATCTGAACATCGCCCCGCGTGAAGACGATGTGTGGAGCCACAAACAGCTGTTGAAAGTGGTCAGCCACACGCCGGTCGAGGTTGAACAGCTGGCAGAAACGCAGGATGCCGGCGGCTGGGTTGATGTGACACGCGCTGATATCCCCGAGGGGAAGCTTTACAGCTGGTGGTCTTATCGCGCCCGTGACTGGGATGCGGCGGACAAGGGGCGGCGCTTGGATCACGTCTGGGCCACGCCAGATATCAGCAATGCCGCCCATTCAAGTCGCGTTTACCGGGACGCACGCGGGTGGGAAAAACCCTCGGACCACGCACCGGTGTTTGCAACCTTTGACCTCTAGGTCAGCATCGTCCCAAGCTTTTCTGCCACGGCGTTACCCAATGCGGCATGTGCCTCGGCTCCAAAATGAATGCCGTCGATATCTGACGTTTCAATCACTGCGCCGGCATCCATGAACTCTGCGCCGCGCTTGTCGGCCAACTCTGCATAAAGGCCCGGCAATGCGGCACTTTTCTTGGCCGCGCCAAGGAATTCGCCTGCCAACAGACCAACTTCCCGCACGGCCGGTGGCGAGATCAGCAAGACCTTGAACCCTTCATGACGATCCTGCAGTTCGTCGCCCAAAGCCATGTCCAGAAGCGCCGCGATTCCGGCGGTGATCATCGACGCGTCAGCACCAAACCGGGTCTTTTGATCGTTGGTGCCCAACATCAATGTCATCACATCAATGGGGCCGTGGCTGCGCAAGGCGATGTTCAACCCTTCGCGTCCGTCCATATAGGCACCCATCACCGGGTCCGGAAACTGCGCCGTGCGGCCCGGCAATCCGGCCTCGATCAGCTCCCATTCCAGCCGCCGTGCGGCAACGCCCGGCCACCGTTTGCGTGGCCCCAGCCGCCGCCGCTCGCCGCGCTTTGCGATGGGCAGGCTGCCATGGGTGTTGCTGTCCCCAAAGGTCAGAAGTGTCGGCATGTTGGGGGTCCTTTCTGAAATGGTCTTGGCCTTTTGCGCAAGGATGCGCATATAGGGGGCAACATACCAAGATTATTGGGGACGAACATGCTGGAACTTGGCGCCGAGAACACTTCACCCGCTGATGCGGACCTGATCAAGGACGTGGGAGAAGCGACGTTCATGCAAGACGTGGTCGAGGCCAGCCGCGAAACTCCGGTGATCGTTGATTTCTGGGCACCTTGGTGTGGGCCATGCAAGACGCTGGGGCCCATGCTGGAAGCCGCGGTAACTGCCGCCGGTGGTCGGGTCAAAATGGCCAAGATCGACGTGGATCAAAACCAGCGCCTTGTGCAGATGCTGGCGCAGCAGGGCCTGCCCATGCAGTCGATCCCCACGGTTGTGGCCTTTCATAACGGCCAGATCGCAGACATGTTCCAAGGTGCGTTGCCGCAATCCGAACTGACGGCGTTTGTGGATCGGGTTGCCGCGCTGGGCGGCGATGGTGGTCTTTCAGAAGCCATTGAAGCGGCCGAGGCAATGCTGGCCGAAGGGGCCGCGTCAGACGCCGCACAGACCTTTGCCGCCATTCTTGGCGAAGACGCCTCGAACGCCGCCGCATATGGGGGACTGATCCGCGCCCACCTTGCGTTGAATGACCTGGAAAACGCGCAACAGTTCCTTGATGGTGCCCCCGCCGAGCTTGCGGAAACGCCCGAGGTTGAGGCCGCGCGCGCACAGCTGGAATTGGCGCGTCAGGCTGCCGATGCGGGCCCTGTGGCCGAACTGCGTAGCGCGGTAGAGGCCAACCCCGACGACATGCAAACCCGTCTGGATCTGGCGCAGGCTTTGCATGCGGCGGGTGACGTTTCGGATGCCATCGACGAACTTCTTGAAATGTTCCGGCGCGACCGTGAATGGAACGATGGGGCCGCCAAGGCGCAATTGTTCACAATCTTTGATGCGCTCAAGCCCGAGGACCCGCTGGTTCTGTCAGGTCGCCGCCGCCTGTCGTCGATGATATTTGCCTGACGCCCATTCCGGGCTATCGTGTAGGCCATGTTCACTTCTGCGGACCTTCCCCAGACGATCCCGGTTTTTCCGCTGCCTGGCGCGCTGCTTTTGCCGCGCGGCCGGCTGCCGCTGCAGATATTTGAACCGCGCTATCTGGCCATGCTGGACGATACTCTGAAAACCTCGCATCGGCTGATTGGAATGATTCAGCCTTTGGGTCGTGACGGTGACGCATTGCACAAGGTCGGCTGCGCGGGGCGTGTGACCGGGTTCAACGAAACCGATGATGGTCGCTATATGATCTCGTTGACCGGCGTATCGCGGTTTCAGGTCCTGCAGGAAGAGCCCGGATTCACCCCGTATCGCAGGGCGCAGGTCGCCTGGGACGGTTTTGCCCGTGATTTGGGTGGCCCGGAACATGATGACGGGTTCGACCGCCCGGTATTCCTTGCGCTATTGTCAAAATACTTCAACGAGACCGGTCTTTCGACCGATTGGGACAGTCTTAAGGAAGCCGACGAAGAGCTGATGATAAACGCGTTGTCGATGATGTGCCCGTTCGAGCCCGAGGACAAGCAGGCGCTGTTGCAGGCCGCAACGTTGGCTGAGCGGCGAAAAACAATGACCACGCTGATAGAATTTGCACTGCTGGCGGGCGGCGACAAAGAGGTGTTGCAATGAGCGAAACCACCAAGACCGATCGCCGCATGCTGGAGGCGCTGGTTTGCCCGCTGACACAGGACACGTTGAGGTTTGACGCGGACACCCAAGAACTGATCTCGAAGACAGCCGGTTTGGCCTATCCGATCCGCAATGGTATCCCGATCCTGCTGGTCGATGAGGCGCGGCAACTGGACTAAAGCGGCTTGGCCTGCAGCAGTCTCGGCCGGTCCCCGGACAGGCCCGCGGCCTCGCGTATCAGGCGGCGGCGCAATCCTGGCAACGCGTTTGTGACACTCAACCCTGCCGCGCCAATGGCCCGGATCGCCGGCATGCGGCTGGAAAAGACCCGGTTGACCACATCCGATCCCAACCCGATTGCCGCGCTGTCAAAACGGCGCCAGCCGGCGTAGCGGCTTAGCACGGCTTCGGTGCCCAAGTCCTCGCCACGCCGTTTCGCGTCCACAATGACCTCGGCCAATGCGGCCACATCGCGCAGGCCAAGGTTCAGCCCTTGCCCCGCGATCGGGTGTACGCCGTGGGCCGCGTCCCCCACCAGCGCGACGCGTGGACCGTGGATTGCCTGGGCCAATGTGAGGTTCAAAGGATAACTGAACCGCGCGCCAGCCAGCCCGATCTGTCCCAGGAAATCGCCGAACCGAGGGCGCAATGCTGTCAGAAATGCCGTGTCATCCATCTTGGCCAAGGCATCGGCTTGCGCGCGCTCTTCGCTCCACACGATAGAACTGCGGTTGCCCTGCAACGGCAGGATGGCGAATGGGCCACCGGGCAGGAACAGCTGATGCGCGGTGCCGCGATGCGGGCGTTCGTGATCAATCGCGCAGACCAGAGCAGTCTGGCCGTAATCCCATCCCTGACGTGTGATCCCGGTGCGTTGCGCGGTAGAGCTTTTCCGCCCGTCACAGCCAACCAGCAATCGCGCCATGATCTGCTGCCCGGATGCCAGCGTGACCCGCACCCCGGCAGCCAGGGCCTCGTGATCCGTAACCGTGTTGCGCAGGCAATCGATGCCCGCGGCTTCGTCCAGCGCATCCAGCAGGGCAGGGCGCAAATGCCGGTCTTCCACCATAAAGCCCATGGGGCCTTCCTCGATCTCGGCATGGTCGAAATCCAGCGAAAAAGGCGACGCGCCTTGCCCGGCATGCCCCTCGCCGATCTGCACGTGCAGAATTGGCTGCGCTTTGTCGGCAACGGCGGGCCAGACACCCACCGCGGCCAGCAGGTTGCGTGAGCCATGGGCCAGCGCATAGGCGCGCCCGTCGAAATCGTCGGCTTTTCGGTCGGCTCGTTTGGCCGGGTCCACCAGCGTCACCCGCAGGCCGGCGCCCGCCAGCGCCAAGGCCAGGGCCGGGCCGTTCAACCCGCCACCGGCAATCACGATATCGGAATCAAAATCCATGGCCGCACTATGCGCGCATTGGCGGGATTGTCCATGTGCGCTGTCGCCGCTAGGCTGCGCGCAAAGAGCGGGGGCAGGGCATGAGCAACAACTGGCAAAGTATGGGTGCGGCGGAACTGGGCCGGGGGATCGACGCGGGCGAGATCGACCCGGTCACGCTGGCCGAGCATTTCCTCGACGCCATCGACGCCCATGACCTTGGCCCCTTGATCTATGCGCGCACGATGCGCACGCGCACCTTGGCCGAAGCACAGGCCGCCGCGGCGCGCGCGCGGTCCGGCCTGCGCTTTGGTCCGCTGGACGGCGTGCCGGTCAGTTGGAAAGACCTTTTCGATACAGCGGCTGTGGCAACCGAGGCCGGCAGCGCCCTGTTGGCGGGCCGCACCCCGGCGCAAGACGCCGAAGTTTTGCGCCGCGCTACGCTGAGGGGCAGCGTATGCCTTGGCAAAACCCACATGTCTGAACTTGCCTTTTCCGGGCTGGGCCTGAACCCGATTACGGCAACACCACCTTGCATAAACGACGCGGGCGCGGTGCCTGGTGGCTCGTCTTCAGGGGCAGCAGCCTCGGTCGCACACGGTTTAGCGCCGATGGCGATGGGCTCGGACACTGGCGGTTCGGTGCGCATTCCCGCGGCGTGGAATGACCTTGTAGGGTTGAAAACCACCCCCGGACTGTTGCCCCTGACCGGGGTGGTGCCACTGGCCGCCAAGTTTGACACAATCGGCCCGCTGGCCCGCAATGTCGAAGATGCCGCGTTGGGATTTGCGATGATGGCGGGCATCAAGGCCCCGGATCTTCGTGAATGCAGCTTGAACGGTGTGCGGCTGCTGTCCTTGCGCACTGTGGCGCAGGATGACCTGCGTGACGCTCCACGTGCGGCCTATGAAAACGCCGTTATGCGGCTGGAGACAGCGGGCGCGCATGTTTCTCATGCTGAAATCCCGCAAGTCGCTGATGCGATGGACCTGACCGGTGTGCTTTACGCGACCGAGGCTTATGGCACATGGAAAGACGTCATCGAAGACGCGCCTGACAAGATGTTTCCCGAAATCCTCGCCCGGTTCCGTGGAGGCGCACAATACTCGGGCCCCGATTATGTGGCAGCTTGGCTGGCCTTGGATCGTCTGCGCCGCGAATACCTTGCCGCAACCGCCCGTTACGATGCCGTGATCCTGCCAACCGCGCCCAATCTGCCGCCCAACAAGGCGCGGCTGGAAACCGACAGTGACTATTACGTCACCGAAAACCTGCTGACCCTGCGCAACACGCGGATCGGAAACCTGATGGGACTGGCCGGGCTAACCCTGCCCACCGGAGTGCCGTCCACAGGCATCATGTTCCTGACCCCACCAAATTCCGAGGCCCGCCTGTTGCGCCTTGGCGCGGCGGCCGAAGCGGCCTTGGCCTGAACCCCGTATACCCAGCCGGTTAACAGCGCCGAAGGCGCCCGGCTGATCGCCAGACCGCCCGGAAGGGCTGGCGATTTTGCTTGGGGCCGCACCTGGGCAAATCCGACAGATGCGAGTTGCCGCCATAAAGTGCACTGAAACCCCTGTAGGATCGCCAACCCGCGGTCTTTCCCGGCTTGCCGCAGCCTTGGCCCGCCAGCGCCGGCAAAACCCATCCACAGGAAAATTCCGCGTTTTTCTGGACCAACACGCCAACTGTCTGTATTCTATAACTAACGGGGCGTAATGACTCCGAAGAATGAGGCAGATAGAGCAGGTCCCGATGGACTTTCCCAAGCGGTTTTCAGAACTGCCAGAATACGCGTTTCCGCGTCTGAGGCAGCTATTGGATGGTCATACGCCGGGCGGCGACGTGATCCGCATGTCCATTGGCGAGCCGAAACATGCGTTTCCGCCATGGATCACCGAGATTATTGCCGAAAACGCCGCTGGTTTCGGGAACTACCCGCCAAATGACGGCGCGCCGGAACTTCTGGCGGCGATGGCGGATTGGGTTGGCCGCCGGTTTGACACCAAGATCGACCCCGAGACCGAGATTTTGGCGCTCAACGGCACGCGCGAGGGGCTGTTCAACGCCTGTATCGCGCTCAGCCCCGAGGAAAAGCGCGGCCAAAAGCCGGTCGTTCTGCTGCCCAACCCGTTCTACCAATGCTATGCCGTGGCCGCCCTGACTGCCGGGGCCGAGCCGGTTTACCTGCCCGCCGATCCCGAAAACGGCTTTTTGCCTGATTTCCACGCGGTGGCATCCGAGGTGCTGGACCGCACGACGGTGGCGTACCTCTGTTCGCCCTCGAACCCGCAGGGTGCGGTTGCGTCCAAGGAATACTGGGCCGACCTCATCGCCTTGGCCGAACAGCACGATTTCCGCATCTTCGCCGACGAATGTTACTCCGAGATCTACCGCGACACCCCACCACCCGGTGCCATTCAGGTGGCGCGCCAGGTGGGTGCCGATCCGGAACGGGTCGCGATTTTCCATTCATTGTCGAAACGGTCGAACCTGCCGGGGTTGCGTTCCGGTTTTGTGGCCAGCGGCCCGCGCAACATCCGCGCGCTGAAGCAGCTGCGCGCCTATGCGGGCTCGCCCTTGCCGCTGCCATTGCAACGCGCCGCAGAACGGCTTTGGGCGGACGAGGTGCATGTAGAGGAAAACCGCGCGCTTTATGCTGAGAAATTCGAAGCCGCCGACCGCATCCTTGGTAACGTACCGGGTTATCGCCCGCCCGAGGCCGGGTTCTTTCTGTGGCTGCCCGTCGAAGATGGCGAGGCCGCAACCGTCAAGCTCTGGACCGAAACCGGGGTGATGGTTTTGCCGGGTGGCTATCTGGCGCGTGACGCGGATGGGCACAATCCGGGCACACATTATATCCGGGCCGCTCTGGTGGCCCCAATGACAGAAACGCAGCGCGGGCTGACAGCCATCCGCGACTGTTTGTACAGGTAAGAGGGGGAGGCCATGGCATCCTTTCAGGCGAAACAACGCGATCCGCTTTTTGATAGCAAAACACAGGCTTTTATCGAACAGCGCGGCAAAGAGCTGATCGGTATTTGCTTGCTGATCGCGGCGCTGATCGTGACGCTGATGTATGGCACGTTCGACCCCGAAGACCCCGGGTTCTTTGCAGCCACGGACGCGCCGGTACACAATGCGATGGGCACATTGGGCGCTACAATTGCCTCTGCCACGTTGCGGGTCTTTGGTGCGGGGGTCTGGTTTTTGCCGCTGGCGCTTGCCGTCTGGGGAACCCGTCTGATCGCGCATGTTGGCGAAGACCGGGTGCTGATCAGCGCGTTTTTCCTTTTGCCGACGATCCTGTTGGCGACCTATGGATACACCCATACCACCGATCCCGGCCTGGGTTTCTGGGCGCATTACGGTGAAGGGGGCGAACTGGGCGAAATGATCGCCGCGCTGTTCGTTACGCTGTTGCCGTTTTCGGCTGCGCTGTCGATCAAGATTGTCTCGCTGGTGGTCTTTGCGCTGTTGGTTTTGGCGGGTGCTTGGGTGCTGGGTGTCAATCGCCGCGAATGGCGTATCTTTGCCCGCTTTCTTCTGGTTGGCGTGATCACAATTTACGCCACCGTTCGGTTCCTGCTTAGCCGCGGGGCCGTGGGGGCGGTCAACGGCGCACAGACAATGCACCGCGTACATCGCGAACGCCGCGCAGCAAAGGTTGCAGCCGCCGAGGCCGAACCTGTTGTGCACCGCGCCGGGGTGGAACCCGAATATGATCCCGAGCCTGCGCCGCAACCGGGCCTTTTTGCCCGCGTTGGCGTGCCGTTCCGCCGTGCACCCGATCCCGAACCCGAGCTGGTTGAACCCACCGCCCATCTGGGCGATGCCCCGTCCGTTTCCGAGGATCACATCCGCGCCCGTATCGCTGACGTTGTGCGTAACCGCGCCGCACAGGGCAAGGTGGTCGCTCCCCCGCCGACCGGGCGGGCCGAGCCGCCTTTGATGGCTGCCGAAGCGCATTCGATCGCCAGCGCCGCCGTCGCACGGCGCCGGGGCCCCAAACCGCTGATTGCGGATACCGCACCCAAATACGCACCACCCCCGCAGCCACTGGCGGCAGACGAACCGTTGGCTGACGCGCCGATGCCAGTGGTCGAAGACAGCATGCCGGTGCCCGAAAACCCCGAGTTCGAAAACATCGCACCGCCGCAGCCGGTTCAGCGACCCAGCTTTGCCGCACCTGCGGTTACGCGCCAATCGGTTGTTCAGCATCCGCCGAAGAAACCCGTACAGCCGTCCCGCCAGGCCCAGGCCGAAGCGCAACCCCAATTGATGTTTGACGAGGCCGCCACCCAATACGAACACCCGCCGCTGGCCCTGCTGACCAACCCGACCACCATCGAGCGCCACCACCTCAGCGACGAAGCGCTGGAGGAAAACGCCCGCATGCTGGAAAACGTGCTGGAAGATTACGGCGTCAAGGGCGAGATCGTCAGCGTCCGCCCCGGCCCGGTCGTCACCATGTACGAACTTGAACCGGCCCCCGGCCTGAAAGCCAGCCGCGTGATCGGGCTGGCCGATGATATCGCGCGGTCGATGTCGGCCCTTTCGGCGCGTGTCAGCACCGTTCCCGGCCGCTCGGTCATCGGGATCGAACTGCCCAACCTGAACCGCGAGAAAGTGGTTCTGCGCGAGATCCTGTCCAGCCGCGATTTCGGCGATGGCAATCAGCGCCTGCCGCTGGCGCTGGGCAAGGATATCGGCGGCGATTCCGTGGTGGCCAACTTGGCCAAGATGCCGCATCTGCTGATTGCAGGGACCACGGGGTCGGGTAAGTCGGTGGCGATCAACACCATGATCCTGTCGCTGCTGTACAAGCTGACGCCCGAGGAATGCCGGTTGATCATGATCGACCCCAAGATGCTGGAACTGTCGGTTTACGATGGCATCCCGCATCTGCTCAGCCCTGTTGTGACCGACCCGAAAAAGGCCGTTGTGGCGCTGAAATGGGTCGTGGGCGAGATGGAGGACCGGTATCGCAAGATGTCCAAGATGGGTGTGCGCAATATCGAGGGCTATAACGGCCGCGTCCGCGACGCTCAGGCCAAGGGCGAGCTGTTCAGCCGTACCGTTCAGACCGGGTTCGACGAGGACACCGGCGAACCCATCTTCGAGACCGAAGAATTTGCGCCCGAACTGCTGCCCTTTATCGTGGTGGTCGTGGACGAGATGGCCGACCTGATGATGGTTGCCGGCAAAGAGATCGAGGCCTGCATTCAGCGCCTCGCGCAGATGGCGCGGGCCTCGGGCATTCATCTGATCATGGCCACGCAGCGCCCGTCGGTGGATGTGATCACCGGCACAATCAAGGCCAACTTCCCCACCCGGATCAGTTTCCAGGTGACCTCGAAAGTCGACAGCCGCACCATCCTGGGCGAACAAGGCGCCGAGCAACTGCTGGGTATGGGCGACATGCTGTATATGGCCGGCGGCTCTAAGATTACCCGCGTGCATGGCCCGTTCGTGTCGGATGAAGAGGTCGAAGAGATCGTGAATTACCTCAAGGCCTTTGGCCCGCCCGACTATATGTCCGGCGTGGTGGACGGCCCGGACGAGGAAAAGGAAAGCGATATCGACCTTGTGCTGGGTCTGGGCGGCAATACCGACGCCGAGGATGCGCTCTATGACACCGCCGTGCAGATCGTGATCAAGGATCGCAAATGTTCGACCTCGTACATCCAGCGCAAGCTGGCCATCGGTTACAACAAGGCCGCCCGGCTGGTGGAGCAGATGGAGGAAAACGGTCTGGTCAGCCCCGCCAACCACGTGGGCAAACGCGAAATCCTGGTGCCCGATCAGCAGTAAATTGCAATTCCGCGCGACATTGGCCCCGGTGATATGGAATATCATCGGGGCCTCGCTATTTTGAGTAATATGAAAACACTTCGTATGACCCTGGTGGCGCTGGCCACCGCCTGTACCGCGTTGCCCGCCTGGGCCGACAAGATCCCGCTGGATCAGATCTCGGCCTATTTCAACGGGTTCAAAACCGCACAAAGTGACTTTACCCAGATCAACAGCGACGGGTCGCTGTCAACGGGTACATTGTACCTGCATCGTCCCGGCCGTATGCGGTTTGAATACGATGCGCCCAACGATGCGTTGGTGATTGCCGGTGGCCAAAAGGTTGCGATCTTTGACAACAAGTCGAACCAGGGGCCCGAAGAATACCCGCTGCGTCGCACGCCGTTGTCGATCATCCTGAAGCGCAATGTGAACCTCAAGCAGGCGAACATGGTTGTTGGCCACACCAGTGACGACACGTCCACAACCGTAATTGCGCAAGACCCCGAGCACCCGGAATACGGCTCGATCGCGATGTCCTTTACCGACAACCCGGTGGTCCTGCGCCGGTGGGTCGTGACAAACGGGGCCGGCGATCAGACCACCGTGATCCTCGGCGATCTGGAGCTTGGGGTGAAACTCTCGGGTTTCCTGTTCAACATCGTGTTCGAAGCTGAAAAGCGCCTGGGCACCAACGACTAGGCGCCTTAACGACACCGTGACAGTTGCGCGGCATACAGATCGGCGCGGGCGTCCACCTCGCCCGCCACACGTACCAGCCACGACTTGGCCCTGTAGCTGCCGCGGGCATAACCTGTATGTCCTTCGTGATAGGCAAGGTACTGGTTGCGCGCATCGGTCAACGCGATGCCATTCCGCTCGCGTGTGATGTTCATGTACCAGCCCATGAAATCGGTCGCATCGTTGATCCGGTCACGCCGCGCGCTGCGGTTTCCTGTTTCAACCCGGTACTCGTCCCACGTAGCGTCCAGCGCCTGGCTGTAACCATAAGCCGAGCTTTGGCGACCCATTGGGATCACACCCAGCGCAAACCGCAACGGCGTCCGTGCGTCGCCGTCGAACTTGCTTTCCTGATAGATGGTGGCCATCTGCACATGCACCGGCACGCCCCACCGTCTTTCGGTCTTTTCAAACGCTCGCAGGTAGTTGGGGCGCTGGCTGACAATGCTGCACGCATCGTCAAGGTTGCGCGGAGGAGTGGACCCACCACCGCCGCAACCGGCCAACAGAACCAGTACCAGAATGCGAAGACTTCTGCTCATACCCGCCTCGCTCTTTTTCTTTGCGACAGAATAGGAAATTGCGGGCTGATAGGAAATAACCACTGGCAGAGATTCGTTCAAATTTCCGATAATTTAAGATCAAAACAGCCCAATAGGCGTGAATTCGCCGGGATTGGTGACTGATTCTTACTGTCGGATACCGGTCCACACACTGTTTCTTGAATTCGGCGCCGTGTTCATGGACAAGCGCGCGAATAACACGATATTACCCTTGGTGGGGGTTAAGAACGCATGTTGAAGTCAAACGCCAAGTTTCACATTGGGCAAGTTGTCCGTCACCGCAAACACCCGTTTCGCGGGGTTGTTTTTGACGTGGATGCCATGTTTGCCAATACCGACGAATGGTATGCCTCGATCCCCGAGGATAGCCGCCCGTCGAAAGATCAGCCGTTCTATCACCTTCTGGCCGAGAACGAGCAGAGCTATTACGTGGCTTATGTTTCGGAACAGAATCTCTTGCCTGACGAAACAGGTGAGCCCGTAGGCCACCCCGACCTGCCGGACCTTTTCGGCGACTTCGAAGACGGCCATTATCCGCTACAGTTTCAGTTGAACTGACCGTACGGCCAAATTTCGGAAATGGGCGCGCTTAGTATCCCAGCGCGCAACCGTCCTTGCGAGGGTCCGATGCGCCTTGCAGCACACCCCCCGCGTGGTCGATCCGAATTGCCTGAGCCCCGCCGATTGGCACCTCGGGGATCGAAACCTTGTGCCCCAGATCCGTCAACTCTTGGCGGACCGCGTCGGAATAGCCACGTTCGACCTTCATATTGCCCTCGTCGGAAAAGCTGCGGGGCGCATCAATCGCGGCCTGCGGGTGCAGCCCGAAGTCGACCATGTTTGACACAATACGGGCGTGGCCGTTGGGTTGATACGCGCCGCCCATGACCCCAAAGGGCATCGTGACCTGCCCGTTCTCACGAAGCATAGCCGGGATGATCGTGTGCATCGGACGTTTGCCACCATTGGCTTCGTTCGGGTGCCCCTCTTCCAGGGTAAAGCCCGCCCCGCGGTTCTGGAAACAGATGCCGAACTTGTCCGACGCCAACCCGGCGCCAAAGCTGGCGTAGATCGAATAGATCAGGCTGACCGACATGCGGTTGCTGTCGACGACGGTGATGTAGATCGTGTCCTTGTGCGTCATTTCCGACAGCTTGTGCGCGTCTGGCATCGCGCGTTTCGGATCGATCAATGCGGCCAGACGTGCCGCGGTGTCCGGCGACAGCATGTGGTCCAGCCGTGTCATGTGGTCGGGGTCGGCCAGAAACCGATTGCGCGCGTCATAGGCCAGTTTTGCGGCTTCGGCCTCGATATGCGCGCGTTCGGTGCCAAACGGCTCCATCCCGGAAATATCGAAGTGTTTCAGAATGTTGGCCATAAGGATCGCAGTTGCGCCCTGACCGTTTGGCGGATGCTCGACCAGATCAACACCGCCATATGTGCCAACCACAGGATCGGTGTATGTGCAGGCCGTATTGGCAAAATCCTCGGCCGTGTGGCTGCCGCCCAACGCATTCAGCGAAGCGATCATATCATCGGCCACTTCGCCTTCGTAAAACCCGGCCCGGCCCTGATCGGCGATCTTGCGCAACACTTCGGCCTGTCCTGCGGCGCGAAAAACCTGACCGGGTTGCGGTGCGGTGCCGTTGAAAAGGAAATGCGTGCGGGCGGATCCCTGCAAGCTGGGGGCGGCAAGGTTCCAATCAAACGCTGTGCGCGGGGCAACCGGCACGCCGCTTTCAGCATAGTGGATCGCAGGGGCAAGAACGCGGTCGAGGCCCAGTTTCCCATGATCCGCTGACAATCTGCAGAACGCGTCAACCGCGCCGGGAACCGAGACAGCCTCTACCCCGCTTGGCGGCACAACTGTCAGGCCACGATCGCGCATCTCGGCCGCGGAAAGCCCGGCGGGCGCGCGCCCCGATCCGTTCAGGGCGATAATCTCGTCGCTGCCGCCTTTGTTGATCAGCGCGAACATGTCACCACCCAGCCCGGTCATCTGCGGCTCGCAAAAGCCCAGAAGAACCGCGCCTGCGATCGCGGCATCCACGGCGTTGCCACCGCTTTCCAGAACCTGAATGGCGGTGCGCGCCGCCAGCGGATGCGACGTCGCGCAGATCCCGTTTTCAGCAAAAACGGCGGATCGGCCGGGCAGATGGAAATCGCGCATGTGGGGCGTCCTACGTAAGAATTTCTGCAGAGCTTAGTCGCGTGCGCGCAGCAATAAAACTGTCATTTTGGAGAAATGTGGGCAAAAGCAAATAGATCCTCGACGCCGTGTTCTGGGTGGGGGCTGTAAACACAGCGCCGAGGGAAGCTTTTTGCAGCTACATCGGAGACAATCACCGGCCAATGCAGCGGTGATTTGGTAAAATTGCGGCAATTTCGGGGCAGCTGCTGCTCTAATTGGCAACCGCATCTTCAAAAGGCACTCGGAAATGCACAATATTTTTACCATGGCTGCGGTAATAGGTCAGATCCTCGGTAAGGCTGAACACCAGGAACCAGCCAAAGCCCCCTTCGGGCAGATCGGCGAGGGCGGTATCGTGGGACGGCAGGTTGCCTGGCGGCAGGGAATCGCCGGGTAAACGGCTCCCGCAGTCCTCGATCTGAACCGTCAAAGCCTCGGGCCTTTGCATCAGCCACATTTCAACAGGACCGGGGTCCTGTCCGGCATATGCATGCTCCGCGATGTTGTTCAGAATCTCGGCCAGAACCAATTCGGTCCGGTCCCGGTCGGACTGACAAATTCCACGCCCTTCCATCCAGCCAGTTGCCTGACCAAGTGAATCGCGGACTGCAAAGGGATCAGCCACAAACCCGACATGCAGGCGGGTTTCGGCCGCTGTCTTCTCGCTGGCCATGTTCTTGATCCGTTGTGCGACCCGACTCATGCGGCGCTGGCATCCTTTCCAAAAGCCTCGTCGACGGTTTTGTGCAGCTTGAATACCGATTCCATGCGTGTCAGTCGAAACACCTTGGCTACAGCCGGGGTCAGGCTGGCCAGTTCCAGTTTTCGTTCGGGCCCCAACAGTTTCATCGCGGCCACAACAGCGCCCAGCCCGCTACTGTCCAGAAAGCGCACGCAGGACATGTCCATCACAACACGTTCATGATCCGTGGCAACGGCTTCGCGCACCCGATCCTTGAACTGAATGGCGCAGGCGGCATCGATCCGTTCCTGCTTTACTGTTACCAACAGCGCTTCGCCGCGATCTTCAACGCGCAGATCCATTTTGTCCTCCTGCAATTGTTACTGCAGAAGCTAGACGGCAATCCTTACCATTCGGTATCCAAGGGTAAGAGGCGCCACTGCCGCCTTTTAACTGACAACAGAACGGGTTGACTTACATGGCTGATTACACCGCCCTCGCCAAAACCATCGCAGCCCTGACCGAGGGCGAGGCCGACACCGTTGCGTTGATGGCAACGGTTGCTTGCGAGCTGCACCATGCCGATGACCGCTTCGACTGGACCGGGTTTTATCGCGTGGTTGCGCCACAAACGCTAAAGATTGGTCCCTACCAAGGTGGCCATGGCTGCCTGGTGATCCCCTTTGAACGCGGAGTGTGCGGGGCTGCGGCCCGCACGGGCGAGGTGCAGATCGTGGCAGATGTCGAGGCCTTTCCCGGCCACATTGCCTGTTCCACCTCTACCCGGTCTGAACTTGTCATGCCTGTGACCAACGCGCGCGGCACTCTTTTGGGCGTGTTGGATATTGACAGCGACCAGCCTGCGGCATTCACTCGGGCCGATGCCGAGGCCCTGACGCCCATCCTCGAGGCCGCATTCACCAACGCGCCAGACCCTGTTTTCTAACGGCTGAGGTTTTTATGCCAACCGGACACTGCCTGTGTGGCAACATTCGTTACGCGTTCGACGCCCCCCTGCGCGAACCGGTGATCTGCCATTGCAAGCAATGCCGCCGACAGGCCGGGAATGGCTGGGCTTCGGTCTCGGTCGCCGAGGATGCGCTGACCATCGATGGGCCGGTGCGCTGGTATCGTGCCAGCGACGCCGCGCGGCGCGGGTTTTGCGGCGATTGCGGGTCTTTTTTGTTCTGGGCCGGGGATGGCGAGGGCGAAATTGCGGTGTCCATGGGCTCGATGGACGAGCCAACCGGTATGATGATCAGCCAGCACATCTTTGTTGCCGACAAGGGTGATTGCTATCACCTGAATGACGGCCTGCCGCAGCGCGATCAATGATCGAGGCCGCCCTCAGCATCCCCGCCGCCACCTGGCTGGCCTTCCTTGCCGCCGCACTGGCGCTGAACCTGACACCGGGGGCGGATGTCATGTTCGCCTCGGCCACCGGACTGCGCGGTGGGCCGTTGGCCGGGATCGTGGCAGGCATCGGCGTTGGGCTGGGCAGCTTGGTACATATCGCGCTGGCCGTTGGCGGGGTGGCGGCGCTTTTGGCGGCTGCACCCTGGGCCTTTGTCGCGCTGCGCTGGGCGGGCGCAGGATACCTTTTGTGGCTGGCCTATAAGTCATGGACCGCCCCGGCACCCGCGCCCGGAACGGCCGCAATCAGCTATGGCCGGGCCCTGCGCCAAGGGTGGATCACCAACGTGCTGAACCCCAAGGTCGCGATCTTCGTGCTGGCGTTTCTGCCGCAATTCGCTGACCCCGCGTTGGGGCCCGTTGCCCCACAAATGGCGGTGCTGGGCCTGACATTGACGGTTACCGGCACCTTTATCACCTGCAGCTATGGCGCCCTGGCGGGTGCGTTGGGCCAGCGTCTGGCCCGCGCGGGCCGGGTGATGAACCGGGTGGCTGCGGCCGTTTATGCCGGGCTGGCGGGCAAGCTCTTGTTGAACTAAAACGCCGGCCATGTCCGACACCTATGCCCCGCCGAACGATCCGCTGAATATCCTGCATGCCGACCATGAAATTGCCGTGGTCGACAAACCCGCGGGCCTGTTATCGGTGCCGGGCAAAGGCGCGCACCTTGCCGATTGCCTGATTGCGCGCGTGCAAGAGGCCTTTCCGCAGGCACTGCTGGTGCACCGGCTGGACCGCGACACCTCGGGCGTAATGATCTTTGGCCTGACCCCGCACGCCCAGCGCCACCTGTCGATGCAATTCGAGAAGCGTCAGACCAAGAAAACCTATGTCGCGCGCGTGCACGGGGCGCTGACGCCCAAAACCGGCACCGTCGATCTGCCGCTGATTGTCGACTGGCCCAACCGGCCGCGCCAAATGGTGGATCATGAAAACGGCAAAGAGGCGATCACCGATTGGCGCGTGGTCCGCCAGCGCGACGGTGAAACCCGCGTGCGGCTGTATCCGCGCACCGGGCGCAGCCACCAGCTCAGGGTGCATATGCTGGCGCTGGGCCACCCGATCATCGGCGATCCGCTGTATGCGGATGCGTCCGAGGCGCCGCGCATGATGCTGCATGCCGAACAGCTGCGGGTGAACCATCCGGACGGCGGGCGAGGCATGACCTTCACGGCAAAGTGTCCGTTCTGACCCTTCCGGTTGCAGCGACTCGAGCCCCCGCCTAAGGTCGCGCCATACCGCATCAACGGAGGGTCCCATGCGTATCAACGACACCATCCCCAACCTGACCGTCACCACCGACAAAGGCAGCTTTGCCCTGCATGATTTTGTCGGCGATGGCTGGGCCATCGTGTTCTCGCACCCCAAGGACTTCACCCCTGTCTGCACCACCGAATTTGGTGCCGTTGCCACGCTACAATCGGAATGGGACGCCCGCGGCACCAAGGTGCTGGGCGTGTCGGTTGATGGGGTCGAGGATCACATCAAATGGAAAGAGGACATCGCCAAGGTTGGTGGCACCGCGCCCGATTTCCCGATTGTCGCCGATGACGGGCTGGAGGTTGCCAAGGCCTTTGACATGCTGCCGGCCGAGGCCGTGCTGCCCGATGGCCGCACCCCCGCGGACAGCGCCACGGTGCGCAGCGTCTTCATCATCGGCCCCGACAAGCAGGTGAAACTGATGATGACCTACCCGATGACCGTGGGCCGCAACTTTGCCGAGATCGTGCGTGCCCTGGATGCGCTGCAGACAACCGCGAAACATGGCGTAGCCACGCCGGCGGACTGGACCGTGGGTCAGGATGTGATCATTCCGCCCACCGTCAACAACGACGACGCCACCGCCAAATTCGGCAGCTTCGACGCCGTCCTGCCCTACCTGCGCAAAACCAAACTGCCGTCGTAATCCGACCTAGTTCTGCGCGGGGTCCAACCCGCGCAGAATGCGCGCAAATTCCTCTGCCGTAGCAGCCTTTTGGGCCCGCTCGAATTCGGCTACCAGCAGAGCGTCGCGGATAAGGGCCAATCGTTCCTTGTCGCGTGTTTCCGTGCGTTCCTGACGCACTTTTTCTTCGGCCAACTCTGCTTCGGCCATGCGTTTTCTCAAATCTGCTGCGGCCGTAGCTGTTTTGATCGTTGGGCGCTTGGTGAAGGCATGAAGGGCGGCAAATCCTTCCGCCTTGAACGCCTGCACCTCTTCCATCACCGCGTCGCGCTGGGCCTGCGTCAGGGTCACGTTGGCCAGCTTGTCGATATAGCCCTGCACCTTTTGCGACAGCACCGGTGGCACCTGCACGGCCTCGACAGCGCCAAGATCGGGCAGGGGGTCTGACACGTCGCGGTTGCGCCTCTCGTCCATCTGCCGCTGAACGGCAACAAAGGTGCGCACCACGCGCTTGGTGACCTCAACCGCGCGGTCTGTCTTCAGAACCGTCGCGCACATGATCACACCCTCTTCGGTATAAACCGTGGGGGCCGTGATGCGCTTGGCGTCCGGGTTTCGGGTCACAATTTGTGACCTCAAATCCTCGGTCTCTGCGTCGGTTGCGCGAAAGGCATAGTCTTCGGGGAACTTGTCCGCGTTTCGGGACAGCGTCGCCTGGTTCAACCGCTTTGTTGTGGTGCCGAACAGATCGGCCACATCGCGGTCCAGCATAACCAGACGGCCACGCAGGGTGTAAATGCCGGCAGGCGCTTCGATATCAGGCATCGGAGGGATCGCAATTCAATTGAGGTCACAAAATGTGACCTCAACCTAAGCGATAATCCTGGGCCTCGGAACCCCTCAGGCGGCGTCTTTTGAATTGCTCATATGGCAGGGCACGTTCAGGCCCAGCTTGTGCGCCACGTCGTTCATCTGTTCCAGCACCCCGCGCAGCATCCAGCCCTCTTTGGTCAGCGAATAGCTGACCTGCGGCGGCACCGTGGGCACATACTCGCGATGCACCAGCCCCGCGCCCTCAAGCTTGCGCAGCCGTTCGGTCAGAACCCGCGAGGAAATCCCTGGCACGGCGCGTTTCAGTTCGCCAAACCGAATTTTTTCCACCTGCGACATCTGCCACAGGATGAAGGTGGTCCAAGGGCCTGAGATCAAACGCAAAAGCCCATCCATCGGACAGCTTGTTTCGGGCTTGGTCATGGGGCAATCCAGCGTGTTGTTACTTGGTTACTTTTAAATACCTACTTTTATTAGATAATCAAGAAGCTAGGTCTTCAGCAACGCAACAAACGGAGACTTACGATGTCGGACACCATCAAAATCGCGGTCGTTTACCATTCGGGATACGGCCATACCAAAGTTCAGGCCGAAGCCGTGCATGCCGGCGCCGACGAAGGTGCCGGGGTGAATGCCGCGCTTTACGCCGTGGATGATCTCAGCGACGATCTGTCGGAACTGGCCGATGCGGACGCGATGATCTTTGGCTCGCCCACCTATATGGGCAACGTGTCGGGGCCGTTTAAATCCTTTATGGACAAGTCCAGCCGTATCTGGCTGAACCGCGGCTGGTCGGGCAAGATCGCCGGTGGGTTCACCAACTCGTCCAGCCAGCTGGGCGACAAGGGCTCAACCCTGCAGGCGTTGTCGGTCTTTGCGATCCAGCACGGCATGGTCTGGGTGGGTCTGGACATGCTGCCGGGCAACAATTCGACCCAAGGGTCAGACACTGCCCTGAACCGGATGGGTGCCAGCCTGGGCGCGGTGGCGCAGTCGCTGGCTGACCAGGGCCCGGATCAGTCGCCCCCCTCGGCCGACCTGGAAACGGCGCGGGCCTATGGCCGCAACGTTGCGCTGGCCGCCCGTCGCTGGGGCAAATCGGACGCACAGCAAGAGGCCGCGTAAATGGACAAGCCCCGGCGCATCACACGCCGGGGCCGGGTTTTCTAGATCTGGCTGGGCAGCCACAGCACGATCTGCGGCATGGCGACCAGCACCGCGATGGTCACCGCGTCGGCGATAAAGAACGGCGTCACGCCTTTGAACACGTCCTGCACGCTGAGGTCCGGGCGCACACCCGCCACGACAAAACAGTTCAGCCCGATGGGTGGCGTGATCAGACAGAACTCGGCCATCTTCACCACCAGGATCCCGAACCAGATCGCGCACATCGGGCCGCTCATCCCAAAGGTGCTGTCGGCGGCCGACACGAACTCGCCCCCGTTCAGCGCCATCACCGCCGGATAAACCACCGGCAAGGTCAGCAGCAGCATGCCGATGGCGTCCATGAACATGCCCAGCACTGCATAAGCCAGCAGGATGCAGATCAGGATCAGCATCGGCGACATGGTCAGCGAGGTGATCCAGTCCGAAAACGCGCCCGGCAGATCGGCAAAGCCCAGGAACCGCACATAGACCAGCACGCCCCAGATGATGGTAAAGATCATCACGGCCAGCTTGGCGGTTTCCATCAGCGCGTCGCGCAACTGCGTCCAGCGCATGCCGCGATAGACGGCCACAAGGAACACAACAAAGGCGCCGATGGCCCCGCCCTCGGTCGGGGTGCCCCAGGCGTCGCCGCCAAATGGGTTGTAGACGAAGAAGATGATCGCCACGACCACGAACACGATGGGCAGCGCCGGGGGCAGGGCGCGCAGACGCTCGCCCCAGGTAAAGCCGCGCACCGGCGGGCCGAACCCCTTGATCGTCAGCGCCAGCCCCACGATCAGCGCGCCATAGATCAGCGCCGAGACCACGCCGGGGATGAACCCCGCCAGCAGCAGCTTGCCCACATCCTGTTCCACGATGATCGCGTAAATCACCAAAATGGCCGAGGGCGGGATCAGGCTGGCCAACGTGCCGCCCGCGGCCACCACGCCCGCGGCAAAGCGTTTGTCATAGCCGATCTTCAGCATCTCGGGGATGGCGATGCGGGCAAACACCGCCGCCGTCGCGACCGACGCACCCGACACCGCCGCAAAGCCCGCCGTGGCGAACACGGTCGACACCGCCAACCCGCCCGGCAACCAGCCGACCCATTTTTTCGCCGCCTCGAACAGCGCCTTGGTCAGGCCCGCGTAATAGGCCAGATAGCCGATCAGGATAAAGGTGGGGATCAGGCTCAGCTCCTGCGCTGATACCTTGGAATGCGGCACCTGGCCGGCGGTTTTGGTGGCCACGGTCAGCGCCCAGCCAAAATCGTCCAGCCCGTAATCTTTCTTGGCCCAGAAAATCCAGATCAACCCGATCATGCCCGACAGACCCGCGGCAAAGGCCACGCGCATGCCCAGAACCACCATGATCAGCAGCCCGCCGCTGACCCACAATCCAATTTCGATAGGTTCCATGGTTCAGCCCTCTCCGTTCGATACGGTTTCAGCCTCGGCAGCGGCCTGTTCGGCGGCCGATTGCACCAGCGGCACGGCGACGGGGCGCTCTAGATTGCCGGCAAAGGCGCGGCCAAAGCCCCACAATTGCAGGCACAGCCGCAGGCACAGCACCGAAAACGCCACCGGCGCCAGTAGTTTCGCCGGCCACAGCGGCAACGCGATATCCATAGAGCTGTCGCGGCTCCACATCGGTGCTGCAAAGTCAAAGCTGCGGGCGAAATGCGCCCAGCTTCCCCAGACCATCAAAACCATCAGGATCAGGATCAACGCGGTGGTCACGAACTCCGCCGCCCACAGGGGCCGCCCGCGCAGCTGGCCCACCAGGATATCCATGCGGATATGGCCGCCCTCGCGCTGGGTGAAGGCGATGCCCATAAACGCGATCAAGGGCATGGCCTGCTCGATCCAGTCCACATAGCCCGGCAGGGGTGAGGCAAAGAAATTGCGCCCGCCCACCGACACCACCGCCAAAACCATCAGCCCGAACACCGCCAAACCGCTCAGCAGCGCCAGCGCCCGTTCCAGCCGCAGCAGCGCCCGGTCCAACCGGCTCAGCGCGCTGCCATCCTCCAAAATCGCGGAATGCCCCGCCATTGTCCCTCTCCCCAATAAAAAGCCCGGCCCGCGTGTTGGCGGGCCGGGCAAAATGTCGTGACGTTACTGGCCGATCATGCCGGTGACGAAGTCATACAGCTCCTGCGCGGGCAGGCCGCGCGCGGTGTTGTCGGCGATCCAGGCTGCGGCGGCCGGGCCGGCAGCAGCTTCCTTGAAGGCCGCAATCTCGGTGTCGGCAAAGGTCACCTGTGCGATGCCTTTTTCCTCCAGCGTCGGGCCCCAGGCATCCATCGTCGCACCGTTATAGGTGGCGATGTAATAGTCCAGCGCCTCGTCCACCGAACCCAGCAGCGCGTCGCGATGCGCATCCGACAGACCGTTCAGCGCGTCGGTGTTCACCACAACCGGGCAGTTCACGGTGCCGGGGTTCAGGTTGGTGGTCCACCACTTGCCGGTTTCCACGGTGCCAAACGACATATGGGCATGCGGGGCAAAGGCCACGGCCTTGACCACGCCACTGTCCAGCGCCTGGCGCACTTCGGTGGCGCTCATCGAGGTCGGAACGGCACCCACGGCACCCATCGCGGCACCGATGCCGCCGGTTGCGCGCACGCTCAGCCCTTCGAAATCGGCCAGCGTTGCAGGCGCGTCACCCACACCCACGATGTTATACTGCGGCAGCGGCGACGGCATCAGCAGCGTCGCGTTCCAACGGGCCAGATCGGCGATGGCGGCAGGGTGCTGATACAGCGCCTGGCTGATCTTGCGCTCTTCTTCCAGAGTGCTGACACCCAGGAATGGCAGTTCAAGAACGGTGATCGACGGGTTCTTGTCGCGGTGATACCCGGCGCAGAACTGTGCCATTTCGAACGCCCCGATCGAGATCCCGTCCAGGTTCTCGCGGTTTTTCGACAGGCCGCCATAGCTGATGTTCAGCGTGAACTCGCCCCCGGTCTTTTCGCTGACCAGCTCGGCCAGTTTTTCGACATGCTCGGTAAAGGCGCGGCGTTTGCCCCAGAGCGAGACATTCCACTCTTCGGCCATGGCCTCGGTCGCAAATGCAAAGGAAATCGCGGCGATCGCTGCGCCACGGAATGCACGTTTCATCTTCTATCCTCCCTGAGATTCGGAAACGTTATGTGGATAAGATAGCGATTGGCGATTGGCGGACTATGAAGGAAAACGCGCATTGCTGCGGCAAAGCCCTGCGGAAACCCGCAAGGCGGTCAAAACGCGCGCCCGGCCTCGAACGCCTCGGTCAAAATCGCGTCGCGCCGCGCCTCGGGCTCGACCGCGGCACCGGTCAGCAGGCGGATATCGGCGGTGCCCATGCCAAACAGGCCCAGCATGCCGTCGCGCCAGATCCGCGCGATGTCTTTGTCCACGCCTTTGGGGTGCCAATCCTCGGGCCGCCCACCCGCCGGGATCAGCATCAGCGCGCGGCGCGGGCGTTGCAACGAGGCACCGGGATCGTCGACCTGATCATAGGCCCAGCCAAAGGACCACACCCGGTCGAACCAGCCCTTGGTCATCGCCGGCATCCCGTACCAGAACAGCGGAAAGATCAGCGCCAGCGCATCGGCCCGGTCAATCCGTTCCTGTTCGGCGGCAACGTCGCCCGGAACCGCCGCGCCCCGGAACACCGCCGCATCGGCCGCGGTCCAGCGCGGGTCAAACCCCTCGGCATGCAGATCGGCAACCTCGTGGCTGTGGCTGGCCCGCGCCAGCCCTTCGGCAAAGCGCGCGGCGATCTGGTGAGAGAATGAACCGGGTTCGGGGTGGTCGATCACGCACAGCACATGCATCGGCTACAACAACGCCTCTTTGTCCAGGCCCAGCTTCACCACCTTCTCGTTCAATGTCCGCCGCCCGATGCCCAGCGCCTCGGCCACCGCGTCCATGCGGCCCTGGTGGCTGCGAATGGCGCGCGCGACCAGCTCGCGTTCAAAGGCGGCCACGGCCTCGCGCAGCGTATCGGGCACGTCGCTGATGCCCTGATCGGCGCGGATCGCCTCGGCGACCGAGCCGCGCCCCCGCCGCGCCGCCAGCACCCGGCGTTCGGCCACATGGCGCAGCTCGCGCACATTGCCGGGCCAGTCATGGGCCATCAGCGCGGTGGTGTCGTCCTGCGTGCGCTCGGGCGGGGCCACCTCGTAGATGCGGGCGTATTCGGCGGCGAAATGGTCAAACAACAGCGGCAGGTCATCGCGCCGTTGCCTGAGCGTGGGCAGCGACAGAACCACCGTGTTGATCCGGTACAAAAGGTCGGCCCGGAACCGCCCGGCAGCCACCGCCGCGTCGGGGTCCTCGTTCGAGGCCGAGACCAGCCGGAACCGCGCCGGCACCGGTGTCGATTGGCCCAGCGGCGTGAACTCGCGGGTTTCCAGCGCGCGCAGCAGCTTGGCCTGCAAATCCATCGGACAGGCGCAGACCTCGTCCAGAAACAGCGTGCCGCCCTCGGCCGCGGCCAGATGCCCGCGCGGGCCATCGGCACGGCCAAACATCTCGGCCTCGAACCGGTCAGCGGGCAGCGCGGCACAGTTCAGCGCTACGAAAGGCCCTGCGCCATGCGGGCCCAGATCGTGCAGCGCGCGCGCCACCAGTTCCTTGCCCGTCCCGGTCTCGCCCAGCAACAGCGCCGCGGCGTCGGTGTCGGTCAGGTCCATCACGTCGGTGCGCAACGCGCGGATGTCGTCGGTCTGGCCCAACAGGATGCGGTCCAGCCCCGACAGCCGCGCCAGCCGCGCCCTCAGCCGTGCCGTATCGGCCGCCATCCGGCGCTGTTCTGCCGCGTGGCGCAGCACGGTCAGCAACCGGCGCGGATCATATGGTTTCTCGATAAAGCTATAGGCGCCATCCTGCATCGCCTGCACGGCCATCGGAATGTCGCCATGGGCCGAGATCAGCACAACCGGCGGCGCGTCGGCCCCCAGATTGCCCAGCAGTTCCAGCCCGCTCATCCCCGGCATGCGCACATCCGACAGGATCACATCGGGCTGAAACCGGGTCAGCTCGTCGGCCACGTAGTCCGCCCGCGCCACGGCGGCGGTGTTCCATTCGGCGGCGTCCAGCAATTCGGCAAGGGATTCGCGCATGGCCTTGTCGTCATCGGCGATCAAGACCCGAAACGCGGGGCTCTGGTTCATTCGGCGGCCTCCCTGCCGGCTTGGATCAGGGGCAGGGTCACCCGAAACTCGGCGCCACCCTCGGGCAGGTCGCGCGCGCTCATCCGCCCGCCATGTTCGCGCAGGATCTCGCCCGAAATGGCAAGGCCCAGCCCCATACCCTGGCCGGACGAGCGCGTGGTCACGAACGGTTCCTGCAAATCGCTCAGATCGGCACCGCGCAGCCCGGTGCCGGTATCCTGCAACGTCACCGTCGCCTCGTCGCCGATGGCGGCCAGACCCACGCGCAGCCGGCGCGGCGTGTCGGTGTCCTCCATCGCGTCCAGCGCGTTGCGCATCAGGTTGGTCATCACCTGTTCCAGCCGCATCCGGTTGCCATGCACCTGCAACGGCCCGGTCGAGGTCTCTACCTGCACCTCCACCCCCAATGTCGCGATATTGGGGGCCAGCAGCGCGCGCGCCTCGTCAACCACGCTGTTCAGGTCCACCGGCTCCAACGCCTCGTCGGCGGCGGGGCTGGCAAAGAATTTCAGCTGCCGCGTGATCGCCTCCATCCGCGCCACCAACCCTTGCAGACGGCCCGTCATCCTGCCGCTCTGGCCCGATATCTCGGCCGCTGTCAGGTGGTTCTTCATCGCCGCGATGGGCTGGCCCAGCTCATGCGTGACCGAGGCCGCCAATTGCCCCAACACCGCCAGCCGCGAGGCGCGCGCCAGCTCGTCCTGCGTGCGGTGCAACCGGCGCTGCGCGGTGCGCCGCTCCTCGATCTCGACAGCCAGCCGCGCGTTTGCTTCGCGCAGCGCCGCCTCTTCGGCCTCGGATTTGTGCAGCGCTTGGCGGATGCGCACATTGCGCCGCGCTTGCGTGATCAGGATCGTGGCCGCCGCCACCACCGCGGCAATCACAACCGTCAGCCAGCTGCGCACCCACATCGCGCGCGGGTCGGCAAAGTAGTGCAGAACCCAGCCATGCGGCAACGCATCGCTGGTGACGTGCAGAAACGCCTTGGCCCCGATCCGTGCGCCCTGGTCGCCGGTTTCGTCCCAGTTCAGTGGCGTCAGGGGTTCGTCGGCGAATTGCTGACCGGCGCGAATATCGGCCCGCTGCGCCGTCGTCAGAGGCTGCAAGGCGCGGTACCGCCACGCCGGGTCCGAGGCCAGAAAGACAACGCCGTCATCATTGGCCAGCAACACGTTCTCGCCGCTTTCGGCCCAGGCCGCCGACAAGGTGCCCAGATCGATCTTGATGGCAATCACCGCCACCACGTCACCCGACGGCCCGCGCACCGGGTCAGCGATGAAATAGCCCGGCCGCCGCGTTGTGGCACCGATGCCGTAAAACGTGCCGTGCCGGCCGGCGGCAGCCTCGCGGAAATAGGGCCGAAACCCGTAATTCTGCCCCAAAAACGTGCCCGGCTGCCCGGCATTCGACGCCGCGATGGTCAGCCCGGTCATGTCCATCAGGTAAATCGCCTCTAGCCCGGCCTGTTCGGCAAAGGCTGCCAGCCGGCTGTTCAGCGCCGCGCGGTCGTGGCCCAGCGTGGCGCGCTGCACATGGGCGTCGCGTGCCAGCACAAACGTCAGATGGGCAAACCGCCCAACCTCGGCCACCAGCAACCCGCGATGCAGCGACAGCCGCGCCTGAGCCTTGTTCACCTCTTCGGTGCGGAAAAACGCTGACGACCCAAAGAACAACGCAACACCAGCCACAACAGCCAGCAAAAGCCCCAACAACACGTTGCGTCCGGCAAAACTCACAGCGATCCTCCCGCGTGGCAGGATTGCTGAACTTGCCGACACTGGCAAGTCGGGTTGCGCAAAAGTGGGCCGTTAGGACTTCTTCAGAAGCTTCCTTAGCCTTCGTTTCAGCCTTTTACGAAGGTTCAGCCTGTAGCCTCGTTGCCGCTGCGCATAACCTTCAAGCATTGCAATTTGGTCCTGCTCTTGTGGTGTCAGCTGACCTAAAAAACGGCGCATTTGAACAGAGGCTTCGCTGTTGTCATACCCGGACCCTAACTCGTGCAGTACCACGACGTCTTGGTTTTGAACGACAAAACCATTCGAGACACGCGTAAAGGCCACAGCGGCGTGATCGATCCCCCAGCCCAGATTGTTGCTGCGACAATCGAGTGCCTTCAACCGTTCAACAACATGTGGCCCAAACGCAGTCACGATGCCGTCTGTTTGCGCAATTGACCGAAGTTGCGGATGGCCGCGTATCGACCCAACCAAAACGTCTTCTTGGTGCCAATAGGTATCACGGATCACGGGTGACCAGACGCCAAGTTCGGACAGATTGGCAAAATCGTTGCGACAGGCAGCCACCAGTTTTGCCCAGTCATCGCAATGGGTGTCCGCATGTACCAACAAAAGAATATCGCCATGGCAGGCCTCTAACGCGACGGCCATCTTGGGGCCGAAGAATTCTTTGTGCGAAGTGCGGATCCACTCACCCGGGCCAGTTTGGTCTTTGTGCCCGGGATCCGACCAAACCGTTGTCAATCGGTCGACAACAGGCAGCAGCTGCGCCCCTATGGCCCGTGCATCCTCGATTTTGTCATTCCATGCAATCAGCACGGCATGCACATTTGCAGGTTTCATAGCCCTTTTCGACGCCTCAGAAGTCTAGCCCGCATCGTTGCGGCCAATTTTTTGTTCAAGGTAGTCCTTAGACCAAGCTTCTAGGTTTGCAAGAATTGGTTTCAGGGTCTGCCCGTGCGCGCTCAGTGCGTATTCCACTTTCGGGGGCACCTGCGGGTACACCTTGCGCGTGATGATGTCGTATTCTTCCAAGTCGCGCAGTTGCTTGGTCAGCATGCGTTGCGTGATGCCGGGGATGGTCCGGTGCAATTGCCCGAACCGCATCGTGCCTTGGCATAGGCACCACAGGATCATGCCTTTCCACTTGCCACCGATTATGCCCAAAGCTGTCTCGGTTGGGCAGAACAGCTGTTCCGCTTTGGATGGGTTTGCCATGGGGTCCCTTACTTACCTTTTTGTAGGTATATACCATAAATGTGCATTCTTGCGGCAATTGCATGCAAGGCCTAACTCGGCCTCATCGCAAACGAAAGCCGGAACCGATGAACAGCCAAACTACGCAACATCCAGCCCTCGACGCAGGTAAAATCCACAACCTCGCCCTCAGGAACCGCTATGTCGTCGCGCCCATGTCGCGCGCAAGTGCAGGGGAGGACGGCGTGCCCACATCGGAAATGGCCGCGTATTATGCCCGTTTCGCTCAAGGTGGCTACGGCCTGATCATCGCCGAGGGTGCCTACACCGATACCATCCTGGCGCAATCCTATGGCAACCAGCCCGGCATGTGCACGGATGCCCACGCGCATGGTTGGAAAGCCACCGTCGACGCGGTGCATGCTGCGGGTGGCAAAATCATCCTGCAACTGATTCACGCCGGTGCTGTTTCGCAAGTTGTCGATACTCCGCACGCGCCTTCGCCCGTGCGCCCCGATGGTATGATGTTGCAGGGTTATGGCCCCAAGCAAGGCGCCTATCCCGTTCCGGTCCCCCTGTCAGACCACCAAATCGCTGAAACAAAGGCCGGGTTTGTCATGGCCGCGCTTCGCGCCGAACGCGCCGGGTTCGACGGCGTCGAGGTCCATTGCGCCAACGGATATCTGCTGGATCAATTCCTGACACCCGAAACCAATTCGCGCACCGCGCCGTATGGTGGTTCACTGCAAAACCGGATCCGCCTGACATGCGAGATCATTGCCGAAATTCGCGCAGTCACAGGCCAGGATTTCGCCACGGGTGTGCGCCTGTCACAGGCCAAGGCCACGCAGCCGGACTATTTCTGGCAGGGCGGCCTGAAAGACGCCGCGGTGATCTTTGACGCGGTGCATCTGGCCGGGGCGGCCTTTATCCACCTTGCCAGCGAAATCAAAGGTTACACCTATCACAGCCGTACCAAACAGGGTGAAAGCCTGACCAAACTGGCGCGGATGCGCACCGGGTTGCCGGTGATCGCCAATGGCGGGTTGCAAGACCCTCAACTGGCGCGGGACATTATGTCGGCGGGCGAGGCTGATTTTGTCTCGGTCGGTAAATCGGCCTTGGTGAACCCCGACCTGCCACAAAAAATCGCCGCTGGTCAGACCCCGGTCGAGTTCTCGTTCGATGTGTTCTCGCACGGCGTTTCTCTGGCGGGGCAGGCGCAGTGGCAGGCGGCACAAATCGGTTGAACGGGACGCAGAGTGTTCTTCAGCCGGCACCGGGTGATAAACCGACAACCCAGCCGTTTGCATGCTATAGAAAGGCGACACAAACCGAAGGGTAAACCCATGTCCACGCCGCTGGGCCGATTGGTCATTTACACCAAGAAGATCGACGAGATGGCGACGTTTTATGCCCGCCATTTCGGCTTCACCATCACCCGGTTGGAAGGTGACCGGATTGTCGAGCTAACGCCCAAAGGCCCCGGAGCCGCGATCTTGCTGCACCCGGCCTCGGCGCGGCAAAAAGAAGGGCAGGTGATGGTGAAACTGGTCTTTGACATCGAAGACGTTGCCGGGTTCTGCGAAACGGCCAAGGCCAACGGTCTGACCTTCGGCAGGCCGTTCAAGGCCGACGGCTATACCTTCGCCAATGCCAAGGATCCCGCCGGCAACTCGATCCAGATCTCCAGCCGCGCTTTTGCACCCCGTTAGGTGCGGTTTGGTCCTTACCCGTTTGTCAGCACAATGCAGCGAATGGCGGCCGCCGCGAGAAACTCGTCAAAAGACCAAATTGTAGAGTCTGGAAAAACCAGCAATTCGCTTTTGGCCGTTTCGAACGCATCGCAATGACCGGCCAGTAGTGACCACCCAACGATCAGGTTCCACGATCGGTAATACGCCTGAACGTCATGTTGGGAAGGCTGGTGCGGTAACTCGGGTCTGTCCAACACCAGCGGACCATCCGAAAACAGGCTGAGCGCCGTCCGAATGGCCGACCTTTCGACATGGTCTTCAAGATCGCTTTTGTCCGTGTTGGCTTCAATATAGCCAAGATACGCCCTCAGAATCTCCTCGGCCGCATCGGGCTTCTCAAGAAGTCTGGCAACGGTCAGCTTTTGTTGACGGCTTGCGTCGTCTTCGAACCTGTCGGCCAGTTCATACATCAAGTCAGCCGAGCTTGTGGCGATCGGTATCTGGTATTGGTCGGCCGACGCGCCGGGCCCGCCCATCAGAACTTGAATTGCTTCGTCTACGCATCCGTTCAGCCAATAGGCTTCGATACCCTCGTGGCGAAACCGATGAGGTTCGCTGCCAAAGTCAATTGCGTCCACAACATCCAGCAAAGTTCCGGCGACCAGCTTTTTTCGAAATTCTCCCTTGTCACCCTCATGTGAATAAATGGCGGGTGGCATCAGTTTACGTTTCAAAGATTTCTGCCTGTCCACCGAGAATCCCGCCCAGTATCGAGCGATCTCCAGATGCGCCCTGACCACCGGGTCTTCCTGGGTGTCGATGTATTCCTGTGTAATCGGCTGGCCGCGCCACGTTGGCCTTTCGGCGCAATTGGCGTGGGCGAAACCCGGCAGCATCGCGATGGCAACAGCCAGAGCTTTCAACCGGAACCAACCCATGGACGAGCTGAACTGACAAACAAACATGGCTTTGAGTACTCTCTTCAAATTGCGATCGCTTCGACAATTACGCGCAGCTTGCAAAACACAAAGACCGATTGGTTTTCTGGAAGGGCCGCGCGGATTTCTGCACGGTCCCAGCCTCGAAGCCCGGGCAAAGTCACCTGCAAATTCTAACCGGGCCGCTTGGCGACGCAGTCGATTTCGACCAAGGCCCCAACAGCCAGCGCCGTAACCCCAACCGTCGTGCGGGCGGGGCGGCGATCTTCGGGGAAAAACGTCTGATACGTGTCGTTGAACGCGGCATAGTCGCGCTCGAACTCGGTCAGAAAAGCGCGGCATTGTACGACATGTTCCAACCCAAGGCCCAGTTCGGACAAGATGATCGCGAGGTTCTCCATCACGCGAACGGTCTGTGCCTGCACCCCGTCGGGTAATGGCGCGTCCGGGGCGTTGGGGTCGGTTGGCATCTGGCCGGTCAAAATCACCCATCCGTCGGCCTCGACCGCATGGGAAAACGGGGCAACCGGACGAGGGCCTTTGGCAAAAAGATGAAAATCGGGCATCGAACCTCCTGTATTCATGGCGTTTCCGGTCACCTTGCAGCCGGTGCCACGATAGGTCGGCAGGATGATTTGCCAATCCTAAACGGCGACAGCCTCGACAACGTGAACACGCGCCGGAACCCGCACTCCGTCGTCACCCTGATACGCCGCGCAGGCCTTTGCAACCGCCCCCTTGATCTCTGCCAGTTGGCTTTCGTCGACCTCTACGCCCTTCAACATCATGCCCACGGTCACTTTCATATGAAGCGCCGCCACGCGGTCCGCAGGCCCGGGTGGCGTCAGGTTCACGTCAAGCGTTTGAATGCTGGGCCGCCATCCGCTCCGTTCCAGAATTGCTTCAAGGCCGGAAGGGTTGCCAAACCGCATCGGGCCCGGGCCCGCCGGATCGGGGCGTGGCAGGTCGGTGATCCTCTGCTCCAATATCCCGCGCGGCATCGAGAACCACGGGTTCTCTGGCGGGGTCGCCCAAAAGGTCGCGGCCATCCGCCCGTTTGGTTTCATCGCCCTTCGCAAGTTTCGAAACGCAGCGTCGTTGTCTTCGAAAAACATGATCCCGAAATTCGCGATCAATGCGTCGAAAACGCCTGTTTCATAGTCATGCGTTCCCGCATCGCCCACGATCAGTTCCACGTTGCCCGGTACGCGTTCCGCCGCGTGGGCGATCAAAGGCGGCGCCACGTCGATCCCGACAATGCGCCCGGTCTCACCCACGGCCGCGGCCGCCTTTGCCAATGTCGGCCCGGTGCCGCAGCCAACATCCAGAACCGTTTCTCCGGGTCTCAATTTTGCCGCGTCAAACAGGGCCGCGAAAACCTCGGTGAAAGACGCCTCAAGATCGGGGGCAGCCTCCAACCAAGGCTGCGCCATTGCATCCCAATCCATTTCAACCCTCCCCAAGATCACGATTCTCTGTTCAGCTTGGCAGCTTAGGCGCAAATGCGCAGTGACCAAAGCATCTGCAGGTCACAACCGCGTTAAAGCCTCATAGGGCAGCCGCGTTTTGTCAGCCACTTGCGACAAACTCGTTTGCGCCGGTTCACGGAAACAGGTCGGTGGAAAGGTACTTCAAACCGGAGTCGCAGATCACAACCGCAACGGTCTGCCCCCTGTGCGGACCTTTCAGCAGTTCAAGCGCCCCCGCGACATTGGCCCCGGCCGAGAACCCCGCAAAGATACCTTCCAACCGGGCCAAATCACGCGTGATCTCGCGCGCTGTGTCGCCGTCAATCTGCAAAAACCCGTCCCACTCGAGACCGCGAAGAAAGTCGAGGTCATCCATCACATAGCCCCCGCCCTGAATCGGGTGCTCTGCCCGCGTCACCTTCTGCCCGGCCAGAACAGCAGCCCCCGCCGGTTCAACCGGATAGCATTTGATCTGCGGGTTTTGCGCGCGAAGAAACTTGGATGTTCCGGCAAGGGTTCCCCCCGATCCGACAAAGTCACAAAACGCGTCCAGATTTCCGCCGCACTGCCGCCAGATCTCAGGGCCGGTCATGTGTTCATGCGCGTCGGGGTTGCCCCGCCGCCGGAACTGATCAGCACGAAACGCCGCTTTGTCGGCGGTCAGCTGCGTTGCAACGCGGTCAACCTCTGCAAGATCGGCGCCGGACACTTCGCCGGGGCGGCTGTCGGGCAACTGATCAACCAAGACCACCTCGGCCCCCAGTGCCGCCATCATCCGCGCCCGTTCAGGCGAGTTGCCTTTCGACATGACGGCAACAAACGGATAGCCCTTGATGCCACAAACGATGGCAAGCCCGGTGCCCATGTTGCCACTGGTCAGCTCGACAACCGTTTGCCCCGGCTGCAAAGCGCCCTCCCGTTCCGCCGCCTCGACAACCCCCAGCGCGGCGCGGTCCTTCTTTGAAAACCCGGGGTTCAGATGGTCAAGCTTGGCCAAAATTGTCCCCGCGCACCCATGGTGCCGCACCAGGCGATCCAGCCGCACCAACGGCGTGTTCCCAATTGCGCCAAGCACGCTATCAAGTGTTTCGTTCATGGCAAACTTCTCCGCCTGAGTTCATGCGCGACATGGCAGGTGGTTGCCAAAGTCCTCTGCACGCGCACCAATGGCCGATTTACCACGGCAAGCGCGGTTACAGAACGCTTCCACATTGTCCGTCAGAAATTGCGTAGGTTTCCACGACATAGCGCCCTACCGCATCCCCTGAAACGATGCGTACAGCAATGAAGTCTGGATCTTCGATATCCGTTTGTTGCTGTACGAATGGAATGACAGATGGCGCATAGTGATTGCAAAGCGTCAACAAAAACCACCCAGCGTTGCCGATCAATCCTTGGGAACTGGTTCAGGTTGGATACGCCTCCCTATTCCCACGCCATGGGACGACGCGCTTTCGCTGGGGCGCTCCACGGTCTCTGTGCCGTTCAGCCTATGCCGCCGTCTGCCATGCCATTGCCCTTGCTTCGCGCAATTTCTTTTGCATCATACCCCGTACCCGGGGTGTGGGGCCCGTGGGTTTTTGGTGGCTGCCTTTTCTTGAGCCTTCTAAGGTGCAGAAAGAAACCGGGGGCCAGAAAGCAGACGATCACCGGCAAGACAAGCAAAGTTATTTGGTTGGCCGTCAAAGCAACCTCCGACGAATACCGCTGAGTTCAACCTCAAGTGTATATCATGCAGCCCAAGGATTGCAGCACACGAAACTTCGGACGCAACACGGACATTCCGACAAAAGATCCGGCGAATTGATCGGAGTTTTGCAGTGCAAAGCGCGGACCGAACAACCCGGTTTTCGGATCGATCCCTGTCACTAACAAACGTACCTTTCCCAAGCCCGGCAGTTTGGGCAAATTTTCCCGCCCCCGGCGCGGTCAATAAGGGGGGAGGACGGTATTGGTGCAGGTCGCGGAGAGTGCATCGAAATGTTGGTATGCGTACGAAGTACCATTTCGCTGCAAGGACGCCAATGTCAGCTTTTTTCGCGGCCCTGCGAAACCGCATCGATTGACAACACAAGTTTTAACAGGTCGGCCTCGTAGAATCCGGCTGCATTGATGCAATTCGTTTCGAGCATCTTAAGTCCATCGTCTGTTCGGCAAACATCAATAACGTAGGCGGGAGAATAGTCCGGGTTTGCCATCACCAGCTCCTTGGCAAACTCTAAGGCATCCTCATCAATTTCACGTCGATAAACGGTGCGTGATCCCTCCTTGTAGAGCGAGAAAGTCACAACCTCATCTCTGACTACCTACAGCCGCCATTCTTTGAGAATGCGAACGGGTTTCGTGAACATCAATTCTGTATCGTGGCGAAGCGATCCCTTGGGTATCTCGTGCTCTTCAAGCGCGAGAATCTTGTTGGCCAAGTCAATGATTTCACTTGAAATTCTAACCTTTCCCGGTTCTTCTTTGCTGTCTTCAACTGGGCGCAAAAACCAGCTTTGCCCGTCATCGGGGAGTTGTTCCGGAACCTCTCGCAGCGTCAGGAAAAGAGCGTCCACTCCATTCAGGAGGAACGGATGCCAGGGCTTCTCATGGACAAAAGGTCTTATCTTGAAGACGCCGGGCTTAAGGTCGTTAACTTGTGGGTATCGCCATAGGGTATAGGAACCGAACATGACGACCGTGTTCGGGTCTTTGATAGCCGGAGGCGGTGTCAGGTCGCCGACAAATGGCACCAATTTGTGCCAAGTGTACGGAATTCCAAGCCGATCAAGCGCATCAGCCAATTTTCGAGTGTCCTCAAAATCTTGGAGTAACCATTGCATAAATTTGCGCTCAATCTAATAGCTCTGCCCCTTTTATACTGAACATCATCTCGCGCGATGCTCAACAACAGACATTTGCGCACGTTGCAGCATCGGTCAAAACGGACACAAATCAGCCCCTCGCACAAATAAGCCCCGGTCGATTGACCGGGGCTTGCGCATTCCATAGCGCGGGCCGAACGCCCCGGTTTTCGGGTTGATCCCTTTCACCGACACGCCCACCTTGCCCAAGCCCGGCGGTTTGGCGAACCTTCCCCAACCCCCCGGCGCGGTCAAAGGCGGGTGGTGGGCGGTATTGATGCAGGTCGCGGAGAGTGTATAGAAAGGTCGGTTTGCGGGACGAAGCTGTCGTTCGTTGCCTAGAGCTAAAGGTCTGCTTACTTGAGCTCGCAACAAACAGAGTTCTAAGATGTGCTAATCGCTGTTTTTAGGAACATCTAGGTTTTTGGAAGGTCCAATGCGCTCTTTCGCGAACTTGGGAAAGAAAGTAGTTTGCTTGTCTATTGGGTCTCGCGACCCTGAGTGTTCACGTGCGATTTGACAGACCAGTGCCCAAACTGGATCAAAATTCGTCTTGAGCTTCAGTTTATTAATCACAAGTTCGTAGAGATCACCCATCGATACTAGCGTCCCAGCTTCGCTGTCTTCAATTTCGATGCCAAAAACTTCTTCGATGGCCATTAGCATCTCGACGTCATCTAAATCATCACCAAGATCAATGGTATTGAGGCGCTGTGTGATGCGCGGCCTGCTATACTGAAACAGCCAAAGCGACAAGAGTCCCAGCACACCTATCGTAACGTAGGGTTCTGCACGACAACCTTCTTCAAACGCTGCATAAATGATGCCCTCTCCCACCCAGAACCAGACTGCAGCAGTCAAGACACCTGTCAAAAGGAATACTCCTGCGCACAGGATCGAAAGCCATCGTTGATTGAGGTACAGCGTCACTGCAATGAGACAAACTAAGCCAACGCCCAGTGGAGATGTGAAGAAGAAATACAGTTCTTCAAAACGATTCACGCTACCACTGCTTGGGTCCCAACTAGGCCGTACCTTGTCACAGACCTCTGCCAAAGCTGGTGAACCGGCAATCAATGCAATTGTGCTGTATACAGTTAGGCGCACCCTCGAAGTCCTCTCTCTAGAAAACACGTAGTTGACATTCGCTGCGTCGCAGAAGAATTGCAAGTTGGGCTCAAAACAGCCCTTCGTATAAAAAAGCCCCGGCCGATTGACCGGGGCTTTTGCATTCTAATGCGTGGGCCGGGTTATTCGGCCTCTTCCTTCTTGGCTTCCTCGCCGGTTTCCTGATCGACCACTTTCATCGACAGGCGTACCTTGCCGCGGTCGTCAAAGCCCAGCAGCTTGACCCACACTTCCTGGCCCTCTTTCAGGACGTCCGAGGGGTGGTTCAGGCGGCGGTTCTCGATCTGGCTGACATGCACCAGACCGTCGCGCTTGCCAAAGAAGTTCACGAAGGCGCCGAAATCGACGATCTTCACAACCTTGCCCTTATAGATCTTGCCTTCTTCCGGCTCGGCCACGATCGAGTGGATCATGTCGTAAGCCTTCTGGATGGCCTCACCGTTGGGCGAGGCGATCTTGATGATGCCATCGTCGTTGATGTCGACCTTGGCGCCAGACACTTCCACGATCTCGCGGATCACCTTGCCGCCCGAGCCGATCACTTCGCGGATCTTGTCGGTGGGCACCTGCATGGTCTCGATGCGCGGCGCGTGGACCGAGAACTCGGCCGCCTCGGTCAGCGATTTGGACATCTCGCCCAGGATGTGCATCCGGCCTTCCTTGGCCTGGGCCAGGGCTTTCTCCATGATCTCGGGCGTGATGCCCGCAACCTTGATGTCCATCTGCAGGCTGGTGATGCCATCGGCGGTGCCGGCCACTTTGAAGTCCATGTCGCCCAGGTGGTCTTCGTCCCCCAGGATGTCGGTCAGGATGCCATAGCTGCCGTCATCTTCCAGCACCAGACCCATGGCCACACCGGCCACCGGCGATTTCAGCGGCACACCCGCATCCATCATGCTGAGCGAGCCACCGCAGACCGACGCCATCGACGACGAGCCGTTGGATTCGGTGATTTCCGAGACCACGCGCACCGTATAGGGGAAGTCGGTTGCCGCGGGCAGAACCGCCTGCAACGCGCGCCAAGCCAGCTTGCCGTGACCGATCTCACGACGGCCCGGAGGGCCCACGCGACCGGCTTCACCAACCGAATAGGGCGGGAAGTTGTAATGCAGCAGGAAGTTCGACCGGAAGTTTGCGTGCAGCGCGTCGATGATCTGTTCATCGTCGCCGGTGCCCAGCGTGGTCACAACCAGGCCTTGCGTCTCGCCACGGGTGAACAGGGCCGAACCGTGGGTCCGCGGCAGCATGCCGGTTTCGCACACGATCGGGCGCACCTCGTCCAGCGCGCGGCCGTCGATGCGGCGGCCGTTCTTGACCACGTCACCACGCAGAACGCCGCTTTCCAGTTTCTTCAGGGCCGAGCCAAGGTTCGCGTCTTCCTGCTGTTCCTCGGTCAGGCCTTCGATGATGGCTTCCTTCACAGCCGCAACAGCAGCCACGCGTTCCTGCTTGTCGCTGATGGCATAGGCGTCGCGCATCTTGTCTTCGCCGGCGGCTTTCACGGCCTCGTACAGGTCGCTGTAATCCGGGGGCGAGAAGTCAAACGGCTCTTTCGCGCTTTCTTCGGCCAACGAGATGATCAGGTCGATCACCGGCTGGATCTGCTCATGCGCAAAGTTCACCGCGCCCAGCATCTCGGCCTCGGACAGCTCGTAGGCTTCCGATTCCACCATCATCACGGCGTCTTTGGTGCCTGCAACAACCAGGTCCAGACGCTGTTCGGGCTTGGTGCGCAGCTCGTCCATGTCGTCCACGGCCGGGTTCAGCACGTATTCGCCATCGACATACCCCACGCGGGCACCGCCGATCGGGCCACGGAACGGCGCGCCCGAAATGGTCAGCGCGGCGCTGGCAGCGATCATTGCGACGATGTCAGGGTCATTCACCAGATCGTGGCTCAGCACCGTGCACATTACCAGAACTTCGTTCTTGAAGCCGGGCACAAACAGCGGGCGGATCGGACGGTCGATCAGACGCGCGGTCAGGGTTTCCTTCTCGGAAGGACGGGCCTCGCGCTTAAAAAAGCCGCCGGGCACTTTACCAGCGGCATAGTATTTCTCTTGGTAATGAACGGTCAGCGGGAAAAAGTCCTGACCGGGCTTGGGTTCCTTGGCGAAGGTCACGTTGGCCATGACCGAGGTCTCGCCCAGCGTCGCAATGACCGACCCATCGGCCTGACGGGCAACCTTGCCGGTTTCCAGTGTCAGGGTGTCTTCGCCCCACTGGATTGATTTCTTTGTTACGTTAAACATCAGCGTATCCTGTAACGGAGCACTCCCGGCCTATCCGGGTCTCCGGTTTGCATGGCGGCCCCATTGCCGCCGACCCCAAATCCTTTTCATGTGCCCGGGGTCAGGGGCAGCACGTCTCAGATGGCAGGGCCATATAGGAAAATCCGGCGGTTGGGAACAGGGAAGTTTTTTCACTGCTGCGCAAACAGGCGCACTTGGCTGGACATTGTTCGGGCGTCGCCCTCTACTGCGAGGCGAGAAAAAGGGGGGCAGTTATGGAAATGCACAAGAACCTGTTCAAGGCGGCGCTGAAATCCGGCACGCAGCAGCTGGGCATGTGGAATACCATTCCGGGTCTTGCCGTGCCCGAGATGCTGGCCGGGGCCGGGTTTGACTGGGTGTTGATCGATACCGAGCATACGCCGGTGGACATGGCCGAGATTGTGACCGCCCTGCAGGCCATTGGGCAATACCCGAATGTTTCGGCGTTGGTGCGGCCGGTGGCCAATGATCCGGTGGTGATCAAACGGCTGCTGGATGTCGGGGCGCAGACATTGCTGGTGCCCATGGTCGACACGCCCGAACAGGCCGCCGCCGCCGTTGCCGCCACGCGTTATCCCCCCGAGGGGGTGCGCGGCATGGGGCTGACCACGCGGGCGGCCGGGTTTGGCCGGGTGGCGAATTATGTTCAGGCCGCCGCCACCGAGATCTGCGTGATCGTACAGGTCGAGTCGGTAACCGCCCTGAACAATCTTGATGCCATCGCCGCGACGCCCGGCGTGGATGCGGTGTTCATCGGCCCGTCGGACCTGTCGGCCAGTATGGGGCATCCGGGCAATCCGGGGCACCCCGACGTGCAGGCTACCATCGACACCGCGTTCGCCCGGCTTCACGCGATGGGCGTGCCCACCGGCATCATCTCGTTGGATCCCGAGGCCGCCAAACGCTATCTCGCTGCCGGGGTCGGTTTTGTCGCCGTTGGGATCGATCTTGCGGTGTTGCGGCAAAACATCGACGCCCTGCGTGCGCAGTTCTGAGCGGCGCAAAACATTAAAAAACCCGCCTCGGACAAGGCGGGTTCTTCAAACACTACGTTAAACTTCTGCCTTAACGGCGGATGCCCAAACGTTGGATCAGGTCCTGGTAACGGGCCTCGTCATTGCCGCGGGTATAGTCCAGCAGCTTACGACGCTGGGCAACCATCTTCAGCAGGCCACGACGCGAGTGGTTGTCCTTCTTGTGGGACTTGAAGTGCTCGGTCAGGGTGTTGATCCGGCTGGTCAGGATTGCGATCTGCACTTCGGGCGAACCGGTGTCGCCTTCCTTGGTCGCGAATTCCTTGATCAGGCGATTCTTTTCTTCAGCAGTAATCGACATCGGGGTCTCCTTAGTTAAGGGTGAATGGCGCAAGCCGGGATGTCGTCCAGCAGGGCCCATGGAGCATCGTTGGATATTTCCTCCGACGATTGCGGGCGTATACGGGATTTGGACGCTCTTGAAAAGGGGTTGCTTGCTGCTCGCTAAATTGGGTTTAGATTCAATACAATAGGGCAAGGCCGCGCTGCATTGTTTCCCGAACCTTTTCCGGGGGCGGCAAATGCTTTCCATCGCCAATCACCTGGTTTCTAAGGGTTGTGCACCTCTTGTTAAGGTTAATTGCGCGTAATTCGGGTAACCACAGGGAGACTCGATAATGATTGGTCTGTTTGCACTTCTTGGCCTTATGTCAGCCGGCCTGGCCATCGGCGCGTTTGGTGGCGATGATATGCCAAATGACTCTGTCAGCACCGAACCCAGCGATGGGCCAGACCGGCTGATCGGTACAGAGGACAACGATCTTCTCAATGCGCTGGATGGCGGTGACTTCATTGACGGCAAGGGCGGCGATGACGAACTGGTTGGCGGTCGCGGCAATGACACGATTTTGGGTGGTGCTGGCAATGACACCATCGATGGTGCCGAAGGCGCCGATACTCTGCAAGGCGGCGAAGGTAATGATTTCATTGCCGGATTCTTTGGAAAGGACGTGATCGAAGGCGGGCCGGGTGACGATGAAATCGACGCCGGTGGCGGCGACGATACCGTCAACGGCGGCAAAAACATGGACCGTATCTCGGGCCGCGACGGAAATGATTTTCTGGACGGTGGCGACGGTGGTGATCTGCTGAACGGCAACGATGGCGACGACGAGCTTGTCGGAGGGGCCGGGCAAGACACCCTGAACGGCGACGCCGGGAATGACCTGCTGTCTGGTGGCGGCAATGACGACACGCTGACCGGCGGCGAGGGTGATGACGCGTTGAACGGTGGTGCCGGAAACGACCGGCTGGAAGGCGGCAGCGGCGCAGACACGCTGGTTGGCGGTACTGGTGTGGACGTGATGCTGGGCGAGATCGGAAACGACACGTTGAACGGGGTGACCGGCGGCGACGGCGACCTGCCCGCATCCGACACGGACGACCCGGATTTCCTGTTTGGAGGCGCCGGCGAAGATACGTTGGTGTTGGGAACTGGCGACTTCGCAAATGGCGGGTCGGGGGCAGACACATTTGCAACCGGCAGCTTCGTGGACACGTCTAACCCCGCTTCTGTGCAGGACTTTGATGCCGGTGAAGACCGGATCGAGATCTATTTCGACCCAGCAGTCGACGGTCCGTCACCTGTTGTGACGACCGTGCCAACTTCGCTGAACAGCTTTACCGTTCTCTTTGACGGCAATGCGATCCTCAGCTTGCGTGGCACCATCCCAACGGACCCGGATCAGTTGGTTCTGGTCGAGACAAGCTATGCCTAATTGGCGGACGAGCGGCCCTGTTCCATTTCTTGCGCAATCGATTTTGCCCAGTCTCCAATGATCGGGATAAAGTCGATTTGCGTTAGGAAATAGGCCGCAACGGATACCAGGATCGTTGCCCCCATCACGGTTCCCAGACCTACGGCCAAACCCCGGACCACGCTATAGCCGATCATACCACCCAACGTACGGTGTGCGCGCATGTAGCGGCTGGAATTCAAGCGGGCGAGCTCGCGGTTGAGAGAGGAAACTGCCTCTGCAAGGTCCGGTGTGTCGGTCGGTTTCATCGATGGTTCCGTCGCTGTTCAACAAAACCAAGCTAGGTAAACCGCGCTGTTATTCCAAGAATAGATGTGATCAGGCGGCTTGACCCATCGCCGCCGAGATCGTGCTTTGCGCAACCAGAGAGACATCGTCCAGATTCAGATCGGTGACGCCCGGCAGATCGGCCAAGGGTAATCCGTCAAGCATCAGAATACCGTTGTCGGCATCGGCTTGAAAGCTGAGAACCGGATCCGGGTGTGCAGCGTCATCGTAAAGGACTACAAGCGTGTCTTCGGCACCATCGAAGTCTTCGATTGTTGCCGCGTTTTCGGCCTGAATCCAGTCACCGACCACAAACGTGTCGGCGTCGTCGCCACCGTGCAGATTGTCGTCCGAGCCGCCAATCAAGGTATCCTGACCCGCGCTGCCGTTCAGATAGTCGCGAATCTGGTCATCAATCAGATTGCCGTCGTCATCAATATTCACACCGGCAATGGTGTCGTTTCCGTCATTCCCGTTCAGAACGTCGGCCCCCGCGCCGCCAACAAGCGTGTCGTCGCCGGCTCCGCCCATCAGCCCGTCATTGCCTTCGCCGCCGTTCAGCATGTCGTTGCCGTCAGCGCCCAGAATCTCGTCGTCGCCGCCCTCACCAAAAAGGGTGTCATCCCCGGATTGGCCATGCACCGCATCGTTGCCTTGACCGCCTTGGATCAGGTCGCTTCCATCGCCACCTTTCAAGGTGTCGTCGCCGCCATTACCAATCAGGGTGTCGTCGTCGCCCGCGCCGTCGACGATATCGTTGCCCGCACCAGCTTTGATCGTATCGCTGCCATCGCCACCATGCAGAACGTCATGGCCCATGAAGCCCATGATCGTTTCATCCGCTTCACCGCCAATCAGGGTGTCGGCGCCATCAGTGCCTTCCAAAAGCAGATCGGGCGCGTCGGAAGGTACCGTCAGGTCATCTTCTTCAGGTTCGGGCGCGTTCTGATCCTGTTCTTCGTCGTCGTTGGCGCCAGTGAAATCCACTGACATCCCAACCATCAACAAACCAAGCAACCCGGCCAATCCGAACATTGCGCACCCTTTCTACATCGCTAGCTGCCCATGCGGGCGCACCCCACCGATGCCATCTTAGGTTGTAACACGGGGGCGGCGAAGTACAAAACTACAGGATGGTTAACCAGAAGTAAGCGGCGTCATTGCCAGGGTTGCAGCTGCTGCGCATAGGGTACGTAAAGCGGGTGCCGCGGGTGCCCCTCTTTTGTGAGACCAAGGTGAACCAGTGGTGGCTTTGCGTTTTTCAGTTTCAACAAGACCACGCGGTTCCGATCCATCCACGTGCCGTGTACACCCCAGGCTGCCAGAACCGTTTTTGCCCCACGCGCCGCGTTCAGCATCACACGATCATTGGCTGGTCCAACGGGTGCAGAGGATTTCTTAAGCAAGGAAGGATGGGTTTCGCGCCACGCAAAAAGGTTAGTGATCGAGATACCACCATAGCCCAGTTGAACTGCACGACGCTGACAGCGTTCGATGGTGGGATCGTTGTCGCGCTCGTTTGCTTTCGAGGGGTTCAGCATCACGTACATCAGCACGCCCCGGTCGCCGTCCCAGACACGTTCCAGCAGATAGCGATAGTGTTCGCAGTCGGAGTATTTCGCCCGCGACACGATGCCGTCGGCCGTGTATTGCCTTGTGATCATCCGTCGCGCGGTTGCAGGGTGACCACCTGCGCGCCCTCGTCGGCGGCCAGCTCCTCGAAATCGAAATTGTCCAGACGCCGCGCCCGCCGCCCGGCCTTGTCGGCCGAGATCTTGATGTCGGCGATATCCTTGGCGGCCTGGCCAAAATGCCGGTCCAGGTTATCAACCCGCGTGCCCAGCCGGTCCACATCGGCGTAAAGCAGCGCCAGTTCCTTGCGGATGGCGCCGGCCTGCTCGCGCATGCGGGCGTCTTTCAGGATGGCGCGCATGGTGTTCAGCGTGGCCATGCAGGTGGTGGGCGACACGATCCAGACGCGGGCCGCAAACCCTTGCTGCACAAGGTCGGGGAACTTGGCGTGCAGCTCGGCATAGATCGCCTCGGAAGGCAGAAACATCAGCGCGCCATCGGCGGTTTCCCCGTCGAGGATGTATTTCTCGGAAATGTCGGTGATGTGTTTGCGCACCGCGGTTTTGAACAGCTGAATGGCTTGTTTCAACGCGCCTTCGGTCTGCGAGGCCATCATCGCCTCGTAGGGTTCCAGCGGGAACTTGCTGTCGATGGCGATGGGGCCGGGCGGGTTGGGCAGGTGGATCAGGCAATCGGCCCGCTTGCCGTTCGACAGCGTCGCCTGCAGGGTGAAACTGTCGGCCGGCAGGGCCTTGGTGACGATGTCGTTCAGCTGGATCTCACCAAAGGCGCCGCGGGTCTGCTTGTTGGACAGGATGTCTTGCAGCGACAGCACGTCGCCCGACAGTTTGGTGATGTTTTCCTGCGCCTTGTCGATGGTCTGCAGGCGCTGCTGCAGCTCGCCCAGCGACTGCGCGGTGCGGCGGGCCGAGCCGTGCAGGTTCTCGTTCATCTGCTGGGTAACGGTCTGCAGGCGCTGTTCCATCAGTTGCAACATCTGCGCCTGGCTGGCGGCCTGCGCCTCGGACACATGGGTTAAACCGCCGGTCAGCTGCTGTTGGCCCGCGGCCAGCGATTGTACGGCGCGGTCCAGCTGATCCATCTGGTAAATCACCGGTTCGTTGGCCCGGGCAGCCTGACCGGTGCGGCGCAGGATGGCCAGCAGGATCAGCAGACCCAGCGCGGCGGCCAGGATCATGGCCAGTTCCGGCGGGTTCAGGGTGATGTCGCCAATGGTGATCATGTGCGGCCGAACAGCCTTTCGATGTCTCTCAGTTGCAGTTCCACATAGGTGGGGCGGCCGTGGTTGCATTGGCCGGAATGGGGCGTCGCCTCCATCTCGCGCAGTAGCGCGTTCATCTCGTCGGCGCGCATCCGGCGGCCCGAGCGGATTGAGCCGTGGCAGGCCACGCGGCTGAGGATCGCCTCGAGCTGCGATTGCACCGCGTCGCTGGTGCCCAGATCGGCCAGCTCGTCCAGGATGTCGCGCAACATCGCCGCGGCGTTCACCTCGCCCAGCAGGGCCGGGGTTTCGCGCACGGCCACCGCGTCGCCGCCGAACGGTTCGATGGTCAGGCCCAGCTGCGCCAGGGCATCCGCCGCGTTCAGCAACGCGGCCCGGTCATCGGGCGACAGCTGCACGATCTCGGGGATCAACAGCGCCTGCGCGGCCACGCCGTTTTCGGCCATCTGGCGTTTGAGTTTCTCGTAAACCAACCGCTCATGCGCGGCGTGCTGGTCAACGATCACCAGCCCGGTTTCGGTCTGCGCGATGATATAGTTCTCGTGGATCTGCGCCCGGGCGGCACCAAGCGGTAGGTCGGCGGGTTCTTCGGTGACCTCTTCCACACGCGCAGATGGCTGGGCCGCTTCGGCAAAGCCCGGCGCCGCTGGCGGGGCCTGCATGGCATAAGCGGTGTTGATTGTGCGCGGGGCGGGGCGATCCATCTGATAGACACGCGGCGTGGCGGGTTCGGGCTGCATCGCGCCCAGCGTGGCCTGCGCAACCGTGGTTGACGCGCGGTGCCCGGCCCCGGCCAGCGCATGGCGCAGGGTTGACACGATCAGCCCGCGCACGATGCCGGGTTCGCGGAACCGAACCTCGGACTTGGCGGGGTGCACGTTGACATCAACCAGATGCGGGTCGCAGGTCAGGAACAGGGCCGCCGCCGGGTGCCGGTCGCGGCTGAGGAAATCGGCATAGGCACCGCGCAGCGCGCCGATCAGCTGCTTGTCGCGCACCGGGCGGCCGTTGACAAAGAAGAACTGCGCCACCGCCGCGCCGCGCGAATAGGTGGGCAGGGCGGCAAAGCCGGTCAGGGTAAAGCCCTCGCGCGTGGCATCAATCGGCAGGGCGTTTTCGGTGAACTCGCGGCCCATGATCCGGGTCAGCCGGCCGCGCAGCGCGTCGAACATGTCGCCGGTTTCGGGCTCGGCGCGGAAGGTCACGCGCCCCTCACCGCCGCCCGAGGTGTCGCGCAGGGTAAAGCCGACGCCGGGTTCGGCCATCGCCAACCGCTTGACCACATCGGTGATGGCCTGCGTTTCGGCGCGGTTTGAGCGCAGGAATTTCAGCCGCGCCGGTGTGGCATAGAACAGATCGCGCAGCTCGACCACGGTGCCGGCGGACAGGGCGGCAGGTTTGACGGGGGCGATGGTGCCGCCGGAGACGGCGATTTCCGCCGCGGCGTCACCGGCCACGCGCGAGGTGATGGTCAGACGCCCTACGGCGCCAAGCGACGGCAGCGCCTCGCCGCGGAACCCGAATGAATGGATATTCAGCAGGTCGGTGCCGTCGATTTTCGACGTGGCGTGCCGCGACAGGGCAAGGGGCAGGTCACCCGCCGCGATGCCGTGCCCGTCATCGGCGACACGGATCAGGGTCTTGCCGCCATCGGCAATGGTCACCTCAACCCGCCGCGCGCCGGCGTCCAGCGCGTTTTCCACCAGCTCTTTCACCGCCGAGGCCGGGCGTTCAACCACCTCGCCGGCCGCAATCCGGTTGATCGCGGCCTCGTCCAGCTGCCGAATTGCGGGCCGTTCAGCGCTTATGTTGGGGTTGGGGCGGTTCATCCTACTATCCGTAGCATGCCCGCCCCCGATTCGACCACCGGGGAATGCGGTGTCAGTTGGTGGTGCTTTGCACCCCTTCGGGCTGTCCAACCACCACGAAATGCAGAGCGTCGGCGTCCAGAATGCGGGCAGCAACCCGGCGCACATCGTCCAGCGTAACCGCGTTCACCTTGTCATTGCGGGTGGCGATATAGTCGAGGCCCAGCCCCTCCATCTGCATTCCGACAAGGATGTTGGCGATGGTGCCGTTGCCGTCGAACCGCAAGGGGTAGGCGCCCGTCAGATAGGTTTTGACGGCCTCCAGCTCTTCCGCCGTGATCCCTTGGGTCGCCGCCTTGGTCCATTCGGCGCGGATGACATCCATCGCCTCGGCGATCCGGTCATTGGCCGAGGCAACGCGGCCCAGCACAAGCTCGGCATAGTCCAGCGGATAGAGGTAGGTGTAAACGCCATAGGTCAGCCCGCGTTTTTCACGCACTTCTTCCATCAGGCGGCTGGAAAACCCGCCTGATCCAAGAACACTGTTCAGAACAAAGGCGGGGAAAAAGTCGGGATCGTCGCGCGTGATGCCTTGGTGACCAAACAGGGCCACCGACTGTGGCGTGTCGAAAGGCACTACTGTGATGCCGCCGCTCAGCGCATAGTCGGCGCGGTTGACGAACGGTGCGCCGGTTTCGGGCAGATCAGCAAAAAGGCGGTCCAAGAGGATACCCAGCGCTGTGGGCGTGATGTCGCCAACGGCGCTGACAAACAGGCGATCACGGGCCATGACGCGGTCTTTGGCCTCCAGCAGGTCATCGCGCGTCAGGGCCGCTACGCTTTCCGGCGTGCCGTCCAGCGATGTGCCGTAGGGATGTGCGCCAAAAGCCAGCGCGTTGAACCGGTTCGAAGCGATGTCATCCGGGTCCTTGGCTTCGGCCCGGATATTTGCCAGCACCTGGTTGCGCACGCGATCCAAGGCCTCTTGGTCAAAACGCGGTTCGGTCAAAGCGAGACGCAGCAATTCCACGGCTTCGTCGCGGTTTTCCGACAGGAATTGGGCCGAGATCGTCATGGAGTCGTTGTAAACGTCAAAATTGTAGCTGGCAGCCAGCGCGTCACGTGCTTCGGCGAAGCCCCGCGAATCGAGTGTACCGGCGCCCTCTTCCAGCGTTGCGGTCATCAGGTTGATAGCCCCGCGTTTTCCCTCAGCGTCCAGCGACGCACCGCCTTTGAACCGCACTTCAAGCGCGACAAACGGGATATCGTGGCTTTCCACCAACCAAGCGCCGATCCCGGCAGGTGATGTTATCGTCTGGATGTCCACATCGGCGCGTGCCGGAAGCGTGAAAAGGACGACGATGGCAATCAGAGCAGCACGGATCATTGGCTTACCTCCGAGGCGTCGGCGCGCATGACCCATCCGGTCACCGCGCGTTTGCGGTCAAATAGTCGTTTAGCGGCGTTCATCACATCCGAAGGCTGCACGTCTTGCAGGATCTTGGGCCAATCCTGCACGTCCTGAACCCCCAAACCCATGGTCAATGCCTCGCCGTAGCGGCGGGCGAGGCCCTGTATATTGTCGTCGGCATAGATCCCCGAGGCGCGCAGCTGCATCTTGACGGTTTCGAACTGCCGCTGATCGATGCCGGTATTCAGAAAGTCGGTGATCACCGTGTCCATCGCGTCTTCGATTTCCTGCAAGCTGGTGCCCTCTGCTGGCAGAACGATCAGGCCAAAGGTCGATGGATCAACCGAAAGGCTGCTGTAGAAGGCGGTGGTATAGAGCGCGGTTTTTTGTTTGAACTCCAGTTCGTCCCCGAGAACCGAGGTTGCGCCGGCACCTCCCAGCAATTCCGCAAGATAAACCAGCGCAGCGGCTTCTTTCTGGTCGCCGGGATTACGTTCCGGGGCCAAGTATGTTCGCACGACGTAAGGCTGGGCAATTCGCGGGTCTTCGAACAAAAGTCGACGTTCGGCCCGTTGTGGCGGCTCTTGCGGGCGTACGCGGGGTGGCAGGTCGGGATTTGCAGCGATCGGGCCAAAATAGGTCTGCGCCAACTCCAACACCTCGGCCGGGTCTACATCGCCGGCGACCACAAGGGTTGCGTTGTTTGGTGCGTAATAGGTGGCATAAAAGTCCAGCGCATCTTGGCGGGTTAAACCGAGGATCTCTTCACGCCAGCCGATAATCGGGATTCCGTAGGGATGGTTCAGGTACTGGGCGGCGGAACGTTGTTCATTAAACAGCGCTTGAGGGCTGTTTTCGGTCCGTTGGTTGCGTTCTTCGATCACCACGTCCAGTTCGGTTACGGCATCAACTTCGGTCAGGATCAGCCCGGTCATGCGGTCTGCCTCCATCTCCATCATCAATGGAAGACGGTCGGCGGCAACGCGCTGAAAATACCCGGTATAATCATAGGATGTGAACGCGTTGTCCGAGCCGCCATTGGCCTCGACAATGTCCGAGAACAGTCCGTTGGGGTACTTTTCGGTGCCCTTGAACATCAGATGCTCAAGATAGTGGGCCACACCCGATTTGCCGGGCGGCTCGTCTGCCGCACCAACACGATACCACACCATGTTCACAACGACAGGGGCGCGGTGATCTTCGATCACGACGACATCCATACCATTGTCGAGTTTGAAACTGGAAACATCGGCTGCCGAAGCAGTGCCGGCAGCAACGCCGAACAGCAAAACCAACAATAACCGATGGAATAGGCGCGGCATTCGCGATCCTCCCTGAAACGTCCTGAGGTCTACGCTAGCCCAAAGCTTGGAGCGATCAAGCGCTCAAACGCGGATGTGATGCCGCGCTACTCCAACAATTCGGGTGGCGCACCAACAGTTTTCACGCCAGCGCGGCGCCAACGGTAAAGCTCGCCATACTGGTCCAGCGATTGCGGTTCGTAGGCGACGAAATACACGTTAACGTTCAACAGACGTTCCAACAGGCGGCCATCGTTCTGACGGCGGTATTCCAGATCTTCGGCAGCCAGGGTTTCCCGGATGTTGGTGGATACGCCAAAACGCGAGGCCTGTGAAACCAATGCGCCGTCCGTCCGCGGCACGCCTGCGGTTGTGATGCGCGAAACATTGCCACCCAATGCCAAAACGGCGTCGGCTTCCGGGGTTGGATCAACACGGTTTGCCCCACCCGGAGTGGGCTCAGGCAGCGCCGCCAAATCCTCGGGCACCTCAATCGGTTTGGTCGGAAGAACCGTGAATTCGTCCGGCGTTCCGTCGGGCGAGCGGATATTAAGCAGCGAAGGTTGCTTTTCCTTTCGCCCACAGCCGGCAACGGCCATTGCGGCAACCAGGGCAATCAGAACCGGAATTTGTGCACGCCGCATCGGGCACTCCTTTATTCGTCTTGGGTCTGTTTACCGCAAGGTTGCGGGCGCGTCACGTGGTCTTGTTGTCCGAGGTGAAAAGAACCAGCCCGACAGCACCGATGAAGATCGCGATATCCGCGATGTTGAATGAGAACGGGTTGTGTATCCCGCAGCATGACATGTTCAGGAAATCGGCTACTGCGCCATAAAGCACGCGGTCGATAACGTTGCCCAGGGCTCCGCCGATCAGAAAGCCGCCAGCGACCCAGACAATGGGCCGCTGTGTCTGGCCACGCAGCCACCACAGCACCCCGGCGGAGACCGCCAATGCCAAGGCCACCAAAACCCACCGCATAGCGCCCGAGCTATTGGCGAAGAGGCCGAAGTTAATGCCCTCGTTCCATGCCATCCGAAAGGTCAGCAACGGAGGCAAAACGTCGATGGTCAGCCGTTCGTGCAGGCGCATGTGAAAGACCACCACGTATTTCGACAACTGGTCGGCAACGAAGATGATCAGGGCGGTGAGGGCAAGCAGGCGCATGTCAGTGCCGGAAATGCCGCATGCCGGTCAGAACCATGGCAAGGCCGGCCTCGTTCGCGGCGTCGATGACCTCTTGGTCGCGCATCGAGCCGCCGGGTTGGATCACGCTGGTTGCGCCAGCTGCGGCGGCCTCAAGCAGGCCATCGGCAAAGGGGAAGAACGCGTCCGAGGCAACCGACGAGCCTTTGGTCAGCGGTTCCGGCAGGCCGATGGCCTCGGCCATGCGCTCGGCCTTTTTGGCGGCGATCAGGGCGCTGTCGACGCGGCTCATCTGGCCGGCGCCCACGCCCACGGTTGCGCCGTTCTTGGCATAGACGATGGCGTTCGATTTCACGTGTTTGGCGACCTTCCAGGCGAACAGCAGGTCGGCCATCTCGGCCTCGGTCGGGGCGCGGTTGGTGACAACCTTCAGATCGTCCAGACCGACATAGCCGGTGTCTTTGTTCTGCACCAACATGCCGCCCGCGACCTGACGATATGTGGTGATCGGCGCGTGGATGTCGGGCAGTCCGTCCGTGGTCAGCAGGCGCAGGTTCTTTTTGGCGGCGAAAACCTCGCGTGCTGCGTCGCTGGCACCGGGGGCGATGACGACCTCGGTAAGGATCTCGGTGATGGCTTTTGCAGTGTCCACATCCAGCGGCTGGTTCAGCGCGACGATGCCGCCAAAGGCCGATGTGCGGTCGCAGTCAAAGGCCGATTTATAAGCGCTCAACAGGCTGTCGCCCTCGGCCACGCCGCAGGGGTTGGCGTGTTTGATGATGGCGCAGGCAGGCGCGTCGGTGCCGAATTCGGCGACCAGCTCAAACGCCGCGTCGGTGTCGTTGATGTTGTTGTAGGACAGTTCTTTACCCTGCCACTGCTTGGCCGTGGCCACGCCCGGGCGGTTCGAGCCATCGGTGTAGAACGACGCCACCTGATGCGGGTTTTCGCCATAGCGCAGGGTTTGCGCCAGCGTCCCGGCAAAGGCGCGGCGGCGCGGGGCGGGTTGTTCGGTGGCGCCGGCCATCCAGGTGCTGACCGCGGCGTCATAGGCGGCGGTGCGGGCATAGGCGCGCTGGGCCAGGGTTTGGCGGAAGGCAAGCGAAGTTGCGCCGTCATGGGCAGCCAGTTCGTCCAGCACCGCACCGTAATCCTCGACATCGACCACCACGTTGACAAACCCGTGGTTCTTGGCAGCCGCACGGATCATCGCCGGGCCGCCGATATCAATGTTCTCGATGCAATCGTCGTAATCAGCGCCTTTGGCGACGGTGGCCTCAAACGGGTAAAGGTTAACAACCAGCAGGTCGATTTCCGGAATGTTGTGGGTGGCCAAGGCCGACTTGTGATCAGCATTGTCGCGCAAGGCCAACAGCCCACCATGCACTTTGGGGTGCAGTGTTTTCACGCGCCCATCCATCATCTCGGGAAACCCCGTCACCTCGGCCACGTCGCTGACAGCCAGCCCCGCTTCGCGCAGGGCCTTGGCCGTGCCACCGGTCGACAAAAGAACAACGCCCCGTTCGGCCAGTGCAGTGGCAAACTCAACAAGACCGGTTTTGTCAGATACGGAAAGCAGCGCGCGGCGGATAGGCACGAGGTTAGTCATCGGGTCGGATCGTCCTTGGGTTTGATCAATCGGGCAGCGGTATGTCATCGGTGACAAGGTCACGAATGCCCTGCGGTGTATCCTGTGCCTTGGCCAAGGTCCAGTTGATCTGTCCGGCATAGTTGCCGACCCGCGACGACAGAACGATCTGCTTGCTGGCACGTGGTTTCAAGCGCCCCGATTCGAGGTAGACTGATGGCTTCAACTCCATCTGCGCGTGGCCGTCATGACGGAACACCCAAATCTCGCCGCTTTTCAAAGCCAAGGACACGGCTGCACCACCCATGTCCAATGCCGCGTCCACATCCGGGTGCAGGTGAAAATGCAGCGCAAATGCGATGCCCTGCAGTCGCGCCTGATCCATGCGCTTGTCGAATTGTTTGCGCTGGTTGGCCGAGAACGCGCCCAGCGTGTCTTCGCCCTGCAACGCCCGGCCGTCAAAGCTGAGGTCCAGCTTGCGGGCGTGGATCAACCCATGTGTGGCGTTATAGCCATCGTGCCACGCAGTCAGGCTTTGCCCTTGGTTGTCCGCCGCTTTCTGTGCGCCAACCTCTTTGGGGGCATCCACCAGCAACTCGCGCCGACGTCCACCTACCAGGCGACCACCACCCAAGCGGGCAGAGGAATAGCCCTGAATGGCAAGGGTAGAATGCGATTGCGTGGCGCGACCGGCGCGCCGCCAATCCGCCCCGAACGTTACCCCTGAACCGCAATTCACAATCAACGGCCGCCGCCCTGACGTGAGCTCGAACGCAAGTGTCGATGCATGGCCGTTATACGAACTGTCGGCACGCGGAGGTACAGAGGCGTCGATCACCACTGTTGTGCGTCCTTCGGACAACCGTGCAAATCCCATCGCCAGGCCGGTATTGGCTGCCGCGCGCACACCTGAACTGGCCAACGCATTGTCCAGCCGCCCCTCGGCCCCGCGCCCGCCGCCATGGTACCGTGCAAGCCCGCCATCTGCATGCCGCAGGGCGCGAAGGGTTGGGGCAATCCGCTCGATCGCGCGCAGATGCGATTTGCTTGGGGTCTTGCCCGCCTCGGAAAGAGCCGCCGAGGCCCAATTCAGCAACGTGAAGACTTCGAGCAATTCTTCGGGGTTGCGGGTGGGAATGCCGCCCATCGTGTCAATTTGCGCATCGCATTCCTCGGCCAGCGCGCGTGAGGCCGAGCCGACAAATTCACCCATGCCTTCAAGCGCCAACCCGGCATAGATCAGCCCGGTCAGGGCTTCAAACCGCGGCAAACCGGGCGTCGCACTGCGCCAGCGGCGGTTGAGGAAAATTGTTTGTTGCCCGAGCAGTTTGAAGAATTGTTCTGATCGTTCGGGCGTTTGGCCATTCAAAAGGAAAATCGCGTGGTTGATCCATCGGATCAATCGCCGCCCGGTCAGGTCCGGCGCCCAACCAAGGCCATGGCCTTTGCCGAAACGATCTATCCATTCCATCGTCCAGCTTTGCGCGCGTTCCCGGGCAGGGCCATCGGCAACGGCTGCCAGGTCATCCAGCCAGCCGAATCCGTGCAGCTCTTCCTCGAATCCAACCGAAGGCACGGGCAGGTCCCAGATTACGGTTTCCTTTGCCTCGACAAGAAAACCTGCAAATAGGAAATTCCCGCCGATCAATTGGCGGCCGCGTGCAAAAGACCCGATCGTGCGCGGTTCGGGCTGGGTGGTAAACCCGGTGGCAGGATTGGACCGGACCGCGCGACGCGCGTGGATTCGGTTCATCCAGCGGCTTCGCCGCATCTGCCAGCTTTCGGATCGCGATTCAGCGGCCATTTTCGGGGGTTTCTGCTCTGAGACGGTGGGTTTTCGGCGAAGCATAGCTTGGGGCCGTGACCCTGTCACTTGCCAATCCCGGCTCAGGCGGATTTGTGCAGTTTCGCGATATAGAACCCGTCCATGCCACCGCGATCTGCCCAGAAATCGGGGCGCAGCCGCAACCCGCCTTCGGCACTGTGCCAATCTCCTTCGATCCAGGGCGCAGCAAGCGGGGCAAGCTGCAGATTGTCGTGACGTTCGAGGGCCGCGGTCACCTGGGCCTCGCCCTCGTCGGGCAACAATGAGCAGGTGCAATAGATCAGGGTGCCACCGGGCACCAGCATCGTCAGCGCGCGGTCTAACAACGCGCTTTGAAGCGACACCAGCGCCTTGACGTCCTTGCCGTCGCGTACATGCGGCAGGTCGGGGTGGCGACGGATTGTACCCGTGGCTGAACACGGCGCGTCCAGCAGGATGGCCTCGAACGGCGCGTCAGGTTGCCAAGTCAGTGCGTCGGCCACCACGATTTCGGCGGTCAGGTCCGTGCGGCGCAGGTTGTCGCGCAGACGACCAAGGCGGTGTTTGGAGATATCCAGCGCCGTCACGTCCGCCCCGCTGGCAGCCAGTTGCATCGTTTTGCCGCCCGGCGCGGCGCACAGGTCCAGCACGCGTTGACCGGCCTGCGCATTCAGCAGTTTGGCCGGTAGCGCTGCGGCGGCGTCCTGCACCCACCATGTACCGTCTTCGTATCCGGGCAGGGCCGAGACCTGCACCCGCCCATCCAGCCGCACGCTGCCGGTGGGCAGCGCCGTGCCGCCGGTGGCCGCGGCCAGCTTTACGGCGTCGCCATCGGCCGGGGTCAGGTCCACCGGCGCGCCGGCGTCATGCGCGGCCTCGATGGCCAGCACGGTCTTACGACCCAACTGCCCCTCGACCCGGCCGCGCAGCCAGCCGGCCATTTTCTGCGGCGGAAGGGTGTCCCATTCCTCTGCCTCGGCTGCTTTGCGCAGCACGGCGTTTCCCAGTCCGGCGAAACTGCCGGTGGCGGGGCGGGCGCGGAAAAGGGTGACGATATCGTTCACCACACCATGGGCGGGCGCGCCTTCGGCATGAATTTCTGCCACGCCTTGGCGCAGCAGGTTGCGCACCTCGACCGGGGGGTGCTTGCGCAGAAGTGGTTTCAGCACGGTATCGGCCCGATCCAGATTGCGCAGCGTCGCCAAGGTCAGACGGAGTGCGCGTGCGCGGTCCTCGGGTGCTAATCCTTCATCGGCTCTGGAGTCAGACAGCTGCAATTTCTCGATCAACACGTCATGCACCATCTGCGCAGCGGCGGCGCGGGCGGGGTCGGTGGTTAGGGCCATAGAATGCTCCTGACTTGCAGCGGGTGGGCCCTGCCGTATATCAAGCACCAAGCGCTCACAAGGAGGGCCGTGATGTCTGACCGCAAAACCGACGAGATGCCCGAGGCGGCAAAACGCGCCCTGGCCGAGGCCGAAGCACGGCGTGCCGAGGCGGCGAAGGCCAAGCCGTTGCCCAAAGAGCTGGGCGGGCGCGACGGTCCCGAACCCGTGCGCTATGGCGATTGGGAGAAGAAGGGGATTGCGGTCGATTTCTGACGCTGGGTCTGAGCAAACGTGACAAGTAAGGCGCGAAAGACCGCGGGGTGGCGATCTGTCATAAGCGTTGAAGCGCTTTATGCCGGCCAAACACGTCCCTCAGGAGTGTTCGCGCTGAACCGCGCAAAATCGCCAGCCCTCCGGGGCGGTCTGGCGATCAGCCGGGCGCCTACGGCGCTGTTAACCGGCTGAGGGGCAAAGCCTCAAAACCCCAGAACATCCGCCATATCGTACTGACCGGGCTCGCGCCCGATCCCCCACAGCGCCGCCTTCAGCGCGCCGCGCGCAAAGATGCCGCGGTCGGTGGCCAAATGGCGCAACACGATGCGCTCTCCCTGACCGGCGAACAGCACGTCATGCTCGCCCACGATGTCGCCGCCGCGAATGGCGCTGAACCCGATATCGCCGCGCTTGCGGGCGCCAGTGATGCCGTCGCGGCCCCGGTCGGCCAGGTCGGCCAACGCCTGCCCGCGCCCCTCGGCCGCGGCCTCGCCCAGCATCAGCGCGGTGCCCGACGGCGCGTCAACCTTGTGGTGGTGATGCGCCTCGATCACCTCGATGTCGAAATCCTCGTCCAGCGCGGCGGCCACCTTGCGGGTCAGTTGCACCAGCAGGTTCACGCCAAGGCTCATATTGCCGGCGCGCACAATCACCGCGTGGCGCGATGCGGGTTCCAGCGCCGCGATCTCGTCATCGCTCATCCCTGTGGTGCCGATCACGTGCACTGCGCGCGCCTGTGCGGCCAGCGCGGCAAATTCCAGCGTGGCAGCGGGCGCGGTGAAATCCAGAACCGCCTGCGCCTTGGCGAAAACCGCCACCGGATCATCGGTCACCGTCACGCCCAGATCGCCCGCCCCGATCAGGGGCCCCGCATCCTGGCCCAGATAGTCGTTGCCCGCGCGTTCCACGGCACCCACCAGCCGCGCCTTGCCGCTGTCGACCACGGTTTTCATCAGCATGCGCCCCATGCGCCCCGACGCCCCCGTTACAACGATCCCCGGCAATTCCGACATGTCTCTGACCCTTCGCTCCAATATGCTGCGGCATGCTTTAGCCGTTTGTGGCGGCCGAGGCAAAGCCCCGCTTGCAGGGCGCGGCGCGTTGGCTTAGATGCGGGCCATGGCAAAATCTCGTTTTGATACCGGCGGTGGGCCGTCGCAGCGACAGCTTCGTGTGGGGGAACTGATCCGGCGCACCCTTTCCGATGTTCTGTTGCGTGGTGATATCCATGACCCCGAGCTGAACCGCATGTCGATCACCGTGGGCGAGGTGCGCACGTCGCCCGACCTGAAGGTCGCCACCGCCTTTGTTCTGCCGCTGGGTGGGCAGGGCGCGGACGAGGCGCTGTCGGCCCTGCGCCGCAACCGGGCCGAGATTCGGCGCGCGGTCAGCAAGGGGCTGACACTGAAGTTCTCGCCCGAGATCCGCTTTGCCATCGACGAGACCTTCGACCAGATGGACGAAACCCGCCGCCTACTGGGCCAGGACCGGGTACAGCAGGATCTGGATGACCCGGATGCGGATCTTGATGATTAAGGGTCTGCTGGGCGCGTTGCTGCTGTTGCCCGGTTTGGCCTTTGGCGCCTGCAAGAACACCGCGTTCGAAGATACCCCGATCACCCATTGCGTCTTTGATCCGGCAGTGGATCAGATCACCATGCATCGCAAGGACGCAAGCGGCGCCAATCTGGGCGGCTTTGTGCCCCTGCGCCGCGATCTGGCGTCTGACGGGCGCGAGCTGATCTTTGCAATGAATGGCGGCATGTTTCACGACGACCGCGCGCCGGTGGGTCTGTTCATCGAGGATGGTGTTCAGAAGATGCGCATTGTCACCCGCGACGGGCCGGGCAATTTCGGGCTGCTGCCCAACGGAGTTTTTTGCGTGCTGGTTGGTACGGCCCGCGTGATCGAAAGCCGCGCCTTTGCCAAGGCCCCGCCGGCCTGCGCCTATGCCACGCAATCGGGGCCGATGCTGGTGATCGACGGGGCGCTGCATCCGCGGTTCTTGCCGCAAAGCGATTCACTCTTTATCCGCAACGGCGTGGGGGTCGACGCGCAGGGCCGCGTGCATTTTGCCATCTCGAACCGGGGTGTGAATTTCCACCGTTTCGGGCGGTTATTTCGCGACGTGCTGAAAACCCCCAATGCGCTGTTTCTAGACGGCAAGGTCTCGCGCCTGTTTGCGCCCGAGATCCGGCGCAGCGATTTTGGCCTGCCGCTGGGCCCGATGATTGCCGTGACCCGGCCCCAAGCCCGTTGACGCCGCGCCGCCGCTTTGATAGCGGGCGGGCCTTGGAAATCTGACGGAGCAATTGGCATGGGCCGCAGCCGCAAAGGGCGCGATGTATCGGGATGGATCGTGGTGAACAAACCCGCCGGGCCCAGTTCGAACGCCATCGTCAACAAGGTGCGCTGGGCGTTTCAGGCCAAGAAAGCCGGGCATGCGGGCACGCTGGACCCCGAGGCGACGGGCGTTCTGGCGGTGGCGCTGGGCGAGGCGACCAAAACCGTTCCCTACGTGACCGACGCGCTCAAGTCGTACCGGTTCACCGTGCGGCTGGGCCAGGCCACCAACACCGATGATGCCGAGGGCGAGGTGACCGACAGCTCGGACCTGCGCCCCGATGATGACGCCATCCGCGCCGCGCTGCCGGGGTTCGAGGGTGATATCCTGCAAGTCCCGCCCAAGTTCTCGGCCGTAAAGATCGACGGGCAGCGTGCATATAAACTGGCGCGTGAGGACGAAGCGTTCGAGATTGCCGCCCGCCCGCTTTTTGTCGAAAGCCTTGCGTTTGTGGATCGCCCCGATGCCGATCACGTGACGCTGGAGATGGTCTGCGGCAAAGGCGGCTATGTGCGCGCCATTGCCCGCGATCTGGGCGCGGCGTTGGGATGTTTTGGTCATGTGCTGCGGTTGGAGCGGATCTGGGCCGGGCCGTTTGAGCTGGAAGACAGCGTGACCATGGACCAGATCGAGGAACTGGCCCGAACCGAAGAGATCGACGCGCTGATGCTGCCGCTGGAAACCGGGCTGGTAGACCTGCCGGAGCTGACCTGCACGCCCGAGGGCGCGGCGCGTCTGCGCAATGGCAACCCAGGCATGGTGTTGGTCAGCGACGCCGAATATGGCGAAACCGCCTGGGCCTCGCTGAACGGTCAGGCCGTGGCGGTGGGGGTCTATAAGGCGGGCGAGTTGCACCCCAGCCGGGTGTTCAACACCTAAAGGTGGTCCACCACGGCCACGTGCTGTGCCTGTTCGCGGGTCACGTCCAGCCATTTGGCAACGGCCTCGGCATCGCGCGGCGCGGTTGAGACACCGGGCGCGATCTGGCCCGCCGCGGCGCCTTCAACCGCCAGCGACACCGGCACCGAGACCAGCCGCGCCATCGCGCTGCCGCGCGCGTCGCCGGTGGCGTCCAGCACAAAGGTTTTGTGGTAAACGGGCGCGTCCTTGGGCCCAACCATCAGGTCAACGCACAGCACCACGCGGTCAGGCTCGCCCGCGTCATAGGCATGTGCGGCCCAAAAGCCGTCAGACATCTCTTGCAGCCGCGCGTCGCCTTCGGGGCCGTGCAGCGTCTCGATCTCGGCAAAGACATCGGCCCAGGCGTCCGACCATCCGTTCAGCCGCAGCGTGCCGCGCACGAATTCCTGCATGTTCCAATCGTCGCCGAACCCGTATTCGGCCAAAAACGGCAGGCTGTCGCGGTTTGGATAAACCTCGAAGCTTTCGGGGCTGGGCAGTGGTGCGGCATAGCTGCTGAGCGCATCCCAGGGCCGCGCCACATCGGTCACCGCGCCCCCTCGGATCGAGCGCGAGGGCGAGCGCAGTGCCTTCAGCACCCCCAGCGGTGACCAACTGAATTTGTAGCGAAAGTCGTTGGGCTGCGCCGGCACGCCGCCGCAATAGGACAAGAAACGATGTTCACTGGCCGGGTCAAACGCGTCCGAGGCGCGGTAATCGGCCATCAGCCAATGCGCCATCACATGGTCCAATCCGGGGTCCAGCCCAACCTCGTTCACCAAGGCCACGCCGGCGGTTTTTGCGGCACCGTCCAGCGCCGCCATCTCGGGTGAAACATAGCTGGACGACACAAAATGCGTGCCTTTGTCGATGGCCGTCTCTGCCAGCGGGATGTGCCAGTCACCAGGCAGCATCGAGACCACCACGTCACCGGGCCGCAGCGCATCGCGCAGCGCGTCGGCGTCAAAGGCGCGGATGTCGCTGCACAGATCGCCAACCACCGCGCGCGCCTTTTCCACGGTGCGGTTCCACACAACCAGATCTGCGCCGCTTTCGGCCAGCCGCCGCAACCCCGGCGCCGATGATAACCCTGTGCCGCACCAATGGATGGTCATCCGCGTGTCTCCCCTAAAGCGTCGCGATGGCGGCGTCGAAGCTGGCCTTGGCCCGGCCCCAGACGCCAGCCTCCAGATTGCCGAGTGTCTGCAGCGATGGCAACAGTTGCGCGGCGTAGTCCTGCGAGGATTCTACCGGCAAAAGCGAGGGCAGATTGTCGATCGCGGTGACGTCCAACATGGGGTTCTCGGCCACGCGCAAGGCAGGTTTGTCCCAGCTGGTGACCCGGTCATAAACCTTGATCGGCGAGAAATCGGATGTCGGATCGCAGGCAATATCGCCGATCACCCGTAACGCGCCGGGGTTTTGCGCGGCCTCTGGCGGCACAAAAACAGGCGCGCCCGGCTGGGCGAGGATGCAGTTCAGGAACACCGCGTGCTGCAACACCTCGGGGAACGGCCCGCCATGGGCGGTTTCGGCCATATCCCATTTGGTGACGTCGACACCACAGCGCGCGCACAGGTCCGACGCGCCGCTGCCCACGCGGCCAAGCGCGCCGATCACAATGGCGTTCGGCGCGTCGAAACCGGCGATATCGGCGCGGATTTCGGCGACCAACGCGTCGGATGACGGATACACGCCAACCGGACCGGCGATGCCGCCGTGCTGTTGCGCGGCCCAGCATTTCAGCGAAACAGCGGCCCCGGCAAACCCGGCCCAATAGCCAAAGGCGGCGACGCGCCGCCCGGCCTCGTCCACCAGGTATTCCAGATCATAAAGCGTGCCACCCCCGGCCTGAAACCGGCGCAACAAGACCTGACCATCGGGCTGCCCTTTATAGGCATGGCCGAACATGATGTGGCGATGGGGCAGGGGGGTGCCATCCTCGGGCAGTTCTTTCAGGCCAAAGATGATCGCGTCGCGCGGCGCGTCGGGCCAGCTGTTCTGTGCCACGATCTGGCACCCAGCCGCCGCATAGCCGTCGATTGCAATGGCGCGCACGTCGCTGGCCTCGACACTGACTTTGATGCCCGCCGCGATCAGCTGGCCCGCGCCTTCGGGCGTCAGGCCAACCCGTTCTTCATGTTCGCGCTGCTCGGCGCGGACCCACAGATGCACCATCCCGGCCTCCTTTGTCGGTTCGGATCATTGCCTAGAGCAATGCGGGACGGTGCGAAAGAGATTAGTCCAGCAACAGGATCGAGCACTGCCCGGCGGCGTTGCGCAGCTGATGAACCTCTTGCAGGTCGGGGTCCTGACGCCAGGCCAGCGCGGCCTCTTTCGTCGGAAAGCTCAGCAGCACGCCAACCGAGGGTTGTTCAAGACCGGTATCCAGCATCGTGGGTGTCTTGGAACTGACCACTGCACTGCCGCCATGTTTGGCCAGCGCATCGGCTGCTTTGCCCCGATAGGCGTCAAACGCTTCGGGGTCGGTGATTTTTAAATAGACAGTTGCGTAAACCATGTCGGTGCCTTTCCTATGCGGTTGGTAAAGGGGATATCGGGCTCGACCGCCTGTGCAAAAGTGCGTGATTTTGCATTCACGTCGTGCAATAATGCACGCGATGCGCGGCGATTGGGATAATCTTCATACGGTGATGATGCTGGTTCGCACCGGTTCGTTGAATGCAGCGGCCGAGGCGCTGGGTGTAAGCTATACAACCGTATCGCGCCGGATCGCGGCGGCCGAAGACAGCTTTGGCACGCAATTGTTTGAGCGCACGCAAACTGGGTATGTCGCCACCGAGGCGGGGCTGGAAGCCGCACGATACGCGACCGAGATGGAGCTGACCGAGGCAGCGCTGCGCCGCAATCTGGATGGCCGCGACAACGAATTGCGTGGGCGGTTCACCATCACAGCGCCGGAATTGTTATTGCACCACCATATGGCGCCGGTGGTCGAGAAGTTTCTGCAACACCACCCGCGGATTGATCTGAACGTGCGCGCATCCAATGACCTGTTGGATCTGGGGCGCAGGCAAGCGGACCTGGCCATTCGGATCAGCAGCAACCCCGGCGACGATCTTGTGGGGCGCCGGTTGGTCGAACAGGAAACCGCCAGCTTCGCCCGGTCTGACTTGGTCGAGGCGATGACGCGCGATCCGTCGGCCCCGGTTCATTGGTTGGGCTTTGATTTCTGGACCTCAACGCCACGCAATACGCGGCCCGAATACACTGATCAGCGTATTCTTTTGCGGTATAACGACATGATCGCGCTGCTGGGCGCTGTTCGTGCGGGACTTGGCGTCGCGCGCATGCCGATTTTCGTAGGCAACGCCTATCCCGAACTGGTGCGTGCGCCGATCCTGCCACCGCAGCCTTACACGGACATTCTGGTGCTAACGCATCGCGACCTGAAAGATGCCGCTAAAGTGCGCGCCTTCAAGGACGTGCTGATCCCGCATTTCCGCGAGATTCAGTCGCAGTTTGTCACCGGAGAGATTTAATAGCCGCTGCTGACGGCTTGTTGCAGCACGGGCAAAACACCAGCCGCCGCCATTCCCACCAAGGCCCCCACGGCCAAACGCACAGTGGATGTTCGCATGCTGGGGGCAAGAAAGCTGAGCGCTGCGCAGATCAGCGCGTAGTAGATCAGGCTTATCGGGTCCATGTCGTCCTCAACTCCATGTAACGTCACCAAGAAAGATATACCCCGCGCCGTAGATTGTCTTGATCAATCTGGGATTGCGGGGGTCCTCGCCCAGCTTGGTGCGCAGGCGCGAGATACGCACATCCATGGCGCGGTCGAAGCTGTCGCCCGCCGTACCGCCCAGTGTTTCCTGCATCTGCGTGCGCGAGATCAGGCGTTTTGGGCTCTCCAGAAACAAGCGCAGAACCTCGGCTTCGGCTTGGGAAATGGGGATCTCGGGGCCATCAGGAGCGATCAGTGCAAACCGGTCCAACTGTGCAGTCCAACCCGCAAATTGCGCGGTGTTCGAGGCACCCTGCGCGACGGATTCCCGTCCACCGCGCAAGCGTGCGCGAACGCGGGCCACAACCTCGACCGGATCAAACGGTTTGATAATGTAGTCGTCCGCCCCCAGTTCCAGCCCCGTCACCCGGTCCTGCACCTGCGCCCGACCCGAGATGATGATGATCGCCGCACCCGATTCCAGCGCCAACCGGTGCACCAGCGCCAGCCCGTCGCGATCGGGCAGGCCCAGATCGACCAGACAGGCGTCGGGGGCAGTACGCTCCAGCGCGGCCTCGAACTCGGCCGCGCGGGCAAAGGTGGCGGTGCGGAACCCAGCGTCCGAAAGAACCTCGGACAGCAATTGCCGCACCTGCGGTTCATCATCCAGAATGGCAACCATTGGGGCGACGGTCATACGGCCCCTCCTTGTAACGAGGCCGCAAGACGTGCGGCACTGACCGGTTTGGATAGCACCGGATATCGCCCCTCGGCCAGGGCGCGGCGAGGGTCGGTTTTGGGCAGCGACGTCATCAACACCCGCTGTGCCGGGTGGCTTTGCTTTGCAAGGGCATCCAGCAGGTCGATCCCGGTTTCGTCGCCATCCAGCAAGATGTCGGACAGTACCACGTCGATGCCGGGCAGATCGGTCAGGGTTGCAGCTTCTTCCACGCTGGAGGCCTCGATAACCGTGTGGTTCATATCGGTCAGCATGTCGCGCACTGTTTCACGGATATCCGGCGAGTCTTCGACCAACAAAACCATGCGTGGCGTGGCTTGGGCATCGGCCGTTTTCAATGGCAGCAGCAACTCGATCCGCGCACCAAGTGCCGTATTGGCCAGATTTACCTGCCCCCCGCTGAGCTTTGCGATGTCATAGACCATGGACAGGCCAAGGCCCGACCCCTCTTGCCCCTTGGTTGTGAAGAACGGGTTCAGTGCCTCGCGCAGCGCGACTTGGCTGAATCCCGGCCCGGTATCAGTGACGGTGATCTGCAGCCAAGTCACCCCTTGCGGGGCAGCGCGAATATGGATCTGGCCGGGTCCTTCGCCAATGGCGTCCCGGGCGTTGAAGATCAGGTTCAGCAACGCGTCCTGCACCCCTCCGGCATCCAGCATAAGGGGGTGCGAAACATCCTTCACCTCAACCGAAAGGCTGATATCTGCAGGCAGCGACGGCGCGGCGATGAGACGGATGTTCTCGAGGAATTCCGGCAGCTGTGTCGGCTCGGGCGAGACCTGGCGCGGCCCCGAAATTGCGGCGATCTTGTCCAACAGAATGCCACCCCGGCGCGCAACGGCTTGGGTCGCTGCAATAATCTCGGACGCTTGCGGGTCTGTCACCCTGCGGCCCAACTGCCCTTGAAGGCCCAAAATGATGGTCAGCAGGTTGGCGAAATCATGGGCCAGACCGCTGGACAATTGCGCGGCCAGTTCGCGCTTGGCGGTCTGCGCCAACGCGGCGCGGGCCTGTGTTTCCTCGGTCACGTCCATCGACAGGATGTAGACACCGTTCACCGTGCCCTCGGCCCCGATATCCGGCGTGAACGAACACCGCACACGGCGGCCACTGTGAGGATGATTGAACTCGAACACGCTGGCATCACCTGCCAGGGCATTGTCCAGATGGGGGCTGATATAGCCGAAGATTGCGTCGCCCAACACGTCGCCGATATAACGCCCTTCGATGCGGTCCGGCGGATGCGGCATGACCTCGCCCAACCGCCGGTTGGAATAGGTATAGGCACCGTCCGGACCGACATGGGCAATATGCGCGGGCATCATTCGGGTGACAGTGCGGGTGCGGGCCTCCATCTCGGTCAGCTGGCGCCCGGCCTCGCCAAGTGCGGCGTTGATGGCAGCGAACTCGCGGTTGGATTGGGCCAACCGTTCCGCATGGTCCAACAACTGCGTCGACAGTTCGGCCGACCGGGTGCGCAACAGCGCCTCTTGCTCTTTGATGGCGGTGATATCGGTATAAACCGTGACCCAGCCGCCGCTGGGCAAGGGAGAGCCCTCAACCGAAATGGTGTGCCCATTGGCCCGCGTGCGTTCCATGTAGTGCTGCTGAAACGTGCGGGCCTGATCGACGCGATCCTGCACGAACTGATCCACGTCTTCAACCGCGCCATACTCGCCGGTATCGACCAGATAGCGGATGGTTTCAGCAAAGTCGCTGCCAACTGCGCACAAGTGGTCGGGTAACGAGAACATCTCGCCGAAACGTTGGTTGCAGACCACCAGTTTTAGATCCGCATCATAAATCGACAGGGCCTGCTGAATGAGGTTCAGACCGGCCTCGGTCATACGCGCGCGGTCCTTCGGCGAGATGGTCATCTGGTCTCCTTCCACCTTCATGGCTAGCACCGAAAACGCGCGCGCGCCAAGGGGGCGCTTCGCGCTGTTACAATTCGTAAGGTTTCGGAAAAACTCAGGAAAAGTTTGACCGGCATACAAAAAGTGTCACGCTGCTAGAACAAGAGAATCGCCTTTAGGGCGATCAGGCCGCCGGGCAAAACCGGCGGAGGGAGGAAACATAGTGACCACGAAATCAACGCCCCAGGGCGATCTGGTATCTGTTCCTGCACTGCTGTTTCGCAATGCGTCACAATTCGGCAGTGCCCCGGCCTATCGTGAGAAGGAATTCGGGATCTGGCAAAGCTGGACCTGGGCGCAGACCGCACAAGAGGTGCGCGAAATGGCGCTTGGCCTGCTGGTGCTGGGGCTGAAACGCGGGGATCACGTGGCGATCATCGGGCGCAACCGGCCGGCGCATTACTGGTCGATGGTAGCGGTGCAGATGTGCGGGGCGATCCCGGTGCCGCTGTACCAGGACGCGGTGGCCGAAGAGATGGCCTATGTGCTGGAACATGCCGGCGCGCGGTTCGTGATCTGCGGCGACCAGGAACAGGTGGACAAGGTGATCGAGGTGCAGCAGCGCATCGATCACATTGATCAGGTGGTTTATACCGACAAGCGGGGCCTGCGGAAATACGACCATTCCGCGATGAACTGGATGCAGGACGTGCAGGCCGAGGGCCGCGCCGCCGAAACCCGCCTGGCAGGCGAGCTGGACGCGCGCATTGCCGAGCTGACCTATGACAGCACCTGCGTGATGCTTTACACGTCGGGCACCACCGGCAAGCCCAAGGGCGTGGTCTTGTCGAACCAGAATATTATCGAGACGTCGCGCAACTCGTCCGAGTTCGATGACCTGCGCTCCTCCGACAGCGTGTTGGCTTATCTGCCAATGGCATGGGTGGGGGATTTCATCTTTTCGATCGGTCAGGCCTATTGGAGCGGCTTTTGTGTGTGCTGCCCTGAAAGCGCGCATACGATGATGACCGATCTGCGCGAAATCGGGCCGAGCTATTACTTCGCCCCACCCCGGATTTTTGAACAGCAGCTGACCGATGTGATGATCCGGATGGAGGATGCCGGGCGGTTCAAGAAATGGCTGTTCGACCGGTACATGGCCGTGGCGCGCCGGGTTGGCCCGGCACTTCTGGATGGCAAGGAAGTCAGCGCGTGGGACCGGTTGGCCTATGCGCTGGGTCATCTGTTCGTTTATGGGCCGCTAAAGAACACGCTGGGCTTTTCCAATGTCCGCGTCGGTTACACGGCAGGTGAAGCGATCGGGCCCGAGATCTTTGATTTCTATCGTGCGCTGGGGATCAACCTGAAACAACTGTACGGCCAGACCGAGGCCGGGGTGTTCATCACGCAGCAGCCCGATGGCGAGGTGCGCTCGGACACGGTCGGCGTGCCAAGCCCCGGCGTCGAGGTGAAGATCGACGATGATGGCGAAGTGCATTACCGCAGCCCGGGCGTGTTCGTGGAATACTACAAGAACCCTGAAAGCACCGCCTCGACCAAAGATGCCGAAGGATGGGTGGCAACGGGCGATGCTGGCTTCTTTGAAGAAGGAACCGGGCATTTGCGGATCATCGACCGCGCCAAGGATGTGGGCAAGATGGCCGATGGTTCCCTGTTTGCGCCCAAATACGTGGAAAACAAACTGAAGTTCTACCCGGACATTCTGGAAGCTGTGGTCTTTGGCCGGGATCGCGACATGTGCACGGCCTTCATAAATATCGACCTGAACGCGGTGGGCAATTGGGCCGAGCGCAACAATGTGGCCTATGCGAGCTATCAAGAGCTGGCCGGTCATCCCCGCGTGTTGGAAACGATTGCGAACCACGTCGGCGAAGTAAACCGTTCGGTTGCCGAGGACCCGATGTTGTCGGGCTGTCAGATCCATCGGTTTGTTGTGCTGCACAAGGAGCTGGACGCGGATGATGGCGAGCTGACACGCACACGCAAAGTGCGCCGCGCGGTGATCGGCGACAAGTTCAATGATCTCGTGGGTGCGCTGTATGACGGGTCACGCACGGTATCGACAGAGACCGAGGTGACTTACGAGGATGGTCGCAAAGGCTCGATCAAAGCGACGCTGACGGTTTGTGACGCCGAGGTTGTCACGCCGGGCAGCAAAGCGATGGCGGCGGAATGATGAACGACGCTCGTCCTTTGGACATCGCCCCGCCCACCATCCCGCAGGTTTCGTGCTGCGACGTTTCGAAAGAGAAGAACTGACGATGCTGGATCAAAGTGCAGACGGTTACGTGACCGAGGATGGCCGCCAGATTGGCGGCGTGTTGATGGAGATGCGCAATATCACGCTGAAGTTTGGCGGTGTGACGGCGATTGAAAACATCAGCTTTGACATTCGCGAGGGTGAGATCCGTGCGATTATCGGGCCAAACGGGGCCGGCAAGTCGTCGATGCTGAACGTTATCTCGGGGTTTTATGTGCCCAGCGAGGGTGAGGTTTGGTTTCGTGGAGCCAGGCGGCCGCAGTTGAAGCCCTATCAGGTGGCGCGGCAGGGCATTGCGCGGACGTTTCAGAACATCGCACTGTTTCATGGCATGTCGACGCTGGACAACATTATGACCGGGCGGATGACGTTGATGAAATCCTCGATCGGGGCGCAGGCGATCTGGAAGGGGGCCGCCGAGCGCGAGGAGACCGAGCATCGCGAGGCGGTGGAGAAGATCATTGATTTCCTGGAGATCCAGGCCATTCGCAAGACGCCTGTAGGCCGCTTGCCATACGGATTGCAGAAGCGGGTTGAGTTGGGCCGGGCATTGGCGGCGGAACCCAAATTGCTTTTGCTGGACGAGCCGATGGCGGGCATGAATGTCGAGGAGAAAGAGGACATGAGCCGCTTTATCCTGGATGTGAACGACGAGTTTGGCACCACGATTGCGTTGATCGAGCACGATATGGGCGTGGTCATGGACCTGTCGGACCGCGTTGTGGTGATGGATTACGGCAAGAAAATTGGCGATGGCACCCCGGACGAGGTGCGCGGCAACCAGGCGGTGATCGATGCCTATCTTGGTGTAAGCCATGATTAAGGCACGCGTTTTCTTGGTGGCGGCATTTCTCCCTCTGCCGCTATCAGCGGGGGGGTGGGCTGCGTTCGAGGAACGCTGCCTGCTTCCCTATAGCCAGATTTTTGCGCCGCATGCCGATGGGCTGCAGGCTTTGGACGGCGATGGGCGCTTTGCCTTGCCGGGGGGCGACGTATTGATCCTGGGCGATTTCGAAGCCTGCGCGGTTGAGAATGGCCCGGAGATTGCCGGTGCGTTTGAAACCTGGCTGGAGCGCGAGATAGCCGCAGGCCGCTTTCTTCGCGACGAGGATGGCAGCGCGCTGAGCACCACGTGGCGCGAACCGCGCATGCGGGTGACCCTGATGCCAGAAACTAACACCGTGATCGCCGAGGAGACCGACCTTGAATCCTGACATGACCGGAGGCCTCGATGCCTGAACAACTGCTTTTTGCCGTCGAAGTGACCCTGAACGGGCTGATGGCCGGCGTGATGTACGCGCTGGTGGCGCTGGGCTTTGTGTTGATCTTCAAGGCCTCGGGGATCTTTAACTATGCCCAAGGGGTGATGGCCTTGTTCGCGGCGCTGACGCTGGTGGGATTGCAAAACGGGCAGATCCCGTTTGCCCATCTGATCAATGCAATCTTCGGCACAAAACTGCACCATTTCGGGTGGCACATGCCCGCAGTTCTGGCGATTTTGCTGGCAGCCGGGGTGATGGTTATTCTGGCGATATTGGTGGAACGATATCTGCTTAAACACTTGGTGAACCAGGAGCCGATCATCCTGTTCATGGCGACCATCGGGCTGGCCTATTTCATGGAGGGGATCGGCGACCTGATGTGGGGCTCGGACATCAAGAAGATGGATGTGGGCCTGCCGCAAGGGGGCAGCTTCTGGATCGAAGAGAACACCCAGTGGCTGGGTTTCGGGAACGAGAACTTCTATGGGTTCTTCCTGGACCAGCTGGATATCGTGGCCACTGTGATTGCGGCGATTCTGGTGGCCGGGTTGGTGATCTTTTCGCAATACACGAAACAAGGGCGCGCCATGCGCGCGGTGGCCGACGACCACCAGGCGGCGCTGAGCGTCGGGATCTCATTGCGGTTCATCTGGGTGCTGGTCTGGTCGATTGCCGGGTTTGTCGCGCTGGTCGCGGGCATCATGTGGGGGGCAAAATCGGGCGTCCAGTTCTCGCTGAGCTTGATTGCGCTGAAAGCCCTGCCGGTGCTGATGCTGGGCGGGTTTACCTCGATCCCCGGGGCGATCGTTGGCGGGTTGATCATCGGGGTGGGCGAGAAACTGTTCGAGTTCTCGATTGGCCCATTGGTGGGTGGCGCGACCGAGAACTGGTTCGCCTATGTGCTGGCGCTGATCTTTTTGGTCTTCCGACCGCAGGGCCTGTTTGGCGAAAAAATCATCGAGAGGGTTTGAGGCATGTTCTATCGCGAAGCAGGCGACTTCAAAACGTCCTATGCGGATGACAACCAGACCTTCCCGATCAGGTTCGACCGGGTGCGGTATTACGTGGTATTGGCGGTGGCATTTGGGATTATCCCGTTCATCATCAACGATTACTGGGCCAACGCGGTGTTTGTGCCGTTCCTGATCTATGCCATTGCGGCGATCGGGCTGAACATCCTGACAGGGTATTGCGGGCAGGTGTCGCTGGGCACGGGTGGGTTCATGGCCGTAGGGGCTTATGCCTGTTACAAGCTGATGACCGGGTTTCCCGAAATCAGCATTGTCCTTCACATTTTGGGTGCGGGTTTTGTCACGGCAGGCGTCGGGGTGCTGTTCGGGTTGCCCAGTTTGCGGATCAAGGGGTTTTACCTGGCTGTGGCCACGCTGGCGGCGCAGTTCTTTTTGGTCTGGCTGTTCAACAAAGTGCCGTGGTTTTACAACAATTCGGCCTCAGGTCAGATCTCTGCGCCGGAACGTACGGTCTTTGGCGTGCCGGTGACCGGGGCCAACACGGATGCCTGGGCAAAATACCTGATCTGCCTGGTGTTTGTGGTGGTATTGGCATGGCTGGCACGCAACCTGACACGGGGCACGTTAGGGCGCAGCTGGATGGCCATTCGCGACATGGATATCGCGGCCGAGATCATCGGGGTGAATCCGTTGCGCGCGAAATTGACAGCTTTTGCCATCAGCTCGTTCTTTGTGGGCATCGCGGGGGCATTGTTCTTTTCTGTCTACCTAGGTGCAGTTGAGGTGGGCGAGGTGTTCGGCATCAACAAGTCGTTCCTGGTGCTGTTCATGATCATTCTTGGCGGATTGGGATCCATCTTTGGCTCTTTCGCCGGTGCGGCGTTCCTTGTGCTGTTGCCGGTGCTTTTGAAGAACATCCTTGTGGGTCAGCTTGGCTGGGCCACCGATCTGGCGGCGCATATCGAACTGATCATCGTGGGCGGGTTGATCATGGTGTTTCTGATCATCGAGCCGCACGGGCTGGCGCAGCTCTGGCGCATTGCCAAAGAGAAACTACGACTGTGGCCGTTCCCCCACTAGGGCGGCCCAATACGACAACCGACCGGGCCAACCCCGGCACATCGGAAAAAACCAAGGGAGGAGAACACCGATGAAGATGAAGATTGCAACTCTGGCTGTGGGCGCCGTAATGGCCGCCGCGCCGGCAATGGCCGATCTGGTCTTTCCGTCGCTCAGCTATCGCACCGGGCCCTACGCGGCGGGTGGCATTCCGTTTGCGGACGGCTATGCCGACTATTTCACGCTGCTGAACGAACGCGACGGCGGCATTGGCGGCGTTCCGACCCGTCTGGTGGAATGCGAGACCGGCTATAACACCGAAAAAGGTGTGGAATGCTACGAAGCCACCAAAGGCGAAGGCAGCCTAGTGTATCAGCCGCTGTCCACCGGCATCACCTATCAGTTGATCCCCAAAACCGCCGCTGACGGCATTCCGCTGCACACGATGGGTTACGGGCGCACCTCGGCCGCAAACGGCAAGGTGTTTGGTAACGTGTTCAACTATCCGGCCAACTACTGGGACGGGGCGTCGATCGCGGTCAACCACTTGCTGGATCTGAACGGTGGTGATATCGGCGGCAAAAAGATCTCTCTGGTCTATCACAACTCGGCCTATGGCAAAGAGCCGATCCGCACCCTTGAAGAGCTGAGCAAGAAGCACGGATTTGACTTTAAAGCCATCCCCGTGGACCACCCTGGTCAGGAACAGAAGTCGCAATGGCTGCAAATCCGCCGCGAGCGTCCTGACTATGTCCTGATGTGGGGCTGGGGCGTGATGAATCAGGTTGCCATCCAGGAAGCCGCAAACATTCGTTTCCCGATGGAAAACTTCATCGGCATCTGGTGGTCGGGTTCGGAAAACGATGTTCTGCCGGCCGGCGATGGCGCGAATGGCTATAAGTCACTAGCACTGCACGGCACCGGGTCGAACTATCCGATCTATACCGATATCCAGAAATTCGTTGTGGATGCTGGCAAGGCTGCAGGCGCGGGCGACCAAATCGGTACCGTGTTGTATTCGCGCGGCATGTACGCGGCGATGCTGGCGGCTGAGGCCGTGAAGAAGGCGCAGGCCATTCACGGCACCGGCGACATCACACCCGCGCAAATGCGCGACGGGATGGAAGCGCTGGAAATCTCGGCTGAAACGTTGGAAGCAAACGGCATGCCGGGCTTTGGTCCTGAATTCTCGGTGTCGTGCGAGAACCACGGCGGTCCGGGTCTGGGCATGGTCCAGCAGTGGGATGCATCCGCACAAAGCTGGAGCCTGATTACCGATTTCATCGGCAGCGACAAGGACGTTATTGGCCCGCTGATCGCAGAAGACTCCGCAGCCTTCGCGGCAGAGAACAACATCTCTGAGCGTTGCAACTGATCTGACACTCTCCCCGGCCCAACCGCGGGCCGGGGACCAACCGACACGGAATGTAAGACCCATGCTGGACGCGACCGAGACCCAAGAGACCCTGTTGGAGGTCAACAATATCGAGGTGATCTATAACCACGTGATCCTTGTACTGAAAGGTGTGTCACTTAGCGTGCCCAAGGGCGGGATCACCGCGTTGCTGGGCGGAAACGGTGCGGGCAAGACGACAACGCTGAAGGCGATCTCGAACCTGTTAAGGTCGGAACGCGGCGAGGTTACCAAGGGATCGATCTCGTATCGCGGTGACGCCATCGCCGAGCTGAACCCGGCCGATCTGGTCAAACGTGGCGTGATCCAGGTGATGGAAGGGCGCCATTGTTTCGAACACCTGACCGTTGAAGAGAACCTTCTGACCGGTGCATATACACGCACCGATGGCCGTAAGGCCGCCGATGACCTTGAAATGGTCTATAACTATTTCCCGCGCCTGAAAGAACGCCGCAAAAGCCAGGCGGGCTATACCTCGGGCGGCGAGCAGCAGATGTGCGCCATTGGTCGCGCCCTGATGAGCCGGCCCGAGATGATCCTGTTGGACGAGCCGTCGATGGGTCTGGCGCCGCAGCTGGTGGAACAGATCTTCGAGATCGTGAAAGCCATCAACGAACAGGAAGGCGTGACCATCCTGCTGGCCGAACAGAACACCAACGTGGCCCTGCGCTATGCCCATTACGGGTACATCCTGGAAAGCGGGCGCATCGTGATGGACGGCCCCGCAGATGAACTGCGTGAGAACCCGGATGTAAAAGAATTCTACCTCGGCGTCTCTGAAGAGGGCCGCAAAAGCTTCCGCGACGTGCGATCCTATCGCCGCCGCAAACGCTGGCTGTCCTAGGTTTCTGCCCGGACCGTCAGAGCGACAAGGCCCTTACCGGCCAGAAAATTTGGAGTTGGGCGATGAGCCATTTCGACGCGTTGGAAACACGTAGCCACGATCAGCGCGAAGCAGAACAGCTGCGCGGATTGAACCAGATCCTGTCCGACCACGGGCAAAGCACGCTGGCCACGATGGCAGATCTCGCGACCCTGCCCGTGCTGCGCAAATCCGACCTGGTTGCGCGTCAGTCAGCGACACCGCCGTTTGGCGGGCTTCCGGTCGGCGACGTTGCACATGTGTTTCAATCACCCGGTCCGATTTACGAGCCCGGTGGGGTCAGCCACGATTGGTGGCGCATGGGCCGGTTCCTGCATGCCTGTGGTATCGGCGCCGGGGACATCGTGCAGAACTGCTTTGGCTATCACCTGACCCCGGCAGGCATGATTTTCGAGAATGGCGCCCGTGCCGTTGGTGCCCGCGTTCTGCCCGCCGGCACTGGTCAGACCGAGCTACAGGCCCGCGCGGCCCATGACATCGGCATCACCGCCTATGCCGGTACGCCCGATTACCTGAAGATCATTCTTGAAAAGGCCGACGAACTGGGCCTGAGCACAAAGATCTCCCGTGCGGCCGTCGGGGGCGGGGCGCTGTTCCCGTCTTTGCGGGACTGGTACGCGGATCGCGGCATTTCTTGCTTGCAATGCTATGCCACCGCGGATCTTGGAAATATCGCATATGAAAGCCCGGCGCAGGAGGGGATGATCCTGGACGAAGGTGTGATTGTCGAGATTGTCACGCCCGGCACAGGCACCCCCGTTGCCGAAGGCGAAGTTGGCGAGGTTGTGGTGACCGCACTGAACCCAGACTATCCGCTGATCCGGTTTGCCACGGGCGACCTGTCCGCGATTATGCCGGGTGTCAGCCCTTGCGGACGCACCAACCAGCGCATTCGCGGCTGGATGGGTCGGGCCGACCAGACAACCAAGATCAAAGGCATGTTCGTGCGCCCCGAACAGGTGGCCGATTTCGTGGCCCGCCACGCAGATGTTTCACGTGCCCGCGTTGTCGCGACGCGAGAGGATGAAATGGACGTGATGACAGTGCAGGTGGAGACCCAGGGTGCCGATGCGGCGATTTTTGCCTCAACCGTGGCGGATGTGCTGAAACTGAAGGGCCGGATCGAACTGGTGCCGCCCGGCTCGCTGCCTAACGACGGCAAGGTCATCGACGATCAGCGCAGCTATGACTGATCACGCGGACTAGCGAAAAAAACTTGCGTCGTTTCGGGGCCTGTGGATTGCTGGGCATTCCTTTTGCTGGAATGGTCAAATGCTCATAGAATCTTCTGTCCTCGTTACCTATTGCCTTGTCGTATTGGGGTTCGTTTTCATCCCAGGCCCGGCAACCTTGCTAACCTTGGCTCGTGCCACGACGTCAGGCACGAAAGTGGGGATCGCCACCGGGGCGGGGATCACCGCAGGGGATTTCCTGCACACGCTGATGGCGGTCATCGGGATTTCGGCCATTATCGCGGCATCTGCGACGCTGTTTGCCATCGTGAAATCCATTGGGGCCGGATACCTCGTTTACCTGGGCATACGCGCCATACTAGACCGCAGCCCCGCCGATCTGGGCCAAGGGCGCGGCAGGATCACGGCTCGGCTCGCCTTTCGGCAAGCCATCCTTGCAGAGGTTCTGAACCCCAAGACGGCCCTGTTCTTCCTTGCATTTCTGCCGCAGTTCGTCGCGCCAGAGAACGGCAGTGTCGTGGGTCAGCTTCTGGTTCTGGGGCTGGTCTTCGCAATGATCGGCTTTTTCAGCACGATCGTTTACTCCGTCGCCGCCGGGGGGTTGGGCAATATCCTGCGTCGCAATCCGACAGTCCTGCGGTGGCAAGGCAAGGTTGTGGGGTGCATCTATTGTGGCCTTGGCATTCGCCTGGCCCTGCAGGAACGCTGAACCTGGGGAGCGTCGCGGCGCATTTCCCCAATACAGATGCCTGCGAATCTGGTTTCCTGTTCCCACAGCAAGAGTTGGGGGGAGACAATGAAATTGAGATTTGCCGCAGCGTTGATTTCAGCGGTGGTTTGGGCCGGTTCGGTTGCCGCCGACAACCTCGCGCTGGTCATTTCCAATTCGCCAAAGCGGGCCGAGTGGTTCAGTCGCGGGGCGGATGGCTACCTGACCACGCTTAACCGGCTAAGCCGGGCAGGGTTCTCTGTTACCACGGTGGAGTTGGCCAGCCAGGCAGAAATCGCCGAGGCGTTGACCGTGTTTGCCAAGGCCATCACCCCTGAGGATCGGGTGTTGGTCCTGTTGGACGGCACCATGGCCAATGTGTCCGGGCAGAACTGGCTGCTCAGCGGCGGAGCAGGGGCGGCGGATGCGTTCACGCTGGGCGCGCGGGCGATCCCCGTGGCCCCTGTGGCCGAACTGTTGTCGATTGCCCCGGGCCGGTCGGTATTGGCACTTTCGGCGCAGCCGGTGGAAGGTCGCCTTGGCAATGGCGTGCGACCAGGATTGTCAGACTATGCGCCGCCACAAGGCGTGACATTGTTCCATGGTGCGCCGACCGACGTGTTTCGGCTGGTGGGGGGCGATCTGCTGGATCCACGCCGGTCCGTAGGTGCGGCTGCGGCACGCGCAAGCGATGTTGTTGCTTCGGGCTTTCTGCCGCGAGGCCAGAGCTTTATGCAGGACACCACACCGACCGCACCCAAGATGACGTCGGCACTGTTCTATGAAGCCGCACAAGCCATTGGCACGCCCGAAGCCTTTACTGCGTATCTGGACCGTTACCCCAACGGTGCCGAGGCCGAGGCGGCGCGTGCAGCGCGCAGCGCGCTGGAGCGTTCGAAAGCCGAGGATGCCGAAGCGACCGAGGCCGCGCTGAACCTGTCGCGCGATGCCCGCCGCGCCATCCAGACGGATCTGCGGGCGTTGGGCCACTATAATAGTGCGATCGATGGCCTTTATGGTCGCGGCACCCGCGCGGCTATTGCCGGGTGGCAGGAAAGCGCAGGGTTCCCGCCAACGGGCTATGTCACCGCAGCCCAGATCGCGGTGTTGCAGACACAAGCTGCCCCAATCCTTCAGGCAGAAGCTGAAGAGCGGGCAAAGCAGCAAAAGGCTGACCGCGATTATTGGGCGCAAACGGGGGCAAAGGGAACTCCTGCCGGGTTTGCAACCTATTTGGAACGTTATCCGAATGGTGAATTTGCGGACATCGCCCGCTCACAGCTGGAAGAAGCTCAGAGTGAGAGGATTGCACCGGCGACCAACGACCGCTGGACCCAGCAAATCGAGCGCGCGAAAGCGGCCGAAGCGAACGTGGCAAAGTCAGGCGTGGCGCGGTTGTTGATCGAACAGCGTTTGGCCAGCTTGGGATACGAGATCGGTTTTGTTGATGGGCGTTTTGACAATGCTGCACGCAGCGCCATCCAAGCTTATCAGCAAGACAAGGGAATTCCCGCAACCGGCTATGTCGACAACGCCACCGCAGCGTCGTTGCTGGTCAGCAGATAAGAAAAGGCCCGCCGGGTGCGATCACGCGGCGGGCTTTTTTGCTGTAAGACGGTTGGTTCAGCCCTGGCGGGCTTTGAACCGGCGCTGTGTTTTGTTGATCACGTAAACACGGCCCTTACGACGCACGATGCGGCAGTCGCGATGGCGCTGCTTCAGCGAGCGGAGCGAGTTCTTGACCTTCATGGTCTTCTCCTTATTCGCGGCGCGCCGGGCGCCAGTTTCACTTAACCGCCTGTTAAGGCAGTGATTAGATGGTGGGCGGTACTGGGATCGAACCAGTGGCCACTACGATGTCAACGTAGTGCTCTACCGCTGAGCTAACCGCCCGAAGTACCGGGCCCCGCTTGTCCAAACAAAAAGACGCGGCGGGACCGCGTCGGTTCGCAGGTCTATAAAAGGAGTCGGAAAATGGTTCAAGAGCTTTTGGCAAGATAAAAAATAGGTTTATAACTGAGGCAGAGGAGCAGCAATGGACACATCCCCCTATCGTCTTGCCATGCCCGGCGTCCGAAACACCAGCGTGGTGTTTTCGTCGCCGCATAGTGGCCGTGACTATCCGTGGGAGTTCCTGAACAACTCGGTCCTGGATGAACGCACCATCCGGTCGTCCGAGGATGCGTTTGTCGACCTGCTGTTTTCCGACGCCCCCGCCATGGGGGCGCCATTGCTTTTGGCCAAGGTGCCGCGCGCCTATGTGGACCTGAACCGGTCTATCGAAGAGCTTGACCCCGCCCTTATCCGCGACGTGCCCAAGGTTGCGCATAATCCGCGCGTCAGTTCCGGGCTGGGCGTCATCCCCCGGGTGGTGGCCAATGGCAAGGCAATTCAATTGGGCAAGATGTCGATCAAGGATGCCCGCGCCCGTCTCGACACGTGCTGGGTACCGTATCACGCGCGGCTGCAGACCCTTTTGAACGAGGCGCGCAGCTCCTTCGGCGAGGCGATCCTGATCGACTGCCATTCCATGCCGCACGAGGCGCTGGAATCGGTCTCGCGGCCCGGTTTGCCGCGCGCCGATGTGGTGATCGGCGACCGGTTTGGCGCCTCGGCCCGCAGCGATATTGTAGAAGCCATCGAAACCGCGTTCCGCGCCGCCGGTCTGCGCGTGGTGCGCAACGCGCCCTTTGCCGGCGCTTATATCACGCAGCATTACGGCCGCCCGTCGCGCAACCAGCACGCCGTTCAGATCGAGATCGACCGCTCGCTTTACATGAACGAGCGCATGGTGCGGCCCAACGGCAATTTTCAAACCGTGCGGCGGCTGATTGCCTCGGTCATTTCCGAGGTGATCGAGATTGGCCGCAAGGATCAGCCGATGGCGGCCGAATAAGCCTCAGCGCAGCGACCGGCCTTTCAGGATTGCATCGCTTCCAAATTTCTTGCGGATCGCATCTGTGGCGCGTTCCGCCTTGGCGCGTTGTCCCGCACCAGGGTCCAGCAGGTCGCCAGTGATATCGGCGGCCTCGTCGGGCACAACCTCGCTGAGACCGACGCCAATCAGGCGGAACGGCCCCTGGCCCGCCACCTGATCGTAAAGCCCGCGCGCGGTGCGATAGATGCGGTCGGCGATCTGGGTGGGGTCGCTAAGCGACACCCGGCGCGAGATCAGCGAATGATCGGCGCGCTTCAGTTTCAGTACCACAACGCGGCCCGCCTTGCCCTTGGCCTTGGCACGGTCCGCCACTTGTTCGCTCAGCCGCCAGATATGGCCGTCCAGCAATTCGGTGCTGGCTGTGTCCTCAAAGAACGTTGTCTCTTTCGAGATGCTTTTGACCGGCGCGTTGGGTGAAACTCGCCGACGATCCTGTCCGCGTGCCAAGTGCCACAGACGATAGCCGAAGGTGCCAAACCGCGCCTCAAGATCGCGCCGGTCCCAGCGCTTCAGGTCAGCGAAGGTGCGGATGCCCGCCTTGTCCAGCGACGCCTGCGCCGCCGCGCCCACGCCCCAGATCAGGCGCACGGGCTGGTCGTGCAAAAACGCCTCGGTCTCGGCCTTGCCGATCACCGAAAAGCCACGCGGCTTGTCCAGGTCGGACGCAACCTTGGCCAGAAACTTGTTGTGGCTTAACCCGACCGACCCGGTCACGCCCAGCTCGTCTTTCATGCGCTTGACCAGCCGAGCCAGCATCACCGCGGGCGGCGCGCCGTGCAGTTTCTCGGTTCCGGTCAGGTCCATGAACGCCTCGTCCAGCGACAGCGGCTCTACCACCGGGGTCAGCGCGTCCATCATCGCGCGGATCTGTTTCGAAACCTCGGCATAAACCGACATGCGCGGGCGGATCACCACCGCATCGGGGCACAGTTTCAACGCCTGAAACATCGGCATGGCCGAGCGGACCCCGCGGATGCGCGCCACGTAACACGCGGTCGAGACCACGCCGCGCTTGCCGCCGCCGATGATCACCGGCTTGTCGGCCAGTTCGGGATTGTCGCGTTTTTCGACGCTGGCATAGAACGCGTCGCAATCCATATGCGCGATGGTCAGGTCAAACAGCTCTGGGTGCCGCAGCACGCGCGGGCTGCCGCAGGACGGGCAGCGCTGTGCGTCGTCAAAGGTTGTCAGGCAGTCGCGACAAAGGGCGGGCATGATGGGATCCTGCGGTTGCCCTTTCAATATACCCCTGATCGGTGGTGCAAAAGAAGTTTTCCGCCTGCACAGAAACTGCGTATGCTTGCGGCAGTATTGGAGGTAACCAATGGATATTGAATCCCTTATTGGCGGCAACCTTGTTGTTCTTTTGCTGGCCGCGTTTGTTGTTCTTTGTATTCTTTTGGGCGTTCGGATTGTGCCACAATCCGAAAAGTATGTCGTGGAACGCTTTGGCCGGTTGCGGTCTGTGCTTGGGCCGGGGATCAACCTGATCGTGCCGTTTCTGGACCGCGTTGCGCACAAGATCTCGGTTCTGGAGCGCCAGCTTCCAAATGCCGAACAGGATGCCATCACCAGCGACAACGTTTTGGTCAAGGTTGAAACCAGCGTGTTTTATCGCATCACCGAGCCCGAGAAGACGGTGTACCGAATTCGGGACGTGGATGCCGCGATTGCAACCACGGTGGCCGGGATCGTCCGCGCCGAGATCGGCAAGATGGAGCTGGACGAGGTGCAGTCGAACCGTGCGCAGCTGATCTCGACCATCAAGGTCTCGGTAGAAAGCGCCGTCGACGATTGGGGGATCGAGGTGACGCGCGCCGAAATCCTGGATGTGAACCTTGATCAGGCCACGCGCGATGCAATGCTGCAGCAATTGAACGCCGAACGCGCGCGCCGCGCGCAGGTGACCGAAGCAGAAGGGTCAAAGCGGGCGGTCGAGCTGGCCGCCGATGCCGAGCTTTACGAGGCCGAGCAAAAAGCCAAAGCCCGCCGCATCACTGCCGATGCAGAGGCTTACGCGACCGGGGTTGTGGCCAAGGCCATCGCCGAAAACGGAATAGAAGCCGCCCAATATCAAGTGGCCCTGAAACAGGTTGAGGCGCTGACAACCGTTGGCCAGGGCGAGGGCAAGCAAGTTGTCATCGTGCCCGCCAACGCGATCGAGGCCTTTGGTGACGCCTTCAAGATGCTGAAAGGACGCGGCTGATGTGGAACGAATGGTGGATCTGGGCCGCAGCCGGGATTGCGCTGGCCATTCTGGAGGTCTTTGCGCCCGGCTTCATCTTCTTGGGCTTCGCCGTCGGTGCGGGCGTGACCAGCGTGCTTCTGGCCATCGGTCTGGCGCCGTCGCTGCCTTACCTGTTGCTGATCTTCGCACTGGTCTCGTTGGCCGCATGGATCGTGATGCGCCGCCTTTTCGGTCTCAAAGGGGGCAGCGTGAAAACCTTCGATAAAGACATCAACGAGGGTTAAGCGTATATCCGGGACGGTACAGTCTTCTAACCGTCACGTCCCGGTTCATTGGGATTGCTGGAAAACAAGGCGATCTTGTTGCCCTGCGGATCGCGCAGGTAGCTAACAAAGAAATTCGGGCTATAGGCGTCACGGAAGCCGGGGTTGCCTTCGTTGGTGCCTCCGGCCGCCAAAGCGGCGGCGTGTAACGTGCGCACCTGTTGCTGGGTGTCCGCCTCAAACGCCACCATCGCCCCGTTTCCGGTCGAGGCGCACTGCCCGTCGAAGGGCGGTTTGACGTAAAACTCGGGATGAACAGGTGCTTGGCCGCGCGGGACGGGCAAGGCAAAGCTCAGCCCCTCGGGGCCTTCTTTCAGGCCATAACCCAAGGCGGGCAGGAACGCGGTATAGAACCGTTTCGCAAGGGCGATGTCGTTGGCGCCCACGGTGATATAGGCAATCATCGTTCCCTACCTGTTGGGGTGTGCGGCTTGCGGCGAGGCCAGCTCAGCCTGGATGGCCAGCGCGGTTTTGCGCGGATCGGCAGATTGCCAGACAGGGCGGCCAACAACCACGTGGTCGGCCCCGGCGGCAATGGCGTTGGCCGGGGTGGCCACGCGTTTTTGATCGCCCAGCTCGGCCCCGGCGGGGCGCACGCCGGGCGTGACGATCAGCTTGCCGTCTGCCTGTGGCAAGGCCCGCACCCGGGCGGCCTCGCGCGGCGAGCAGATTACACCGTCAGCACCGGCCTCTAACGCGCGGGCGGCGCGTTCGGCCACCAGCTCGCTGATATCGCCGTCGCGGATCAGGGCACTGTCCAGGTCGGCCCGGTCCAGCGAGGTCAGGATGGTAACCGCCAAGATCTTCATGTCCTTGGCCCCGGCGCCTTCCTTGGCGGCGCGCACCACGTACGGGTCGCCATGCACGGTCAGGAAATCCAGATCGAACTGTGCCAACCCGCGCACCGCCTTTTCCACCGTCGCACTTATGTCGAACAGCTTCATATCCAGAAAGATACGCTTGCCGTGTTCGTCTTTCAGTTCCTGCGCAAGGGCCAGCCCACCGCCCGTCAGCATGCCCAGACCAATCTTGTAGAATGACGCCGCGTCGCCGATTTCGCTGGCCAGTTTCAGGCCGGAAAGCGCATCTGGCACGTCCAGTGCCACGATCAGTTGGTCATTGGTCATCGGGTTGGCTCCGTCGCTGGGGTTGAGTTGTCCTAACCCGCACGCAAGAAGGCCGCAATCACTCTTTGCCCTGCGGCGCTTTGGCCGGGGTGCTGGTGGCCTCTTTCCATTCGTTCACCTTGGCGTCATGAGCAGCAAGCAAAGCCTTCAGCTTTGCGTTTTGCATGGGTTGCTCTACCAGACCCGGAACATCGGTCACTTTGCGATCGTCACTCATAAGCACGCGGATAAACATCCCCCAAACGACCGTCACGTGGGAAATTGTCGCAAATTGCGTCTTATCTGACGTTTTTGCGCGTTACGCCTGCGAAGTGGCCGCTTCGATCAAATATTGACGCATTGCGCCCGGTTTTCTGGCCAGCGCGACAGGCGCAAATGACAAAACGTCCATGTCATACGGCATGGGGCGCAACGTGTCCCGCACCTTGAGTCTTATGATCGCTTCGACCATGTCGAATTCGGGGGCCCGGCGCGCATGCCTGACGCGCGCATTGATGATCTCCATATCTGCTCCTCCTCTTGGGCCGGCGGGGCATTCGCCCTCGTTTCGGCAACGCAATCGTACCAAATTTCGAGGTTTTTGTCATCTGGTGGCCATTTGAGGGCCTTGGCACGGTTGAATTATTCGTGACCAATGGCCAGATTTCATGGGCAAGACCCGACAATCATGCGCCGCCAAGCGGGCAGTGGATCGGGGGCTTAAAAGAGGAGTATTGCCGATGAACATGGAAAAGTTCACGGAACGGTCGCGCGGTTTCATTCAGGCCGCTCAGACGATTGCGATGCGGGAAAGCCATCAGCGGCTTGCACCCGAACATTTGCTGAAAGCACTGCTTGATGACGATCAGGGGCTGGCTGCCAACCTGATCAAACGCGCCGGCGGCGCGCCGGACCGCGTGGTCGAGGCGGTTGACGTGGCACTGTCGAAAATCCCGCAGGTGGGGGGCGATGCCGGGCAGACCTATCTGGATCAGCAAACCGCCAAGGTTCTGGCCGAGGCCGAGAAGGTTGCCACCAAGGCAGGCGACAGTTTTGTGCCGGTGGAACGCATTCTGACCGCGCTGGCCATGGTGAAATCGAAGGCCCGCGAGGCCTTGGAGGCCGGTGCCGTATCGGCGCAGAAACTGAACGCCGCGATCAACGACATTCGCAAGGGCCGCACGGCCGATACCGCCAGCGCCGAGGAAGGCTATGACGCGCTCAAGAAATACGCGCGCGACCTGACCGAGGCGGCGCGGGACGGCAAGATTGACCCGATCATTGGCCGTGACGAGGAGATTCGCCGCGCCATGCAGGTGCTGTCGCGCCGCACCAAGAACAACCCGGTTCTGATCGGCGAACCCGGCGTGGGTAAAACCGCGATTGCCGAGGGGCTGGCCCTGCGCATCATCGACGGCGACGTGCCCGAAAGCCTGCGCAACAAGCAGCTGATGGCGCTGGATATGGGTGCGCTGATTGCCGGTGCGAAATATCGCGGCGAGTTCGAGGAACGCCTGAAATCCATCCTGAAAGAGATCGAGGCCGCCGCGGGCGAAGTCATCCTGTTCATCGACGAGATGCACACGCTGGTGGGCGCCGGTAAAACCGATGGCGCAATGGATGCGGCCAACTTGATCAAACCGGCGCTGGCGCGCGGCGAGTTGCACTGTGTGGGCGCCACCACGCTGGACGAATACCGCAAGCACGTGGAAAAGGACGCAGCCCTTGCGCGGCGGTTCCAGCCGGTGCTGGTGGATGAGCCGACGGTTGAGGACACGATCAGCATTCTGCGCGGCATCAAGGAGAAATACGAACTGCACCACGGCGTGCGAATCTCCGACAGCGCGCTGGTTGCCGCCTCAACGCTGAGCCATCGCTATATCACCGACCGGTTCCTGCCCGACAAGGCCATCGACCTTGTGGACGAGGCCGCCAGCCGCTTGCGGATGGAGGTAGACAGCAAACCCGAAGAGCTGGACGCGCTGGACCGCCAGATCCTGCAACTGCAGATCGAGGCCGAGGCGCTGAAGAAAGAGGATGACGCGGCCAGCAAGGATCGTCTGACCAAGCTGGAAAAGGAGTTGTCCGAATTGCAGCAGCAATCGGCAGGTCTGACGGCGAAATGGCAGGCCGAGCGGGACAAGCTGGAAAGCGGGCGCGAGCTGAAAGAGCAGCTGGACCGCGCGCGGGCCGAACTGGACGCCGCCAAGCGCGACGGCAACCTGGCCAAGGCGGGCGAGCTGTCTTACGGCGTGATCCCCGAGTTGGAGAAAAAGCTGACCGAGGCAGAGGAAGCCGAAAACGACCTGATGGTCGAAGAGGCGGTGCGGCCCGAACAGATCGCGCAGGTGGTGGAACGCTGGACGGGTATCCCAACCTCGAAGATGCTGGAAGGCGAACGCGAGAAGCTGTTGCGCATGGAAGACGAGATCGGCAAGCGGGTGATCGGCCAGAGCCAGGCCGTGACCGCCGTGGCCAATGCCGTGCGCCGGGCGCGCGCGGGTCTGAACGACGAGAACCGCCCGCTGGGCAGCTTCCTGTTCCTTGGCCCCACCGGTGTCGGCAAGACCGAGCTGACCAAGGCCGTGGCCGAATACCTGTTCGACGATGACAGCGCGATGGTGCGCATCGATATGTCGGAGTTTATGGAAAAGCACGCGGTGGCCCGTCTGATCGGGGCGCCTCCGGGTTATGTCGGCTATGACGAAGGCGGCGTGCTGACCGAGGCGGTGCGGCGCAAGCCTTATCAGGTTGTGCTGTTTGACGAGGTCGAAAAGGCGCACCCGGATGTGTTCAACGTGCTTTTGCAGGTGCTGGATGACGGGGTGCTGACCGATGGTCAGGGCCGCACGGTCGACTTTAAGCAAACGCTGATCATCCTGACGTCGAACCTTGGCAGCCAGGCGCTCAGCCAGTTGCCCGATGGCGCCGACAGCGCGCAGGCGCGGCGCGACGTGATGGATGCGGTGCGGGCGCATTTCCGGCCCGAGTTCCTGAACCGCCTGGACGAAACCATCATCTTCGACCGGCTGGGCCGGGCCGATATGGATGGGATTGTGGCTATCCAGTTGGCGCGCCTGCAGAAACGTCTGGCCGGGCGCAACATCACACTGGATCTGGACGATGCGGCGCTGAAATGGCTAGCCGATGAAGGCTATGATCCGGTCTTTGGCGCGCGTCCGCTGAAGCGGGTGATCCAGCGCGCCTTGCAGGACCAATTGGCCGAGGCGCTGTTGGGCGGCGATATCCTTGATGGAGCACATGTTCAGGTCAGCGCCGGGGCGGATGGTCTGCTGGTTGGGGACCGCGTCGGCAAGTCGCTGCGCGAGCCGCCAAACGACGCCGTAGTCCACTAGCCACCTAAAGCCCCGCGTTTGCGGGGCTTTTCCTTTTTGGGGATTGCATGCGATTCGCGGTATAGTTGCGCATTCATTTCAAGCAATTTCCCGAGTTTTACCATGCCCCCATTTCCTGCACCCAATTTCAATTTCTCATACACACCCGCCACCGAGATCACCGCACTGCGCCAATGGCGCGACACAAAACCGGGACGCGCGATACCCGCCAAAACCGCTGGTCGGCTGCTGCTGGGCAGTTGGAACATCGCTAATCTTGGGGACGCCGAACAAAAGCGCGACGATGCCGATATCGAGTTGATGGCCGAGATTGTCAGCTGGTTCGACCTTGTGGCGGTGCAAGAGGTCAAAGAGGACCTGACCGATTTCAACCGCATCCTTGACGAGCTGCCAGCGGGCTATGACGCCATATTCTCGGACCAGGCCGGTAACGACGAACGTATGGCCTATATCTTTGATGGCAACACGGTCGACCTGTTGCGGCTTGCCGGCGAGGTGGCCGTGCCTCCGGCCTCGCATCGCTATGTCAAACTGCCAGGGATCGAGCAGAAGTTTCGTGGTTTTGATCGCAACCCCTATGCCGTGGCCTTTGACAAGGACGGGTTCGTAGTGACGGTGGTCAACGCGCATCTTTATTTCGGGTCCGGCAGCAAGCAGTCGGTAAACCGCCGCGCGTTAGAGACTTACGGGTTGGGGCGTTGGGCGGACCTTCGGCGCAAGCGCGGACGGGCCTATTCGGACAACGTGGTTGTGATCGGTGATCTGAACATGCCCAAGGCCGAGATCGGGGACGAGATTTTTGATGCGTTGACCAAACGCGGCCTTCACATCCCACCCCATCAATCGCGCCTTGGTACCACGATCACCGAGGGCAAGCATTACGATCAGTTGGCCTTTTTCCCCGGCGGCGCCGGACAGGCCTATCAGGCCGACGGGGTGTTTGACTTTGACGGCGCATTGTTCAGCAACTTGTGGAACAGTCACACGCCCAAGGAATTCGAGGCTTTCATGCGATACCATATCTCGGACCACCGGCCGATCTGGGTGCAATTCCGCACCAGTTGATCAGGCAAAAAGAACCTGCAGACAGCGGCGCCGCGTATCAATGCGAAAAAGCCCCGCAATTGCGGGGCTTTGAGAGTTTAGACAAAGAACTCGGCGAAGATGAAGTCTTCGGTCATCGGCGCGTCCATCGCAGAGTGAATAACGAAAATCGCGTCTTCGTCGCCATATTCGATTTGAGTGAAGAACATCCCGCTGGTCACCTCGATGTCGTGCATCGACGTCGCTCCGGTGTTCGACAGGTCAATCTGATCCTGCCCGCTTTGGAACCCATACACGGTGTCGATGCCATCGCCGGTGTTGAAGATGAACAGGTCAGCACCCGCACCGCCAAACAGAACGTCATTTTGGGTGCCGCCGATGATTGTGTCGTCACCCGCCCCTGCAAAGATGAAGTCGCGTCCACCATTGCCGTCGATCAGGTCGGCGTCGGCACCAGTCGCGATAAAGCTGAACCCATCGCCGTCAATCACAAGATCAACGTCGTTTGAGCCATCCGACTGCAATACATCGACAGGCAGCAAGACACCGTCCAGAACGTGGACGACACCATTAGATGCCTGAATGTCGGTGCCTATGATATTGGGATCCGGCACATCAGGGTCGTTGTCGACCAGCGTGGCGCCGTCGACGCCAATTGTCGCTCCCAAAAGCGTGTCGATTTGTGTGCTGCCAAGCACTTGGCTGGCTTGCAGCGACTCGGGTGCAACATGGTATTGAAGGATGGCAGTTAGAACCGGAATCGGGTCGCCACCGCCAATCAGTGTCAACGCGTCAACCAAATAGCCGAATGCGCCTTCTTCGTCGGTGCCGGAATAGCCCAGGGCGCTGGCGAGATCGACGAATGCCTGATCCGTGGGTGCGAACGCGGTCAAGTCCAAATGAGCGTCGTCCAGTGTCTTGGCCAAACCGGCGGCCTGAACCGCGGCTAGAAGCATGTCGAAGTCTGCACCATTGGCGTCAAACCCACTGCCACTTGCCGCCACGATACCGGCGATGGTCGGAGCGTCATTGCCGGGCAGGTCGACGGGCAAAAGAACGCGGTCGATGACATGCACAATGCCATTATCCGCAGGGATATCCAGAGAGACCAGCGATGGGTCGATCAGGTCCGGTTCGGCGTCAACAAGTGTCGGCAGATCCGCGGTTATCGTGCCACCACCAAGCGTATGAACGCTGCCGGCATGCGCGATGTCAGAACTTGTCTGTGAACCGGATGAGAGGTGATACAAAAGTACCGCTTCCAATGTCGTAACCGGCACGTTGGAAAGAAGGAAATTGATCACGGCATTTTCGTTTGAAGGATCACCGGCAAAGCCTAGATCCACGGCCAAAGCACCAAAAGCTGCGTTTGTTGGCGCAAATACCGTCAGGTCCGAGTGAGGATCCGCCAAGGCCGATCCCAAATCCGAGCTTGGTATCAGGGCATCAACGATGACGACCACCGTTCTTAAAGTTGAAAATTGCGGTGATCCGCTCACCAGTTCTGACAAGTTTGCCATGTCAAACCTCCCTATAGTTTTAATTTTTGAGGAAAGAGAAGTGCGCGGCCCGGCTCGTATGGCGGGCCGCGCGGCCCAGGGTTAGGGCAGGATCACTTGGTCGATCACGTGGATCACGCCGTTCGAGGCGATGATGTCGGCGGAAACGACGTTCGCACCGTCCACTTTCACGCCGTTGCGTGCATCGATATGTACGTTCGAACCTTGCACTGTTGCCACGCTCAGACGCTGACCGGCCAATTGATCGCTGGTCACAGCGCCAGGCACAACGTGATAGGTCAGAACTGCCACCAGCTGATCTTTGTTCTCGGGCAGCAGCAGGCTTTCGACGGTGCCAGCGGGAAGAGCGGCAAAAGCGTCGTTGGTCGGTGCAAAGACGGTGAACGGGCCGTCCGATTTCAGGGTGTCAACCAGGCCTGCGGCCGATACGGCAGCGACCAGCGTGCTGAAGTCTTCGTTCGATGCGGCGATATCGACGATATCCGGATCACCCATCTCGCAGCCTGCCACGACAGTTGCAACGGCCATCGCGGCCACGGTTTTCAATGCGAAGCGACGGTTCATATTTATGTCCCCTATTGGTCCAAGAATGCGCGGTAACATTCCGCACAGCGTTCGTTTGAATGCGTCGGCGTTACGGGCGTAGGGGCCAAATTGGATGAAAAAGAAATCAGGTTTTTGGGGCTTGATCGACGAGAAATTCGCGCTAAGCCCGAGGGGAAACCCGCGTCCAGTCACGAAAACGTGAGTGATCTGCTCTATTCGGGGGACGCATTGGTATGCATCTGCGCTATGCAAAACACCAGAAGGAAAGTTGAGGCAAGGACATGAGTTGGATTGAGCGCGTGTTGGAGTTTCTGGCACTGGGTTTTGTGCTGGCGCTGGGTGTGGTTGTCCTGTCGATTATGGTCATGCTTTGGATCGACCTGCGGCAAACGGGCGACGCAATCCGCCGCAACTATCCGGTTATCGGGCGGTTTCGGCACCTGTTTTCGAAACTGGGCGAGTTCTTTCGGCAATATTTCTTTGCGATGGACCGCGAAGAAATGCCGTTCAACCGTGCACAGCGCGATTGGGTCGGTCGTGCGGCATCGGGCAAGGACAATACGATCGCCTTTGGTTCGACCCGCAGCCTGACGGAACCCGGAACGCCGATTTTTGTACCCGCGGCCTTTCCGCCACTGGACAATCAGTTTGCTTCAACGGATCCGATGCTGATCGGCCCCACCGCACGTGAACCTTTCGTAGCGCCTTCGATCTTCAATATCTCGGGGATGAGCTATGGCGCGATCTCGAAACCGGCCGTGGAGGCGTTGAGCCGTGGCGCCGCCGAGGCGGGCATATGGCTGAACACCGGTGAAGGTGGGTTGTCGCCCTATCATCTGAGTGCCGAATGCGATCTGGTCTATCAAATCGGAACGGCAAAGTACGGTGTGCGCAATGATGACGGAAACCTGTGCGACGAAAAGCTGCGCGAGGTTGCTGCGCACCCACAGGTGAAGATGTTCGAGGTGAAGCTTGCCCAAGGTGCCAAGCCAGGCAAGGGGGGCATTCTGCCGGGCGAAAAGGTCGATGCCGAGGTGGCCGCCATCCGCGGAATCCCCGAGGGCAAGACCAGCTATTCCCCCAACCGCCATGCCGAGGTCGACAGCTGGGGTGACCTTCTGGACATGATGAACCACATCCGCGAAGTGACGGGCAAACCGGTAGGGTTCAAAACCGTGGCTGGTGCGGTAGAGCCGTTTGAAGAGCTTTTTGAACTGATCCGTCATCGCGGCCATGACAGTGCGCCGGACTTCATCACTATCGACGGGGGCGAGGGCGGCACGGGTGCCGCACCCATGCCCCTGATGGATCTGGTTGGGATGCCAATCCGCGAGGCGATGCTGATGGTGTCAGACCTGCGCGATGCCTGTGGACTGCATGATCGCATCCGCCTGATCGCCTCGGGCAAGTTGGTGAATCCGGGCGATGTGGCATGGGCGATTGCGGCAGGGGCGGATTTCGTGACCTCGGCGCGCGGGTTCATGTTCTCGTTGGGCTGTATCCAGGCGCTGAAATGTAACCGCAATACTTGCCCCACGGGAATTACCACGCATGACCCGAGCCTTCAGAAGGGGCTGGTTGTTGACCGCAAATATCGTCGCGTGGCACGCTATGCGCAGTCGGTGATCCACGAGGTAGAGACCATCGCGCATTCCGTTGGCGTAGCCGAGCCGCGCCAGATGCGGCGGCGTCACGTTCGGATCGTGCAGCCCAATGGATCTTCGCGCCCAATGAATGTGCTGTTTCCGCGTCGAGACCCGGAAAACGCCAATGTGAAGTGACGTGTTTTGTGACTGGTGGCCATTACGCCCTAGATCATGTCTACGTGATGACGAGAGGAGCAGCCATGACGCAGCGCTGGAAGAACGATTTGAACTGGTCTGACGTGACACCGAAGCAGGTGTTCCTGAACCGGCGTCAGATCATGGCCGGATTTGCGGCCTCGGGGCTGGCCCTGTCGGCGGGCATGGCGCAGGCCGGACTGGGTGCCAAGCCCAGCATCCTGTCGACGGATGAAGAGCCCAACGCACTGGAAGACATCACGGCCTATAACAACTTTTATGAGTTTGGCACCGGCAAGGCCGACCCTGCAGAAAACGCCCATTCGCTGACCACGGATCCCTGGGCGGTGCAGATTGACGGTTTGGTGGACAAGCCCGGCAGCTATGACCTGGATGATTTGTTGTCCGGCGTGACGTTGGAAGAGCGTATCTATCGGTTTCGTTGTGTCGAGGCGTGGTCAATGGTTGTGCCCTGGGTTGGGTTTGAATTGAAGACGATCCTGGACCGTGTCGGTGTTCAGCCCTCGGCCAAGTATGTGGCATTCGAAACGCTGGTGCGCCCCGAGGAAATGCCCGGACAACGCCGGTTCCCGCCAATTTTGGATTGGCCGTATCGCGAAGGGCTGCGTCTGGACGAGGCGATGCATCCGCTGACGATTATGGCCACTGGCATTTACGACGAACCACTGCCCAACCAGAACGGGGCGCCGTTGCGGTTGGTGGTTCCGTGGAAATACGGGTTCAAATCGATCAAGTCGATTGTTCGCATCACCCTGACCGAGGACGAGCCACCCACCACGTGGAACATGCAGAACGCCCGCGAATACGGGTTCTATTCCAATGTGAACCCCAAGGTGGATCACCCACGTTGGAGCCAGGCCAGCGAACGCAAGATCGGTGGCGGCCTGTTTGCCAAGCGCCAGCCGACGCTGATGTTCAACGGATATGAGGATCAGGTGGCTGATCTTTATGCCGGTATGGATCTGGCCAAATTCTATTGATCCGCGCAGCTGGAGGGTCTTCTTGAAGGACGCCATCAACAGCTTTGCCCGCAAAATCCCTGCCTGGCTGGTATATGTGGCCGGGGCGGGGTTAAGTCTTTGGTACCTGTACCTTGCCGCAACGGGAGAGATGGGACCCGAGCCGATCAAGCCGCTGGAACATGCGCTGGGTGAACTGGCCTTGCAGCTCTTGATCCTTGGGCTTGTCATTTCCCCGCTGCGCCGGTTTGCGGGGATCAACCTCGTAAAGTTTCGCAGGGCGCTGGGGCTGACGGCGTTCTTTGTCGTTTTTGCCCATCTGCTGGTGTGGCTGGTGCTGGACCTGCAAAGCTGGCAACTGATCTGGAAAGACATCGTCAAACGCCCGTACATCACCATTGGCATGGTCGCGTTCGTGATCTGCATTCCACTGGCGGTCACGTCCAACAACTATTTCACCCGCCGCATGGGGCCGGCTTGGAACCAACTGCATAAACTGACCTACGCGGTTATCTTTCTTGGGGGGCTGCACAACGTGATGGTGGCCAAGGGCCTGCCGCTTGAGCCGCTGATCTATATGGCTGTGATCCTGGGTTTGCTGGCGCTGCGTCTGATTCCCAGGTCGCGCCCGGTGGTTGCGCCCGGTCGTGTCTCCACCAGTATCAATAATTAAATTTTATTATTGATAATAACCCCCGACTCGGCTACCAACGCTCTGCCCCGATCATTGCGCGGGGTTATTCCATTATTGAGGGCGGATCATGAAATTACGTCGTTTGGGCAAATCCGATTTGCAAGTTTCCGAAATCGGGCTGGGCTGCTGGCAGTTGGGCGGTGATTTTGGCCCGGTAGATGCAGACACCTGTGCCAGCATTCTGGACGCCACGGAAAGTGCCGGTATCAACTTTCTCGACACCGCAGACGTCTATGGTGGTGGCAACAGCGAGCGCCACGTGGGCGCCTTTGCAGCCCGGGCCAAGACCAAGCCGGTCATCGCCACAAAGGTTGGCCGGTCAGGCGAAACCTATCCAGACAATTACGAAGAAGACAACATTCGCCAGCATCTGGTCGCCAGCTGCACGCGCCTGGGGGTCGACAGCCTGGACCTGATTCAGCTGCACTGCGTGCCGCCCGAGGTTCTGCAAGACGGCACGATCTTTGCCACCATGGAAAAGATGAAGGCCGAAGGCCTGTGTCGCAACTGGGGCGCCAGCGTTGAAACCATCGACGAGGCGCTGTTGTGTATTCAGCAGCCCGGCCTGACCTCTCTGCAGATCATCTTTAACCTCTACCGGCAGAACGCGGTCTGGGATCTGTTCGACAAGGCCAAGGCGGCTGATGTGGGGATCATCGTGCGCCTGCCTCTGGCCAGCGGTGTGCTCAGCGGCAAGTTCAAGCCGGATCAAAGCTTCGATGCATCCGACCACCGCAACTATAACGCCAATGGCGAGATGTTCTCGGTTGGCGAGACCTTCTCGGGCATTGCCCTGCCACAGGCGGTTGCGTCTTTGGACCATATCCGTCCGCATGTTCCCGAAGGGGTCAGTATGGCCGATTTCGCGCTGCGATGGATCCTCGACCATGACGCTGTGTCGTCGATCATCGCGGGCTGTTCGCGTCCCGATCAGGTTACGCGAAACGCGGCCGTATCAGACATCGCCCCGCTGACGGCTGCCACGCATGAGGCGTTGGCGACCGCTTATCGCGACCATATCGAGTCGCTTGTGCGCTGCCCAATCTGAGAATCTCAAGCATATCCACAGATCTGGTGGGCAAATCTGTGGATAACCTCGGCGGGGCTGGTCATTGCCCCGCCGTTTTTGTTCATTTGAGCAGTTGTTGGCGGCAACGAGCCCTGTAAATCATTGAATTTATTGAGTTAATAAGAAAATTTAAAAAAATGACATGTTTTTCGACTTTTT
>NZ_JFKE01000002.1 GCF_000647975.1 Actibacterium mucosum KCTC 23349
CTTCGACCAATCTCTCGAGCAAATCGTACATTACCAATCTTCGTTGATCTTTGTCGGCACCGTAGTGAAGTTCCCTATGGCAGTTCGGACAAATGGCGATTGCATTCGAGATCGTGTCACTTCCGCCATCGGCTAGTCGCTTCAAGTGATGAACTTCTAGGAAAGGAGTGCCATGGTCTCTCATGAACGGAGCCTGCTTGCCACAGCACTCGCAGGTACCATTCGCTAAATCCAAAACCCAAGCAACGACTTCGGCACTGCGCATGAATCGCGTAGTGGTTACGTCTATGGCGCTTGGCTTTTCATTTCCTCGCGGGGGGAGACGATCCTTCTTTTTACGGATATTGGCGACTTCGACTTCGAACGAGGCGACCGGCGCGTCACGTCGCTTTTCAAGTCGGTTGATGATGTTTTCAATGTCGCGTGCAACGTTGATCCCAACGTTCTTGGCGGGTGGTAAACCGTTTATCCATCGCCTGCCCATGATCGAAAACACGTAGGAAATGTTTTGCATGCGGTATTCAAAGGCTTTTGCGCTTCGATCAAACCTGTTTGATAGGTCTCGGTAATAAGCTTGCTTAGAGTATTCCACGCCATTGAGCTCGTTCCGCCGCATTTCCATATATGCAGCAACCGACGCTTCCAATTCGCCCTGTGTCCATTTCGTTGGCATTCGATTTACCTTGGCAATCCCAGTTGCAAGAGGACGACTCCCATAGCTGATTTTCAAGTCGTGTCTGGCGTTTCTTAGTTCCTTGACGGCCACTTTACTTGCCTGCCTGGTCGTTTGCACATCGTCCCAACTCAAGATGGTCACTAAAACCACACGTTGGATTTCCTCCATTTTTTCACTATTCGCGATTTGGAACGCCGTCGAGCACTGTTCATTCCATTCGAACCAAGGTCGCGTCCAGCAAATAGCCATGACCAAGAACATGAATATTAAGCGACCTAGGATTTGGTCGATAGTTGCGACGGCGTAACCCGAGGCGCCCGCTTCAGTTGAAAGTTTGACTACAGCTGGTAGGGTCACGAAAGTTGCAGCCCAATGAGTAGTTTCGCTCTCCTTACTTTCAGGGCGGCACCATAGTATCGCCACAAGCGACCAATAACCGGTCCGAAAGAGTAAAGAGAGAAACGAATTGAGCAGCAGCTATCCAACTTGGATTCTGGAGCGGTCGTTCGGGGGCCTAGGTGCAGCAGTATCTCCGGAGTACCAAAGCACCGCAACGAACTGGCCCGATGGTCCCTCTTCGCCCATGGCACGCGAGGCATGCGATGCCTTGGCGCGTGCGTGCAATGGCGCGGAGGGCGCCAATGGCCCCACGTGCCTCGTCTTCTTGGTGGGAGGGGCCGGCAACGGTAAGTCGAAACTTGCCGCGGAAATGGTCTCTGCCATACACGGCGAGAGGCTTGGCGAAAGGACGCGCTTTGCGCAGCGGACCTACGAGTATGCCTTGGAGACTGGTGAGCGGCTCCGAATCATCAACGATGCCACCATCCCTCCTGCTGACCGGCACCGAGCTCCCTTAGTCCGGGATCTTGGCGACGTTCTGCGATCAGGCGATCACCTCTTGGCATGTATCAACAGGGGCGTGTTGATCGGTGAAACGCGCAAACCCGAAAAGAATGGCGCGGACGAAGCCGAGCGAATGGCATCGGCTATCGCGGGCTGGTTGCTTTCTGGCAAAATACACGACGCGGGAACGGGGGATTGGACAATTGAGCTCGTCGACGATGACAAGTCATCAGCACATTACGTGTTCGGCGAAGTGCAAAAGAACGGAGAGCCTTCCGCGGTGGTCCACGTTGTCTACATGGACGGAGCATCACTCCTCGAGCAGTGGACACCGCCCAAGGATCAGTACGAAGGTTATCGCGCGCCCCTTCCGACGGGATCTGTCGAGGTTACGCCGGTGCTCTCGGACGACCGGTGTGCACGGCGTGTAGCCTTCCACGAATGCGTGACCCAGGCCGCTACTACAATACGGCATACGCTTGAGCGCGACGAACTTGATCCCGTGCAGGCAAACGTTGCCTCGCTGTCTTCTGACGACGTTGCAAGCGGCTGGTGCTCCTTGCTGCGGGGGGCCGCAGTGATTTCAGGGACCCATTTTACTTATCGCGAGCTTTGGGCACTCTTCGTCCAGTCGGTTCTTGGTCCGGCGAGCCCCGATAACTTGGGGTCTCTTCGCGACTGGGTAGATGAACGCATTCACGAGGTGCGCGACCAGTCAGGAGAGCCACGCTTGCAGGCGTTGCTTGCGCTAGGGAGCATTAGGACTCACATGCTCATGTTCGATGCGGGCGACGTTTCCAAGTACCGGGAGAAGGGTGGCTTGTTCCCCTGGGCAGATACTGAGAACGATGCGCTGCGCGCGGTTCGACTTGCCGATCCACTCAGGAATTTCGGGCCCGCCGATGGACGCCAAAACACTGAACTCGCGGACGCGCTAGCCGAGATCGAGGAGGGTAAACTCCCGGGGCAAGGAATTGCAGAAGAAAACTCGGCAGTTGCCAGCTACTGGAGCCCGCTCGACGCGGAGATCGAGCGTGTGATCCGCGACGAGGTCGATCCAAGTAACGAGCATTCAAGCCTTGTGAGACGCAATTGGCTCTTGGGTTGGTACGGGCGCTACATGTTTCGGCTGGTTGGGGTGGCAAATGGCTGGTCGGCCCACTGTTCCGTGGTTAACGAATGGCAGAAAGCTTGGATCGATGCTGACCGAAGCCAACGGCTTTCCCACGAATTGTCCGAAGCAATCCTAGACATCGTGGCGCCACCTTCGACCGAGCGGGGGGCAGAATCTTTCTTCACCTTCCTGCAAGCCCGTGTGGACGCAGGCGATAGCGCGATCGAGCGAGCAATGATTGGCTTGCAAAGGAACCGGTTCGAGGTCACCGCTAGAGCGGAGGGCGAAAGGGTCGAACTTCAAATCGAACAGGGGCGGCATGGCGAAGCCCCCCCTGCTGCAACTGCGCTACTAGATTTCCACCTGCTACGCGAAGCCATGGCGCGCCAGAACGGCCATGGGTTCACCGACTCGCTAATGTTGATCGAGCCACGTATCGAGAGGATCAGGGCGAGCCTCGTGAGCTACCAGCTGTCACAAGACGAGAGCCGACATCGCTTCAAGTTTAGCAACCGCGGCCAGCCGGTCTTCACGAGATAGGAGGGCGAGAGCATGGCAAGCGACACTTCATTCTTTGGGCTCAATCGACCGGAGTATATTCCCTCGAGGGAATTGTTCCTGTCGGAACTGGCTTGGTCACTAACGACGCAGGGATCGCCGCGCCGAATAGACAAGGATTTTGGGCCGGCAGGCATCGCCTTTAACGATCGAGGCACTCGAAAGAACCCCGCGATTGAAACTACCCGCCCCAAGGAAGGCGATGACCGCTTCAACGCGATCGCCACAAAACTAAAAGACAACCTGCGTCTACATAGCAAAACCGAGGCGCGCGTAGTTGCCAACGTTCTACTGCACGAACTAGAGGCCCCCTCGTCTGCAAAGGCGACGCGCTCCGTCGTAACCCCGCTCACACTCGAATCCGCCCTACTGCAAGACCGGCGCGGCGCTACCGGCAAGAACAACCCGGCCAACATCGCCCTTATCTTGGAGCAAATGTTTGCCTTGGGAGGAGGGAATTCCTCGGTGGCAGCCCTGTGGGCAAAGGCAGTATTGAATGCCAGCCCGGCCGGACTGCCGAGATGGGCCAGCGAAGCCATCGCCGAATTGGTCCCGGAGCCATTCCAAGACAGTGTCGATGATCTGGTCAATCGAATTGAAACCCATGAACCAAGGGGCGTGCGACGCCCAGCTTGGCTTTCGTGCATGCCCGCTACGCCCTACCTGTGGTTCTCGAGCGCCTGGACCAGGCTTTGTTCCGATGACTGGATCGATAGCATGCCCCGTAGACGTTGGACCGATTGGGCGGCCTGCGTAGCCCGAACGGGAATCGCAACGGGATACATGTTCGAGTTACATCTCGCCAGACGGATGCTGTCGGCCTTGGCGTCCAGCGTTGATGCGAGGCAATCCGTGCGAGAGGCAATGGAAGACGCCAAGCGTCTCTTCACTTGGGACGATCGACTCGATCGTTCTGCCGCCGACGTTGTACCAATTGTTAACAAGCTTGCTGCCGATGGTACCGAGTGCCTGTCCTTACTTGCCGATTTGGTCGAACCCGGCGACTGGGAAGGCATCGAGGCACCGGCGGAATATGACGACGACCCAGACGGGTTGTCTAACTGGCTTGAAGAATCACGCGCAAGGCTCTCCGCTCGTGGCGTCGACATCGCGCCGATAGTATCGCAGGCGCTCGGTGCGCCGAAAGCCGGGGGCGCGAACAATACCTGGGAGACGATCCGATATTCGTTGGTGGATCGCAGTCCATCTGGGGCGGGCGACCTCTATGCCATGTTGCGCAGCGCAGGGCGCTACACCTGGGTGGAGCCTGGGCAGGAGTGGCTCGTGACCATTGCAAGTCTTTGTTCTGCGGGTCCCAAGTCGTTGTGTCGCTTGAACGATGTACAAGACGCGCTTTCCTCGATTGGCGTGGAAGCATCGCAACAAACGCTCGTCTCTCGCCTTGAGGGCTTCGGACTCGCGCGCAGCAGCCACGATGCTGACGATGCGCTCGAGATAGTAGCAGGGTTCTAGAACATGTCCGAAAGATTGCTAGCAACCGCGGTCGGGAGAATCTGCGGTCGACAAAGCGGCCTCTACAAGCTCGTTTTGCCGAGGTCTCTTGAAGTCGAGTTTAAGCAAGAGGTTGCGAGGTCCATCGAGGAGGTTGGAGGGGTAGCAGTCCGGATCGGAAACGACGACGGCGAGTACTCTGCTGGAGAGGCCATTGCGTTTCGTACCCCCGAGGATAACGCGCACGATGGTTCCATCGTCCTCGTTGCGGTCGACGGCCAATCGCGTGAACTAAAGTCGCTCGAGACTTTTCGGGATGCCTTGGCCGGAGGCATGCCAGGGGGTTTACACGAGTCGACTTCTGCCATCGTTGGCGTGGAAGCACTTGCGCGGGAGATTGCCGAACTCTCCGACCAGGCCGTTGGCTTGCCTTTAGACAAGCCCCTGTTGCGAGACTCGCTCATGGACGTGATCCCGTTTCTATCTCGTGCGTACCGGGAAGCCGGGAACGATGAGAAGCGGTGGACCGATGCCTTCTGGTTGCACATCGACATGCTCGTCGACCGTTTGCCGGCGGCGCTCGAGAGCATACCCACTGGGTCGCCCGGACACGCTCGAGACGCCGTTTTCGCGTCAGCTGGCTTGCCTCGGCCGGCCGGTGCCTGTTTCTACGCGGAAAAAAACAGCGCCAAGAAGTACGCCAAGATCATCGCCGAGAACTGGAGCTCCCAGGAAGCGATAGAACGTTCCCTCGTTGCAATCGATTTGGTTGATGACGGAGGCAGCGGTCAACACGCGCTTGCCGATCTCGACTGGAACAGTATCGCGACATCCCGCGCACTACGCGGACATCCCCTTCTTTCGGTTGCTTACCACGGTTCAGAAGAAAGGAGCATGGAATCCTGGTTGCATGGATGGGCCAGTACTTCGGAGCGCGCGTTCTTCCAAGAACAGGATTCGCAGGAACCGAACTATGAACTCGTTGCACTAAACGACGAAGGACGTGCGACGAGCCTCGATGAGCTCGGCTGGCAAGGTGTTGATCATGTTCTGCCACCCTACTCACCGGAGCTAGGGAGCGATGGGCAGATAATACTGGGCCGCATGCTGCTTAGGTTGATGGTCGACGCAGGGCAAAGCGGGGGGGACTGTCCCGCACTGTTCGAGGTAAGACCGGCAAGTGCCGCGAAAGTAGACCTACTGTCATGCAACACGCAGGAGGGTGTCATCGAGGTCACCTTCGAGTTGTCGCGCCGCGCCGCGAATTCGGGAGGTAAGTGGCGAGAGAAACCTTTCACTCTTTCGATTTCTCCGGTCCGTGTTGTTGCCGGCTCCAACTTCGTGACACCACTTAACCTAAAGATATGTGCCCCGCATCCGGCAAGGCCAACGCTTATCGCTCTCGAGGAACGGCGAGCCGCCGGGAAGCCCCTGACATCCTTTGCGGCAGATGGTCGCTACGCAATTGATGCAGATGCGAGGGCCGTCGTGCAAGCCGACGAAGACATTGAGCCAACCACCCTGAAATTGAGCGATGGGCAGAGCAATATCAAGCTGGCAGTCATTGGCGCCACTTCCGAGCCCATATTGGTGGGTGGGCGGACGCTCCAGCGCGTGGCTGAGCAGGACGGGGATGTCTTTCCAGCGATCTATTCGACTTCCACCCTGCCAGAAAACCCGGTGGTTGAGGTCGATGGTTACCAAGTAGCCGTCGAGGTGCCAGAAGTTGAGCATGGATACGTAAACCCACTGGTCGCCGCCATTACCGGTGAACCGGTCATTCCCGCAGACGATGCTCTTCGCGACGACCTCATGTCGGACCCCCGGGGCTGGCTGGAGCAATGGTATATGGAACAATGCATTGCGGCGTCACCATCGAGTGAGCTCCGCTCTTGCTTCGGCGCTTGCGTGCTCGAGGCAAGCGGGCGTGGTGCACAGGCATTGACCTACTCCGACAGCATAAGAGCCTATTCAAACACGGGCGGGCGCGTGCACTTGGAGTTTCCCGCTGAACTGGCTCAGTCGAGTGGTGCAAAGGCGTTCTGGCAAGCGTTTGACGACCTAGACCTCGGTCAGTTCTGCGGAGCACAAGAGGTAAGTGCCTGGCCCAGCGCGCTTGACCTTAGGGACATGTCTCCGGAGAAAGTCGACGCTTATCTCGATGCATTCGCGAGACTTCTAGACGAAGCTGACGAACCTCGAGCCCACTCCTGGATAGCATACCCATTCTCTGCCCTGCTCTTTAACCAACAGAAAGGTGAACCCGAGGGTGTGCTAATTTCACCGCTTCACCCCTTGCGCATGGCGTGGTCTTGGAGCGTTCAAAAGGCAGGCGGGGAACTGGTCGCCAGCAAGACCTTCGGAAATGTCGCATCTTCGTTCCTGCGGTTCGTTGACGGCGAGCTTCTCCCCTTAACGGGACCAGCAACTCGTGGGAGTGAGCGTTGGGTCAGCGCGGGGCTTGCTCCGGGTCCCCGGGAACTTTTCGCGGGCTGGGTACTCTTAACTGGAACAGCTTTGAGAGAAAACCACTTGGGCAAGTCTATAAGCTTGCTTGGCCTCGAGTTGCCATTCGGGGCACCGTCGGGGCTCGACCAAGGCGGCGTTTCTTCGGCCTTGCGCGATTACATGCGGGTCTACCCGTCGTCGCCACAGCTAAGAATTGGCCTAGCGGCGCCAAGTGGAGGAGAAAGATACGTCGAGACCGACGAAGCCATAATAGCGGCGTCTGGAGACTTACTTGCGCGCCGCGGTGACGAACTTCCGGGAGGTGTTCGCATCTTCGATGCGAGCAACCGAAAGGGGAACCTGCCGAGTGCCGTGAATGTCCTACAGAAAATCCTGCCAGAGGCGTTGCAGGCACGAAGGTTCTCTGGGCACGCCCCGTTCGAGTGGACGACTGATCCCGAGTATGGACCGGCATCGAACGTCGACATCCAGTTCATCGAGGATACCGTGGTCCGCGTGCGCGCGGAGGAAATCATCGGCGAAGACGATCCAGTGGGGACTTCCGGGCCTTCGTTGCCGTTTAACCGCTTCCGCTCTTGGCGCGCCGACGAGATGTCCGACGACGTTTCGGGTTTTGCGCTTGGTTTGCAGGCAGAGAGTTTTGGCGAGCTTCCCTCGTTTCGAGATGCGCTGGCCAAGGTGGAGACACTGAAAGCCTCGGGTGCGGGCATCAAGCTCGCATCCGCGCTTCGCCTCGGAGAAAACCTGCTTGGCGATCATGCCCGTTGGACGATCACGGGTAACAGGCACCTAGACCCGTCCGTATTGTCGCTTCAGCTTCGGCGCGCGACCGGTGAATTGGCGCTTTGGGAATGGCGACCAGCCTTCCTGTCGCGCGACAAACAGAAGGCGTCGTCCGGTTCAATCGCATCGACGCATCCCTACACCGTCTTGGCGCGTCCTTCGAATGCCTTGAACGAAGAAGTGGCCAAGATTTTGCGAGACTGCGGTATGGCGAGTACGCCAAGCGATGTACGCAACGTCATAGCGAGTCTGGGCGTGCGTGGCGTGGGCCTGTCCTCTTTGCTGACCATGGGGCATACGCAAAGTCTTGGAGCGATGGGCTTTTCTCTTGCCTTCAAGACCCTCAGGGAATGGGAAAAACGCGCGGGTGGCGCTGAAATCCGCTGTATTGTTCCCATGGATGCTGTTTTCCCCTTGATCGCCATTCTCGGGGAAGGGGCGCGAGCAGTAGATGAACAAAGGCGTGCTGATCTGCTGCTTGTGACAATTCGTTTGGCGGACGGCGGCACCTGTTCGATTGAGCTTCATCCTGTCGAGGTAAAAATGAGGTCAGCCGATAGGACCTCGTTCCCAGCGCGGGGCTCCCAACTACTGGCTGACCCGAAGGACCAGCTGGATTCGACCAAGCGTGTCTTGGAGACGCTCGGAAAAAATATGGCGGGTGAGGATGGGAGACTTGCCCTTGTGAATGCCGCGCTGGCCACCTTGGTCGAGTCGGCGTTCTCGCTTCGCCCAGAGCGACTGCCGGGGCACGTGCAACTTGAAACTGGAATCCTCAGCCGCGTTGCCGCAGGTAAAGCAAGCATTGCCGTGTCTGCAGGAACGCTGCTCTGGTTCCAAGTGGATGCGGTCGGTGCAGGTGGTGGCCTCTACGAGCAACGCGCCGGAGCATCTGGCGAAGCTGGCCAGTTTTTTGCCAATCCCAGGTGTTTTGACGATGCTGAACGCCTCTCTCAAGTTGGTGTGCAAGTCGCAGAAATCGTTGAGCAGGCAGTTGCCCTAAAGATCGTCAAGCCCTCCGACGACGATCTAAACACGGAGGACGAGCAATCAGCCTTGGACCTCGGTGATGGTGAGACAGGCGGTGGCGAGGAATCTCCCGATAATGTCAACGATGGGCAGAAGGATGACCCATCACACTTCGGCGATGAGGACACAGCCGAAGAAAAGGACGCGGATGTCAGCCTAGAAGATGTGGACAAGGGTGAAGAAGAGTCACCTTGTGACGAAGCGGAAGAAGGTGAACATGCACCTCTGGGTATCGACGTGCTCGTCGGTCACCGTCCACGCGGGGCCACGATGGAGTCGGTGAGTTTCCGGCCAAGCGAAACCGCTCTCAACCAGCTAAACGTCGGGGTGGTGGGTGACCTCGGCACCGGTAAGACGCAGTTCCTCAAGTCCTTGGTATTCCAGCTTTCGCGATCGGCGCAGTCGAACCGTGGGCATTCTCCCAAGGTGTTCATCTTTGACTACAAGCGTGACTATTCCGAAGGAGAGTTTCCCGAGGCGTTGGGCGCCAAGATCCTGGACCCCTCGAAATCGCCCCTTCCGATTAACTTCTTTGCCCTAGGCGTTGACGCCGATGACCGCGTGGCCGTGCAGATCGAACGCGTGCGACGCGCGAACTTCTTCTGCGACCTGCTGCGGCGAATCTCCGGCATTGGCCAAGTACAAAGAAACGATCTCTATTCAAGCGTCATGCAGGCGTACCAATCCTGCGCCCATGGTCACGCGCCTTCAATAAATGACGTCTTCGACGTTTATTCGGCGCTAGGTAAGAACGACAGCGTTGTCTCGGTTTTGACCCTGCTTCGCGACCTGATGATCTTCGAAACCGATCCCGAGAATACCACCACGTTCGTGGACCTATTTGACAGGAGTACGGTTCTGAACCTGTCTGGTTTGAGTGGCGCGGGACAGGACATCGTGGACATAGTGGCGACAATGTTTCTGGACAACCTCTACACCGACTACATGAAGATGTTGCCCAAGGAACCTTTCTTGGAAGGCCCGGATGGTATCTCGCGGCGCAAGGTCGATTCATTCGTTCTAATCGATGAAGCTCACCATGCCATGAACCGCGATTTCGACGTCCTGATGAAGCTCATGCTAGAGGGTCGAGAATTCGGGATGGGTGTCGTCTTGTCCTCGCAATTCCTGTCTCATTTCGATGCGGGGAAAAATGACTGGGGCGAAGCATTGTCTACTTGGGTCGTCCACAATGTACGAAACGCAAGCGCGAGGCAATTCGAGCGCATTGGATTCCGACACGATGTTTCTCGAATGGTGCAAGAGGTCACGGGCCTTGAAACGCACTGGGCGTATTATCGATGCGTCAATGGCTACAACGAAGGTATCCTGATGAAAGGACAGCCTTTCTTCTCTTTGCCAAGGTAATTCGCAAAACGCTCCCTTTTGTGCCCTATGCCACTGCCGTTGCTTTCTGATTGCGCCGCGCCACCTTGATACTCGAATTGAGAATGTCGATTAGCTGTGAGCCTAGCGCGCATCCGAGCCTTGGAGGTACAGCGTTTCCGACCTGTGTATATTGTGGGACCTCGAATTTCCTTCTGTGCGCTCCGGTTGTCTCCTTGGAGCGGAATTCGAACGCGTCAGGGAACGATTGGAAGCGAGCAAGTTCGCGAACCGTCGGAACACGGGGTGATGATGGATGCACATAGTCGTCGGGAAGGCTCACAATAGTTGGCGCGGGCTTCTCCCACGCCAAGGCACGCTGGCTGTGTTTCTTGGTCGCCAGCCTGCCAATCAGTCGCATGAGCGCGCGTTGATTTCTTGCAACGACGGTACCGTCTCCACTTCGTACGGGGTACTGAACATTGGAAATCGCGTCCAGCAAAGATTGACGAACCCAATAAGTTGATTTGTCCTCGCGGAGGGGGAGTGCTAGGACACCCGGGCGCATTCCGGCATCCCGGAAATATTGGTAGAGCCGAAAGCGCCTCTCGACGAGGTCGGAGTGCTGGCGGCGAACATGGTTGCTCAAATCATTAGGGCGATCGACTCGACGTTCAATCCCGACAAGGAACCTTGAATCGGACTTCATTTCCATCGCGTACTGCGACGGAGAGCCTTTGGTGTCGCAGCCATTTTCCACCAAATCCGCAATCGCGTCAGCAACCGTCAAGTGCCTATGTGCCAGTTCATCTTCGAAATGAGACCGTTGGGGTGCGAGGGCTGGACGCTGTCCAATCAACGAGACATCGGGTGAATCCAATGAAGAGTCCCAAGTCTCTGCCGTGACAGAAATGTTAGCCTTAGTCGCAAGGTCAGAACGCAGCCCAACGAGGAAGACCCGCGGGCGGTGCTGCGGAATGCCAAAGTGAACTGCGTTGAGCAGCATGGGTTGCACTGCATAGCCGTGCCCTGTCTCTGCGAGCGCGATACGAAGCTCTTCGAAAGGTGACCTTGCACCGTGCTTCCGGAAATCGTTCCTGAAGCCTGAAACGTTCTCGATGATCACGGCCTTCGGATTGGTCGACGCGACGAAGGATAGGAACTGCCAGGGCAGCTGATTTCTTTTGTCGTGGGGATCGCGGCGTCCAGCGAGCGAGAAGCCTTGGCATGGCGGACCACCTGCAACGAGGTCGATGTCGGCCTCTCGGAGTCGAGATATTATCCGCTCCGATCCAAGCACCGCTTCCAGCTCACGCACGACCAGTCCTGCATCAGCCTGTTCCTCGACAGAGAGGTCTTCGTGGAATGCGTGCCATTCCTCGGGATCATCAACTGGCCGAATGAAGTTATGGTAGTACGTCTCTGCAGCCATTGGGGACTTTTCGACAGCCAATTCAACCTTGAAGCCGGCTTGCTTCAGCCCGAGCGAAAGGCCGCCGCAGCCCGCGAACAAGTCAACACAAGTCATGGCGGTGTTCTTGGTCATGTTTGGTGCGATGCTTCCTGCTCGAAGGCTGTCTATGCCTTTTGTCGTCCGTCTATTCGATCATGCAAGGGCCGCTGAGGCAACATTTAACCCTACTGTCTGCACAACATTGAGTGTATGCGAGGTGCAGTTGAACGATCTATTGAATGATCTTATACGATTGGTCCTCAATTCCAATAAGCGTGCCCCAAATAGCCAAGGGCTCAAAGCCAGACTACCTTTACTAAATTCATCTCACTAGGTCATGGCGCTAATGTCACCGGATCAACTGACCAGGAGCGACAAGTCCCGGATTACTAGGGCCCGTGGGAAGCTGTTGGCGTGGTTCAAGCTGTATGGACGTGATTTCCCTTGGAGAAGGCCAGGTGCATCCCAATATGAGCGCATTTGCGTCGAGGTCTTGCTCCAGCGGACGCGAGCGGAAACCGTGGCCGGGATCTATGACGCGTTTTTTGAACGCTATCCCGATTGGCTGAATCTGGCGTCGGCATCTACTGAAGAGCTCGAGGAGGTGCTGAAGCCAATTGGCCTTTGGCGCCGTCGCGCCAGTTCAATTAGCGCACTTGCAAACTACGCAAGCACGCACCGGGGTGAATTCCCCTCGTCGGAACGCGAATTGGCCGAGGTGCCGGCTGTGGGGCAATACGTGGCCAACGCCATTCAACTGTTCCAGCACAACAGGCGCAAGCCACTGGTCGACGTCAACATGGCGAGATTCCTTGAGAGGTATCTGCGACCGAGGCGCTTGGCGGACATTCGACACGACCCATGGTTGCAGGCGGCTTGTCATTGGCTTGTCGATGGTACTGACCCGATAAGCGTCAACTGGGCCGTACTAGATCACGCTGCAATCACGTGCCGTGCGCGCAAGCCGTTCTGTGGAGCCTGTATCTTTCGCCGAACTTGCAGTTACTCCAAAACACTCGATTCGAACACCATGCTGAAAGGGGGCGCAGCGCGGACGTAACTTAAAAGAATTGCCTCAACATGTCGCCCACTAGATAATCACGCCATCCGCACCTTCCAACGGCTCGTATTCGATGCTGTTTCAAACTGCATCCCAAGCCTTTGCACGAACATGCGCAACGTAGGCTATAGACACTGCTGAAGCTTCTGACGAGGCCACCACCGCCATTAAGGTTTGGTTGGAGGGAAAAAGAATCAGCTAGATAGTTTTGGTATGGGCTCTATGGGTTGTATGGGGGGTAGAGCCAGGGAGAGCCAGGAAATAGCGTGCAGAACAACTTTTACGCTAATACGGCCCAGCTCTCCCATATCAATCAGCCATCAAAAATGGCTGCTCGATTCGGCTCTTTCCTCCATTTCCTGCCACTCTAGCTCCTGAAAGGTCCACGGAACCGGTAGTCCAACGAACGTCTCGAACTGGTGGCGACACACTTTTAGCTCCGGGAACTCGTAACGGGTCGAGCGTCGCCGTTCGTAGCCAGACGGCCCTCGTTCCATGAACACGCCGCTCTGAACCTTCGATACGGTCGGAAAGATTCGCGACACTTTCTGGCCAAACGCACTTTGCGGAACGTATCGCGCCCGGTGATCACGTTCGCTCATGTCGGCGTAGAGCGCCCGGATCGTCGTCTTTCCGGGGCCATTTCCGGGGGCGGCTGGCTGAGGTAGCTCGCCTTCGTCGAGGAGGGCAAACAAATAACGAACCTCAGGCCCAGCCGCGCGGAGAGCTTGCTCAAAAATCCCTTCGTTTTTGATAGTGCGCCCCGGATCTGGACCCTTGGAAATGTCGCGGTGCAATAGGTCACAAAGCATCGCTTCGTACCCACCATTTTCCATCTGTTCCACGATTGCCTGGAAATATGGCCGGTCTTCTTTGCGTGCATCATTCACGCGGAGCACCTGCCAGCGACGGTCTGCGAGGTCGGCGGGCACTACCGAGTCCTCATTAGAGGCGACCATAAAGAGAAGGTGGTTGCGCACCAATTCGGCATCGACCCCTTTTCGCTCGAAGAGGGTGTAGGGTTCTGTCATGCGTGTCTTGATAATACCGGCTGACGAACGATCGCCTCCAAACATGCCTTCATCGACAAACACAAAGCGTTTCCCGAAGAAGTGACCACTGAAGTTTCCCTGAACATGGGTCGCATGCGTGACCGTTAAGAAGTGGCGTCCCCAAAGACGGCCATAGGCGTTGGCCACGATACCCTTTCCGACACCCGGTGATCCCATGAGAACTGGGGCAGTGCCGACTACCAGACCTGGTTGTTGCACGCCCAGAGCCATCCAGTTGAGGAGCCATTCGTTGAGTTCGGGGTCACCGTCTGCGACAACATCGCGGATGTGTGCTTCCATCAAGCTCCAGTCTCCAGGTCGAGGCTCAACGTCGAAGCCGCTCCAGACGTTCCAAGTCTTTCCGTTTTGTCCAGGTCGGCCGTCAGGGTCGAAGTCCAACCGGTGCACATGCGCTGCCAGAGGATGATTCATCCAAATGTCGACAACCCTAGGGCGTGAAATCCCACCGTTGGCATCATGCACTTCCAGCCGATCCCAGGCGAAGCGGTCTGCGAACGCTCCCTTCCCCACCATTCGGACGACCTCGAGATCATCCGGCGCGAGGTTCTTTTCGATGATCATTGTGGATTTACCGCTAGTGTAGATCGCGAATTGTGCGTTCATGCGTCGGATATGGGGATGGCTCGGTCCGTTCCAGCCTCGCTGTTTCGCCATGTGAAAGATTGTCCCGATGGCCACGTCGCCATCTGGTTCGAAGTTGTCCCACACTTCACGGCATGCAGCACTACCCTCATACTTGTTTGACTTGCCGGACCATTCATTCCAGATATCAAATCCGTCATCGGCAAGGCTATGCTTCAAGGCCAGACCGAACCTGATCCAAGTGTCGTAGTCATCTGCCTCGACAACCTTTAGCGCCGCTCTGACTTCTTCCTCATCTCCAGGCAGGGTATCGTGGCCGAAACCCGAACCCACGCCTGTTTGACGGGCCTTTGTCTGAGTGGTTCGCTGGGTCGGCGGAGCTTTGTAGACTTCTGAAACGTTCGGAGACAGCAAATCTTCCAGCGCCGGGGGATCAAATTCCAACCAATCAATAGGTTGAAGATCATCGCTGAGAGGAACCGAAGACCGGCTGTATGGTAGAGCCACTGCGTTGCCGTAGCTGCCCTCTTTTACGCGATCATTCTTGGGAAAAACCTCGATTTCCTTCAGTTGGACACCGCCAGTGCCATGCCTGAAACCTTGAGTCTCCAGAACATGACGCAGGAATTGCTTGACCAGTTTGGCAGGCTGAGAAGCTTGCCAGACCAACCAAATATGCAGACCTGAACCGCCGCCAGAGCGACAACACAGCGGCTTGAATCCCAGGCGCCGGAGCTCATCGCAAATGGGCCGGGCAGCAGCGACCAAGACATCCCAGCTGAGCGTCTTGTCGTGATCGTCGAGGTCAAGAACAGCAGTATATGTTTGATCGTCGAACACAGCATAGCCGGCGATTGGTTGGGCCCCGCTGAGGTGCCCAACAATTACTTCTGATGTTAAAAGGTCATCGACACGACGATACTTCTGCTTGCCAGTCTTCTGGAACGCGGCATAAGCGTCTTGTCGGATTTTCGAGGCGATACCTGCGACAAGGTCGAACCTGCGCTGCTTCAGATACTTTAAGTCAGCCATTTTCACCCTCCACAACAAATGCGTGGAGAGCGGACCGACGATAGCGGATCGCTTTGTTCAGATAACGAATGTATCGTGGTCCTCGGCCCTGGTACCGCCACTTTTCGAGCGTATAGGTACTAACATTGAGGAATTGGGCTGCTTCTTTTGTGGTCAGTAGCGGATCTACTGAGCCGGATTGAATTTGGGAGTGCATGGCACAGTCCTTTTGCATCGAACTGCGGGGATTGAGTGTGCCACAACTCAAAAGCCCCGCCCATTAGGATGGAATTGTAAGGCGATCGATGCTACGCCCCGGAAGTTTAGCTCGATCTACAAGGACCGGCCATTTGACTTCCCCGTCGCGACTACGGACTTAAACCGCCCCACGGATGCGAAACCGCTTATGGGTAGATTCTTTTCGCACTCTTATTATACGCAATAGAAGCCTCTATATCAACCATCTGTTTTATTTGACAAAAGCCAACTCCGAGGTCAGCTGGCTATGCGCGCTGGTTGTTCTAAGCGCCCCTCGACATTCTGCAGAATCTTAGCCGCCACCAGCGATACAGGCCCGCGCAGCCGCTCGAGATCGCTGACAATGTAGCCGGCGGTCACGTCGCCCGAAAGGCGGTGGTTCAACAACCGTTTCAAAGCGTAGTGCGGGATGTCCAAGCTCTCCGCAATAGTGATAAAGGTTCGACGGAGGTCATGAAGCGTGAAGCTGACTCCACTCCTTTCCGCCACACGGGCCGTGAACTTTTTGGTCTCAACGATATGACCTGTCTTACCAAAACTCGGGAACACCCAGGGCGATCTATTCGCCTGTTCTTTCCGATTTCGCAGTAGGGTCACCAGAAAGTCAGCCAGCGGTAGGTCTAACGGGTCTCCGTTTTTTGTCTTTGGGATGTGCAAAGCGCGCTCTTCTAAACTCACTTGTTCCCAACGGAGCGCGGCGATCTCATTGCGGCGCATACCGGTAAACATTGCGATGAGGAGAAAGTCACGCGCGTAGTCGGGCTCTTCCATTACGGCCGCCCACCAGTCCGGCAAGTCTTGGGCCGATACTACTCCGCGCCGCCGCCGCTCTGGGTACCAAGTGCGCGCCTGCGTTAGGATGCTAACTGGATTGGCCGGGAAATCATCATAGGCCGCCGCTGTCACATTGTATACCGAGCGCAGGTGCCGCATTGCATTGTTGGCAGTAACTTCACCATGCTCCTTTGCGATGCGCTGGTGGCGTTTGAGCACCATCTGCCGGGTGATGCTAGTGACTAACGTCCGCTTCCAGTCTTTCAGGTAGAGATTTGCAGTACGTTGGTAGCTTTCGCGGGTACTGTTCGCAAGGCTGCTGCGGGTTTCGAAAAATCGGTCAAAGGCTTGGCTGAGGGTCAGGCTTTCCTGCGCGAGGCGACGCTTTTCTGCATTAGGGTCTAAACCGGCCGCCATATCGCTCAAAATACCCAATGCGCGCTTTCGAGCCTCCTCCACACTGATCACGTCTGCACGCCCAATGGTCACGCGTCGTGTCCGGTGGTTCACTTGTCCTTCGGCAACGAAGACCTTTGACGCTGAACCTACCCGCACACCAAACCCTTTGAGCGTTGTGTCGCGATAAAGAATCTGGCCGTTCGTCGGCTTTTCCAGCGCATCCACAGAGCGTTTGGTGAAGTGAAAAGCGGGCATCGTGACCTCCTGACTCTCTACCCTCAATATGGGGCAAAGTCAGAAATATACAATGAAAATCAGATAGATAGATGACATGAGGTCACTCAATCCAAGCCTGTCCAAGGTAGTCTGGAGTTGTCTGAGGTGTCCTCGGGCGCGCGCGCGCGTGGGGCCGGGTTTCATGGATGGTGGTGTTAGAGTAACCCCGTCGAATGGCCGGTCTTCGAATCTCGTTCGACGGCCATCCTTCCGCCCATGCACTCGGCGCGCGGGACCTGCACCCCACGCTCTAGATATAAACCCGTTGATAGGGGGAGGTGGTCCATTTTTCAGGGTTACGCAGCTTGTTTGGCGTCCGCCATGACTGGCCGACATGTCGTGCAACAACTGCAGGTCGATTGGGCAATCCTGTTCTCCCGCCGAAGCTTTTTGTTTAGGCGATGCGGGATCGCTAAACACATAAAGCGCTTTTGCCAATTGCATCACATCGGCTGCAGTCAAGCCGGGCAACAACACACATCACGTTGTTGGTCCATGGCCGAGACAGATTAGCCCTTGACGATGCTCACGAGTCAAGAAGCCCACTGCTCTACAAATCGATCCCTCAGCGGTGCCAAGCGTTCCGGCAAGTGGCGCTCACAAGTCAAACCCAGGTAGGTTGCTGCCCGCGTTGCGCCCACATAGAGGTATTTGTCGAATAAGTCTGGCTCATTGTACGCAAGAACGTCCAACCCCACGAAGAACGCAGATTCAAACTCAAGCCCTTTGATGTGCTCAATCGCAAACACTCGGACCTCTGTTTCTCTGCCGATGACCTCACCATTGGGGCAGGCTTTGGCTCTAATATTTACTGGCTCCAGAAGCATGTTGAGGCTTTCTGCAACAGGTTGAACATTTGACTCGTCCGGAACAAAAACCGCGCAGGAAGGCAGCGTTTCAATCGACCGTTCAATTTCTAGGATTCGAGCGGATAGCCATTTGGAGGTTTCATCTGTGTCTGATCCTCCTTCAAAGAGTACCGGCTGAACTCCTGTGTGCGAACCAAACTGAGGTGCATGGACTTCGGTTTCTTCACCAGACATAGCCAACAACAAGTCGTGAGAGAACTCGGCAAGCCGTTGTGATTGCCGGTACCCGACATTGACTGCTTTAAGTTCAATTTGGGGTATAGCCCAACGGAGCTGATCTTCTGACGATGCACCGAAGCGAGTTAGTCTCTGATTAAAGTCCCCGCAAGCGAAGAAGGAGTGAATGTCCGGATGTGCCAGCTCGTACATAGACGCGAGCTGCAAAGGCGAAAAGTCGGTGACTTCATCCACGACAATCTGATTGCGAAAGAGCTCCGCAACGTCTCTAAGACGTGTCCAGTAGCGGCTTTCAATTCCACGGGAAACGGCTTGGCGAGCCAAGAGGTTGTTGGCACTTTTAAGGTAGGCGAGGAAGAGCAGGTCAAGTTCATGCGATGACAATGCGGAAGCCTCAAGGCCTTCCGGTGCGTACCACCCCTCCAAGTTTTCTCGCCGAAATGCTCGATATCTTTGCGAAAATCCTCGGAAATATCGGTTAACAGGATCGGCAAGAAGACTGACTTGAGACATTAAAAGAAGTTCTTGCCCTATTTGACGAGCTTCGTCGCGCGGAAGCGCTCGTTCGCCCAGCCACTCCAGTAGGTGAGCATTCCGTGAACCCTTGGGCAGCGTGCGGCTTTGCGCAACACTCCTTGAAAAGGCCTGCATGGCTCTTCGAAAAGTCGAGAATGCGATCTGCTCCCCTCGAGAAGTCGGCCGAGCGATGTCCTCATCAGGCAGCAAATCTTCTTCATCCGGATCATTCTCGACTTCCCGTTCAAGGCTTTCGATCTGATGAAGAAATTGGCCAGCAAACGAACGATCTCTATTGATCTGTCCTCTCAGGTGCCTATCCAAGCGACCTCTTATCGCCGACCGACGTTCGCCAATCCACAATTGAAGACTTTCTGCTATTTCCTGAAGGTCCACAAAGACGGGCAACAAGCTACCTTCTTCTTTGCCACCCAATGCTTGGAATGCGCTGTTTGCAATAGTTTGTAGATGCTCTTGCTCGCTCAGAGCTACCGATTTGCTCGCTTCAACCAACTGCGTAAAGAACGTTTTCTTTTGCCAGGCGTCAAAGTCTTCATACCAGCCGATCATGTCATTTCGAGCCTGATCGGTTTCATGGCGAACGGATGGTCTTAGTACAAAGCCACCTCCGCTACTTCCACTACGGAGTAATCGAAAGTGATTCTTGGATACTGGCTCTCGGAAGGCCTCCCAAGTGACGATCTTTGAGTTATCAGAAGGAACGCCTTCCTTTCCGAATGCTTCGCGAAGGTAGAGTTCAAGCAGTCGGGTTGGCGTGAACATCAACCAACTGTCTTTGTGTTCGATTTCGTTCAGCGACCGAGCCTGGCGGACAGTCCCAATGTCTTCGGCCATCTCTTCAGGCAGTTGCAGCTTCTGGCCCAGCCTTCGGATCAGCGTGGTCGTCTTACCAGTGCCTGGCGGACCCTTCAGCATCAAACGAGCTTGCAAAGGCATGCGGAACAACTCGTCTTGAGTTTTGTCCAGGATGGCCTGATCCCGAAGGCTTATTCCGCGCAAAACCTCGCGATGGAGGTCATCACTGATGCCGCTGTGTTCCGAATCCCAGTCGGCAAAAGGATCGTAGTCGTCTTTATCTTTCGGGGACTTCGTAAGCAGGTCTCGGAGCGACGCGATGAGAGAAGCAGGCGCGTCTTCAAAGAAAGCTCTTGTCCGCTCGGAGTCCCAGTCTCCATCGACTTGCAGAGGATGCAATATTAGCTTTTCGGTCACCTCAACTTCTACGCCATTCGGCAGAGAGTATGTGTCTCCAATGTCCTGCGATGCCAGTCTTCCGATTGGTGCTTTGTAGCTCGCAAAATTGGAAATGCCCGATACAGTGGACTGACGTGCAAAGTAGAAGGTTTTTTCGTTCCCATCTTCATCAACAACCGAGACGCGAGCCAAGGCAGGTTCGATGACGAGCCTTTGGTAGCCCTCTGCTAGGTCCTGAGATATTCCAGCCCCGGCTCCAATTGCTTGTCCGTCGTTGAGTGTATTGATCTGTGCAAGTGCAGAGGCAGGATTTCGGCGCGCATCCGTTAGCGCAACGCGTGCCTTTTCAGAAATTCGTGCAAGGCTTTCCAAAGTGGATGCTGCTATGTCTCTTAGATGCTCATTCTCACTCGACACGCTTCACGGTCTCCTATTGCCCCATTTTTCTTAGCCCATCATAGGCACATCTGGACATTTTGTTAGCTGCGGACCGCCGTGCATGGGGCGGACTGTGCTCGATTAGTAGGGGATTAGTAGGGAATGTACGTCAAACGTTCTCCTGTGCTGTCTGGCACCATCCAAGACCACTATCCAAAAAAGTAGTTTAAACGGAAAGAGTTATGTGGTTTCGGAGGGTTTGGTCCGGGTAAGTCCAACACAAAGACGGCAAAATTCGTAATGATGGGGTCGGGGGTTCGAGTCCCTTCAGCGGCACCAAACAATCCGAAAGTCCAAAAAAGATAAGGCTGCCATTGCTTGTCGTGAGCGGGTTCATTCTCGTTTTCCGGCTTGGAATTGCGCCCGGGAAGGTTGGTGCGGTTGGCCGATGTCCTTGCCCTTTTGCTTGACGGAGTGCTTGCAATCACATAGACACGGCCCAAGATGTTTACGTAAACATATTTGATGCAGCGCGGCCAAACCGCCCTGCGCGGCGATGAAGGGCGAAGGCAAATGGCGAAAATCAAGGCGGCCGTAATTGGTTTGGGCTCAATGGGTTACGGGATTGCGTCGTCGATCCTGAGGGCCGGGCATGAGACATACGGGTTCGACATAAACGAGGATGCCGTTGCGCGGTTTCGGGCCGAGGGCGGGGCCGCGGGGGACCTGGGCGTTGTGGCGGGCGATTTGGATGCCGTTGTGGTGGTTGTCCTGAATGCAGCGCAGACCGAGGCGGTGCTTTTTGGTGAAAGCGGTGTGGTGGCGAACCTGAAAAGCGGCGCGGTTGTGTTGGCCTGCGCCACGGTGCCACCTGCGTTTGCCCGTAACATGGCGGATCGCTGTGCCGAACAGGGCGTGCATTACCTTGACGCGCCAATTTCGGGCGGTTCCGCCAAGGCGGCCAGTGGACAGTTGTCGATCATGGCTTCGGGCACGGCTGACGCATTCGCGGCCGCCGCGCCGGTGCTGGATGCCACGGCCGAAACCGTGTTCGAACTGGGCGATGCCGCTGGTGCCGGCAGTGCAATGAAGGCAGTGAACCAACTGCTGGCCGGTGTGCATATCGCCACCATGGCCGAGGCGTTGACCTTCGGCATGACCCAGGGCGTGACGCCGGAAAAATTCGTCGAGGTGATCAGCAAATGCGCGGGCACCAGCTGGATGTTGGAAAACCGCGCGCCGCATATCGTGGCGGGCGATTATACGCCCCATAGCTCGGTCAATATCTGGCCCAAGGATCTGGGGATCGTGTTGGACATCGCCAAATCGGCGCAGTTCAGCGCACCGATCACTGCCGCCGCGTTGCAGCAGTTCGTGGCAGCCGCAGGCATGGGCCATGGCTGGGAAGACGATGCCGCCGTGGCCAAGGTTTACGCCCGCAATGCCGGGCTGACGTTGCCGGGAGAACAGGGATGACCACGCTTCTGGGCTGTATCGCGGATGATTTCACCGGGGCGACGGATCTGGCCGGGCTGCTGGCGCGGTCGGGTGTGCAGGTGTCGCTGCGCATCGGCGTGCCCGACAGCCCGCCCCAGAATACCGCGCCGTTCGAGGTGATCGCGCTGAAGTCGCGCACCGCACCGGTTGCGGCGGCGGTGGACGAGACGCGCGCCGCGCTGAAATGGCTGCAAGCCGCTGGCGCGCAACGGTTTTTCTGGAAGTATTGCTCGACCTTCGACAGCACGGCCGAGGGCAATATCGGCCCTGTGTCCGAGGCGTTGATGGCGGATCTGGGTACCGATCAGACGATTTATTGCCCGGCTTTCCCGGAAAACGGACGGTCGATCTTTATGGGCAACCTTTTTGTGGGGCAGCAGCCGCTGGCCGAAAGCCCGATGAAGGATCACCCCCTGACGCCGATGCGCGACAGCAATCTGATGCGCCTTCTGGCACCGCAGGTGACGCGGCCCGTGGGGCTGGCCGACCGGCTGACCGTGGCGCAGGGGGCGGACGCCTTGGCGACCAAACTGTCGGCACTGGCGGATGAGGGCGTGGCCCATGTGGTTGTGGATGCGGTGGCCGATGACGATCTGGCCATCATCGCCAGCGCCTGTCGCGACATGCCGCTGATGACCGGCGGCAGCGCCGTGGCCATGCCCTTGCCGGGGCTTTACCTGGCCGATGGAACACTGGCGGCCGATGCACCTCGGGCCACGGCACCGGAATTGGGGCTGGGGGCGATCCTGCTGTCGGGCAGCTGCTCGGCCATGACGAACAAGCAGGTCGCTGAATACACAAGTCGCGGCGCGCCGTCTTATCAACTGGACCCCCTGGCCTTGGCCGAGCAAGGCAGTGACGCGGTGCTGAGCTGGCTTGCCGCGCAGGACCTTGGCGCCGCACCGCTGATTTATGCCACGGCCAACCCCGACAGTGTGCGCGCGGCGCAAGAGAAGCTGGGCGTGGCCGAGGCCGGCGCCCTGATCGAAGACACGTTGTCGACCTGCGCCGTGGCGGCCCGTGACGCCGGTGCAAGGCGCATCGTGGTGGCGGGGGGCGAAACCTCGGGCGCGGTGACCAAGGCGCTGGGGGCGGCGCGCCTGAACATCGGGGTCGAGATCGCACCGGGTGTTCCGTGGACTTATTGCCAAAGCGCGGGGCATGACATTGCCCTGACATTGAAATCCGGGAATTTTGGTGCCGAAACCTTTTTCACCGACGCGTTGGAGGCCCTATGAGCGACGAAGCCAAGCTGCGCGAGGCCATGTGCTGGCACGCGAAATCCCTGTTTGACCGGGGGCTTAGTGGTGGGACCACCGGAAATATCTCGGCCCGCACGCCTGATGGCGGGTTGCTGGTCTCGCCCACCGGGTCCAGCTTTGGGCGGCTCGATCCCGCGCGGCTGAGCCGGTTTGACGCGGCGGGCAATCTGATCGATGGTGATAAGCCCACCAAAGAGATGCCGCTGCATACCGCGTTCTATGACACGCGAGCCAATGTGGGCGCGGTGGTGCATCTGCATTCGACCCATTCGGTCGCTTTGTCGATGCTGCCGGGTGTGGACCCTGACAACTTCCTGCCGCCGCTGACACCATATGGAATCATGAAGCTGGGCAAGGTGAAGCTGTTGCCCTTCTTTTTGCCCGGAGACGACGCGATGGGTGCGGCGGTGCGGGCCCTGGAGGGCAAACATGCGGCGGTCATGCTGGCCAATCACGGGCCGGTTGTTTCGGCCGGTGATCTGGATGCTGCGTGCAATGGAATCGAAGAGTTCGAAGAGACCGCGCGCCTGGCCATGATGACCCGCGGGATGAACCCAACGGCCCTGACACCAGAAGACGTGCAGGCGCTGGTCAAAAAATTCAACGTGGAGTGGGATGTATGAGGTTCTCGGCCAATCTGGGCTTTCTTTGGAATGACCGCCCTTTGCCCGATGCGATCCGTGCGGCCAAGGCTGCCGGATTTGATGCGGTCGAGTGCCATTGGCCGTATGACGTGCCCGCCGCCGATGTCAGGGCCGCGTTGGACGAGACGGGTTTGCCGATGTTGGGCCTGAACACGGTGCGTGGTGCGCCGGGGGAAAACGGCCTGTCAGCGTTGCCGGGCCGCGAGGCCGAGGCCAAGGTGGCGATAGACCAGGCCGTGGATTATGCGGTGGCAATCGGCGCAGGTGCGGTTCACGTGATGGCTGGGTTCGCCGACGGCGCATCTGCCCATGCCGCGTTTCTGGACAATCTGCGTTATGCCACGCAGGCCGCAACACCGCACGGCATCACCATACTGATCGAACCGCTGAACCGCCACGACGCGCCGGGCTATTTCCTGACCCACACGGATCAGGCGGCGGCGATCATCGCCGAGCTTGCTGCGCCCAACCTGAAACTGATGTTTGACTGCTATCACGTGGGACGGACCGAAGGCGACATAGTCACCCGCCTGAATACCTTGTTGCCGCTGGTGGGGCATATTCAGTTCGCGTCGGTCCCCGATCGCGGCGCACCCGATCATGGCGAGGTGAACTACGCCCATGTTTTCGCGGAAATCGCAGCGTGCGACTGGGCCCATCCGTTGGGTGCCGAGTACAAGCCAGACGGTGCGACAGACGCCACGTTGGGCTGGTTGAAAGGCGGGCTGGTCTAGGCTTTCAGGAACTTGGTGATCGCATCGTAGCCGTCGCTGGATTCAAACAAGAACCCATGCGCGCCCGCCACTGTTTTCAACACGGCGCGCGGCAGCTTGGTCAGCATTTTGTGCTGCGCGGACATGGGCGCCTGCAGGTCGCTTTCCCCTGCAAGGATCAAGGTCGGAACGGTGATCTGGTCCATGCGGTCATAGCAGTTGTGCAGCTTGCGCGCCGCCAATTGAGCCCGCAGGCCGGTAAATGCGCCCGGCTCGTCTATGAATTGCGTCTGGGTTTGCGCACGTTTGCGGATCATGTCGGCAGCGCGTTGGGGATCGTCCTGTTCCAGCGCCTTGAACCGGCTGTCTGACGCCAGAAAGCCCTGACGTGCGCGCTCGTACTTGGGCAGGCCCAACAATTCGTGCACGGGGAAAGAGGACCCGCCGGCGCCACCGGGGGCGGTTGCCGCCAGCACAAGTTTGCTCAGGCGGTCTGGAAAACGAATGGCATATTCCTGCGCGACCATGCCGCCGAACGAGTATCCGACGACAGCAGGGGCCCGCCACCCCAGATGGTCAACAACCGCCAGCGCGTCTTGGGCATAACCCTGCATCGAGTAGGGGCCGGGCGGTTTGTCGGATTGCCCCTGACCGCGCTGGTCAAACAGGGCAACTGTAAAATGCTTGGTCAATGGTGATTGCAGCGGCGTTGGCGTCAGGCGCAGATCCCACCCGGTGCCGCCAAGAAACAGCAAAGGCGGTCCACTGCCGGCAAGGCCCAGGCGGATCGTGATATCACCGCAGGGAACATCGTGCAGGTCAACCGGCATGGCGGCCAAGGAAGGCAATCACCTGTCGCCAGGCACGTTCCGCGGCCTGGGCGTGATAGGCGTCGCGGTGGTCGTTGAAAAAGGCGTGCTCGGTGCCCTCGTACACTTCGATCAGCGCATTGGAGTTCCCGGCCAGATCGGCGCGCATACGTGCGATATCGGCATCGGGGATCAGGTCGTCGACCTCGGCAAAGGCACCAAGGTACGGGCATTCGATCAGACGGGTGATTTCGATCGGAAGAAATGGCTTGGTCTCCATGCGCGGGAAATTCACCCGGCCATAGAAGTTGATCGCCCCCGCAAGGCGCGGGTCGCAGGCGGCAAGGTTATGCGCGAAACGCCCGCCCATGCAGAACCCCCATGCAAATACCGCACCGGCGTCGAACCCGGCATCACCGCGCAAGAGCCAATCAAGTGTATGGCGGCTGTCCAGGGTTGCACGGATATCGTCGAACCCCTGGAACGTGTCCGACCACTTTTCGACCGGGTCGGTGGGCACCGGCGGGCGCGCACCGCGGAACAGGTCAATGGCGACGGCGGCATAGCCCGCGTCGGCCAGACGCTCGGCCACCTCTTGCATATGCGCCGTCATCCCCCACAGTTCGACCTGCATGATCACGGCACCCTTCACCGATCCGTCCGGGCGCGCGAGAAAACCATCCATCTGACCGCCTGTGGCCGGGATTTTCACGTTGGGTGTGAGATATGTCATGGAACCTCTAGCGATAGATGACCGATGGCAGCCACGTGGCCAGCGCGGGAAAGCTGAAGACCAATATGAAAGCCGCGATTTGGATGGCGATGAAGGGCAGCACGCCGCGATAGATATCGATGGTTTTCACCTCGGGTGGGGCAACGCCGCGCAGATAGAACAGGGCAAAACCGAAAGGTGGTGTCAGGAACGATGTCTGCAGGTTCATCGCGATCAGGACGCCGAACCAGACCGGGTTGATGTCCGATTGCAGGATCACCGGCGCCACGATGGGCATGATGATGAAAACGATCTCGATGAAATCCAGGAAGAAGCCCAGTACAAAGACCAGCAGGGACACCGCGATCAGCGCGCCATAAGTGCCACCGGGAATTTGCTCCATCGCGTGGGTGACCACCTCGTCACCGCCAAAGCTGCGGAAGATCAGCGAAAAGATCGTGGCACCGATCAGGATCGCGAATGCCAGGGTTGAGACACGCATGGTGTTCATCACGATCTGGTCCAGAAACTTTGCGCGCAGCAGCACAAGCAGCGAGGCGATGATCCCCAGTGCCAGAACTGTGCTGGCGGCCAGCGCCAGAACGAAGCAGATGATGTTCCACGTGGTGACGACCTCTACGGTCATGCGCAGGTCGGCAACGCTGCGCAGCAGCGGAAGGGTAAAGGCGGCAACGATGCTGACCCCGATAAGCAGGCGGATGACCGGCCTGCCTTGATCCGCGGACAGGCGCAACCCGGCCAGCAACAGGGCGCCGGTCGCACCCACACCTGCGGCTTCGGTTGGGGTGGCGATGCCGGCAAGGATCGACCCCAGAACCGCGATGATCAGCGTGATGGGCGGGATCAGGGCAAACATGATCTGCCCGGCGGTGATAATGTCGTCATCGTCGTCTTTGACAGGTGGGCAGTCCTGCGGGCGCAGAAGGCCGATGACAAATTGATACAGCATGTAAAGGCAGGCCAACCCGATCCCCGGGATCATGGCCCCGGCAAAAAGGTCGCCGACTGACACGGGATCAGGCGAGAAATTCCCGATCTCGCGTTGCGCTTCCATATAGGCGCCCGACAGCTGGTCGCCCAGAAATACAAGCACGATGGAGGGTGGGATGATCTGACCCAGCGTCCCGGCCGCACAGATGGAGCCCGACGCCAAGGAGGGGCTGTACCCCTGTTTCAACATTGTTGGCAGGCTGAGAAGGCCCATGGCCACAACCGTTGCGCCGACAATGCCGGTGGAGGCCGCCAGCAGCGCGCCCACCAACGTGACCGAGATGCCCAAACCCGCGGGCAGACGTTTGGCGACCCGGCCCATATTGGTCAGCAGATCCTCGGCGACCCGGCTGCGCTCCATGATGACGCCCATCAGGATGAACAGCGGCACGGCGGTCAGCACCTCGTTGAACATGGCTGTGCCGAAAATCCGCGAGGGGACGGCGGCGAAGGTGGAAAAGTCGAATAGACCAAAGAATTGCGCGACAAAGGCCATCCAGATCCCTGCGCCGCCCAAGGCAAAGGCCACCGGGATGCCCCCCAGTACCGTGCCAAAGGCGGCGAGGAACAGAAAGCTGACCAGAAGAACTTCAGACGACATCGGTGTTTTCACCCCAGTTTTTACCGCCAAAGATACGGGCCAGCGTGGCAATGACCTGCAGCGCGATCGAGGCCGCAAAAATCAGGATTGCCGATTTCAGTAGATATACAGCGGGCAGCCCGCCCGCCTGACGTGAGCCCTCGAGTGTTGACCACGACCGGGCAACGTAAGGATAGGCGTACCAAAGGATCAGAAGGGCGACGGGCAGCGCAAAAAAGGCCAGACCGACGATGTCGATCATTCGCCGCGTGCGGGCCTTGACCGCCCCGTAAAAGACGTCGACCCGCACATGGGCGTTTTCCTGCAGTACAAAGGCCGAACCCAGAAGGAAGATCAGCGCGTGGCCATAAACCACGGTTTCCTGAACCGAAATGATGCCATAGCTGAATACATAGCGCGCAACGACCGAAAAGACCTGCGCCAGCATCATCACCAACGCGCAATAGGCCGCAATGCGCCCCAGAACACGGTTCACCTGTTCGATGGTCCGAATGACCATTCGCTCCCTCCCTTGGTATTGGGTGTGGGAAGGGGGGTGCCCCTCCCCAACCAGTTTTAGCCAGCGGCGCGGGCCAGCGACCGTGCGCGCAGATAGGCCTGCTCGGATTGCTCGGTCCAGCCTGCGGCCTCGTCGAGGAACGCCATATAGCTGGCGGCAACCTTGCCGGTCATCGGATCGGCGGCGGCCGCTTCGTCCAGTACCTTCTTAGTCGCTTTGCCCAGTTCGATCATCACTTCATCCGGGAACGAGCGCAGCTCTACCCCGTGTTCTTTCAGAAGGATGTCCAGCGACCGCGAGTGGTTGGCGATGAAATCTGCAGGGTTCATCACGTTTTCCTGCGCTGCAGCCAACTTGATGATCTGTTGATCGGCGGCGGACATGTCGTTCCACAGGTCAAGGTTCACGCCCAGGCTTTCGGCCGAAGTTGGTTCCTGGAAGCCGGGGTTGTAGAAATACTTGGCCGCCTTGTAGAAGCCAAAGCCCAGATCGATCCACGGGCCGGCCATCTCGCCGGCGTCAATTGCACCCGATTGCAGCGCCGAGAAGATCTCGCCACCCGGCAGGGTCACGGCGGTACCGCCAACCTCGTCAATCACCTTGCCGCCGAAACCGGGGATGCGCATTTTCAGGCCCTTCAGGTCATCAACCGAGTTGATTTCCTTGTTGAACCAGCCGCCTGCCTGCGCCGACGAATTGCCTGCCATGAAAGCGATGACACCGAACGACGCCGACACTTCTTCCCACAATTCTTGCCCGCCACGGTGATAGATCCAGGCGTTGTGTTCGGCCGTGGTCATGCCAAAGGGTACACCGGCAAAGAAGTTGAAAGCAGTTGATTTGCCCTGCCAGTAGTATTCGGCAGCGTGATACAGGTCAGCCGCGCCCGAGGCGACGGCGTCGAAGGCCTCGAACGGCGGGACAAGTTCACCCGCGCCGAACACCTGAACCGTCAGGCGGCCATCCGAGGCGGCGGTGATCGCGTCACCAATCCGCTGCGAAGCAACGCCCAGGCCGGGGAATTTCTTGGGCCAGCCGGTGGCCATTTTCAGTGTGCGTTTGCCTTGTGCGTAGACCGGCGCGGCAAGTGTGGCTGCACCCCCTGCGGCGGTTGCGGTCAGGAAAGCGCGGCGGCTTGTCTTCGATGTCATCTTGGTATCCTCCCTTAAAATGACAGCATTGCGATTACGTCGTTATTTGGGGCGTTCGCCCGTATTCTCTTGGTGCCCGTCACGCGCTTGCGGCCATGAACACTGACCACAGCATCTTGATGGCGGTCAGGAACAGGAACAGGGCAAAAACCAGTTTCAAACGCTTTGGGTTCAGGCTGTGTGCCAGCTTTGACCCCAGCGGAGCGGTCAGGACACTGACCGAAAAAATCAAGACAGCGGCCGGAACGCTGACAAATCCCAGCGAATAGGGCGGGCGATCGGCGACGCCAAGGCCGGACCAAATGAACCCGCATACGGCCGGAACGGCGATCACCAGCCCAAAGGCCGAGGCAGTGCCCACAGCGCGGTGCACCGGAAACGAAAACGCGCTGAGGACCGGGACCGACAGCGTACCGCCGCCAATGCCCATCAGCGCCGAAAAACCGCCAATGCTGAACGGGATCGCGCCCTTGCCAACGGGGCCGCCGGGCACGGACTGCCCGATCACCAGCGTCTTTGGCGTGGCCATGTTGATCGACACCAACAACGCGATGATGCCGAAGATCAGGGTCAGGTGGCTGGAATCCAGAACCTTGGAAAGAATGCCGCCGGTCAACGCGCCCAGGAAAATCAGGGGGGCCCATGATTTCAGCATGTCCACGTCGATGGCGCCGCGCTTGTGATGCGAGCGGGCCGAGGAGATCGAAGTGGGGATGATCGTGCAAAGCGACGTGCCGACGGCAAGGTGCATGGCCACGGCCGGGGAAACGTTCAGAAGGTCAAACAGCCAAAACAGGACCGGCACGATAACGATGCCGCCACCTACGCCCAGCAATCCCGCCAAAACACCGGCAATACCGCCGGTGATCAATAGCCCGACAGCCAGCGCCACCAATAACTGAATCTCGTATTCCATCGCCCGTCCTTTTGGTCGTCTCAATTTTTTCATAGCAGAAATGAATACGTATACAATAGTAATTTTCTTTTTCCAAAAGGCTCGAACTTGTCTATATGTTCACTCTATGAATACGAAAACAAAGCGACTTAGCAGTACGGACATCGCTCGGCTTGCGGGGGTCTCGCAGGCGACGGTGTCGCGGGTTTTGTCGGGTGTGGACGGGGTGAAGCCGGCCACGCGCGAAAAGGTAATGGCCGTTGTAAAACAGCAAGGTTACCGGCCAAACGCCTTTGCGCAGGCGATGCGTACCAGCCTGTCTTCGACGGTTGGCGTGGCCGTCTCGCGAATCACCAATCCGATTGTGCCCGAAATCCTGGAGGAACTTTCGCGCCAGTTTGCGGCCAACAATCGCCGCGTTGTCGTCTGGAATACCGATGAAAGCGGCGAGGAGAGCCTGATTGGCTCGGTCGAATCGGGCATGGTTGACGGGGTGGTGTTTACGGCTGCCAGCCATCAGACCCGCGCCGTTCAGGCGGCGTTGGACGCGCAGATTCCGATTGTATCGATCAACCGCACAGTCGACGGTGTCGACTATGATCAGGTGGTTTCGACCAACGAGCGCGGCGGCGAAGAGGTTGCCAATTATTTTGTGAAATGCGGCAAGACCCGGGTCGCCTTCGTGAATGGATCGTTGGACAGAACGACGCTTGTCGACCGCGAGGCCGGGTTCCGCAAGGGGTTGGAAAAGGCGGGATTGTCGCTGTTGCCCGAGTTCTATTTCCAACGGGCCTTTCAAGAGAACGTGTTCCGGCAGCTGGGAATGGATATCGGCTCGTCCGAGAACCGGCCGCAGGCAATTGCCTGCGGGAATGATCTGATTGCCATCCAGGTCTTGAACGGGTTGAAGGCCGTGGGGTGCCGCGTGCCCGAGGATATCTGGGTGGTCGGTTTCGACGGGATTGAGATGTCGGGCTGGGATATCGTTGACCTGACAACGGTGCAGCAACCGATCGAGTTGATGGCGAAGGATGCCGCGACGATGTTGATGGACCGCATTGCCGGGCGGCGCGGCCAAACCGAAACGCGGCGCTATCGGTCTGAATTGGTGATCCGGGGCAGTACGGGAAACCAGCGCGTCTGACCTCGCATCGTTGTTGTCACCGGCGCAGCTCGCGCGTTTCCGTGACGTGGTGGTGGATTGTACAGGTCGCAAACTCAGCAAAGATCGCATCGGTCACCTGCTGGGCCGCCTTGCGTTGGGGCGCTTGTGTGGCGACATCAACCGACGCCAGATCGGGGTAGGTGGTCACCAGAAACATCACGATACCCGGCGCCCCCGGATCGCGCCGGCGCGCAAAGCTGACTGCGGCCGAGTTCAATCCCGGCAATTTGCGAACCGCTGGCAAAAGCCGCTGCAGGACTGCGGCCTCGAAATTGTGCCGTTGGTCGTCGGAGATCTCGCCTTCGAAAATGGCGTATCGGGTGATCATGTGCGGTGCCCGTGAAACAGCCCCGTTCAGGGGCGAGGGGTTCAGGCACAGTGGTGCGCCTGAACCGTTGACTTGCAAGCCGATCAGTTGGCCGATGCTTCCAGGATGTCGTTGATCAGGCCATCACCATGCGTGGCGATAAAGCCGTCCCATGCAGGGCGCACGGCCGCCTGGAAAGCGGCTCCATCGACGTCATCATTGATCTCGAGCGACTCGCTGAGGGTGGCCAGCATGGCCTCTTCGCCCTCGATGGCCAGGTTGCGCTGAAAGGCCACCGATTCCGCGGCCACTTCCATCAACACGGCCTGGGTTTCAGCGGACAGTTTGTCGAACTTGGCCTTGTTCATCACCCAGCCCAACGGAGAGTAGGCGTGGCGGGTCAGGGACAGGTAATCCTGAACCTCGTAGAAACGGAACGACAGGGTGACAGGGATCGGGTGATCCTGTGCATTCACAACACCGGTTTCCAACGAGGTGTACAGTTCGTTGACGTCCAGCTGGATCGGGTTTGCACCCAGCGCCTGGAACATATCCGACAGTGCCTGCGAGTTGTTCACGCGCATCTGCAGGCCTTCAACGTCGGCAGGAACACGGATCGGACCTTCGTTGTTGGTCATATTGCGGAACCCGTTTTCCGGGTAGCCCAGCAGGATCAGGCCAAACTGTTCCAGATCGGCGCCAACGGTCTGGCCGACATTGCCGTCCAGCACCTTATAGGCGGTCTCGCGGGTGGGGAACATGAAGGGCAAGGTGAAGGCCGCGGCCTCGGGGATCAGGCCGGTGAAGTTGTTCAGGCCGGCAATGGTGATGTCGATCGTGCCGGAGCGCGCGCCGTCGATGGCCTGAGCGTCCGAACCCAGCTGCCCACCGGGGAAGATTTGCACCGACAGATCGCCATTGGTGCGTTCCGCCAGTTTGTCGGCAAAGAACTCGGCCATCTGATGCTGAATGTCAGCCTCGGGCGTGGGGTGCGCAAAGCGCAGCTTGGTCTCGGCGACCGCTGGCGCAGCCAGCACGGCAGCCGCGCAAAGCGCTGCAAAAGTGGTTTTAATGGTCATGGTAGATCCTCCCTAAGGGTTTATTTTCCAATGAAGAATTCCATCGGAACGATGATGATGCTGGGAACGGCGATAAACAGGCCCAAAAGCACCATGTAAGCCAGGATGAAGGGGCCAGTGCCCCGAACAGCCTGTGACAGGGGCACACGGCTGACGCCGCACACCACGTTCAAAACATTCCCAACCGGTGGGGTAATCAGCCCGATGGACGTGTTGATCACGAACATCAGCCCGAAATAGACTTCGTTGATGCCGGCCTCGCGGACGATGGGCATAAGCAGCGGTACAAGGATCAGGACGGTGGGGGCCAGATCCATCACCATGCCGATGGCCAACACGAACAGCATGATGACCAGCATCAGCAGGCGCGGGTTGTCGATCAGCGGGCCCAAAAGCTCGACCAGCTGCTGCGGCAATTGCGCGATGGTGATCAGCCAGGCCGCCACCATGGCGCAGCCGACAAGGAACATGACCATCGCCGTGGACCGGCCCGCGGTGACCAGCACATGATAGAACTGTTTCAGCGAGAGCTCGCGATAGACGAGGGTTGAGATCACGATGGCATAAACGGCAGCGACCACAGCGGCCTCGGTTGGTGTGAACACACCGAAGCGGATGCCGCCAATGATGATCAGGGGCAAAAGCAAGGCCCAGAACCCGTCGCGAAATGCGGCCAACTTCTCGGCACGGCTGGCCTTAGGCAGCACGTCGAGGTCTTCGTTCCGCATGAGAAAACCCCAAAGCAGAACCAAAGTTGCACCCATCATCAGGCCGGGTGCGATGCCGCCCAGAAACAGGTCCTTGATCGAGATGCTGCCCGCCACGCCGATCAGGATCAGAGGCAGCGACGGGGGAATGACCGGCGCGATGATCCCGCCCGAGGCAAGCAGACCGATGGACCGCCCCTCGGGGTAGCCGGCCTTTTGCATCATTGGATAGATGATCGAGACCAGCGCCGCGGCATCCGCAACGGCGGAGCCTGACAAGCCCGCGATCAGAACGGCGGTGAAGATGCCCACGTAGCCCAGGCCGCCCCGGCGATGGCCCAGCAGTGCCGTGGCAAGGCGCACGATGCGTTGTGACAGCCCGCCGACCGACATGACTTCGCCTGCAACGAGGAAGAAGGGAATGGCCAGCAGGGGGAAACTGTTTACGCCGTTGATCAGGGATTGTCCCATGATGTCGACGCTGACCATGTCCAGATGCACCATCAGCGCCATCGCGGCCAACAGCAGCGAAAAGGCAACCGGCAGGCCAAGAATGATGGCAACCAGCAGGACAGAGAGGAAGATGAACAAAGTCATTAGATGTGGCCCTCGGTGCCAAGATCCGCATCCAGACCACCGTCAAGCTTGGCGTCGGGGTTATAAATCCGCGCAAGGGATATCGCGGTCATCAGGATCGAAGAGACGATGCCAGCCAGATAGAAAAGCCCCGTTGGCAGCCCGGTCAGAGGCGAAATATTCTGCCAGTTCGCCGTGGTCTGCCGGAAGGTGCCCCAGAACATCATCAGGACAGCGGCCAGGATGATTACGTAAGCCAGGCGGCGCAGGAACATCACGACGGGGCGGGGGAACAGGTTCAGGATCTCGCGCACGGCCAGGTGTTCGTTCCGGCGCATCACCACCGCGGCCCCCACCATGACCAGCCAAACCAGACTGAGCCGCGACAACTCGATCGCTTCGCGCAGACCCGATGAAAACCCGTAACGCAGCACAACGTTCAGAAAGACCATGCCGATCATGGCCAGCAAAATCGCCACCATGAATGCATCAACGCACGACCACAAAATTCGCAGAAATCTCTGCACGGCTGCTCCTCCCCGGGTGTTCCACAGGCTAAAGTTATCGATAACCTAAGTGTTGAGTTATCGATAACTTTTGCGACTGTCAAGAGTTGGCAGACAGGCAACTTGTGTTAAGTCAAAGGGATGAACAACGAAGCGCGCGCAAAGAAACGGGTCACCCTTGCCGACGTGGCCAAACAGGCTGGCGTCAGCCAGATGACGGCGTCAAAGGTGATGCGGAATACGGGCAGTATCTCTGAGGCAACGCGGGATCGCGTCACCGCTGCTGCGCGGGATTTGGGCTATGTTCCCAATAGGTTGGCCGGATCTCTGAGCTCGCAGAACAGTGATATCGTCGCTGTAATCTTACCATCGATTAACGACACGATTTACGGCGATGTTGTGCGCGGAATAAACGAGGTTTTGCGCCCGCACGGGTATATGACGTTCATCGGTGAGAACCAGTTCGACACGGAATTGGAAGAGGACATAATTCGTTCGGTTTTGTCGTTGCAGCCCGCTGCCATCATCCTGACGGGGGGAATCAACCGGTCCGAGGCCGCGTTTCGGATGCTGAAAAACTGGCAATGTCCGATTGTGCAAATCTGGGATGATTCCAAGTCCGGTTTCGATGGCAGTGTCTCGCCCAGCCATGAGGCCGGCGGGGCCCTCGTGGCGCAGCATTTCGTTGATCGCGGTTTCAAAGCACCGGCCTATATCGGGGCTGAACTGTCCAAAGATCTTTGCGCCGCGCGACGGTTCGACTCTTTCAAGTCAAAGCTGCAAGCGTTTGGTGTCGTCCCGTTCGAGGTCACGGACGAAGCTTTGCCCAGACGGGGGGAAACTGGCCAGACGCTGGTTGCAAGGTTGATGGAAACCCGCCCCGAGACCGACGCCATATATTGTCTGAACGACGCCATAGCGTTGGGGGCTTTGTCGTGGCTGCATGACAATGGCTATGATGTGCCCAATCAGGTGGCCGTGGCAGGGTTCAATGGCACGTCGCTGTTGCAGGTTGTGCGAACCCGGCTGACCACAGTTGATGTAAACCGCGAGCGCCTTGGCCAGGTGGCAGCGAAAGCCGTGGTTTCGCTGTTGAACGGTGAAGACATTGCCGAACAAACCGTGCTGGATACCCAGTTGGTGCAGGGCAACACAACCTGATGTGCCACAAGCCACATTAAGAGGTGCGCACAGGATCCCTGTTCGTGGAACACCTCAACTCCTGGTCCGCCTCGAATTGGCTGAGAAACAGATTGCCGGACAGATGCTTGAAGAAATCGGTTTTCTGTAACCGATCCTGAACCGGGCCTTTCACCTCGCTCAGGTGAAGCTTTAGCCCGGCGTCTTGCAGGCGGTGGTCAATCTGTTCGAGACTTTCCAACGCCGAGGCATCAATGAAGTTGACTGCCGAACACATCAAGACAACGTCGCGGATTTCCGGGTTCTTCGATACGGCGTCGTTGATCGTGTCCTCCAGAAAGCGGGCATTGGGGAAATACAGGCTTTCATCGACACGCAGCGACAGGATTTGTGGCGTGGTCTCGACCTCGTGGCGGTCGACATTGCGGTAATGTTCGGTGCCGGGTACGCGGCCAACAATGGCCGAATGCGGCCGTGACGTGCGTGCAAGGAACAAGACCAGCGACGACAGCACGCCAACAGCGATGCCAATTTCGACACCCAGCAGCAACGTCCCCAAGATCGTGCCAACCATCGCGGTGAAATCTGATTTCGAATAGGCAAAGGTGCGTGTGATTGCGCCAAGATCAACCAGCGACAGCACTGCTACAATGATTGTTGCGGCAAGGGTGGCCTTGGGCAAAAAGAACAAAAGCGGCGTCAGAAACACCGTTGCCAGAGCGATGCCAACGGCGGTGAATGCCCCCGCCGCCGGGGTCTGCGCGCCGGCGTCAAAATTCACAACCGAACGAGAGAAACCGCCGGTGACCGGAAAGCCGCCAAACATGGCCGATCCGACATTCGAAGCACCAAGTGCCACCAGTTCTTGATCCGGGTCGATGCGTTGCCGCCGTTTGGCGGCCAGTGTCTGTGCCACCGAAATCGTCTCGACATAGCCCACAACGCCAATAAGCAGGGCAGGCACGAACAGGGTAGACCAGAGTGCGGCATCGAAGGCGGGAAGCGCCGGTGTGGGAAGGCCACGGGGGATGTCGCCAACAACCGAAACGCCTGCACCCTGCAGATCAAAAGCCCAGACCGCAACAGTTGTCACCACAACCGCCAGAACCGGGGCGGCTTTGGACAGGCTGCCCGCAAGATGTTTCGACAGACCTAAACGCTTCAAAACGGGTGCCAACGATTGCCGTGTCCACATCAGAAACGCCACCACGCCGCTGCCGAATATGATGGTCCAGAAGTTTGTGCCGCCGATACCCGACACAAGGCTGGTCACCTGTTCGATCAGATTGTGCCCATGGATGTCATATCCAAGGATATGCTTGAGCTGTCCAACAGCAATGATAAGAGCGCTGGCGGTCACAAATCCGGAAATCACCGGATGGCTTAGAAAGTTGGCCAGGAATCCCAGCCGCGCGATCCCCATCGCAACCAGTACCAAGCCCGAGATCAGGGCCAGCGCAATCGCGGCTCCCAGGTATTCGGGTGTCCCGCGCGCCGTAAGCTCGCCGATGGCAGATGCGGTCATCAACGAGGCAACGGCGACAGGCCCAACCGCCAAGGTCATCGACGTGCCAAACACCGCGTAGATGACCAAAGGTGCGATCGAGGCATAGAGGCCGATTTCCGGCGGCAATCCCGCCAGCAGGGCATAGGCCAACGATTGCGGGATCAACATGATCGTCACGATGACCGCCGCAATCGTGTCTGCTGCTAAACTGTCGCGGTTATAGGCCGCTGCCCATCTTGTTACGGGTAGGTAGCGGTACAGCAACGTTGGCCTGTTCGACATTCCGGTTACGCGCTGCTTGCCACAAGGCGCATGCGTTTCGCAGGCACGGCCAGAAGCATGCCAACGATCATGGCTCCTACGAACAGCAAACCTTGCCAGCCGCCGAAGCTGAGCGAGGCAAAGGAGGGACCGGGGCACAGCCCTGCCAAACCCCAGCCTGCTCCGAAAATCATCGACCCGACGGCCAGATCGGCAGAGATCTTTTGCTCAACCGGTGCCGGAAACGTGCCACCAGCCATTGGCGATTTGAGCTTTTCCGTCATCCGCCACGCTACAAGCATGGGCAGGATCGCACCGCCCAGAACAAAGGCCAACGTGGCATCCCAGTCACCAAAGATGTCCAGCCACCCTTGCACGCGCTTGGTATCCACCATGCCCGAAATCAAAAGGCCAAGACCAAACAAGGATCCAGATGCCAAAGAAAGAATACCGCGCATCAGATGACTCCCAGTATGTGTTTGAACAGCAAAACGGTTACGCCACCGGCAAACAGGTAAAACGCAGTGGCTCCAATCCCGCGCAGCGAAAATCGCGAGATCCCGCAGACGCCGTGCCCGCTGGTACAGCCATTGGCCAAACGTGCGCCAAAGCCAACCAGAACGCCGGCCGCCACGATGACCACGGGGTTAGAGGTGATATTGGTCGTCCCCTGGGTCCCCGTCAGGGTCAGCGCCAACCAGGGCGCGCCAATCAGGCCAACCAGAAACAGGGTGCGGCCCAGCCAGTCACCCCAGTCAGAGCCATCAACCAACCCGCCGATGATGCCGCTGGCCCCCATGATGCGGCCATTGCCCAGCAAGTAGAGGGCAGCGCCCAATCCGATGATCAGGCCACCAATCAGCCCGTAGATGTAACTTTGTTCTATCATGTGTTCAGAGCCTGTTTACGGGAACTTTGAAGTATACATTTCCGTCGTCTTCTGCCGGGGGCATTTGGCCCGCCCGCATGTTCACTTGAAGCGACGGAACGATCAGTCTTGGCATGTCCAACTCGGCGTCGCGCTGGTTGCGCATGGCCACGAACTCTTCCTGCCCGCGTCCCTGTCCGACGTGTTTGTTCAATGCCTTTTGTGCACCGATTGTGGTTTCCCAGGCATATTCATCCCGGCCCGGAGCCTTGTAGTCATGGCCGACGAACACACGCGTCTCGTCGGGCAGGGTGAACAGTTTCTGGATCGATGCGTATAGGGTTTCAGCCGATCCACCGGGAAAATCCGCGCGCGCGGTGCCAAAGTCCGGCATAAACAGAGTGTCGCCCACAAAGGCTGCGTCTTCGATGACATAAGTCAGGCAGGCGGGCGTGTGACCCGGTGTGTGCAGGACAGTTGCCCGCAAGATGCCGACCGAGAATGTGTCTCCTTCGACAAACAGCTTGTCGAATTGACTGCCGTCGCGCTGAAACTCGGTTCCCGCATTGAAAACCTTGCCGAATGTGTCCTGCACGACGGTGATCTTCTCGCCGATGCCAATTTTGCCACCCAGTTTTTCCTGCAGGTACGGGGCAGCGCTCAGGTGGTCGGCGTGGACGTGGGTTTCCAGAATCCAGTCAACGGTCAGCGCGTTCTTCTTTACGAATTCGATGATTTGGTCTGCCGAGCGAAGGTCGGTCCGACCGGACGCATAGTCAAAATCCAAAACGGAATCGATAATTGCGCAATGATTGGTTTGCGGGTCTGTCACAACAAACGAGGCGGTGAATGTGGCCTCGTCGAAGAAAGGTGAGACTTGGGGTTTCATCGGTGACCTCCAGATGATCTGTGGCATACATATTATAAAATCCTAATGTGTCAATTCGTTCAAGGAAAAATATTAAAAAAGTTGAATATTTTCGCCTCAAGGCTATTTTCTAACAACGAAAGAGGATGTGAACGAAACGATGGATGCGCAATTCGAAGCAACTGACGACGCCGTTTTTGCGTTTGCGCGGGCGGCACCCGATGCGCCAGAGCAGGCGGCCAAGTTCCTGAAATCGCTTGGCCATCCTGATCGATTGAAGGTGTTGTGCAGTCTTGTTGGCGGCGAACAATCCGTTGCATCCATCGAAGCGCAGGTTGGCGCCAGCCAATCTGCCGTTTCTCAACATCTGTCACGGCTAAGGTCGGAAGGCCTTCTGCAGGCACGGCGTGACGGGCGCCAGGTCTATTATTCGATTGCCGACCCAACGGTCTTCGGTGTCATCGAACTTCTTTACCGCAAATTCTGCGCGCCTAAGACGTAAGCCAGAAAACGTTCAGTTCTCGGCACAGGTCCCGGAAATTTTGGCTATTCCCGTGGCGCGATCCACCCTCGCGTGGATCGGGAATTCCCGAGACCGAGTTTGGGTTGGTCCTGCGCGGAGAAGCCCGTCTTAAGGTCGCCCTGAAATTTTTTTCAACATTCAACAATTTTTTCAAATAGTGTTGAGTTGAGGGTTTTTCGGTCTATCCAATGAGACTGCGCAACAAAAAGCGCGTCTTGAATTTTCTTGCACTCACGGCTCGTAGAGGCTGTTTGGGTTGGGACAAACAAGCAGATCGAATTTGGGAGGAGAACCATGAAGCATCTGAAGTTTAAAGCAATTTTCGCAACAACGGCCCTTGCGGCAGGATTGTCTGTGTCGGCACCGGCTCAGGCCGAGGGTATTATGTGCGAACCGGGCGAAACCTATGTCATGAACGTCATGGTCTCGGGCCACCCGTATTGGGTGCCGGTGTATCAGGGGTTCAAACAAGCAGCTGCGGCGTTTGGCTGCGAAACCGTTTTCTCTGGCACGCCCGACTATGACATCACCAAACAGATCGCCTCGTTCGAGCAGGACCTGATCAAGACCCCCGCAGGCGTTTTGTTGCATCCGATGCAGTCCGACCCATTCATCGAGCCGATCAATCGGGCGATCACAAACGGCACCGAGATCGTGACGTTTGCGGCGGACAGCCCGAAATCGAACCGTACGGCCTATATCACGTCGGACAACCTGGCCGAGGCCAAGTTCGCCGCCGAGGAGATTGTGTCGCAAGTTGGCGACAGCGCCGAGTATGCGGTTTTGGAAAACCCGGGCCAGTCCAACCACGATCTGCGCGTGACGGCATTGATCGCGTACATGGAAGAGAACTATCCGAACATGAAGCTGGTTGGTCGCCAGGCCACCAATCAGGACAGCAACGCCGCCTACCGCGCCACCGCGTCGATCATTCAGGCGAACCCTAACGTTGCCGCGATGTGGATCCCCGAAGCGGGTTCAGCCGAAGGCGCTGTGGCTGCCAAGATGGAGGCAAGCTCGGACCTGTTGATCATGCATGCCGACGTGACACCCACTACGCTGGAACATATCCGCGCGGGCAACATCCACATGGCGCTGAACCCGAACCAGGGTGTGCAGGGTTTCATGGGCTTCATGGCCGTACACCTTGCCAACCGCTCGGACGTGTTTGATCCTTTCAACGATTGGAAAACCAGCGGTTTCAACCCGGTGCAGATTCCGTTCATGGACAATGGGTTTGCTGTCATCACGCAGGACAACGCCGACAGCTTTGACCTGAATGTCTACATGGAAGGCCGCGACCCGGCTTGACGACCTCCCTTGCGTTGTCCGGGTCAAGCCCCGGGCAACGTCAATATGCAGCGGAACGTACCATGATGCAGGATGTAATCCTCAAAATCTCGAACCTCAGCAAATCCTTTGGCCCGGTCCAGGCGTTGCGTGGTGTCAACTTTGAACTGCGCAGGGGCGAGATCCACGCCATCGCTGGGGAAAACGGGGCGGGAAAATCGACGCTCATGAACATCATCGACGGGATATTGCAGCCCAACAGCGGACAGATTTTGCTGGATGGAGAGCCAACAAAAATCAGCTCGCCGACCATGGCGCAGAAACTGGGGATCGGCTTTGTTCATCAAGAGATTGCTTTGTGCCCCGACGTGTCGGTTGCCGAAAACATCTTTATGGCTGCGACCAATGTCAGCACTTCGCTGATGATGGACTATCGCAAGCTGGAACACGATGCCCGCGAGATCTTTGCACAGCTTTGCGATATTGATCCCTCGGTCCTTGTGCGCGACCTGTCGATTTCGCACCAGCAACTGGTCGAAATCGCCAAGGCGCTGACGCTGGATTGCCGTATCCTGATCCTGGATGAACCAACCGCCGCCCTGACCGAAGCAGAAGCACAGACATTGTTTGGGATCATGCGAGAGCTTGCGGATCGTGGGATTTCGATCATCTATATCTCGCATCGCATGGTCGAGATTTTCGACAATTGCGACCGCGTTTCTGTATTCCGCGATGGGCAGCATATCGTGACGCAGGATGTCGCGGATATAGAACCCAGCGATGTTGTGAATGCCATGGTCGGTCGCGTGATCGACAACCTGTATCCGCACAAGCAGGAGACGCCGACCGAAGACATCATCCTCGACGTTCAAAACTTGACCGAAACGCGCAGTTTTCGCGATGTTTCGTTCACCCTGAAACGTGGAGAAATCCTCGGCTTTGCGGGTTTGATCGGTGCGGGCCGCAGTGAAATTGTCAAAGGTATCTGCGCATTAGAGGGCGACGTTAAGGGCGAAGTACGGCTGGAAGGTGAAACGCTTTCCTTGCGGGATTATCCCGACAGCATTGCCAAAGGAATGGTCTACCTGTCCGAGGACCGTAAAGGTGACGGGCTGTTTCTGGACCTGCCGATCGCCGACAACATTTCGGCATTGAAGGTCGAACAGGTGGCCAACCGGTCGGGCCTGATCCAGGCAGATTCCGAGTTGCAGCAGGCCGAAGCCTTGGCGCGCAAACTGAACCTGAAATATGGCACGATGCGCGACCCGGTATCGTCGCTTTCCGGGGGGAACCAGCAAAAAGTGGCGATCGCCAAGATGTTGTCAGTGAACCCCCGACTGATCTTTTTGGACGAACCCACGCGGGGGGTTGATGTCGGTGCAAAATCGGAAATCCACCGAATTCTGCGCGACCTTGCCGAAGAGGGTGTGGGCATCGTGGTCATATCTTCCGAATTGCCCGAGCTGATTGGCGTTTGCGACCGCGTTCTGGTGGTTCGTGAAGGCCAAATAAGCGGCGAAGTTTCGGGCAGCGAAATGACCGAAGAGAATATCATGCACCTTGCATCGGTGCTGGACGCGCATGCAGTCGCGTGAACGGGGAACCAACATGGACTATTCAGCAAACATGACAAGCCAAGCGCGACCGAAGCGCGACGTTTCATTTCTTCAGCGGCTCTTGCGCATGCGGGAAACCGGGCTGGTCATTATCATTCTGGCGCTTTTTGTCATCATGACATTCGCTTCGCCATATTTTCTGACCTGGGCCAACATGCGGGCCATGTCCATGGCTTTCGCGGTCGACGGTCTGCTTGTGATTGGTATGACCATCTTACTGATTTCGGGCGGGATCGACCTGTCGGTTGGCTCGGTCACGGCACTGGCGATGGTGGTTGCGGGGTGGTTGTTCCTGAGCGGGATTGACCCGTGGGTTGCATCGGCAATGTCTATCGCGCTTTGTACCGGTATCGGGGCATTCATGGGGTTCTTTGTTACCCGCGTGGGACTGCATCACTTCATCGTTTCGCTGGCTGTGATGGTGATAGCGCGCGGCGCATGCCTGTTGTTTACCGGCGGGCGCCCGCTGGGCCTGTTCACGCTGCCACCAGAGTTCAAGTTTATTGGTCAGGGCGCGATTGGACCCGTGCCGGTGGTCATCATCATCTTCCTGGTATTCGTGGTTGCCTTCGACTTTATGCTGCGGCGCACGACGATGTTTCGCAAAGTATTCTACACCGGCAGCAACGAAAAGGCCGCTGCCTATTCCGGCATCCGCACCAAGAAGGTGATCTTTCTGACCACAACGCTGTGCTCGACGCTGTGTGGCATTGCCGGCATCATCTACATGGCCCGGTTCGGTTCGGCGCAGCCGACATTCGGTCTTGGGCTGGAACTGACGATCATCGCGGCCGCCGTGATTGGCGGGGCCAGCCTGAATGGCGGCTCTGGCTCCATTCTTGGGGCGATCCTGGGCGTGATCCTTCTTTCGCTGGTCTCAAGCTCGTTGGCTTTGCTGGATGTGTCCGTCTACTGGCAGGACATCATCCGGGGTTCGATCCTGTTGGCGGCGGTCACAATCGACCACTACCTGAACAAGCGCCGGGGCTGAACGATGATGGACAAGAGCAAAGATTTCGAACTGGTTCGGCAGATCCACAATGTGCTGATCCTTCATTTCCTCGAAGGGCAAAAGCAATCTGACATCGCCAAGGCACTGAACCTGTCAACGTCTAAGGTGAACCGATTGATTACCCAGGGGCGCAAGTTGGGCATGATCAAGATCGACATCGAAAGTCCGTTCCAAACCCTGATGGACCTAGAGCAGGAGTTGGTGGCAGAGACCGGTTTGAAAAACGCGATCGTCACGCCGTCTGTTCCCGGCAGCACCACCGCAACCCTTCAACAGGTGGGCCGCGCAGCAGCAAACCATTTGGTTGAAACACTGCGCGATGGGGATGTGATCGCCATTACCGGTGGCAAAGCGGTCAGCGCGGTTGTCGAAAACCTTGCACCGGAACGCGATTTCGACGTCACTGTCGTGCCTTTGACCGGGGCGGTGCAAGGCAAGTTCTTTACGGATGTAAACCATCTTGCCAATCGCATGGCCGACCGGCTGGGCGGTAAAACCATGCTATTGCACGCACCACTCTTTGCCGAAACGCAGGAACAGCGCGACATGCTGATGGAAGTATCGTCCATCCGCGAGGTTCTGGATCTTGCGCGTCGTGCCAACATTGCGCTGGTCGGCGTTGGATCGATCGAACCCGAAGAGTCCAGCTATTATGACCTTCATCCCGTACCCGAAGGTGACCGCAAGATGCTGGTTGGCATGGGGGTCGTTGGCGAGTTTCTGGCCCACCTCATCCATTCGAACGGGTCCGTATCAAACTATGCTCTGAATTCCAGGATCGTGGCGCTGGAGCCGTCGGACCTGAAACAATGTGATCGGATCATCGGGGTGGCAGCAGGCCCTGAAAAGGTGCTTCCGATCAAGGCCACGTTGGCCGGAAATTTCCTGAACGCGCTGATTGCTGACGAGGACACGGTAGCGGCGGTTATGAACCAGATGAAGGGAGCGATCCATGTCGCATGAGATGTTGACACGTGAGATCGGGAAATCCGGGATCAAGGCCTCGGCCATCGGATTGGGCACATGGGCCATCGGTGGCTGGATGTGGGGCGGCACGGACGAAGACCGCTCGATTGCGGCTATTCAGGCGTCCATCGACGAAGGTATCAGCCTGATCGACACGGCGCCGGCCTATGGTCAGGGGGTCGCGGAAGAGATCGTGGGACGGGCCATTAAGGGGCGTCGTGAAAAGGTTGTGCTGGCCACCAAGTGCGGGTTGGTTTGGCACACGCAAAAAGGCAACCATTTCTTTGACTACAATGGGGCACCCGTGCACCGCTACTTGGCGCGAGACGCGATTGTGTACGAGGTCGAGCAGAGTTTGACGCGGTTGGGAACGGACCATATCGACCACTACATCACACATTGGCAGGATCCTACGACACCTGTTGACGAGACCATGGAAGCGCTGACGCAATTGAAAACGCAGGGCAAGATTGGTTCGATCGGTGCCAGCAACACCACCACGGCTGACGTTCAGGCGTATTTGGCCGCGGGGCAACTGGACGCTGTGCAGGAAGAATACTCAATGATGAAACGTGACGTGGAGGGCAGTCATGTGGACCTGTGCAAGGCGAACGGTGTGTCCATCCTCAGCTACTCGTCATTGGCCCTCGGCCTGCTTAGCGGCAAAATCGGCCCGGACCGGCAGTTTGAAGGGGATGACCAGCGCAAGGAAAACCCCTGGTTCAGCCAAGCCAATCGGCAACGCGTTGCGCGCCTGATGCAGGATGTCCAACCGATTGCTGAAGAACACGGCGCCACGTTGGCCCAGACCGTGATCGCATGGACGTTGCAGCAGCCGGGCATCACGTTTTCGCTTTGTGGGGCGCGCAACGTGGCGCAGGCCGAAGAGAACGCGAGGGCAGGTTTTTTACGTCTGTCGGCTGATGACGTCTCGTCCATCGATCAAAGTGCCAAGCAACATCTAAGCGACCTGGCAGCCTAGGGCGGCCATCACACATCCAATCTTCAACAACGCTGAAATGTCGTTTCAGCGAACGGGAAAACCATGTCTGATCAACGCGCTCAAAATCTGGCCAAGCTTCGCGCAAACAGCTCGTTTGACGTTGTGGTTGTTGGCGGCGGGGTGAATGGGATCGGCGTATTTCGTGACCTTGCACTGCAAGGGCTGCGCGTGCTTCTGGTCGAGCGCAACGACTTTTGTTCCGGTTGCAGCGCCGCGCCCTCGCGCATGATTCACGGGGGATTGCGCTACCTGGAAAATGGCGAGTTCAGCCTTGTCCGCGAGTCCTTGCACGAGCGTGATGCCCTGTTGCGCAACGCACCACACATGGTGCGTGCACTGCCCACGATGATCCCAATTACCTCGTGGGCATCGGGATTGTTCAATTCCGCCGCCAGCTTTCTTGGACGAACCGGCAAACCTGCCGCCCGTGGCGCAATTCCGATCAAAGTTGGTCTTGCGCTGTACGATTGGGTTACGCGCAAACGTCGCCTTTTGCCGGCGCATCGTTTTCACGGGCGCGCGTCAACACGCGCGAACTGGCCCGATCTGATGCCAAATGCGCGGCTGTCGGCCGTGTATAATGACGCGTGGATCAGTCACCCCGAACGTCTGTGTATCGAATTGTTGCAGGACACGTTGAATGCGGCTCCGGTCTGTGTTGCACTGAACTATGCCGAGCTGCACGCAAATGGACGGGGGGTCGTTTTGCATGACAATGAGGGGCAGGGCCATATCGACATAGAACCGAAGGTGATCGTAAATGCCACAGGCGCGTGGGTTGACGACACGGCGCGTGGTCTCGGCGCCGAGGGTAGCAGCCGCATGGTGTCGGGCACCAAGGGCTCGCACCTGATCCTGAAACATGACCAACTGCGTGATGCTTTGAATGGACACATGGTCTATTTCGAAAATACCGATGGCCGGGTGTGCATTGTCTTTCCTTACCAGGGGCAGGTTCTTGCAGGCTCCACCGACATTCGCGTTGAAACCCCTGGGCGCGTGCGCTGCGAGGATGACGAGCGCGATTATATCCTGACGTCTCTGCGGCTGATCTTTCCGCAAATTGAGATTGCAGCGCAGGACATCGTGTTCAGCTATAGTGGCATTCGTCCGTTGCCCAAGAGCAATCATGAATTTACCGGCAGGATCTCTCGGGGACATGATGTACGCCGTTTGCCCGGCAAAATTCCGCAGTTTTGCATGATCGGTGGCAAATGGACGACGTTTCGTGCATTTGCGGAACAGACCGCCGATCAGGTTCTGGAGGAACTTGGCGTGCAACGCCGGATATCGACCCGGAACCTGCCCATTGGCGGTGGCAAGGGATTTTCCGATGATGCCAAGCGTTTGGCCAAGAATCTTGGAATACCTGAAACGCGCGCGGTGCATCTTTTGGATCACTACGGCAGTCATGCCGAGGACGTGGCACGGTTTTTGCGATCTCATCCGGACATGCCGCTGGCGACGTGCTGCCCATATACGGTTGGTGAAATCAGATGGCTGGTTGGACGGGAATTTGTTCAAACGGTTTCAGATATCGTGTTGCGCCGCACATCTTTGGCGATCACCGGGCAGATTTCGATGGATGTGATTGATCGAATTTGCGAGGTTTTCGCGGCTGCGCGCGGCCTGAGCACCGAATGTATCGGCGCTCAAAAAGAACAACTTATCAATGAATTGGCAGAGTTTCATGGCGTTACAGCCGAAGCTTTGACCGCACGCAATACCGAACGGAGACGAGAATGCGTATAAGCCCCAAAGCCCGAATGAACCGCCTGTTCAGCAACGGTGGATGTCTGGATGTGGCGATTGATCATGGTGTCTGCAACGAACCAAGCTTTTTGGCGGGTTTGGAGGACATGCCAGCCGTAATGGACACGCTGATCAAGGCGGGGCCGGATGCGATCCAATGCGCCTATGGTCAGGCAGATCTTCTGCAGTCGCGCCCGGAAAAGGATAAACCTGCCTTGGTCATGCGGATCGACATGGGCAACCCTTACAATGATCAGCGGCATAGGGTGATGTGGTCGCAACTGCAAAATGCCGATGAGCCGATCCTTGGTGCACTGGAGATGGACGCGGCTGCCGTGGTTGTGAACCTCTTCATGCTGCCCGACGAACCAGAGCTGTTCCGTCAATGCGTCGAAAACATCAGCCGCGTTCGCGAGGCTTGCCGCAAGTATGGCATGCCCCTGATGATCGAACCCCTGGTGATGTTGCCCAATGACCTCCGCGGCGGTTATCAGGTCGACGGAGACGCGGAAAAAATCGTGACATTGGTCCGGCTGGCGTCTGAGATGGGGGCCGACATTATCAAGGCGGACCCTACCACCGATCCCGAAATCTATCACCGTGTGATCGAAGCCGCCCGTGTCCCCGTATTGGTGCGTGGCGGCGGCAAGGAAGACTTGAAAACCGTTTTCAAGAAGTCCGCCGCGATCATAGCGCAAGGTGCCAAGGGCATGGTCTATGGCCGCAACATCTATCAACACGACAATCCACGCGCCGTTGTAGCGGCCCTGATGGCCATGATCCACAACGGCGCCAGCGGCGACGAAGCTTGGGATATCTATAACCGTGGGTAAGCTCGGCAAATACATACTTGGGCTGGACGCCGGGAATACGGTCATCAAGGCGGTCTTGTTCGATCTGGACGGCAGACAGGTTGCCATGCATGCGCTGGACGGGCAGTCTTCTACCCCGGCACCGGGATTTGTCGAACGAGACATCCCGGAACTTTGCGCCAATGCGGGTCAGGCCATACGCGGCTGCATCGGCAAAGCAGGTATTGCTGCAGATCAGATCGTTGGCATCGGCTGTGCCGGTCACGGAAACGGCTTGTACTTGCTGGACCGTGCCGGCGATCCGATGCTGGGTATTCAATCCCTGGATACGCGGGCTGCGGATTTGGCCGCGGAACTTGGCAACAACGGTGCGGACTTCCACGCGCTTTGCTTGCAAAAGCCTTGGCCCGCGCAAACTCCGACCTTGCTGGCATGGATCAAGCGGCACCGGCCCGAGACCTACGAAAAGATTGGCACGGTTTTGCTGTGCAAAGATGTCATCACCTACCATCTGACCGGGGAACGCGTCAGCGATCTGTCGGACATGTCGGGTTGCGGATTGTTGCGCATGCCCGGGGGGACATATGACGAAGCGTTGCTGCGGCTCTATGGGCTGGGTGATGCCCGTCAGATGTTGCCCCGCCTCATCGACCCGATCGAGGTTGCCGGGACCGTGACGGAAAAGGCCGCTGCCGCCACGGGCCTTGCGGCCGGTACACCGGTGATCGGCGGGTATTTCGATGTTGTGTCCAGCGCGCTGGGATCTGGTGTTGTGAACGCAGGTGACGCGTCAATCATCGCAGGCACATGGAGCATCAACCAGGTGTTTTCCAATGCAGCGGTGCGCGACGAGCACGTGTTCATGGTTTCGGCTTTTGCATCAGACCGATTTATCAACATCGAGGCCAGCGCCACGTCGGCTGCGAACCTGGAATGGTATGTGCGCGCGCTTGTCGAACGAGGCGCCCACCACGATGACCCGTTCGGCCTGTGCAACGACCGGGTTGCCGAGGTATCGCCACAGCCTGACGACCCGTTTTTCCACCCGTTTCTTTATGGCTCGGGCCAAAGCGCGCAAAGTCGCGCCGGGTTCTACGGCCTTGCCGGCTGGCATGGCGAAGGTCACCTGCTGCGCGCCCTGTTCGAGGGCGTGATGTTCGAGCACCGCCGACATATCGAAACCTTGCGCGACGCAGGGGTGGCGTTTGACCGGGCGGTTCTGTCGGGCGGCGGCGCGCGGTCGCCGCATTGGCCACAGATGTTTGCCGACGGGCTGGGCGTGCCGATCAGCGTGGCCGAGGCACGGGAGACCGGGGCGCTGGGCGCGGCCATCGGGGCGGCGCTGGCAACCGGGCATGTCGGATCGTACGAAGAGGCCATTCAGCGCATGACCCGCGCCAAGGCCAACCACACACCGCAACAACGCATGTCCGCCCATTATGACCGGCGCTATGCCATGTATCTCGATCTGGGGGACAGGATGCAAGGGTTCTGGCAAGGGCTAACCACGTAAGGAGAGATCATGCGCGCTGTTGGATTTTTGAAGTCGCTTCCGATTACGGAACCAGAGTCCCTGTTTGAAACGGATATGTCCGTGCCCACCCCGGGGGACTGCGACCTGCTGGTTGCGATCGAAGCCATTTCGGTTAATCCGGCGGATGCAAAGGTGCGCATACGCACGGCGGTCGACCACCCGCATGACGCACCCTACATCCTGGGCTTTGACGCGGTTGGGGTGGTCGAGGCTGTCGGCAAGGATGTGACCGGTTTTCGCAAGGGCGACCGCGTGTGGTACGCGGGTGACCCCTCGCGCCCGGGTTCCTATGCCGAGATGCAGCTTGTCGATTTCCGGATTGCCGCCCTTGCGCCAAGCTCGGTTGCGCCGGTGGCCGCGGCGGCCATGCCGTTGGTCTCGCTCACCGCGTTCGAGATGCTGTTTGACCGGCTGCAGGTGCCACAGCCCCCCGACACCGCATCACTTCTGGTGATCGGCGGTGCAGGCGGTGTTGGTTCGGTCACCCTGCAACTGGCGCGGCACCTCACAGCGCTTGACATCACCGCCACCGCCTCGCGCCCTGAAACAAAAAGCTGGTGCCTTCAGATGGGCGCGCATGATGTCGTGGATCACCGTGACCTTGTTGCGGCCTACCGCGCGTCTGGGCGCGAATACGCGGATTTCATTTGCCAATACGCCGACACGGCGATGCACTGGGACGCGATGTGCGCGCTGATCGCACCGCAGGGCCGGATTGGCACCATCGTCGAGACGCCGGAAAAGCTGGATATTTCCGCGCTGCAAGGCAAGTCGGCGGCGTTGATGTGGGAACTGATGTTCACGCGGCCGATGTTTGCCACCGCCGACATGGCAAGGCAGGGGCAAATCCTGTCGCACATGGCGCGCCTTGTGGATGACGGGTCCATCCGCACCACCGAAACCCGGACATTGCAGGGCCTTGGGGCCCAGACACTCAAAGAAGCGCACGCGCTGATCGAAACCGGTCGCATGATTGGCAAGCTGGTTGTGGAATACTGACAGGAGATAACCGGATGGCCGATCTTGAAGGTCGATATGACTATATCATCATTGGCGCGGGCACGGCGGGATGCGTTTTGGCCAACCGGCTGAGCGAGGACCCGAACACACGCGTTTTGCTTCTGGAGGCAGGCAAGAAAGACAATTATCACTGGGTGCATATCCCGGTGGGGTATCTCTATTGCATCGGCAACCCGCGCACCGACTGGATGATGAAGACAGCTGCCGAACCGGGATTGAATGGGCGGTCGCTGGTTTATCCACGTGGCAAGGTCCTGGGTGGGTGTACGTCGATCAATGGCATGATCTATATGCGGGGACAGGCCGCGGATTATGACCACTGGCGGCAATTGGGGAATGTAGGCTGGGGATGGGACGACGTTCTTCCCTACTTTCTGAAGTCCGAAGATCACCATGCCGGCAACAGTGAAATGCATCGGGCCGGCGGAGCGTGGAAAGTACAAAAACAGCGTCTGAAATGGGACATCCTGCGCGCGGTGCAGAACGGTGCTAAAGAGTTTGGTATTCACCCGCGCGAAGATTTTAACGATGGCAACAACGAGGGCTCGGGCTTTTTCGAGGTCAATCAGAAAAATGGCGTGCGGTGGAATACTGCAAAAGGGTTTTTGCGTCCAGCTTTGAAACGGCCGAACCTGCGTGTGCTCACACAAGCGACAACAGACAAGCTTGTTCTGGATGGTAAGCGCGTGGTTGGTGTTCAGTTCCGTTGGAAAGGCCAACAGATGGCCGCCAGAGCGCAGGCCGAGGTGATCATGGCCGCCGGGGCGATCAATTCACCGAAGTTGCTGGAGTTGTCCGGGATTGGCCCTGCCGACATATTGGACCGTTTCGGTATCGCGCCACGGCACATCAGTTTGGGCGTGGGTCAAAACCTGCAGGATCACCTGCAAATTCGTACGGTCTTCAAAGTGCAAAACGCACAGACATTGAACACAATGGCCAACAGTCTTTGGGGCAAGGCGCGTATTGCGCTTCAATACGGGTTGTCGCAAACCGGGCCCATGTCAATGGCGCCCAGCCAGTTCGGAATATTCACCAAATCTGACCCCTCGCTTGCAACACCGGATCTGGAGTATCACGTGCAACCGTTGTCGACCGACAAGCTGGGCGATCCCCTGCATCCATTCCCCGCCATTACAGTTTCGGTGTGCAACTTGCGGCCCGAAAGCCGGGGGGAGTGCCACATCTCTTCGCCCGATCGCGACATGCAGCCGGACATTAGGCTGAACTACCTTTCGACGCATCGGGACAGGCAGGTTGCTGTAACATCTGTCGGTCAGGCGCGCCAAATCATGTCTGCAATGTCGCTGAAGCCTTACCAGCCCGAAGAGGTGTTGCCAGGACCCGAAGTTGCGACCGAGGCAGAGATCGTCAAAGCCGTTGGCGATATTGCCACCACGATCTTTCACCCTGTCGGGACCTGCAAGATGGGTGACGACAAAGACGCGGTCGTGGACCCCAGGCTGCGCGTGCACGGCGTGTCCGGGTTGCGTGTCGTCGATGCATCGATCATGCCAACCATCCCGTCGGGCAACACGGCTTCACCTGTTGTTATGATCGCCGAGAAAGCAGCAGACTTGATAAGACAGGACGCCCGTTCGGGCACCGCGGCGCCCTGATCGCAAACGGGGACTTGGTGCGCGAAGAAATCCTGCAAATTTCTTGACTGATCGATCAGTCAGAATCTAAGGTCACCTTATGGGGGCCGTCAGAAAACCAAACCACGATGCAAAACTGGATGCGTTGGAACGTATCCTTGTTGCGGCCGAACTTGGGTTCGCCGAAAAGGGTTTTGACGGGCTGGGGATGAAGGCGCTTGCAGCCAGTGCCGGTGTAAGCCAATCGTTGCTGCATTACCATTTTGGCTCGAAAGATCGCCTTTATGCCGCGGTGATTGAACATCGTTCGTCTTTGATCAACCAAGAGCGTCAGAAGCTTTTGCAGGCAATCGAACCAACCGCCGCTGACCGTCTTGCGCAGGTTTTCCGAGCGTTGTTCTTGCCTGCACTTGGCCCGTCCGGCGGGGGGCGCGCTTATGCCCGCATTTTCGCCGGTTTGATCGTTGGCAATGCCCGCGACGAAATCCTGGTTCGCAAAAATTATGATGACACGGCGCGGCTGTTTGTTGCGGCCATCCATGATTGCTTTCCAAACAGCACGGTAACGCAGGCCGCCCAGATTTACCTGGCAGCCCTTGGCGTGCTGACGGCTGCGCTGCCGCGCGATGGAAGGGCAGGGCGGCTGGCCGGCGGGGAGCACCTCGAAAATAACCAAGACGAGTTTGTAGAGTCTCTCATTCGTTTCGCTGTTGGAGGAGCAGTGGCGATACAAAACGGTTGAGAATTTTAGGGAGGAGAATATGAGAAATTCAATCACTGCGGGTATGCTTGCGGTCTCGTGCGCGCTGCCCGGGTTGGCTCTTGCCGACAGTTTCAATGCAACCGTTGTCGCTGGACATCCGGGTGTGTTTCGTTGGGTAAAAATGGTCGACGAAGCTTTCGTGCCCGGCGTGAATGCTGCGCTCGAAGGCTCGGGGCACACCATGTCCTTTGACGGCCAATACGGCGGCTCCATTGCGAAGGTTGGCGACGAGCTGGAAACGGTTGAGGCCGGGCTGGCCGAGATCGGGATCTGCCAAAGCCTTTTTGACCCTGCCAAGCTGGCGGTGCAGAACGTCACGTACTACACGCCATTTGTTAACGACGACCCGCGCGCGGTATCCGATTTGATGGATGAACTGCACAAAAGCGACCCTCGAATGACCGAGGCCTATACGCAAAACGGCGTGGTGTACCTGGGGGCACCGGTGGGTATCGACGATTACCTGCTGATGACCAAGTTCCCAATTGCGGATCTTGGCGATTTGGACGGCAAGAAGATTGCTGCACCCGGACCTGCCATCAACTGGTTGTCGGGAACCGGCGCGGTGGGCGTGTCAGGTAATCTGACCACCTACTACAACGAGCTTCAGGCCGGTGTGTATGATGGCGTGATTGTCTTTGCCTCGGCAGCGCTGCCGGGCAAGCTGTACGAAGTGGCGCCCTATGTCACGCGGGCGGGTCTTGGCGCGCAATATGCCGGGGCACTCTGCGCTAATGCTGACTGGTATGACGATCTGCCAGATGAGGCCAAGCAAGCGTTGCACACCGGGGCGGATGCTGCAAAAGAGTGGTATCTGGCCGCGCTGGAAGGCGCTGTTGAAACCTCGTTCAAGGTCATGGGTGAAAACGGCGCAACCATCACAGATGCCAGCGACGAGATGCGCGCGGCATGGGCCGCCGGTATGGACAACGCTGCCAAAACCTGGGCCGAGGGGCTGGACGGTCAGGGGATTCCCGGCAGCGAAGTGTTGTCATTGTACATGGACACCATGCGCGGCGAGGGGGCCACACCGCTTCGGAATTGGGATCAGGAATGACATCTGAAACCATCGGTCGGGCGACTATGCCCGGCCGTTTTCTGCGTGTGCTGGACGCGGTAACGCTTGTTGCCAATGTGGCCGGCTCCTGTCTGATCGTTGGGCTTGTGATCTTGATCACGGCCGACGTCATCGGGCGCGAAGCGTTGGGTGCCCCGGTCTCGGGTGTGCCGGAGCTTGTCTCGCTGTCAATCGTTGCGATTGTTTTTCTGCAAGCACCGCAGGCACTTAGGGCGGGTCGCTTGACACGTTCAGACGGCGTTCTGGACGCAATCAAGTCCCGCAAACCACGTTTGGCAGACGCCTTGGAGACAGTTTTTGATCTGGTCGGGATCGCGGTTCTGGGCGCAATCCTGTACGCGCATTGGCCGATTATGACCCGCGCATGGGAACGCAATGACTTTGTCGGTGCCGTCGGCGATTTCACGGCCCCAACTTGGCCCGTCAAGGCGATGCTTGCGGTGGGTGCCGCGCTTTTGGCACTGCAATTCGTGGCGCGGATCTTGCGGAGGTACCTGTCGTGACGCCGTTCGAGATCGGGCTGATCGCGTTGGCCTTGATGGGGTTTTTGGTGCTTTTGGGCATGCATGTCCCGATTGCCCTGATCGCGTGCTCATTCCTTGGTGTATGGGCCATCAAAGGGTCACCGCTTTTGGCGTCAAAAATGCTGGGCCTTGCGGCCAACGACGCGATTTCGTCTTACTTTTTTGGCGTTGTACCGTTGTTTGTTCTGATGGGTTTTCTGGTCAGCGAAAGCGGTATGGGGCGTGATTCATTCGACGTGGCCAACGCCATGTTCCGCCGGATTAAGGGGGGGCTGGGCATCGGGACCATCGCCGCCAACACGATTTTTGCGGCCATAACGGGTATTTCGATCGCATCAGCTGCCGTTTTCACCAAGATCGCTGTGCCAGAGCTGCGCCGGCACGGCTATACACCGCGTTTTTCGGTTGGACTGGTGGCGGGCTCGTCGGTGCTGGGAATGTTGATCCCGCCCAGCCTGCTGTTGATCCTCTATGGACTTTTGACCGAGCAGAGCATTGGTGATCTGTTCCTTGCCGGTGTGGGCCCGGGCTTGTTGCTGGCAATTCTGTTCGGCATGGGCACTGTTTTGATGGCGCTTTTTGTGCCCGGAATTGTCGGGCAAAACCTGGGTCAGGTCGAGGCCCCCCTTTCGGCCAGGCAATTGCTGGCGAAAGGGCTGCCGATCACCTTGCTTATCGCCTTGGTTTTGGGCGGCATTTACGTGGGCTTCTTCACCCCGGTGGAGGCCGGCGCGATCGGCACGGTCGGGGCATTGCTGATTGGTCTTGCCAAGGGCACGTTGAACGCCAAAAGCCTGTGGCGCGTGTTGGTTGAAACAGGGTTGGTGACGGCTGCTGTCTGTTTCTTGATTGTTGCCGCACAGATGTATTCGCGGATGCTGTCATTTTCCGGTCTGCCGGGCGCATTTGGCGAAATTGTTGCCTCGGCCGAGCTTGGCCTCTACGGCCTGATCCTGATCTATGTACTGGTTGTTATTCTGTTCGGCATGATTCTGGACAGCTCGTCCATCATGTTGATCCTTGTGCCGCTGATGCTGCCGGTGGTGGTGCCGATGGGTGTCGATCTGGTTTGGTTCGGCATTATCACCGTTATCGCCGTAGAAGTTGGCCTGTTGACGCCGCCCTTCGGGATATCAGTCTATGTCATCAAATCAACGCTGGATGACCCGTATATCAAGCTGTCCGACATTTTCATCGGAGCCGCACCTTTCGCTGTCATGATGCTGGTTTGCCTTGCGGCCGTCGTCTTTTTCCCCGTCATCGCAACCGGTCTGCTTGGCCGTTAGGAGGATCGGAAATGCCCCGCCGATTTATAGATATTTCCGTGGCGTTAGAGGCCGAGATTGCATCGGACCCGCCCATCATGTTGCCCGAGATCGAGTATTTCAACCACGCGGATACGGCGCAGCAGGTGATGGACTTTTTCCCTGGATTGTCGCGGGATGCGTTGCCGGGCGGCGAGGGGTGGGCTGTTGAGCGCTTGACGATATCCACCCATAACGGCACGCATCTGGATGCACCCTATCACCATCATTCGACGATGGATGGTGGCAAACGCGCGATTACCATCGACGAAGTCCCGTTGGAATGGTGTTTCAACCCGGGCGTCAAATTGGATTTCCGACATCTCGCGGACGGCTATCTTGTGACGCCGGATGATATCGATGCCGAGTTGGAGCGGGTCGGTCATATTCTGCAACCTCTTGATATCGTGCTGATTAACACGTCCGCCGGGGCCAGTTACGGTCAGCCCGACTATCTGGTCAAAGGATGCGGCATGGGGCGCGACGCGACGCTGCACCTGTTGCGGCAGGGTGTGCGGCTGACCGGAACGGATGCCTGGAGCTGGGACGCTCCGTTTTCCGTCACTGCAAAACGATACGCGGAAACCGGCGATGCCAGTCTGATCTGGGAAGGTCATCGCGCCAGTATGGACATCGGGTATTGCCATCTCGAGAAACTGGCCAATCTGGACCAGCTTCCTGCGACCGGTTTCATGGTGTCCTGCTTTCCTTTCAAGATCAAAAACGCCTCTGCGGGATTCACCCGTGCCGTTGCCATTATCGAGGACTGATCCAATGCCGAAAAAGACGATCATCTCTTGTGCGATCACCGGGGCAATTCACACCCCCACCATGTCGCCTTATCTGCCGGTCCATCCTGACACGATTGCACAGCAGGCCATCGATGCGGCCAATGCGGGGGCGGCCATTTTGCACCTGCATGCCCGCAACCCGGACAACGGCGCGCCGTCCGTTGACCCGGTACATTTCGAAGACATCCTGCCGCGGATAAGGGCCGCGACAAGTGCGGTCGTCAACATCACAACCGGCGGCAGCCCGACGATGACCGTGGCTCAGCGACTGCCACCTGCGCTAACCTACAGCCCCGAGATGTGCAGCATGAACATGGGGTCGCTGAACTTTGCCCTACATCCGTTGGCTGATCGCTATTCAGAGTGGAAAGAGCCGTGGGAAGAGGACTATTTGCGCGCCTCCGAAGGCAACATCTTCCGGAACACCTTTGCCGACATCCGGATGATTGCTGAGAAATTGGGCGGGGCACCACACAACATGAAGTTTGAACATGAATGCTATGATGTGGGCCACATCTACAACCTGAAATTCTGCAAGGATCAGGGGTATTTCGACGGCCCGATCTTCCTGCAATTCGTCATGGGGGTTCTGGGGGGCATTGCGGCCGAGCTGGACAATCTGATGTTCCTGAAACAGACGGCAGACAAGTTGTTGGGTCAGGGATACGAATGGTCCGTTATCGGCGCAGGGGCACAGCAGATGCGGATGGCAGCGGTTGGCGCCCAAATGGGCGGGCACGTGCGGGTCGGATTGGAGGATTCCCTTTATATTTCGCGTGGAGAACTGGCCACGTCGAACGCTCAGCAGGTTGAAAAGATTGTCCGGATCCTGCGCGAACAGGGCAATGAACCCGCCACACCTGACGAAGCTCGGCAAATTCTTGGTTTAAAGGGTGCTGACAAGGTGAATTTCTGATGACTGTTGAACAACCTAAAGACCCGCTGACCGTGACATTCACCTGCGACGGGCAGGCCGTTGGCAAAATGCGTAACGAGCTTGACGTCACGATGACCGAGCCGATGGAAGAGCATTTCACCTTGGCCACTGACGAAGGACCGTTTCACGGCGGCGACGCCACCGCGCCACCGCCCCTTGCCCTGTTTGTTGGCGGGCTGACCGGGTGCATCATGACGCAGCTGCGCGCCTTCGCAAAGCGCATGGATGTCAAAATCGATGACCTGCGCGTTGAAACCAAGGTCAGTTGGCAGTGGACTCCAAAGGGTCGCATCTACGAGACTGCGCCGAAGTCATTCGACATCGACATCTTTCTTGAGAGCTCGTCCGCATTCGACCAGCAGGTGGCCCTGATCCAAGCCGCGAAAAAGGGGTGTTTTGTGGAGCAGACACTGTCGGTGGCCAATAAGGTGACCCATCGCATCAAGTCGGATGACGGGTTTGTCGCAATTGACTAGACCTGCACGCCGTTGATAGTGCCTTTGCGCAGGAAATTTCGGCTGTTGTCGACGCTTACATGATCGGCACCGGCGCTGCATCGATCAGGGATCGGGTGTAAGCGGTTTCGGGTGCGTTAAGGACCTGCGACGTTTCCCCCATTTCCTCAATTTGCCCCTGACGCATAACAGCAACGCTGTCGCACAGCATTTGAATGACCGCCAGATCGTGGCTGACGAACAAGTAAGTCAGGTTCAGCTGATGCCGCAACGTGGCAAGCAGGTTCAATACAATTGCCTGGATCGAGACATCTAATGCTGCAGTTGGTTCGTCTAGAATAAGAAGTTTCGGACTTACGGCCAAAGCACGAGCAATGCCAACCCGTGCTTTTTGTCCTTCGGACAGCTGATGCGGCAGGCGGGTCAACAAAGGAGACGGAAGGCCAACTTGTTCTGCCAATTCATGCACCCGATCCCGGCGTTGAATGTTTGTCAGATTGCCAAGATGTCGCAAGGGTTCTGCAATAGATTGAGCGGCTGAGTGTCGTGGGTTTAGGCTGTCGGTAGCGTCCTGAAAGACCATCTGGACCTGCGGCCTGCGCGGGTCACGGGCAAATTTCTTTGCAGATGTGTCCAGTAGCGACGCGCCTTCAAACAAAATGGCACCATCGGTGGGGTCCTGTAGGCGCGCGATGATTGAGGAAACTGTGGATTTCCCTGATCCGCTCTCACCGACCAGACCAAGGCAACCACCTTGCCTCAGGTCAAAGCTGACACCTTTCAGGGCATGAACCGGTCCGGACTTACCCACATAGGTCTTAGTAACATTCTGTGCCGACAAGAGCACATCGCCTTGATCGGGAACGGGTGTTTCGGTGCCACCCAAAACCAGCTCGTGAAGTGTTTTACCGGGATGCGGTGTCGCAGCAACCAGTCGCTGGGTGTAGGCATGGGTTGCCGACCGACCAAGCGTTTCCGGAGCGCCGCTTTCGACAACCGCACCGTCCTTCATCACCACCAAGCGGTCACAATACTGCCCAGCGAGACCAAGGTCGTGGGTGATCAATATAACGCCCATCTGACGCTCATGTGCCAGAGCCTGGATCAGGTCCATAACAGTTTTCTGCGTGGTGACGTCCAGACCGGTTGTGGGTTCATCGGCGATCAAAAGTTGAGGTTTGCAGGCAAGTGCCAGCGCAATCACCACACGTTGACACATCCCGCCTGACAATTCGAAAGGGTAAGCGTGATAGCGTGCTTCGGCATCTTTGATCTGTACTTCTTTCAAAGCGGCAATGGCCTTGGCACGGGCATCTTGCACGGTGGCCTGCGCATGATGGCGCAAGACATCCTCGATCTGATGACCAACCTTACGGATAGGGTTCAATGCAGCGCGCGGATTCTGAAAGATCATCGAGATTTCTCGTCCGCGAATGTCGTTTAGATCGCGTTCGGACGCGTTGCTAAGATCCACTCCGCTGTAATTTAACTCACCTGAAACGATCCGTCCGCCTTGGTCCAAGATTTGGAGGATGCTGAAGGCGGTTACAGACTTGCCCGAGCCGCTTTCTCCGACGATCCCCAAGGTCTCTCCCCGGCCGAGCATCAGGTCGATGCCCCGCACGGCGTCCACAGGGCCATTTCTGGTTTGAAACTGAACGCGCAGGTTCTGGATCTTTAGCATCTAGCGTCTCTGCCTGGGGTCTACGATATCGCGCAGCCCGTCGCCCAAAAGGTTGAAGGTAAAAACGGCAAACATCAGCCAAAGTCCAGGGAACACCGCCAACCACCATTCGCCTGAAATGATATAGTTTGCCCCCTCGGCAACCATGATGCCCCATTCCGGTGTTGGCGGGCGCACGCCCAAGCCGATAAAGCTCAGCCCAGCAGCATTCAACACAGCCCAGCCCATGTTCAGCGATACCTGCACCATCATCGGCGGCAGTGCGTTTGGAAAGATATGCAGCGCGACAACCCGAAGGTCGGAATTGCCAGCCAGTTTGGCCGCCTGAACAAACCCGGCTTCGCGCCGGATGTTGACTTCGGCGCGGACCACGCGTGCATAAAAGGGTGTGTTGATGACCGCGGTGGCGTAAATGACATTTTCAACCGTGTTGCCAAGTGCCGCAACGATGCCCATGGCCAGGACAAACAGTGGGAAGGCCATGATCATATCAAGGCCGCGACTGATCACGGCATCCCACCAGCCTCCCCAAAACCCGGCTGCGCAGCCAAGAATTGAACCGGCGACGAACGACAATGCGACGGCACCGATGGAAATGGCCATGTCCAGCCGGGTGGCGACGATGACACGGCTGAAAACGTCGCGACCAAGGTGATCTGTGCCGAACCAATGTGCCCAGCTGGGTGGCTGCAGTATTTGATCACCCGAGGCGAGTGGGTCAAATGGCACAAAAGATGGGCCAAAAATTGCACAGATGATCAGGAAGCCAAGCATTGCAAAAGCAAGCATCGTCACCGGGTTTGCACGCAGGACATACCCGACGTGGCCTGCAAAGCTTTGGTTTTGGGCGTGTTCAGTTGTCATGAGTCAAACCCAATGCGCGGGTCGATCAGCGCGTAAACAAGATCGATGATCAGGTTCAGTGCTACAAACAGCAACGCCATCGCCAACACAAAGCCCTGCACCGCCGCGTAGTCTGACGCGACCAATGCGTCGACGGCGTAAGAGCCGATACCAGGCCAGGCAAAGACCTTTTCGACCAACACATTCGCACCCAACGCGAACGAGAACACCATTCCCAACGTTGTCACAACTGGTAAAAGGGCATTGCGCAGCGCGTATCCCATCAGGATTTTGCGTCGCGCCAAGCCGGCAGCACGAGCTGTGCGGATGAAATCAGAAGACAAAGCCGTCAACATCGAGGCCCGGGTCATGCGGGCGATGGGAGCCAGAGTGAAAATGGCCATCGTGGTGGCTGGCAGGACCAGCTGTTTAGCGGCTCCTCTGAAAGTCTCCCAGTCGCCGGTCAGTGCGCCGTCGATCAAGTAGAAGCCAGTGATCGAGTCTGGCTCGATATAGATGAAGTCGAGCCTGCCAAGAGGCGAAGGAACGATGTCCAGCAGGTAGTAGAAGACATAAACCAGAAGGATGCCGGTAAAAAAGGTTGGCAGCGATACGCCCGCAGTTACCAACACCCGGCACAGGTGATCCTTCCACGAACCGGGGCTTGTGGCGGCCATGACGCCCAACGGAATCGCAATGGCGCATGACAGCAGCAGCGCCAGAAGGGTCAACTCGAGCGAAGCGGGAAGCCGCCGCGCAAGATCTGCCAGCACAGGTTGCCCTGTCGACAGGCTGTTGCCCCAATCACCACGTACCAGATCTCGGACATATTGCAGAAACTGATGGGGCAGTGGTTTGTCCAGACCCAGTGTTTCGCGCACCTGCTGGATCGACGCCTCGTCTGCGGCGTCACCTGCGAAATACACAGCCGGGTCACCTGGCAGCGCACGTGTCAGGATAAAAGTGATAACAACCACCCCGATGACAACCGGGATGGCCTGTATCAATCGGGCAATGATCAATCGAGCCCGCATTTTGACTACACTGGTTTGATTGGACGAACGTCGAGTTGACGGTGGAACCAGAATTCGTAGTCATCCGCACCATTCAACGCGACGTTCAGGGCCGGTTGCCAAAGTGGAATGCGTGGCAGTTCGTCCAGCGCGATCTCGAACATGCGTTTGACGTTGGGCGTATAAGCCGGATCATCAACTGGGATATGCAGCGTGGTATCGACCAGGGTCTCGATCTCTTCGTTGCGATAGTTTGACGAATTGAACAGGTGCCCGTCTTTGTACGCCCAGAAGAAGTAGTAATCCGGAGTGTCCAGCCAGCCGCCAAAGCCTTCAAGGTGAAACGCAAGACGCTTTTCAACCAGCGAGGCCGTGCGCCAATCTGCGCCTGGGATTTTGTCGATGGTTACCGTAATGCCAATCTTGGCAAGGCTTTCCTGAATCAAAAGCGCCGCAGGTTCCATCCAGTCAAGTTGGTTCAGACTGATCGAAAACGGCACTTCAAAGCCGTCCGGATAGCCTGACTTCGCCAGATGCTCTTTGGCTTTGTCGAGATCTTCGTAGTACCCGGTCTTGCGCGGCCACGCGATGTCGCTGCGCTCGGTCTCTTCGCCCCAAAGCGGGGCGCCACGACCATAAGCTGCGACCTGAAAAATCGATTCATAAGGGATCGCATAGGCCACGGCCTTGCGCACATCACTGTCGGTGAAGGGAGCGAAATTGGTGTTTAGGCCGATACAGTTGATGCAGTTCGCAATGGGAGTAGAGTTGACTTCCAGCTTCTCGGACAGTTCCAGCGCGTCTTTCGAAGGAATGTTGAACGAGACCTGTGCGTCGCCGCGTTCGATCACTGCACGGCGGGTTGCCGAAGACGGCACTTCGCGAATGACGACACGTTTATAGGCCGGGGTCGGGCCGCTGGCCCAATCGTCGAAACGTTCGTAGACCAGTTGTTCGCCAGGTGTCCAACGGGCCACTTTGAAAGCCCCGGATCCAATAGTATTCTTGTGCAGGTACTCGGTGGCCCAAGGGTCATCAGCCGTTGCATTGGCCATGGCAACCTTCGAGTTGATCACAAAGGGAATTGGCACCGCAAGATCCGGAATCGCCAGTTTCGACGGGAAGTCGAGTGTGATCTGGAAGGTTTTATCATCAAGCGCGGCAAACTGATCTGGTCGGGTAAAGCCGCCTGCTTTCATCTGGACGGCTGGAAATCCGCCCAGCGATACGGCGCGGTCGAAAGACCATTTCACGTCTGCGGCTGTTACGGGGCTGCCATCCTGGAAAGTGGCATCGCGCAAAGTGAATGTCAGAACCAGTCCATCGTCGGACACAGTCCAGCTTTCCGCCAATTCGGGCTCTACTTTGGAGTAGTCAAACTCAAGTCCACCACCAGATGACGGCTTGGTACCAAAGGACACCAATCGGTCATAGCAGTTGATCGCTACCTGATAGCTGGGCCGGTTCGTACCAGTGCGGTGAAGATCGAGGCTGTTAATTGTTTGGCCGTTTACGGCCACCAGCACGTCGTCACCCGCAGCCGCGGCGGGCAAAGCACGCAAGAAAGGAAGGGTGGCGGCTGTCACCGCCCCGGTTTGTAGAAATCTGCGTCTTGATACGTCGGTCATAAGTAACATCCATGTTGGGGCGCATTGCGCGTTGTCGTTCAGGCATTCACTGCCAGGTATTTTCGCCAATCTGCGATGGCGCTGATGTCTTCTGCTGCCTCGGTGGCAAAGGCTTCGCACAGGAACCCCTGCACCAAGTCACCATCGGCCAGAGTCAGCGTTCCGATGCCCAACGGAGCAGGAATTGTTTTCATGAAGCTCCCGAACGCGGTGACCGGCATGTCCCACAGTTCTAGTGCCACAGAGGCACCGGAACCCGGGGTGGTGCGGACCAGTCCCGGACGAGCGATGCCCGATCCGGGAAGGGCAAAGAAACTGTAGTCGGGCGCGGTAGCGTCTGTTTTGACGAAACGGGCGCCGCGCTCGGTCAAGGTATGGTTCAAGGGCAGGCCGGACATGTGTGCTCCACAGACCGCAACACGAATTACCGTTTCGGCAGGGCTGCTTGGCAGTTGCGCAGGCTCAATGGTCCAATCTGTGCCACCCAACTTGCGGTCGCCCCAAGCTTCGACTTGTGTTGCAAGAGCTGCGACCTTGGCATCTGCACCCGCCTCGGCAATGAAGGTCACGCTGCCGGGACGACCGTCAGGTCGGGCGGGTGTTGGCGCTGTAATCGCGCACAGGTTCATCAGGTTGACGAAGTTGGTGTAGGTGCCCAGCATGTTGTTTGGACCCATTGGGTCAGCCTCCAGATCAGCGACCGAGGCAAAGGTCGGGATACTGGGGACACACAGCGCATCGCAGGCGTCGATCAGGGGCGCAATCCCGTTGGCGAGCTCTTTCAGCTTGTAGTACCCCTTGAACGCGTCCGCGGCCGTTTTGCCAACCGCCGAACCGATGATTTTGCGGGTCACCGGAAAAAGCGCATCAGGGTTGTTGGTGATCAGGTCTTCGGTTGCGACATAGCGCTCGGCCACCCACGGGCCGAAATACAGCATCTCAGCAATGTCGTAGAGCGGAGTGAAGTCGATCTCGCGGATCGTAGCGCCTGTCGCTTTGAGGGCTTCAACCGTTGCTGTGAAGGAACCATCCTGAGCCGCGTCACCCTCGAACCGGATGCTAGCGGCGGAAGGGATGCCGATGATCAGGTCCGAAGGTGGCGCAACAAGGGACGGCGTTTCGACCGCGCAAGCATAGCTGTCTGCGGGGTCGTATACGGCAGCGACCGCATAAGCGGCATAGGCATCCGAAACTGTCAGTGCAAAGATCGAAATTGTGTCGAGGGTCCGGCAAGCGGGTACCATCCCCGTTGCAGAGAGCGCACCGAGGGTCGGTTTCAATCCGACAATGTTGTTCAACGCGGCAGGTACGCGACCCGAACCCGCAGTATCCGTGCCCAAGGAAAATGTTGCAATTCCGTGGGCCACAGCCACGCCAGAGCCTCCGGACGATCCACCGGGTACAATGTCGGGGTCGATTGCGTTCTTAGGCGCGCCATAGGGCGTGCGCACACCCACCAGTCCGGTTGCAAATTGATCAAGGTTCGTTTTGCCGATTAGCAAGGCCCCGGCATCCAGAAGCTTTTGCACGACGAACGCGGTTTTTTCGGGGACATAGGCGAAATCGGGGCAGGCAGCAGTGGTCGGTGCACCGGCAACATCGATGTTGTCCTTGATCACAAAAGGCACACCAAAAAGCGCCTTCTCCGGGTTGTAGTCACCCAACGCTTCGGCCTGAGCCAGCAGGTCTTCTTTCGCAAACAGGTGCAGAAAAATGCCCGGATCGGCCACGTCTTCAATTCTTGCATAGACCTGTTCGATGATCTCGGAAGGTGTCGTACCCTTGGCATAAGCGCCGTGCAAAGATGTTAGAGTGAGCGGTATTTCAGCTCTCATGCCTTATTTCCCATCATTTCTGGTGACATGTTCGATTCATCATGTCTGCAGAAACAGCTTTCGGCGGCGGAGGTGCGAACACAAATGCTATAAATTCAACAAACCGGTGCAGAAAACGCACCGCTATGTGGGAACGACATGCGGCATCTTAAGGATTACGAGTTCATCGAAGGCGTTCTTCGGGCCGGATCAATTCGGAAGGCCTCGGAAGACATGCATATTACGGCCTCGGCATTGAACCGGCGGATCAACAAGTTCGAGGAAGAATTCGGATACGAGATCTTTGAACGATTGCCTCGCGGGGTTCGGTTGAACCCGGCAGGAGAATTGCTGTTGCATCATATTCGGGCACAACGCTCGGACTTTGCGCGTTTGAAGTCCCAGGTTGCCGATCTGTCCGGGGTCCGCCGCGGCCATGTTTCGATTGCCTGTTCCCAAGCTTTGTTGCCATTTTTTTTGCCACGCCAGATTTCGCGCTATCGCGGCGATCATCCGGGTGTGACCTTCACGGTTAACGCGCGGGATCGCGTCGAAGCCGAGCGGGAGCTATCCGAATTCGCCAGTGACATTGCATTGGTGTTCGAACCGCTGACCATGGTTGATTTCGAAGTCGTCTTTGCCATGGCGCAACCTATTCATTGCGTGATGCGGCGCGATCATCCGTTAGCCGGTGAACAACAAATACGTTTGCGCGACGCGCTCAGCTTTCCCCATGTTGCTCCATCCGAAAAATTTGCGGTGAGGGTACTGTTGGAAAATGCGGCACATCGCTTGTGGTCCAGCAAGATTACCCCTTTGATTGAATCCGAAAGCTTTGATTTCATGCGTCACTACGCCGAATGGGAAGACATGGTCAGCTTCCAGTTTCCGATCGGGCTGGACATGGAGCGGCATGGAGACCTTATCGCACGTCCGCTGGATGTGCGCGATGTCGAACCAGGAAACCTTTTGCTGGGTCAATTACGTGGACGCACCCTGCCGGTCGCATCAGCACGCTTTATGCGCGAACTTATGCGTTCTTTGCGGACGCACCTGAACTGAATTACGAGGACAGATTGATTTCTATCCACGACAGAGGACCCCGCGACTATCAAGATATTGGCGGCAACGATGGTGGCGAGATACCCAAAGTTGAATTGCCTTGGCTGCATTGGGAATAAAAGGTCGAAGCGATCCGGGCGCTGCTGGGGGATGGGACGCGGCGCGTCGTTTTTGGGCGAAGAGAAATACGACGGCCTTTCATTATAGCGTCACCGACTGGAGGCGATGACGGACATATTGATCAAAAAAGTCGTTCTAAGACGCGCGGAACCGGACGCTTCCATTGCCAAAACGCGCACCCGTTGGGAAGGCACGCAATGACCCGCTTAGCCCCCGGCGACAGGGTTCGCGTTCTTGCGTTTGGCAAAATGGACATATGCGTTTTCCAGACTAAGTGTGTGAGAAATTCGGCTTCGTTCAGCGTCCTTGTGGCCGTTACCAGAACCCCGAAAACTTGGCCGTAGGCGACCCAGGCGGTCTGGCGATTGACCTGTATCGCGTGCGCTTTCGGCAGGTTGAGCTTTGGCCAATTGAAGACTATCCCGCGCAGGAGCGTTTGATCCTTGAGGCCTATGAGCATTGGCTGGAACAACAGGAGGCGCGCCATGACCCATGACCGCGACGGCCTTGTGATCGAAGACGACACCGGCAATGTCGAAGCGCAGATCATCGTGGTCAAGAATTCGAACAATCAGCATCACCGGTACACTGAGTTCGTGCTATCGCCGTTTGATACAGGGCCAGCCGCCGTCATGGTACATCTCAAAGGCATATCGCGCCCGGTCGGTACGCGCCGCGCATGGTTTTGGCAGAGTTTGGGCTGGAATTGCCGTCTGATATGACCCTCAAAGTGCATGACGGCAATGCCGACATGCGGTGCCTCGTGTTACCGCAACAGCCGTCGTGGTCCGAGCGGGGGAGCATTGAGGATTTGCAGGCTCTTGTCACCCGCGATTACGTGGTAGGGGTGGCTCGCGATTTTGTTTGATCACTCTGTGAAGCGAACGGGCTGCGACCAGTTCAACAATACAACGCAGCCATCTTCGCTGTGTACAGAATGACGGCTGCCTGCTGGGCTGATCACCACGTCGCCCCTCCGGTAAGTGCCGAACTCATCGGATTGAGAGCCTTCCAACACGACGATCATCTCGGGGCCCATGTGTTCGTGCATGGGCACTTGGGCGCCCGGTTCGTAACGCAGGACAGCAATGGCGGGCGCGCCATCCAGAAGACGACCAATGGTAATGCCGTCACGAAACGGTTCAAAATTCAGCGTCTTCCATCCGCCGTTCAGCATGTCGCGCAGCAGCTTGGGTTCAAGCATTCAGCGCCTCCAATATCCGACCCGTGGGGGTGGCCCAGCCGACAATGCCACCTTGGGCAATGATCATCTGAATGGCGGCGGCTTTGAACTCGGCAAAGTAGCTTTCGGTGGCATCTGTCGCCAGCAAACAATCATAGCCGCGGTCATTTGCTTCGCGCATGGTGGTTTGCACGCAGACCTCGGTTGTAACGCCGGCAAAGACAAGCTGTTTCAAGCCCATCTTTTGCAGATGCGTTTCGAATTCTGTGCGGCAGAAGGCGCCTTTACCGGGTTTGTCCAGCACCAATTCGTCGGGCAGGGGGGCAAGTTCAGGGATGATCTCTGCCCCGGGTTCGCCAGCAACCAGAATGCGCCCCATCGGGCCGGGATCTCCAATGCGGATGCTGGGTGCACCCCGGTCGCGTTTTGCGTCTGGCAAGTCTGACAAATCGGGTTTGTGGCATTCACGGGTGTGGATGACGGCCAATCCAGCTGCCCTGAAGCCGTTAATCAGTTGCGCGACCGTGGGAACGATTGCCCCAAGGCGAGAGACATCATTGCCAAGCGTTTCACCAAAACCGCCGGGTTCGACAAAGTCGCGCTGCATATCGATCACAACCAGACCAAGTGTCTCGCGTTCGCATGGAAAAGGAAAAGGCTCTGCCAGAATGTCCATCACGCGTGCCCCGCCATGTAAGAGCCGACCTCGCCCGCATGGGTTGCCCCCGCCTCGGCTGCAAAGGCGAGGTGCCCTTCACTCATAACGACGATGCGGTCAGCCAGCTCAAAGATCTCGTCCAGATCTTCACTGATCAACAAAATGGCGACGCCACGATTTCGGGCTTGCATCAGTCTTTCCCGCACAGCGGCTACAGCATTGAAGTCCAACCCGAAACACGGGTTCGCAACGATCAGCAAATCAACATCGCCGCTAAACTCGCGCGCCAGTACGGTGCGCTGTACGTTCCCGCCGGACAAGGTTGCAATCGGTACATGCGGCGACGGTGCCTTGACTTCGAAGTCGTCAATCCGACGACGGGCAGTTCGCAACATCTTGCGACGGTTTTGCCAAAAGATCGAACCGTCCGGCCCTCGGTCGAACTCGCGCAGGGCAAGGTTTTCTGCCACGCTCATTCGTGGGGCTGACGCGTTCTTTAATGGTTCTTCGGGCAGGTAGCGCACCTTTAGATCGTGAACTTCGGTTCGCGTCGCACCAAAGGGTTGGCCCTTTACCTCGATCTGTCCGCCCGTCAGGGTGCGCTGTCCTGTCAGCATCTCCATCAATTCGGTTTGACCATTGCCAGAAATACCGGCCACACCTACGATCTGCCCGGCCTGAACGGTTAGATCGTCGATGGCAATGCCTTTGGGGCCAGACAAAGCGGGGGCTTGGGCGTCTTTCATCGCCAGAACCACGGAACCGGGGGTGCCGGTTCTTTCCAACTCGGCCCGCGCGATAGTTTCTCCCATCATCATTTCGGCCATTTGTTTGTCGCTCAGATCAGCCACTCGTCCTGAACCCACCATCTTGCCACGCCGCAGGACCGTAACATCGTCGGCAAAGCTACGTACTTCGCGGAACTTGTGTGTGATGAGCAGAACGGTGATCCGTCCCCCCTCGCACAATGCGCGGATATGGCTCAGCACCTCGTCTGCTTCGGCAGGTGTCAGAACAGAAGTTGGTTCGTCCAGGATAAGAAAACGGCTGCCAAGATACAGTTGCTTTACGATCTCAAGCTTCTGTTTCTCGCCGGCCGACATTCGACTGACCGGGCGGTCCAGAGGCGGTTGAAAAGGAAGGTCAGCAAGGAACGCGTCTAAAGCCGCGCGTTCAGTGTTCCAGTTGATCACCTGCGGTGCATCCGCCCGGCTGATCACGAGGTTCTCGGCCCCCGTCAGCGAAGGCACCAGCGTAAAGTGCTGGTAGACCATACCAAGCCCAAGCCGCTGCGCGTCCACTGGGTCGGCCACGCGTGCCTCATGCCCGTCGATCAACAGGCCCCCTTCGGTCGCGTGGTAAAACCCCATGATGCATTTAACCAAGGTGGATTTACCTGCACCGTTTTCTCCAAGCAAAGCGTGAACCGTTCCGGGTTTGATACGCGTAGTCACGTTGTCCAAAGCGGTGAACGCGCCGAAACGCATAGTCATGCCAACGGTTTCAAGCCCGATGGCCTGCATCATACCAGCCCCGCAATCAGGGCGTTGCTGTCGGAAACCGCGCCGAATACACCGCCTTGCATTGTGACCATCTTGATTGCCGCGTCATGGTTGCCGCGGTCGGTTGCCCCACAGCAATCTTCCAGCACCACGCATTCGAATCCACGGTCGTTGGCCTCGCGCATTGTGGTCGAGACGCAGACATCGGTGGTGATACCGCAAATGATCAGGTTCTCGATCCCGCGGGTGCGCAAGATCATCTCCAGATCGGTTGCGCAGAAACTGCCCTTGCCCGGCTTGTCGATGATCGTTTCGCCGGGCAGTGGATAGAGCTCGTCGATAATGTCCCATCCCGGCTCGCCGCGGATCAGGATCTTGCCACAAGGGCCCGGATCGCCGATGCCCGCACCGATCTGCTGGCTGCGCCAGCGTTTGTTGGCCGGCAAGTCGGAAAGGTCGGGGCGGTGGCCCTCGCGGGTGTGCAGGATGTGATAGCCCTTGGCGCGCATCGCCGTCAGCACCGCCTTGATCGGCGCAATCGGCGCGCGGGTCAGCGACAGGTCGTACCCCATCGCATCCACATAGCCACCTTTGCCGCAGAAATCGGTCTGCATGTCGATGATGATCAGCGCGGTGTTTTCCGGGCGCAGGTCGCCGTTATAGGGCCATTTATAGGGATGGCTTTCGATGGTGGTCATTCCGCGGCCTCCTTGGCGGTTTCACCAAAAAGGCGCGTGGGTTCGGGAAAGCCGAAGCCGGTGCCGTCGGTGGTCTTGACCGCGTCCTCCCAAGGCAGCCGGTACTGCCCGGCGGCCAGATCGGTCATGTAGGTATAGGGGCAGTCCTGCGCGCCGCCTTTCACCGCCACATAGCCGCGATGGCCGAACTGGTAGATGTTGTTTTCAACCCCCCAGTTCAGGCGCGCCTCGCGGATCAGGTCGGGGCGCAGTTCGGCGGTGATGATCTCATCTGCGCGGCCCGAGGTGCCATGGGCGATGATCTGGCCATCGAAATTGACGATCATGCCCTCGCCCATGCTGTCAAAGGTGCCGTCGCTGCCGCACATGCAGACATTGGCCGTGGCCATGAGATTGCAGAAGGCGTTGGACTGGTTGGTGAATTTCCAGCTGTCGCGGATCGGGGCGGTATAGCCGGCGGTGCGGATCATGATCTCGGCGCCCTTATAGGCGCATTCGCGCGCCATTTCGGGGAACATGCCGTCATGGCAGATAATCAGCGCAATTTTTGAGCCGTTCGGCCCGTCGCAGACCGGGATTCCCTGGTCGCCGGGCTCCCACGGCTCAACAGGCACCCAGGGGTGCATTTTGCGGTAGTAGAGCCGTATTTCACCCTGATCGTCGATGATAAGACCCGAGTTATAGGGCATGCCGCCGGGGTTCAGTTCCATGATCGAAAAGCAACCCCAGATACTGTGTTCGACGCAGGCGGCCTTGAAGGCGGCAACCTCGGGTCCGTCGAGGCTGCACATAATGTCGGGGTTGGTATCCATCGACAACCCATGCAGCGCGTATTCGGGAAAGACCACCAGATCCATGGTGCCCATGTTGCGCCGCGCCTTGCCAACCATATCCACGATCTTCTGCGTTTGCTTCGCCAAGTCATCGGGGGTCACGACAACTGGCAACTGCAACTGCACCATGCCGATAACCACGCCATGCTCTGACTTGTTCAAACCGCCTAGGCCATTCATGACACACTCTCCTTACTTGGTGATCGACAGTTCACCCGGTGCGCCTTCCATGGCTTTGCCGGGGGATGAGGTGAAAATGAGCAGCACCAAGGTCAACACGTAAGGGGCTGCGAAAAAAAGGTAATATCCAGAGGTGAAGCCGACGGTCTGCAGAGCCGGACCCAATGCGCCGGCTGCGCCGAACAAAAGTGCCGCGAACAGGCACATAACAGGGTTCCATCGGGCAAATATCACCAAAGCCACGGCCATCAGGCCCTGTCCGGAAGAAAGGCCTTCGTTCCAGCTGCCCGGGTAATACAGCGAAAGATAAGCCCCAGCGACGCCGGCAAAGGCACCACCCGCTGCAGTGGACCAAAGCCGAACGCGGTTCGGCGACAGACCTATGGCACGTGCCGCATCCGCGCTGTCGCCGACCACACGGATTCGTAGGCCCAGTGCAGCGTTTCGGAACATCCATGCCATGGCAAAGGCCAGCAGAATACCGACGATGAACAGAGCGTTCACTTCAAGAGCCGCGCGGATTTGTGGAATTTCCGACCACCAGCCGAAAGAAATGGCCGGCAGATCTGGTGCAACAGGCTGGATGTAGGGTTTGCCAAAGAAGAAAGCCAATCCCAAGCCAAGCAACATCAGCGCGATGCCCATTGCGATGTCGTTCACTCCTTTGAACCTGCAGAGCCAGCCGTGAAACAGGCCAAATACCGCACCGGCCAGTGCAGCAGCGACCACACCGATCCAGGCCGAGCCACTTTCGAACGCGATCGCGTAACCCGCCATTGCGCCAAAGACCAACGTGCCTTCGAGCCCCAGATTGATGCGGCCAGAACGTTCAGTCAGGCATTCACCCAGCGAGACAAAGAGGAACGGGGTCGAAACACGAATAGCGCCACCCAACATGGCAACCGGAACTGCCCAGATGCCCAGATCTTCTGTCATGCTTTGCCCCCCCAAAGGTCAGGCCGGAAAATGCGGAGCCGGCCATAAAGCGTCTCGCTGAGCAGCAGCACAACGAAGACAATCCCTTGCATCACCAAAATTGTGGCATCCGGCAGATCCATCCGGCGTTGAATCAGACCTGACGAAGCTTCGAACCCTGCAAGCAAGACCGCCACCGGAATGATGGCGATGGGATTGTGACGTGCCAGAAAAGCCACAAGGATACCGGTGTAACCATAACCCACAACCAGTGATGCATTCGCCGCACCATGTGTCGCCGTTACCTCGAAATACCCGGCAAGCCCGGCCATGGAGCCACCCAATGCAGTGAAACCGATCACCAATTTACCGACCGGCAGAGATTGCACCTGTGCCGCCCGGATATTGCCCCCGGCCACGCGCGCGGCAAAGCCGATGGTGGTGCGGTCCAACAGGATCCAACACAGGAAACAGCACAAAACGCCAATACCAAGCCCCCAATGCACTTCTATTCCAATGGGCATGTCGCCAACGCGCAGGCTGTCAGGCAACGGCGCAGTGGATGGTTTGTTCAGGCTGGCCGGGTCACGAAATGCGCCTTCGACCAGATGGTTCATCAGAGCAATCGCGATATAGGCCATCAGCAGCGATGCAATGGTCTCGTTCACCCCGCGTTTAATGCGTAGGAAACCAATGGCCCCGATCCATGCACCGCCAATGACCATAGCCGCGGCAGCCATCAGGATCAGGCCGATTGCGCCAGGCAGGGCGCCGCTCCAAACACCCATCACCGCTGCGGCCAATCCACCCAGTGCAATCGCCCCCTCGCCCCCGATCACCACAAGGCCCAACCGGGCGGGCAGGGCGACACATAAGCCGGCAAAAAGCAGTGGTGCGACCCGCGACAAGGTGTTCTTCCAGGAAAACCCGGTGCCGAAACCCGCCTTATAGACCAGTGCAAAGAAGTCGACAGGTGATCTGCCGAGAAACAAAAGAAACACCGCAAAAAGCCCCAATCCCACGACCAGGGCTCCGATTGGAATGATGACGGCCTCCAGCCGCGGCACCCAGATAGAGAGTGCCGCCGGAAACACCGTGCGAGAGGCCGTTACGTCGCTCATTCGATCAACTGGTCGAGCCGATGACGCCTTCCACGAGGTAGTCCATGCTTTCAAGCGCGATGTCGTCTTCGGCAAAGGCCTGCCCTTCTGCCGCAATCACATTGCCAGAATTGTCCTTCAGCGGCCCTTTGATAACGGAGTAGCCACCTTTCATGATCTCGGCCTTCGTGGCCTCGAACTGAGCACGGGCCGCGTCTGACACGGCGGGGCCAAGGGGGCTCATTTTGACAAACCCGTCGGCGATGCCACCGCGAACAAAATTGTCGATTGTGCCGCCCTCCATGACAGTTTTTACCATGCCGGTGTAAACATCGGCCCAGTTCCATTCTGCCCCGGTCAGGTACATCTCAGGGGCCAGCGGCGATTGGTTCGCGTGGTAGCCACAGACATAGGAACCGCGCGCGGCGGCGGTTTCCATAACCACTTTGGGCCCGTCGACGTGGCACGTAATGACGTCACACCCCTGATCGGCCAGCGCGTTTGTCGCCTCGGCCTCTTTCACGGCCAGCGACCATTCACCGGTAAAGATAACCTGGCAGGTGATCTCTGGATCCACCTGGCGGGCGCCCAACAGGAACGAATTAATATTTAGCAGAACCTGCGGGATGGGCTTGGCCGCAACGAAGCCAATTTTCTTGGTTTTCGTAGCGTGACCGGCCGTGATCCCGTTCAGGAACTGACCCATGCCGATATACCCAAAGTAGCTGCCTACGGTCATTGGATGTTTGTCGGCCGACCACAGACCCGCTGCGTGCTGGAAACGCACATCGGGGTATTTAGGCGCAACTTCAAGGATATGCGGATCAAAGTAGCCAAAGGACGTGGGGAAGAGCAGCGATGCGCCATCAAACTGGATCATCGACTCCATCGTGCTCTGTACATCTACGGTTTCGGGAACGTTTTCTTCTTCAATCACGGTCACACCAGCCATTGCCTTGACCGCGGCCGCACCCTCGGCATGCGCTTGGTTGTAGCCGAAATCGTCCTTCGGACCGACATAGATGAAGCCCACGGTCAGATTGTCGGCTGCAAGCGTCCGACCGGGCAACATTGCTGCGGCACCCAGAGCGGCAGATGACGCAAGAAGAGAACGGCGATTGAGTTTCGTGTGCATGAGAGACCCCCAGTCAGTTGTGCGAAGTTAAAGAAAGGTTACGAGGCCAAAGGGGTGCTGACTTCTGCTCATTTTCTGCCGGTCCGGTGAAAAAAATGCACCGCCCAGAAAGGCAGGCTCAAGGATGGGGGTGTTTGATCCCGGAAACGGTTTTCGACCAGGCTTTCCGGAGAAATGGCTGTTCGGGCCCAGAAATCCGTTTTTTGAAGCGCTGAAAATTACCCGTTCAGGTCTTTCAACAGGCGGCCATGTTTACGCGTTTCCTGAAGCAACTGGCCGAAAGTTTTATGCCCTTTGGCCTGCACCAACGGCAGCAGCTTCACCAACGCCTCGGCCGTGGCAATTGCGTCCCCCATCGCCGTATGTCGATGCGCGGCCGGGATCGTGATCGACAGACGGTCGCACAGCGCGTCCAACGAGTGTTCCTCGGTTGTGCCGAAAACGGCCGCTGACAACAAGACGGTGTCAAGCACGGGGTGCGTCCATTCAACCCCCATTTGCGTTTCAGAGGCCCGCAGCAAGCCGATGTCAAACGGCGCGTTATGGGCCACCAGAACCGCGTCGCGGGCGAAATGGTGAAAGGCGCGCCCGGCCGCGCCGATGTCTGGCGCATCGGCCACGTGGGCGTCGGTCACATGGTGGATCTGGGTCGATGCCGGCGGGATCGGGCGGCCCGGGTTGACGTAGCTGTCGAAGACCTCGCCATCCACCACCCGCCCGTTCAGAACCCGCACGGCCCCGATCTGTACAATCGAGTCCTTCTCGATCGACAGACCGGTGGTTTCCGTATCGAACACGACGAAGCAGAAGTCGGACAGGGGGGTGTCGCGGATATCCTTGGTCGCGTCCCGGTTCATCAACGCGAAATCAAACACCAGCGGGCGCGAGGCCGTTTGGTCCACCGGGTGCGCCTCGGCATCGATAAAGATCATATAGCCTTCGTTGCTCAGCGCCTTGATCCGCGTTTCGAACACATGCTGTCCGATGGCAGAGGGCAGGGATGCCGGAACCTCGACAATGTCGCCCTGCAATTGCCGAAAGGCAGAACGCAGGGCGTCGGGGTCGAAATAGTCTGCGATGGGCGCTCGCAGGCGCAATTGGGCAACACCGGACAGGATGTCGGCGGCCTGCCTGTCATACAGCACAATCTCCTGCGCTTTGCTGAGCAGGATCGTGGCCACAGGGGCCTCGGTCAGTACCGCGGTCAGGCGTTCGGTCTCGACCTTCAGGCGCTGGGTTTCTGCGGCGATCTGGGTGGCCATCTCGGTGACCGATGTGTCGGCGGTGCGGGCAAGGGCCTGCGCGGCAGGGGCCAGATCACCTAGATACCGGGCCTCTTTGGTGTCCAGATCCGCCTTGACACCGGAATGTGCGCCAAGGCGCAGTTTCGACGACAGCTGTTCAATCGGCTTGGCGACGTTTTCGTCAAACAACAGCCAGATGGCCAGGATCAGTCCGGTGTTCAGGAAGGCAAACAGGATCAGGGGCGTCACGAAAGGGCCAAGGGGCAGGGGCAGGTCGGCGCGCATCCAGCCAAAGATCATCGATCCCGCCGCCAATCCCACCCCGCCAATGGCCAGCAAGGCGAAGAACAGGAAAACCCGAAACCGAAGGCTGAGACTGGAAAACATGGTCAGGTTTCACATACCAGCGTCAGGATCGGGTCATCGGCGGGCATTCCCTGCCAATCCGCGTCGGATACCGTTCCGTCATCCGAAAAACTGGCCCCGTCGATCAACAGCGCCGACCGGGCGCCGGCGCAATCCAGCAGGACGGGGGCCTGGTTCACCGGCGACCAGCGGCCAAAAAAGTAGAGATCGGCCAGGCGCTGATCGGGCAGGTTTGCGTTCTTGCGCACCGTTGCCACGTCAACCGCCACGAACCGTTCGGTATAGGGCCACAATTGGGTCCAGGGTCGGAACCAGCTTTGTTCGTCCACTGTTGAGGCGATGGTGATCCCGTCGGGCAGCTGTTCGGCAGTGCGTTCAAACCAGGTATACTCGTTCGAGATGGTCATCCCGATCATGCCCAGACCCGCCGCAACCGGCATGATCCATTTGGGCAGCCGTTTGCCGGTCAGGATGTTCAGCAACATGGCCACACCGGCGCAGGCGATCCCGGCAAAAACGGTGGCAATCAATTCTATGAACATACGGTCACCCCAATGCAGATTTGCCCGAACCAACCGCCGATTGCATGGTCTTTACGACCAGAAATGCATCCCGCAGGTGGCTGCGCTCAAAGTCCGAAAGTTCGGACGGGTTCAGATAGTTGCCGGGCGTGTCGCCGGCTTTGATTTGTGCGGCCTGGTGCTCCAGACGTGTGGTTGCGATCAGGTCGTAGGCATCGATCAGGTCCGCCCCGCCAGAGGACGACAAGACCCCCTCGGCCACGGCAGCCTCTAGCCGGGCATGGGTGTTGACCGGGCGTATCTGACCCTGCAGCGCATAGATGCGCCCAAGATCCACCACGGGCACAACGCCGTTATGTTTCAGGTCCAAATGGTTGCGATGGGTGCCCGAACGGATTGTCGCCAAGCCCCTCAACAGGCCCAGCGGCGGATGGTGCTTTAACGAGTTCGAGATCATGTGCGCCGCGAAAATCGAGTTCTCGGCCGCGGCTTTCAGGGTGTCCGTATGCAGGGTGTCAAACAAACGCGTGTCGCCGCCGATGGGGCGCAGGTCAAACATGACCGATGCCAGCATCTGCGCCTCGGGGTTGGGCTTGGCAATCCATGCCTCGAAATACGCGCGCCATTCGCGCAGGGGCTGACACCAGCGCGGGTTCGTCGCCATCATGTCACCGGGGCAGTAGAAATAGCCGCATTGGTCCAGACCGTCGCTGACAAACTTGGCCAGCTTGGCAAAGTACGGCATCTGCGCATCGGTCACATCGTCGGACAGGATCATGCAATTGTCCTGATCCGAGACGCCGGTTTGTTCCTGCCGCCCCTGGCTGCCGCAGGCCAGCCAAAGATAGGGCACCGGGGCGGGGCCAAGCTGTGCCTCGGCCAATGTCAGCAGGCGGCGGGTTACGGTGTCGGCAATGTCGGTGATCAACCGGGTGACGGCCTCGTGACGGATGCCGGATTCCACCAGTTGCACCAACAGTTTGGGGATCTCGGCCGTGGCGCGTGACAGCTCGGCGGCGTCGGCGGCTTTGGCGGCGCGGCCGACAATATCGGCCGACGAAATCGCCTGCGCTCGTGTCAGATCGGTTTGCGTGACAATGCCGGTCAACGTGCCATTGTCCAGGATCGGCACCTGCCGGATGCTGCGTTCAACCATCATGTGCAAAACATCCGTGACCAGCGCATCTGCGCCCAGCGTCAGGGGATCGGCGGTCATGATGGTGGAAACCGGCGCGTTCGGGTCGACACCGCCTAGGATCACCTTGGCGTTCATGTCGCGCAGCGTGACGATGCCGCGAAAATCGCCCGTATCGCCAATGCAAACCGAGGATATGTTGCGGTCGGCCATATGTTGCGCCACCTGGCGGATCGGGGCCGAAGGCGGGCAGCTGATCGGATCGCGCGTCATCAGGGTTTCCACCCGCATGGTGCCGATATCGGGGGTGCCAGCACGCGCCGGGCGCCGGCGATCAAAGAAGCGCGCCACAGGTGTGTGCTTGTCGATCAGGTCAAAGAACGTGGCGGTGGGCAGGACAATCAGCGTGCTGTCGCGGGTCGCCGTTGCCACGCGCTGGGCCGATTGGCCCCGCAAAAGGGCGCGTTCGCCAAACGAGTTCCGGGGGCCCAGAATGGACAGCTGAATGCCCGCCTCGTCGGTGATTTCAACCTCGCCCTCGGCAACGATGTACAGGCTGGCGATGTCGTCGCCGATTTGAAACACCGTGTCTTGCGTCGCAAATGTCTCGGCCTCGCACAGCTCCGCTAGGGCGGTGAAAGCGGGTTCCGGCAAGCGGTCATAGGGATGGACCGAGGCAAGGAACTGGATCAGATGATCCGGAAGCGGCATGGTACATGGCTTTCATCTGGTGCCCTGCCCACTTTGGGGCGGGCAGGGCGGATCCATCAGTTGTAGCATGGAAACCCGACCGTGCAGCCGGGTTTCCAAAGGGGGCTTAGTGGCCGTCCACAGCGGCGCCTGCACCGCGCGGAACGCGGACACTGGCAACCAGCGCCTTGATGTGCTCGGGTGTCTCTTTGGTCATGCCCGACACCACATAGGCGACGATGAAGTTCACCAGAGCGCCAATGGCACCAAACGAGGTGGACTTGACCGGGCCAAGCAGCGGGTCGGCATCCGTGAACGAATTGGTGTCCGGGATGAAGAACCAGCCTTTGTGCAGGAAGATATACAGCAAGGTCACAACCAGACCTGCCAGCATACCGGCAACCGCGCCCGAGTTGTTGATGCGGGTCGAGAAGATGCCCATCATCAATGCCGGGAAGATCGAGGCCGCCGCCAAACCAAAGGCCAGCGCCACCGTCTGGGCTGCAAAGCCCGGTGGGTTCAGCCCCAGCAACACGGCCACCACAATGGCTGCCGCCATCGAGATACGCGCGGCCAACAGCTCGTTGCGTTCGGACATGTTCGGCGTCAGCTGACCTTTCAACAGGTCGTGGCTTACCGCGGACGAGATCGCAAGCAGCAGACCCGCCGCCGTTGACAGCGCCGCCGCCAGACCGCCCGCCGCGACCAGACCGATCACCCAGCCCGGAAGGGATGCGATCTCGGGGTTGGCCAGCACAAGGATGTCACGGTTGAACTTGGTCAGTTCGTTCCCCTGCCAACCCTTCTCGGCAGCTTTGGCCTGCAGATCGGCATTGGCATCGTTGTAGTACTGGATCTTGCCGTCGCCGTTTTTGTCTTCCCAGTCCAGCAGACCGGTCTTCTGCCACGTGGCCATCCACGCGTATTCCGGATCGGTTTCGATCTGTTCAACGCTAACCGCTTCGCCGCCTGTCCCATTGGGCCACATCAGGTCCGAGATGTTCAGACGCGCCATGGCGCCAACAGCCGGGGCCGTCAGGTACAGCAGCGCGATGAACACCAGCGTCCAGCCGGCCGACCAGCGGGCGTCCGACACTTTGGGCACGGTGAAAAAGCGCATGATGACGTGCGGCAGACCCGCGGTCCCGATCATCAGCGACAGGGTGAACAGCACCATGTTGATGGTCGACCCATGCGCGGCAGTGTACTCTTTGAAGCCCAGATCGGTCACGATCGCATCCAGCTTGGCCAGCAGAGGCTCGCCCGATGCGGTATGCTCGCCAAACAGACCCAGTGCCGGGATCGGCGTGCCCGTCAGTTGCAGCGAGATGAAGACCGCCGGAATGGTATAGGCGGTGATCAGAACGCAATACTGCGCCACCTGCGTATAGGTCACACCTTTCATGCCGCCAAACACGGCATAGGCAAACACCACACAGGCCCCGATCAGCAGACCCCAGAACGCGTCGATCTCAAGAAAACGACCAAAGGCAATGCCAACGCCCTGCATCTGCCCGATCACGTAGGTGATCGAAGCCACCAGCAGGCAGATCACGGCCACAAGGCGCGCGGTGGGGCTGTAGAACCGGTCGCCGATGAACTCGGACACCGTGAACTTGCCGAACTTACGCAGGTAAGGGGCCAGCAGCAGCGCCAGCAGCACGTAACCACCGGTCCAGCCCATCAGGAAGGACGAGTTGTCATAGCCGGTAAAGGCGATCAGGCCAGCCATCGAAATGAACGAGGCCGCCGACATCCAGTCAGCCGCCGTTGCCATCCCGTTGGTGACCGGGTGCACACCGCGACCCGCGGCATAAAATTCAGACGTAGACCCGGCGCGGGCCCAAATCGCGATGCCGATGTAAAGCGCAAAGGACGCGCCCACAAACAGCAGGTTGAGCGTAAACTGATCCATCTGATTATTCCTCTTCCACGCCGTGTTCGACGTCCAGCTTGTTCATCCGCCAGGCGTAGAAAAAGATCAGCACCAGAAAGACCAGGATCGAGCCTTGCTGGGCGAACCAAAAGCCAAGATCGGCGCCACCGACGGAAATGCCCGACAACATGGGGCGCAGGATGATCCCGAACCCGAACGAGACCAGCGCCCATACAATGAGGCTGATTTGAATAAGACGCACATTGGCGGACCAATATGCGTTGCTTTCGTCGTTCTCACTCATTGTTACTCCTCCATTTTTTAGTATTGAGATGCACTTCCCTCGGCGAAAACGCCGCGGGTTTCCTTGACGATGGGCCCAACTATGTCGCGCAAAGCCCGGGTAATCACGTCAATCTCCTCCATTGCATCCAGAGCCTGAAGTGTCCCAGAACCCTCGTAAAATGCAATAAGCGGCGCTGTTTCGCGGTGATACGCCTCCAAGCGACGCCGGACGGTTGCCTCGTTATCGTCCGCGCGTTTGCGGAAATGTTCGCTGCCACATTTGTCGCAGACGCCGTCTTTGACCGGGCGTTTGAAAACCTCGTGATAGCCTTCGCCGCAATTGTCGCACGTGTAGCGGCCCGAGATACGCACCACCATCGCTTCGTCCTCAACCTCAAGGCTGATGGCCGCGTGCACGCGGGTGCCCAGGTCGTTCAGCAGCTCGGCCAGGGCCTCGGCCTGCGGTATGGTGCGGGGGAACCCGTCCAGGATCACACCGGCGGCGCAATCGGGGTCGTTCAGACGGTCCTTCAGGATGTCCACAACCAACTCGTCACTGACCAGACCACCGGCCTCCATGACGGTTTTGGCCGCCAACCCCGGGCCGGTGCCCGCCGCAACGGCGGCGCGCAGCAGGTCGCCCGTGGACAGTTGAACAAGGCCGAAATGATCCTCGAGGATCTTGGCCTGCGTGCCTTTGCCAGCCCCCGGAGGGCCCAGCAGGATCAGGACCGGAACGTTAGAGTAGTCACGCATGGCTCAGCTCCGGTTCATTCGGTTGGCAATCAGGTCATCGACCACCGACGGGTCGGCAAGGGTCGACGTATCCCCCAGCGCGCCAAAATCATCCTCGGCGATCTTGCGCAGAATGCGGCGCATGATCTTGCCCGAACGGGTTTTCGGCAGGCCCGGCGCCCATTGGATCAGGTCGGGTTTGGCAATGGGGCCGATCTCGGTTCGGACCCATTTTTCCAGCTCTTTGCGCAGATCGTCGGAGGGCTCTTCGCCTTGCATCAGCGTCACATAGGCATAGATGCCCTGGCCCTTGACCTCGTGCGGGTACCCCACCACGGCAGCCTCGGCCACTTTGGCATGCGCCACCAGCGCGCTTTCCACCTCGGCCGTGCCCATCCGGTGGCCGGAAACGTTGATCACATCGTCAACGCGGCCGGTGATCCAATAGTCGCCATCTTCGTCGCGGCGGCAGCCATCGCCCGAAAAGTAATAGCCCTTGTAGTCGCTGAAATAGGTCTTTTCGAACCGCTCGTGATCGCCCCAGACCGTGCGCATCTGCCCCGGCCAGCTGTCCCTGATGCACAGCACGCCCTCGACGCCGTTGCCTTCGATGATGTCACCCGATGTGGGTTCCAAAACCACCGGCTGCACGCCAAAGAACGGCTGCTGCGCCGCGCCCGGCTTCAGCTTCGACGCCCCCGGCAGCGGGGTCAGCATGTGCCCGCCGGTTTCCGTCTGCCAGAACGTATCTACAATCGGGCATTTGCCCTTGCCGACCACGTCGTTGTACCAGTTCCAGGCCTCGGGGTTGATGGGCTCGCCCACGGAGCCAAGGATGCGCAAGTCGGAAAGATCGTGCTTTTCAACCCACTCGCTGCCGGCGCCCATCAGCGCACGAATGGCGGTGGGGGCGGTGTAAAACTGGTTAACCTTGTGTTTGGCGCACACCTCCCAGAACCGGCCGGCATCGGGGAAGGTTGGCACGCCCTCAAACATGATGGTCGTCGCACCATTGGCCAGCGGGCCATAGACGATATAGCTGTGCCCGGTGACCCAGCCCACATCGGCGGTACACCAGAAAATGTCGCCTTCATGATAGTCAAAGACGATCTCATGGGTCATCGACGCATAGACAAGATAACCACCGGTGCAGTGCACCACGCCCTTGGGCTGACCGGTGGATCCCGACGTGTAGAGGATGAACAGGGGGTCTTCGGCATTCATCACTTGCACCGGGCATTCCGGCGCGGCCTCGGCCATCAGCGCATTGCAATCGTGGTCCCGGTCGGTCCAGGTGGTTTGCCCGCCGGTGCGTTTCACCACAAGGCAGTTCACGCTGTCCTTACAGTGCAACAGCGCCGTGTCGGTGTTGGATTTGAGCGGCGTTTCTCGTCCGCCCCGGGGCGCGTAGTCGGCGGTGATCACCAGTTTGGCGTCACAACCGTTGATCCGCGCCCCAAGAGCGTCCGGGGAGAAACCGGCAAAAACGATGGAATGAATGGCCCCGATCCGGGCGCAGGCCAGCATGGCATAGGCGGCCTCGGGGATCATGGGCAGGTAGATGATGACGCGATCACCCTTTTCGATACCAAGATCTTTCAGCACGTTGGCCATCTTGCAGACCGAGGCATGAAGATCACGATAGGTGATGTGCAGGGCAGGGTCGGCGGGGTTGTCTGGCTCCCAGATGATCGCGGTTTGATCGCCGCGCGTCTCAAGATGGCGGTCGACGCAATTGGCGGAAACGTTCAGCGTGCCATCCTCGAACCAGCGAATGTCGATATTGCCGGGTGTGAACGAGGTGTTTTTGACCTTGGTATACGGCTTGATCCAGTCGATGCGCTTGCCGTGTTCGCCCCAGAACCCGTCAGGGTCGCTCACCGAGGCTTCGTACATCTTTGGATAGTCGTCCGGGCCAACATGCGGTTTGGGACTCACGGCGCTTGCGGTCTGCACGTCTTGGGTCATAAGAATTTTCCTCCTCCAGCCAGGCAGGTTGTGCCCCGAAAAACTCGGGCCTCCATCGCATGAGGCGAAAATTACACGTATTGATGCAGATTTAAGCATCTCAATGACTTTCAAGGAAAATCTTGTAAAAATCTGAGCAGGTATAGGCGGAAATTCTGTAAAAAAATTCACTGAACCGGATTCATTGAATGTTTCCGTCGCGTTAGCCCGAGCGGTGGTTTTGTTGTTGGGCGCTAACGGTGTACAATTGCATACATTTGTGCGGGCCAGTAAGTTGCAAGCGGCTGCAAAAAGTTATTCTGTTCAGGATTACAAGCTGCGATTGCATTGCAGATTCTCGATGCAGCGCCATTTACACACGACGTGTGCCCACCCTGAAGAATCCGCAACTTTTAACGATCTTATTTGCAATAGCCCAGGACAGGTGCATGCTCTGGGGTTTGCCCGAGCCTCAAATCAACCGATGTTCAATTCGAGGCTTGTTTGGCTGCTTTGGCCAGGGCTGATACGGCGTAGCTGAAGGCTTCAAAAAACGTGTTGTGCGTAGCATGGCCGGCCCAAGGTTCGAACACCACGCTCTGGAACCCAAGTTCATTTGCAGCCTCCACAGCGGCGCGCGGCGGCTGTGCCTCCCAGATCAGAATGCGGGCATTCAGCTCGTCCCCAAGGCGTTCAAGCTCTGCGCGCTGATCTTCGGTTGGCATGGCACCTGCCTCCCACTCGAGCGAGGTGACCGACAGGCCGTACCTGCGCGCGAAATACTGATACCTTGGATGAGTGGCGATCATTTCGACGCCCTGCAGACTGCTCAATGCATCTTGTGCGGTGGCATCCAATGCCATCATGTCTGACGTCAGGTCGTCCAGTCTGGCTTGCACGTCCCCATCCCCGGCGAGATCGCGGGTAGTGATGGCGGATGCGATGGCCTCTGCCTGCGCAATTGCAAGCGTCGGATCGAGCCAAATGTACGAAGCCACGCCCTCATGCGAATGTTCGCCCCCATCCCCATGGCTGTGCGTGATGCTCTGGGTGACAATGAATTGGCCTTCGATCGCTTTCGATGTGTTCACAACGCGCGAACGCGGCAGCGATACACGGTCGATCCATGTGGCAAAACCCGCGCCATTCAGAAGTATCAGGTCGGCGGACTGGACCATGCTTATGTCGGCAATCGAAGGGCGCCAAAAGGACGGGTCGACCCCTTCGGGCACAGGAAAGACAACATCGGCCGCGCCGTCCAGAAGACGCTCGGCTAAATATTGCAGCGCTTGATTAACAGCAACCACTCTTGGGCGGTCCTCTGCAAGCGCCGCATTGGCTGAAAGCACAACCGCCAAGGCCGCGAAAACCCTCTTCAAAACATGCGTCATCGTCAGCTTCCGCATTTTCGGGCGATATCCTCGGGCGTCACGATCCAATAGTTGTCATGGCTGCCAGTATCCACCTCGATCACCAGCCCGCCGGAATGGTCCACGCTGTCGAGCGGGACCGTTGCGGTGCCGTCGCGACCAAGCTGCAACGTGGTGAGAAGGTTGTTTTCGCCGTCCAGGACACGTACATCGCCCTGCTGGGTGACGCGTCCGTTAGAGAACTTGGCCTCAACCGTCACCGCCGCGCATTCAACCGAAGCAAAGACCACAAGTTGATGCGCCGCCGCTCCGAATGGAACGGCGACCGCCAGGCATGAAAGAGCGAGCGCCCGGATCACTGACCCGTCCATTCTTCGAAGTGAACCCAGATCACCGCGCCCAGCTCGACAGCCTTTTCTTCGCCCGAACCTTCCTCGGTCAGGGTGTAATCGGCGGTGTTGAGCGCCGCAAAGCCCCACCAGCCATCCGACGGCGGCGCATAAGTGAACACGCCATTGGCGTCCGCCTTGACCGTCTGGGTGATCATCAGTTCGTCGGGTGCGGTTGCACCGGCACGGTCATTAAGGAACTCAACCTCGACCTCAGCATATGGCACAGCTGCGCCGTCCAACTTGACGATGCCCTGGAATACATTGTGCTCCCAAAGGCCAAAGGGTTTGGACAGCGGCACGATCTCGGTCTTCAGGCCCAGTTCGGTGTCCCAACCTTCGTCATCACCATAGGCCGTTACATAGGTTTTCGTGTAATGGATGATGAACGCATCTTCGGCCGGCTCCCAATAGGGTTGCGGTTCCATCGCAAAGATATAGGTGCCCGGACGCTCTAGCCGGTAGTCGAGCGTATAACCTTGCTCGTCCATCACGGTGGCACTTTGCAGGCTTCCTAGCAGATCGGTTGTTGTGCCTTCATGGGTAACCGAGAAGGAAACCGGCGTTTCCAGCATCATTCCATCCACCTCGAACGGGTGAGAAAACGACATGGTCAGCGCGACGCTACGACCATCTTCCTGGCTGATCATCGGATCGCTCGGGATGATCATGCCGTAATGCGACACCGCAGGCGTGGCGGCGATCAGAGTTGCGAGCGATACGGCGATAAAATGTTGTTTCATGGAACCTCCTGTCGATTAATTACCAAGGGCCAGCAGCCAGCCCACCCAAGCCTCAGCGTTGCGCGACACGATGACCGCGCCAATGGTTGCAATACATCCTGCAACGAACAATAGCATGACGGTTTCAGCTGCCAATAGACGTAGAACCATACCCTTTTGAGCACCCAGTTTCACGGCAGTTGCGATTTCCCGCGCGCGCAGGCGATAGCTGAGAAACACCGCCAGTCCAACGGCGGCAACGGCCGCAATGGCGATGATGGCTGTCACAACGTCCAGTAGCGACTTGATGCGGAAAATGCGGTCAACCAGTCCTTGAATGACGCCTGCGGGTTCGATCAATTGTGTCGGACCTTCCGTATCAAGGTATCGGCCTTTCAGGATTGTACTGGACCGGGTGTCGTTCGGCACGACGATGACCGCCGAAGCCGGGAAGTCGTCCTGGCTGCCGTGGAAGTGAAAGCTTTCGATATTGTCCTCGGTGATCCGCTGGTACTGAACAACGGCAGCATTGGCCAATGCGGCCGTCCCGGCGGCCACGTCTGCGGCGGTGACAACGTCTTCGTGTCCATGCCCAATGCCCTGAATGACCCAAGCCGTCTTGATGTCCACGAAAATCGCTTGATCGTCTGGTGTGTTTGTTGGTGCAAGAACGCCTACAATCGGCATCTCAAGGGGATAGACACCGTCGAGGTCAAAAAGGTTTTCGGGGGCAGAGACAAGCGTGTCGCCGACACCTTTGCCCAGGCTTTCCGCAACCTGTGCCCCGATCACCGCATCGCCCAACATCGACAATCCGCGACCGCTTGCCGGAGAGAGGCCGCGAAAGTCGAAATAGTCCAGCGTTGTGCCTACGATCCGAAAACCGGTAGACGAGAACGCGGTGTAAACCGGAATGGGAACCCCAAGGCCGCTGTCCCACACGGCCTCAACCTCGCGCATCGCCACGGGGTCAGGGCGTTCATCCGAGAAATAGAGGGCCGCCATTGTCAGATCGAGCTGCGAGCCGCGGCTGCCCAAGAGAAGCGGCGTGGCCTCTCCGCGGGCAACAAGCGCGCGCTCGCTGGTCGACAGCAAGGTTTGCGTGGCGACAGGGACAAACAGGATCAGCGCCGCCACCAGTACCAAAACCAGGCTGCGCGCCCAGTGATACCGCAGGTAGGCGAAGGCAAGAAAAAGCGCGCTCATACCGCCGCCCCCTCGCGAAACTGCGCGAAGTCCAGCACGCGTTCAAATCGTGGCAGCAACTCGTGATCATGGGTCACGGCCAGAACCGCTGCACCCGCCTCGGCCGCCTGTTCGAACAGCAGATCAAGAATGCGCGCCTTGCTGTCCGGATCCAGGTTCCCCGTTGCCTCGTCCGACAGGATCAGTTTGGGCCGGGTCACCAATGCGCGGCAGATCGCAACGCGTTGTTGTTCACCCTGGCTAAGCGCCGAAGGATGCCGGTCCAGCTTGTCGCCGATGCCACAGGCCACCGCAAGCCGCTCCGCCCGGTCCCGCGCCTCTGCATCGAGGGTCAGGGCCGGGGTGATCCGAAACGGGTAATAGATGTTCTGCCGGGCCGAAAGGTAGTCAAGCAGCGCAAAATCCTGAAAGACGAAGCCGATGTTGCTGGCCCGAAAACGGCGGCGTTCGGCATCAGCCAGGCCCGAGATCTCGGTCTGTGCAACCTCTATACGACCTTCTTCGGGCGTCAGGATGCCAGCGATAAGGTTGAGAAGTGTTGTCTTGCCACTTCCGCTGGGGCCAACCACGGCCACTCGGTCGGCATCATCAAGGACAAATTCCGGAACGCGCAACCGGAACCCGCCGGCCCCGTAACCAAATGTGAGGTTTTCAACCCGAACCATCAGTTTGTCTGCGGCGCTGGAAAGGTCTCTCCGGCGGTGTCTCTGTTGACGTCAAGCAATTCGAAATCGGTGATCCGCCAAGCCCCCTCAACAGGGGAAACCGTCAGGTCGGCGCTGTAGGTGTTTCCCCGCACATGCAAATGCTCGGAATGGCCCACGGTGCCGATGACCTGCCACGAAGCATCGATAATCAGTGCGCTGTTCTCATGCGCAACCTGTGTGTTCAGAAGCTTGATCTCGTGGATTGTTTGATCGGCCTCTTCCAAGCCGCCCCCTTTCATGGCACCCACGCGCTCCAGATAGAGGTATTCCAACGCGTCGCCATGCGTCACGCTCGCCAAAGTGTCATAGATCGCGTTTTCCTGCGTCTCGCCAAAGGCCTCGTACACCACCAGCAATAGCGCAGGCGTTAGCCTCCAAAACTCTGCCTGCGCATCCCGGATCGTGAGCGGATCGAGGCCCGGGGCGGAATAGGCGTCGGTCTGCGAAATCTGCGCAGCCCGGGGCCAGACAACAGCAACCGCAGCCGCCAAAACGCCGACCAAAGCAAGTGCCGCAATTATGTGTTTGGGTTTCACGGATGAGACTCGAACAAAACCTGTTGGATCGTCGGGTAACCTGTTCCAGATACATCAGGATTGCAAGCGCTGCGTTGGTTCGGGACCCGCCTAATCCGCCTTGGATCGGTGTCGATAATGACAACGTGCAAGAACCGGCAAATGCCCGACCCTGTGTCGTGCAAAACCATACGTGCCCCTTGGGGCTTGCCATCCATCCGCTGCCCGGCAGCGCATGTTTAACCTAAGGCACACGGTCTTGCTAACCAGTCTCTGGTCGCTGACTCCGGCTTGGAACGAGTAGCACCGGTCAGATCCAAGTATTGCAAACTCGTACCCTGGGAATTCCAAACAGAGACTACGGCTTGAAATTGGCCGGATATGAACTCACGTTCGCGTCTCTGTCGGAAATCCGGTATGGCAAGCCTCGGAAACCACGCCATAATACCCGGGCAGTCTCTCGTCAGCTGAAAATAAGGAAGTGCGTGGCTGGGGTGGTAGGATTCGAACCTACGATACACGGTACCAAAAACCGCTGCCTTACCACTTGGCTACACCCCAACGGTGGGCGGTTATCTACGCCGGACTGACGCACGCTGCAAGAGCCTTGGGCGAAAAAATCCGCCCTAAGGTGCAGTTTTTTCCGCAGGCCGTTTACAGGCGTATCGGGGCTGCTTTGGCGACCTTGTCCAGCGCCATCAGCGTGGCCAGAACCGTAGGCATATCGTCCAGCCGGATCATGTTGGGGCCGTCGGATGGGGCGTTGTCCGGGTCTTCGTGGGTTTCGAGGAAAACAGCGCCGATCCCCAGAGCCACCGCCGCGCGGGCCAGAACAGGTGCAAATTCGCGCTGGCCGCCCGAGCTGCCGCCCAATCCGCCGGGGCTGGCCACCGCATGGGTGGCGTCCATAACCACAGGATAGCCGGTCTTGGCCATCTCGGGCAGCGACCGCATATCCGCCACCAGGGCATTATAGCCGAAAGACACGCCGCGTTCGGTCAGCAGGATCCGTTCGTTGCCGGTGCTTTCCACCTTGTCCACCACGTTGACCATGTCCCAGGGCGCCAGGAACTGACCCTTTTTCACGTTCACCGCCGCGCCGCTTTCCCCCGCGGCCAGCAACAGATCGGTCTGGCGGCACAGGAAGGCGGGGATTTGCAGAATGTCCACGGCCTGCGCTGCAACGGCGCATTGGTCGGGCGCGTGCACGTCGGTCAGCACCGGCACGTCCAGGCGCGTGCGGATCTCTGCCAGCGTGTCCAGGCCCGCCTCTATCCCCAACCCGCGCTTGCCCGACAGCGACGTGCGGTTGGCCTTGTCATAGGACGCTTTGAACACATATTGCGCGCCCACAGCCGCGCAGGCCTCTTTCATCCGGGCGCCGATCATCAGCGCATGGTCAAGCGATTCCAGCTGGCAGGGGCCCGCGATCACCGTCAGCGGCTTGTCGTTGCCAACGGTCAGCGCCCCAATCTCTACCGATTTCATTTATGCCGATACCTGTTCTCTGAGGATGGAGGCCGTCATCGAGATCATCAGGAAGATACCGCCGAAGATCAAGAAAGCCATAAGCGTGTTTTCAAAGGCGCGTGGATAGGTGGCCTCGTCCGGGGCCACGGGATCCACGCCGCGCGACAGATAGCGCGACTGGCGGTTGGCTTCAATCCGGGCTGTTTCCATCTGTTGCGTTGCCGCTTGCTGCATCAGTTGTCGATTGGCCAGATCGGCCTCTGCAATCCGCAATTCTGCAGCAACCCGAGCCAGAGAGTCAGTCCCCTGCGAGCTTTGCGTCAGCGAGCTCCGCAATTCCTCAATCAACGTTTCAAGGCGTGCAATGTCGCCTTCGACGCCGTTCACACGCGCCTGGTTGGGCCGTGCGTTGTCCAGCAATTGCTGCAGTTGAAGGCGTTTTTCGCGCAGTTGTAACTCGAACGTGCTGATTTGCCCCATCAAGGCGCTAACCTCGGTTGTCGGGTCAAACACCCCCATCCGTTCTTGCAGGCTCAATACACGCGCCTGGGCTTCCTGAACCCGCGCATCCGCGTCGTTGAAACTTTGAAGGGCGCCGGCCATCTGATCCTCGCGCAAGCGCTGGGTCTGGCTGTCGACGCGTTGCTCGGCGTATGAAATCAGAGCGTCTGAAAAGGCAGCCGAGATGTCTGGATCGGCCGCGATAACCTCCATCTTCAGCACGCCTTCGGTTGGGTCATAGCCGATTTTGACCTTCTTCTTGTAGACCCGATAGGCGGCCTCGTTCGAAGCGCCTTCCTCCAGCCGTTGCAACGAGTCAATTTGCGGCTGGCTGAAATGTGCTTTGAAGCCCAGATCGGCATCCAGTCTTTGCATCGCGTCGCGCGACTGCAAGTAACCCTGAACCAAAATCGAATCCTGACTTGTTGCCAGCCCACTGCCTCCAAACAGGTTTCCCAATCCCCCGGCTCCGGCGGTTTCGTTTGTCTGAATGATCATTTCAGAATGCGTCGCGTACATCGGCGTGGCGATGTTATAGTAATAGTAGCTGGTCAAAACCGACGGCAGGCAGACAAAAACCAGCAATCGTGCAAACATCAGCGCGGTTTTGCGGCGGCGCCTGCGCGCGATATCTACCTGAATTTGGCGCACCTGATCCGCGGCAGAGGAGGGGGGCGCAACGTGGGTCGATGGCAGGTTCTGTGCGGGGGCTGCGACGGTCTGTGGCAGTTGCACATTGTCCGTGGGGGCGTCGGGCTTGCCTTGCTCGTTCACCACAAGCTCCAGCATGTTCAGCCGCTGAAACGGGTCGATGCCGCGTTGGCGCAGCTGGCGCACGGCGTCAAAGTCCGAAATTGGCGACAATCCGTGTTTTTGCGCCACGCGGCGCGCCATGCGCAATTGCCGCCCGGTCAAACCTTCCTTGCGGATTTCGGCAATCTCGGCCTCGGGATCTGCGGTTTGCGGGGCAGGGGGCGCGGGTTGCGGCTGTGGCTGTGCTGGGCGGGCCTGCTGCGGGGTTGTTTGCGTCGGTTGTGGCGTCTCTGCCGGCTGCTGCGGTTGCGTTGTTGCGCCCACCGCCGGACGGGCGGCAGCGGCAACAGGGCTGCTGCGGCGGATGCGAAACTTTTTAGCTTTGGGTTTCGTAGTCATACAGCCTCTTGGCCTCTTGCAACGTGTCAAACATATGGAACCGCCCGTCTTTCAGAACAGCGGCCGATTTACAGAACTTCTCCAGCGTCTGCGCCTGGTGAGAGACGATCACGACAGTGGCTTTTTCCAACCGTTCACGCAGGATCGCGCCTGCCTTGCGGTTGAATTCTACATCCGTGGTCGAGGGCATGCCCTCATCGATTAGGTATATGTCAAAGTCCAGCGCCAGCATAAGCGAGAAATTGAATCGCGCCTTCATACCTGCGCTGTAGGTGCCCAACGGCATGTCAAAATATTCTTCCAACCCGCACATCCAGCGCGAGAACGCCTCGACATAATCCGGGTCCAACCCATAAAGCCGCGCGATATAGCGGGCGTTTTCGGTGCCCGTATGCTTGGCCACCACACCGCCCATAAAGCCCAGTGGGAACGAGATCTTGCAGCCGCGGGTGATCGTGCCTTCGTCCGGTTTTTCCAGCCCGGCCATCATGTTGATCAGCGTGGTTTTGCCCGTGCCATTCGGCGCAAGGATGCCCAGCGAATTGCCAAGCTCCACCCGGAAAGAGGCGCGATCAAGGATTACCTTGCGCTGCTTTCCCGTCCAGAATGACTTGCTGACCTGGTTGAACTCGATCATTTGCCCTGCTGCGGCCCCGACATGTTACTCGGGTATCATGTTAAAATTGGAATTATTTCCAATTTGACAACATTGCCCGGGAATTTTGCGAACATTATGTCGGAACGGTGTCGAAAAGCCAATCTTGTTGGCTTTCCGACGTCATTTTCACTGGATTTGAGGCGATCCTCAGGTGTCGCGTTTCTCGACGCGCAACACCCGGCCCGCGATGATCGCCAGGATCGCGGCGGCGAAGCTGAACAAAGCCCCCATCTTCGCGGCATCCTGAACACTGAGGCCTTCCAGAACCACGCCACTGTCAAATGCCACGGCGGCGATGAACAGCGACACGGTGAACCCGATGGCGGCAACAAAGCCGATCACGATCAGGTCCACGGTACGCATCCCTGCAGGCAGGCCCAGCTTCAGCACATGCGCACCAAAGGCGCCGAACAGGTAGATCCCCACCGGCTTGCCGATGATCAGGCCCGCCAGAACCAGCCAAGTCGGCGATCCGATCGACGAGAACTCGACCCCGGCATTGGCCAGCCCAAAGAAGAACAGCACGATCTGCACAAAGCCGGCCAGCTTGTGTTCGATATAGTTCAACAAGTCGGTCAGGTGTGTTTCGGCCTCGGCGAAGATACCGAAGGCGCGGTCAGCATGCGGGATGGCTGGAACCACCGGCAACAGGCCCAGCGCGGGGTGAATACCGGCCTCCTGAAAGCCGTACCAGCTTGCAGCAGCAGCGATCAGGTAGGGCCAGAACGACAGGTTCTTACGGACCCAGGTCGACCGTTTGCGCAGTTGGTCGCCCCGATCCATTCGGCGCGGCAGCCAGTTGAACAGGACATAAACCGCCAAAGCCGCACCAAAAGACAGGCCCAGCCATTCCGGGGCCAGCGGCAGGTTGGGGTCAGGATAGAAGATCGCCAGGATGATCAGGCCGGCCGCGTCATCGGCAATGGCCAGCAGCAGCAGGAACCGCACCGCCGGGTGGCCGGCGCCAAAGATGAAACGGCCCACGAGGTACGAGAACGCAATGTCCGTCGCTGTCGGGATGGCCCAACCGCGTGAGACTGCGGTGAACGTGTCCGAACCAAGAAAGGCAGCCAGGCCCAGATACACAGCAATCGGGCCGAACATGCCGCCAGCGGTCGCGATCAGGGGCGTTGCGGCTTTTTTACCGCGCAGCGAGCCGTTCTTCAGGATCACGGCCTCCCACACCTCTTTCGCCGCAATGGCAAAGAAGAACGCCATCAGCACATCGTTGATCAGGTAATGCAGGGTCAGCGTACGGTGAACGTGGCCGTCTTCCACGTGGGCGTGCCCGATCCATGCATGATCCCACAGCACCATTTCAACAAAATCGTGGTAGCTGTGCGCATCCACATTTGCCCAGACCAACGCAATCAACGCGCCTGCAATCAGCAGTAGCGAATAGTTGGTGATAAAGTTCCAGACCCTGTACATGTGGCGCGCGCTCCCCCAATGGCTTCGATGTTGCGGTTGCAAATAGTCGAAACCAAAGGAAGGAGCAACTGCGGGAAAGTGCTTAAGCGATCGCGGCCCAGCTGATGCCCGCTAACACCGCGCCGATCAGGGCAAATCCCAGATATGCGCCAAAAACGCGGGGCTTCACCAGGGCCCAGACCGCGATGGCCGCCGGAATGGAACTGATGCCGCCCGCGATGACAAAGGACATCGCCGCGCCCGGGCTCATGCCTTGATCCAGCAGGGTCGACACCAGCGGCACCGCGGCATAACCGTTCAGATAGGCCGGCCCCCCCACAATCGCACCCAGAAGGATCGGCTGCAGCCCATTGCCCCCCAGCACGGTGGCGATCATCTCGGCCGGGACATAGCGCACCATCAGCGCCTCGAACAGATAGGCCAACAGCAGCCATTTGCCCAGGAACAGCGCGTTTTCCACCGCGGTGTCGCGGAAGGTCTTGTTGCGCGCGCTGTCGCCCCAGAATTTCCAGACCGGCTTGCCCGAGAAGGGCGAGGGCCCGCAGCCACAGCCAGAGGTCTTGGCGCCACCCTTCAGCGGGTCGGCAAAAAGCGGGCTGCGTGCCAACAAGGCCGTGGCCGTACCACCCAGCAGCCCGATCCCAACCGCCGATGCCGTCTTGGCAACCGCAAAGGCAAATCCCAGTTCGCCCGCGGTGATCGTGAACATCGCCGGGTCCATCAGGGGCGAGGCCAGCCAGAACGCCATCACCGCCCCCAGCGGCGCACCCATGGCCAGCATCGCGGCGATGAACGGGATCACCTCGCACGAGCAAAACGGCGACAACCCGCCCAGCAGCGCGGCCAAAACGATCATCCGCGCTTGGTTGCCCTCGAATGCGCGGGCCAGCAGGCTCTCGGCGCCGGTGGCTTTCATATAGGCCACCGCCATCACCGCAAAGGCGATGAACGGCGCTGTGTTGGCAAAGGCTTTGGCCGCAAAGCTGATCGTCGGCCACAGAGCCACCGGATCAAGGATCGCCACCAGAACCGGGATCATGATCACAGCCAGCAGGGCCTTGTCCGTGCGACGCCACAATTCGGCAATTCGGGACGGGCGGGGAGAGGAAATTTCAGCCATCGGAAGCATCCTTGGACGGGGCTGGCGCATCGGCACAGCAGTTTTTCAAAAGGAAATCAGACAGTTCAACCATCTGGTCGTAATCGGCCGCAACGCAGATGACCGACCGGCCCTCCTTGCGTTGCCCCACCAGCCCGGCCTGCGCCAGCACTTTCATGTGATGGGTCAGGGTCGCGCCGGTGATGCCGGTGCGTTTGCCAAGCTCGCCAATGGACAGGCCCTGGTCACCGGCGCGCACCAGAATGCGCAGCACGGCCAGCCGTTGTTCCGATCCAAGCGCAGCAAAGCGCGACGCGGCAAGCGCCAAAGAGGCGTCAGAGAGGTCTTCCTGTTTCATGTTTCTATATTTCTAATTTTTTCGAAATAAGTCAATCGTCATTTTGCATTTTCTCGAAATATCGCTAAGTCACTTGCATGGCAGAAGATATCGACGATCTCAGGCGCGGATTGGGGGCCTGTACCCTGTGTGCGGACCGCTTTGCCGCGACGCATACCGCCCATGAACCACGCCCCGTGGTCTGGTTCCGCCCCGGTGCGCGAATCCTCATCGCCGGGCAGGCGCCGGGCGCACGGGTGCATGCGTCGGGGCGGCCGTTCACGGACCCGTCCGGCGACCGGCTGCGTGATTGGATGGGCGTGGACGAGGATACCTTTTACGACCAGTCGCGGGTGGCGATTGTGCCCATGGCCTTTTGTTTTCCCGGCTATGACGCCAAGGGCGCCGACCTGCCGCCGCCGCCCATCTGCCGCAAAACATGGCACCCGCGCATTGTTCCGGCGCTGGGAGACGTGGCGCTGACGCTGCTGGTGGGAGGCTATGCGCATAAATACCATCTGAACGCCAAAACCAATGTCACCGACACCACCGCCGCATGGCGCGATCATGCGCCGCGTGCCTTCCCCTTGCCTCATCCCTCGTGGCGGAATACGGGGTGGCTGAAGAAAAACCCGTGGTTCGAGGCCGAGCTGTTGCCCGCCCTGCGCGCCCGCGTGACCGAGGTGCTGAATGACTGACCTGACCCCGCTTGACCACGCCCATGCCGGTATGGAGGCCGCGCCCGACACCGCCGCCGCCCGCATGCGGTTCTACGAACGTCTGGCCGATGGCGAGCTGTTCCTGCTGCTCGAGGCCGAGGCCCAGGGCGACACGATCCAGCCACGCCTGTTCGATCTGGAAAGCGGCACTTTCGCGCTGGTCTTTGACCGGCAGGACCGGCTGGTCGAATTCACGGCGGGCGTGGCGCCATACGTGGCCCTGTCGGGCCGCGCCATTGCGCATCTCTTTGCCGGGCAGGGGATCGGGCTGGGCGTGAACCTGGGCGTGGCGCCATCGTCGATCCTGTTGCCCGATGCGTCGGTTGACTGGCTGGTGGACACGCTGGCCCAGCGCCCGGCGATGGTCGAGGCGCGCCCCACCGGGTTCGCAGCCCCACAAGGCCTGCCACAGGCGGTGCTGGACGGGCTGGATGCCAAGCTGGCGGCGGCCACCGGGCTGGCCATCTGTGCCTATCTGGTCTCGGCGACCTATGACACCGGCGCCAAAGGGCACCTTCTGGCCTTTGTCGGCGCCGATGCCGGGGCCCAGGACCCGCTGGCCGGGGCGGTGGCCGAGGCGCTGACCTTTTCAGGGATCGAGGCCGGCGCGCTGGACGTGGCCTTTTTCGCCGCAGATGACGCAATCGTCGCGCATCTGGACCGCGCGGGATTGCGGTTTGACCTGCCGCAGCCAGAAGTGCCCCGGCGTGCCGAGCCCGTCGCACCTGGATCCGACCCCGACAAGCCGCCGCGTTTGCGTTAATAGCCGCGCGTCTTGTCCACCAGATGCAGCAACGGTTCACCCGCTTCGGATCGGCGGATATTCTCGGCAATTACTTCTGACGCCGTGCCGGCCCGCGTGTCGGCGGCAATGTGCGGGGTGACGGTCACCTTCGGATGGTCCCAATAAGGATGGTCCGCGGGCAGGGGCTCGGTACGAAAGACATCCAGCGTGGCATGGCCGATCTGCCCGTTATCCAACGCGGCCAGCAGGGCGTCATCATCAATCAATGTGCCGCGCCCGGGGTTGATGATCACCGCGCCGCGCGGCATTTGCGCCAGCCGCTGCGCGTTCAACAGGCTTTGCGTTTCGGGCGTGGCCGGCAACAGGGTGACCACGATCTCAGAGCGTTCAAGGACCGCCTGCAACCCAGCGTCGCCCGACACGCAATGCACGCCCGGCACCGCGCGTGGGCTGCGGCTCCATCCCCACAGATCAAATTTCAGTTGTACCAGCGCCTCGGCAGCCGCGCGGCCCAAGGCGCCAAGTCCCAACAGGCCCACCCGCCGGTGCCGCGCAAGCGGGGGCAGGTCTTGCCGCCATTCCCCTTTCAGCCCATGGATATGCGCGTCCATCCCCAGGTGGTGGCGCAAAACATGCCCGGTGACCCATTCAGTCATACCCTCGCTCAGCCCGGCATCCACCATGCGGCACAGTGGTTGCGTCAGGCTTGGCAGCCCAGCAATTCGTTCCACCCCGGCCCAAAGGCTCAAGACAGCGCGGGTGTTTGTGAAAGGCGCAAAATCGGTCATCCCGCCCGTGGGGGCATAAACGATGTAATCCACATCCTCGGGCGCGGCCTCGGTCACCACGCGGGCCTTTACACCGGCGTCAGCAATCGCGGCGGGCAGCACGTCGCGATATTCGGCCCAATTGGCATCAGATGCCGCAAACAAAACGGTCCGGGTCAACGGCGGCTCCTTGGTCTGTGCACATGCGCGCTTTGCACCAGCCCAAACGCCCCCAGCAGCACCAACATCGACGACCCGCCATAGCTGACCAATGGCAGCGGCACCCCCACCACCGGCGCCAGCCCCATGACCATCGACATGTTGATGGCAAAGAACAAAAAGAACGTGCCCGCGATCCCGATGATCAGCAACGAGGAAAACCGGTCGCGGTTCTGCAGGGCCGAGGCGATGCAGAACACCACCACCAGCACGTACAGCAGCAACAGCGACACGCCGCCAAGAAACCCAAGCTCTTCGGCCAGCACGGTAAAGATGAAATCGGTCTGCTTTTCGGGCAGAAAGTTCAGCTGGCTCTGCGTGCCCTGCATATAGCCGCGCCCCGACCAGCCGCCCGAACCCATGGCAATCTTGGATTGGGTGATGTGATAGCCCGCGCCCTGCGGGTCTTGCGCAGGGTCCAGAAACGTGTCGATCCGGCGGTACTGGTAATCTTGCAGGAACTGGTAATCGGTCCCCCGCGCCACGAAAACGGCGGTGACAAGTCCAATGCCCAAGGCGATGACCACCGCGAAATAGGCCCAGTGGACACCCGCGGCAAACATCACAATGGATCCGCCAATCACCAACAGGATGGCCGTACCAAGGTCAGGCTGGCGCAGCACCATGAATGCCGGGATCAGGATAAGAACGACGGGGATCGCCACAAACAGCGGCCGCGACACGCGCGTAACATCCAGCCAGTCGTAATAGGCAGCCAGAAACATCACCACGGTGATCTTTGCCGCCTCCGAAGGCTGAAACTCCATGAAGCCAAGGTCAATCCAGCGTGTTGCGCCCATGTTGGTGACCCCGAACAGGGCAACACCCACCAGCAACAACAACGAGGCCACATAGGCCACCGCCGCGATGTTGCGCCAGAACCAGATCGGCACGAATGCAACGCACAGCATTACACCCAGCCCCATGGCAAAGCGGTTCATCTGGGTGCCGGCCCAGGGTGTCATGCTGCCGCCGGCCACAGAGTACAGCATCAGGAACCCGACCGAGGCCACCGCCGTCAGCAACAGGATCAAACCCCAATGCAGGTGCAGGACCTTGCGCCAACCAGTGGGGACGGTGCGCAGGTTGTGTTCAAGGTAACTCATGCGCGGGTCCGGGTGGGGCCGGATGTCGGGCGGCTGTCGCGCAGGGGCAGCGCGTTCAGCCGCTCATCCGCCGCGCGGCGCTGTTCGGGCGGGTAAGCCTCCAGCGGCGGGACATCGCCGTAAAGCGCGCGCAGCATGATGTCGCGGGCGATGGGGGCCGCGGCCGTTGAACCGCCGCCGCCATGTTCGACCACAACGGACACTGCCACGCGCGGGTTTTCCACCGGGGCATAGCAGACAAACAGCGCGTGGTCGCGCCGTTCCCACGGAAGATCCTCGTTCCGGAACACACCCGCCGCGCGCTCGGCAGCGGTGATGTTTCGAACCTGGCTGGTTCCGGTTTTCCCCGCCATCTCAAGGCCTTCCGCGACGATCCTGCTGCGAAAGGCGGTGCCGCGACGGTTGTTGGAAACCGCGTTCATCCCGTCGCGGATATAGGCCAGATGGCGCGGATCCAGACCCAGCCGTTCCCCCCCACCCGATGGCGCCTCGACCCCGTCAATGGTGCGCACCAACCGCGGCGAGACCGCCCGCCCGGTGGCAATCCGTGCCGTCATAACCGCCAGCTGCAAGGGCGAAGCCAAAACAAATCCCTGACCGATCGATGCGTTCAACGTGTCGCCGATCAGCCAATCCGCCCCGCGCGCCTCCAGCTTCCACGCTTTGTTGGGCGCCAATCCGCGCGCAACCGCAGACAAAGGCAGGTCATGTGACACCCCAATGCCCAGACGGCGCGCCATCTCGGAAATCTTGTCGATCCCAACGCGCTGGGCCACGTCGTAATAATAGACATCGCAGCTTTGCTCGATGCTGGTTTTCAGATCGACATGCCCGTGCCCGCCGCGTTTCCAGCAATGGAACCGCCGCCCGCCGCTTTCCAGATGGCCGGGGCAATAGACGGTTTCATCGGGCGTTATCACGCCCTCTTCAAGCGCGGCCAGCGCGGTGACCATTTTGAAGGTCGACCCCGGCGGGTAAATCCCCTGAAACGGTTTACTGGCCAGCGGGCGATGGTCATGTTCGGTCAGCGCCCGGTAGTCGGCTACAGAAATACCGCGCACGAATTTGTTGGGATCAAACGACGGGGCCGACGCGATCCCCAACAGATCTCCTTCGGCAAGGTCTATCACCACGGCCGATGCGCTTTCTTCACCCAGCCGTTTCTGAACGAAGTTCTGCAGCCCCTCGTCGATCGTCAGCTGCAAATCGGCGCCCTTTGTGCCCGGCGTCCGGCGCAATTCCCGAATGATCCGGCCATAGGCGTTCTGTTCTTCGAACTTGTTGCCCGCCAAGCCGCGCAACGAATCCTCGGTCTTGGCCTCGACACCCGTTTTGCCAATCTGAAAGCGCGGGATCTGTAGCACCGGATCAGGGTCATTGATCCGCGACAGGTCATAATCCGACACGGGCCCCACATATCCCACCACATGGGCCAGATCTTCGCCCGCGGGATAAAACCGCGACAGCCCGATATCCGGCGTCACACCGGGCAAGGACGGAGAATTCACCGAAACCTTCGAGAAATCTTCCCAACTGAGGCGGTCAAGGATCGTCACCGGCTTGTGGGCGGGCTGTTTGAACAACTCGCGCCGGGCACGCTCGGCATCTTCCATGGTCATCGGTACGATGCGGGACAAACGCGCCAACAGTTCGTCCACGTCGCCTGCGTCTTCGCGCACCACGACAATTCGATAATTCTGCTCATTGATCGCCAAAGGCACCCCGTTGCGGTCAAAGATCAGGCCACGGGTAGGTGCGATCAGCCGCACGCGAATGCGGTTTTCCTCGGCCAGAAGGCGGAATTTGTCGGCCTGATCAACCTGCATATACCGCATACGCGCCGCCAACACGCCCGCAAAGGCCACCTGCGTCGCCCCAATCAAAAAGCCGCGCCGGCCGATTGTGCGCACGCTTTGGGCGATGTTTTTGGGCGACTGTTTCATCGGGCGGTCCGGGCGGCCTCCAATTCGCTTTGCGTGGGTTTGCGGATTTTCAGTATGCCAACGCTGAATAGGACCACAAGGGGATAGACCGCCACGGTCAGAAAGGCCTGCACCAACAACATCGTGAATTGCGGAGGCGCCGCGCCCAAGACACCAAGTAACAGCGCGTAAATCCCGGTTATCGCCAGAACAACAACCGCAACGAACCCGCATTCTGCCGGCAGGGGCATCTCGGTTGACGGGTTCTGCCGGCTGCGCAGGAACTCGGCCCCCAGCAACACCAACGCGGCCCACAGCCCCAGCGGGCGCATCAACAATGCATCCGCCAGCAGCATGATACCGGCCAACAACACCGGCGGCACAAAGTCCGGCCGCCGTTGAATCCACGCAAAAGCAAGGCAAATCAACAGGTCAGGGCCGGGCAGGACGCGCGGTGACGTGCTAAGCGGTAGCAGCCGAAAGAACAGGATTACCCCGGCAAGGCCAATGAAAATCGCCCAATACGTCCACCGTCGCGTAAGGACCGGGTCGATCATTGACCGGTCTCGGCTGTTTCGGCGATCTCTGGCGTTTCGGCCGGGGTTGGGGGCCGCGGCACGATCAAACCACCCGCGTCGCGAATGACGTCCCCCTCGTGGCTGCGCAGCACGCGCAGGAACTCCAACCGGCCAAGATCCGCCGACAAACGTACACGCAACCGCCCATCAGTGCCTTGCGCCAGATGCCCTACCAACAATCCAGCCGGAAACACCCCGCCATCGCCAGACGAGACCACGCGATCACCCGGTCGCGGTTCGTCGGGATCTTCCAGGAACTCTACCGGCGGTGCAGAAGAATTATCGCCGGTCAGGATCGCGCGCTGCCCTGACGGTTGGATCGTAACGGGGATCCGGCTGTTGCTGTCGGTTACCAGGATCACACGGGACGAGCCTGGCCCCACGCCGGAAATCCGCCCGACAAGGCCCAGACCATCGGTCGTCGCCCAGCCGTCCACGATCCCGTCATGCGCCCCGACATTCAACAGCACCGACTGCGAAAAGGGCGAGCCGCTGTCGGCCAGAACCACACCGGTGACATAGGTCAGACGCGGGTCAAGCCGTACCTTGTTCAACTCGCGCAGCTTGGCGTTTTGCTGTTCCAGCTGAACCGCCGCCTCTTTCCATGTGCGCATCTGGCGCAACTCGTTCCTAAGCTCTTTGTTTTGCTCGTAAATATTCGCATAGGATCGAAAATCCTGCAGCATTCCAGCCGCCGCGTTGACCGGCGCCATGGCCCAGGAAAAGGACGGCACGACCCGGTCAATTACCGCCGCCCGATAGCGTTCCGCACGGGGGCTGTCGATGCGCCACAACAAGAATATCGCGGTCAGGACCAGCACCAGCAAGGCGACCACGATGCGCCGCACGGGGCGGGCGTATTCGGTGCTCTGGTTCGGGTCTCGGGCCATTCAGTTGCGTCCTCTGGCCGATCAGGGGTCAGCTGTCGAAGTCGATCACATGTTGCAGTTGCTTTTCGTATTCCAAGGCTTTGCCGGTGCCAAGTGCCACGCAGTTCAGCGACTCGTCCGCAACCGAAATGGCCAACCCGGTCTGTTCGCGCAGGGCAAGGTCCAGATCACCCAGCAACGCACCACCGCCCGTCAGCATCACGCCCCGGTCCACGATGTCGGCGGCCAGGTCGGGCGGGGTGGCTTCCAGCGCTACCATAACCGCTTCGCAGATCTGCTGCACCGGTTCGGCCAGCGCTTCGGCCACCTGGGCCTGGTTGATCTCGATCTCTTTCGGAACGCCGTTCAGCAGGTCACGCCCGCGGATTTGCATGCTGGCGCCACGGCCATCATCGGGCATGCGCGCGGTGCCGATCGAGGTCTTGATGCGTTCGGCGGTGCTTTCGCCGATCAGCAGGTTCTGCTGCCGGCGCAGATAGTTGATCACGGCATCGTCCATCCGGTCGCCACCGACGCGGACCGAACGGGCGTAAACGATGTCGCCCAGCGACAGAACCGCAACCTCGGTTGTGCCGCCGCCGATATCAACGACCATGTTGCCGGTCGGGTCGGTGATGGGCATGCCGGCGCCGATGGCGGCGGCGATGGGTTCAGCGATCAGGCCCGCTTTGCGCGCGCCGGCCGACAGAACCGACTGACGGATGGCGCGTTTTTCGACCGGCGTAGCGCCATGGGGGACACAGACGATGATCTTGGGCTTGGTAAAAGTGGTGCGCTTGTGGACCTTGCGGATGAAGTGCTTGATCATCTCTTCGGCCACGTCGAAATCGGCAATCACGCCTTCGCGCATGGGGCGGATGGCTTCGATGCTGCCGGGGGTCCGGCCCAGCATCAGCTTGGCATCTTCGCCGACGGCCAGAACCTCTTTGCGGCCGTTCTTGACGTGGAAAGCCACAACCGAAGGCTCGTTCAGGATCACGCCGCGTCCTTTGACGTAAACCAGCGTGTTTGCCGTGCCCAGGTCAATCGCCATGTCAGACGAAAACAACCCTCCAAAAACTGCCATGCCCCGCGGTCCCCTTGATTTGCGTGCTGTCCCAACCGACGTGGTCGATGCGCCGGGTGGCCAGCTTTATAGAATGCCTTGCACAAAAGGGTAAGGGGCCAGAATTTTGCCGTGGCGTGAAATCGCTGGCTTGCACTTTTCGTACTGAATCGGCGGCTCATTGGGTGCCCTGATGCCGAAAAGTTTAACTTTTCAAACATCGCGTTTGGGCTGCGTTTACCATTACCAATGAAATGGGCGCCGCGGCGTTCGCTGCGGCGCCCAAACCGATTCTCTAAACTCAGGCCGGATCGGTATATGTGACCTGCTTCACATCTGCGCCAGGGCGCGATTTTTCGCGCCGTACCAGCAGCCGGTTCAGCGCGTTTACATAGGCCTTGGCCGAGGCCACAACCGTGTCCGTGTCCGAGCTTTGGCCGGTGGCGATTTTGCCGTCTTCCTCCATCCGGACGCTGACGGTGGCCTGCGCGTCGGTGCCCTCGGTCACCGCGTGCACCTGATACAGCTGCAACCGCGCGCCATGCGGGAACAGCGCCTTGACCGCGTTGAACGTGGCATCCACCGGGCCATCCCCCTCGGCAGTGGTCGAGACATCCTCGCCCCCGATGGTCAGGGTCAGGTCGGCGGTTTGCGGGCCGTCCGTGCCGCAGACCACGCGCATGGATTTCACCTGAATGTGGTCATGCACCTCGTCGCTGGCGCTGTCATGCAGCAGGGCGACCAGATCGTCATCAAACACTTCTTTCTTGCGGTCGGCCAGTGCCTTGAACCGCACGAAGACGTCTTTCAGCTGATTGTCGGCCAGCTCGTACCCCAGATCGGCCAGCTTGGCGCGCAGCGCGGCGCGGCCCGAATGCTTGCCCAACGGCAGCGAGCTTTCGGTCAGGCCCACATCCTCGGGGCGCATGATCTCGAACGTCTCGGCGTTTTTCAGCATGCCGTCCTGGTGGATGCCGCTTTCATGGGCAAAGGCGTTCTTGCCGACGATGGCCTTGTTGTACTGCACCTGAAAGCCCGAAACCGTCGCCACCCGGCGGCTGATCGCCATGATCTTGGTGGTGTCGATACCGGTGTCATAGGGCATGATGTCGTGGCGCACCTTCATGGCCATCACAACCTCTTCCAGCGCGGTATTGCCCGCGCGCTCACCCAGACCGTTGATCGTGCATTCGATCTGACGGGCGCCGGCGTCAACCGCGGCCAGGCTGTTGGCGGTGGCCATGCCCAGATCGTTGTGACAATGGGTGGCGAACACCACATCGTCGGCGCCGGGGATGGTGTCGATCAGGCGTTTGATCAGGTCGGCGCTTTCGCGCGGGGCGGTATAGCCCACGGTGTCGGGGATATTGATGGTGGTGGCGCCGGCCTTGATGGCGATCTCGATCACCCGGCACAGATAGTCGAACTCGGTCCGGGTGGCGTCCATAGGCGACCATTGTACATTGTCCACAAGGTTGCGGGCATGGGTCACCGTGTCGTGGATCAGGTCGGCCATTTCGTCCATGGTCAGGTTCGGAATAGCGCGGTGCAGGGGCGAGGTGCCGATAAAGGTGTGGATGCGCGGACGGGCCGATTGGCGCACGGCCTCGGCGCAGCGGTCGATATCCTTGAAGTTGGCGCGGGCAAGGCCGCAGATCACCGCGTTTTTGGAACGCTGCGCGATTTGCGAGACGGCTTCAAAATCACCTTCCGAGGCGATGGGAAAGCCCGCTTCGATAATATCGACCCCCATGTCGTCGAGCATCTCGGCGATCTCGAGCTTTTCCTCGTGGCTCATGGTGGCGCCGGGGCTTTGTTCGCCGTCGCGCAGGGTGGTGTCAAAAATCAGAACGCGGTTTTGCGAGCTGGTGGTCATGTCAGGATTTCCTGGTCTTAGCTTTGGTGTGGGGCTGTCCGGCGCTGGTATCGCATGAGCGGCCGCGCCGAAGCACGCTCAGCGCAGGCTAAGACGCAGTAGGCCACGGGGGGCGCGCAGGCCGGGGGCCTGACGGTTGGCGATATGTGTGTCCCGTGTCATGGGCGCGACTATACCGGGGTTGGCGGAAAAGGGAAGGGGGCTTTGATCCAAATGCGGCCCGTTCCGGGCCAAGAGATCACCTCGCGCCCCCGTGGCCGGGGACGCTCAGGCGGTATGCGGTTGCGCGGGCGATCAGTTCCCCGAAGTCAGGGCGTTGTTGGACCAGGTGCCGGTTTCCTCTTCGCCCGAGGCATAGCGCATGGTGCCCTGGCCCTGGCGTTTACCGGCCACAAAGGTGCCTTCGTAGACATCGCCATTGGCGTAGGTGGCGGTGCCGGTGCCGTCGATCTCGCCCGCTTTCCAGCCGCCTTCATAGCTGAACCCGTCGGCCATCACGATCTTGCCCTCTCCTTCACGCTGGCCAGCGACGAACGCGCCCTCGTAGACCGAGCCATCGGCATAGGTGGCAATGCCTTGCCCGTCACGCAGGCCGTTTTCCCAGTTTCCGGTGTAGGAATAGCCATCCGTGTAAGTCATGGTGCCTTGACCATGGTTCTTGGCGTTCTTGAAGCTGCCGGTATAGACCAGCCCGTTGGCATAGGTGGCCACGCCTGCGCCCTCGATCACGCCACCGGCCCACGCGCCTTCATAGGTCGAGCCGTCGGGATAGGTGATCTTGCCGGTGCCATCGGCCAGCCCGTCGCGGAACTGCCCTTGGTAGACCGACCCATCGGGATAGGTGACGCTGCCGTCGCCTTCGATCCGGCCCGCGACCCAGTTGCCTTCGTATCGATAGCCATCGGTGCCGGTGAACGTGCCCGTCCCCTGACGTCGGTCGTTCTGAAACGCGCCTTCGTAGACATCGCCATTGGCATAGGTCACCTTGCCCGCGCCGTGGCGTTCGCCGTTGACCAGCAGCCCCTCGTAAACATCGCCATTGGCTTGGGTCAGCCTGCCCAACCCGTTGATCTGGCCGTCTTTCCACGCGCCGTCGTAAATCAGGCCGTCGGGCATGGTCAGCACGCCCTGACCTTCACGCAGGCCACCGCGCATTGCACCCTCGTATACGGCACCGTCGGGATAGGTGATGCGGCCTGCGCCTTCCTTGACGCCCTTGGCCCATGCGCCGTTATAGACATAGCCGTTGGGGCTGGTCATGACGCCCTGTCCTTCATGCAGCGCGTCGGCAAAGCCGCCCTCGTACTTCACGCCATTGGCATAGATCGCAACCCCCTGGCCGGTGATCTTGCCGTCGACCCAGTCCCCCTCGTACGTGCCGCCATCGGCGAAGGTGATCTTGCCGAAACCCTCGGGCTTGCCCGCGGCAAAGTTACCTTCGTAGACCGACCCGTTGGGGAAGCGCGCAACGCCGGTGCCGCGAATCTCGCCATCGACCCATTCGCCGGAATACTCGTATCCCGACGGCAAACGGTAGGTCCCGCGGCCGCTTTGCTTGCCATCGACAAACGTGCCTTCGTAGATCCCGCCATCTTCATACTGTTTCGTGACCACCTGCGTCGAATCCTGCGCCACGGCCATGCTTGCCGTGGTCAGTCCAATCGCGGTTACAACAGCGCCAATTCGTTGCACGAAAGCCCCCTTTGCCTTTTCCATGCACCCCACAATGCCCCCGCCGGAGCGCCAGCGAAGCCTAGCCCCCCGACCGCACCCTGACAACGTTTTTCCCGCACAAGCGGCTTTCCCTCGCCACACGATCTGGTAAGACGACTGCAAAGACACGAGTGAGGCCAATGCCCGATACCTTTCGCCTGACGCTTGCACAGCTGAACCCCGTCGTCGGGGACCTTGCCGCCAATATCGATCAAGCGCGCGATGCCTGGACTGTCGGCCGTGATGCCGGCGCTGATTTCGTGGCCCTGACCGAGATGTTTTCCACCGGTTACCAGGTGCAGGACCTGATCATGAAGCCGGCCTTCGTGGCGGATGCCATGGCCCGTATCGAAGCCCTTGCCGCGGAATGTGCCGACGGTCCGGCATTGGGCATCGGTGGGCCGTATTGGGACGGCAATGACCTGTTCAACGCCTATTACGTGTTGCAGGGTGGCAAGATCACAGCGCGGGTTTTGAAGCAGAAACTGCCCAATGAAACCGTGTTTGACGAAGTGCGCCTTTATACGGCGGCCAACCCGCAAGGCCCTGTTTCCATTGGCCCCGTGCGCCTGGGCATTGCCATCTGCGAGGATGCCTGGCACGCCGAGGCCGTGTGTGAAACGCTGGCAGAAACCGGGTCGCAGATCATTCTAGTGCCCAACGGATCGCCCTATTACCGCGAGAAGTTCGACGTGCGGATGAATCACATGGTCGCCCGTGTGGTCGAAACCGGGTTGCCGCTTGTGTATCTGAACATGCTGGGCGGGCAGGACGACCAGGTGTTCGACGGCGGCACCTTCGCGTTGAACCCGGGCGGGGCGCTGGCATTGAAACTGCCCGTGTTTGAACCCGCGATCACCCATTTGGATTTCGAGGATACCGATGATGGCTGGCGCGCCATTGCAGGCCCGATCGCAGACCACCCGGACGCGTGGGAGCAAGACTATGCCACCATGGTCATGGCCTTGCGCGATTATCTGCGCAAATCGGGATTCTCGAAGGTGTTGCTGGGACTGTCCGGCGGCATCGATTCCGCCATCGTTGCCACGATTGCCGCCGATGCGATTGGCCCGCAAAACGTACGCTGCGTGATGCTGCCGTCGGAATATACCAGCCAGGCGTCGCTGGACGATGCCCAGGCCGTGGCCGACGCGCTGGGCTGTACCTATGATTACGTGCCCATCGGCCCGTCGCGCGCCGCGGTCACCGAAACGCTGGCGCCGTTCTTTGATGGCCTGAAACCCGACACAACCGAGGAAAACATTCAGTCCCGCCTGCGCGGCCTGCTGTTGATGGCAATGTCGAACAAGTTTGGCGAGATGCTGCTGACCACCGGCAACAAGTCCGAGGTCGCGGTGGGCTACGCCACCATCTATGGCGACATGTCGGGCGGCTATAACCCGATCAAGGACATGTACAAAACCCGCGTGTTTGAAACCTGCCGCTGGCGCAACGCCAATCACCGCGACTGGATGATGGGCCCGGCGGGCGCGGTGATCCCCGCCAATATCATCGACAAACCGCCCTCGGCCGAACTGCGCGCCGATCAGAAAGACGAAGACAGCCTGCCACCTTATGACGTGCTGGATGCCATCCTGACCGGGCTTGTAGATGACGAAAAATCGGTGGCCGACCTTGTGGCAGACGGGTTCGAACGGGCGACGGTTAAGCGTGTCGAACACCTGATTTACATCAGCGAATATAAACGCTTCCAATCCGCCCCCGGCGCGCGGCTGACCCGCCGCGCCTTCTGGCTGGACCGGCGCTATCCGATCGTGAACCGCTGGCGCGACGAAATCTGAAAAAGCCGGTTGTCCTCAAGTGAACTTGAGGAAGTAGGGTGCCCTCGAATCAAACATTCGAAGGAGAATCCCTATGTCCGAACCTTTCGTGGAACACGTCAATGTCACCGTGTCCGATCCGGCCCGCACCGCACAAATGCTGCACGACATCTTTGGCTGGAAAACCCGCTGGCAGGGCGAGGCCAAGGACAACGGCGTCACCTACCACGTGGGCGGCGATCACAGCTATGTGGCCGTCTATTCCAAAGGCGGCACCGAAACCGCCCATGGCAGCTATGCCAAGGTCGGCGGGCTGAACCATATCGGCGTGGTGGTCGATGACCTCGACGCGGTCGAGGCGCGGGTCAAAGCCGCCGGTTTCACCCCGCATATGCATGCCGATTACGAACCCGGCCGGCGCTTCTATTTCGACGACCATGACGGCATCGAAATCGAGGTGGTCAGCTACACCTGATTGCACCGAATCCACGGGCGTGGCAGCCTGCCCACGCAGGAGGCCGCGCCCATGACCACCAACAAAACCATGCCCACGCCGGTCCTCCCGGCCGATTTCCTGAATGCCGTCGATCACCCCCGACGCCGCGCCGACGGGCTCACGCTAGACCAGATATTTCGCGAAGAAACCGGGTTCACGCCGGTCATGTGGGGGCCGTCCATCGTCGGTTACGGACGATACCATTATGTCTATGACAGCGGGCGCCAGGGTGATTTCCTTGCCACGGGTTTTTCACCGCGCAAAAGCAACCTGTCGATCTACATCATGCCCGGCTATGCCGATTTCGGTGATATCCTGACCCGCCTCGGCAAACACAAGATCGGGAAATCCTGCCTCTATATCAACACGCTGGACGATGTGGATGCCGACGTGCTGCGCGAGTTGATCCGCGCCGGCCTTGCCGATCTCGCCACCCGCTGGACGATCCACCCAACCTGACCACATGCGCCCACCCGAGGGGGGCGGGGCGCAAGCCCCACCCCCGAGATATGTCTTGCGCCGCAAGGCGCGCCTTTTGACAGTCAGCCCAGCATCATCTGGTAAGACGCCGGCACGTAACGGAACCCGTCTTCGCGCGTCTCCACATAGCCCAGGCCGGGGAACGGCATGTGATAGCCGATAAACGGCAGTTTATCCGCCGCCAACATCCCCAAAATCCGCCGCCGTGTCGCAGCCGCCGCCGGTTTGTCCATATCGAACCGCATCTCCCAATCCGGATAGGCCAGCGACCAGACATAATGGTTGGTGAAGTCCCCGCCGATCATCAGCGCCTTGCCCTCGCTTTCCAACATATAGGTCATATGCCCTGGCGTGTGACCGGACGCATCCATTGCGGTGATCCCGCTGGCGACGGCGCCTCCGTCCGACAGCATAGTTGTCTTCTCGGCCAGCGGCTTGACCTTGCCGTCAAACGTCCCGTTTTCCGCCCCGGCCCAGAAATCAAACTCGGTCGCACCGGTATAGATCGCGGCATTGGCAAAGGTCTCACCCGAATCGCCGGACAGCCCACCCACATGGTCGCCATGCATGTGGGTGATCACCACCTTGTCGACCTGCTCGGGCGCATACCCTGCCGCCGTCACCGCCGCGACAATCGCGTCGGCGTCTAACCCGGTGTCAAAAAGGACAAGTTCGTTCCCGGTGTTCACGATGGTGGGCGTGAAGAAAAACTGCAGCGTGTCAACCGGCAGGAAATTGGCATCCGAAACCGCCTTGAATTCGGCCGCATCCACATCCATGCCAAAGTAGTTCTGCGCGTCTTTGGCTGTGCTGCTGGCAGCCAGCAGAGTGGTCACCTCGAACCCGCCCAGTTTGAAGCGATTGAAAAGGGGCTGACCCGCGCCCAGCATCGGGGCGGCGGCCTGACCTTGAGTTGCACTCAGCGCAAATGGCGCGGCGGCACCGGCGGCCAGAACCGCGCGGCGGGATAGGGGCAAAGACATTAAACTTCTCCGTGTGGGAACCTCGATAGTTTAAACAATAGCTGCAAATTTCTAACGGATGCCTCAAAGCCGCGTGAGCATTGCCCATTGGCCTTTTGTTGCCATTTGTCTATGAGGGGCCGATCTCGAATAAGGCTCGATTCATGACTGTCACCCGTTTCGCCCCGTCGCCCACCGGTTACCTGCATATTGGCAACCTGCGCACGGCGCTGTTCAACTACCTGATCACCCGCAAAGCGGGCGGTACGTTTATCCTGCGTCTCGATGACACCGACCCAGAGCGGTCCAAGCAGGAATATGTGGACGGCATTCGCGAAGATCTGGAATGGCTGGGCATCACGTGGGACCGCGAAGAGCGTCAGTCGGCGCGCCTGGATCGCTATGCCGAAACCGCGGATAAACTACGTGAAATCAATCGGTTCTATGAATGTTTTGAGACACCGACCGAGCTTGACCTGAAGCGCAAAAAGCAGCTGAACATGGGCAAGCCGCCGGTCTATGACCGTGCCGCGCTGAACCTGTCCGAGGACGACAAAGCATCCCTGCGCGCCGACCGCAACGGCCATTGGCGGTTTTTGCTGGATCATCAGCGCATTGAATGGACCGATGGTGTGCTGGGCGATATTTCGATTGACGCCGCCAGCGTGTCCGACCCGGTGCTGATCCGCGGCGACGGGCAGGTTTTGTACACGTTGGCCTCGGTTGTGGACGACACCGATATGGGCGTGACCCATGTGGTGCGCGGCTCGGACCATGTGACCAACACCGCCACACAGATCCAGATGATTCAGGCCATTGGTGGGCAAGTCCCTGAATTCGCTCACCATTCCCTGCTGACCGGCCCGCAGGGCGAGGCGCTGTCGAAACGTCTGGGCACCCTCAGCCTGCGCGATCTGCGCGAACAAGGGGTAGAGCCGATGGCGCTGCTCAGCCTGCTGGCGCGGCTGGGGTCTAGCCAGCCGGTGGAACTGCGCGCCTCGATGGATGAGCTGGTTGAAGGCTTTGATATCAATCACTTCGGGGCCGCCCCAACCAAGTTCGACGCGCAGGACCTGTTCCCGCTGACAGCCAATTACCTGCAAGGTCAGCCGCTGTCCTATGTCGCCGATCAGGTGGCCGAACTGGGCGTGCCGGCCGGGCTGGCCGAGGGGTTCTGGACGGTGGTGCGCGACAACATCACAACCAAGGGCGACATGGCTGAATGGTGGGCCCTGTTCCGCGATGGTGCGACGCCTCTAGTGGAAGATGATGACGTGAACTTTGTTCAACAAGCCTTTGATATGCTTGGAGAACCGCCTTATGCGACAGATACGTGGTCAACCTGGACAAGCGCGGTGAAAGAAGCCACTGGCCGCAAGGGCAAGGGCCTGTTCATGCCCCTGCGCAAAGCCGTCACCGGCCGCCAGCGGGGCCCCGAAATGGCCGATGTCATGCCGTTGTTGCAGGTGAAGCCCAAACTCTCCTGACTTGGAGCAAGCGCACCACGCATAGGTTGTAGGACGAATTTTTCCTTCAGCCTATTGTAACATGCGCGTGAGCTCCTATATTTGGTATACCGCAGTATACAAAAATAGAAGGGGGAGGGATGACCGACCTTATGCTCGACGCCACGCAGGCGCCGTTCTTGGTTGCGCTTGGATTGTTGTTTGGCCTGTTGGCCTTGGAAATTTTACTTTCGTTGCTTGGGCTTACCTTGCTGGGCGGCGAGGGTGACGTAGATTTGGAACTGGATGTCGATGCACCCGATCTGGGTGATTTTGACATCTCGCTGGACGGCGCTGATATCGCCGATCTGGAACTGGCCGAGTTTGAGGCCGAGATTCCCGAAACACCAGAACCGGCCGGAATGGCTTCGGTAATGGGATTAGGGAAGATGCCCGCCATGATCTGGCTGGCGGCCGTTTTGCTGGGATTTGGCGTGTCAGGCCTGGCGTTGCAATCAGCCATAAATGCGGCCTTTGGCGCGGCGTTGCCCGCCGGTCTTGCCGTATTCCCGGCAGGGGCCGCGGGCCTGTGGTTTGCCCGATCCTTTGGTGGGCTCTTTGCCCGGCTGCTGCCCAAAACCGAAACCACCGCACAGACCCAGCATCAGCTGGGCCGCCAGCGGGGTGTGATCACGCAAGGCAACGCCAAAACCGGCAGCCCCGCCGAGGTACGCGTGATCGATCGGCACGGCAACATGCACTACCTGCGGGCCGAACCCCTGAAGCCCGAGGATACCATTGCGCAGGGCACCGACGTGCTGGTCCTGCGTCGCCGCAGCGACGGGCGCTTCCTGCTTGTCGCACTTTCTGACTAACCCGAAACCTACACTTTAAAAGGAGAAGCCATGTCTTTGACAATGCTTGTAATAATTGTGTGCGCTGTAATCGCGTTTCTCGTCTTTATTGGTCTGGTTCTGGGCCGACTATACCGCCGCGCCACCCGCGAGGTGAGCCTGGTGAAAACCGGCGCCGGTGGCAAACGCGTCATCATGGATGGCGGGTCGATCATTGTGCCGTTGCTGCATGAGGTCAGCCCGGTGAACATGAAAACCCTGCGTCTCGAGGTGCAGCGCGATGCCGATGGCGCGCTGATCACCAAAGACCGGATGCGCGTGGATGTGGGCGTGGAATTCTATGTCTCGGTCAACGCCACCGAAGAAGGCATCGCACGTGCCGCTCAGACGCTGGGCGACCGGACGTTCTATGTCGATCAACTGCGCGAGATGATCGAAGGCAAGCTGGTGGATGGCCTGCGCGCCGTTGCCGCGCAGATGACGATGGACGAACTGCATGAAAACCGCTCGGACTTTGTACAAGAGGTGCAGAACACGGTGTCCGAGGACCTGCTGAAAAATGGGTTGGAGCTGGAATCGGTCTCGCTGACCGCGCTGGACCAGACCCCGTTTGAAGCGCTTGACGAGAACAACGCCTTTAACGCCGTCGGGATGCGCAAGCTGGCCGAGGTGATTGCGACTTCGAAGAAAGAGCGCGCGCAGATTGATGCGGATGCCGAAGTATCGGTGCGCCGCGCCGCGATGGAGGCGGAACGCCTGAAGCTGAGCATTCAGCGCGACGAGGAAGAGGCAAAGATTGCCCAGGTGCAGGAGGTTGAGACCCTGCGCGCTGCGCAGGAGGCCGAGATTGCCAAGCGTCGCGAAGAAGCCGAGCAAGCGACCCAGCGCGCCCGGATCGTCCGCGAGGAAAGCATTCGGTCTGCCGAGATCGCCAAGGATCGCGATTTGAAAGTTGCCGAGCAGGAGCGTCAGGTGATCATCGCCCAGAAATCCGAGGAGGAAAGCCGCGCGCGCGCATCCGCAGACATCGCGCGGGCAGAGGCCACCAAGGCAACCGAGGCGGTGGAAACCGCACGCTCGGTGGCCGAAGCCGAACGGGCCAAGCAGATTGCGCTGATCGAAGCGGCGCGCGAGGCCGAACGTGAAGCCACCCGTATCCGACTGGCCGCGCAGGCCGAAAAGGACGCTGCCGCCGACCGCGCCGAAGCCCGCCGCGAGGAGGCGCAGGCCGAGGCCGACGCGCTGAACATCCGGGCCGAGGCCAAGAAGAACGACATGCTGGCCGAAGCAAAGGGTCGTGAGGCGATTGTCGAGGCGGAAAACGCGCTGTCGCAGCAGATCGTCGAGATGAAGGTGGCGCTGGCACGATTGGAGGCGATGCCGGGCATTGTCGCCGAGATGGTGAAGCCAGCCGAAAAGATCGACTCGATCAAGATCCACCAGGTCTCGGGCCTGAGCGGCTCGGGCAGCGGGGCCGGGGTGCAGGCAGGTGGCGACAAGCCGGTGGTGAACCAGGCGCTGGATTCGATCATGGGCATGGCCGTGCAAATGCCTGCGTTGAAGAAGCTGGGGGAAGAGCTGGGCCTGTCGGTCGAAGATGGCGTGTCCGGCGTGATCGACAGCGTTGATCCGGCGGACGACACCAAAGCCCCAACCGAGCACTAAACGACAAAGGCCCCCGAACCTCGGGGGCCTTTTTTCTGGCCTTTTGGAGCGCTCTTGGACATGCTGACGGGGCAATTGGGGGCGCGGATGGCAAACGAACAGGCGAAGTTTCTGGAAGGCAGCTTGTTGCGCCATGTGACAGTGATGTCGCTGACGGCCTCGATTGGGTTGATGGCGATTTTTGCCGTTGATTTCATCGACATGATCTTCATCTCGATGCTGGGCAAGGCCGAGCTTGCGGCCGCCGTCGGATACTCGGGTGCGATCCTTTTTTTTACCAGTTCCTTCGGCATCGGTATGGCGATTGCGGCGGGTGCTTTGGTGGCCAAGGCCCTGGGCGCCGGTGACGTGGATCAGGCCAAGCGGCGCGCGGCCACGGCATTGCTTTATGGTGTTGGTCTTGGCGCGGTGTTTGCGGCGATTATGTGGATCTTTCTGCGCCCCATTGCCGAACTTGTAGGCGCAAGTGGCGAAACGCTGGATCTTTCGGTGCATTACATGCGAATCATTGTGCCCAGCCTGCCATTGCTGATTGCGGGCATGATTGGCGGTGCGATCCTGCGGGCGCATGGCGCGGCGCGCGCGTCGATGATGGCCACGCTGTGGGGCGGCGTGGTGAACGCGGTTCTGGACCCGATCTTGATCTTTGGGTTGAACCTGGAGCTGACAGGCGCCGCGCTGGCCAGTGTCGGGGCGCGGGTGGCAATTTGCTATTTCTCGCTGCGCCCGATCTTTCGCGATTTTGGAGGCTTGGCCAGGCCCTCGGCGGCCGAGTTCCGCGTGGACTTTCCGGCTCTCGCGGCCATCGCGGCCCCGGCGATCCTGACGCAGCTGGCCACACCCATCGGGCAGGCCTATGTCACCCGCGCGATGGCCGAGTTCGGCGAGGCCGCCGTGGCGGGTATGGCCGTCATCGCGCGTATGACGCCGCTGGCGTTTGGGGTGGTCTTTGCGCTGTCGGGCGCGGTAGGGCCCATTGTGGGGCAAAACTTCGGCGCGGGTCGGTTCGACCGGGTGCGGCGCAGCTATGTCGACAGCTTGATTTTTGTCGGGGTGTTCGTGGTGGCGATGGCGGCGTTGCTGTTTGCGTTGCGGCCGCTCATCGCTGCGCTTTTCGCGCTAGAGGGAGTCGCGTTGGAACTGGTGTTCCTGTTCTGCGGCCCCTTGGCTTTGTTGTTCTTTTTCAACGGAATGCTGTTCGTTTCTAATGCAGCATTCAACAATCTGGGTCACCCGTTCTATTCCACATGGATGAACTGGGGGCTGAACACCGTCTTCATCGTTCCAATGGTCTGGTACGGGGCGCAGATTTGGGGGGCAACCGGTGTGATAGTGGGGCAAGCGCTGGCGGCTGTGTTGGTCTCGTTGATCTCTTTGGTTCTGGCTTGGCGTGTGATCCGTCATATGGAACGTGGCGCTGATGGGACCACGCGCCCAGCCTTCCATCGCCAGGGGCGGCTGCTATCGCTGCACCACCACCGCCGATAGGCGCGACAGGCAGAGATCAACAAACAAGCGCTCTTCGGTGTCAAGCATCTGGTGTCTTGGGTAAATCGGCTTGTCGCGGTCATCCAAAATCGGACGGTCCCAGCCGGCGGTTGTGTCAAAGAACCGCTCGGCCCCCGGCACGCCAAATTCGCGCAGAAACCCCTGAAGGACCACATCCAGATAGCTAAGGAGGATCGGGTGTTTTGCTGTCGCGGCGATATTGGCGGGTTCCACCACGTAAATCTGTGCAGATATGTCACCCGGCGCGCTGTGGATCACATCGGGGGCCGGGTGACGTGCATATTGGATTTCACGCTGGTCCAGCGCGGCCCAATCCTGCCCTGGCACGGCTGCGATCAGCCCGTCGATCTGCCCCTTCGCAGGTTCCACCGACAAGATCGCCACGTCGCGATGCGCCAATGAATGCCACACCCGCCGCCAGCCGCCAATGGTGGCGCGGTGGATGTCCGGGTAGTCATGCGTGGCACGGTTCACAAGCGAGCCGTAACCAAAGAAATAGGGGTCAGCCATGCGCCCAATCTGCACGCAGCAGGGCGGAAGACAAGCCCCTTGCCCGGGCCCGGCATCTGCTCTACGTTCTCGGCACGCAGTCGGGAGAATCTGGCCCCGCGCCAGTGCCGAAGGAGCAACCGCCCCGGTAAACTCTCAGGCCCACGGACCGACCGCGTACAAAAACTCTGGAGAGTGGCCATTGCGGCCCGCCGAAGGGATAGCGATCTCAGGCAACCGGACAGAGGGGGCATCGACACCTGCCATTGGGCAGGGCAATCGGTGCCGGTCTTTCCAAGGCTGGTCAGCTGGGAGAGACAGGAATGACGGGGTTGAACCGCACAGCATTGTACGATCTGCATACCGGGATTGGGGCCAAGATGGTGCCCTTTGCCGGCTATGAGATGCCGGTGCAATACAAACCTGGCGTGATGAAGGAACACCTGCATTGCCGCGCGGCGGCGGGTCTGTTTGACGTCAGCCATATGGGGCAGGTCCTTTTGCAGCCCAAGGGATCGCTGCAAGACACGGCGCTGGCGCTGGAAAGCTTGTTGCCGCAAGCGGTGCTGGAGCTGAAAGAGGGCCGGCAGCGGTACGGGTTTTTCACCAATGACGCGGGCGGCATTCTGGATGACCTGATGATCGCCAATCGCGGCGACCACCTGTTTCTGGTGGTGAACGCGGCCTGCAAGGCCGACGACATCGCCCATATGCGCGCCCATCTGTCGGAGGTCTGCGAGGTGGTCGAAGTGAACGACCGCGCGTTGATCGCCCTGCAAGGCCCGGCGGCCGAGGCGGCTTTGTCGGCCCATGTGCCCGCCGTGGCCGACATGAAGTTCATGGATGTCGCGGTGTTGGACAGCGCCTTTGGCCCGCTTTGGGTCTCGCGCTCGGGCTATACCGGCGAGGACGGTTACGAGGTGTCGGTCGCCGACGGCCAAGCCGCTGATTTCACCCGCGCTTTGCTGTCTGACGACAGCGTTCAACCCATCGGCCTTGGCGCGCGCGACAGCCTGCGGCTGGAGGCTGGCCTGTGCCTTTACGGCAATGACATCGACACCACGACCACCCCGGTCGAGGCGGATCTGGTCTGGGGGATGCAGAAGGCGCGCAAACCCGGCGGTGCGCGCGAGGGCGGCTTTCCCGGCGCCGCGCAGATCCTCGATCAGTTGCAGAACGGCGCACCGCGCAAACGCATCGGGCTGCGGCCCGAGGGCCGGGCGCCGATGCGCGAGGGTACGCAGCTTTTTGCCTCTGCCGACAGCGAAACCCCGGTTGGTGCCGTCACCTCGGGCGCATTTGGCCCGTCTATCGAGGGCCCGATGTCGATGGGCTATGTCGCGGTTGACTTGGCGGCTGCAGGCACCACGATCTATGGCGAGGTGCGTGGCAAACGCCTGCCCGCAACCGTCACCGACATGCCCTTTAGGGCCGCAACGTATAAACGATAGGGAAGTAGACCCATGAAATTTACCGAAGAGCACGAATGGCTGCGCGTCGAGGATGATCTGGTTGTCGTCGGAATCACCGATTATGCCGCCGAGCAGCTGGGCGATATCGTCTTTGTGGAACTGCCCGAAGAAGGCACCGAAGTGGCGCGCGACGACGAGGTTGTCGTGATCGAAAGCGTCAAGGCCGCGTCTGACATTCTGGCCCCCATTGATGGCGAGATTGCCGAGGTGAACGAGGCATTGGTGGACGAGCCCAGCAAGGTGAACGAAGACCCTACCGGCGCGGCATGGATGTTCAAGCTGAAAGTCACAGATCTGTCCGTACTGGACGAGTTTATGGAAGAAGACGCCTATAAGGCGCATATCGGCTAAGGAAACAGCAATGCCCTTCACCCCTACGTCTTACGAGCCTTACGATTTTGCCAATCGCCGCCATATCGGGCCGTCGCCCGAGGAAATGGCGCAGATGTTCGAAACCGTGGGGGTGGCCGATCTGGACGAGTTGATCGCCCAGACGGTGCCCGAAAGCATTCGGCAGGCCGCGCCGCTGGACTATGGCCCGCCGAAATCTGAACGCGAGCTGATGTGGTATATCCGCCAGATCGCCAAGCAAAACAAAGCCTTCACCACGATGATCGGGCAGGGGTATCACGGCACGGTCACGCCGCCCGCCATTCAGCGCAACATCCTGGAAAACCCAGCCTGGTACACGGCTTATACCCCGTATCAGCCCGAGATCAGCCAGGGCCGGTTAGAAGCTTTGCTGAACTTTCAGACCATGGTTTGTGACCTGACCGGGCTGGAGATCGCCAATGCATCGTTGCTGGACGAGGCCACCGCGGCGGCCGAGGCGATGACCATGGCGCAGCGCGTGGCGAAATCGAAGGCGCGCGCCTTTTTCATCGACGAGAACTGCCACCCGCAGAACATCGAGGTGATGAAAACCCGCGCCGCGCCCCTGGATATCGAGGTGATCGTCGGCGCGCCCGATGATCTGGACCCCGCCGCCGTCTTTGGCGCGGTTTTCCAGTATCCCGGCACCCATGGCCATATCCGCGATTTCACCGATGAAATGGCGGCGCTGCACGCCAATAAGGCCATTGGCATTGTCATCGCCGACCCGATGGCGTTGCTGCTGCTGAAAGAGCCCGGCGCAATGGGCGCCGACATCGCCGTGGGCAACACGCAACGATTCGGCGTGCCCATGGGCGCGGGCGGCCCGCACGCCGCGTACATGGCCTGCCGCGACGCCTATAAACGCGCCATGCCGGGCCGGATTGTCGGGGTCAGCGTCGATGCGCGCGGCAACAAGGCTTACCGTCTGTCCCTGCAAACCCGCGAACAGCATATCCGCCGCGAAAAGGCCACGTCGAACGTGTGTACCGCGCAGGCTCTGCTGGCGGTGATGGCGGGATTTTACGCGGTGTTCCACGGGCCCAAGGGCCTCAAGGCCATCGCACAGCGCATCCACAACAAGACCGTCCGCATGGTGCGTGGCTTGCAAGAGGCCGGGTTTGACGTCCAGCCACAGGCATTTTTCGACACCGTCACGGTTGAGGTGGGCCCGATGCAGGGCGTGATCTTTCAGGCCGCCGCCGACCGACGCATCAACCTGCGCAAGGTGGGGCAGACCAAGCTGGGCATCACGCTAGACGAAACCACCCGTTCGGACGCGATCGAGGCTTTGTGGCAAGCCTTTGGCATCACACGGCAAGATGACCCCTCGGTCCGCGAATTCAGCGTGCCGCAGGGGCTGCACCGCCGCAGCGACTATCTGACCCATCCCGTGTTCCACATGAACCGGGCCGAGACCGAGATGATGCGCTATATGCGCCGTCTGGCCGACCGCGACCTGGCGCTGGACCGCGCGATGATCCCGCTGGGCAGCTGCACGATGAAGCTGAACGCGGCGGTGGAAATGGCGCCGCTGACATGGCCCGAGTTTTCTAACATCCACCCCTTTGCGCCTGCCGATCAGACCGAAGGCTATACGCAGATGGTGGCGCATCTGTCGGAAATCCTGTGCCAGACAACCGGTTACGACGCGATGTCGATGCAGCCCAATTCGGGCGCACAGGGCGAATACGCGGGGCTTCTGACCATTCAGGCCTATCATCAGGCCAATGGTCAGGGGCACCGCAATATCTGTCTGATCCCGGTCTCGGCCCATGGCACCAACCCGGCCAGCGCGCAGATGTGCGGCATGAAAGTGGTGGTGGTGAAATCGGCCGACAACGGCGATATCGACCTGGAAGATTTCCGCGCCAAGGCTGCGGCGGCGGGCGACAACCTGGCCGCCTGCATGATCACCTATCCGTCAACCCATGGCGTGTTCGAGGAAACCGTGCGCGAGGTTTGCGACATCACCCATCAATTCGGTGGGCAGGTCTATTTGGACGGCGCCAACCTGAACGCGCTGGTGGGGCTGGCCAAACCGGGCGAGATCGGCAGCGATGTCAGCCACCTGAACCTGCACAAAACCTTTGCCATCCCCCATGGCGGCGGTGGCCCCGGCATGGGGCCCATCGGGGTAAAGGCGCATCTGGCGCCCTTCCTGCCCGGCGATCCGCGTGGGCCCGCGGGGGCGGGGCCGGTTTCGGCGGCGCCCAATGGCTCGGCCTCGATCCTGCTGATCTCCTACGCTTATTGCCTGGCGATGGGCGGGGCGGGCATGACGCAGGCCACCAAAGTGGCGATCCTGAACGCCAACTACATCGCCGCACGCCTGCAGGGCGCTTATGACGTGCTGTTTCGGGGCAAGGGCGGACGCGTCGCGCATGAATGCATTCTGGACACGCGCCCCTACGCCGACAGCGCCGATATCTCGGTTGATGACATCGCCAAGCGTCTGATGGATAACGGCTTTCACGCCCCCACCATGAGCTGGCCCGTGGCCGGCACCCTGATGGTGGAACCCACCGAATCGGAAACCAAGGCCGAGCTTGACCGGTTCTGTGACGCCATGCTGGCCATCCGCGACGAGATCGCGGCGGTTGAACGCGGCGACATGCCCGCCGACAACAACCCGCTGAAAAACGCGCCGCACACGGTGAATGATCTGGTCGCCGAATGGGACCGGCCCTACAGCCGCGAACAGGGCTGTTTCCCGCCGGGCTCGTTCCGGGTGGACAAATACTGGCCGCCCGTGGGCCGCGTCGACAATGCCTATGGCGACCGAAATTTGGTCTGTATCTGCCCGCCGCTTGAGGATTACGTCGAAGCGGCCGAATGATCATCGGGTGGGTTGTGTCCACACCGCAATAGATGCCCGTCAGGGTCCACAATCGCCATTTCACACACGGCCCAGGGCTTTAGCTCGGCCGGTGTGATGCGAGGGATCCCAGCGCGCGGATAGCCCAGGTTTTCATAGGATGCCCACAGCGCGTTGGCATCGTCTACGCGGACAAACGCGCTGAAGTTCGAGATTTCGGCGACGTGATCGGGGTTGCGCGCGAAATGCAGTTCCACCTGTTCGTTGGCCAGGATCAAATACCCCTCGGCAGGGAATTCGGCCACCAATTGGAACCCCAGCGGGGCGTAGAAATCCTTGGTCCGCTCAAAGTCGCGGCTGGGAAAAATCGGGCAGATTGAATTGTCCATGCCATCCTCCATTCGTGCGAAAGATGACAGCGGGGCCGCAAACCGCCAAGGGATTTTCGGTTTGCGTGCGAATTGGTCTGGGCAAAGCATTGAAACCGCGCCTAAACTTGCCTCAAGAACAACGGGATAGCGGAAATGAATGAACCTAACGGGGAACTGACCCTGCGGACATTGGCGATGCCCGCCGACGTAAACGTTAACGGCGATATCTTTGGCGGCTGGGTCCTCAGCCAGATGGATATGGCCGCCGGCATCGTTGCGGGGGCGCGGGCGCATGGGCGGGTGACGACGGTGGCACTGGACGCAATGAAGTTCATTCGCCCTGTAAAAGTTGGCAATGTGCTGTGTGTCTACGCGCAAGTGGTGCGTATTGGTCGGACGTCGATGGGGATCGAGGTTGAGGCTTGGGTGCTGCGCGGGCGGGACGGAGAACGGGAAAAAGTGACCGAGGCCGTGTTTACCTTTGTTGCCATCGACGAGGATGGCAGGCCCCGGCCGGTACCCACCGAATAACCCGCTTCAAGTAAGATTTATGGCGGTTTGAAGGCACCGCCGAACGTGTCGCTCGCAGCAATTACGGCGTGATTGCGACAGGCCCCGTGCTATGGTGCACAGAATCACTCGGCCGGATTTTCCGCGCCGGGTTGGGCTATGTGTATGAAAATGCAAAAGGAATCTTTGCCTTGCGCGTTTGCGCTGCATGACGTTCATGCGGCGTGCTGCCAGGATTCGAAGCGCAATGTAGGCACCAATGAGGCGCCTGTGACGGCCCGAATTGAACATTAACCGTCCGGAAATGTGGACTGGTTCGTATTCGGAAACAACTGTTGGTCGAAAACCCGTTAAAAGTCTAAATGCCTGATTTTAGGCGCAAAATCACCACAACTCTGACGTGTTTCGGCCCCGTTTTCGACATTATGGTCGAACAATGTCGAAACAGAGTGATGATTAAGGCGGTTTTAAGGTTGGTTAAAAAACAATCTCTGCTCGAGGACCAAAACAATGTCTGCACTACTTGAAAAAGCCCGCGCCGGTCGCGCCAATGCCCTTGCTGCCCGTACTGCCCACGGACCCGATAGCGGTCTGGATATGGCAGCACGCATGTCCTTTACCGCGCCGCGGCGCGAACAAACGGCAACCTTCGTGTCGGCACGTGCCCGCGGACAAGTTGTAGCTGTTCTTTAAACTTTCGCCCCCTGCCAGAGGCGCAAGTTTAAATTTTTGACCCGCTCAGATGGCCGCCCAATCCGTGAACCGATACGGTGCGGGCGGGGCCGGGGGCGGGGTGGGTTCGGAACCTTTGTCCATGTCGTGATCTCCTCTCATGCAGATCGACATGGGGGCGGACGAGCCCGGAGATCAGAGAATGTTACAGCCGCACGCGGGGCTGTGACGAGACGTTAGATACAGCCACCCGTCCGGCGGCACCGCCGGACAGCGCCCGACCCTCCCCCCGGGAGGGCGCTTCACGCCCACCCAGGCTCGGGCGCTGCCCTTTGAGGCGAGGTTATCGCGTAAACTTCTTGTACTTCACCCGCTTGGGCTCAACCGCATCCGGGCCAAGGCGGCGGATTTTGTCTTCCTCATAGGCCTCAAAATTGCCTTCGAACCATTCCACATGCGCCTCGCCCTCAAACGCGAGGATATGAGTGCACAGCCGGTCGAGGAAGAAGCGGTCGTGGCTGATGATCACCGCGCAGCCGGCGAAATCTTCCAACGCGGCTTCGAGAGCTTGCAGGGTTTCGACGTCCAGATCGTTGGTCGGTTCGTCCAATAGCAGCACATTACCGCCGGATTTCAACAGCTTGGCCATGTGCACGCGGTTACGCTCACCGCCCGACAGCATGCCCACCTTTTTCTGCTGATCGCCGCCTTTGAAGTTGAAGGACGAGCAATAGGCGCGGGAATTAACCTCGGCATCGCCCAGCTGAATCAGCTCGGCCCCGCCCGAGATCTCTTCCCACACGGTTTTGTCGGCCCCCAGCGCGTCGCGCGACTGATCGACGTAGGACAGCTGCACGGTGTCGCCCATTTCGACGGTGCCTTCGTCGGGCGTTTCCTGCCCGGTCAGCATGCGGAACAGGGTGGATTTACCCGCGCCGTTGGGGCCGATCACGCCGACAATGCCGCCGGGCGGCAGGGCGAAGGACAGATCCTCGATCAACAGCCGGTCGCCGTAACCCTTTTTCAGCCCCTCGATCTCGATCACCTTGGCGCCGAGGCGCGGGCCGTTGGGGATGATGATCTGGGCGCGGGTAAGCTTTTCGCGTTCGGACTGGCCGGCCATTTCCTCATACGCGGCGATCCGGGCCTTGGACTTGGCCTGACGCGCCTTGGCGCCGGCGCGGATCCATTCCAGTTCGCGTTCCAGCACCTTCTGTTTGGATTTGTCTTCGCGGCTTTCCTGTTCCAGGCGCTTGGCTTTCTGGTCCAGCCACGAGGAATAGTTGCCCTCGTACGGGATGCCGCGGCCACGGTCGAGTTCCAGGATCCAGCCGGTGATGTCGTCAAGGAAGTAGCGATCGTGCGTGACGCACAGGATAGTGCCCTTGTAGTCGATCAGGTGCTTTTGCAGCCAGGCGATGGTTTCGGCATCCAGGTGGTTGGTCGGTTCGTCCAGCAGCAGCATGTCGGGCGCCTCAAGCAGCAGCTTGCAGAGCGCGACGCGGCGTTTTTCGCCGCCCGACAGGGTTTCAACCGGGGCATCGTCGGGCGGGCAGCGCAGGGCCTCCATCGCGACGTCGATCTGGCTGTCGAGATCCCACAGGTTCTCGGCGTCGATCTGGTCTTGCAGGGCGGCCATTTCTTCGGCCGTTTCGTCGGAGTAATTCATCGCCAGCTCGTTGAACCGGTCAAGCTTGGCCTTTTTCTCGGCCACGCCCAGCATGACGTTGTCGCGGACCGACAGGGTGGCATCCAGCTCGGGTTCCTGCGGCAGATAGCCGACCTTGGCGCCCTTGGCGGCCCAGGCTTCGCCCGAGAACTCCTTGTCGAGGCCGGCCATGATGCGCAGCAGGGTGGATTTACCGGCGCCGTTGACCCCGACCACGCCGATTTTCACGCCGGGCAGGAAGCTGAGGCGGATGTTTTCGAAGCATTTCTTGCCGCCCGGATAGGTCTTGGAGACGCCATCCATGTGGTAGACATATTGGTAAGAGGCCATCGGGGTGCTCCGGAGAATTTCGTGTTTGGTCTGGTCTAGCCAAGTGTCGGGTGGAGTGCAATTGTACTCGGGTTGCTTTGTTTGGTTTTCAGGACGTAGAACATTGCCCTTTGTCAGCCGCAGAACTTGGCTGGATGCTTCACCTGCGGCGGTTTGGACAGCAGACAGCTTGCGTTGCCGAGTTCGGTAAAAGGTTACCGGTTTGCCAGCATCCAAAGAAACAAAGCTGCAAAGCAGGTTGTCGCAAGCAAAAGGCCATTCAGAAAACGGAATAGAGGCGCGTGTCTTTGTGGCCCGAGGTGCTTTTCATAGATCACAAGCTGTCGATGCTGCGTTTCGGGAGTGCTCGAATTTTTCGTGTAACCTGTGTCTTCAAAAAGTGCGCGCGACGCGAAGTTTGCTTTCCAGACGGGTGCTACAACGTGCAGGTCGCTATTCCCGGAAACTCTGGTCTCGAATTCCGCCAGCAACTTTCGTGCGATACCTTTGCGTCGAAACTGAGGTAGTATCGATATGTCATTGATAAAAATGACTCTATTTGGCTTCGGCCACTGGGTTCTGCTAAACGCGACGTAGCCAAGAAATGAACCGTCACCTTCCAAGACTAAAAGTTCGCGCTTTGTGAGACGAAAAAAGTACGTTGTCCGACTGAGGAAGTATCTCGGTTTGGTCAAAAATGGGTCAATGAATTCGCGACCAACGTCAAAACCTGTTTCTCGGGCTCTATGATCACGCATAGTCTGCGCATGCAACGACCTAATGGTGCCAAAATCCGCTGGTTTTGCTCTGGTCAGCTTGAAACTCGTGAATGACACGTCACTCATTTACTGTCTGCTTAAGTTGGTTTTCCAGAATATCGACACCTCGGCCACGGTTTCATTGTCAGATGGTGTTGGCAACTCTATTTAAGCTGCTTTTCAAAGAACACATCCGGGTAGGGGTCGTCGTTATAGCGGTTGATGCGGGTCCAGCCGGTGGTCTGGTATAAGGCGACGGCTTCGGGTAGGGCGGAGTTGGTGTCGAGGCGCAGCAGGGTGATGCCCAGGGTGCGGGCGGCGGCCTCGGCTGCGTCCATCAGGCGGCGCGACAGGCCCAGGCGGCGGGCGGCGGGTGCGACCCACAGGCGCTTGATCTCGGCGTAATCCGTGCCGCCTTTCAGGCCCACGCAGCCAAGCGGCAGACCGTCGGACAATGCGATCAGGAAGGTGCCGTGGGGATGCGTCATCGCGGCGGCGTCGGGGTCGCGGGACAGGGTGACGTCGAAGCCCTGATCAAAGCGGCGCGCAAGCTCGGCGTAATATTCCGACAGGCAATGGCGGGCGAGGTCGCCGCGCGGGTCGTGGGCGACAATGTCGACCCGGTCAACCGTCAGGGCCGAGGCGACAAGGTCCATCGCGGCCAGCAGAGCGTCGGGGCGCGGGTGGCGGTTCAGCAGCGTTTGCGCCTGATCGTCAGACAAGGCGTCATAGGCGGCGACCTCGGCCAAGCCGGCGGGGGTCAGGCGGGCCTGCTTGCGGCGGGCATCGGCGGGGTCGGCGGCAAGTTCCACCAGCCCCTCGGCCTGCAACGCTTTGAGGTTGCGCGATAAAACCGCCTTGTCCAGATCCAGCGCCGCCCGAATGGTCGCCACGTCCTGACCAAAATGGCTGATCGCGTGCAGGGTGCGCGCCAGGCCCAGCGGGCGGCCACGACCGAGGAAGGAATGGTCCAGCGCGCCGGTTTGGGCGGTGACGGCGCGGTTGAAGCGGCGGATGCGGGCAATGGGGTCGAGGCTCATGATCGTTGACTTAGGTCAACCAATTCCCGGACGCAAGGGGAAAGCGATTGACACCCGAGGCACAGGGCGCGATGCAGGCAGGGTGAAACATGGGCTTCCATATGCGCGGCGCGGGCAGGTGATCGGCCTGCTGGGCGGGTCGTTTGACCCGGCGCATGACGGGCACGCGCATATCACCCGCGAAGCGATGAAACGGTTCGGGCTGGATCAGGTCTGGTGGCTGGTGTCACCGGGTAACCCGCTGAAACCGCACGGCCCGGCGCCGATGGGCGAGCGGCTGGAGCGTGCGCGCAAAGTCATGCAGCATCCACGCGTGAAGATCACCGATATCGAGGCGAAGATTGGCACGGTTTACACGGCGCAAACGCTGGAGCATCTGAAACGCATGTATCCCGGTGTGCATTTCGTGTGGCTGATGGGGGCGGACAACCTTGCGTCGTTCCATCATTGGGAGGCGTGGGATTGGATCATCACCCATGTTCAGGTTGGTATTCTGGCGCGTCCCGGCCAACGGATCAGTGCGCGGATGTCCAAGGCGGCGCGCAAATATGGGCGGTTCCGTCTGAAAGGGCGCAAGGGGCATTTGCTGGCAGGCAGTGCGCCACCCGCATGGGCCTTTGTAAACGTGCCGATGTCGGATATGTCGTCCACCCGCCTGCGGGCCGAGGGACAATGGAAAGCGCGGGACAAAAGTGACCCGGATCAGGGTTGAGGCGTCGGTGTGAATTTGGTTCACTGCGTGTCATGACATCGATGTTTTTGGGGTAAACGAATGGTAACGCGGCGCTTCGTTCTGGCGGGTTTGGCAGCTGGATTTGCCGAAGGAGCTTTGGCAGAGCCTCTGACCCGGTCGCTGATCCCCAAAGCGCGCCCCCGTGATTTCCTGCGACGCGGCGCCCCGGGTGTCGAGCGATTGCTGGCCGAGGCCGGAATTTCGGGCAAGGTGGGCTTTGCCGTTGCGGATGCGCGGACGGGTGCTCTGCTCGAAACGCATAACCCCTTGTTACAATTACCACCTGCAAGCACGGCAAAGGCCATTACGGCAGCTTATGCCCGCGCCGCGTTGGGTGGTGGGCATCGCTTTCAGACGCAGGTGGCCGTTACTGGCAAGCTGTCCAATGGGCGGTTGAACGGTGATCTGATCCTTGTTGGTGGCGGCGATCCGACGCTGGATACCGAGGCGCTGGCGGGGTTGGCGTCGGCCATGAAGGCGGCCGGCCTGCGCGAGGTTTCGGGGCGGTTCCTTTATTATGAAAGTGCCCTTCCGACGCAGCGCCATATCGATGAAACCCAGCCTCCTCATGTGGGATACAACCCGGCGGTATCGGGGTTGAACCTGAACTATAACCGGGTGCATTTCGAATGGCGCAAGGCCGCGAAAGGTTGGAACATTTCCATGGATGCGCGTGCCGGGAACTATCGTCCCGGTGTGGCCATGTCCAAGATGAAGATCGCGCAGCGCAGTTATCCGGTTTACACCTATGCCGATCAGGGCGGGGTGGACCGTTGGACGGTCGCCGCTGGCGCGTTGGGGCGCGACGGGTCGCGGTGGCTGCCCGTGCGCAAGCCCGGTCTGTACACAGCCGAGGTGTTTGGAACGCTGGCGCGCAGCCACGGGATTGTACTGAAATCGCCCAAGCGGGTGGCGACGATGCCGCAAGGCGCGCGGGGGTTGGTGGCGATCCAAAGCGCGCCATTGGACGAGATCTTGCGCGGGATGCTGAAATATTCGACCAATATCACCGCCGAGGCGGTTGGTATGGCTGCCAGCACCGCGTTGGGCCGCAAGCCGGGTGGTTTGAAACATTCGGGCCGGGCCATGTCGGATTGGGCGCAAAGCAGTCTGGATGCAGGCCGTGCGTCCTTTGTGGATCATTCGGGTTTGGGTGCGGCTTCGCGCATTTCGGCGGGCGAGATGGTGCGTGCGCTGGTGGCGATGGGGCCGGGACATCCGGTGCGTGGACTGATGAAAGACATCGAACTGCGTGACGATGCCGGCCAGCCATTGTTTGGTGGTGCGTTGAAAGTGAACGCGAAAACGGGGACACTGAACTTTGTTTCGGCTTTGGCGGGGTTTGTGCGGGCACCGGATGGGCGCGAGCTGGCCTTTGCGACCTTGACCGCGGATACCAAGCGTCGCGACAATATCCCGCCTGAACAGGCCGAACGGCCCGAGGGGGCGCGTGGCTGGACGCGGCGGTCGCGGAACCTGCAATTTGCGCTGATCGACCGCTGGGCGCGGGTTTACGCCTAAGCTGCTTCGCGCTAAAGGTCACCTATGTACAAAACCGGAGGGCGTGATGCGCAGCTTTGATCAGATATACGCGATTGCCGCCGAACGTCATGGTGGCCCCGAAGCGCTGGAGGCGATGCTGAGCCAGCCCAAAACGGTCGAAGAGCTGTCATCGATCCCCGATCACCGCTGGCTTTCGGCGATGGCGCGGGGCGTGTTTCAGGCCGGGTTCAGCTGGAAAGTGATCGAAGCCAAGTGGGACGGTTTTGAAGACGCCTTCGAGGGGTTTGAACCGGGGCGCGTCTTGTTCATGGCCGATGAAGGCATCGACAGATGGCTGTCGAACAAGGCGATTGTACGCAACGGACAAAAGATCAGCTCGGTCGTGGACAATGCAGGGTTCCTGCTGGATCTGGCGAACGAGCATGGATCGGCGGCAAAAGCGTTCGCGGAATGGCCGGACGAAGACTATGTCGGGCTGTTGGAGTTCCTGAAAAAGCGCGGATCGCGGCTGGGTGGAACGACGGGGCAGTACCTGCTGCGCACGATGGGCAAGAACAGTTTCATCTTGTCGCGCGACGTGGTGGGCCGGTTGGTGGCCGAGGGTGTGATCGACAAGGCGCCGACGTCGAAAAAAGCGATGGCAGCGGTGCAGGTGGCGTTCAACGAAATGGCAGCTGAAAGTGGGCGATCGTTTAACGAAATCAGCCGGGTCATGGGCTTTTCGCTGTAACGGTTGCGTGTCTGGACAGGCCGTGGGTCACGCCGTAGCGTGGCGTCGGCAAGAACGAGGTGAGCGGTGAAATCGGTATTGCGATGTTTGGCAGGGTTGGGGCTGTTGTTCCTGGCTGCATGCTCGGTGCCGCCCCCGGCCGAGGTTGGTCGGGCCGAGATCGACGCGTTGGCGTCGGGCATTCTGGCATTGGACGCTGACATTGACCCGGATGAGGCGGCGCGGGCGGCCGAGATTGCCTTTGCCTATACGGCGCAATTGCGGGCCGAATATCAGATCACCGACCCGCCACTGATCCACAATGCCAAGGTTAATGCCGGGCGCCGTCCGCGCGGGCTGTGCTGGCATTGGGCCGAGGATATGCAGGTGCGGCTGGCGGCCGAGAATTTCGAGACACTGGATCTGCACCGGGCCATCGCCAACGCGTTCAACCCGATCCTGATCGACCATTCCACCGTTCTGATCAGCGCCAAGGGCGATGCGTTTGACGAAGGTATGGTTCTGGACCCGTGGCGGTATGGCGGGCGGCTGTTCTGGGCGCCGACGCTGGAGGATAAACGTTATACCTGGATCGAACGGTCCGAGGTATTTGCCCGCAAACTGGCCGCGGGCAATCTGAAGGTGCGCGATCCGTCCACCGAGGCGGTGCAGTAAGCTCAGGCCGCGCCGCAGCACGAAACGGTCGATGTTCTGGGCCCACAGCACGCTTTGCCAAGGTCGGCCGCCGGTTTGCAGATCGCCGCATCGGCGCGCAGATCGATGGTGACCTGCCAATTGTTGGACGACACCTGTGCGACGCTGAAAGTGTGCAAGCCACTGTTTTCCGGCGCGTATTCGACGATCAGCGGGGCGTTGGCCAGATCGGGCAGTGCTTTGAAGGACTGTGTCAGGATCTGCTGAAACCGCCCAAGTTTCATATGGTCGCCGCCACCGCCATCCAGCAGTTGCAGCCGCGCCTCGGTCCAGGCGGATTGGCGGGCGCCGCAATCGATGCTGCTGACCCGCGCCAGTTTCAGTTCGGTCACGTGATAGCCGCCCGAGATCGGCCCGGCATCTGTTTGCCAGATCAGCGGGGCGTCGGGGTCCAGCGGCTTGAGCTGTTCGGCGAGGGCGGCGAGGGACATGGCGGGCCTTTCATTTCAACGATTCTTGAATTAACGTAAGCGCATGGCTGGAATGATTCAAGAAGTTTTGAAATATGGATGACGCGGGCGCATTGAAGGCGTTTGCGGCGCTGGCCGGGGCGGATCGGTTGGCGATTGTCAAACTGCTGGTGGAGGCGGGGCCCGACGGGCTGAACGCGGGCGAGATCGCGCGGCTGTTGGGCGCGGCGCCGTCGCGGGCGTCGTTCCATTTGTCGACATTGGCTGAAACCGGGATGGTGAGCGCGACCAAGCAGGCTCGCACCGTCACCTATCGCATCGATTTTGCGGTGATGGCGGGGCTGGTACAGTTCCTGATGGAGGATTGCTGCAAAGGTGCGCCGCAGGTTCGGGATTGTTGCGGGTGAAATTAGACGTCGCCGCGGGGCGGGGAAGACCGCGGGATGGCGATCTGACGGTTGTTTTGGAGCGGTTTATGGAGGCAAAGCGCATCCGACAGGTGTTTCGCGAGGGGATCGTTGCAAAATCGCCAGCCCTTCCGGGCGGTCTGGTGCACTCGGTCTTTCCTTCAGAAACACCTGTTGCCAATGGATCAGCCGGGCACCTTCGGCGCTGTTAACCGGCTGAATCCTCTCTGCGAAGCCTGCGCTTAGACCACCATGTGCCGTGCCCGCGCGCCGCGTTCGATGGCAGCGCCGTGCAGGCGGTCGATATTCAGCTGATAGCGGATCTCGGCCAGCATCTGCAGCTCGCTTTCATCCAGCTTTCCGTCGGCGGCGGCCACGTCGCAGGCCATTGCATAGGCTGTTTCAAAAAGCTTGTCGGGCAGCGCTTCGAGGACAAGCTCAAAGAGAGCGTCCAGACCATCTTCGACCTCGAACAGGTCAAACACGGCGGCCGAGACGCGCGAAAGGTGATCTACATCGTATTCCGCGAAGACCGGCAGGTGGTTCACGATACGCTGAATGGTCACCAGTTCCGAGGTGCGGATATCCTCGTCGCTGGCCGAGGTGGCGATCATCACGGCCACAAGGGCGTCCTGCGGGGTCCAAGGGGTTTCGATGGTGCTCATTTCCGGCTCCTGAGGATGTCTGTTGCAGCGCAGAATATTGACGCGCGCGCCCATGCACAATAGGGAGCAGGACAAGCCGGGCAAGGGGGTCCGGCGCATTGTGAGAAAGTGAGACAAATGTCCGATCTGCGCGACGCCGCGATGAGCACCAAAGCCTGGCCCTTTGAAGAGGCGCGCCGGCTGCTCAAACGCTATGAAAAGGCGCCGCCCGAGAAGGGATATGTGCTGTTTGAAACGGGCTATGGGCCGTCGGGTTTGCCGCATATCGGCACGTTCGGCGAGGTGGCCCGCACCACGATGATCCGCCGCGCGTTCGAGGTGATCAGCGACATTCCGACCAAACTGATCTGTTTCTCGGACGATCTGGACGGTATGCGCAAAGTGCCCGGCAACGTGCCGAACCCAGAGGCGCTGCAAGAGCATCTGCAAAAGCCGCTGACCTCGGTGCCCGATCCGTTTGGCACCCATGCCAGCTTTGGCGATCATAACAATGCGCGCCTGCGCCGGTTCCTGGATACGTTCGGGTTTGAATATGACTTCATCAGCTCGACCGAGTTTTATCGGTCGGGGCAGTTTGACGACGTGCTGCGCCGCTGTGCCGAGCGTTATGACGACATCATGAAGATCATGCTGAAATCGCTGCGCGAAGAGCGGCAGGCGACTTATTCGATCTTTCTGCCGATCCATCCGGAGACGGGCCGGGTTCTGTATGTGCCGATGAAGCATGTGGATGCCGCCGAGGCGACGGTGACCTTCGACGACGAAGAGGGCCGCGAGTGGACCGTGCCGGTCACCGGCGGCAATGTGAAACTGCAGTGGAAGCCCGACTTTGGCGCCCGCTGGGCCGCGCTGGGCGTGGATTTCGAGATGTATGGCAAGGACCATTCGACCAACGAAAAGCTCTATGACGGCATCTGCCGGGTGCTGGGCGAACGGCCGCCCAACCACTTTACGTACGAGCTGTTCCTGGATGACGAGGGGCGCAAGATCTCGAAAACCTCGGGCAATGGCATTTCGATCGACGAATGGTTGTCTTATGCCTCGACCGAGAGTCTGGCCTATTTCATGTATCAAAAGCCGAAAACCGCCAAGCGGCTGTATTTCGACGTGATCCCGCGGGCGATGGATGAATATCACCAGCAACTGCGCGCCTATGCCGATCAGGATACCGCGCAGCGGGCCAATAACCCGGTGTTCCATATCCACGGGCATAATGTGCCGGCCTCCGACATGGTGGTGCCGTTCTCGATGCTGCTGAACCTGGCCTCGGTCAGTTCGGCCGAGGATAAGGACAAGCTGTGGGGGTTCATCCGGCGGTACGCGCCCGAGGCCAGCGCCGAAACGCATCCGCAGCTGGACGCGGCGGCGGGTTATGCGGTGAAGTATTTCAATGACTTCGTGAAGCCCACCAAAGTGTACCGGTTGCCGGATGATCTGGAGCGTGAGGCGTTGGAGGACCTGTTGGCGACGCTGAAAGCCTGGGACGGGCCGGTGGATGCAGAGGACCTGCAAGGGGCGGTGTTTGCGGCGGGCCGCGAGCGGTTTGACCCGCTGCGCAACTGGTTCAAGGCGCTCTATGAGGTGCTGTTGGGCGCGTCGCAGGGCCCACGTTTCGGGGGCTTCATCGCGCTTTACGGGGTCGCGGAAACCATCGCCCTGATCGAAAGCGCGCTGGCCGGAGAGCTGGTGCAGGCTTGACCTGCCTTGGCCTTGCCCTACCGTCAAAAAGATGGAGGGCAAGGCAATGCGATACATGTTTCTGGCCGTACTGGCCGGGCCGGCACTGGCCCAATCGGCACCCGAGGGGCCGGCGCAGGCGGTGATCGCCCAGCAGATCGAGGCGTTTCAGGCCGATGATTTTGCCACCGCGTTTGGCTTTGCCTCGCCCATGATCCAGGGCATCTTTGGCTCGCCCGAGCGGTTTGGCGCCATGGTTAAGGGCGGCTATCCCATGGTCTGGCGGCCGGGCGAGGTGACGTACCTGCGGGCCGAACCCTTTGGCGCGGGCCTGCAACAGATGGTGATGATCAAGGACGAGGGCGGGCGGCTGCATTTCCTGCGCTATGAGATGATCGAAACCGCGGGCGGCTGGCTGATCAATGGCGTGCAGTTTGTCGGCACCCAGGAAGGCACCTGAAGCGCGCGCATCCCTAACCGGGTGTTAACCGCCCAACTGGTACCTCTTTCACCGATCCGGGGGCGCGAGGCCTGCGGCTTTTCACGACACTGTCTGACAATTGAGCGGAGCATCGGCACCCCGGTATCCGTGCGGCGTGCCGTGCCGTGACGAAAGGGGTTCGCATGAACAAGGCAATTACCGAAGGGCTGGTTCTGATGCCGCCGGCGTTTGCGGCGGGGCTGAATGTTTGGTCCAGCGGCGATGGCACGCCGGGATCGGCCACCTATGATGGCGCGCCCAATGCCGCCATCGCGACGGCGGATCAGGATTTCGGCGATTGCCTGGAGCTGCAAAAGAACGCCGAGCCGCAAAAGGTCCGCTATATGGGCCAGACGCCGATTCAGCCGGGCTGCTATTTGCGGGTCACGGCGCGGGTCAAGGCGATCAGCGGCAACCTGCCGAATGTGCGCATCGCCGCCTTTGCGCTGAACGGTGCGGGCAACCATGTGAACGGGCTGGTGGAAATCGGCCCCGAGACCACGCTGACCGCCTATGGCGAGGTGGTCGAGGTCAGCGCCATCATCGGTTCGGGCAACCGGGGCGGTGTTGACATGGTGTGGGGCACCGGGGTGCAGAACGCCCATGTGGGTCTGGACCTGACGGGCAATAATGGCGGCGTGGTGCGCATTGACGATCTGATCGTTGAGGATGTGACCAGCGTTTTCCTACGCGACTATCTGGACTGGGTCGATGTGCGCGATTACGGCGCCATTGGCGACGGGGTGACCGATGACGCCGCCGCCTTCAACGCCGCCGATGCGGCCGCCAATGGCCGGTCGGTTCTGGTGCCTGCCGGCACGTTCCATCTGGGCGCGGACGTGACCTTTACCAACAAGGTGCGATTCGAGGGCACGGTGACCATGCCCACGGCCAACCGCCTGACATTGGTGAAGAATTACGAGCTGAACAGCTATGTCGATGCCTTTGGGGACGAGCTGGAGGCGTTCAAGCGCGCGGTGGCGGTTCTGTTCAACTTTTCAGACCATGACAGTCTGGACCTGAACGGCCGGCAGGTGGATATCACCGAGCCGATCGACGTACAGGCCGCGGTGGGCAACAAGACCACATTCTCGAACCGCCGGGTGATCCGCAATGGCATCATCAGCGCCTCGGCCTCGTCGAACTGGGACACCGATCAGGTGACCTCGCAGGCGACCTATGCGGTGTCGTCGAACACCACGCTGACCAATGTGACCAATGTGGCCAATATCCAGGTTGGCTCGCTGGTCGAAGGTCTGGGCGTGGGGCGCGAGGTCTATGTGCGGTCCAAGAATGTGGGTGCGGGTACGATCACCCTGAGCCAGCCCCTGTTCGACGCGGTGGGCACGCAGACCTATACGTTCAAACGGTTCAAATACCTGCTGGATTTCAGTGGCTGGGATGATCTGGACCGGTTCGTGCTGGCCGATCTGGACCTGCGCTGTGCCGGGCAGTGTTCGGGGGTTCTGATCCCGCCGCAGGGGATCATCTTTACCATCCGCGATTGTTTCTTCACCGGCCCGAAGGATCGCGGTATCAGCTCGCACGGCAATGGCTGTCAGGGGATGCAGGTGGATCGCTGTCAGTTCCTGTCGAACGAGCAGGCCGCCAATGTGCAGGACCGTGTGTCGATCGCAATGAACTGCAACGCCAATGACGTCAAAATCCGCGACAACCGCGTGGTGCGGTTCAAGCATTTTGCCATCATTGCAGGCACCGGCAACATCGTCAGCGCCAACCACTTTTTCCAGGGCGACGCCACCTCGCAGGGGCTGCGCGATGCGGGCATGGTTTTGACGCGGACCAATGTGAAGTCCACGCTGACGGCCAACTATATCGACAATTGCTGGGTGGAATGGACGAACGAGCATGACTCGGCGCCGGAACACAGCAGCGAAAGCTCGTTTGGCGCGCTGACCCTGGTGGGCAATATCTTCTTCATCTCGAACGCCGCCCCCTGGACGCGGTGTTTCGTGATCAAGCCGGTGGGGCCGGGGCATTTCATCCACGGTCTGAACGTCACCGGCAACACGTTCAAATCCTCGGACGGCGCGATTGAACGGGTGGAAAGCGTGGACACCACCTTTGCCGATCTGGATTACGGCCGGTTCCGCAACGTGCAGTGGGAGAACAACACCTATACAGGCGTGACCGCATTCACCGGCAGCCCGGTGATGGTGCAGTTCGACCAATCCACCAATGCCAGCACCTGGAATTGCGACTTCTCGACCTATCTGCCCTTTGGTGGCCGGGCGCGCAACGTGGACGGGTTTGTCGCCGAGGGCCAGATCCAGAACGCATCGAACCAGCGGGTGACGGCAATGCCCTATGTGCAGGTCGAGCAGGGGACCAACAGGAACCAAATCAACCTTGTTTGGCCCGAGGCCTGCCGGGGTCGGGTTCACGTGACGGGTAGGGTTGATAACTTTATCTGATCTGCCTTTTGCCAAAGCGAAGCCCCGTCGAAACTTGGCGGGGTTTCATGATTTGTATCAAGGCGCGCCCCCGGATGATCCGGCAATGTGGATGCAGAAAAGGAGGGTTTGCCCATGTATTCCAACATCCTTGTTCCCGTTGCGCTGGACCATCGACCAACAATTTCGGACGCCGTCAAAGCGGCCGAGAAGCTGCTGAGTGACGGTGGAAAGATTACCGCGCTGAACGTGATGGACCCCGTGCCAGCCTATGTCGCGCAGTATCTGCCGGACGATCAGCTGGACCGCAACCTGACCGAGCGTCGGGGTTTGCTTGCCGCTGAAATGGCCGGTGCGCCGCATGTTGAAACGGTCGCCATTACCGGCCATGCCGCCCAGTCGATTCTGGATTTCGCCGCAAAAAACGATGTCGACTGCATCGTTGTGGCGTCGCATGATCCGGGGTTGCAGGATTACTTCCTTGGGTCAACCGCAGGCCGGGTGGTGCGCCATGCCCATTGCGCGGTGCATGTTGTGCGTTGAAAAGTTGGGACAGGCTTTGACCGATGACGTGGCATGGGCCAGACTGGTTCAAAACAGGAGGAGCCCATGCCAACCATCAGCCAGCCCGCGTCATGCCAAACGGTTCTGACAACTTTCGATGTGACACCGGGCACCTGCCAGGACCTGGTCGAGGCCCTGACCGATGCGTATGAGACGTTCATTTCGAAACAGCCCGGGTTCATCGCCGCCGCGATCCACGTGAACGACGCGCAGGCGCGTGTGGCGAATTATTCGCAATGGCAGCGACGCGAAGATTTTCAGGCCATGCTGCGCACCCCCGAAATGCGCGCGCGCAACCGCGAGATCAACGCGCTGTGCCGGTCGTTCGAGCCGGTGATGTATGACGTGGTCAAGACCTTCTGAGCCTGGGCGTTATGGGGTCACTGCGCCCCGGTCAGCGCGCAGAAATAGGTGACGGCCCCGCCAAACGGGTTCACCGTCATCCACACACCATTGCGCGCGGCGTCCAGTGTCCATTTCACCCGGAACCGGTCATTGGTATAGCCATCGGTGAAATCGGCAAAATCGTTTTCGCCGCGAAAGGTGTAATAGGCGGTGGCGCTTTGCACTTGGCCTGCGGTGTAAACGGTGACGCCGGCGGGAAAAATGCCGCTGATCTGGCCTTTGAAATTGTGCAGCGGGTTAAACGCCTGCTGATACTGCACCGCCATGACCATCTGCGCCGGCGCGCCGCCAAGGTCGCATTGAAAGCCCAGTGTCACCTGCTGGGCCTGGGCCGAGATCGGCAACAGGGCCAACACGGCCGCCCGAATGAGATTTTTCATGAAATGGCTCCGTCATAAGAAATGCCGTCAGTTTAGCATATCCCGCGGAAAAATTCAGGCGCCATAGAACCGGCGGCGCGCCTCTTCCTGGGTGTGCAGGTCCTGCTGGATCGCCGCAAACTCGGCCATGGCGCGTTTGCGGTCGGCGGGATCGGTCAGGGATTGCAACTCTTGCGCCTTGGCTTTCAGCGCTTTCTTCAGCTCAATCTCTTTGGGAACGGCGCCCGCCTCGGCCATGATGCGAAACCCGGCGGCTTCGGCAAAATCGCCGTGGCCGGGCGGGGGCAGGGGCTTGCCCGCGCCTTTCAGATCGTCCAGCTGTCCTTCGGCCTGGGCCTTGAGGATCTGACGTTCAGCGAGGTCACGAAACTTCATGAACTCAATATAAGCCTTTGCCGCGTTTCAAGCCAGATCCTGCATCGGTTTGTCGCACAGGCTGTCGGGCCCCACGGTTCCGCCATTCGCCACCACCGACAGGCGGGCCAGGTGATGATCCCACCCGCGCGCGGCGATCTGCGAGAAGGGCGGCACCAGCCCCTCATGCGTGATGTCCACGCGCGTGCCGGTGGCCTCGGGCGACAGGGTGATGACAATCCGGAAGGTGCCGGTGGTTTCCTGGGTGCCGACGCGTTGCACGATGCGTGTGGCCGTGACCTCAAGAAACTGCCCCTCGATCACGCCCCCCGCGCCCATGTCCAGCCGGTAAAGGCCGCCCGGGCGCGGTTCCAGCGTGGCGGCACGGCCGGCCCATTGCGCCATCTTGTCGCCATCGGTGAAATAGCTGTGCACGATGTCCATAGGGGCATCGATCCAGATGGTTTTCTGAACGGGGCTCATGTGGATTTCGCCTCGGTCTCGGCCAGGTCTTTCAGGCGCGGCAGGCCGGTATCCCAGAACCCGGCGAACCACGTGGACAAGGCGCGCAAGGTGTCGAGGTCGGCGGTATAAAGCTTTTGCGTGCCATCTTCGCGCATCGCAATCAGCCCGGCCAGACGCAGCACGCGCAGATGCCGCGAGACGGCGGGCCGCGTCATGGCAAAGCTTTCGGCGATGCGCCCGGCGGGATGTTCGCCTTGTGCAACCATGGCCACGATCGCCCGCCGGGTTGGGTCGGCAAGCGCGCGCAGCTGTTCATCGGTACGGGATTGGGCGGCGTGCATGGGGTGCAGCCTATTTCACCCAATGCGGCGTGGCCATCGAAAAGGCGGGCTCTCCCGCCAACAGCGGAGCGGCCTCGGCCATATAGGCGGCGAACCAATCGGCCTGACCGTTGGCCTGAAACGCGGCCATGTCGGTATACACCTCGGAGATATGGATCGTCTCCGCGTCGTTCATATCCAGCGCAAAGACATAACGGATTTGCGCATCGCTTGCCGCCGCGCGCGGGCGCAAGTGCTTGTCCCACAAAACCACCAGCGCGTCACGCTGGCCGGGTTGGGTTTTGATGGTCATAAACAGGGCAAGGTCGGGCATGGGGTTTGTCTCCGCTATCGGGGGCAGGGTGCGTATTCATTTTGTTACGTAACATAGTGGTTACTAAAAGGGCAAATGAAACGCGCTCAAAACCGCAAGGACGTGCCCAGCGCGATCTTGCGGCTGTCATCATTGGTGACGCCCCAGACCACGCCCAGCTGCAGATCGGCCCGCCCGACCGACAGGCCAACAGACGGCGCGGCCTTCAGATAGGGATCGGCGCCCGCGTCCTGGCCACCCTGCAGCTGCGCGATCAGCGTCCAACGGTCGGACAGGCGGTGGCCAAAGGTCAGATCGGCCTTGTAATCGGGGTCGGGCAGCTCGGTCGTGTTGGCCAGATCGGCCCGCAGCGTGGCATAGACATCCAGCGCCAGCCAGCCCTTGGGCAGGCCCATGCCCGCATGCAGGCCCAGCTGTCCCAGGCCCAGGATATCGCCGCCATCCACCGGCTGCTCGGCCCCGACACCGGTAGAAAAGGCCAGCTTGATCCGCTTATCGCGGCGAAAAGCGGTGGTCAGGAACACCAGCGCCTCGGTCGAGGTGTCGGGCCCGCCAAAGACCTTGGCCCCCAGCGTCAGACGTTCGGTCAGCCCGTATTCGGCATAGATCGATCCCTCGGCATCGCCGCTGTCCGAAGCATAGCCGGTGACGGACAGAAAGACGCCGCCCTTGTCGCGCGCCCAGGCGCCGGCCTGCACGCATGCAGGCAGCAGACAGACCGCCATAACAAGGATCCAACGCATAACGCCTCCAACCGCCCCCGGTTTAACAATGGTTAAACGCGGTTAACAAAGCGTTAGCGGACGGTGACAATCACCCGGCGCGTGCTGGAACCCGACACGCCCTGATATTGCAGCCGGAACGTGACCTCGTCGCGGCCGGTCTGGCCCTGATCGGCCAGGTAATAGATATGAACCCCGCGCAGAAGCTTGCCGATGCAATCGCTGGGCAGGTCGCCAACCGTGGCCGTTTTGGGCACCGCAACCTTGGCCCGGCGCAGCTTGATTGTGCCGAGGCTTGGCTTATCGAGCACCTTCACGGTGGTGCGGCGCACGGCACATTTGGACGTCCAACCGGTGTATTGCCCGATCAGAACTTCGGACCCGAGCGGCACCGAAAACCGATCCTGCGCCATGGCGGCGAAGGGCAACAGGGTCAGGGCGCAGAGCAACAAACGAAACATGGCAAAATCCTTGTCAGAACAATGCCGCCATTTCAGCGGATCACCCCGCCCTTGGCAAGCCCGCCCCGGCGCCCAGCCCGGGCCCAACCCTCCCCATGGGAGGGCGCTTAGGCGGCGTCAGAGAAATTTCCGTGGGTAGAGGGGCGCTGCGCGATAAAGTGGACACCGCCGCGGGGTCGAAGCGCCCACCCAGGGCCGGGCGCGGCCCTAACGGCGCTTTCGCCGCACGCCGCCGCGTTGCCCCGGCCGGCCGGATTTTGACCGGCCCGTTGCCGCTTCGCCTGCCGCCTCGACCGCGTATTGGCGGGCCATGGGGTCGTCGGCGACGGCCAGGTCGACGGCTTCCAGCCGCTTCACCTCGTCGCGCAGGCGGGCGGCCTCTTCGAACTCCAGGTTCTCGGCGGCTTTGCGCATGTCGGCGCGCAACCCGTCCAGCACCGCCTCAAGGTTGCCGCCATGCAGGGGCTTGTCGATGGTTGCGGTGACGCGCGATTGGTCGGTGTCGCCCTGGTAAAGACCGGCCAGGATATCCTCGACGTTTTTCTTCACCGTTTCCGGCGTGATGCCGTGTTCCTCGTTATAGGCGATCTGCTTGGCGCGACGGCGGTTGGTTTCGCGCAGGGCGCGGTCCATGCTGCCGGTGATGCGGTCGGCATACATGATCACCCGGCCCTCGGCGTTGCGCGCGGCCCGGCCGATGGTCTGGATCAGCGAGGTTTCCGAGCGCAGGAACCCCTCTTTATCGGCGTCCAGAATGGCCACCAGCCCACATTCGGGGATGTCCAGCCCCTCGCGCAGCAGGTTGATGCCGACCAGCACGTCAAAGGCGCCCAGCCGCAGGTCGCGCAGGATCTCGATCCGTTCGATCGTGTCGATGTCCGAATGCATATAGCGCACCTTGATGCCCTGTTCGTGCAGGTATTCGGTCAGATCCTCGGCCATGCGTTTGGTCAGCGTGGTGACCAGCACGCGGAAGCCGTTGGCGGCGACCTTGCGCACCTCGTCCAGCAGATCGTCGACCTGCATTTCAACCGGGCGGATCTCAACCTCGGGGTCCAGCAGGCCGGTGGGGCGGATGACCTGTTCGGTGAACACACCGCCGGCCTGTTCGATCTCCCACGCTGCAGGTGTGGCCGAGACGTAAACCGATTGCGGGCGCATGGCGTCCCATTCCTCGAACTTCAGTGGGCGGTTATCCATGCACGAGGGCAGGCGGAACCCGTGTTCGGCCAGGGTGAACTTGCGCCGATAGTCGCCGCGATACATGCCGCCGATCTGCGGCACGCTGACATGGGATTCATCTGCAAAAACAATGGCATCGTCGGGGATGAATTCGAACAGGGTAGGGGGCGGCTCGCCCGGTGCGCGGCCCGTCAGATAGCGCGAATAGTTCTCGATCCCGTTGCAGACGCCGGTGGCCTCGAGCATTTCCAGATCAAAATTGGTGCGCTGTTCCAGCCGCTGCGCTTCCAGCAGCTTACCCTCTTGCACCAGCTGATCCAGGCGCTGTTTCAGCTCTTTCTTGATGCCGTCGATGGCCTGTTTCATCGTCGGCTTGGGCGTGACGTAATGCGAGTTGGCGTAAACGCGGATCTTGTCGAAATTGTCGGTTTTGGAGCCGGTGAGGGGGTCGAACTCGGTCACGCCTTCCAGTTCCTCGCCAAAGAAAGACAGCCGCCAGGCGCGGTCTTCCAGGTGGGCGGGCCAGATCTCAAGGCTGTCGCCGCGCACGCGGAAACTGCCGCGCTGAAACGCCTGATCGTTGCGGCGATATTGCTGCGCCACGAGGTCGGCCATCACCTGCCGCTGGTCGTATTCCTTGCCGGCGATCAGGTCCTGCGTCATGGCCGAATAGGTTTCGACCGAGCCGATGCCATAGATGCAGCTGACCGAGGCCACGATGATCACATCGTCACGCTCCAGCAGCGCGCGGGTGGCCGAGTGGCGCATCCGGTCGATCTGTTCGTTGATCTGGCTTTCTTTCTCGATATAGGTGTCAGAGCGCGCGACATAGGCCTCGGGCTGGTAATAATCGTAGTAGGATACGAAATATTCCACCGCGTTGTCGGGGAAGAAGCCCTTGAATTCGCCGTATAATTGCGCGGCCAGCGTCTTGTTGGGGGCCAGGATGATGGCCGGGCGCTGCGTTTCCTCGATCACCTTGGCCATGGTGAAGGTTTTGCCGGTGCCGGTGGCGCCCAGCAGCACCTGATCGCGATCCCCGCCGCGCACGCCGGCCGACAGTTCCGCAATCGCGGTGGGCTGATCGCCGGCGGGCTGAAACTCGGTCTGCATGACGAAGGCCTTGCCGCCTTCCAGCTTTTCACGCTGTTGCGGCGCGCGGTTTTGCATCTGCGCGGGTGATTGATCGGAATGGACGTGTGGCATAGGCGATTCCTTAAAGGCACCTTAAGAGTTGATCACTTTTTGTTCCGGTTCAAGTGCGCCAAGAAATGTTGCTGACAAGGGCATTCGCGCCAGACCAGAAAAACTTTAGTCAACGTGTGCGTTTTTTCGTTGCCACACCCTTGGGTTGTGCATAACCTGATCTTGCAAGAAGCGAAAAGGTTGCCGGCCGGGTATCGCACCCACCCCTCGCACCACCCATCCGGTCGGCAACCCCCTTTGCACTGAGCTCTTGCACAATCCGCCCGATTTTCCGATAAGGTCTGAGAGTTTCGAAACCGAAGGTCCGCCATGCAAGCCCGCATCTATCAGCCCGCCCGCAACGCCATGCAATCCGGTAATGCCAAGAGCAACCATTGGGTTCTGGAGTTTGCCCCGGCCAGCGCGCGCAGTGTTGACCCGCTGATGGGCTGGACCTCGTCGGCGGATACGCAGGCGCAGGTCAAGCTGTCTTTTGACAGCAAAGAGGCCGCGCTGAACTATGCCAAGGATCACGGTATTGCCGCGATCGTGCAGGACCCCAAAAAGCGCAAGCCCAACATCCGCCCGGGTGGTTACGGTGACAATTTCGCAACCAATCGCCGGACGGTTTGGACCCACTAACCTGATTGGCCGGGTTCACGATCTCTGCGGCGCAGGCTGATGCGCCCGAAGCTGCTGCGTTGATCTCGCGGCACCTGTCCCAAATGGACGCCCAATCTCCCGAAGAGAGCTGCCACGCGATGGGAGTAGAGGGGTTGTTGGGAAGGGACATCAAGTTCTTTCTGATCCGTTCCGATGACGGTTTGCTGGGCATGGGGGCGCTGAAAGATATGGGCGGCGGGCAAGCCGAGTTGAAATCCATGCATGTGGTGGCCGAGGCGCGCGGCACCGGGGCCGGACGCGCAATGCTGGAGCACCTGCTGGCCACCGCGCGGGCCGACGGGATGCGAGCGATCAGCCTTGAGACCGGCTCGACCGATGATTTCCTGCCGGCGCGCCGTCTGTACGAAGCCTATGGCTTTGCCGAATGCGGGCCGTTTGGCGACTACGGCCCGGACCCGTGGTCGGTCTTTATGCGGCTGGACCTGGCGCCCACCGCTTGACCCGAGCCGCGGCTCGGGCATAAGTGACGCCACGCGGTCCCATAGCTCAACTGGATAGAGCAGCTGACTTCTAATCAGCAGGTTGAGGGTTCGAGTCCTTCTGGGATCGCCACGTCTTAGAAAGTTACGCTTTGACTGCCGTGTCAGATGGGCCTTGGTCTGCGGCTGCTGCGCTGAGGGGCACGGTTAATCGTTTACCAAATTCGCCTTTTTTTAGTAAATATATTCGTTATGAGTGATGGCATGACGACGGATACTAAAAAAGCTAAAGCAACCCAAAAACGCGGCGGTCCCACGATCAAGGACATCGCCCAACGTGCAAATGTTTCCCAGGCAACGGTGTCGCGTGTTCTGAATTTTGACGCCACGCTGTCAGTCAGCCACGAGGTGCGGCGCAAGATTCTCGAGACCGCTGCCGAGCTGAACTATGCGACGCCAAGGCAAAGGCGAAGCAGGTCGAAAGGCGGCACAGTTAACCGTATTGCGCTGGTGCACCTCCTTGGACCCGAACGCGAGATGCGCGACCCTTACTATGTGGCGTTGCGCATGGGGTTGGAGCGCCGATGTGCCGAGCTAAAGCTGGACCCAAAGCTGTTGCGACCTGATGAATTTAGGGACGACCTGTCGGTTTTCGAGGGCATGAGTGGTGCCATTCTGGTTGGCCATCACACCGGGGAAGACGTGCAGACCGTGCAAAACTCCGTCCCTCATGTGGTGTGGGCGGACTGCCCGTTTTCAGTGGCCGAGCTGGACACGGTCGACGTGAATCTGGTCGGTGCAACACGTGACGTAATGGCCGAAGTATTCTCGCAAGGCCTTAAAAGAATTGCATATTTGGGGTTCGATGGAAAGGCAAGCGGGGTTATTCCTTCGAGCCTGAGCCGACGCGCCTTTACCTATTACTCGACAATGAATGACAAAGGGTTGTGGCGACCGGAATACTTGCGGATTGGCAAGACGTCGGCAGAATCCGGATACGAGATGGCGCAAGAGGTTCTTGGGATGGATGACCGGCCCCAAGCCATCGTTGCTGGCAATGACACCATTGCGATTGGTATCTACCGCGCCGTCTCTGAACGCGGTCTTTCCATCCCCGAAGACCTAAAGGTTGTCAGCTTCAACGATCTTCCGATGGCGCAGTTCATGAACCCGCCATTGGCGTCGGTTCATATTCCTGCCGAAGAGATTGGTATAAGCGCGGTGGACCTGTTGATGGAGAGGATTAACGGACGGTCGATTGCCAAACATTTGACCTTCGAGACGATACTGCATCGAAGGCTGAGTTTGGGTCGAGGTCACGGGCAACCTTAGGGTTGGGGTAAAAATTTATTGGTTCAGTCGAATAATTTTACTATCTTTGAGTTCAGCCAGAGCGCTGATGCCGGAACGTGTCCTGTCGGCGCGTCCGCTTCCAAGGAGAGGAAAATGGATCTTACGAACTTGGCATCATTGCCGAAGTCCGGCGTATGTGCCTCCGTGTTTGGCCTAGCGGAAACGGCGTCCGCCGCAGAGGACTTCACGGTCAGGCTGTGGGACCCGAACCATTAAGGCGCCGTGGTGCTGGCCACAATTCTCACAACCCTACCCACACTTGCCGTTTTCTTTTGCCTGCAGCACTTGTTCGTGCAGGGCTTGGTCGGCTCAGTCAAATGATGGATCAAATGACACTGAAAACACCTGTCCGTTCTGCCACCCAAGAAACGCTGTTCAATGAAAATTGGATCTTTGAGGGGGGCGATACTGTCCGTCTGCCGCACAACGCGGTGGAAACCCCGTTTTCTTACTTCGACGAGGGCATGTATCAACGCGCCTTCATTTACGAGAAGAGGTTTGCCTATGACGCAAGTTGGGCTGATCAAGACGTGTTTGTCCGATTTGACGGCATCATGGCCGATGCGCGGATCAGTCTGAACGGGGTGGAAGTGGCGGCCCACCGGGACGGCTATACGCCGATCATGGCGCGGCTGACCGACCACTTGCGCAAGGGCGAGAACGTGCTGACCGTGCAAATCGACGGGTCGGAAAACCCCGAGATCCCACCGTTTGGCGGTCGGATCGACTACCTCACTTATGCAGGGATTTATCGCGATGCGTGGCTGATCGTGCGGCCCACCTGCGCCATCGACAACGTTAAGATTGAGACACCTGATGCCCTGGCCGATACCAAGACGGTAAACGCGCGAGTCATTCTGAACACTACAGCCCCGGAAGGTGCCAAACTGTCGGCACAGATTTGCGATGCATCAGGGGCGAACTTGGCGCAGCAGGTTGTGGTTGTCTGCACGCCTGAAGTCGAGCTGAGTTTTGCCGATCTGACGGGGCTGTCGTTGTGGGATATCAACGACCCGGTCCTTTACACGCTGCATCTGGCCCTGGAGACATCTGAGGGGCTGCATCAGACATCGCAGCGTTTCGGCATTCGGAGTGCTGAATTCACGCCAGAAGGGTTCTTCCTGAACGGTCGAGCGTTGAAAATCCGGGGCCTGAACCGGCATCAGTCTTTTCCTTATGTCGGCTATGCCTTGGGCAAAGCCGCGCAAGAGAAGGATGCCGAGATCCTGAAACACGAATTGCGGCTTAACCTTGTGCGCACCTCGCATTACCCGCAATCAACGTACTTCCTAGACCGCTGCGACGAAATCGGCCTTCTGGTCTTCGAAGAAATCCCTGGCTGGCAGCATATCGGCGACGCGGATTGGAAGGCAGAGTCGGTGAAAAACGTGCGTCGGATGATTGAACGTGACTGGAACCACCCGTCGATCATCATCTGGGGTGTACGGATTAACGAAAGCCCGGACGACCACGATTTCTATACAGAAACCAACGCGTTGTCGCGCGAGCTTGACCCGACGCGTCAAACCGGTGGGGTGCGTTACATCCAGTTTAGCGAAATGCTGGAAGACGTGTACACGATGAACGATTTCTGCCTTGGAGAGGCGCGCAACGTCGATGAGGCCAAGGTTCGAGCGCTGCGCCCGCAAACACGTGTGACCGGCCTGGCGGACCGGGTTCCCTATCTGGTGACCGAGTATAATGGCCACATGTTCCCAACCAAAAGCACCGATAACGAGATCCGTCTTGCCGAACACGCCATGCGGCATCTGGAGGTGCTGAACGCCGCCTATGGCGACCCGAACATCTCGGGTGCGATCGGATGGTGCGCATGGGACTACAACACCCATTGCGACTTTGGCTCGGGTGATCGGATTTGCCACCACGGCGTGATGGACATGTTCCGCGAGCCCAAATTCGCGGCCTATGCCTATGCCAGCCAGGGCAATCCCGCCGAAGGGGTTGTGCTGAAACCTGCGACCTTCTGGGCGCGGGGCGAGCGCAATATCGGTGGTGTTCTGCCTTTGTTGATCATGACCAACTGTGACTATGTCGAACTGCATTATGGGGATCATATTGCAAAACGGGTCTATCCCGCGCGAGACAGGTTTCCGCATTTGCCGCACCCCCCTGTGATCATCGAAGCCACGGATTTCCGACCCGACGAGATGGGATCGTGGGGCATGCATTGGCAAAAAGGTGCAGTGCGCGGGTTCATTGATGGCGAATGCGTGGAAACGGTCGAGTTTCACAACGCGCCGGTTCCAACAAAGCTGGAACTTTTGCCAGACGCATCAAACCTGTCCGCACATGACGCGGTTCGGGTTCTGGTGCGGGTCACGGACCAATGTGGTCACAAGCTGCCGTTCCTCCCGGAGCCTGTGCAGGTACAGGTCAGCGGCCCGGCCAAAATTTTGGGGCCCGACGTGATCCCGCTGCGCGGCGGCGGAGCAGGTTTCTGGGTGCAGACTACGGGGCCGGGCGAGGTTTCGGTGACCGGCTCCCATGGCCGTTGCAACACGGTCTCGTTCGCGTTGAACGTGGAATAGGGGTTTCTTCGTGAAGAAAGTAGAGCTGCGCAATGCTATCAATCCTTGCGCGGCGATCGAAGTTATCACGGGGTTGATCCGGACGATCAGGTTCAGGCGCAGTTCTACCTTGATCCCTAGATGGCTTTCCGCGCCGAGGGTCAGAACATCAGCAACAGGCAGGTCGCAGCGCTATTGCAGAGCAGTTTCCGGATAGGTGCTGCGGGCGGATCGATTGTCCTCTGCCATGGGGCGGGCAAAGCGTGAGCTTTTGTGTTCGCACCACGAGACAGTGCAAAGCCTCCGCCGTAAACCCCGTGATTGGGTGCGCTACCCGGCGGCCTGAAAACGGCCGTATTGCCCGCAGAAAAACAGCAGCGGATCAGACCCGTCTGCCGTGGTGACGCGGTCAACCCGACCGACCATGATATGGTGGTCGCCACCGTCATGGATGGCATGGCGGCTGCATTCAAACCGGGCAAGACAGCCTTTGATCAAAGGCACGTCACCTTGCCCAGGCCTCCAGTCCAGACCGTCAAAGGCGAAGGCATTCTTGGCAAAGCCATTGCCAATATCGGCCTGATCCTGTGAAAGCACATGGATCGCGAAATGCGACGAACGGGTAAAATAGGCCGCCCGACGCGAAGATTTCGACGGCGACCAAAGGACCAGCGGCGGGTCCATCGATACCGAGGAAAAGCTGTTTGCCGTGACGCCAACAGGGCCATCAGCCGACGGCGCGGTAACCACGGTGATGCCTGTGCCAAACCGTCCCAACGCGCTGCGAAACGCGCGGGTATTGTCGGCGTTTGGGGTGAAGTCCTGCAGGTTTGCCATAGCTCAGGGCACCTCGTGCCCGTTGGCCATCGAATACAGCTCGAACCATGTTTCCCGGTCCATCTCGACTTTCAGCGCGTCCGAGATGCGGCCGATGCGATCAAGGTTGTTGGTGCCCAGAACCGGAATAATCCTTGCCGGGTGAGCCAAAAGCCATGCAACGGCAACCGCGCTATCATCTACGCCGAACCCCGCGCCGATTTCGGCCATCCGAGCCCGCAAGGCGGCGTGCTCGGCGGCAAAAAGTGCGCCACCGGCCAATGGTGACCATGCCATGGGCGCAATATTGCGTTGTTGCAAATAAGCGATGTCGCCGTTGCGGAATGCGTCCGAGGCAATCACGCTCAGCTCGATCTGGTTGGTGACCAGCGGCGACTTCATGCCCGATTGCAGCAACGTCCAGTCATGCAGCTTGAAGTTCGACACACCTACATGGGCCACCTTGCCCGCGGCCACGGCAGCGTCCAGCGCAGCCCCAGTTTCATGGTGGTTCATAAACGGATCGGGGCGGTGGATCAGCAGCAGGTCAATCTGCTCGATCGCCATATTGGCAAGCGAGGCGTCGATCGAAGCGCTGATATGTTCGGCCGATGTGTCATAGTACTTCACCCGTTTATCCGCGAATTTGCCGATCGGTGCGACAATGTCGCATTTGGTGACAATCTGCATCTGGTCGCGCAGGGCAGGGGCGGCACGCAGGGCTTTGCCCAGAACTGCCTCGGCGCCGTAATCGCCATAGATGTCTGCCTGATCGAAGCTGGTGATCCCTTGGTTCAGGCAGCTTTCGATTTTGGCCTGAACATGAGATGCGCTGGTATCCGTATCATCAGCTACGCGCCACATGCCATAGACCAGCCGCGACAGCGACAAGGTTGGGGACAAAGCGATCTTTTCCATCAGCGGCGTACTCCATTCCCCAAAGGCGTGGCTGGGGTCTCCGACGGCACCCGGCCATATTCATGCGGCAAAGAGCAGGTCTTCATTTGCCCCAAGACACGCTGGCCAAAGCTGACACATTCATCTTCATGAGGATAGCCCGACAAGATAAAGGCGCGGATGCCCATTTTCTTGTATTCCTCAAGCTCGGACAGCACCTGATCGGTCGAGCCAACCAGGGCCGCGCCGCAGCCTGACCGGGCGCGTCCCACGCCGGTCCACAGATGTGGTTCGATGAACCCTTCCATATCGGCGATCTCGCGGTTCTTGGCCTGATGGGCGACGCCCAGCGAGGTGCTGTCGAGCGCGCGGTCGCGGATGGCTTTGCCAGCGTCATCATCCAGTTTCGACACCAGTTCCTGCGCGTATTCGCGGGCCTCGGCCTCGGTATCGCGGACAATCACGTGCACGCGCAGGCCGTAATCCAGCGTGCGCCCATGTTCAGCGGCACGTTCATGCACGGCCTTCATGCGCCCGGCCAGTTCCTCGCGGGTTTCGGGCCACATCAGGTAAACGTCGCAATGCTCGGCGCACAGATCCAGCGCGTGGGGCGAGTAACCACCAAAATACAAAAGTGGCCCGCCGGTCTGATAAGGCTTGGCCGGGTCGGTGGTCAGGCCTTCGAAATTATAAACCTGCCCCTGGTGGTTGATCTCGTCTTGCGTCCAGGCCTGTTTCAAAATCTGCACCACCTCGCGCGAGCGCTGATAGCGGTACGCGCTGTCGGCTTTTTCGCCGGGGAAGTCGGACGAGATGATGTTAACCGTCAGCCGTCCCTTCAGCATGTGGTCCAGCGTGGCGATGGTGCGGGCCAGCATGATCGGCTGCATTTCACCGCAGCGCACGGCGGCCAGCATGTTGATCTTGTCGGTGATCGGTGCGCAGCCGGCCACAAAGGACAGGGTGTCCTGACCCACCTGGTACGAGCTGGGGCACAAGATATTGCGGAACCCCTGCGCCTCTGCGGTCTTTACAATGTCACTGCAATGCGACCACGATGAGCGCAGCGCGCCATCCGGCACGCCAAGATATTGAAAGTCATCTGAACACAGGGCTGAAAACCACGAAACTTCCGCGGCATCCAGATCGGCCGATGTTACCGGTACGACGGTCATCGAATCTCCTCCGAAAGCATTTTTTAAATGCGTAACAGGAGGCCGTGAGTATATCAATGGTGTATCAATTGCACCGGGCAAAAAAGTTATGACGGATAAAACCTACACTGCGCTTCCCAAATATGTGCAACTGAGCGAGATGCTGGTGCGAGAGATCAATGCCGGGCTGTTGCTCGACGGTGAACGCCTGCCACCAGAACGCGATATGGCCAAATCGCTGGGCACCAGTGTGGGCACCCTGCGCAAGGCGCTGGCTGACCTGACCGAGAAGGGCATGCTGGAGCGTCGCCATGGCTCGGGCAACTACGTGCGGGCCGCCGCCGATCAGTCCAGTGTCTATGCCTTTTTCCGTCTGGAACTGGTCACAGGTGGCGGACTTCCAACCGCCGAGGTGTTGCAGGTTGATCGGGTGGCCAAAGAGCCCGAAATGCCCGACTTTGGTCCTTCGGATCAGGCCCACCGCATCCGGCGTCTGCGTTACTTGAATGACGTGCCCGTGGCGTTGGAAGAAATCTGGCTGGATGGCAGCCATGCCAAACGGCTGAAACTCGAAGAGCTGTCAGATTCGCTGTACCTCTATTACAAAAGCCAGCTTAACCTGTGGATCACCCGGACCGAGGACCGGGTGTTTGTTGCCGAAACACCCGGCTGGGCCCCGGACGGGTTTGGACCGTCCGAGGGGCAGACCGTGGGCTATGTCGAGCGTATGAGTTGGAGCCAGGATGGTGCCGCGGCTGAGTTCTCGCGCAATTGGTTCGACCCGGCCGTGGCACGGTTTGTATCGCGTTCCGCCTAAAGGCCCAGCGCTGAAAGGTCCGGCCCGTTGGGGACAATCCCATTTGGGTTCAGCGCGGCTATGGAATAATAGCCAGCCTTGATGTGGTCGATTTTCACAGTGCTGCGAATGCCCGGCAGGTCCAGAACCCGCTTTGTATAAGCCTGCAGAAACGGGTAATCTTCGACCCGCTTGCGATTGGTTTTGAACAGGCCGACATAGGCCGCGTCAAACCGGATCAACGTCACGAAGGCGCGTAGGTCAGTCTCGGTCAGCCGGTCGCCCAGCAAGAAATCGCGGCCATCGGACAGGCGGGTTTCCATGGCGTCCATCGTATCAAAAACGGTTGTGACGGCCTCGTTGTGCGCCTCTTGGCTTTTGGCGAACCCGGCTTTGTAGACGCCGTTGTTAAAGGGTTCGTAGATCGCGTCGTTCAGCACGTCGATCTGATCCACCAGATCTTCGGGGCGCAGATCAACGTCATTGGCCAGATCGCCAAACCCGGAATTCATGATCCGCAGAATGTCGGCGCTTTCGTTGTTCACGATGGTTTTGCGGGCCTTGTCCCACAGAACCGGCACCGTGGCGCGGCCATTCACCGCCGGGTCCGAGATCGAATAAAGCTGGTGCAAGAACCGCGCGCCGATTTGGTCGTCTGCGCCGGAAGAGCCGGGAAAGTCGCCAAACTCCCACCCGTTGTCACCAAGCCGTGGGTCGACGACCGAGACCGAGATAACATCGCTGAGCCCTTTGAGCTGCCGCGCCATCAAGGTACGCGAGGCCCATGGGCAGATGTAAGCCACATAGAGGTGATACCGGCCGGCCTCGGCCGGAAAAGCGCGCTGACCTTCGGGGCCCGGTGCCCCATCCGGGGTGATCCAGTCACGAAACGTGGATGTCTGCCGCACGAAACGCCCTTTGGCGTCGGATTTCTGAAAGGGGTCCCAAGAGTTGGACCATTTGCCATCTACAAGCATCTCTGCCTCCAATTTCCATTGGAGCCATAGTTACTCAGCGCTGATGTGTTTATAAATATGGGTCATGTGTATTCATTATCCACATTTCGTGGATTTATGGTGCTGTGATACTGCGGTCCAGCCGTGCAGCTATGAAGTCTACGAAGGCGCGGGTTTTTGCCGACAGGTGGCGGTTTGGTGGGTAGACGGCATAGATATTGGCGTTGAACAGCGAGTAATCCGACAGCAATGCGATCAGACGCCCCGCCTGCAGGTCTTCACGCACCTGAAAGTACGGGATCAGGCCCACACCTTGTCCACCCAGCAAAAGAGACCGGGTAATGGTTGCGCTGTTCACACGCAGGGGGCCATTGGCCCGCAGCCGGTGGGTTTCTCCGTCCCGCGCAAAGCGCCACATGGGGGCCGTGCGAAAGTTGGTGTCAATTATACAGCGGTGGTTTTGCAGATCCTGCGGGTGAACGGGTGTACCGGCGCGTGCAAGGTATTCCGGGCTTGCACAGAGCATGATGACAGAAGGTGCCAGTTTCCTTGCAACGAGCGAACTGTCGGGCAATTCGCCAATCCGGATCGCGACGTCGATGCCCTCGTCCAGCAGGTCGATATACCGATTGGAAAGCGTCAGGTCGATCTCCATATCGGGGTAGGCGGCCAGAAACTCGGTGATCAGGTCCGCAAGGTGGTTTACCCCAAAATCAGATGGGGCGGTCAAGCGCAGAGTGCCGGACGGTTTCGCCCGGTGATTGCTGAGGTCGGTTTTTAAGGCTTCGAAATCTTCAACCAGTTGCAGCGCCCGATTGTAAAAGGCCTGTCCGGTCTCGGTCGGGCTGACCTTGCGCGTGGTGCGGTGGAACAGCTGTGCACCCATCTCATCTTCCAGCGCGCGGACATATTTGCTGATCAATTGAGGGGTCGAGCCCAAACGCGTGGCTGCACCGGTGAACGACCCGCAATCAGCAACGGCCAGGTAAGCTTTCATTAAATCGATACGGTCCATATTCTGTATAGTATTGGCGATTAAGCCGGCAGACTATAGCCGAATTTGAGAATATCTGCTGTGCGGTCGTTCAGACCCCACGACATGTGCGGGCGAATATTTCCACCCGCCGGTTCATCGGATCAGAAGGTCGGGCCGTTAGCAATAAGTCGGCCTCGCCCACGGCATCGATGTCTCGGATACGGGTTGGTGTTCCGATGGCTGTGCCAAGATAATTGGCAACGGCAACGGCGCGCTCCAGCGAAAGGTCGATGTTGATCTTATCGGACCCAGAAGCGTCGGAATGTCCTACAAGTTTCAGACATGCCTGCGCCATCGGCGACGTGTTCAGCACGCGTGCCAGCATGTCCAGCTGTGCCTTCGCGTCAGTGTCCAGCGCCGAACCGCCGCGGGGGAAGAACACGTTGTTTTCGCGATCCACCTGCGCCACGGTTTCCTTCTGCGAGGGCGCAGGTGATGGTTGAACCTGTTGCGTTTCGCCGATGATGCACCCCGGTGCAACGATGTTGAAGCGGGTCCTGATGTCGGCACATTCCTCTTCCGACAGGCTTTGCGCCGTAACCGGGCCGGCCAATCCGAAACAGAACAGGGCAAGGGCAATTCTCAATACATGCATGGCATCCATCCTTTGGCCCCACGTTGCCGCTCTAAACCTAACAAATTGCTAACAAAATTTTCTGGCCTCTCAGGGATTTGATTAACCCGTTTTTCAAGAATCTCGCCAAGTCTGGCGGGGATCGAACTGTACGAGTGGGCAGATGACCGAACAGGTGAGAATGGTGTGGCTGGACGCGCTGCGGTTGATCGCAGGTGTGTCGATGGTTGGGCTGCACGCCACCGCCGACAGTATGGGCCAACCCTTCGCGGCTTTTGAAACGTCTGAGCGCATTGCCCCGATGCTTCTTCGGGCAGTGATCTACACGGCTCGTACAGAGTTGTTTCTGATTATTTCGGTCTTTCTGCTGTTACTGGCCTTGGAGACACGCCCCAAAACCTATGCAGCCGTTATGCGCATTCAGGCCCGTCGGCTGTTGGTGCCTTTTGCGTTTTGGACGCTGTTCTATGCAGCCTACAACCTGATCAAGGCCGAAACGTTCGGTTATGCCGCGCCTTATATCGACCAGCTGAGCAAGCCTTTTGAATGGTTTGGGTTTTTCCTTTTGGGCGATGTCAAATACCACATGCATTTCATTCCAACCCTGTTTGGTCTTTTGCTGTTCTATCCACTTTTCCGATTGGCGCAGCAGTTTCCCATGATTGGATTGATGGTGCTGGCTTGCCTTGCCGCCAAGCGCGAAATGGACGTGTTCGTCTGGTCCACCTTCTGGGGGCAGGAGGGGCTGCCATATCTTGTGCGGGGGGTGAAGATCCTGACCTATTGTGGGTATGGAATGGTCGCAGGCGCTGCTCTGGGGATCTGGCAACAGGTCGAGCCCGCAGTGAGAAGGCAGTGGTTCGTTCTGATTGCCTTTGTGGGCGCCATGCTGTTCCTGATCAAGCTCATCGCCACTTACAAAACCATCGAGACCGCCCAATGGCAGCATGGGTTCACTCCCGGATATTGGGCTGACTTTCTGATGCCTGTGGTGTTGTTCATGGGCTGCCTATGTCTGGGCCATTTGCGCTGGCCATCCGTGATTTCGAAATGGGCGCCGTATTCTTTCGGGATTTATCTGTGTCATCCGATCTTTCTGGATGTTTCCGAAATCCTGTTGCGAGGCACTGCTTGGCCACCGATTGCACAGGTGGGTTTCAAAATCGCCGTGGCAATCCCCCTGACCACGGCTCTGGTGGTTCTGCTGTCGCGGAATTCTGTGCTGGGTTGGACGGTGGGGATGGGGCATCTGCCGCGTGTTCCGGGGTTTAACAAGTTGAAAGTAAAGGGAATATGACATGCTGACACGTTTGACCCTATTGTCGCCTGGCGAGGCGATGATCAAAGTTGACGGGGCGTTGCGCTCCGATTCTATGGTGGGGTTGCGGCTTTCCATGGAGCAGGCGTTGCAATCAGGATGCAGTGCAATTCTGTTTGACCTTTCCCGGGTAAGTCGCATGGATTTCGGCGGCGCCGGCGTTTTGGCCGAGTTGGCTGGCCTGGCCCCGACAGGGACGCAGGTGGCGTATTGCGGATTGCGGCAGCGCGCGCGCGCGCGGTTGCAATCCACAGGGATGGACAGCTGTTTACCGCTGTTCGACAATGTAGACGCGGCACGGAGTTCTGACAGTTTCCGGTTGCAGGCCGTGCGGGGCATGCAGGCGATTGTCCTGTTCGACGCCGAGTTTCCGGCATTGGCTGGCTTTCCCGTTCGTCCAGAGATGTTGGACGTCATGGATCGCCCGATGCTGCAACATGTCGTGGAGTTCCTCGTAAAAAATGGCGTCAGCCAGGTGGTTCTTGCCGCCTCGCAGCAACGGGACTTCTTGCGGCTGCACTTCGTTTCGCAACCCGGGTTGGCGCGCCATTTGGTGTTTGTCGCACCGGAGATTGCGCAGAACGGATTGGGGCATGTCGCCCGCTCGGTGCTGCCGGTTTCGCGCGAACTTTTGCTGCTGGACGCGAACACTTTGCCGGATTTCGATCTGGCCGCAATGGTGATGCAACATCGCGACAGCCAACGGAACGGGACATTTGCGCGGGGCCAAAACGGCGACGTTGCCGGCGCTGCAATTGTCGACCCCCGCAAGCTGGAACTGCCTAGTGTGCACTCGGTCGGGGCCTTGGCGCGCCATCTTGCGAACTGGCCCTCGGTTGGTGATTTCACCGTCGATGGCGCCGGGCCTGTGATCTCTCCGGCCAGCCTCTTTGCCTCTGCTTGCGAGCGGTTGCATCGCCACGCAGGCGACAGTTGCACGCGGCAGGCTGCGCTGGATCGCGGTGCAGTTATCGCCCGGCGGGCAAGCATCACGGGGCCCTGCTATATTGGGGCCGGTGCCGAAATCGGTGCGGGTGCCGAAATCCGCGGCCCAGTGATCATCGGGCGTGACTGTCGCGTCGAAGCGCAGGCCACGATCAGCCAAAGCCTTGTTCTGCCCGGCGCGCATGTACGGCGCGGGGCCCTTCTGGACGGGCAAATCGTGGGCGATGACTGGGCGATCCAGCATGGCGGGAACCTGGCATCTGCCGCATTGGCCAATTCCGCCTGAACTGTAAGAGGGAGCCCGTTTACATGCCCGTGCCCTATTTCAGAAAATTCGAAGGTAATTTTCCGCAAACCGCCAGCGCTATGTCCGCCAGGCGAGAGGCGGTTTGGCACCTTTTGGCCGGTATTACCGTTGGGTTGGGCGCGTATTACCTTTGGTGGCGCTGGACACAGTCGTTGAACCCGGACGCGCTGTTGTTTTCGACGGCAGTGGCCCTGGCAGAGACGGCTGCGTATCTCGGGTCGCTTTTGTTCTTCTACGACATTTGGCGAGAGGACGACACACCATGGCAATCGCCGCCAACCACGCGACGCGAGGCGTGTCTGGAGGGGGATGGATCAATCACGGTGGATCTGTTCATTACAACATACGACGAAGAAGTGGATGTGGTTGAGCCGTCTGTCCTGGACGCATTGAAATTAGTTGTCCCCAAGCAGACCCGGTTGACCATCCATGTGCTGGATGACGGTGATCGCCCGATTATCGCCCAGATGGCCAAACGGCACGGTGTGAACTACATATCCCGGCAGGAAAACACCGGGTTCAAAGCGGGCAACCTGCGCAACGCCTTGTTTCGAACCAGCGGGGATTTTCTGGTGATCTGCGATGCCGACACACGAGTTTTGCCGGGGATGCTTATGAACACCCTTGGCTATTTTCGAGCCCCCGATGTCGCCTGGGTCCAAACACCACACTGGTTCTATGATATCCCTGAAGGTCAGGATTGGGCACGATGGTTGGCCGCACGAAAAATTCCATTTCCGAATGTCCTGGCAAGTTTGTTTCGGTTTGCATCCGGCAAAGCGCGGGTTGGTGCCGACCCCTATCTGTCCAACAGCGGCCTGTTCTTTGACGTTATTCAACGCAGGCGCAACCGGCACGGTGCTTCCTTTTGCTGCGGCGCAGGGTCGATACACCGGCGCGAAGCCATTTTCGAAAACGCCCTACAGCAAAAATCAAATGCCGTGCGCCGCCTGTCGCAGAAAACCGGGGCCGAGCCCCGAAGTGTTGCGGGAACACAGTCTTTGCAACCCTACAGGTTTCATGTTTCCGAAGATATTTACACCTCGATCCTTCTGCACAGCGACAGCACGCGACATTGGCGGTCTGTCTACCATCCTGGTCCACAGGCGCGCATGCTATCGCCTTGGTCCATCGACGCGTGGACGACGCAAAAGCTCAAATATGCGGGCGGTACTTTCGACATCATGTTGCGAGCCAATCCTCTGTTCCGGCGTGGCATGAAATGGCAGACCAAGCTGCACTATCTTGCTACGTTCTGGTCGTATCTGGGGGTTCTGTGGATGCCCGTGTTGCTTCTGGCCCCGGTTGTCGCGATGTTCACTGGAATTGCACCGGTCGAGGCCTACTCGCTGGCGTTTTTTCTGCATCTTGTCCCGTTGTTGGTTGCCAATGAATTGGCCGTCAGTGTTGGGTGCAAGCAGCATGACCCGGGGCCGGGGCGACTGTTGGCCATTGCCACCTTGCCGATCCAGCTGCGCGCGTTCGTGATGGTCTTGCGGGGTAAGCGGCCGCGCTTTCCACCGACGCCCAAGACACCAGGATCGCGGGCCGAATACCGGCGCGTCTACCCCAATATCGCGGTGTTGGCGCTGTTTATCGCGGCCGCGATCGTGGGCGTTCTGAACTACCTACGTGGTGCCGAAGGATTCACCGAACCTGTTCTGATCGTGAATCTTTTCTGGCTCGGCTGGAACGCGCTGGCCATGGTCCGCGCCATCTTGGCGGCTGGCTGGACCGATCCCGAACCTCAATCTCAGTCCCATGCCGGAGTTGAAGCCGATGCCGTTGTTCACGCGTAATTCCCGCTCGAGCCTTGTTTTTGTCGTAGGGCTCCTGGCGGCTTCAAGCCTGGCCGTGGCGCTGGACGCCGCAGGCCGGCAATGGGGATATGCCCGTGCTCTGGCGGAAGCGCCCGACAGCAATGGGGCGATTGATATCGCCGCGCAACGGGCGTTGACGCACGAAGAGGTGCATGCCGCGCGCATCGCGTGGGCGTATTTTCAATCCAATACGCAACCCGAAACCGGCTGGGTGGACTCGGTGGCGGGGTTCCCCGGCGCAACCATGTGGGACCAGGGATCTTACCTGTTTGCCTTGGTGTCGGCCTGGAAGCTGGACCTGATTTCTGCGAATGAATTCGCCAACAGGGCCACTGCAATTCTGGATGCGTTTGACCGGATGCCGCTTTTTGACAACCAATTGCCGAACAAGGCCTATCACACGCAAACCCTGCAAATGGTGGATTATGACAACACGGTAGTGGAAGGGGGGATCGGGTGGTCTGCATTGGATGTTGCGCGCATTCTTCTGGCGTTGCGGGTTCTGGAGGCACGTGCCCCCGAATTTGGTGACCGGGTGCGCAGGATCACTGCGGTCTGGGATTTGCACGCCATGACACAAAAAGGCGAGCTTTGGGGGAAAGCTTCAGGAGATGGCGAGGCGCGGTACCTGCAGGAAGGCCGCCTGGGCTACGAGCAATACGGCGCGCGGGCTGCCGCACTTTGGGGCCAGGACGTGACCGAGGCGATCTCCGCCCGCCGCGCGTTGCAGTGGCGCGATATCGGGGATGTTGCCGTTGCGATCGACACCCGCGACCACCGCACCTTTCGCGCGATCACGCCCATCCTCAGCGAACCCTACATTTTGCAGGGGATCGAATTGGGGCTGAACAGCGAAAGTGCGGCATTGGCGGCGCAAGTCTATCGTGCGCAAGTGGCCAGGTATGAAGACACCGGTCATTGGACCATGGTTTCGGAAGATCACATCGACCAAGCGCCGCATTTTCTGTACAATTCGGTCTACGGCAACGGTCGGGAATGGGCGGTTCTGACCGAAGACGGCGTGCATCACCCCGACCTGCGTACAGTCAGCGTAAAAGCAACCTTTGGTTGGAACGCGCTGTATGGGACTGAGTATACAGCAAAGCTGTTGTCCGAATTGATGCCGCTAGGCAATGTTGAAAAAGGGTGGCCGGCCGGGCGATACGAGCATGATGGTCGTGTCAACGAGGTCTATACGCTGAACACGAATGCCGTTGTGTTGGAGGCTTTGCATTTCAAAGCACATGGTCCACTTCTGGCGCGTTGATCTATAGGAAATCGGTCAGACTTCGATAGCCGTCGTCGCATGACGTGGTGCCTTGGTCGGTTGTGCCGCACGGTGTCGCCTTGGGTGCTGATCTCGCCGGCACCGTTGTGGATGTGGCGGGGGGCGTGACTGCCGGTTCGGGCGGCAGCATACGCACCCTTTGCTCCAGTCGTTGGGCCAGATCAAAGTCGATCCGTCCATTGGCAATCAAGTGTTCCGATGTCTGGAAATGCCCAATCGCGCGGCGCGTGGGCTGATCCAATTTGCCATTCGGTGTCCCGTCCAAATACCCCAATACGATCAGGGCTTCCTGAACCTTCCGAACCTTGGTTGGCGTCAAAGCCGCCTCGAACGCGTGTTCCTCAATCTCCGTTCGTGGTGTGCGTGTTTCCGGCAGGCTAAGGCATTGCCAATAGGGAACTTCGGCGTGCCGTCCCAGCAGCTCAATCACGCCCAACTCGATCAAATTGCGCACCGCCTGCGCGTTACTTTCAACCTGCGAGATGGAGAGGTCCAAATCGACGGCTGAGGTGTCGATCAACCCACTGGCACCAGCACCCCAACCTTTGCGGACGACAACCATCGAATTGGCGACCGAGGCACCGGGCACAACGCGCCGACTGGGATAAGCCACCAGATGCAAGTCGACGGTGACGACTGACAAGGCCTTGCTGTTGCTAAATGCCGCGTCTCCCAGGCCATAGCCGCTTGGCGTGCCAAATGGATCAATGTCCAAGTCGATATCGCGGTCAATGGCATCCCTGTCCAACTGGCTGATGGAGCCACGGATATAGAATTGCGGGTCAATGTCATCGTCGCGCGTTACCAGCAGTTGGATGTCGCCGCCATCTTTGACGCGGGCCTGATCGAGAAAGACATAAGCTTTTGACCGGCGGTTCATCTGGCTGATGGCATTGACCAGCATGTCATCTGCACCAACCGGGACGGCCTTGGTTCGATCCGGCAGGTCGGACGACGAAATCAGGACGCTGCGGCGGCCAGCCTGAAAGAACAGCTCGTCCATGCAACGCAATGACGCGCTGAAAGACGTGAAGTTGCGGGCTGCCGGTGCGTTGGGTTGCGCTGCGATCGGCGCAACATAGGATGGCGGCACGGCGCACCCGGAACCCACAAGGCAGATTGCAAGCGCGGCGACTCCATTCCGAAATCCATTCGACATAAACCAACCTCCTGATCCACGCGCAAAGTTTGGACGCAGGTGGTTAACAGAGCCTTTGATGACATGGAAAACGCCGCATTGTTTGAGTATATTTTTAAATATCTCAATGTCTTAGGTAAGAATTTGGTGACAAAACTGGGCGACGATTCCCAAGGATTCGGGCAAGGAGATTGTCGTAATGCGGAAAATTGGGTTCACGGCCGCGTTGGTTCTGTCGGGGCTTACCCCGGCGATGGCCGAGGTGGGGGAATTGTCCGTCAGTGCGGATTATTGCACAATCTTGCGGGCCTTTACCGACGCAGCGTCGCCGGAATGTCCAGCCCCAACTTTTGCAGGCAGGCCACGTGGATTGCAAGCTGCACCCCCGGGTCTGCCCGAGGTTGAGCGGGGGTACTTCGTGCGATTTGCCTTTGATTCTGCAGATCTGACCCCGGCGTTTCAGGATCATTTGAAAAGCCTGTCGACGGTTTTCGCCTCTGGAGCTTTGCAGGACCTCTGCTTCAAGCTTGTTGGGCACACGGATACCCGGGGCGCGCCGAGCTACAACATGGCGCTAAGTCACGAACGGGCAAAATCGGTGCGATTGTTTCTGGCCGCATTGGGGCAGGTGGATATTGGCCGGGTGCAGGTTGAAGGGCGGGGCGAAACCGAACCCTTGACCGGGCGGGCCGGTGACGATGCATATAACCGGCGGGTAGAGATTTTGGCCCGTCCGGCCGAGGGCGCAGTTTGCAATTCCTAGTTGGTCTTTTGGCCGGGTTTCTCGTTTCAACCTCGGCACTTTGGGCCGAGAAACACGCCTTGGTGATCGGCAACGCGCACTACCAGGCGACAGTGCCCCTGCCAAACGCAATAAAAGACGCTGAACTTGTGGGTAAAGCATTGAAAAGTGCAGGGTTCCGCGTGTTCGTCGCCAAAGATCTGAAACGTCAGGAGCTGCTTCGTGCGATCGCGGAGTTCAAGGTTGCCGCCCATGAGGCAGAGCTTGTCGTGGTGTATCTTGCCGGGCATGGCGTGCAAGTCGCCGGTGAAACCTACTTTCTGGCGACAGACTCACCAAAACTGGATGCGGACTGGCTTGCCTCTGCCATACCGGTGGGCGCAATCGCCAAAGCGTTGTCCGACAAGGTTCGTCACAAAGTGCTGTTCATCGACGCCTGCCGAACGCCAATAGACAATGCGGATATGTCCAAACTCAGTCCGCTGGCACGTGGGGTAGAAGCCGGGACATTCCTCTCCTTCGCTGCGCAACCTGGCGCTGCAGCCTTTGACGGAGCTGATGAGAACGGACCTTACGCGCAGTCTTTGTCTGCCGCCTTGGTCAACAAAGACTGGGATCTGAACCAGATTGACCGAAAAGTTCGATTGGAAGTGATGCGGTTGACGGGAGGAACACAAGTCCCTTGGTCACAAAGTTCGATGGTTTTGCCTTTGATACTGAACTAAAGCTGCCCTCAAATTTGGTGGGGCATGTATTTCAGTCGTTTGATGCGGGTTGTGCATCTTGTCCGTGCATGAGTTCTGCCGGCCCAGGCAGAGATTTCTGGCGAGGCAGCCCAGAGGTTGGCGAAAATGTAAACCGGCGGCTTTGGCACGTTTTGTTCTCCCTCAAAACGGACCACCGGCCGACCATCAACGTACCATTGTACTTTATTGGCACGCCAGTCGAACCGGTAGCGGTGAAAGGCCTTGCTTGCGTCGAAACCAAGGGGAACCAGTTCGCTGGTTTCCTTGCCATTGCAATGTGTCGCAACGTGCAGTCTTGTGGGGTCGTTCCCGAGGAATTCGATGTCAATCTCGTTGTGGGCTGTACCATAGTAGGGGCCCGAATAAGCGAAAAAGCCGGAAACCACGCCCGGACCCGCCGCAGGTTTGGCTTCCACCTCGAATGAGCCAAAACCGGATCGGCTTTGAGTACGAATTGATCCCCCATGAAACCGGTTTCCAACGCCTTCGCGCGGGTTCAACCGTAACTCCACCCCGTTGCCAAAAGTGACATTCTCCTTCGACCAATCCGTATCGAAATGTGGATGATCAAATGCGTAATTTGCGACATGCCAGCGGTCCGAGGCCCCTGTTTGGAAACGATCCTCAAATGCGGGGCAAGATGCCTGGCTCGACATTGACCACATTTTTTGCTTTGGGTGCTTATTGTGGCATCACGGATTTGAAATACTCGGAAAGCAGCCTGTATTCGTCCGGGTTTACCGCCATCATGTCCGTATCCGATCGGCCGATTGGGACGGTTGGCGTTGGACTGGCGGGGTCGATGGTGGGTATGGCGACTTCGGCTTCAAGCTCCTGCAGGATTTGTGACACCACATCTGGTTCTTGCGGAGCGGCAATTGCACCGGCAACCGGCGTGGGGGTCACACCTTGCCCATCAAGCAGCATCAGGGCCGTTCTGGCATCCAGTCCGATTTCTGTCATGAGATACTCTAGGCGTTGTGCCATTTGCTTTGCCTGGCTGGGAGGTGAAATTGGCGCTACTGGTACAGTGGATTGAACGGATGCGGATTGGATCGGCGCAACACTATGCGCGTCCTCTCCTCGGATTTGCATGATTTGCTTGCGCAGCTGTTCGGCAGCAGCTTCCAGTTCCAACAGCGACGGCTCGGTTTGTGTCAGTTGTGGGTTGGTGGAAGGTTGTTGCAGCGTGGCGGGCTGTTCGCGTTCCAACAATAGTTGCCGCAAGACGTTCAATTCGCCGCGCACCTCGGCCACTTCGGTTTCCACCGGCGCGGTCTGTGGTGTACCCGCGGGGGAGAAGCCGGTTATCGGCTGTTGCTGCGGCCCGCGCCAGGCTTCGGTTTGCGTCAGGATGGCAGCTTCGGCACCAGCGGAATTCGGGACCGGCCAACCACGTGGGAGGGCCGAATAATCTTGCCGCGCATCCACCCAACGGAGGTAACTTGTTACGGCATGAAACCCGGTCAAAGACACGCGATCCACCTCGGTGCCGCCGCGGCGTATGACAAGCTCGTTTCCCGCACTCAGAATGTTTTCCATAGCCAGATCCAGCGGCTGCATGATGCGTTCCGGCACCTGAATTTCCGAAATTCCGTCAACCAGAAAAAATGTGTCCCCGGGAAGGACATTGGCGTGTTCAAGTTTGAGGAGCTTTGAAGGGTCCAAAAACACACTCAAATCGTCTTTGCGACCAAGGCAGGAATAGGTTCGGGGGCGACAAAGAACTTCAAACACGTCCGTATCCAACCGCGGTGTCGGCGCAAACCGAGCATAGCCGTCTGGGTCAAAACGGAAATACACCCCCTCGACCAGCCCTTCCTGAAAGGTGGGCCATCCAAACGAGGTGCGCAATTCTTGGCGCGCTTCGCGTGCCCCGATTGCCAAGGGGATCGATGTGTCCAGAATTGCGTTTTCCGGCGTAAACTCGGACGTTTCGTTGGTGGCTTGTGCCGGTACCTGACCCGGCAAGCCCATGAGCGAAACCGTGGCCAGCAGGAATATTTTGGAGAGGGTCGACATCAGAAATCAGCCTCCTTTTGGATCGAGTGCCGCAGTGCGGGCAACCAGTCATCTTGCTGAGGGGGGTCGGGATAACCGCGGCGTTGACGAACGTCCTGATCCCGGAAAGCCGTGTACCAAACCTCGGTGTCGCCGAAATATGGGGTCAGGATTGTGCCTTGTACCTTGTGCAGCAGCGAAGTCAGGATGATCCCGTTATTGTTCGCCGTGTAGATGGCGACGCGTCCTTGTCCGCGCTCGTACAATCCTTCGTACATGCCGTTTTCCGGATCATAGAGCTCGATAATGGCGTCATACAGGACGTCGGTATATTCGGTTTCCCACAAGGCCCACAAACCAAGTGCTGCCTTTGCGGCAACAGCAGCGTGGTCCGGAACATAGTCACCGCGTGGTGTCACGGTGTTCCACGGATACCCATCCGAAAAGATGGTGTCATAGGTAAAATATGGTGGGCCTTTCACGTTATGCTCCGAGCGGGCCGTCATGAACCCGGTGCGACGCCAACGGTTTTCCTGCACTTCGTAAATACGGTCGGCAAACTCAGCCCGCCACCCGTCCGAGTGCAGCCATTCCGGCGAACTGTCGTCATGCGGCAGGTCAAACCCAAGTTCCAGACCGTCCTGCAGGTAGGATTCCGTAACCACGTAGTTCTGTGAGTGGAAAATGCGTGGGTCACGGCCGTCGTAAGGAACCTGGATGCCGTAAATCGACGCCGTTAAAAATGGCTCGGCGCGGTGAGCCAACAGAGGTCGAAACCCCCATAGTGCAAACCCCTTGGCTGCGTATTCCTCGTATCCCAGACGGCCTTCCTGTGCATAAACAGTCTCGTTGGTTTCTTTGTCCACATACGCGCCATACAGAAGGCCATCTGGTCCGATCGCATTGTGGAAATCCCATTTCAGAAGAACTGAGTCGACCGTATTGCCAAGGTAGGGGTAGCGGTTCTTGATAATCCGCATCCAAACCAGGAACCGCCCGATATCCAGGGCCGAAAATCCGATCTCGCCGGCCTTGTTGGTATAGTCGACCTTTTCGCCGGTTTTGGTGTGGTACACCTTGTTGGGCAATTCCTTTCGAAAGAGGTCCAGACCCTTGATCGTCGTCAGAAGAAGCGTCAGACGCCGGTCGAATTCCGGTTTTTCAATCAGGCACAGCTCATAGGCCGCCACAACGCCAGCCATGTACGAGGCAGTGTCCCAAAGTGTGGTCGAAGGGTAATTGCCAACCGAATTGGCAAGGCCTGTCGTTTCCTGTGTGAATTTTTCGAAATAGTGCCACGCAACTTTGGCGGCGCGCAATTCTCGTTCGTTCAGAAAACCACGACGATCCCGATATTTTCGAACGTATTCATTGCGATTTGTATAGCCTGCCGGGCGATCGAAACCGCGATCCAATTTGGCAAAATAGTCATCTGGCATTTCACACATGCGGGGCGGTTTTGTGCGCGGTATTTCCTGCCGAACCATGCTGGTCGTAATTGCCGGTATATTACCCCGCATTAATGCCGGAAGGTCATCCAGATCACCGCCGGCAATAATTGGGTTAATCTCTTCCTCTTGGGCAAGAAATATCCCCCGGGCGGCGGATCCTACACCATATGCGGTGGCCGCAAACAGGCACAGGACAACAGCCAACCCAGCGACACCCGTCGCACCGGATTTCCTTGTTTTGCCAGGTTTTTGCATCCATTTTTCCTTGGATTGCCCATTGCTCTGATTCAGGCATACCGCACGGGGGGTTAACAATTTTCGAAGGAAGTGAAAAAATTGTCGCGAAAGTGAGTGTGAAAATTTTTTGTTAACAGGGCGACCGTAGAACTTTCTGCAGAGGCGGACGAATCGGAGCGCTCTGAATGGATCAGTCCAAGGCCCTGGCGAAACAGGCATCGACCATATTAGAAACGGAAAAAGCAGAGGAAACTCTGGAGCAATCCAAGTGGCCGGTTGCCGATCGATCCGAACCCATCTGGGCACGCACTTTGTCTTTCTTTTTTACTTTGGGTTCAACTTTTTGCCTGCTTTCCATGATTGTGGGCACGGTGTTCCTTTTTGACCTCGTTGCACTTGGTGGCCAGGCGATCTTTGCAAAACTACTGGGCGCCGGAATTGTCGTGGCTGCCATCGGGGCATTGGCGTTTGAATTTGGACATACCAAAGCTCTTTCTGGGTTGCGCATGCTGCGGACAAGGTTTGACCGTGGTGCCTCGGCCGTCCTGGCTGTTGGTGTTTTCGGGATACTTGAGATCGTTCACCCCCTGCTGGGTTTGGCGATCCCCTCGGCGGTGATCGCGGCGGCAGGCGCCGGGGCGCTGTTTCAGCGGTTTGGCCGCGCCGAGCCAATGTGGGATTTTCGGCGTGACGAAGCGTCGTCCATCTTTGCTGGCAGAGACGCGTCCGGCTTGAAACTGGCGGCTTTGATACCGGCCGAGCATCCGATGTTGGCTGGGTGTCAACGAATATCGGGCTATCTTGGTATGGCGCTGGCATTTGCTGTCGCAAGCTATCTTGCCGCGATAGACGCGGTTAACACAGCGGCAGTTCCGGCGGTGTCTTTGCTGTCGATGTGGGCGACATTCGCGCTCACAAAGTTTGTCATGGCGCGCTATTCTGGCGACCCGCTTCAAGCGCAGCCTGCGGCGGATGTGTCACGCCGCGATCTTGCTTTGACCGCTGAAGAGGATGAGCCAACAGAAATTGGGCTGCGCGTTGCTCAGCTGGATGTATCCGGACCTCGCGGAAAGCGACTGTTGTCCACGATTGATCTGGTCGTGGATCCAGGAACGGTGACTTGCATTGCCGGGGAAGGTGGCGCGGGAAAATCGCTTTTGCTGAAGGCGATCGCCGCGCCCTACGATCTGCCCGGGCTGCAGGTTGAAGGGCAGGTGGATATGAACGGGCAAAACCTTTGGCAACGCGGTCGGACACAAGGCGCCGTTCCGGCTTACCACATGTCCTTTCCCCCTATCTTATTGCCGGCGAGCGGTGCGGCCAACCTGACCGGTTTTCACGATGATGCGTTCGAACGCGGCTTCGCGATCCTGGAACAATTGGTTTTTTCGGCCGAGATTGCGCACGAGATTTGTATAACACCGGACGCGCGCAATCTTTCAAGCAGCCACCAGGCCGCATTGGCAATCGCACGCGGCTTTTTGATGGCGCCGTCGCTTTACCTTCTGGATCGGCCAGAAGACGGCTGCGACGAAGGCTTGATCGGTGCGATATGCGAACGCATTGCCAAGGAAACCCGTTTGGGTCGCAGCTTTCTGATTATTTCAAATCACCGCAAGTTCCAGGAGATCAGTCAGAAAACCGCCGTTATGCAAAATGGCAATCTCATTGATTTTGGCGATACCGAGGCAATACGGACGCAGTTGGCGGCAGGTTGGGCCAGTTTCTCGGCCCTCAGGACGCTTGAAAGCGATGAAAACCTGACCCGGTGGATTGCTGCGCAGTTTCGGCGCAATGGCGATGACGGCAACCGCAGAAAAGTCTCGTCGGTGGCCGGGGAAATGTTGGTTCTGTCCAGCAAAACCCAAAAAGGTGGGCGCCCGGGCATGACGCGGTTTAAGTTCAAGCATTTCAAAGGGCATTGCGTTTTGACGATGCGCGATGATTCCGATCCTTTGACACCGGCCCAGGTGGAAACAGCCCGCAAGGAGGCGCAGAATGCAGCGGTCACTTCCCGCCTTTCACCACTTGCCGCAATCTTGTCTCAAAGCCTTGATGTGGAGATTGGGCACGAATTTAACCAACGGGTCGTGTCCGCCAAGATCGAAACATACGATCCGCGTCTGACCACCGTTGCAGAAGGGCAGGGCGATGTCGAAACCCCTGCCTGACGACACCTACCGCCGGCATGGCCGACGATGGTCGTTTGTCGCTGCGGCTTTTTGGTTGGCGTTTGCGATCGCTGTTGTAGGGCTGTCGGTGGCGGGTTTGGCATCCGGATTGCCGGGAATCTCGGTGGCTGAGCCGCGCCGGTTTCCCGGTCAAATTCGCCCGGCTGAAGACCCCGTTTCGATCAATCTGCCGGCCGGAATTCCACTGCAGGCCGTCCTGGTTTCTCCGGGTGACGAAGTGGCTGCCGGTGAAACCTTGGTGACGTTTGATCGCGTCGTCATCCAGGCGCGCCTGGCTGCCCTGACGCTGGATTTAACTGAACTGACGGCAAGACGCGCCTGCCTGATGAGGGCCGATGTTCCTGAGCGCGAGAAATTGGGTGAGGAGGAAGCCGCCAGATTGACACTGGCCAAAGAGGAATGCGCCCTGATTTTGGCGGAAAAGGCCGCCGAACGCGAACAGTTGGATGCCGCAATAGACCATCTTCAGGAGCGGTTTACGCTACTTCAGCGCAAGCTGGATCTTCTCACCTCGCAGGTTTTCGACAGTGCCGATACTGCACGGCGCCAGGCACGGGCGAAAATCGCGCTGGATCTGGCCCTGCAACGCAATGAAATTGCGGGCAAGCTTACGACATTGGAAAACCGAAAAACGGATTTGGATTTGTCGACGCGCCGTGCGGCATTGCGCCGAGCACAGGAGCTGACCGCGGAAATCTCGCGCCTTCAGGAAAAACTGGCCACACTCAGCTATTTCAAGGACGCGCCCCGAATCGCGGCCCCCCAAGCCGGTCGTGTCACCCGCGTTCGCAGCCTGGCGCCGGGTACGGAATTGCAGGAAGATGCGCCGCTCTTACAGTTACGCGGCACAACCTCGGTTGGGCATTTGGCCTATTTCACTATCGATCCTCATGTTGCAGAACAGCTGGAAACAGGGACGTCGGTGCGCCTGAAAATGCTGGGCCTTCGCGGGCGCGATGCCCTGTTGTCGGGGACGGTTGCGGCAATCGAAGCAACCGATCGTGAAGACGAGCTGCGCGCCTTGGTGCAACTGGATGCGGCCAGCGCGACGCGCCTGGACAACCCGCAGGAAGGATTGGCCTTGGTCGGCCAGAACACCGCGTCGTCCATCGAAGTTGCCCTGTCGCCGATGCCGGTGGTCGACGTGTTGCGGTCCGTTGCCTCGTCGCATTTGCACGAGTTTCAGCGGCTCTCTTTTGCTCTGAGCAATTAGCAACTGCCAAAGAACGACGCATTGCAAAATACCCGATGCGCAAAATGTGTCATCAATTGAAAGAGCTTTGGCGCAATCTGCAATCAAAATGACCTGTGCTCTGATGTACCCTTCGATCAGCCATCATGAGGGAGAGCCATGAAACTAACGGTAAACGGCACCGAATATGAGGTGGATGTCGAACCAGACATGCCGCTTCTGTGGGTCTTGCGGGACGAGTTGGGCCTGACGGGAACAAAATACGGGTGTGGGGTCGCACAATGTGGGGCCTGCACGGTGCATGTGGACGGAACCGCCGTTCGGTCCTGCCAATTGGCCGCCGCAGACATTTCGGGAGAGATCACCACGATTGAGGGTCTGGGAAGCGCCGAAGCATTACATGCCGTGCAAGAGGCGTGGATCGAGCACCAGGTGGCGCAATGTGGGTATTGCCAGTCCGGACAGATCATGGCCGCCGCGTCCTTCCTGGAGTTTAATACCGAACCCACGGATGAAGACATCGATCGCGCGATGAGCGCGAACCTGTGCCGTTGCGGCACCTATCCGCGCATTCGCGCCGCGGTGAAATCCGCCGCCGCCAAACTGAACGGAGCATGAAGCCATGAGCACAGTTGGAAAGATTGCCCGTCGTACGTTCCTGATCGGCTCGGCCGCAGTTGCGGGTGGTGTCGCGTTCGGGATTCATGTCGTGAAGCGCCCGATTGATAACCCTCTTCTGGCGGATTTGGCCGAAGGCGAAGCCGCGATCACGCCCTATGTCAAGATTGACGCCAATGGCATCACTCTGATTACACCCCGCGCCGATAAGGGGCAGGGCAGCTATTCGGTGCAAGCGAACCTGATTGCCGAAGAGTTGGACATTGACCCGGCGACGGCCACGATCACACCAGGTATGCCGGGACCGGCGTACTTTAACGGCGCGGTTTTGGAAGAAGGTGTACCATTCCCCGCCTATGATCAGAGCGCCGTAGCCGAAGCCATGCGCGAATTTATGGCGGTACCTGCCAAACTTTTCCAAATGCAGATGACAGGTGGCTCGTCCACGGTTCCCGACGGCTATGTCAAGCTGCGGATGGCAGGAGCGGTTGCGCGCGAGACGCTGAAAGAGGCTGCGGCCAAACGCGCGGGTGTCGCGCGCGGTGACCTGAAAACACAAGACGGTCACGTGATTTTGCCCAACGGCGACAAGCTTGCCTATACCGATCTTGCCGCCGAAGCGTCCCAGCTTGCCCCCATACAAGACGTTGCCCTGCGTGACCCGTCCGAATGGCGATTGCTGGGCAAGGCGGCAACACGACGGGTGGACATACCCGAAAAGACCACCGGAGCGATCAAATACGGGATCGACCACGCGGTCGAGGGGATGGTTCACGCCGCAGTGCGTGCCAATCCCGGCATTGGTGGTGACGTGGTCAGCTACGATGCGTCAGCAGCCGAGGGTATGCGCGGTGTGCAAAAGGTGATGCCGGTGGCCCATGGTGTGGCCGTTATCGCCGACAACACGTGGCGCGCATTCAAGGCCGTGGAAGCGATCGAAATTGAATGGGGGCCGGGGCCTTATCCTGCCTCGTCGCCCGAAATCTTCGAAACCCTTGCGGCGGCCGTTAACAATGAAGAGGCGTTCGACCATCGCCAGCGCAACGAGGGGGATGTTGACACATCCCTGGCCAATGGCGAGGTCTTCGAAGCCACCTACAAGTTGCCCTATCTCGCCCACGCACCGATGGAGCCGATGAACGTCATCGCTTTGGTTGAAGGCGGAAAGGTCACGATCTGGACCGGTACGCAGATCCCTCTGTTCATCCGCAACCGTGCGGCTCTGATTGCCGGGGTCGAGGCCGAGAATGTGGATGTACATGTGCTGCCGATGGGTGGCTCGTTTGGGCACAAGCTGGAAATGACCCATTGCGAACAAGCGGTCGAGATTGCCGCCGCGATGCAAGGCACCCCGGTCAAGCTGACCTGGAGCCGTGAAGAGGACATGACCCATGATTACCCGCGCCCGGCCGCCGTTGCGGTGGGCCGCGGCAAGGTGGCCGATGGCAAGGTTGACACGTTCGATCTGTCGGTTGGGCAGTCGGCGCTGGCGCCCAGCTGGTTCGGCCGCCTGATGGGCATGGGTATTCCCGGCCCCGACGCCACCATCACCACCGGATCGTGGGATCAGCCCTTTGGCATCCCGAACTACCGCGTGACCGGCTATCGCGCGCCCGAAATGGTGCCGGTATCGTCGTGGCGGTCGGTTGGGGCTTCGGGCAATGGTTTCCTTCACAACGCCTTTCTGGACGAATTGATCCATTCAGCCGGTGCCGATCCTTTGGAAGAACGCCTGCGTCTTTGCATCGACGACACATCGCGCAAGGTGATGGAAGCGGTGGGCGAAATGTCGGGTTGGAACGGCACGGACATTGGCGAAAACCGCGGCCGTGGCGTTGCGTTCACCCTGTCCTTTGGTGTGCCCTGTGCACAGGTGATCGACGTGACAAACACGGATCAGGGCATCAAGATCGACAAGGTCTTTGTGGCAGCCGATGTTGGCCGTGTTCTGGACCCGACCAACATTGACGCGCAGCTGTTTGGTGGCGTCATCTTCGGTTTGTCGCACGCGATGAACTGCGAGCTGACATATGAAAACTACGCGCCGCTGCAGAACAACTATCACCAGTATGAGGGGATGCGTCTTTACCAGACCCCTGAATTCGAGGTGAAGGTGTTGGAAAACGGACCCAAGATTCGCGGTGTCGGCGAGCCCGGCCTGCCACCCGCCGCGCCGGCGCTGGCAGGTGCGATTTTTGCGGCAACCGGGACAAGGTTGCGCGAGATGCCGTTCAACAAATTCGTCGATTTCGTGTGAGGGACTGCAAGATGAAAGTCATTTCTGTAACTGCAGCCCTTGGGCTGTTTGCCGTCAGCACCGCCATTGCGGGCGAAACGGTAGAGATCAATCCACCCGTCGAAGGTTCGATCAGCCGTGCCGAAGGGTTGGAGGCATGGGGTCGTATCTACGAGGTTGCCAGCCACCCGCGTTGTTCGAACTGTCACGTGGGCGAGGATAACGTGCCCATGTGGTCCGGTCCTGCCTATGGCAAGGCGCGCCCGCACGGGATGAACATCAATGGCGGTGAAAGCCGGATTGGGGCCGAGTTCATCCTTTGCTCAACCTGCCACACCACTAAGCTTGAAGATTGGGACAACGCCAACCAGAAACCCCATGCAGCACCGCGTGTGGCAATGGATTGGCAGCTGGCCCCGGTCGAAGCTGAATGGTTTGGCAAGTCGTCGGTCGAGATCTGCAACCAGCTGCGCGACCCCGAACGCAACGGCGATCGCACCTATCTGGATCTGGCAGAGCATCTGGATCACGACCTGATCCTTCACTGGGCCTGGAACCCAGGCGGCGGGCGCGAACCGGCGCCTTACAACCTGCAAGACCATGTAAACGATGTGCTGGCCTGGGGCGTGGCCGGCTACCCGTGTGAAAATGACTGAGATGGAGGCCTCAATGAAACCCCAAGGCATGCTGGGCTGGGCCGGGCTGTTCATCCTGATCAGCGGGATCCTGCATATCGTCGCGCCGGTTTTCACCGGGTTCTCAGCCGCAGGGCTGCAACTGGTGCCGATTGGCATCGTCTACGCTCTGTTGGGCTGGGGCCTGATGCGCGGCTGGTCGCGGTTGGCCTGTGCCACCTATCTGATCGTGCTGATCCTGGTGCTGATGGCCTTTGGCAGCATGGGCGGCGCGGTTCCGATCTGGCTGACCGGTCTGATCATCGCGGCTGATGTCGCCGGGTTGGTGGCGCTGTTCCTGTATATCTGGCGCAAGTAACCCCAACGCGCGCGGAATTAGCCGCGCGCGTCTTTGCCTAGACCGAGACCGCCTTCATCAGCGCGTCTTCGGATACATCCGCCTTGTCACCACTCAGGGTCACGCGGCCTTGGTTCAGCACATAGAACCGATCCGCCAACCCATAGGCGAAGGCAAAGAACTGCTCGACCAGGACAATCGCCATATTGTTCTGGTCGCGCAGATATTCGATCACCTTGCCGATCTGCTGAATGATGTTGGGCTGAATGCCTTCGGTGGGTTCGTCCAGCAGCAACAGCTTGGGCTTTGTGATCATCGCGCGCGCAATGGCCAGCTGCTGTTGTTGCCCGCCCGACAAATCGCCGCCGCGGCGGTTCTGCATTTCCTTCAGCACCGGGAACAGCTCGTAGATCTCGTCGGGCACCATATGTTCGGCGCGCGGCAGGCAGGCATAGGCGGTTTCCATGTTCTCTTTGACGGTCAGCAGCGGAAAGATCATGCGGCCCTGCGGCACATAGCCCACACCCTTTTGCGCCAGCACATGCGCGGCGGGTTTGGCCAGCGCCTCGCCGTCCAGCGTCAGGGCGCCGTCGGTGCGGTGATGGGTGCCCGACAGGGCCTTTAACAGCGAGGTTTTGCCTACGCCATTGGTGCCCATCACGCAGGTGATCTGCCCGGTTTCCGCCACCATATCAATGCCATAGAGGATCTGCGATCCGCCGTAATGCAGGGTCAGGTTCTCGGTTGTCAGCATCTTAGCGTCCCAGATATACGTCGATGACGTCTTGGTTTGCGGTCACGTGGTCCAGGCTGCCTTCGGCCAGAACCGAGCCTTCGTGGAACACGGTAACCTTGCAGTTCAGGCGGCGCACAAACTCCATATCGTGTTCCACCACCACCACGGCGCGGGTCTTGGCGGCCTCGACCAGCAGGTTGGTGGTGTGCTCGCGCTCAACCGGGCTCATCCCGGCGGCGGGTTCGTCGACCAACAACAGGCGCGGCTCCTGCGCCAGCAGCATGCCGATCTCAAGCCACTGTTTCTGGCCATGCGCCAGCTCGCCCGATTTGCGCTGCAGTTCGTCCTTCAGGCCGATTTCCTCGGCCAGTTCCTCGACCTTGTCGCGATCGTGCCCCGAGCGGCGATAAAACAGAACGTCAAAAGGCGAACGTGCCTTCTTCAATGCCATCAGCAGGTTTTCGAACACCGTCTGGTCCTCGAACACCGTGGGGCGCTGAAACTTGCGGCCAATGCCTTTGCGGGCGATCTGGCTTTCGTTCAGTTTCAGCAGGTTTTCCGATTTCTCGCCCCAGATCACCCGGCCCTCATCGGGCCGCGTCTTGCCGGTGACGATATCCATGAACGTGGTTTTGCCCGCCCCGTTGGGCCCGATGATGGCGCGCAACTCGGCACTGCCGATCTGAAACGACAGGTTGTTGATGGCGCGGAAACCGTCAAAGGTGACCGAGATACCGGAAACTTCCAGAAGGGTGCTCATTCGCTGGCCTCCTTTTCACGCAGGGCGCTCATGTCAGGGCCCAGATCGGCGCCGTGGCGGTTGGGGGCGATGCGGCCCTCGATCAGATCGAACAGACCACCAATACCCTTGGGGGCAAACAGGGTGACGGCGACAAAGGACAGGCCCAGCAGGATCAGCCACCAGTCGACCCATTTGATCGTATAGAAGCCCAGCGGGATGTCGGGCGCCTGACCGCCGGTGAACCAGGTCGAGACCAGCGAGACAAACGCCGCCCCGATCACCGCGCCATAGATGCGCCCGCGCCCGCCAATGGCGACCCAGACCGCCAGATAGATCGAGGCAATGGGTGCGATCTCGGCCGGGTTGATGATGCCCGCCTGCGGATAATAAAGCGCCCCGGCAATGGCGGCGATCACCGCGGTAACGGTGAAGATGAACAGCTTGTAGCCCTCGACATTATAGCCAAGGAACCGCACGCGCGCCTCATCATCGCGGATACCGCGGATGACGCTGCCGAACTTGCCGCCCACGATCCATGCCGCCAGAAGGTATCCCAGCGCCAGCGCCGCGGCCGAGGCCCAGAGGAACCAGATCGACATGGTGGATTGCGGGATGGCGTCGGCACCGGGCAGGTTCTGCAGGCCCGACAGGCCATTATTGCCGCGCAGGCCGCTGTCGTTCTGAAACAGGTACAGCGCCAGCGCCAGCGTCATCGCCTGCGTCAGGATCGACAGGTAAACGCCGGTCACCCGGCTGCGAAACGCCAGCCATCCGAACACCAGAGCGAGAAGTCCTGGCACCAGGACGACGAGCGCCAGCTGTGCGAACAGGCTGTCGGCAAACAGCCAGATGCCGGGGATTTCCGACCCGCCGACCACGCCGAAGATCTGCGTGCCGATGCCGTCGCGGATTTCTTGTGCGGTGGGGGGCAGGGGGGCGTTGGCCATGGACGACACCACGATCTCTTTGGTGCGCTCAAACATCAGCCACATGCCCAGCATATAGCCGCCCAGCCCAAAAAACGCGAAATGCCCCAGGCTCAGAATGCCGCAATAGCCCCAGACAAGGTCCATCGCGATGGCGATCAGGCACAGGCACAGGGTTTTGCCCAGCGTCTTGACCATCGAGGTCGAGATCACGTCGGCGCCGAACCCTTCGGCCAGAACCGTGATCAGCAGGGTGAACCCGGCCAGACAGGCGATAAAGATCAGCGCCGACGGGTTTCGGGCGAAAAAGCTGCGTTCCATGGGCTTAGTCCCCTGCCGCGCGGCCTTTGAGGGCGATGATACCCTTGGGCCGGAACTGGATGAAGATGATGATGAAGATGATCATATAGGTCTGCGCGGCCAGCGTGTTGGATGGGTTCAGCCACTCGATCCCTTTCTGCAGGAAACCGATCATCGTGGCACCAAAGAGCGTGCCCCAGATATTGCCGACCCCACCGACCACAACGGTCATGAAGCTTTGCACGATGTAATCGGCGCCCAGCTCGGACGTGACCTTGGCGTAAAGCCCGATGGCCACCCCGGCGATCCCGGCAATGCCCGAGCCCAGCCCGAAGGTCAGCATGTTGATACGGTCGGGGTTGATTCCCATGGATGCCGCCATGCGCGGGTTCTGCGTGACGGCGCGCACCTCCAGCCCCAGCCGGGTGCGGTTCAGGATGAACAGCAGCACCACCAGGAAAATCAGCGACAGCACAAAGATCGCGATGCGGATATAGCTGATCGACACCACGTCATTGATCACCAGCGCCCCGTCCAGCCACCCGGGCGAGGTCAGCGGGCGCGCCTGCGTGCCAAAGATGTTCTTGGCCAGTTGTTGCAGCGCGATGGAGATACCGAAGGTGGCCAGCAGCGTCTCCAGCGGCCGGTTATAAAGCCAGCGGATCACCAGCCGCTCCATTGCCACGCCGGCGGCAAAGGTCACCGCAAAGGCCACCGGGATCGCCACGATGATCGACACGGTGTAATCCGGGATCACCTGCTGGATCACATAGCCGGTATAGGCGCCCATCATGATGAACTCGCCATGGGCCATGTTGATCACGCCCATCACCCCAAAGGTGATGGCCAGCCCGATGGCGGCCAGGAAATAGATCGAGGCCAGCGACAACCCGTCCAGCGCCAGGTCGGCCATCTGGTTCAGGCCCACGCGCATCTCGATCGCCTCCAGCGTTGCGGCGGCGGCGGTGGTCACGGCGGTGTCGGGCTCGTCATAGGCATCGAAGAAAACATTGTCCGCCAGCGCGGCGTCGATAAACGCGGTATCCACCGGTTCGGCCACCAGCCCGGCGGCGGCCAGCTTGGCATAGGTCGCATCGCGCGCCGCGTCGGTGTTCAGCGTATGGATCGGCGTGCCGGCGATGGCGCCGTTTTCGATATTGGCGATCAGCGCGGCCTTGCGTTCGGCGGCGGTGATCTGCGGCGGGGCCAGCCCGGCCTCGACCAACAGCGCATAAGCCTCGGCACGGGGCAGGTCGATACCCGGGGCCAGAACGGCGGCTACATTGATGTCAGCGGGCCGTTCGGCAGAGGCGCGACGGGTGGTGGTTAGCAGCGGGTTCAACGCGGCGCGCGCATCCACGCCCAGATCGCCGGCAAAGCTTTCGATGGCGGCCACACGCGCGGCGCTGTCTTTGTCATAGGTGATGGTCAGCAGCCGTTCCAGCCGCTGCTTGCGGGCCTTCAGCGCCGGCACATCCTCGCCCTCGGTTGACCCACGCAGGGCGGCCAGGTGGCTGGCTTCGGGGCCGCGTTCGATGGCTGTCAGCCCGGCCTCGCGCACCGCCGGGTCGGGGTCGGTCAGCTGAAACACCACCAGCGCCGTGGCGATCACACCGCGCACACCCGAATTGGGCTTTAGCTGCTTCAGCGCTTTCTTGTCATACGGGCCATCCTCGGCGCCGGTATCGACATCGATCAGCGTATAGGTCTTGTCGCCATTGTCGCGCGCGTAAAAGAACAGCTTGTCTTCCTTGCGCTGCCACACCTCTTTCTCGCGCCAGCGGGTCAGAAACGCGGGCGCATTGGGCAGCTGCGCGTCCAGCAGCGCGGCGATCACGCCGTCGACGGTTTTGCGGCTGGGCTTTTCAAACCCGGCGCGGTTGTCTTGCAGAACGCTTTGCAGCGGAGCGTCCTGTGCCAGCGCGGCAAAGCCAAGCGCCAACCAGAGCGTTGCCAGTCGCAGCGCAATGAGCAGAGTGCGGAACATGTGAGAAAAGGCCCTGAGAGAGTGAAGGGGGCGCGCGGCCCCCTCCGTTTTTTTGACTAAGCGGGCAGGCGCTTAGTAGTTCGATTTCAGCTGAACGCAGGTCTTGGTGTCGGTGTTGTACATACCGCAACCCAGATCTTTCCAGTCCGAGACCAGCACGGCCGATTCCGGCAGGAAGTCGGTCCAGGCGTCGCCCGGAACTTCGGTGGTCTGGCTGATGATGTCGAACTGACCGTCTTCCAGGATTTCACCGATCAGGACCGGCTTGGCCAAGTGGTGGTTCACCAGCATCTCGGCGGTGCCGCCGGTCAGGTTCGGGAAGGTCTGGCCATACATGGCGGTCCGCACAGCGTCCACATCGGTGGTGCCTGCGGCCTCAACTGCCTGAACCCACATGTTGAAGCCGATATAGTGGGCTTCCATCGGGTCGTTGGTCACACGCTCTTCGCCCATCTTGGCTTTCCAGGCGGCGATGAATTCGTCGTTGGCATCCGATTCAGCCGACTGGAAGTAGTTCCAAGCAGCCAGGTGCCCCACCAGGTTCGAGGTGTCCAGGCCCGACAGCTCTTCCTCACCAACCGAGAAGGCCACAACGGGAATGTCGTCCGCCGAGACGCCAGCCGCGGCCAGTTCTTTGTAGAAGCCGATATTCGCGTCGCCGTTGATGGTCGAGATCACGCCAACTTTCTTGCCGTCCGCGCCCAGGGCGACCACGTCAGCCACGATCTTGGACCAGTCCGAGTGACCAAAGGGCGTGTAGTTCACAAAGATATCCTCGGCCGCGATACCTTTGTCTTTCAGGTAGCTTTCCAGGATGTTGTTGGTGGTACGCGGGTACACATAGTCGGTGCCCAACAGCGCGAATTTCTCAACTTCCAGTTCTTCCAGGAAGTAATCGGTGGCCGGGATGGCCTGCTGGTTGGGGGCCGCGCCGGTGTAGAACACGTTCTTGGACGATTCTTCGCCTTCATACTGAACCGGGTAGAACAGCAGGCCGTTCAGCTCCTCGATCACCGGCAGAACCGATTTGCGCGATACCGATGTCCAGTTGCCAAAGATCACGTCCACATCGTGCACGGTCAGCAGCTCGCGTGCTTTTTCCGCAAACAGCGGCCAGTCCGATGCCGGGTCAACAACAACGGGCACAATCTCTTCGCCCAGCAGACCACCTTTTTTGTTCTGCTCTTCGATCAGCAGCAGCATGGTGTCTTTCAGCGTGGTTTCCGAGATGGCCATGGTGCCCGACAGCGAGTGCAGGATGCCTACTTTGATTTCGGCTTGAGCAGCACCAGCGATCAGCGCCGAAGCAGCGGCAGCGGAAAGAAGTGTTTTCATCATTTGCAAGAGTCCCCTTTGCATTTCCCGAGGCCTTGCGGCCCCGCCGGGGATCACATTTGTTGCGAAATCGTGTTGCTGTCTCCTGCAAAAAACGGTTTAAGGCGTTGCAAATTCTGCAACAGGTAGGGATTTCCGCCAATGCGCCACTTACAGATTTACCGGTCCGTCAGGGCCGTGGTGCAAGAGGGGTCGATCCGTAAGGGTGCGGAAAGATTGGCAATTTCTCCCTCGGCATTGAACCGGCAGATCCTGTCGCTCGAAGAAGAGTTGGGAGTTCCATTTTTTGAGCGTTTGCCCGTTGGCGTGCGTTTGTCCACGGCGGGGGAAATCTACTATCGCACATTTATTCATCACCTTGCCGAGATTGACCGCGCTTTCGAAACGATTTCCGATCTGCAGGGGGTCAGAATCGGGCATATACGTGTTGCAGTAAGTCGCTCGGTTGAGGCCGGCCTGTTGCAGAAAGCAGTACAGGGCTTTCGAATTGAGCATCCGCGCGTAAATTTCAGCATCCAGCCGACGGGAGCCGAAGGGTTTGCCCAGCTGCTGACAGATGATTCGGTGGATCTTGCGCTGATCACCCAGCCGCTGACATCCGAGACAACCGAGACACTGGCCGCCGCTCATATCCCCGTCCGCGCCGTGGTGGCGCGCGCTGATCACAAGGCGGACGGGATTAGTCTGGCGCAATTGTCCGAGTTCGATCTTGTGCTGCCCGTTGGCCCGGCCGGGTTCCGCAGCCATCTGGAGGCGCAGGCAAAACGCAATCGCGTGGCGTTTGACCCGGCATTGGAGAGCCCAATCCTGTTGCGCCCGTGGCGCGGCGAGGGGCCGGTGAAACCCAGCGCCCAGTTCTGTCTGGATGGCACGGTGGCTGGTGGCTGGCTGGTGGCCAATGCGGCCGCGTTGGTGCCGGTGGCGCGCTTTGCCCCCGCGCAGGTCATGCTGTGCAAACGCGCCGGGCGCATCCTTCCGGTAGCGGTCGAGAAATTCGCGCAGATGCTGGTGGCCGAGCTTGAGGCGCTTCAACCCTGATCGGTGTCCATCCACAGGGTCACCGGCCCATCATTGACCAGGTGCACCGCCATGTCGGCGCCAAATTCCCCTGTTTCAACCGGCACCCCCGTGGCGCGAAGAAGGCCTGCAAAGGCCTGATAGAGCGCCTGCCCGGTCACCGGGTCGGCCGCCGCCGAAAACCCCGGGCGGTTGCCGCGCGACGTGTCTCCGGCCAACGTGAACTGGCTGACCACCAGCGCCGACCCGCCGACATCCAGCACGCTGCGGTTCATGCGCCCCTGATCATCGCGGAAAATCCGCAATTTGGCGATCTTGGATGCCAGCTTCTGCGCCTGAACCTCGGTATCGCCCTGCATCGCGCAGATCAGCACCAACAGCCCCGGCCCGCAGCGTCCGATGGTCTGGCCATCCACATCGACGCGGGCCTCAGACACCCGCTGCACCAGCGCTCGCATGGCTCAGCCCAGCTCGGCCGCGGTGGGCGGGTTGGCGCCAGCCCGCGACACCGTGATGGCCGCGGCGCGCACGCCGGTTTCCACCGCCTTGCGCGCGGTCTCCGCGTCGATCGCAGACAAAGCATCTTTGTTCAACGTGCCCGCCTCTTGCAGGGCCCAAAGAACCGCCGCGTTCAGGGTGTCGCCCGCGCCAACAGTATCTACGACCTCTACCTTCTGGGCGGGTACAAAGATGTCCTCACCGCTGGTTGTCAGCACCCGCGCACCTTTCGCTCCCTCGGTTAATACGATCAGCGAGGTGGCCCCCGCCAACAGGTCATGCAGGTATGCATCAGCCCCATCGCCGGTCAGCCAAAACAAGTCTTCGTCTGACAGTTTGACGATGTCCGCTGCGGCAAGCATCCGGGCGATCCGGGCGCGATAGGTTTCTTCGTCAGTGATAAAACCGGGGCGAATGTTCGGGTCAACCATTGTGACGCGGGTTGCCGAAGCGTCCAGCATCAGTGCCTCCAACGTGCCGCCGCAGGGTTCCGAGACCAAAGATATGCCCCCAAAAAGCAACGCGTGAACCCGGTTCGGCAAGTCCGGTAAACGGTCTTCGGTTAAGCTGCGCGCGGCCGTGTTTTCATCGTAGAACGCATAACGCGCCTGGCCATCGACAAGTTCCACAAAGGCAAGGGTGGTAGGCAAATCAGCACGGGGGCAGAGACTGTGGTCCACACCCGCGGCTTCCAGAGTTTCGGTCAGTTGCCGGCCAAACATGTCCGTCGACAAGCCGCACAAAAAACCCGGCTTGGCCCCAAGTCGCCCCAGCGCGATGGCCGAGTTGAACACCGCCCCACCCGGATAAGGCGCAAAGGCCGGTTCGCCGGCGGTGCTTTTGCGCGGCAACATGTCGATCAGCGCCTCGCCACAGCAGAGGATCATCAGGCGGCTCCTTTTAATTCACTTTGCCTGAATTAAGCATCTGACCGATCAGCCCACGATGTGCAACAGCTAAATCAACCCTGCTGCGCCAGAACGAAGCCAATTCCGGCTGCAACCGCCAGGCCCAGCACCACGGCCACCGCAATTTTCCAGGCCGACCAGGGCCGTTCGCCGCGTACCCGGCCTGACTGTCCGTTGACCACAAAGCGATAGGTTTTGCCGCGATACTTATAGGCCGCCAGCCAGACCGGCAGCAGGATATGTTTGAAGGTCACGTCGCTGATCGCGGTGTCCAGACTGTGGATGCGCTGCCGGTCACCGCCGATGTCGAACCGCACGTCGCGCTCGATCTGACGGTCCATATGGGCGCGGGCTTCCGAGAATCCATCGGTCAGTTCAACCGCATACCCCTCGGCCCGGAACCCGGCCAGATAGTCGGGGCGATAGGGCTCCAGCGCGGTCAGATCCCACGGCTCTAACGCGTCGGTGAAGCGTTTGGGTAATGACCGCGAGGCCAGAACAAGTACATCGTCGAAGAACCGCGCGACCCGCCCACGTTTGGGTGACCAGCGTACCTTTTGCACGCGCTCCTGCACCTGCTCGCCATCTCGCATCACCGTGCGGGTTTCGTAATAGACGGTGCCACGCTCGCCGCGATAGGCGGTTTTGGTGTCCGCATCGAAAGTCCAGTAGGGCACATAGATGCCCTGCATCTTGCGGCCCTTGCGGGCGTATTCCTGCAACCCACCGGGCGCGAACCACAGCCGGCCCAGCCAGTCGTTCATCGCGTCGCGCGCGGCGTCCTCGGTCAGGGCAAAGGGCAGCACGCCTTTGGGTTTGATATGCCGATGCGTGCCGGTATCCGTGACCACGGGCGTGGCGCAAAACGGGCATTCGGTGGCGTGGTCGGGGCCCGAAATCTCTACCTGCGCGGCGCAATTGGGGCAGGACAGAACGCGGGTTTCCTCGATCTCGGCCTCGGGCAACCGGGCCTCGATCGCAGCGCGGAAATCAAGCTCGCGAATGGCTTCGGTTGGCGTGGGGTCTTCGGCCTCGGCAGTGTTGCCGCAGAAATCGCAGACAAGACGTTTGGCAACAGGGTCAAACCGAAAATCCGCCCCGCATTGGTCGCATGGGAAACGATGTTCTTGCGGTGAGCTGTCCATACGGGGTGGCCCTCGTTCAGTTCTGATGGTCAAGATTGGGGTAAATGAGCGACGATGCGAAACTCGACCCGCGCGCCCGGTCGGCGCAGCCCGGCGACTTCGACCGCTGTCCACGCAGGCAAAGGCAAACCAAGCGTTTCGCGAAGCACGGCGTCAACTTCGTCGAAGTCGTCGCGCAGATGGGTGTGGTAGCTGGTCACCTCGGCAATTGCGGCAACGGAGGCCTGCGCCGAATTAAGGATTTCCTGCACTTTGGCGAAGGCGACCTGCGTCTGTTCGGCGGATGTCGCCGGCATGCTGCCATCCGGCGCTCCTCCTGTCGCGCCGGTTAGAAACAGGAAATCTCCGGCGCGGATGGCCGGGGAAAACCCTGTTGCTGCCACGGCTTCGCGCAACGCTTCTGGAAACACCGCATCGCGCATCGGGTTTACACACCCGGCGGCGGGGGCGGGGGCAGGATGGTAAAGAGCTGCGCCAGTTCGGCCACGTCGCCGGCTTTCTGCCAACCGTCCTGACCGGGGGTCCAGACATGCGTTTCGCGGGTCAGGCCGCCATCCGCGGCCATGCGGCCAAGATCGGCCTTCGAGAACGGGCCCTTGGTGGCGCCGTTTTCGGCCACGTGCCAGACATGTTCCACCGGCGGGGGCGGCGGAGCCATTGGTGCGGCGGCAGCGGGGGCGGCGGCCTGCGGGGCGGCGCCCCATGGGCCGGTATTGGCCATCTGCATGCCAAGGCCTGCACCCATTCCCATACCCATGGCCTGACCCATGCCATTGCCCGGCTGGCTCAGCGCCTCGGCGGCCATGTATTTCATATGCTCGTCCAGATTGCCGGCAATCCCGCGCGACGTGCGCGTGTCCATCGCCTTTTCCACCGCTGGCGGCAGCGAGATGTTTTCGATGTAAAGCTCGGGGATCGACAACCCGTATTCGGCAATCGTGCCCTCCATCGCCTGCGCGATGACGCGGCCCAGATCGGCGGTGTTGGCCGCCATGTCCAGCACCGGAATGCCCGAGCCGGCAATCACGCGCGAAAACTCCTGCACGATGATGTTGCGGATCTGAAAGCTGATCTCGTCGGTGGTGAATTCCCCATCGGTGCCCACGATCTCGGACAAGAACCGCGCCGCGTCGGCCACGCGCACCGAATAGGTGCCAAAGGCGCGGATGCGGACCGGTCCGAACTCGGGGTCGCGCAGCATGATCGGGTTCTTGGTGCCCCATTTGAGATCGTTGAACCGGGTGGTGTCGACGAAATAGATCTCGGACTTGAACGGGCTTTGAAAGCCGTGATCCCAGTGCTGCAAGGTGGTCATGATCGGCATGTTGTTCGTTTCCAGCATGTACATGCCGGGGGTGAACACATCGGCCAGCTGGCCTTCGTGCACGAACACCGCCGCCTGGCCCTCGCGCACGGTCAGCTTGGCGCCATACTTGATCTCATGCCCCTCACGTTCGAACCGCCAGACCATGGTGTCGCGCGTGTCGTCGACCCAGTGGATGACGTCGATGAATTCGCCGGACAGAAAGTCGAAAATTCCCATGAATCGGTTCTCCCAGGGTGGTTTGCGCAACTATACCCCGACCGGTGCACATTTCCATGGGGAGAAGGCCTCGCCTTTACCCCCTTGAAACCTATCCAGCGCCCACAAGCTCGGTGGTGATCTGGCGCAGGATGGGGCGCACCTCGGCGGCGCTCATCCCCGGCTGCAGGCGGCGGTCGTAAAGAATGCGCAGCAACAGTTCATCATGTTTGGTCAACAAGGCAAATTCTTCATCGTCGTTGAAGACCGAAGGGCGGGCCTCGGGGCTGTCATTGGCAAGGCCCAGGCCCTGGGCCAGTTCCTCGTGAATGCAGGAAAGGCGCAGAAGGTCCGGGTGTTCCCCGCGGATAACGGCAATGGCGTGGATATAACCTTCTTCGATCGACCGTGAAAACGCGAAGACCAGACAAAAAGTCGACCGCGGCATCGAAGTGATGGTACGCACCGCAATGTCGTCGATGCCCGGCACCAATTGCCGCAAACGCGGGCCATAGCCGCGGCGGTCATCCTCGTTCAGGACCAGTACATGGAAGTTCGCGGTTGCAGCACTTGTCGGTGCGATGTCGTGCCGGGTCACCTTGCCCAACCGCCGGGCAAAGTCATTGATCGACTTTCTGTCGAGCGCGCGTTGTTCTTCGCCAATGGAGGGTCCGAATTCGACACGCATGCGGACCGGTTGTTGCCAGCGACGCAGATTGCTGGGGGTGCGTTGTGCGATGATCCGACCGCCCGACGAGGTGTATTCGTCGAACAGGGCAATTCGAACGAAATTGTCCTCAAGCTGAGTTCGGGAAAACGGGGCGTCAGTGGTGCCAAGATCTGTTCGCATCAGCCCACGCGACAGGAAATCGGATTGTACACGCGCAAAATGCTTCGAAACCGCGCGGCTGGCGGCCGAACGTGCCTCGGGCCCACCGCTGCCCGTCGGGGCAGTTGTGGGCGAGGTTTGGGTCACCGGCGCTTCGCATCCAGCAACAAACAGGCCTGCGGACACAGCCAAGACCGAAAGGAAAGAAAAGCGCCGGGTCTTTTTCACGTGTTACACTTCTGCCGTCGATGTGCCGACATTGTCGCCGGTCTTGTCGCCGCGTGCGCGCGCCGAGGCCAGCGTATCGCGCAATTCGGTTTCCATCTTCTGCAGATCCTCCTCGGCAGCGGCACGTTTGGCCTTGCCCTCGTCTGCGATAGCAAGGCTTTCCTCGATCGTCGAGATCAACGTGGCGTTCGCCGACTTCACAGCTTCGATATCGAAGATGCCGCGCTCCATCTCCTGGCGCACAACGCGGTTGGCTTCCTGCAGGTTCTCGGCATTGGCTGTCAGCAGCTCGTTGGTCAGATCAGTGGCACCGCGCACGGCCTCGGCCGCCTCGCGCGAGCGCTGAATCGTCACCGCCTGCGCCAGCTGCGTTTCCCACAGCGGAACGGTGTTCACCAGGGTCGAGTTGATCTTGGTCACAAGCGACTTGTCGTTTTCCTGAACCAGGCGGATCGAGGGCAGCGACTGCATGGTCACCTGGCGCGTCAGCTTCAGGTCATGCACGCGGCGTTCCAGATCATCACGCGCGGCGCGCATGTCGCGCAGCTCTTGCGCGCGGATCACCTGTTGGTCTTCGGGGGCGGCGTCCACCTCGGCAACCTTGGCCGGGATCACGGTTTCGTCCAGCTCTTTCAGCTTTTCCTCGCCGGCGGTGATGTACAGAGCCAGCTCGTCGTAAAAGGCCAGCGTCTTTTCATACAGCATGTCCAGCGACTTGATGTCTTTGAGCAGCGTGTGTTCGTGCTTCAGAAGGTCATCGGTGATCTTGTCGATCTGGCCCTGCACGGTTTCGAACCGCGCCATGAATTTGGCAAAGGGCGCCACGCGGCCCATCAGCTTTTCCCAGAAGCTGCGCTCGCGGCGCACGTCCATTTCCGAGATCGAGAAGCCGCGGATCGTCGAGACGATATTGCGCAGGCTGTCGCCGGCCGGGCCCACATCCTTGTTGCGCACATCGCTGAGCATCGCGGTCGAGATCTGTTGCAGTTCCGCCTGCGCGCCTGAGCCGAACTCGATGATCGATTGCGTGTTGGCAATGTCGATCTCGTCCATCCGGGTACGGATGTCGGCGGCCACGGGGGCCTCGACCTCGGCCAGCGGCACCAGCGCGTTACTGGGCTCGGGCAGGATGGTGGCGGTCACCTTTTCCACTTCGGCCAAGGCGGCCTCGGCTTGTTTGCGTACGTCTTCAGACATTCAAATCTCTCCTGTTTCGCGTGGTCGGGCGCTAACGGGTCCCGTCACGCTGCAATCTTTCGCGCAAGACTTCAATCTCGACATCGAGGTCTACCTTGTTATCCAGCAATAATTTGCGCGTTCTAAGGGCAAAATTCTCTTCAAGGTCCCCCAGAAGCGCCTCGTAGTCGGCGCGCGCGCCGGCATCGCGGCTGCGGGCGTAGATATCGGCGAACTTGACCGTGGCGTCGCGCGCGCCCTGCAGATAGACGCCCAGATATTTGCGCGCGGCTGTCAGGTCGCGGGGGTCTTCTTCAACGGTTCGAACCATGTCGCGCACCGTGGCCTGGAACTGTTCTACCCGTTTCATCAGACCCCGGTCACCGGCCCGCAAAATCGCGTCCGACATCGCGTCGAGCGTTGCCTCGGCCTCGTCCACCACGCGGGCCACGCGGTCTTGTTGGAACTGGTCGATGCCCTCGGCGCCTTTGTCGCGCATCGGGTCCAGCCCGAAGGAGAACAGGTGCAGCCCGGCGCCGACGGCTGCAAAAATCGCAGCCTCGATTGGTCCGTGGCCGGCCAAGCCCGCAAGGCCCAGTCCCAAACCGGTCAGAACCGATCCAAAAATCTTGCGCGGCATCGCAGGGCGCTTGGCGATGGTGCGGGCATTATAGGCGTCTTCCGCTTTAAGCCCTTCCCGTGTCATCCATGCGGCAAACAGCATCAGGGCCAGCGCAGCCAGAAACTGCGCCATGACCACCGGTTCAGAAAAGAATGCGCGAAACGCCAACGGCAAGGGAGCGACGAACAGAAAGTTCACCCGCCCGCCAACCCGGGTGGGTTTGGCGCCGTGGAATGGGTTCTTGGCGGTCGGGGCCTGAACCTCGGGGCGGGAATCGTCGGGTTTTCCGTCGGGGCTGAACTGCCCACCATACCGCTGAGCCATTACGCGCCCCCGCCCGTGATCGAGACATAAAGGATCAATGCCAGCAGCAGGGCATAGGCCAGTTTCTGCAATCCTGTGTCACTCATGCCGTATTGGCCCCCTCGCACCGCGCCGGGTTATACCGTGAATGCAACATTTCCACAAAGCCCAATCAGTGACGCGACTGTTCGGCGTGACGCTCGGCATCCAGTTTCTTCTGGTATCCCGATTGCAGGAACTCTACCGCAAAAAGGACAATCACCGCGAAGTAGAATGTGGATTTAGACATCGGGATGATTTCATAGCCGAACACCTTCAACGCCAGGCTTTCGTCATGCATCGCATGCGCCGCCGCCTGACCGCTTTCGCCCAGCAACACCACGCCGACGATCAGTAGGATGAACAGACCCAGCACCTCGTACATACGGTTTTTCTGCAAAAAGGCCGTGACCGAGTTGGCCAGCAAGATCATCGCCGCCCCCGAGGCCAGGATTGCTGCCGCAAGAACGGGGAAAACATCCGTGATCGCGATGGCCGACAGGATAGAATCGAAGCTGAAGATCAGGTTCATAAAAACAATCAGCGTGATCACCTGAAGGGCAGATTTCCCCGACTTGCCTTCTACGTCATGGTCGAGGTGATCCACTGACAACATGTGGCTGATTTCTTTGACCGCAGTGTAGATAATGAAAATCCCACCAAGGATGAACACGATGGTCGAGAAGTTTACGCCGCCCTCCAGAACGCCGACCCAATTCAGAACAAAGAAAGGTTCCGCCATCGCGTCGATCAGCCGGATCATCAGGAAAAGCAGAACAAGCCGCAGGGCCACGGCAATCATAATGCCCACACGCCGTACCGCCGCCTGTTGCGCCACGGGCGCGCGCTGGCTTTCGATGCTGATATAAAGCAGGTTGTCGAAGCCCAGCACAGCTTGCAAAAAGCACAGCATCAGCAGGTTGCCAAGGTTTTCAAGGGTCAGAAGGTCGGCCATTGGGGCGCTCCGTTACGAAAATCACTTGGCGTAACAAAGCCATATGCCGACCGTCAGGGCAAGGTTTCTGCGCCTAACGTTTTCCCCGTGGTGTCCGGCGGACATTTCGGCGGGGTTTCGGTGTGGGGTTTGGTTTGAACTCGGCGTCCAGACCCAATTGGTCGCGGAATACCCGGCTGCGCACTTCCTCGACCGCGCCGGGTTTCAGGTCACCCAGCTGAAACGGGCCATAGGATAACCGCAGCAAGCGATTTACCGTCAGGTCGACTGCTTCCATCGCGCGCCGAATTTCGCGGTTCTTACCTTCGCGGATCGACACGGTCAGCCACGCGTTGCCGCCCTGTTGGCGATCCAGCGTGATGATCATCGGCTGATAGGTGATCCGATCCACGGTGATGCCATCACGCAGCGGTTTCAGCGTGTCGTCGGTGGGATAGCCGCGCACCCGCACCCGATAGCGGCGCAGCCAGCCGGTGGAGGGCAGCTCCATCCGGCGCTTGATCTCTCCATCATTGGTCAGCAGCAACAGACCTTCGGAGTTCAGGTCCAGCCGGCCCACCGACATCACCCGCGGCATACCCTCGGGCAGCGCGTCAAAGACGGTCTTGCGGCCCTTCTCGTCCCGCTCGGTCGTCACCAGCCCGGCGGGTTTGTGATACAGCCACAGGCGTGGTTTTTCCGGTTCGGCCAGGGGTTTGCCGTCGACGGTGATGCGATCCTTGGCCGTCACGTTCAGCGCCGGGCTGTCGATCGCCTTGCCGTTTACGGTCACGCGGCCGGCCTCGATCATACGCTCTGCCTCGCGGCGCGAAGCAACACCAGCGCGGGCCAGCACCTTGGCGATCCGGTCGCCGGGAGGGGTTTTGTCGGTCATAGCCGCCCCTTTACGCCTTGCATGCGCCCGGGTGCAAGGGCATCAAGGGCCATGTCGCCCTTTCACAGCCATATGGATGCCGCTCTGGACCAGGCCCGCGCCGCCGCTCAACGCGGCGAGGTGCCGGTGGGTGCGGTGATCGTGGGGCCCGATGGCGCCGTGCTGGCGGCCGAGGGCAACCGCGTGATGGAACTGCGCGACCCCACCGCCCATGCCGAGATGCTGGCCATCCGCGCCGCCTGCGCGGTGCTGGGCAGCGAACGGCTGATCGGGTGCGATATTTATGTGACGCTGGAGCCGTGCCCGATGTGCGCCTCGGCCATCAGCCAGGCGCGGATTGCGCGGCTTTACTACGGCGCGGCGGACCCGAAATCGGGTGGCATCGGGCAGGGGCCGCGGGTGCTGAGCCACCCCCAAAGCCACCACCGCCCCGAGGTCTATGACGGCATCGCCGCATCCCAGGCCGAGGCGATGCTGAAAGACTTCTTTGCCGCCAAACGCTAGACCGTGATCGCCTGCATCACCTGCGGCTCGACCACGTCCACATCCGGCAAGGCCGCCTTCAGCGCATCGGCCGATTGTTCCAGCAGCGGGAAGGTCCGGTAATGGCAGGGGATGACGGTGTTAAAACTGAAATACCGTTTCGCCGCATAGGCCGCGCCGGCCATATCCATGGTGAAATGACCGCCCGCCGACAGGATGCCAACCTGCGGCTTATAGTAATCACCCATCCAGTCCATATCGGCCATGATGCCGGTGTCGCCCGAAATATAAACCGTCTTGCCCTCGGCATTCAGCATATAGCCCACTTCCGAGCCCGCCGTCTTGGGCCCCTCATCGGTGCCAAAGGTCGAGGAATGGCAGGCTGGCACCATGCTCAGCCCAATGCCCCCCAGGTCCACCGTGCCACCCTTGTTGAAGCCGATGGTCTCGATATGCTCATGCTCGGCCCAATAGCCCATCAGGTCATACTGCCCCACCACCGGCACCCGCAGCCGACGCGCCAGCGGCAGAATATCGGCCACGTGGTCAAAATGCGCATGCGTCAGGATCAGATGCGTGGCGCCGGCCACCGCCGCCTCATGCTGATCCTCGGGCAACATCGGGTTGCCGGTCAGCCACGGGTCGATAAGTAGTACCTTGCCCTCGGTCTCGATCCGAAACGAGCCATGGCCCAGCCAGATAATATCCATCATAAGCCCTCCCTGCTTTGCCCAAGTGAACGTTGGAATGGGGGCTTCGGTCAAGGTCTGGAATGAGGCTGAAACGGACGCCACCGCAGCGCACCCAGCCGGTTAACAGCCGCACCGCGGCCCGGCCATTGCCAGCCCCTCTCCCGGACTGACGATTTGGTGGACATTGGCGTGCGGATCGTTCCGTGGAAGGACCTGGCAACCATAAAGCGCCCTACACCTCACGTAGGATCGCCACCCCAGGGGCTGGCGCTGGCCTTCGGTGGGTGGGCATTTGGCTTCAAACTTTGCTCTGTCCCATAGTCGCCAACAGGCCGTTCAGAAAAATGTCTGGTTGGTTCTGGCTCCGGCCAACCGACCAAAATCCTCCAATGACCGCACTGAGCCCAAAGCGCAAAATGCTGCGAGGACGAAAAGTGTCGGCTGTCGTTGGTTGGGTTTGACTGGCATCAACGGTGCATGCCACTTTGTTGTAGCGTTATTCGTTATCTTGGTATCATTAATGAAATTTACCACATGCAAAATCACTGCGATTTGGTCCAGACTGGCAAATAGCTTCTTCGTCAACTTAGCTATCACCTTGGTTTTGTATATTTTATTTTTTCACCTATCCCATTGGCTGTCAGTTTTTCTGGGGCATCCCTACGGATATCTAGTCACTTTCTCAGCATTGGTGATCTTCCAAAGCAACCTCTATCGCATTACCAAAAGCCGGCGTTGAGGAGCCGCATTGCTAGGTCCGCTCTAGTCCGCAAAGCAGACCTACGGTTCCTCACCTTCATTTCCACTTGCACGTACCCTGTCTGCCTGCGCACCATTGCGCCATGGATTGGCACGAGCAGATCGACAGCTATTGCGAGCGGGTGGATTTCACCTATTGGGCCGAGCCGGTGAATGCGGTCACCAATGCCGCTTTTCTGATTGCTGCTCTGTGGATGGCGTGGCGCTTGCGGGGCAGCGGGTTGCCTTTGGCCTGGGCGCTGTGCGCTGTGTTGGCGGCGATCGGGGTGGGGTCGTACCTGTTTCACACCCATGCCACGATCTGGGCCGTGACGGCGGATGTGGTGCCGATCGTGATCTTCGTGCTGCTTTATGTCTTTGTCGCGAACCTGCATTTCTGGCGCTGGCCCCTGTGGCTGTCGGCGCTGGGCACGGCGGCGTTCATTCCCTATGCCGCCGCCACGATCCCGGTCTTTGACGCGCTGGGCTTTCTGGGCTCGTCCGCGTCATACGGCCCGGTGCCGCTGCTGATCACGATCTATGCCTTTGCCCTGCGCAACCGGCACCCCGAAACCGCCCGCGGGCTGGCCATCGGGGTGGCGATCCTGTGCGCCTCGCTGACCTTCCGCACCATTGACGAGCCGCTTTGCGACACCATCCCGCTGGGCACACATTTCCTGTGGCATTGCCTGAACGCGGTGATGCTGGGCTGGATGATCGAGGTTTACCGCCGCCACATGGTTGCAGAGGCGCGCGCGCAGGGCTAAACCCGGTGTCGATCTCTATGACGGAGCCCCTGACACATGTCGATCGACATTGATACCGCGCGGCGCGTGGCCCATCTGGCCCGGATTGCCGTGGATGAAAAAGACCTGCCGGCGCTGGCCGGCGAGCTGTCCAATATCCTGACCTTCATGGAGCAGCTGAACGAAGTGGATGTCGAGGGCGTGGCGCCTATGACCTCGGTCACGCCGATGCGGCTGAAACGGCGCGAAGACAAGGTCACCGATGGCGATTACCAGGAGCAGATCCTGTCGAACGCGCCCGACGCGCGCGAGGGCTTCTTTGCCGTACCGAAGGTGGTGGAATAATGGGTGAGCTGTCTAAACTGACCATCGCCGAGGCGCGCGACAAGCTGCGCGCGGGCGAGGTTTCGTCGGTGGAGCTGACGCGCGATTGTCTGGCCGAGATTGACGGCGCCGATGCGCTGGGCGCGTTTGTGCACAAAACGCCCGAGATCGCGCTGGAACGTGCCGCCGCCGCCGATGCGCGGATCAAGGCGGGCGAGGCGCCGGATATGTGCGGCATCCCGGTGGGCATCAAGGACCTGTTTTGCACCAAGGGCGTGGCCTCGCAGGCGGCCTCGGCCATCCTCGAAGGGTTCACGCCGGAATACGAATCAACCGTCAGCCAGAACCTGGCCGATGACGGCGCGGTGATGCTGGGCAAGCTGAACATGGACGAGTTCGCCATGGGCAGCTCGAACGAAACCTCGACCTATGGCAATGCGGTGAACCCCTGGAAGGTGGATGACCGCGATCTGACACCGGGCGGCAGTTCGGGCGGCTCGGCCAGCGCCGTGGCGGCCGATCTGTGCCTTGCGGCCACCGGCACCGATACCGGCGGCTCGATCCGGCAGCCTGCGGCCTTCGTGGGCATCACCGGGCTGAAACCCACCTATGGGCGCTGTTCGCGTTGGGGGGTGGTGGCCTTTGCCTCCAGCCTCGACCAAGCGGGGCCAATGACCAAATCGGTGCGCGACGCGGCGATCATGCTGCAATCGATGGCGGGCCACGACCCGAAAGACAGCACCAGCGCCGATCTGGCACTGCCCGATTTTGAGGCGGCGCTGACCGGCGACATTCGCGGCAAACGCATCGGCATTCCGGCGGAATACCGCATGGATGGCATGCCGGATGAGATCGAGGCGCTGTGGGCCGAAGGCCGCAAGATGCTGCAGGATGCGGGCGCCGAGATCGTCGATATCAGCCTGCCGCACACTAAATACGCGCTGCCCGCCTATTACGTTGTGGCCCCGGCCGAGGCGTCATCGAACCTGGCGCGCTATGACGGCGTGCGTTACGGCCACCGCGCCACGCTGGCCGCCGGCGATGGCATCGAACAGATGTATGAAAAGACCCGCGCGCAAGGCTTTGGACCCGAGGTGCAGCGCCGCGTGATGATCGGCACCTATGTGTTGTCGGCGGGGTTCTACGACGCCTATTACAACCGCGCCCGCAAGGTGCGCGCGCTGATCAAGAAAGATTTCGAGGATGTCTTTGCCGCCGGGATCGACGCGATCCTGACGCCCGCCACGCCCTCGGCGGCGTTTGGTCTGGGCGAGATGGCCGATGCCGACCCGGTGCAGATGTATCTGAACGATGTCTTCACCGTGACGGTGAACCTGGCTGGTCTGCCCGGCATCGCGGTGCCGACAGGGCTGGACAAATCGGGCCTGCCGCTGGGACTGCAACTGATCGGCAAACCCTGGGCCGAGGACGAGATGCTGAACACCGCCTATGTGCTGGAACGCGCCGCGGGCTTTGTTTCCAAACCGTCGAAATGGTGGTAAAAACCGTCTGAAAAGAAGCGAGCAGGTTTCGATCATGCGTGTAGTTTTTGCAGGATTGGCCCTTATGGGCCTCGCAGCGTGCGCCCCTCCGGTGCCGGATTCGGCAGCCGGTGTGGGTTTCGGCGACTATGCCACGTATCAGGCGCAACGCGACGCGCAGCTGGCGGGCCAGACAACGCAACCGGACACGGTGCAACTGCCGGAAAACGGTGCCACACAGTCGGAAAGCCCTGCCGCGAATACCCAGACAGCGGTGGCAACCCCGGCGCAGGCACAGCCCGTTGGCAATCCCGGCATTTCGGACGAGCAGGATTTCAACGCGGTCAGCAGCCGTGAAACGATCGAAAGCGATGCCGAACGCCTGGCGCGTCAACGCTCGCAATACCAAGTGATCGAGCCCACGGCGCTGCCCACCCGTGTTGGCGGCAACAGCGGGAATGTGGTGCAATATGCGCTCGGAACATCGCACCCGGTGGGGCAGGCGCTGTACCGCCGCAGTGGGTTGCGCAGCAACAACGCCTATTTGCGAAAGTGTGCGGGTTACGCGTCGGATGACTTGGCGCAGGAGGCGTTCCTGTTGGCAGGCGGGCCACAAAGAGACCGAATGAACCTCGACCCAGACGGCGACGGTTATGCCTGCTTCTGGGACCCGGCACCCTTCCGCAACATTTCACGCTAGAAGGTGGACCTGCCACCTGTCATTTCCCGTCCATCGCCAAATTTTGGCACAAGAAAAGACGCCGCCACGCCGTCTTTGATCGTGTTGCACTATACGGCGATGCCAAGCTGCGAAGCGGCGCTGGAGCGGCTTTGCGATCCTGCCTATGAGGTGTCGGCGCACTATCTCATCGCGCGTAATGGCGATGTCTATCAGCTGGTCGATGAGGTGAACCGGGCATGGCATGCCGGGGCCGGGCTATGGGGCAGCTGCAACGACATCAACTCGCATTCCATCGGGATAGAAATCGACAATGATGGGCTTTCTCCGTTCGCTGCACCGGCGATGGACACGCTCGACGCGCTGCTGCGCCAGATCATGAACCGATGGGCAATCGGGGCTGATTGTGTCCTGGGACACAGCGATACCGCCCCGGGACGGAAGATTGACCCCGGCCCCCGATTTGATTGGCTGCGGCTTCAACGCCAGGGGCTGGCTTGCGTCCGGCGCGTTGACCCGGGCGAGGCAACCGGATAAACCGCGCCCACGCGGATGGCTGGATGGCCGCGCGGGGCCTCGGCCCCCCGAGGAAAGTCCGGACTCCCCGAGGCAACGGTGCCGGGTAACACCCGGCCGGGGTAACCCGAGGGAAAGCGCCACAGAGAACAGACCGCCCGGCCTGGCCGGGTAAGGGTGAAACGGTGGGGTAAGAGCCCACCGCGGGGCTGGCAACAGCCCCGGCACGGCAAGCCCCACCGGGAGCAATGCCAAATAGGAACCGCGCGGAGGCAACTCCGGGGCTGCCTCGGCCCCAGCAGGTTCGGGTTGGCAGCTGGAGGCGCTTGGTAACAAGCGCACGAGAGGAATGGTCATCACCGGGTCCGCCCGGAACAGAATCCGGCTTACAGGCCATCCGCGGTTTACTTAAATGGGCGCCTGCCGGCGCAAGTGATATGTCGCGCTTCGGCCTTCCCGGCCTCGGGCGCTCCGATGGGCGTTGTGCGGCGGGGTTTGGGGGCTTGCCCCCAAGGCCTGCGTGGCCTGAACGCAAATGCGTCATGTGCGTCCTGAAAAGGCGCGCCTTTTGACACCATCGGGCAAGAAAATCCCCACGTCTGTGTTGACTCTGCGCACGTGTTCCTTAAAAGGCGGGTTTCTAGGAATTTCCCGGGCCGCATCACGCTGCCCGCGCGACGGAGACTGACCATGGCGAAGCCGACAACAATCAAGATCCGCCTGAACTCGAGCGCAGGCACCGGCCACTTCTATGTGACCAAGAAAAACGCACGCACCATGACCGAGAAAATGGTGGTCAACAAATACGACCCGGTTGCGCGCAAGCATGTGGAATACAAGGAAGGCAAGATCAAGTAATCTTGCTGTTCTTTGAGGGTACAAAGGCCGCGCATCTGCGCGGCCTTTTGTGTTTTGGCAAAGGCAGGATCCATGTCCGGTTTTCATGTCCGCACGGCCACAAAGCGCGACATTTCGGCAATTGATTTGCTGTTGGCACGCAGTTACCCGGCGCTTCTCAAAGCGGATTATCCCCCTTCGGTACTGGTTACTGCACTGCCGCTGATCTCGTATGCAAATCCCGGTTTGGTCACGTGTGGCAGCTACTACGTTGTAACAGACGAAGCGGGTCAGATTGTTGGGGCCGGTGGCTGGACGCGATCCGCGCCGGGTGGTGGGGGAATTCAATCGGGCGTGGGCCATATTCGCCACGTGGTCACAGACCACCGTGCAACGCGCCAAGGCGTCGGTCGCAAGCTGATGACACATGTCATTGATCGGGCGTTGGACGCCGGCGTGGTGCGGTTGGAATGCCTGTCGACCCGTACGGCAGAGCCCTTTTATCGCGCGATGGGGTTTAATTCCCGTGGTGCGGTAGACCTGACACTTCGGCCCGGCATTCAGTTTCCGGCGATTGATATGTGGCGCGTTCAATAAAAAAGCCGACCACGTCGGGCCGGCTTTCAAACGCTTTGGGAACCAGATCTATTCTTGGTTGCCCATGAACATCAGCAGGAACTGGAACATGTTCAGGAAGTCCAGATACAGGCTCAGCGCACCGAAGGTGGCCGATTTGTCCAGCCATTCCTGATCGCCGTGATGGGCGTGGGCCAGGTATTCGGTTTTGATCGTCTGCGTGTCATAGGCGGTGAGACCGGCAAAGATCAGCACGCCGATCGCCGAAATGGCCAGCGCAAGAATGCCGGAACCAAGGAAGATGTTCACGATCATCGCCACGATCAGGCCAATCAGGCCCATCACCAGGAAGGTGCCCATGCCCGACAGGTCGCGCTTGGTTGTGTAGCCATAAAGCGACAGGCCGGCAAAGGCGACCGCGGTCACCAGGAACGTCTGCACGATCGAGAAGGCCGTGTAGACGATGAAGATCGAGCTCAGCGACAGGCCGATCAGAACGGCAAAGACGAAGAAGAACAGCTGTGCCGCCGATGCCGAGGCACGGCGCATCACCGCCCCCATGCCAAGGAACAGAACCGCCAGCGGGGCCAGCATGATCACCCAGCGCAGGGGCGACAGGTAGATGGCCGAGCCAAAGGCGGTCAACAATGTGCCGTTATTCAGCTGCACGGCGGCTGTCGACGGATCGGTGGTGACGGCAAGGCCCGCAATGGCCCAGGCCGCCAGCGCTGTAATCAGCATGCCAACCGACATCGTGCCGTAGACTTTGTTCATGTGGGCCTTCAGACCCGCATCGATCTGCGCAGCGGCTGCGCCGATGCGGCCGGTGCGGATCGTTTCATATTCTGCCATCAAATCCTCCAAAATCAGTGGGGCAGCCCGGCGGGCATATTGCCCCCGGCTTTAATGACAGAATATTGGTCGTCTGGACTGGAAATTCAAGCTTTTCACGTGCGTTGCCTTCAATTTGAGCTATTGCCGCCAGCCGTGCGGTGCGTCCCATGCGGGACGCTTTGCTTCGGCTTCAGCCTGTGCGCGAGTGATGCCGATATCTTCCAGTTCGTGGTCGGTCAGCTTCGCAAGTGCGCGTCTTTGCCGAGAAACGGCGCTGATGCGGTTCAAAAGGCGCAAAAACGAGAAACCTTTGGCGTGGCGGAAGGGGGCGATATGCGTAAAGTCAGACATTTTCATCTCCTGGTTTCGTGATGTGTTCCGTGTTCTTCATCATTTCTATTGATGTATTTGTGCGATCCGCTATCATTTCTCAAACGAATGTTTTTCATGTGAACCATCAGGGGAATTGATATGCCGCGAAATCTGGACCTGACCGCCTTGCGCAGCTTTGTCGTGGTTGCCGAAACTGGAGGCGTGACGCGTGCCGCGGGTTTCCTGAACCTGACACAGTCGGCCGTATCAATGCAGATCAAGCGCCTTGAAGAGATGCTGGACACCACGCTTCTTGATCGCAGTGCCCGCAAGATTGCGCTGACGGGCGAGGGGGAGCAACTGCTGGGTTATGCCCGCCGGATGCTGCAATTGAACGACGAGTTGCTCAGCCGCATGACCTCAACCGACTATGAAGGCGAGCTGGTGCTGGGGGTGCCGCATGACATTGTCTATCCGTTCATCCCGCAGGTTCTGCAGCGTTTTGCACAGGAAATGCCGCGCGTGAAGGTGAACTTGCTGTCGTCTTACACGACGAAGCTGAAAGAGCAGTTCGCGCAGGGTAAGGTTGACATCATTCTGACAACAGAAGAACAGCCCGATGCCGGGGGCGAAGTTCTGGTCGAGCAGCGCCTGGTTTGGGTTGGCGCGCCGGGGGGGGCTGCATGGCGCGGGCGGCCGTTGCGGCTGGCTTACGAGTACAATTGTTTCTTCCGCCCCCTTGTTCAGAGCGCCTTGGATGACGCCGGCATTGCGTGGGAAATGGCGGTCGAAAGCGATTCGACCCGCACCATCGAGGCCTCGGTCAGTGCCGACCTGGCGGTGCATTCTGCCATGGAGGGCCATGTGCCGCGCTACCTAGAGGAGGTCAATCACGCCGGCGCGTTGCCTGAATTGCCCCTGACACGGGTGATCATGTACACCGCCGAGGGCGCACGTCCGCAAGCCGTTCGTGCGATGCGGGACCTGTTGCGGCAGAACTATTGCAAACGCGGTTCACCCCGATTGGTTGACAGTGATTACAACCTTGCCGGTTGATCGCCGGGCGCGCAGGTCATCCAAAGCCTGCGCAGCCTGGGGCAGGGGGGTGGCCTGGCTGACCACTGGACGCAGTCTTCCTTGTGCAAACCACGACATGAGCGTGGACATGGAACCCGTGACGACCTCGGGGTGCAGTTTTAGGTATCCACCCCAATAAAAACCAAAGACGGTCAGGTTCTTGACCAACAGATAGTTGGCTGGGATTTGCGGTACCGCACCGCCTGCAAAGCCGATGGGCAGCAAGCGCGCACCGGGATTGGTTGCACGCAGGATGGCGTCGAACTGTTCGCCACCGATTGCGTCATACACAACGTCTGCACCACCCAGCGCCTTGATTTCCGCGCGCAGGTCGGCGGTGTCGCTATCCAGCAGGTGGTGGGCACCCGCCTCTTGCGCCACGCGCAGCTTGTCTGCCCCACGGGCGCAGGCAACGACCTTGGCCCCCATGAGTGCTCCAATCTCAACCGCCGTCAGGCCCACACCGCCCGCAGCCCCCGTAACCACAAGGGTTTCACCGGGTTTGAGGCGCGCCAAATGGTCCAGCGCCACATGCGAGGTTCCGTACGCAATCTGGAAACCTGCCGCCTCGATATCTGTCATATCTTCCGGGACAGGCAGGCAACGTTCTGCCGGTACGGCCACCTGTTCTGCCAACCCGCCTGCACCGCAGAAAGCTGCCACCCGTTGGCCAACCGCAGCAGGATCAACACCTTTGCCAACCGCGCGGACAACACCGGCCACCTCCATCCCCGGGATCAGGGGGAACGGCAGACGCTCTTGGTATTTGCCTTCGCCCATCAACAGGTCTGCAAAGTTCAGGCCACATGCTGTCACATCGATCAGGTACTGCCCGCTCTGCGCTTCCGGCGCGTCCCGGTCAACTATGGCACCATTCTTGCCCTTCTCTGGGATCTCAAAGCACTTCATGTGGCCTCCAAGCAATAATCTTGCGCAGATGTAGTTGTTTGAGTTGCAAAATACCACAGCAAATTTTTGACCAATTTGCAAAATGCATTGCAAAATGCAAAACACGCAGAAGGAGAAATGCGTTGTGCAAATTCGGACCGCTGGCTTACTGGTCTACCAGAAATTCACCTTAAAAGACACGTGTCTAAAGCCATTGATATCTCCCGCATAAAGCGATTTTTCACATTTTTTTAACCTTTCCGCTCACCTTGGCACGGAAATTGCTTAAGTGAGGGGTAGAGAAGGAGATAACAAAATGAAACATCCTGTAGATGTCCATGTGGGAAAACGTATCCGTCACCGCCGTTGGATGGTGGGTATGACACAACAACAACTTGCGGAACGTGTGGGAATTAAGTTCCAGCAGATCCAGAAATACGAAACAGGTATGAACCGCGTAAGTGCCTCGCGTCTTTGGGATATTTCTGACGCGCTTGAAGTTCCGGTCAGCTTTTTCTTCGAAGGTCTGGTGGGTGAGACCGCAGCCGAGGAAGCCGGCGTGCCGGCTGATCTGCTGAGCGACAAGGAAGCGTTGGAGCTGGTGCGGTCCTACTATGCCATCCCCGAGAACCAGCGCCGCCGTTTGTTCGAACTGGCCCGTGTTCTGAGTGACGCTGCCTGAGGCGATGATTGACGCCCGGGCCGCGCGGCGCTAACGCTCGGCCCGGACGGGGATGTCCCCCGCGATACACGCCAAGGGGGCATCATGACCAACGACCTTCACACAGACCTGATTGACACCGCGCTTGCGCTGGCTGACGCGGCGCGCCCGGCGACGCTGCGACATTTTCGATCGCTTGATCTGGGGGTCGACAACAAGGCCGACGGGGGATTCGATCCGGTCACCGCTGCCGACAAAGCGGCAGAGCGGGTCATGCGCGATGTCCTGCAAGGGCGGCGTCCCGAGGACGGCATCCTTGGCGAAGAATATGGGCAAACCATTGGAAAAACAGGGATAACCTGGGTTTTGGACCCGATTGACGGGACCCGCGGATACTTGTCCGGTACACCAACATGGGGTGTGCTGATCGCGGCCTCCGGGGCAGACGGCCCCATGTTGGGCGTGATTGATCAGCCCTATATCGGCGAGCGGTTCCTTGGCGGTTTTGGGCAGGCCTGGGTTGAAGGCCCTCTGGGGCGACGAGAACTGCAAACGCGCGCCGCGCGGCCTTTGTCCGAAGCGATCCTGTTCACCACCTTCCCCGAGGTCGGCAGCAACGAAGAACGCCTGTTATTTCAGAGGGTTGAGCGGGAAGTGCGCCTTACACGCTATGGCTGCGATTGCTATGCTTATGCGCTATTGGCGGCGGGGCAGATTGACCTGGTGATCGAGGCCGGGCTGCACCCTTACGATATCCACGCGCCAATCGCGGTGATCGAGGCGGCGGGCGGCATTGTGACCGATTGGCAGGGCGGCAAAGCCCATGATGGTGGGCGGGTTCTGGCGGCGGCGAATCCAGAAATTCATGCAGAGGCGTTGAAACTTCTTAACAATCCGTAAATGTGGGATTTGTGAAAAACTTTAACGAGTTTGTTAAAGTTCAGACCATACCAACATCGCAAAGTTACAACTTTTCGACCCGTGTTCCCGCGACCCAAACGTCAGCAATGGCGCGGTCGTCGCCCATCATGATGGTGGGGAACAGCGCCTCCCAGATATCGTCGGCCATGGCGTGACGCTGTGCGATGGCCGGGGTTGAGGCGAGGTTAAGAATGGTTAAGTCGGCCTCAAGACCTTGTTCAAGATTTCCGATCTGATGCGCCATGCGCATGGCGCGGGCCGAGCCAACCGTGGCCAGCCAGATCAGCTGACTGGGGTGCAGGGCGGTGCCGCGCAGCTGTGCGATGTCATAGGCCGCCGCCATGGTGCGCAGCATCGAAAAGCTGGACCCGCCGCCGGTATCGGTGGCCAGCCCCACCAGATGCCCAGCCGCCATCAGCCCGCCCATGTCAAACAGGCCAGAGCCGATGAAGCAGTTCGAGGTGGGGCAGTGGATCAACGCGGCGCCGGCCTCGTGCAGCCGGTCCCGCTCGCGGTCTTCCAGATGGATGGCGTGGCCGAACATCGCGCCGGGGCCCAGAAGGCCGTGCGCCTCGTACGTGTCCAGATAGTCGCGCGCGGTGGGGTAAAGGGATTTGACCCATTCGATCTCGTCCACCTGCTCGCTGAGATGGGTCTGCATCAGGGTTGTCGGGTTCTCGGCCCAGAGCGCCCCCATCGCAGCCAGCTGCTCGGGCGTCGACGTGGGCGAAAAACGCGGCGTAACCGCATAAACCGCGCGGCCCCGCCCGTGCCACTTGGCGATCAGGGCGGCGCTTTCGTCATAAGCGCGCTGTGGCGTGTCGCAGAGCGTATCGGGCGCGTTACGGTCCATGCAGGTTTTGCCACCGGCCACGCGCATATTGCGGGCCTTGGCCGCGGCAAAGAACGCCTCGGCGCTTTCGGGGTGCGAGGTGCAGAAACTGGCCACCGTGGTGGTACCATGGGTCAGCGTGATGTCGAGGTGTCGCCCGGCAATGTCATCGGCATAGGCGCGGTCACCGAATTTCGATTCCTCGGGGAAGGTATAGGTGTTCAGCCAGTCGATCAGCCGCTTGCCCCAACTGGCGATCATCGCGGTCTGCGGGTAATGCACATGGGCATCGATAAAACCCGCGAGGATGAGGTATCCGCCGTAATCCACTGTTTCTGCATCAGGAAAATGATTCCTGATGTCGTCCGCATTGCCGCTTTTGGCGATCTTTCCATCCACCACCGCCACCGCGCCGCGCCGTTCATAGCGCGCCGCATCAACGCCCGTATCGAACGGGCTGCCGTCAAAGGCCAAGGTTTGGCCAAGCAGGATTTTCGGGCGGTTCGTGTTGGTTTCAGGCATATCTCAGGCATAGGGCGAAACGGCGCAGAGGTAAATCGCAAGAGGCTCTGTTTTCCGGCCGTGGCATTGTCTATGCTGCCTGCAAGAGCAGAACGAGGGCAGGGCTATGCTGGACGAACCCCTTCAAGAGGCTGAAGCTGAAGACGGCTATGCGCTTGAAAAGGACTTGTTTTCCTCTGTCAGGTTGGCGGTTGCCGCGGGCGACAAGGTGCGGATGGACGCGCTGTTTTCCGGCCTGCACCCGGCGGATATTGCTGACCTTCTGGAACAGGTGGATGGCGGGCATCGGCGCGAGATCCTGCTGTTGGCCGGTCATCTGGTGGACGGCGACGTTCTTTCCGAACTGAACGAGGATGTGCGGCGTCAGGTGATCGGGTTCCTGCCGGATGCGGCGGTGGCCGAGGCGGTGCGCGATCTGGAATCGGACGACGTGGTCGATCTGGTTGAAGATCTGGAAGTGCCCGAGCAGCAGGCGATTCTGAACGCGCTGGACGTGGCCGACCGGGTGGCGGTGGAACAGGCGCTGGCCTATCCCGAAACCTCGGCCGGGCGGCTGATGCAGCGCGAGCTGGTGGCCGCGCCGGAGCATTGGAACGTGGGCGACGCCATTGATTTCCTGCGGTCGAACAAGAAAAAGCTGCCCGACCAGTTTTATCACATCATCGTGGTGGACCCGGCGATGCGGCCGGTGGGCTATGTGACGCTGGGCCGGCTGCTGGCGTCGAAACGCGCGGTGCCGCTGACCGAGATTTTCGAAGAAAGCTTTCGCGTGATCCCGGCCGCCCAGGACGAGGCCGAGGTGGCCTATGCGTTCAACCAGTACCACCTGATCTCGGCCCCCGTGGTCGACGCCCAAGAGCGCCTGGTGGGCGTGATCACCATCGACGACGCGATGAACGTGCTGGACGAGGAGCACGAAGAGGACATCCTGCGTCTGGCGGGCATCAGCGAATCCAACCCATCGGATGGCATCGTGGCGACGACGAAGCGGCGATTCCCGTGGCTTTTCGTGAATTTGATCACGGCGATATTGGCGTCGATGGTGATCTCGACTTTTGAGGCCACCATTGCGCAGCTGGTGGCGCTGGCGGTGCTGATGCCGATCGTGGCGTCGATGGGCGGCAATGCGGGCACGCAGTCGCTGACGGTGGCGGTGCGGGCGTTGGCGACCAAGGATTTGACGGTGTCGAACATCTGGCGGGTGGTGCGGCGCGAGGTTTTGGTGGGGCTGGTCAACGGGGTGATCTTTGCGGTCGTGATGGGGGCGATTGCGCTGATCTGGTTCGGATCACCCATGCTGGGTGTGGTGATCGGCGTAGCGATGGTGGTGAACCTGGTGATTGCGGGGCTGGCCGGTATCGTGATCCCGGTGGCGCTGGAAAAGGCCGGGGCCGACCCGGCGCTGGCCTCGGGCGCGTTTGTGACAACGGTGACCGACGTGGTGGGCTTTTTCGCTTTCCTTGGATTGGCGGCGGTGATCCTGTTGTGAGCATCGCACAGGACAAGAAGGCGGCGCGGGCGGCGGCCAAGGTGCGCAGGGCCAAAGCCTTTGCCGAAGTAGACCCAAACCCGGCGTTGGAGGCGCTGCGCGCGGTGTTGGCCCCGCACGCGGATCGGGTGATCGCGGGATACCTGCCAATTCGCGACGAGATGGACCCGCGCCCGGCTATGGGCGCGTTGAAAAACGCCTGCGTGCCCGAGGTTCCGGGCAAGGGCCAGCCGCTGCAATTCCGCCGCTGGACGCCCGAGGCGCCGCTGGTTGCAGGGGCGTTTGGCGTGATGGTGCCCGAGGGCACACCCATCGTGGTGCCCGATGTGGTGATCGTGCCAATGCTGGCCTTTGACGGCGCCGGGTTCCGGTTGGGCTATGGCGGCGGGTTTTACGACCGCACCCTTGCCGCGTTGCGCGCCAATGGCGAATGTCTTGCGGTGGGGCTGGCATACGCGGCGCAACGGGCGGACGCCTTGCCGCTGGACCCCTTTGATCAGGCGCTGGACCTGATTGTCACCGAAGAGGGCGTGTTGGGTTAACCCCAGGCGATGTGCATGCCGATCTGCATATTGACGCCGGGCGGCAGGTCGGCCAAGCCCGGCTGACCCGGCAGGTTCACGGCGTCGACCGGGTGTGAGACCGGTTCGAAACAAAAGAAATCCGCCTGTGCGCCCGTCGAATAGACCTGTGCAAAGGGGGCCCCTATGCCACGGATAACACAGGACACCGCGTCCGGTCCCTGGGTGATCCGGGCGGCGCCGGTCCAGCCTGTATAGCCGTTATTGATCAACCCGTCGGGCAGGGCGCGCGGGGTGTCGAACCGCCATTCCGGCGCGCTTGCCAGCGGCAATTCCTGCGTTGGCAGGTGGCTGTTGTCCTCAAGCCACACGGTTGCGGCGTCAAATTGCAAACGGGTATCCGCGCTGCGCGGGAGGCCGGGGTGGAACCCACCGCCAAAGGGCAGGGGATGCGGGCCGGTGTTGGTCAGCGTCATGGTGACCGACAGGGCGTCCGGCGCAAGGGTGATGTCCTGCGCGGCCGTATAGCGCCACGGGCCGATGGCGCCCTGTGCAAGGGTCATGCGAGCGGCAGCACCATCAACCACAATCTCCCATGCCCGTCGATAGCCGTCACCGTGGATGGGCAGCGGGCGGTCCGCGTCGCATGGGACGTCGTGGCGCCGCCCATGCCACGTGAACCCACCGCCAGAGATACGGTTCGAGAAAGGCACCAGTACCATGGATGCCGGGTTGAACCGCGCCGGGTCGTTCGACCAGGGATGCAGCACCGGGCGGCCATCCGCCGTCAGCGCGGCGATGGCACCCCCCAGTTCGGGCGCAAGCTGCAGATGAGCAGGCCCGGCGCGCAGGTGGGTCAGGGGCGTCATTGCTCGGTCGCGGCGGCTGGCATGGCCAACGGGCGCAGGCCCAGATCGGCCACCGATTTGTTCAGCAGCTCGAACATGCGCTGGGACGCGTTTTCCTCGTCCTGCAGGCGGATCGCACGCAGGACGGCACCGTGCAGGTCCAGTGTGTTGGTGTAGCTTTCGGTCGCCTGATCCGACAGCCGGAACGAGGCGCGCAGCGCCGTGCGGATGATCGCGCCGAAATTTTGCAGCACGTGGTTCTGCGAGGCGTTCAGGATGCCCACGTGAAAGGCCACGTCGGCATCGATGCGGCTGGTCTCGGTATCGGCGGCGGTCATGGCGGTGAACGCGGTTTCGATCTCTGCAACCTGCACGGCGGTGGCGCGGCGTGCGGCAAGGCGGGCGGCTTGCGGTTCGAAGATCAGGCGTGCCTCGCTGACCTGGCGCAGGAAATCGAGGTGGATGTCGGTATTGTCCATCCAGCCCAGCACGTCGGGGTCCAGAAGGTTCCATTTGTCACGGTCATTGACCATGGTGCCCAGCCGCTTGCGCGACACCACCAACCCCTTGGCCGCCAGCGTGCGCAGCCCCTCGCGCAGGGCGGTGCGCGACACCTGGAGCCCTTCGATCAGGTCAGCCTCGACCGGCAGGCGGTGGCCGACGGGGTATTCGCCGGTCAGGATCCTGACCGCGATGTCGCGGGTCAGGCGGGCATGTTTGGGTTGGTTGGGCAGGTCGTTCAAACGCGGGGCCTCTGGTTGGTCAAAAGCCCGCCTGTCAGATCAGGCGGGCCCTTTGGATCAAACGCGATCATGTGCGGTTTTGCTGATACTCGGCGAAGATCACCGCCAGGATCAGCAACGACCCTTTGGCCAGTAACTGATAGAAAGTTGGGACCGAGGTCAAGATCATGCCGTTGTTCAGGATGCCGATCACCGCCACGCCCAGCAAGGCGCCGGCCACCGTGCCTTTGCCGCCCTGCATGGCGCAGCCGCCGAGGAAGGCGGCGGTGATCGCCTCAAGCTCCAACCCCTGGCTGCCCGAGATCGGCTGTCCGGAACCGGTGCGCGCGGCCAGAAGAATGCCGCCAATGCCGGCGACCGCGCCGCTCATGACATAGGTGCCGACGCGATAGCGGTTCAGGTTGATACCGGCGAACTTGGCCACCACGGGGTTGCCGCCGATGGCGTAGAAATTGCGCCCGACGATGGATTTCGACAAAAACACCTGGAACAGGATCGCGGTGGCGACCAGCACCCAGATCGGGAAAGGAATGCCAAGGATGCGGCCAATGCCGATCTGGCGGAACGCGTCGTTGAAGATCGAGATCGACTGGCCGTTCGAGATGATGAAGGCGATACCGCGAAAGATCGCCATTGTGCCCAGCGTCACGATCACCGCGTTCACCCGGCCATAGGTGATGATCACCCCGTTCACCAGCCCGGCCATGGCACCCACAAGGATACCGGCGGCAATGCCCAGCCCCGCGGCCTCGGAGGACTGGATGGCCGAGGCGACGGCCACCGTGGTGAGCCCGACAATGGAGCCGACCGAGATATCGAGGCCCCCCGACACGATCACCGCCGTCTGCGAAATGGCCAGCACGCCAAGGATGGCGATGCCCATGCCCATGTTCAGCAGGTTGCGGGTGGAAAAGAACACGTCGCCGCGCAGGCTGCCGAAAACGACGATCAGCACCAGCAGCGCCAGCATCAGCGACAGGTTGTGGATGCCGATCCGGCCCACGGTGATCTCGTAGAGCGACTGCCTTGCGGTGGCGCTGGAGGTATTCAGTGTTTCGTCTGTCATGGTCTTGGGTCCGTTCAAGCCGCTGTTGCCGTTTCGGGCATGGCGTGTTTCAGGATGTTTTGTTCGGTCAACTGGTCACCGGCCAACTCGGCCTGGATGCGGCCATCGGCCATCACCAATGCACGGTCGGACAGGCCGATCAGCTCGGGCATTTCGGACGAGATCAGCAGGATCGCGATGCCGCGCGACGCCAGGTCATCGATCAGCTTGTAGATCTCGGATTTGGCACCCACGTCGATGCCGCGGGTGGGTTCGTCAAGGATCAGCAGTTTGGGCGAACGGGCCAGCCAGCGTGCCAGAACCACCTTTTGCTGGTTGCCACCGGACAGGTCGCCGGCCAGCGTGTCCAGGCTGGGCGCCTTAATCTTCATGGCCTTGGCGGCCTCGCCCACGACGTCTTTGGCGCGGGAGCGGTTGAAGAACCCATAGGTCGAGACCAGATCGGGGATCACCATCGAGCCGTTTTCAAGGATCGAGCGCATCAGTAGCAGCGATTCATGTTTGCGATCCTCGGGGGCAAAGCCGATGCCGGCCTGAATGGCCGCCGCCGTGTTGCCCGGCGGCAGGGTTTTGCCCCCCATGCGCACGGTGCCGGCGGTGGTGCGGTCAAAGCCGAAGATCGCCTTGGCCAGTTCCGACCGGCCCGCGCCCATCAGGCCGCCAAGCCCCACAACCTCGCCCGCGCGGATTTGCAGGTTGGTTTCCTGCACATGGGCGGACGAGACATTGGCAACCTCAAGCACCAACTCGCCCTGCAGTTTCGGCGTGCGGTGGAACAGGGTGTTCAACTCGCGCCCCACCATTTTCTGCGCGATTGTGTCGGGGGTTTCCTCGGCCACCGGGGTGGTTGACACAATGCGCCCGTCGCGCAGGACCGAGATGCGGTCGGCCAGGTCGATCACCTCGTTCAGGCGGTGCGAGATATAGATCACCGCGGTGCCTTCGGACCGCAGGCGACGGATGATGCGAAAGAGCCGCCGCGCCTCGTCATCGGTGAGCGACGAGGTGGGCTCGTCAAAGGCGATCAGGCGGCCACCGGCGCGCACGGCGCGGATGATCTCGATCATCTGGCGCTGCGCGGGGCCCAGACGGTCGCATTTCTGCGTGGGGCGCAGATCGCCGGACATGCCGAACTCGGCCAGCAGTTCGGCCGTGCGCCGGTTCAGCGCACCGCGATCAAGGAACCATTTGCCCTGCCGTGGCATGTCGCCGACAAAGATGTTTTCGGCCACCGTCATGTCGGGCACGATCTCGGGCTCCTGATGGATCACACGGATGCCCGCCGCATGGGCGTCGCGGGATTCGGCAAAGGCAGCAGGGGTGCCATCGACCACCACGGCCCCGGTATCGGGCGGAAATACCCCTTCGAGGATACGCATCAGCGTCGACTTGCCCGCGCCGTTTTCGCCGACAAGGGCCAGAACCTCGGCCGGGCGAAAGCTCAGATCAACCTCGGCCAGGGCCTGCACCACGCCGAAGCGCTTGGAAATCCCTGTCATTTCAATGATGTCTTGCATGCCTTGTCCCTTTAGGCGGTTGGGTGGCGGCAGGTCGCAGGACCCGCCGCCCGTGGGCTTAGCCGCACAACCCGTCTTTGTAGTCGCCGAAATTGTCCAGGTTCACCAACTCGGGCTGCGAGAAGGTGTTCTCGGGCATATCGGCGCCGTCCTTGATGGCCGAGATCAGCAGGTTCACTGCATCTTTGCCGTGATTGGCCGCATTGAACCACATCGTGCCCTTGAAGGTCGAGGCGCGGCCATTGCCGAAGGCGTCGCAGGCGCGGCTGCCATCGATGCCGATGCCAATGCCCTGATCAGCGGAATAGCCGGAGTTTTCCAGCGCGCGCGCGGCCCCCAGCACACCATCGTCGTTGCAGGAATAGAAGATCCAGTTCTCGACGGTGGGGTTGGCGGTCAGGGTGGTGGTCATCACGTCGATGGCGTTGACCATGGTGTTGTCATAGGCGACGCGCACCACCTGATCGGCGCTGACACCGGGCACAGCGGCAAGGAACGCATCCTCGGCACCCTTGTTGCGCTGCATGCAGGTATCGGCCTTGCGATCCTCGATCGAGGCAAGGCGCAGGCTGCCGGCATCCCAGCCCGAGGCGGTGAACTGGCGCGCCAGTTCATTGCCAACGGCCTGACCGATATTATAGCTGTCCAGCCCCACGAAAGGCACCTTGGTACCGTCCTGGTGATAGATGTCGTCATCGACGGCAACCAGCTTGATACCAGCCTCGGCCGCGCGCGCGGCGACCACCGGGCCGATGCCGCGGTCAGGTACAACGATGGCGATACCGTCAACGCCGTCGCCGATCATCGTATCCAGCGCGGTGATGGCCATGTCGGCGTTGAACTGAACGTCCTGCACGGTGAAGCTGGCACCGGCGGCCTCGGCGGCGCCACGGGCGCCTTCGACCTCGGCCACGAACCAGGGGTGATCGCCCATCTTGTTGATATAGCCGATGCGGATGTCATCGGCAGCAGCGGTTCCGGCGATACCAGCCAAAAGCGCAGCAATAGCAGTAGTTTGCACAGCGAGTTTCATTCAATTCCTCCTCAGTTGAATTACTCGTGGTAGAGTTTCGTCCGCCCCCCATCGATGGCGATGGTTTCGGCGTTGATGAACGGGGCCTCGTCCGAGGCCAGGAACAGCGCGGTATTGGCCACCTCGACCGGCTGGCCGATGCGGCGGGGCGGATGCAGGTCCATCGCCTTTTGCCGCTCGGCCTCGGGGTTGGGGAAGCCAGCCCAGTAATCCAGCGCCAGCTGGGTTTCGACATAGCCGGGCGCAATCGCGTTCACCCGGATGCCGTCGGCGGCGTATTCGATCCCCAGCGCCCGTGTCAGCCCGATCAGGCCGTGCTTGGCGACGGGATAGGGGAAGGTATGCGGGATGATCTGCATCGCATGGGTCGAGGCGATGTTGATGATGCTGCCGGTGCGCTGCGCGCGCATGCCCGGCAGGACCGCGCGGGCGCAGATCCATGCGGCATCAAGATCCAGCCGCATACAGCGGTCCCAATCGTCCTGCGCCATCTCGAGCGGCTTGTGAAACACGTTCACGCCGGCATTGTTCACCAGCACATTGGGTGCGGCGAAGATATCGGTGACCTCGGCCACCGCGCGCTCGACGCTGCCGGTATCGGTGACGTCGCAGGTGAAATGCGCGCATTTGCCCCCGGCCTGCGTGATGGCGTCGGCCTGTGCCTGCCCCGCCGCGGCGTCGATCTCGAGGATCGCAACGGCGGCGCCTTCCTGGGCAAAGCGCTGTGCCGTGGCAGCGCCGATGCCGCGCCCGGCGCCGGTGATGATGGCTGTTTTTCCGTTCAATCTGTGCATGTGCCTACCAATCCAGAATGGTCCCGTCGCGCCCGACCGCATCGGCCGCAACGAAGGGTTCCTGTTGGAAGGGATGCGCTGCAATGGCGGCTTCATCAACCGTAACGCCAAGGCCCGCAGCAGTCGGCAAGTCCCATTTGCCCGGTTTTCGCGTGATGGGCCAGCCCACAACCTGATCATACCACGGCACAGCGCCGGTCATTTCCTCCTGTATCACCACGTTGGGCGTGGCGATGCCGAAATGCAGCGCCGCAACCCCGGCGATGGGGCCCAGCGGGTTGTGCGGGGCAAGGCCGATACCGGCGGTTTCGGCCCGCGCGGCGATCTTGCGCGTTTCCCACAGCCCGCCCGCATGCACGATATCGGGCTGCGCGATGTCGAAGGCGCGCGCAGCAATGGCGGGGTCGAACTCGCGACGGCCAATCAGGCGTTCACCACTGGCAATCGGCACGCGGCCTTCGGCGGTCAGCGCGGCATGGCCGGCCATATCCTCGGGCGGGACGGGCTCTTCGGCGAACATCACGTTGTAATGGCTAAGCACGTCCAGATAGGGGCGCGCCGCGGCGGCCGAGGCCGGGCGGCCGTGGAAATCGACCATGATGTCGACCTTGCCACCCACGGCCTGTCGCAGGGTGGACATCAGGTTGTCCAGATCCTGCACGGCGGCGGGGGTGCTGAGGTAATGGGTATAGGGCACGCAGACAACCTTGATCGCGTCATAGCCCATTTCGACCACTTCCAGCGCGCGGTCCTTCAGCGAAGCGGCGGTGTCCGAGTTATAAACGGCCTGCTGATTGCCGAGACCCAGATGGGTATAGCTGCGCAGGTGGTCGCGGGTTTTGCCGCCCAGCAGGCGCCAGACCGGCACGTTCAGCGATTTGCCGAGGATGTCCCACAGGGCGATTTCGATACCGCTGACCGCGCTCATCCCCACAACACCCAGCCGCCAGAACCCGTGGCGCAGCATGCGCTGCATTGCCTGCTCGATGTCGCGCGGGTCGGTGCCGATCATCAGCGGGGCCAGATCGTCGATGGCGCCGGTCACCGCGCGCGTCTTCCATTCCAGCGTCGCTTCGCCCCATCCGACCAGTCCGGGCTGGTCGGTCTCGACCTTCACGAAGATCCAGTTGCGCATCCCGGCATTGCAGACATGAGAGGTGATGGCAGTGATTTTCATGAAGCGGGTTCCGGGTTGAAGAATAGGACGGGGCGGTCGGGCAAGGCGGCGAAGGCGTCCTGCAGCACAAAGGTCTTGCCCGAGGGGTCGGCCTCGGCGCGGGCGGTATCGGGCAGGCCCTGCAGGGCCGAGGTGACATAGATGCACCCGTCGCCATCTGCGGCAGGGCAGGTCACATGGGGCGCGGGCAGGGGGATGCGGCCGATCTGCGTGCCATCGGGGGCGATGCCGGTCAGCGATGCGTCGCCCCACATGGCGATCCAGACATTGCCGTCGGTGTCGGTGATCGCGCCGTCGGGGTTCAGGCCGGTTTCGGTGAAATCGACCAGCACACGCGCCGCGGCCACGGGCCAGCCGGTGTCGCGGTCCAGTACCTGGCTGAACAGCAGTTGCTGCGCGGTATCGGCGAAATAGGCGCGGCCACCATTTGGTGCGAAACAGATCGCGTTGGGGATGGTGATGCCGGGATGCAACTGACGCACCTCGCCGTCGGCATAGCGATAGATCGCGCCGGCGCCCGGTTCGGCGTTCCACCCCATGGTCGAGAACCACAACCCGCCCTGCCGGTCCACGCGCCCGTCATTGGAGCGTGTGACGGCGTTGTCCTGCTCGACCGGGTGCAGCAGCGTCATGTTGCCGGTATGCAGGTCGAACTGTTCCACCCCGCGTTCGGTGGCCATCAACAGGCGGTCGTGGTCGATCACGCCGGCGGCGCTGCCGGTGACGGGCAGGGCCCAATCCTGTCCAGTGGTCATCAGCTTGCGGTTCGGAATGTCGAACCAGAACAGTTGCCCCAGCAGGGGGTGCCAGAACGGCCCTTCGCCCAAGGTGCATTTTCGAGCGTCGAAAGTGGTGCAGGTCACACTATCCATCGGTCAGCTCAAACATCTGGTTGGCAATGGAGGTCAGGCCCGCGATGGCCATTTCCTCACCCGATTGGATCTGTACGTCATACCCGGCAAAGCGCAGGACGCGGGCATATTTGTCGGTAAGCTCTCCGGTGCCGATCAGCGCAACGTTCTGCCCGTTGATGTCAGGTATCGCGCGGGCAACCTCGGCCCCGATCAAAAGGCCAGACAGGCGGCTGAGGCCCGCCGCAGGATCGGTATCCCGCAGCAGCCAATCGGCGCGGATGCCAAAAAGGCGGCCCATGGCGCGCGGATCGTTCAGGGCTTCGGCGGTGGCGATGTCAAAGGCTGCATCGTCAAAGCCCGGTCCTACCGCATCGCGCAGGACCGAGGATCGCGACAAAAGCGCGAACAGCTCGCCCGTCATCTCGGTGCGGAAACTGGCAATTTGTCCCCCGGCCAGCTGGCACCATTTCGTATGGGTGCCCGGCAGGCAGATTGCGCCGTCAAAATCCGGCTGATGCCGCGTCAGGCCAAGGATTTGAGTCTCCTCGCCACGCATCACGTCATCTGCAGCGCGGGTCCGCAGGCCCGGCACAACGCGCACATCCATGTCCGGCAGGCGCAGATGCGCCACGTGTTGTGGCAGCTCTGACCAGCGATCAGGCGTCAGGTAAGGAGCTTCAACCCAGCCGCCGCGGCGCCCCACCATCCCGCAAAGGATGGCAATTCGGGGAGAATGCTTGGCCCGCCACGGCTGGGTGACACGAGAGAACACCGCGCCCGCCGCATCACCCTGAAGGGTGCCGGCCCCGTCCGTGGTCTGCAGACGGTCCAAAACGAAACCGTCAGCGTCCACGAGCCAAAGGCGCAGCGCGGATGTGCCCCAGTCCCCCAGAATGAATGTGCCCTCGGCGCCCACCACGTCCTCCCTGTGTTTGGCTTGGGGGGATCGAAACATTTAAAATAGTATGAGTCAATTAAAAAGTAGTATTTATTCATCCGCCCCGGCCGCCGCCTCGTGAGGAAAGCCCCCCGACAAGGGGGGATTGACGAACGCCCCTTGCGCTTTGCCGGGCCGCGTCCTAGGGCTTAAGCCCATGAAAATACTGTTTCTCGGAGACATCGTTGGCCGATCCGGCCGCACAGCCGTGATCGAGGGCATCGGCCCGCTGCGCGCGCAGCTGGGGCTGGATTTTGTTGTGGTGAACGGTGAAAACGCAACGTCGGGGGCCGGGCTTTCGCCCGCACATGCCAGGCAATTGCTCGAATCCGGTGTCGATTGTCTGACGCTTGGCGACCATGCCTTTGATCAAAAGGACATGCTGACCTTCATCGAGCAGGATTCGCGCATTGTGCGTCCGCTGAACTTTGCCAAGGCCGCGCCGGGGCGGGGGTTCCGCATCTATAACGCGCCGGGTGGGCGCAAGGTGCTGGTGATGCAGGTGCTGGGACAGGTGTTCATGAAGCGCCCGTTCGACGATCCGTTCTCGGCGGTGGAACAAGTGATCAAAAGTCACCCCCTGGGGGCGACGGTTCAGGCGGTGATCCTGGATGTGCATGCCGAGGCGACATCTGAGAAAATGGCGTTGGGCCATTGGTGCGATGGCGGGGTCAGCCTTGTGGTCGGCACCCACACCCATGTACCGACCGGTGATGCCATGATCCTGCCCAAGGGCACCGCGTATCAGACCGATGCGGGAATGTGCGGTGACTATCACTCGGTCATCGGTATGGACAAGGCCGAGCCGATGCGCCGCTTTATCACCGGCATGTCAAAGGGCCGCTTTACCCCTGCCGACGGGGCCGCAACTTTGTCGGGCGTCGTGATCGAGACCGATGACCGCACGGGGCTGACCAAAAACGTGGCAATGTTGCGTCATGGGGGCGTCCTGGCGCAAACACACGCGGATTGATACATGTTCTGCTTGCCCCCGGGGCAGCAGACCGACAGAATGCGATCGATTTGGCTGCAGAAGAATCCACTTGATGCTCAGCTCTTTTTTCTCGCCGGACGCGCAGGCTATCCTGTCGCTGACGGTCGTGGCGATCATGTTCGTCCTGTTCATCCGCGAGACGTATCCCGCTGAAGTTGTTGCCATTTCGGGTGCAGCACTGATGCTGGTTCTGGGAATCCTGCCTTACGACGCCGCGTTGGAGGTTCTGTCGAACCCGGCCCCGTGGACCATTGCGGCGATGTTTGTTGTCATGGGGGCCCTGGTCCGGACCGGTGCCTTGGATTCATTCACGCAGAGAACGGTGCAATCGGCGGGCAAGCGCCCGGTGCTGGCAGTGGCCGTGTTGCTGGGATTTGTCGCGCTCAGCTCGGCCATCGTGTCGAACACACCGGTGGTTGTTGTGATGATCCCAGTTTTCGTCCAGCTGGCCCAGACCTTGGGACGGTCGGCCTCGAAACTGCTGATCCCGCTGTCTTACGCCGCCATTCTGGGCGGCACGCTGACGCTGATCGGAACCTCGACCAACCTGTTGGTGGACGGCGTTGCCCGCGCCCAGGGGTTGGAGCCGTTCACGATTTTCGAGGTCACGCCGCTGGGTATCATCGTGGTGGCCTGGGGCATGATCTATCTGCGCTTCATTGCGCCCAAGCTTTTGCCCCGGCGCGAGACGATGGCCGGGATGCTGACGGATCGGTCCAAGATGAAGTTCTTTACCGAGGTGGCGATCCCCGAAAGCAGCGAGCTGATCGGGCGCAACGTGACCGATGTGGACATGTTTAAGCGCGGCGGCGTCCGCCTGATCGACGTGTTGCGCGGCGACGCCTCGCTGAGGCGCGAAATGTCTGATGTTGTGCTGGAACGGGGTGACCGTGTGGTTCTAAGGACCGGCGCGGACGAGGTTCTGGGTATTCGCAAATCCAAATCCGTGCGGGCCGTGGACGAGTTGAGCCAGGTCGCAACCTCAACCGTCGAGGTGCTGATCACGCCGGGTTGCCGGATGGTGGGGCGCAGCCTTGGCACCCTGCGCCTGCGCCGTCGCTACGGTGTGTACCCGTTGGCCGTGCACCGCCGGAACCAGAATATCGGGCGGCAGCTGGACGACCTCGTGGTGCGCGTGGGTGACACGCTGTTGCTGGAAGGCGCGCCGGAAGACATTCAGCGGCTGGCCGTTGATATGGACCTTGTCGATATTTCGCAGACCACCGCGCGCGCTTATCGCCGTCGCCACGCACCGCTGGCCATTGGCACGTTGCTGGCCATGGTGGCCCTGGCCGCCTTCGGCATCGCGCCGATCTTCCTTTTGGCCGTTCTGGCCGTGGCCTTTGTGCTGATCACCCGCTGTATCGATGCAGACGAGGCGTTTTCCTTTGTCGATGGTCGGTTGCTGGCGCTGATTTTCTCTATGCTGGCGGTGGGAGCGGCGTTGCAGGCTTCAGGCGCGGTGGAGAAGATCGTCGAGGCCGTTGCACCCTATCTGCAAGGCTTGCCGCCCTTCCTGATCGTCTGGGCCATCTATTTGCTGACCTCGATCCTGACCGAACTGGTATCCAACAACGCCGTCGCGGTGGTTGTGACACCCGTGGCGGTGGGGTTGGCCAGCGCGCTGGGGGTTGATCCGCGGCCCTTGGTCATCGCGGTGATGGTTGCCGCCTCGGCCAGTTTTGCAACGCCAATCGGGTACCAGACCAACATGCTGGTCTATGGTCCCGGCGGCTACAAGTTCACCGACTTTCTGCGGGTGGGCATCCCGCTGAACCTGTCGGTGGGCCTGATCGCCTCGGCCGCAATCCCGTTTATCTGGCCTCTCTGAGGACAGGCGCCACCCGTGCGAGAAGGGCCGCGCCGCCGGCGCGAGTCCGACGAGCACGCCACCCGGGCTTGCCCCCGCGCCCCTGCCTGACATATAGAGTTTCGGAACTGTTCAGACATCTCGGAGCTTCCCATGGCAGGCCACTCTAAATGGGCCAATATTCAGCACCGCAAAGGGCGCCAGGACGCCGTGCGGTCGAAACTGTTTTCCAAACTCTCGAAAGAGATCACCGTGGCCGCCAAGATGGGCGACCCCGATCCCGAGAAGAACCCGCGCCTGCGCCTTGCGGTGAAAGAAGCCAAGGGCCAGTCGATGCCCAAGGACAACATCGAACGCGCGATCAAGAAGGCTACCGGCGGCGATGCCGAGGATTACGAGGAAATCCGCTATGAAGGGTATGGCCCCAATGGCGTGGCGGTGATCGTCGAGGCGATGACCGACAACCGCAACCGCACCGCGTCCACCGTGCGTTCGACCTTCTCCAAGAACGGTGGCAACCTGGGCGAGACCGGCTCGGTAGGGTTCATGTTCGAACGCAAGGGCGAGGTTCTTTACCCCGCCGATGCGGGCGACGCCGACACGGTGATGATGGCCGCGATCGAGGCCGGCGCCGATGACGTGGAAAGCAGCGAAGACGGGCACCGCATCATCTGCGGCGATACCGATCTGAACGACGTGTCGAATGCGTTGGAATCCGAGCTGGGCGAATCAGAATCGACCAAGCTGATCTGGCAGCCCACAACAACAACCGAACTGGACCTGGTTGGCCTGCAAAAACTGATGAAGCTGGTGGATGCCTTGGAAGATGACGACGACATTCAGCGCGTCACCACCAATTTCGAAGCCCCGGACGAGGTAATGGCGCAGCTGTAAGCTGCGCCAATTCTTTGGAAAACGGGCTCTGGCTCAGACGAATTGAATATCGTCCACCAATTCGGTGGTCGATATGCCCAGCAGGATGATCACGTCACCGGTCAGGCTGATGATCGTGTTGCCACCGATATCAAATGCCTCGCGGTTCAGGAAATCCTGCGCATCCGTGGCACCTGCCATAAGGCTGGCGTCGATCAGCAGGTCGTCGATATTGTCTTCGAAATCAAAGATGATGTCGGTTTCATTGCCGGCAAGGAACAGGAAATCATCCGCTCCGCCGCCGCCAATCAGGAAGTCGCGCGACCCGGCGCCGCCGTTCAGCGTGTCGTCGCCGTCCTGGGCCAGCAGGATATCGTCGCCCAGCCCGCCATCGTAATAGTTGTTTCCGAAGATCCCCAGGATCACGTCGCCGCCAGATCCGCCGAACATCTCGTCATTGCCAAACCCACCGATGATCGTGTCGCCGTCGGCGCCACCGAACAGGAAGTCGCTGCCAAATCCGCCGTTAATCATGTCTTCGCCGGCTTTGCCAAAAATCGCGTCCTCCATGTTGGTGCCCGCGATGTCGTTATCCGCCGCGTCGCCTTCGATGATGTTGTCGAACAAACCACCGGGTTCCACCACGGCGTCGACGCTGCTGATCAGCGCGTTCAGCTGATTGAGGGCCGAGTTCATGACACCTTCAAGCTGCCCCAAAAGCGGTGCCGTGACCGCCTGCAAGGTATCGAAGATATCGAAGAACGGATTGAGAAAGCCCAACATTTCCGAGGCAATGGAGTTGAAGACCGAGTTGATGTTAATGCCAAGATTGGCAAATACGTCGATCACGAAATCCTCGACGAACCCCACCACCAGATCAATCCAGCTGGTGATCGTTTCCAGAACGTTCAGAATGTTGATCGTTGGGCCGAAAGGCGGGATCTTGATCGAGATATCAATGGCATCCCTGATCGAGTTTGCCACCGATTTGGCACCGTTGAATACACCCAGCGCGTCGTCCAGCGCCTTGGTTACCGCAGAAAGATCAGGCACGGCATTGTCGATGGCTGTGATGGCGCTGTTGATACCGGAAATCGCCGCCTGCAGAGGGGCAAGGGCGCCGTCTCGGATGGTGAACCACCCATCGGCCAGAAACTGGTATTGCCCCATGCGCCCGGCCAATGCGGTGTCGTTATAAAAGCTCTCGGAGCCCATCGCGTCAAAGATCAGCGCCGCCTCGGCCACGCGCGGCTGGTTTTCGGCCGACAGACCGTCGATGATGCCGCCCGCGGTGTCGTTGGCGCTGTCGATCTGGTCCACGGCATTGCGGGCGGGTGCCCATGCGTCATCCAGCGCGCCCAGAACATCGGCCTGCGCATCGATGGTGCCGGAAACCGAGTTGGCGATGTTGTCCAGTTGTTTGATCGCGGTGCCGATGCCAAAGGGCAGCGCGCCCAGAAGCGTCACGATCGAATTCGGCAGATCAACCAGATCGGCCTTTTCACGCAGTTTGGCCTCAAGATCGCCAGGAAGCTCCAGAACTTCGGTGGCCAGCGTGGCGGCCGTGCCTATATCGCCGGAAAGATCGGAAAGTGTGTCCAGATCGCCCTGAACTTCGTTCACTGTATCAAAATATGCCTTTGCAGAAGCCATAGTCATCTCCCCTATTCGACGGATCGCCAAGACCACCGCCGTAATCATTAATTCAAAATTCGCACCACCTTAGCTGATTTTCTGCGCCACCGATAGCCACCGGCGATTGCGCTTGTGTTTTCCCGTGATTCCGCCTTGATGATGCCATGCAAACCTCTGCCGATAATTCGAAGCCGCTGGTCGGTGCCTTGTGGATGCTGGCGACCGGTTTCTGTTTTGTCGGTGTCACCGCGACGGTGAAGGTTGTCGGCGACAGCCTGCCCGCGGCGCAGGCGGCTTTTTTGCGCTATGTGCTGGGGCTGGTCTTTTTGATCCCGATGATCGGACCAATGCGCGCCACGCGTTGGACGCGCGAAATCCTGCTGTTGGGGGGCGCGCGTGGCGTGGTGCATACGCTGGGGGTGGCGATGTGGTTCTTTGCCATGGCCCGTATCCCGATGGCCGAGGTGACGGCGATGGGATACCTGACGCCGGTCTACGTGACCATCGGCGCCGCGATCTTTCTGGGCGAGCGGCTGGCAGCGCGTCGGATTGCCGCGGTGGTTGCGGCATTGGTCGGCGCGGCGATTATCCTGCGCCCCGGCCTGCGTGAGATCGGACCGGGGCATACGGGGATGTTGTTCACGGCCGTCATGTTTGCGGCCAGTTATCTGTTGACCGGCAAGCTGAGTGGCAAGATCGGTGCGACGGCGATTGTCGGCATGTTGTCTGTGACGGTGACCATCGGGTTGGCACCGCTGGCCTTTGCGGTGTGGATCCCACCGACACTGGAGCAACTGGTCTGGCTGTTCATCGTCGCGGCTTTGGCGACGGCGGGCCATTATACCATGACCCGGGCCTTTGCGGTGGCGCCCCTGTCGGTGACGCAGCCTGTTACGTTTCTGCAGCTTGTCTGGTCGGTGCTGCTGGGCTGGGCGCTGTTTGCCGAGGCGGTGGATGTCTGGGTGATTGTCGGCGGTGTGGTGATCATGGCGGCGGCCAGTTTTATAGCCCTGCGCGAGGCACAGCTGCGCCGCGAGGGCCGGGTTTGATCGGGATCAAGGTGCGCGGTTTCGGGCCGGATTAACCTTCTTGCGAAAGCAACGAGGAGAGGCCCAAATGTCCCACACGCCCCATGAACTGGCCGAGGAGTTTCCGGACAAGATCGAACTGATGCGCAAGCTGCGCCTGCACGACGCGCATTTTGCCCGGTTAGCCGACACCTATCACGAGATCAATCGCGCGGTGCATCGGGCAGAAACCCAGGTCGAAGCCACCGATGATACGCACGAGGCCGACATGCGGCGCGAGCGGATGTGGCTGAAGGATCAGATCGCCGCGATCCTCGCACGCGAAGCGGCCTAACCCTGATCGCTGATTGCGTAGGGCAGGGTGGCGTGGCGGTTGTGATCAACGCTCAGCTTACGTTCCAGTGGGGGAACCGAACGTTGGTGGCAATCGGCCCGCTCGCAGATCCGGCAGGAAATACCGATCGGTGCAAAGGCCGACCGGTGGCCATGATCCATCCCGTCGGCATAGACGATCTGGGGTGCGTGCTGCACTTCGCATCCCAGCCCGATCGCAAACCGCCGGACCGGCGCGCCCCAGGCGCCGGCCGGTTTCGACACGTCGCGGGCCAGGCAGAAAAAGCGCACACCGTCGGGCGTTTCCGCCAATTGGCGCAGGAACTGGCCGGGTGTTTCGAACGCCGAATGTACGTTCCACAAAGGGCAGGCCCCGCCGAACCGGGCAAACTGCAGCCGCGTGGCGGAATGGCGTTTGGTGATGGTGCCGGCCTGATCGACACGCACAAAAAAGAACGGCACACCCTTGGCACCGGGCCGTTGCAGGGTGGACAGCCGGTGCGCCACCTGTTCGATCGAGGCGCCAAACCGCCGGGCCAGACGTTCCAGATCGTGACGCGTGTCCTGCGCGGCCTGCAGAAACGGGCCATAGGGCATAAGCGCCGCGCCGGCGAAATAGTTTGCCAAACCGATCCGCGCGATGGCCCGGGCCTCGTCGGTTTGAAACCGGGCGAAGTCGAGCGTCGCGTCCAATAAGGCGCCTTGTTGCAGCAAGGCCAGTTGATGCAGCATCTGGAACCGGCGCGTGGGCCCATCGGCGCTGGCGGCGATGGTCAGGCGCTTGGCCTCGGGGTCATAGCCGCGCAGCGTATCGGCCGGCCCGGCAGCGACCCGGACGCCCAGCATTGCCAGTGCTTCGTCAGCGCGGTGTTCGATATCTGCCGGTCCGTCTTCGGTGGCGAAACGCTCTGCCGCGTGATCCACGGCGTCGATGTAATTGTCACAATAGTGGAAGAAGTCGCGCACCTCTTCCCACGGGCTTGGCTGAATATGCGCATCGGCGCGACCCAATGCCTCGTCCAGTGAAGCGAGGCGTTCATGCATCTGACGGTAGGCCCGGTGCAGGTCCAGAAAGGCGCGGGCCAACATGGGCGCGTTCGAGGCCGCAAGGCGCAGGTCCGCAAGGGGCGGTTGCGCGTCTTCGGCGAATACCGGATCGGCCAGTGCCTCGCGCATGTCGGTCACCACGCGTTCGGCATCGCCGGTGCTGAGCTCGGTCACATCGAACCCGAACTCCTGCGCAAGGGCCAGAACCACGCCGGTGGATACCGGGCGGTTGTTGTTCTCCATCTGGTTCAGATAGGGCAGGCTGACACCCAGCTTGGCGGCAAAATCCTTTTGCGTCAGGCCCAGCCGGTTGCGGGTTTCGCGCAGTTTGACGCCGGCATAGAGTTTCTGGTTCGCCATTCAGGTCCTGAAGTTTGCAATTATTCTGGTGGCCAGAATGGGGTTTGCAAACCCGGGCGTCAAGTCAGGCGGTGGCCGCGGCCTCTTTGCGGTCCACGTGGCGAACATACAGCATCGTCACGATCCCCGCGACAGAGCTGGCCAGCATCAGCAGCAGCAACGGGCGTTCCGCCGCGCCGTGGTCCATCAGGTTGCCTGCGATCATCGACAGGGTCGCACCACCACCCAGCATGATCGCCCCGCCCAGCCCCGAGGCGCTGCCGGCCAGATGTGGCCGGACCGAGATCATGCCCGCCGTGGCGTTGGGGATCACCAGACCGTTGCCAAGGCCCAAAAGAACCATGGGGCCAAAGAAAGCCAGCGGATGGCCAAGGTTCAGCGACGTTGTAAACAGCGCCAATAGCATGCCGGCCGATACCGTATAGGTGCCCGCAAAAATCATGCGGCCCAGGCCAAGGCGCCCGGAAAAGCGGCCCGACAGGAAGTTGCCCATCATGTATCCCAGCGCAGGCATGCCAAAGAACGCGCCCACCATGGCGGGGGTCAGGCCATAGACCTCCTCGCCGATTTTCGGACCGCCGCCCAGATAGGCAAAGAAAGCGCCCGAGGAAAAGCCCGAGATCAGAGCGTATCCCCAGAACCGGCGCGAGCGAAATAGTTCAGGGTATTCCGAGAATTGCTTGGCCAGTGTGATCGGGCGTGGCGTGAAGGTTTCCCCCATATCTGCCCAGACCAGTGTCAGCATTGCCATCCCCATGATCAACAGCGCAACAAAAGTTGCCTGCCAGCCGAAATAGGTGTCCAGCACGCCGCCCAAGGCCGGCGCCACCATCGGGACAAGGGCCATGCCCATCGTGACATAGCCAATCATCGACGCCGCATCGTCCGGGTTTGACACCACGTCGCGGATCACGGCCCTGCCGATCACGATACCGGCCACGGCGGTGGCTTGCAGCATGCGCATCAACAGGAAGACTTCGACATTCGGGGCCAGAATGCAGCCCAGCGTGGCCACAACAAACACGGCAAAGCCGATCAAGGTGATCGCCCGCCGCCCATATCGGTCCGACAGGGGGCCAATCAGGATCTGCATGGGCGCGTTCACGGCCAGGTACAGGCCAACCGCCAAACCGATAGTGCCGTATTCCACGTCAAAATGTGCCGCCAACGAGGGCAGCGACGGCAGGAACAGGTTCATTGCGGCGGCCGAAAGGCCCGCCATCAATACCAGTGTGACAACATGGGGTGGCGTGGAGCGGTCGAGAAACCGCGCCGGTTGTTCAGAGCTCATACATGTCAGCTATGCTGACTTGAGGCGCGTTTCCAGTCTGGACCGGGTGAATTTTTGATAATTTGCAACTTTCCAATTCGCGCGATGACTGTTGCCAAGTATTTGCAAATTTGCCGGAAATTTCTTTGGCGGCGCAGCATTTTCGCCTATCACCGCGTCAAAGGTCAGGGAGCCCCGTCATGAAAGACATTCTGCAAGAGCTTGAAACCCGCCGCGATGCCGCCCGTCTGGGCGGCGGTCAGCGCCGTATCGACAGCCAGCACAAGAAAGGCAAGCTGACGGCGCGCGAACGGATTGAACTTTTGCTGGACGAGGGCTCGTTCGAAGAGTTCGACATGTTCGTGGCCCATCGCTGCACCGATTTCGGGATGGAGAAGGACCGGCCCGCAGGCGACGGCGTGGTCACCGGCTGGGGCACGATCAACGGGCGCATGGTCTATGTGTTCAGCCAGGATTTCACCGTGTTCGGCGGCTCGCTGTCGGAAACGCACGCACAAAAGATCTGCAAGATCATGGACATGGCGGTGCAGAACGGCGCGCCGGTGATCGGGATCAACGACTCGGGCGGGGCGCGCATTCAGGAAGGCGTGGCCTCGCTGGCGGGCTATGCCGAGGTGTTTCAGCGTAATATCATGGCCTCGGGCGTGGTGCCGCAGATCAGCTTGATCATGGGGCCCTGCGCGGGCGGTGCGGTGTATTCACCTGCAATGACCGATTTCATCTTTATGGTGCGCGACAGTTCCTACATGTTCGTGACCGGCCCCGACGTGGTGAAAACCGTCACCAACGAGGTCGTCACCGCCGAGGAACTGGGTGGTGCCAGCACCCACACCAAGAAATCCAGTGTCGCCGACGGCGCCTTTGACAATGATGTCGAGGCGCTGGCCGAGGTGCGACGGCTGGTGGATTTCCTGCCGCTGAACAACCGCGAAAAGCCACCCGTGCGCCCGTTCTTTGACGCGCCCGACCGGGTCGAGCTGAGCCTGGACACGCTGATCCCCGACAACCCCAACCAGCCTTACGACATGAAGGAACTGATCGCGAAGCTGGCGGATGAGGGCGACTTTTTTGAAATCCAAGAGGATTTCGCCAAGAACATCCTGACCGGCTTTGTCCGGTTGGAAGGACAAACCGTTGGGGTGGTGGCCAACCAACCCATGGTTTTAGCGGGCTGCCTTGATATTGATAGCTCTCGTAAGGCAGCCCGCTTCGTACGTTTCTGTGACGCGTTTGAGATTCCGATCCTGACGCTGGTGGATGTGCCCGGCTTTTTGCCCGGCACCAGCCAGGAATATGGCGGGGTGATCAAACACGGTGCCAAGCTGCTGTTTGCCTATGGCGAGGCGACGGTGCCCAAGGTCACCGTGATCACCCGCAAAGCCTATGGCGGGGCCTATGACGTGATGGCGTCAAAGCACCTGCGCGGCGATTTCAACTATGCCTGGCCCACTGCCGAGATCGCGGTGATGGGCGCCAAGGGCGCGACAGAGATCATCCACCGCGCCGATCTGGCCGATGCCGACAAGATCGCGCAGCACACGGCGAATTACGAAGACCGGTTCGCCAACCCGTTTGTGGCCGCTGAACGCGGTTTCATCGACGAGGTGATTCAGCCGCATTCAACCCGGCGCCGGGTGACGCGGGCCTTTGCCTCGTTAAAGGGGAAAAGGCTGCAGAACCCTTGGAAGAAGCACGACAATATCCCCCTCTGACCTGCAGGAATCAGGGCGGCCCGACTGCGGTAAACTCTTTCCGTCGCGTCAGATGTGACGGCCATGAACAAGGTTCGGTATGACCAATCGCGCAACATTTGCAAAAGAGAAGCGGAACGGATGGTACTTTTTGTACGAACCCGATGCATTCACGCTTGCGCGACGGCCAAACCTGCGGTTTCATGTCGCGGCAGATACGGTTTTGCCCCGGGTGAACAAGGTCCGGCTGGCAACGCAGATCAGACAGGATCTATGGCGCGCGCTGCGGCGTGTAAGGGGGTTCTGTCCAATGGTGCGGGTCGAGGAGGACGGCACGCACCTTCGGGTCCGGGCGGGAGGAGAGGTCTCTGCCCGGACCTACCCCAAATCTTCGATCGAACAGACGATTGCCGATCTGCTGGCAAACCCCGAATATCGCGCGCGTTGGATTACGCATGCGAAACGGAGGCCTGCCCATGATCAGTAAACTTTCCCCTAAGCCGAATCCGGCAAAACGCGCGTTAAAGATTGTCGGCCGAATTCCACCGAAAAATGCGGCTTTCTCGTCACAAAATGGTGGTTTGGGTAATTGGGCGCGTGCATTTGGTTCTTGCTTGGATAAGATATGCGCTGACCATAAACACGTGGTCTGTCGAAAAATGACGCGGTTGGGCCCCCAGTTCGGAGGTCTCGCTGCGCGAAACTTGTGTTGGAGAGACAGATGTCGAAATTCGTTAAAGGCCTGGTTGCCCTGTCGTTCGTTGCCGTTGTTGCAGCTTGCGCCCAACAGGAAGAGCCTCCCGTATTTGTTGAAACCGAAGTCGAAGTCGACACCGCCGGCGGCAAATACAAATAATCTCTTTGGGCGGCAGTTCGCTGCCGCCCAAGAAACCCGCCTTGCAGGCCCGTTCGCGAACGGAGGCCTGGCATGCTGAAACACCGCGGGTTTCCCAGCCGACTTCCCGGCACCGACTATCAATTCACAATTCGTCGCGAAAGCAAATCGGGTGCTACCAAGCTGGTGGCGCGCGAACGCTATGCGGACCGTCGCCCGGCCGATCGCCGCGCGGATGCCGGGTTCATAAAGGCGTTGTGGGAGCAGTTTGGCGACCAGCCGTTTGAACGTGGCAATCTGGATGCCGGTCGGCTGTCGTGGCTGTTCGGGCGCGAAGTGATTCCGGCCGAAGACCCGTTTGACGCCGAAAGCTATGACGCGCTGCTGCAAATTGATGTCGGTGTCGCACAGGCCTCGTTCCCCGAAGCGATCGACGGGGGGTATTCGGCGTGATTTTGCCAGCGGGCACAAGTTTTGGGCGAATTTCGGCTCAATCCGACGCGCGGCGCGTGACGGGCTTTGCGTTGGATCGGAACTGCGCCAGCGTCGGAATTGTCCGGGCAGCTGCAAATCCCCAAAGGTTGCCCGGTGGTACAAACCGTTACCCTTCCCCTTCTGGCTGGTTCGGCCGTGTTTTGGTCGAACCAGCTTTTTATCAAGGGCGATATGGGCGGGCATTTGCCGACAATCCCCCCCGAAAACCTTCTTTGCTAGCGGATAACATGGGCCTTTGTGCTAAGGTTATTGCGGAAATAGCAAAGGAAGGCAGAGCAGTATGCGTATTTTCAAACTTGCAGTTGCACCGGTTTTTGTCCTGGCCCTGGCCGGGTGTCTGGACACGGATGCGGAACGGGCGCTTGCCGGCGCGGCCGCAGGGGCCCTTATCGCCGATGCAACGGGTAACAATGTTGCCGCCGGTGCAGCCGTGGGTGCCGCAGGTGGCGCCCTGTGTGACGACGCAGGCGTATGTAACTAACAAGATAGCAGGCCAATCCGGCCGGACAACGAACCCAACAACCGATGACCGCCGGGCAACCCGCCCGCGCGGTCATTTTTTTGCGCGCTTGTTTGGCGCGGCCTAAAGGAAGGACACAGAGATGTTTGACAAGATCCTGATTGCCAACCGCGGCGAGATTGCTTGCCGGGTCATCAAGACCGCCCGCAAGATGGGGATCGGGACTGTCGCCATCTATTCTGATGCTGACCGCAATGCGCTGCATGTGGAAATGGCGGATGAGGCGGTGCATATCGGCCCGCCGCCGGCCAACCAATCCTATATTGTGATCGACAAGGTGATGGATGCCATCACCCAGACCGGCGCGCAGGCAGTGCATCCGGGCTATGGCTTTCTGTCCGAGAACGCGAAATTTGCCGAGGCGCTGGAAGCCGCGGGCGTGGCGTTTATCGGCCCACCCAAAGGCGCGATCGAGGCGATGGGCGACAAGATCACATCGAAGAAGATCGCGCAGGACGCAGGCGTCAGCACCGTGCCGGGCTATATGGGCCTGATCGAGGACGCCGATGAGGCGGTCAAGATTTCGAACGAGATCGGCTATCCGGTGATGATCAAGGCCAGTGCCGGCGGCGGCGGCAAGGGTATGCGCATCGCCTGGAGCGATGAAGAGGCGCGCGAGGGGTTCCAAAGCTCGAAAAACGAGGCGGCCAACAGTTTTGGCGATGACCGGATCTTTATCGAGAAATTTGTGACCCAGCCGCGCCATATCGAAATTCAGGTGCTGTGCGATGCCCATGGCAACGGGATTTACCTGAACGAGCGCGAATGCTCGATCCAGCGGCGGAACCAGAAGGTGATCGAAGAAGCGCCCAGCCCGTTCCTGGACGCCGCCACGCGAAAAGCCATGGGCGAGCAATCGGTCGCACTGGCCAAGGCGGTGGGCTATACCAGCGCGGGCACGGTCGAATTCATCGTGGATGGCGACCGGAACTTCTATTTCCTAGAAATGAACACGCGGCTGCAGGTGGAACACCCGGTGACCGAGTTGATCACCGGTGTGGACCTTGTGGAACAGATGATCCGCGTGGCCAATGGCGAGGCGCTGACGATCACGCAAGACGATGTGCAGATCAACGGTTGGGCGATGGAAAGCCGTCTTTATGCCGAAGATCCCTATCGCAACTTCCTGCCGTCGATCGGGCGTTTGACCCGCTATCGTCCGCCTGCCGAGGTGGCCGATGACACGCACGCGGTGCGCAACGATACTGGCGTCTACGAAGGCGGCGAGATCTCGATGTATTACGACCCCATGATCGCCAAGCTGTGCACATGGGCCCCAACCCGCGGCGAGGCCATCGAAGAGATGCGCAAGGCGCTGGACGCGTTCGAGGTGGAGGGGATCGGCCACAACCTGCCGTTTTGTTCCGCCGTTATGGACCATCCGAAATTTGTGTCGGGCGACATGACCACGGCCTTTATCGCCGAAGAATACCCTGACGGGTTTGAAGGCGTGCAGTTGGACAATGCCGCGTTGGAACGGATCGCTGCTGCCACTGCTGCCATGTACCGTGTTGCCGAAATTCGCCGCAGCCGTATCTCGGGCCGTTTGGACAATCACGAACGCAAGGTGGGCCGCAACTGGGTGGTTTCGCTGCAGGGTGAGAGTTTTGCGCTGGAGATCGATGCCGATGCCGATGGTGCAACGGTGTTCCTGAACGACGATACGCTGCGCGTCACCTCGGACTGGGTGTCCGGTCAATCGCTGGCGCGGCTGACTGTGGGCGACACGCCGTTGGTTCTGAAAGTGGATCAGATTACCAACGGGTTCCGCATCCGCAATCGCGGCGCCGATCTGGATGTAAAAATCTACAGCCCGCGACAGGCCGAACTGGCCGCGTTGATGCCCGAGAAGCTGCCGCCCGACACCTCGAAAATGCTGCTTTGTCCGATGCCTGGCCTGATCGTGAAGGTGGATGTCGCGGTGGGTGACGAGGTGCAGGAAGGTCAGGCCCTGTGCACGGTCGAAGCGATGAAGATGGAAAACATCCTGCGGGCCGAGAAACGCGCAACGATTTCGAAGATCAACGCCGGTGCCGGTGACAGCCTGGCGGTGGATGACGTGATCATGGAGTTCGAGTGAGCCTTAGCCCCGCATATCACTTGGCGCGGCCGATTTCGTCCTGGCGCAGCGGCATCTTGTCGATGGCGCGGGACAGTTCGCGCACGCTCCAGGGGCGGGGTTTGCGCAGGTTCACGCGGCCATCCTTGGCCACCAGCGCGATCATGAAACCTCGGGGGCGCAGCTCGGTCCGCAGAGCCGAGCGGTCGGCCGGGTTGGTGTCAACTATGACAACAACGTCGCGGTCCACCAGCAGGTCGAAATCGCGCGTCAGCAGGTCCAGCTGCTCGGCAAAACGCGGGTCGGCCGGGTTGTCGGCGAAAATCACCACGGGCCGCGCAACCCATTGGAACTCTTCCAGTTTCAGTTCGCCTGCAGGCAGGATCACGGTGGGATCCTCTTGCCACTGGCTGAGCGGAGTGGGCGCTTCGGAGGCCAAAACGGCCAGCGGCATCAGCGCCGCGGCTAGGCTGATCAACAGTTTCATACATTTAGATATAGGCCGCGATTGCGGCTTTGCGAAGGCCCGCCCGGCCTTTGCCCCGGCAAAAGGATAAGGCGATGACGGACAAGCGCATTGATTGGGCCAAAATGGCCGAAAAAGAGCTGCGGGGCCGCCCGCTGGACGACCTGACCTGGCACACGCGCGAAGGCATCGACGTCAAGCCGCTTTACACCGCCGAAGATACCGAAGGTCTGGCGCATATGGGCTCGGTCCCCGGTTCGGCGCCGTTCACGCGCGGGCCCAAGGCCACGATGTATGCCGGCCGCCCGTGGACGATCCGCCAATATGCTGGGTTTTCTACCGCCGAGGAAAGCAACGCCTTTTACCGCAAGGCGCTGGATGCCGGGCAGCAGGGCGTATCGGTCGCCTTCGACCTGGCCACCCACCGTGGCTATGACAGCGATCACCCCCGCGTGGTGGGTGATGTGGGCAAGGCCGGCGTGGCCATCGACAGCGTCGAGGACATGAAGATCCTCTTTGACGGCATCCCGCTGGACAAGGTCTCGGTCTCGATGACGATGAACGGTGCGGTGATCCCGATCCTGGCGAATTTCATCGTGACGGGCGAGGAACAGGGCGTGGATCGCAGCGTGCTGTCGGGCACCATTCAGAACGACATTCTGAAAGAGTTCATGGTGCGCAACACCTATATCTATCCGCCCGAACCCAGCATGCGAATTATCTCGGACATTATCGAATATACCTCGACCGATATGCCCAAGTTCAACTCGATCTCGATCTCGGGTTATCACATGCAAGAGGCCGGCGCGAACCTGGTGCAAGAGCTGGCCTTCACCCTGGCCGACGGCAAGGAATACGTGCGCGCGGCGCTGGATGCGGGCATGGATGTCGACGCGTTTGCCGGGCGGCTGAGTTTCTTCTTTGCCATCGGCACCAATTTCTTCATGGAGATCGCCAAGCTGCGCGCCGCGCGCTTCCTGTGGCATCGCATCATGTCGGGGTTCAACCCGCAAAACCCCAAATCGCTGATGCTGCGCACCCATTGCCAGACCTCGGGCGTCAGCTTGCAGGAACAGGACCCCTATAACAACATCGTGCGCACCGCCTACGAGGCGATGAGCGCGGTTCTGGGCGGCACCCAGTCGCTGCACACCAACGCGTTTGACGAGGCCATTGCGCTGCCCACCGAGTTTTCGGCCCGCGTGGCGCGCAACACGCAGCTGATCCTGCAAAACGAGACCAAGGTGACCAAGGTCGTCGATCCGCTGGCGGGGTCGTATTACGTGGAAAGCCTGACCAACGAGCTGATCGAAGAGGCCTGGAAGATCATCGAAGAGGTCGACGAGATGGGCGGCATGACCAAGGCCGTGGGCACCGGCATGCCCAAGCTGCGGATCGAGGAATCCGCCGCCCGTTACCAGGCCGCCGTGGATCGCGGCGACGAGGTGATCGTGGGCGTGAACAAGTTCCGTCTGGAAAAGGAAGATCCGATCGACATTCTGGATGTCGACAACGTGGCCGTGCGCGAAGCGCAGGTTGCGCGCATCGAACGCACCCGCGCAAGCCGCGACCAGGCCGCTTGCGACACCGCGCTGGACGCGCTGCAGGCCGGGGCGTCAAGCGGTCAGGGCAACCTTCTGCGACTGGCGGTTGAGGCGGCACGTGCCCGCGCAACGGTAGGAGAGATTAGTATGGCAATGGAAAAGGCCTTTGGCCGTCACCGCGCCGAGGTTAAGACCCTCGCCGGCGTCTATGGCGCGGCTTACGAAGGTGATGAAGACTTCGCAGCCATCCAGAAATCGGTTGAAGATTTCGCCACGGCCGAGGGCCGTCGCCCGCGTATGCTGGTGGTCAAGATGGGCCAGGATGGCCACGACCGCGGTGCCAAGGTCATCGCCACCGCCTTCGCCGATATCGGCTTTGACGTGGATGTGGGCCCGCTCTTTCAAACACCCGAAGAGGCCGCGCAGGACGCGGTCGACAATGACGTGCATATCGTCGGCATCTCGTCGCAGGCGGCAGGCCACAAGACGCTTGCCCCCAAACTTGTTCAAGCCCTGAAAGAGGCAGGCGCCGAAGATATCATCGTGATCTGCGGCGGTGTGATCCCGCAGCAGGATTACGACTATCTCTATGAAAACGGGGTCAAGGCCATCTTCGGTCCGGGCACCAATATCCCGCAAGCCGCGCAAGATATCTTGCGCCTCATCGCGGATGCGCGCCAAGGCTGACAACCGAACACCCAACGGAGCGCCAGCGACCCAAAACAGCATCCCCTGTCCCGCATGGGGCAGGGGATTCCTTTTGGTAACAGAACCGGATCAGGCGGCGACGGCTTCGGGTTCGTCCGGCTGTTCTTGCGGGGCAAAGCGCAGAACCGCATAGCCAACGATCCCGGACAGGATCGAACCCAGCAGAACACCAAGGCGCACACCGTTCATCTCGGCCGCTGTTGTGAAGCTAAGCGAACCGATGAACAGTGACATGGTGAACCCGATCCCCGCCAGACAGGCCACGCCATAGATATGCAACCAGTTGGCCCCGTGCGGCAGACGCGCCAGGCCTGTTTTCACCATCACCCAGGTCAATCCAAACACGCCGATCTGCTTGCCCACAAACAGACCCAGCGCAATGCCCAGAGGCAACGGTGCCAGAAGGTCATTAAGGGTCAGACCGGTCAGAACCACGCCCGAATTGGCGAACGCAAAAATGGGCACAATGGCGTAAAAAACATACGGGCTCAGACCATGTTCGATCGCATGCAGGGGCGACTTGCCCCATTTGTCCTTCAGCGGGATGCAGAAGGCGGTGATCACGCCCGCGAGGGTCGCATGTACGCCGGATTTCAGCACGAAAACCCACATCACCACACCCAACAACAGTGTTGGCGCCATACGGTGCGCCCCGCGTTGCTGACGAATGATCATGATCGCCAGTGGCACCAGCGCATATAGCAAATAGTCCACCTTCAGCTCGCTGGTATAAAATAGCGCGATGATCAGGATTGCGCCCATATCGTCCAGAATGGCCAGCGTCAGCAGAAACACCTTCAGCGAAGACGGCGCGCGCGTGCCGATCAAAGCCAAAACGCCAAGAGCAAAGGCAATATCCGTGGCCGCCGGGATGGCCCAGCCGCCGATGGTCGCCGGGTTCCCCCAGTTCAATGCCAGATAGATCGCGGCGGGCACAAGCATGCCACCCACGGCCGCCATGCCGGGCAGCACCACGTCGCGCGGGTTCTTCAGCTTGCCTTCCAGCATCTCGCGCTTAAGCTCCAGCCCGATCAGAAAGAAAAACACGGCCATCAACCCGTCATTGATCCACAGAAGGATGGGTTTGTTCAGGCCGTCCCCATTGATTGTCACCGCCAGGTAGCTGCCGAGGGCCCCATCATAGAGCGGCTGAAACGTCGAGTTGGCCACCAACAAAGCCGCAATGGCCGAGAACATCAGCAACAAGCCGCCCGAGGCCTCGTGGCTGAAAAACCGGTCAATAGCGCGCAAAAGCATGGAGTTATCCTTATCTGACAAAAATCCTTATGAACGAAATGGCACATGCGGCGCGCTTTTCAAATGGATTTGGACCAAAAGCGGCGTAAACTTTGTCGCACCTGCCCGAAATCCCGGGCAAAACCGATAAAAGGCGGCGAAATGGCACAAGTGAGCGGTATTGGCGGCATCTTCTTTCGGTCGCGCAACCCGGATGCGTTGATGGAATGGTATCGCACCTATCTTGGCGTGCCCTCGATCGAGCCATGGCCGCAACCGGCAGGCCCGGCTGTTTTTGCGCCCTTCAAGGACGACACTGACTATTGGCCCGAGGGCAAGCAGTGGATGATCAACCTCAAGGTTGCCGACCTGGCCGCGCTGATGGGCGATCTGCGCGCTGCCGGGATCGACGTGACGCAGCAGGACGACTGGATCGGCACGCCCTATGGCGATTTTGCCCGGATCTATGACCCCGAGGGCACGCCGATTGAACTTTGGCAACCACCGGCAGAGGGGTAAGAGATGCCGCGTTCCTTGCGAATGGACCATTTGGTGGTCAGTTGTACCGATCTTGAACAAGGCGCCACAGCCATCGAGCACCTGTTGGGGGTGCCGCTGGAACCCGGGGGGCAACACCCGAAGTTCGGTACGCATAACCGGCTGCTGTCCTTGGGCCCGGCAGAATATTTCGAGGTGATCGCGGTCAATCCCTCGGCCCCCGCGCCGGGGCGGCCACGGTGGTTCGATCTGGACCGGTTTGCGGGGCCGCCGCGCCTCAGCCATTGGGCGCTCAGATGCGATGACGCCGAGGCGGTACAGGGCGCGTTGGGATTCGACGAAACCCCGGTGCTGGAATTGTCCCGGGGGGACCTGCGCTGGCAGATGGCGGTGCCAGAGGATGGGCGGATTGCCTTTGACGGCGCGGCGCCGGCCTTGCTCAGCTGGCCGCCCGATGTCCAGCACCCGGCGGAACGATTGCCCGACCGCGGCTGCCGCCTGACGCGGCTGGAGGTGATCCATCCCGACGCAGCGGCACTGACGGTTGCGCTGGACCATGTTTTGGACCCGCGAATCGTGGTGTTGAAAGGCCCGGCAAAACAGCTGCGGGCGCAGATCGAAACACCAGGAGGCAGCGTTTGGATCAGCTGACCATTCGCGATGCCACATCCGGCGACGCCCCGGCCATCGCTGAAATCTGGAACGCCGAGATCCGCGACGGCCTGTCGACATTCACCACCGTTGAAAAGACCGTTGCGGAAATTGCAGACCGCATCCGACGGGGGCCATGTCTGGTTGCATGTGACGATCGGGTTCGGGGGTTTGCCACGTATGGACCGTTTCGGGGCGGTCCGGGTTATGCGCATACCGCCGAGCATACGGTTTATCTGTCGCCGGATGCGCAGGGGCAGGGGGCAGGTCGCGCCTTGATGGATGCGTTGGAACACCGCGCCGCGCAGCAAGGTATCCACGTTCTGGTCGGCGCGCTGAGTGGCACCAACTCCGCCGGTTTGCGGTTCCATCTGGCCCGGGGGTACAGCCAAACCGGCCATATGCCGCATGTTGGGCGCAAAGCGGGCCAATGGCTCGATCTCGTGCTCGTGCAAAAAATTGTCCATTTGTCGCCCTGACAAGCGGCGATTGAGCCACTAGATTGTGATCATGTCGATCTGGAACCGCATTGCCGACGCTGTCTCTGCCCTTGCGCAGGGCGAATCGCTGACTGAAGTGTTCGACCGTTTGCGGTCGAGCCCTGAGAAATCCGTGGGTTTTACCATTGCCGTGATCGCCCTTGGCGCGAAAATGGCAAAGGCGGACGGGCAGGTGACCCGCGACGAGGTCACGGCCTTTCGCGAAGTGTTCGACATTCCGCCGCACGCGATGGATTCGGCGGCCAAGGTGTTCAACCTGGCCCGCCAGGACGTGGCCGGGTACGAAGAATACGCGCAGCGGATCAAGCGGATGTTCGGCGACGAATACCAGCCGCTGGTCGATCTGGTTGAGGGGCTGTTCTACATCGCCGTGGCAGATGGTGAGTATCACCCGAACGAAGATGAGTTTCTGACCCGAGTGTCCGATATTCTGGGCATTGCGCAGCCCTGTTTCCGGTCATTGAAAACACGGTTTGTACCGGATGCCGATCCTGACCCCTATTCGGTACTGCGCGTTACGCCGGAAACACCCATGGCCGATATCCGGGCGGCATGGCGGCACACAGTGCGCGAATCGCACCCCGACCGGCTGGTAGCGCGTGGTGTGCCCGAAGAAGCCATCAAGATGGCCGAGGCGCGCCTGATCGCCGTGAACCGTGCCTGGGAAGAAATCCAACAGGAACGCGCCGCTTGAGGATTGCCACCTACAATGTCGAATGGTTCAACGCGCTATTCGATGATCAGGGGCAGTTGCTGGATGATGGCGAGTGGTCGGCACGCTGGAATGTGACGCGACGCGATCAGATTGCCTCGCTTGGTATTGTTTTCAACGCGTTAGATGCCGACGCTGTCATGGTCGTTGAAGCGCCGGATCAGGGAAGCCGCCGGGCCACCGTCCCGGCTTTGGAGCAATTTGCAACCTTTGCTGGCATTCGTGCCCGCAAAGCGGTCATCGGGTTCGGCAACGAGACGCAGCAGGAAATCGCGCTGCTTTACGACCCTGACAAACTGACCGCGCGCCACGACCCCATCGGGATGGAGACCGGCAAAAAGGGCAATTCCGATGCCCCGCGTTTTGACAGCGTTTTTCGGTGGGACCTTGACGTGGATGCAGCGCCCGAGCCCATCCGCTGGTCGAAACCTCCGTTGGAACTGGCGATGGAAACCAAGGACGGTTTTGCCTTTCGGATGATCGGGGTGCATGCCAAGTCCAAGGCCCCGCATGGCGCAAAATCGCGCGAGGATGAGATCCGCATTTCAATTCAGAACCGCCGCAAGCAATTGGCACAGTGCATCTGGCTGCGTCAGCGGGTGACCGGCCACCTTTTGGGCGGTGATCCGCTGATCGTGCTGGGTGATTTCAACGACGGCCCCGGGCTGGACGAATATGAAAAGCTGTTTGGCCGGTCGGGGGTCGAGATTGTGTTGGGCACCGCGTTGGAGGATGCCGGCCATCGTCTGTTCGATCCGCATGCGCGGATGATCCTGCAGGGTCGCGCGACGGCGTTCCTGGCCAGCGCCCGGTTCTATCTGTCTGATCAAAAACGATATCTCTCGGCTTTGCTGGACTATGTCATGGTCTCGCCTGACTTGCGGCAACGCGCACCCAACTGGCGTATCTGGCATCCATTTGATGACCCCGATTGCTATGCCATGCCCGAACTGCGCGAAGCTCTGTTGACTGCGTCCGATCACTTCCCGGTTTCGGTTGACCTGAACCTCTGAGCTTTGGAATGGAAGCGAAATGGGCTATGATATGCACATGAAACAGGTTCTTATTATTGGTGCAGTGGCTTTGGCAACCACGGGTGCGGCGCGGGCCGAGGGTGACATGCGCGAAGGTTTGTCGCTGCTGGAGCAGGGCGCGCAATTATTCATGCGCGGCCTCGCAGACGAAATGGAACCGGCCCTGCGCGAACTGACCGACAATGTCGAACCAGCCATGCGTCAACTGATGCAGCAGATGGAACCGGCGATGCAGGAATTGCTGGGCATGATCGACAATCTGGATGCCTATCACATGCCCGAGCGTCTGCCTAATGGCGACATTATCATCCGCCGGAAGTCCCCGTCCGAGATGCAAACCCTTCCCGAACAGGCGCCAGATATCGAGATCTAGCCGGCCTTGGTCACCGTGACCATGGTGCGCAGGTCCATCGCGCGGGCCAGCGACTGAAACCGTGCCTCGGCCACTTCGCCAAAAAGCCCCAGCGCATCACCGCTGAGCTGCAATTCCAATACGCCCTCATCCGGACGCGGGTGCAGGGTGGCCATCTGTTCGGGGTTCTTCATGGTGAACATGGCCCCAAACCGCATCGCTTTGCCCAGTGTCTCGGCCATGCGCAGGTGGTCTTTGTCCAAAAGGCTGAACATCGCTTCGAACCGGGTGCCCTCGCGGTTGTTCTTGTAACGGTGCAGCAAGGCCAACCCAAGGAACACGCGGCCCTGATGGTCCAAGCCGCCCAGGTTGGCGCGCGTGGCGTTGTCGAAGCAAACCTCGTGCCGGTAATCGGGATGCGCGCGCCATGCAGTGTCGTGCAGCAGGCAGGCGGCACGGGCGAGGCGGCGTTGCTCGGGGACGGCATCGGCAAAAACAGGGCGGACAAAGTCATAAAGCCTGCGACCAAAACCAGGGATGCGCGACGAAGAGGCCTCGGCGAATTGGCAGGCCTCGATCAGGGGATCGCGCCGGCGCTGTTCATCGGACATCTGTTCATAAAGCAGGCCCTCGCGCACCCCATAGCTTGAGACAAAGATGTCCTCGGGCTTCAGCCGGTCGATCAGCGTCTCCAGAACCTCGCAGGCCATCGGGACCAGCGCCATACGCGTTGCCGAGGTGCCGGTGCGTGTGCGCAGTTCTTCCAGATCGTTCTGTCCAATCCATTTGATTGTTTCGCGGATGGCTTTGGGCGTCATATGATAATCGTGCAAAACCAACAGTGGATAGCCGCGCCGCTCCATATCCAATCGCGCGATTGCGCGCCACGAACCGCCCACAAGGTACAATCGCCGGTGATTGCCGACGGCCTTGACCAATTTGTTCACCTCGGACCGGATGACTTTGGACACTGCCTTGTTGCCACCCTGAACACCGGCCAGTTTCAGCGGGCCAAGGGGGGACGTTTCGCGTTTGCCAACCCCACCGTCGCGCACCTGTGCCAGCTCCATCGACGAGCCGCCGATATCGCACACGATCCCGTCGGCACCGGGCCAGCCCAACAAAACGCCCTGCGCGGTCAGGCGGGCCTCTTCCTTGCCGTCGATGACCCACATGCGCAGGCCGGTTTCCTTTTTGACCTGTTTCACAAAGTCAGGGCCATCCTTGGCCTCGCGCATGGCGGCGGTGGCGATCACTGTCATGGGCGAGGCGCCCATGCCCTCGGCCAGCAAAGCAAACCGGCGCAGTGCCTCCAACGCGCGTTCGCGTCCCTTGGGGTTCAGCCGCCCGGTTTCAGACAACCCGGCACCCAGGCCGCACATGAGCTTTTCGTTAAAAAAATACGCGGGGCTGCGTGCAGCGCCGTCAAACACCACCAATCGAACCGAGTTCGAGCCGACATCCACAACGCCGACCCGTGACAAGGCCCGGGCCGAGGGGCTTTCGAAAATTGGTTCGCCAAACGGGCCCCAATCTTCGTGGGCCTCGGCAGCCATCTCGCCGCTCATTGGCATATCCCCTTGTTTTTTATCTGATCTTGCCCGGACGCGGTGGCCCGCGTCAATCCTTGGAATGCGCCAGTTTCGGCACGTCGGCAGCGCCCGCTGATCCCCGGCCCGACAGCGATGGGTTTTCCATGAAGAACCGGTGGCAATTGAAGCCGTTGCCGTTGACCGGGTGGCGGGTATAGCTGTTATCCGCGTTCATCACCCAGCTTTGTTCGGTATCGGCCAGGTTGGCGGCCATGATCTGGCTGACGATCTGTGCCTTGACGGTGGGGTTCTTGACATCGATCAGCGTTTCGACGCGCCGGTTCAGGTTGCGCCCCATCCAGTCGGCCGAGGAAAAGAACACCCGCGCCTTTTTCGACGGCAGCCCGTGGCCATTGCCAAAGCACGCGATGCGCGAATGCTCCAGATAACGGCCCACCACCGATTTCACCCGGATATTGTCCGACAACCCCTTGATGCCGGGCCGCAGCCCGCAGATGCCGCGGATCACCAGGTTGATCTTCACGCCGGCCTGGCTGGCCTCGTAGAACGCGTCGATCATGTCGGGCTCGATCAACGAGTTCACCTTGCCCCAGATCTCGGCCGGGCGACCGTTGCGGGCAAACTCGGCCTCGCGGCGGATACAGTCGATCAGGGTGGATTTCATCGAATGGGGCGAGATGGACAGGTTTTCCAACCCGTCCGGCTCGGCATAGCCACCGACATAGTTGAACACTTTGGTCGCGTCGCGCCCCAGCGCCGGGTCGCAGGTGAAAAACGACAGATCGGTGTAGATCTTGGCAGTGATCGGGTGATAGTTGCCGGTGCCGTAATGGGTATAGGTCACCAGCTGATCGCCCTCGCGCCGCACCACGGTCGAGATTTTGGCGTGGGTCTTGTAGTTGATGAAACCATAGGTCACGTGCGCACCGGATCGCTCCAGACGGCGCGACTGACGGATGTTCGCGGCCTCGTCGAAACGCGCCTTAAGCTCCACCAGCGCGGTGACCGATTTGCCATCCTCGGCGGCCTCGCACAGTGCCTCGACAATCGGCGAGTTCTTCGAGGTGCGGTAAAGCGTCTGTTTGATCGCCACCACGTCGGGGTCGCGCGCGGCCTGTTGCAGGAACCGCACCACCATGTCGAAGGTCTCGTAAGGGTGATGCAGCAGCATGTCTTTCTGCTTGATCGCGGCGAACATGTCGCCGTCGTGGTCCTGCACCCGTTCGGGCACACGCGGCGCAAAGGCGGGCCACAAAAGGTCGGGCCTGTCGTCGACCACCAGTTCCGACAGGTCGCCAACCCCAATCAACCCGCGCACCTCGACCACTTCGGCCTCGGTGATGTCCAGTTCCGACACGATCACACGGCGCAGGTCCTCGGGCGCGCCTGCTGACATCTTCAGGCGCACCACCTCACCGCGGCGGCGGCGTTTCAGGGCAACCTCGAATTCGCGTACCAGGTCTTCGGCCTCTTCCTCGACCTCCAGATCGCTGTCACGCAGAACGCGGAACGTACAGCTGCCGGTGGGGGCATAGCCGGGGAACAACTGGTCGATATGCATCACCAGCAGGTCTTCCAATGGCAAGAAACGCTTGTTGCCGTTGCGATCGGGCAGGGGGACAAAGCGGTTGGTCTGGGCCGGGATGGGCAGGATGGCGCGCAGGGGTCGGCCGTCTTTTTTGCGCTCAAGCTGCAGCGCAAGGCAAAATCCGGTATTGGCGATAAACGGGAAAGGGTGCGCCGGGTCAATCGCCAGTGGCGATAGCATCGGGAAGACCCCTTGCAGGAAGTATTCGGCCAGATGGCCCTTGTCGGCCTTGGTCAACTTTGACGGGCTTAGGATCTGAATGCCCTCGGCCTCGATCTCGCGCTTGAGCTGGTTCCAGACGGTCTGTTGCGCCTGCATCAGCTTGCGCGCGTCCTTGTCGATCAGGCGCAACTGTTCGTGCGGTGTCAGACCGTCGGCGGCGGGCGTGGTTACCCCCTTGCGCGCCAGTTCCCGCAGCCCCGCAACACGGACGGTATAAAACTCGTCCAGATTGGTCGCCGAGATTGACACAAACCGCAACCGTTCCAGCAAGGGCACGCGGGGGTTGCGGGCCTCGTCCAGCACACGCCAGTTGAAACCCAGCCAGCTGAGCTCGCGATTGCCGAACCGTTTGGGGCCGGTGCGGTGCGTTTCGGGCACGTCGATCGGGGCAGGCAAAGGGGATTTCAGGAAATCAGCAGGCGAGATCATGGGGGCAGGAAACCTTAAAAAGAGGCGCAGTTTATGGGGCAGAACCCTTGGGATTGTCCAGTATCTGCGCGGCCAAACGTGTGGTTACTTTGCGATTTTCTGCCAGTGCCTGTCGGTCCAATGCATCGACCACCCATTGGGCAGCAGCGAAAGACCGCTCCATCCGTCCCAACAGGTAAGGGATCAAGCCATCGGCAACCGTCAGTTGCCGGTCGGCCAGCAGTTTCTTCAGCACTTCCGCCAGAAGCGTGTCGTCAGGTGCCTGCAGCGTGACAGCGGCGGTGCCCTGAATACGGCTGGCCAGATCGGGCAGGACAAACGGCCAGAGTTTCGGCGCGTTGCGGCCGGTCATCAACAGGCTGCCGCCTTCGGCCAAAAGCAAGTTATGCAGGTGAAACAATTGCTCTTCGCAGGGTTGGTTCCCGGCAAGTGCGTCGCAATCTTCGACCACAACCGCGCCACATTGAGCCAGCCCGTCGATATCCGCCTGGGCAAGCATATTGGCATCAAAGACCAAGGCACCGGTTTGCGCCGCCCAGACATGTGCCAGATGTGTCTTGCCCGCGCCCACAGGGCCCAACAACAGCAGTTTGCGTTGCGGCCAGTCGGGCCAGGCGTCGATCTGCGCAACGGCCACGGCGTTGGGGGCGGCGACAAAAAAATCTCCGCGCTCCAACGCGGTGCGGTGGGGCAGGTTCAGGGGCAGTTGTTGACCGGTCATTCGTCTGTGGTGCCGCGACCCTGATACAGGCGGCTTTGCATGTAGCGCCCCACGCCAAACCGCATCAGCACCCCGATGGAGGCCGCAACGGGCACAGCGACCAACATGCCGACAAATCCGAAAGCCGACCCAAAGACCGACAGCGCGAAGATCAGCCAGACCGGGTGCAACCCAACCGAGCCGCCCACAAGTTTGGGGGTCAGGAAATTGCCCTCGATCACTTGTCCGGCGGCAAAGATGGCGCCGATCACCCCGATCATCAGCCAATCGCCCCAGAATTGGAACACCGCCAGACCCAGCGCCAATGCGCCGCCCACCAGCGCGCCCACATAGGGGATGAACGAGATCAGCCCGGCGATGAACCCGACGATCAGACCAAATTGCAGCCCCGCGATCATCAGCGCCACGGCATAAAACGTGCCCTGGATCACGCAAACCATGCCTTGGCCGCGAATGAAACTGGCCAATGTGCGGTCAACCTGACCAGCTAGATCGCGGATTACCGGGGCGTGGTCGCGGGGCAAAAGCGCGTCGATCTCTGCCACCATCCGGTCCCAATCCATCAACAGGTAGAAGGTGATTACCGGCACCAGAACCACCAGCGTCAGCACATTCAGCAGCGACAGGGCCGAATTGGCCACTGCATTCACCAGCTCGCCGCCGCGCGACTGGATCGTCTGGCCCAGCGAGTGCAAAGACTGCCGGATCACGCTGTCGCTGTCGGCAAGGGACGGAAAGCGCGCGGTCAGATAGGCCTGCAGATCGCTGGCAGCTTGCGGGGCGATATTGACCAGCGCCAGGGATTGGTCGATCATCAACGGGATGATGGCCAGCGCCATAATCACGAAAATCACCAATGCAATCAATGTGATGGTCACCGTGGCCCAGACACGGCTGAACCCCATGATCTCTAACCGATCTGCCACGGGATCAAGGAAATAAGCGATTGCAGCCCCAATCACGAAGGGCAACAGCACACCGCCCAGAAACCAAAGTGCCAACAGCATAACCGCCAACACGATGCCCCAATACCTGAGTTGCTTGTCAATCGGCAGTGCCATGAAACCCTCGCTTGCTTGGCCCTACTTTGACCATTGGCGCATAAGTTTCAAGCGCCTCGCGCCAGTGTTGCAATAGCGCGCAGCGCGGTTCGGGTTGGGGGATCGTGCCGACCGTCATGGTGGCTGACCAACCATTCGCGGTGAGACAGATCCGCGATCGGGTCGCTGACCTGCTGTAGGCCGGGGATCAGACCGGCGGCGAAGGTGGGCAACACGACGCGGCCCAGCCCTTGCTGTGCCAGTTGCGCGGCGAGGCGAGGATCGTCGGCATGCAGCGCGGCGGGGCCGTCTTGCGCGCGAATCCATCGCGCCGACGGGGTGGGGTGGGCGATATTGCCCGATGTGATCCACCCCCCGCAGGCGGCGTCGCGGGCAAAGGCGGCGTAATGGATATGGCGCAGTGGTTGCGCGGCCAGCCATGGCTGGGTCGGCTTGTCATTGCGAATGCCGATATCCACTTCGCGGCGGGCGATGTCCAGCCGGGCCTCCGAAGGCACAAAGACCGGCGCCCAGTTGAGATCGGGCCGCCAGACCTGCCCGATACGGGTGGCCATCCAAAGCGACGTCCAGGTTCCGCCCGAAATGCGCACGGGGGCCGGGCGTGCCTCTGCCAGTGTCCAGTCTTCCACCTGCTGACCGCTTTGCCGCAAGGCGCGGGCCAGAGGCAATAGGGCGCGCCCCTCGGCGGACAGGGCATACCCGTGTCGCCCGCGCAGGAACAGCCGCTTGCCCAGATCCCGCTCCAGGCGCGTCATACGCCGGCTGACCGTGGCTTGCGAGGTGCCACTGACCTGCGCCGCGCCTGCCAGCCCGCCATGGCTGGCAACGTCGAGAAACAGGGCGATGTCATCCAGGCTGGCTTTCATTTTTGCAAACCTACTTGTGCAAGTGGTGGCGGCGCGGCCACGTGTTTGAGCGTAAACTTAGGCTACAGGAGAAGCGTCATGATGCCAATATTTACAGGAAAAATTCGAGCCGAGCAGCCGTTCACGTCCTATCGCGCCGAACAAGAAACATTTACGAAAATGGAAGAAGAAAGGCGGCGAAAGGCGCGCCAAGCGCGCAAGCGTGGGATCGTGGCCGCATTTCACCATGTGCACAGCCGCTGGCGGCGCTTGCTATTGCACATCACATCGGCGAAAAGGCAAAAAAGCCACTGAATACTTGCAAAAGAGACGCCAATGCGCCTGAGCCGCTATTTCCTGCCCGTTCTGAAAGAAACGCCCGCCGAGGCGCAGATTGTCAGCCATCGTCTGATGCTGCGCGCGGGCATGATCCGGCAATCGTCGGCGGGGATCTATTCGTGGCTGCCGCTGGGCTATAAAGTGCTGCAAAAGCTGGAACAGATCGTGCATGAGGAACAGCAGCGTGCCGGCCACATCCCGCTGTTGATGCCGACGCTGCAATCGGCCGATCTGTGGCGCGAAAGCGGGCGGTATGACGATTACGGCGAAGAGATGCTGCGTATCACCGACCGGCACGGGCGCGACATGTTGTATGGCCCCACCAACGAAGAGCTGATCACCGATATCTTCCGGTCCTATGTGAACAGCTACAAGGACCTGCCGCTGACGCTGTATCACATCCAGTGGAAGTTCCGCGATGAACGCCGGCCGCGGTTCGGCGTGATGCGCGGGCGCGAGTTCCTGATGAAGGACGGCTACAACTTCGACCTCACGAAAGAAGCCGCGCTGCACGCCTATAACCGCCATCTGGTGACCTATTTGCGCACGTTTGAACGGATGGGCCTGCAAGCCATCCCGATGCGCGCTGACAGTGGACCCATCGGCGGCGACGACACGCATGAGTTCCTGGTACTGGCCGAAACGGGCGAGTCCGAGGTGTTTTATGACAGCGCGGTCACCGACCTGAGCTTTGGCGACCGGGCGATCGACTATGACGATGTGGTGCAATGCCAGTCGATCATGGAAGAGTTCACCACCAAATACGCCCGCACCGATGAAACCCATGACGAAGCGCTGTTTAACGAGATACCCGAGGATCGCCGCCGCAGCGCGCGCGGGATCGAGGTGGGCCAGATCTTCTATTTCGGCACCAAGTATTCCGAGGCGATGGGCGCCACCGTGGTCAACGACCAGCAGGAGCAGGTGCCGGTGCATATGGGCAGCCACGGGATCGGCGTCAGCCGCCTGATCGGCGCGATCATCGAGGCCAGCCATGACGACAACGGCATCATCTGGCCCGAAGGCGTGACGCCGTTCCATTGCGGCATCGTGAACCTGCGCCAGGGCGACGAAGCGGCCGATGCGGCCTGCGAGGCGCTGTATGAACAGCTGACCAATGCCGGTCTGGATCCGCTTTACGACGACCGCAACGAACGCGCCGGCGGCAAGTTTGCAACGATGGACCTGATCGGGCTGCCCTGGCGCATCACCGTTGGCCCGCGGGGGCTGAAAAACGGGGTTGTGGAACTGACCAGCCGCAAAACCGGCGAAAGCGTCGAGATGGCGCCCGAAGCCGCCGTGGCGCGGATCATCGAGATTTACACCTAATGGCAAAGCGGGCGCTGTGGCGAGGTGCGTTCCGTCTTGCCTTGGCTATGGTGATCGGGGCCGGGGCCGCTGTGGCGGATACGGCCAAGGTAGGTGTCTTCTTCGATAGCTGGTTGGACAGCGTTGGAAACCCACCTTCGGTTGGTGTTCTTATGCGCGGTGACAAGGTTGTTAAGCGCTATGCACGCGGATTCGCCGCCGATCAACCGGTCGAGCTGCAAAGTACTTCCAAATCCATCACCGCCGCCTGCATTAAATCGCTCGTCGATGAAAGCCGCCTGACCTTTGATGCAACGCTTCAAGACCTGCTGGGACAGGGCGGTGACATCACGATCGCGCAGCTGTTGACCCATTCAAGTGGCCTGACGCCGGACGAAACCCAGAGACCTATGGGGAGGTGGCGATTTGACCCGCGCCCCCGCTGGGGCAAGGCAACGAAGCGCGCTTTGGAACGCAAGAAGCTTGGGCCGAAAACTTTTGCCTATAACAACGAGAATTACGCCATCCTTGGCGTGGTAATCGGAGCTGTGGCTGGTGAAGCCTATGACAGTTTTTGCGCCCGTCGGGTGCTCAAACCGCTGGGTATCGCGTCGGGCGAATTGTCACCAGTTTCAGGCGCGTTTGGGCCGTGGGGCGGCTGGCGCATGTCCGCTGAAGATTATGCCCGGTTCCATCGTTCCACCCATGTGCGTTCGGATGCAGGCAACTTGCCGCGGGCAGATATGGGCGGCGGGGCGTTTTACGGCATGGGTATGATTGGACGTGCGAGCGGCAACGGTTTTAATCATTGGCATTTTGGATCGTTGTGTTTTGGCGACGGCAGAGGCAACGGCGGCAGCTATACTGTCAGTTGGGGCAAAACGTGGTCGTTCTTTGCCGCCTACGAGGCTTGTATAGACGGGAATGCCATGGGCGCGCTTGATCGCAGCCTGATCCAAGCGCTATTCTCGAATTGAGGCAGATCTAAACGATCGGAGGCGGGCATGATCCTTAGAATGCTGACCATGGTGGGTGGGTTGTCAGGGGCAGTGGGCCTGTCGCAGTTCCCTGAATTCTCGCAGCAATATCTGCAGCGGCTGTCGGGCGCGGTGGACGAATTGCGGATCGTGGCTACGGGGTTTGATATCTCGGCCAAGGCGGCGGGGCTGACCCGCGACGAGGCGCTGGCGCAGATGCAGCGCGGCACCGAGTTTCAGACCACCTTGCGGGACAACCTGGTAAACAGTCTGGTTCGCTTTGACCGGCTGAGCGCCGACTATGACACCTTGTCGGGTAAAACTGCGCTGCAACGGTTGTCGCAGCCCTGGCGATTTGCCGATGTGGACCTCGCGCGGCGTACATGGGACGATTACAAGCCGGCGGTGCCGGTGACGACCGATGGGCTGATCTGTGCCGGGATCGGGTTTTTGGCGGGGTGGGGGCTTATCAGTGCCTTGGCGGCCCTTCTTCGCCGACCGTTCCGCCGTCGCGCTTGACCTGCGGGGCGATCGGCCCCAGTTTGCCGCGTGAACCATAAAAGGAGCCGTCATGGCCGGGCAGACCCCTCCGTTTTCACGGTATGAATGGATGATCGCGTGGCGTTACCTGCGCGCCCGCAGGGCCGAAGGCGGGGTCAGCGTGATGACCTGGATCAGCCTGATCGGCATCATGTTGGCGGTTGCCGCCCTGATCATCACGTTGGCGGTGCGGGCCGGGTTTCGGGCCGAGTTCGTCGACACGATCCTGGGCGTGAACGCGCATGTCACCGTGTATTCCACCGTTTATGTCACCGAAACCGGCCAAACCACCCGCGTGATTACCGAATATCAGGACATGGCGGCGCGTATTGCCGATGTTGAGGGTGTTTTGCGCGCAGCGCCTTTGATCAAAGGGCAGGTCATGGCCAATCTGCGCAGCCAGAACGCCGGGGTCGAGGTGTACGGCATTGCGGCCGAAGACCTGAAAACAATTCCCGGCGTTGTGCGTGAAGAAACGGCCAAAGGGGATATCGAGCGGTTTGACGAAGGGATCGCCATCGGTTCAGGCATCGCACGAACGCTGGGCGTGGACGTCGGTGACAAGATCAAGTTGATCTCGCCGAACGGTGTTCAGACCCCTCTGGGCCGCAGCCCACGCGTGAAAGCCTATGAGGTGGTCTATGTCTTCTCGGCGGGGCGCTACGACGTGGACAAGACCCGCGTCTACATGCCCTTTGCCGAGGCGCAAATCTATTTCAACCGCGAGGGGGTTGCCGACGAGATCGAAGTGATCGTCGAAGATCCCGATCAGATTGAAGGTTACAGCCTTGACCTGTTGAAAGCGGGCGGCGAACGCACGCTTTTGTGGACGTGGCGCGACAGTGCCAGTTCGTTCCTGCGGGCGCTGGACGTGGAAGACACGGTGATGTTCGTGCTGATGTCGGTGTTGGTGTTGATCGCCTCGATGAACATCATCTCGGGCCTTGTGATGCTGGTGAAGAACAAGGGGCGCGACATTGGGATTTTGCGCACGATGGGGCTGAGCGAGGGTTCGGTTCTGCGGGTCTTCTTTTTGTGCGGTGCGCTGGTGGGGCTGGTGGGTACAGCTTTGGGGGTAATCTTGGGTTGCCTGTTTGCGGCCTATTTCGACGCGATCCTGGCCTTTGTGAACGGTGCCTCGGGGGGCGGGGTCTGGGATGCGTCGATCCGCGGGATCTATAAGCTGCCGGCGAAACTGCAATTGGTCGATGTGTTATCAGCGGTGGGATTGTCGTTGTTTTTGTCCTTTGTCATCACGATTTTTCCAGCCCGGCGCGCGGCGCGGATGAACCCGGTGGAGGCGTTGCGCTATGAGTGATCTGGTGTTGGAGCTTGCCGGCGTTGAAAAGGCCTATAACCGCGGGAAACCCAACGAGCTGGTGGTGCTGCGTGGCGCTGATCTGCAGGTTGCACCGGGTGAGATTGTTGCCCTTGTGGCGCCGTCCGGGGCGGGTAAGTCCACCTTGCTGCATATTGCAGGGTTGCTGGATGGCGCGGATGCGGGGCGCGTCGCCATTGCGGGCCAGGATGCCGCGGGCCTTGGTGACCGACGGCGCACGGCCATACGGCGGCAGAACGTGGGATTTGTCTATCAGTTCCACCATTTGCTGCCCGAGTTCACAGCATTGGAGAATATCGTGTTGCCACAGTTGGCGAACGGTGTTTCAGCGGCGGCGGCACGGGCGCGGGCGGAGGATTTGTTGAACCGGGTTGGTGTGGCTGAACGTGCCGGGCATCGGCCAGCGGCCTTGTCGGGGGGCGAGCAGCAGCGGGTGGCGTTTTGCCGGGCGCTGGCCAACGCGCCGCAACTGTTGTTGGCAGATGAGCCGACCGGAAATCTGGACCCCGATACCGCGGATCGGGTGTTCGCGGCGTTGGTGAACCTGGTGCAAGAGACCGGGCTGTCGGCAGTAATCGCCACACATAACCTGGAACTTGCGGCGCGGATGACACGCATGGTGCGGTTGGAGGGTGGTCGCCTTATCGCGGGCTGAGCGCCGCCTTTGGGCGCGTCCCACCCGCCCGCCCCCGACGCGCCCAAAGGCGGCTGGGCCTGTGGGGCTTAGGCCATTTGGGTGATGGCGACACCAAGGGCCATGACGCCGATACCGGCGGCACGGGCCAGCGACAGGGGGCTGATCTGCGCGCCGAAGAGGCCGAAATGGTCAATCGCGGCGGCCGAGATCAGCTGGCCCAGCAGCACAAAGAACACCGCGTTGCCGACGCCGAATTTTGGCGCGATCCAGGTGATGGTCAGCACGTAGAACGCGATCAGGCATCCGGCCAGCAGCAGGTGGCGGGGGGCGGTTGTCACCTGGCTCAACGCGCCGGGCCCGGCGACAAGAACCACCGCCGTTGCGGTCAGGAAGGCCACGACAAACAGCACCACGGCGGCCGCGACCGGCGAGCCCATATGCTGACCCAGCCTTGCGTTCAGCGCGGCGAGGATCGGGATGCCGATACCTGCGGCCAGCATGACTGAGGCATAAAACGGTGCGGTGTTCATTCGGTGCCCTCCCACGGTTGTTGGCAGCCTGTCTCAGGTGGGGGCAGGGGGCAAGCCCCGTCTCGCGGCTTTGTGACCTGGGTCTTTGGACCACGGTGCTAGGGTGGCCGCACTGAAGCGTCAGGAGGACCCTATGCGCGCCTTATTGTTGATGATTGCCCTTGCCATGCCGGCCCATGCCCAATCGGTGGACCCGCGCGAGGGGTGGGTGGTGATGGACAGCGACAAACCTTATGCGCAGCTGGTCAAGGACGTGCGCGCGGCGGCCAAGGCCAATGGCATGGGTGTGGTCACGCAGGCCGGGCCCACGGGTGCCGCGAAGTCGCGCGGGATCACCATTCCGGGCAACCGGGTGATCGGGATTTTCAACAACGTCTACGCGGTGCGCATTCTTGGGCTGAGCACGGCGGCGATGATCGAGGCGCCGATCCGGATTTACGTGACCGAAGAGCCGGATGGCTCGGGGTTTCTGAGCTATAAGACGCCCAGCTATGTGTTTGCGCCCTATATGGATGAGGGCGGGGCGGATTTGGCGGCCGCGGCGGGTGAGTTGGATGGGGTGTTTGAGGCGATCCTGCAAATGGCATACTAAGTCAGGCTGCGCCTTCAATTGCCAGATACTCTTTCGCCAAGACTGCAAATCTACTTTCCATGTCTTCAGTAAGCTCAAGAAACCTCTGCGCGTATTGTACTGCTTCTTCAGTATTCCCCAGTTCACGTTCGATGAGATACGCATTGTAGGTATAGCTGTCATCGTCCGGTGAAAGTCGTACTGCCTCAAGGGCGTATTGCAACGCATCCAAAAAATCATTATTTGAAAATGACAATTGTTGGAGACGATTAAAAATATTCGACAAAACTGATACGTTCCCGGCGCCTGAACCCTGATAGTGCGACAGAAGGTCTCTGAAAACTTCAAGCCCTGGTTCCAATTGTGACGTATTCGTAAAATAGTCGCGTAGCCCTGCCAGAATAACCAAAACGCTCGATTCTGAAGCAGACTCCGCAAGCTCCATAAATTGTGAAACAAGCTCGTCCTTTGCGTCGGAGTCACCAACCTCTGCAAGACTCGCAAGGGCAGATAAATACTGTTCTTTTCCAAGAAACTCCTTTACGCGCGGCAATACAGACCTAGCACCTTCAATATCGCCAGATTCCAATGCTGTAATAAATGCATGGGCGGGCGGCATCTTTAGCAGCTCAATATCTTTTACTCTTTGACTTCGTGGCGCACCGACCTGATGATCCGGCCGTGCAATTTTTTGAAGCCCACCCTTTAGTAGAGTGTGAACTTTTTCAACTTCCACGAGAATTGTGGATAAAGTAGCGTTCTTCGAGCTTCCAAGTATCTGGCCGGTTGCGGTCAACTCGTCAATGAACGAGCAAATATAATTTATGGTCTCAATTGTACTCTTTGCGTTGGACAAATCATAAAAAATAATTCTGTTTCCCGCCAAATCGAACGGCACGTTTTCGCCCTTGCGCGCAAGCAGAATAATTGGTCGGCCCGTTTCATGTCGACGCCCGACTTCATAGAATACGTTGGGATTTTGCATTGTCAGATCCGCAATGCAAAGTTCTGAGTTCTGAATTAGTTCAACGATTTCCTCAGTAATCTGACTGGACTTCGAAATCTTGTCTGCGCGGATTGGTTCAAATTTGTACCCGCGTAAGGCGGGCACCATGAGCAAATTAAAAAAGTCATCTCCCACCTGTCTGCTTGGAGAATCTTCTGCCCCAATAGGGCTGATAATAAAACACCTCATTGAATCACCTGTACGCCAAATGTTGAAAATCGCAGAATATGGGCTTTATAAGTCCAGCTCTGCAACAAATCTAGCGTTTTCCTGGATGTATTGAAACCGCATTTCCGGCTTTTTACCCATAAGGCGCTCCACCAGGTCTGCGGTTTCGCCGGGTTCATCCTCGTCGATGGTCACCCGGATCAGTTTGCGGGTTTCTGGGTCCATCGTGGTTTCTTTCAGATCCTTGGCGTTCATCTCGCCCAGACCTTTGAAGCGCGAGACCTCGATCTTGCCGGACCCGCCCAGGCCCTTTTCCAGCCAGGCGTCGCGTTCGGCCTCGTTCAGGCAATAGACGCGCTTGGCGCCTTGTTTCAGACAGAACAGCGGCGGGCAGGCGAGGTAGAGGTGGCCGTGGTCGATCAGCGGGCGCATCTGGGTGAAGAAAAACGTCATCAGCAGGCTGGCGATATGGGCGCCGTCGACATCGGCGTCGGTCATGATGATGACCTTGTCATAGCGCAGATCGTCGATGTTGAACTTGGTGCCCATGCCGACACCCAGCGCCTGACACAGGTCGTTGATCTCGGCGTTTGAGCCCAGTTTCGAGCTGGCCGCGCCCAGCACGTTCAGGATCTTGCCGCGCAGGGGCAGCATCGCCTGTGTCTCGCGCGAGCGGGCGCCTTTGCCCGAGCCGCCGGCGCTGTCGCCCTCGACCAGGAACAGCTCGGTCCCGTCGCGTTGCTGGCGGGTGCAGTCGACCAGCTTGCCGGGCAGGCGCAGCCGTTTGGTAGCGGATTTTCGGGCGGTCTCTTTCTCTTGCTTGCGGCGCAGGCGTTCCTCGGCCCGCAGCACAAGGAAATCGAGGATCGCACCGGCGGATTTTGTGTCGGCCGCCAGCCAGTTGTCAAAATGGTCGCGGACCGAGTTTTCCACCATCTTGGCGGCGGCCTCGGTCGAAAGGCGGTCTTTGGTCTGGCCGACAAAGGACGGATCGGCGATGAAGCAGCTGACCAGCGCGCAACCGCCCGTCATCAGGTCGTCGCGGGTGATCTGGGCGGCTTTCTTGTTGCCCGACAGCTCGCCATAAGCCTTGATACCTTTCAGGATCGCGGCCCAGAAACCGGTGACATGGGTGCCGCCTTCCGGGGTGGGCACGGTGTTGCAATAGGACTGGATGAACCCGTCGCGAGACGGGGTCCAGTTGATGGCCCACTCCACATAGCCGGGTTCGCCGAACTTCTCTTTGAACTCGACCTTTCCACCAAATGGCACCTCGGCATAGGTGGTGGCCTTGCCCAAAACCTCGCCTAGATAGTCCTTCAGACCGCCGGGAAAGTGGAACACGGCCTCGGTTGGGGTTTCGCCATCTTCGATGGCAGATTTCCAGCGGATTTCGACGCCCGAATACAGATAGGCCTTGGACCGGGCCAGCGTGAACAGGCGCTTGGGTTTGAACCGGTGGTGGCCAAAGATCTGGTCGTCGGCGTGGAAGGTCACGGTGGTGCCGCGCCGGTTGGGTGCCGATCCAACCTTTTCCACCCCGCCCAGCGGCAGACCGCGCGAAAAGCGTTGTTCGAACAGCTCTTTGTTCTTGGCGACTTGCACCACCAGCGAATCCGACAGCGCGTTCACGACCGACGAGCCGACGCCGTGCAGGCCGCCCGAGGTTTGATAGGCCTTGCCCGAGAACTTGCCGCCCGCGTGCAAGGTGCACAAGATCACCTCCAGCGCGGACTTGTCGGGGAATTTGGGATGTGGGTCGATGGGGATGCCACGGCCATTGTCGCGGACGGTGACCGAGAAATCTTCGTGCAACTCGATCTCGATCCGGTTGGCGTGACCAGCCACGGCCTCGTCCATCGAGTTATCGAGGATCTCGGCCACCATGTGGTGCAGCGCGCGTTCATCCGTGCCGCCGATATACATGCCCGGGCGCTGGCGCACAGGCTCCAGCCCTTCAAGAACCTCGATCGAGGCGGCGTTGTAGTCAGAAGGGTCTTCGCCCTGCGAAAGGAGGTCGGGTGCGGACATGGGTGCTCGATATTGTGGTTGCTTGCACCTATTAGAGCATCCCTTGCGGTGAAGGGGCAATGGCAATTCGGCGCAGAGTTTTTGTAACAGCTTTTTGACACGCATCAAGGCGCGGCGAATTCATTCGCGATAGCAGTGGTCACAACAGCAAGGAGCAACCATGGAAAACGGAGCCATCACCCAACCCCGCCGCGCCAACGGTCAACAGATCAGCGCCGACAAGGTCGCGCATGCCTTTGAAACCGGGCAATACCCTTATGACACCAAGCTGTCGCGCCGCAGCTATGAACGTCAAAAGGCCGCACTTCAGGCCGAGCTTTTGAAAGTGCAGCTTTGGGCACAGGAAAGCGGGCAGAAATTTGTTCTGTTATTTGAAGGGCGCGATGCAGCGGGCAAGGGCGGCACCATCAAGCGGTTCACCGAGCATCTGAATCCGCGCTCGGCCCGCGTGGTGGCATTGAACAAGCCTACGGTGGAAGAGAAAGGACAGTGGTTCTTTCAACGATACATCACCGAGCTGCCAACCACCGGCGAGATGGTGTTCTATGACCGCTCCTGGTACAACCGCGCCGGGGTTGAGAGGGTTATGGGGTTTTGTTCACCCAATGAATACCTTGAGTTCATGCGTCAGACCCCACTGATGGAACAGATGTTGGTGCGGTCAGGCATTCGCCTGTACAAATACTGGTTCTCGGTCACTCAGGAGGAGCAGCGCCTGCGGTTCAAGTCGCGCGAGACCGACCCGCTGAAACGTTGGAAACTGTCGCCCATCGACAAAGCCTCTTTGAACAAATGGGAAGACTACACCGAGGCCAAGGAGGCGATGTTCTTTTACACCGACACCGCCGATGCGCCCTGGACGATCATAAAGTCCAACGACAAGAAACGCGCACGGCTGGAATGTATGCGGCATTTCCTGTCTTCGCTTGATTATCCGGGCAAGGATACCAAGATCGCCCGCGCCCCTGACCCGCTGATCGTGGGGCAGGCCAGCCACGTGATCCACCGGGCCGACCACATCCTTGGAACGTCGCTGCATCCCGACCACCGCGTGAAACGTCCGGGGCAATCTGACACTGCATAGGGGCGTCACAATTCCAATCGTAACCAGACAATTCTGCCGCTTGTCCTGAACCCGCGCCGGGCATAAGGGTGGGGGATGACCACACCCATGTCTCATATGCAGCACCTGCGGGCGCTTTTGACGCTTGGCCTGCCGATGATTGGCAGCCAGGTGGCGCAGTTTGCCATCGTGATGACCGACACGGTAATGCTGGGATGGTACGATCTGGACGCGCTTGGTGCGCAGGTTCTGGGCGGTGGGGTGTTCTTTATCCTGTTCATCCTGGGCGCCGGGTTTGCCTTTGCAGTGATGCCCATGGTGGCGCGGGCTGAATCTGCTGGTGACCGTCCACAGGTGCGCCGGATCACGCGCATGGGCATGTGGGTTTCGGTGATTTACGGATTGGTGACGATACCACCGCTTTTCTGGGCAGAGGCGGTTTTGATCACGCTTGGCCAAGACCCCGAGCTTGCGGCGATCGCACAGGAATACACCCGCCTGATGGGACTGTCGATCTTTCCGGCGCTTGTGGCGCTCGTCTTGCGGAATTACCTGGCCGGGCTGGAACGTACACAAGTGGTCTTGGCCATCACCCTGCTGTCCGTTCTGTTGAATGCGGTGGTGAACTACGCGTTGATCTTTGGCAATTGGGGGGCGCCCGAGCTCGGCATCCGGGGCGCTGCCCTGGCGTCGGTTGCGGTCCATGTGCTGACCTTGCTCTTGACGGCGGGTTATGTCGCGCGCGCCTTGCCCGAACACGCGATGTTCGAGAGGTTGTGGCGGCGTGACGCAGATGCGATGGCACAGGTATTTCGCCTGGGTTGGCCCATTGGGCTGACGAACCTGGCCGAGGTGGGCCTGTTCAATGCCTCGCAGATTATGTTGGGCTGGTTGGGTAAACTGCCGCTGGCGGCGCATGGGATCGCGCTGAATATCTCGGCTTTGGCCTTTATGTTTCATCTGGGCTTATCGGGGGCCGCGACGGTGCGGGCAGGGCGTGCGCTGGGTCGAAATGATCCTGTCGGATTGCGCCACGGTGCGCAGGTCGCCATTTGCGTGTCATTGGCGTTTACCGCGCTGACAATCTTTGTTTTCCTCACCTTCGGTGATGTGCTTGTTGGCTCATTCATAGCCCCCGACGATCCACAGCGTGACGCGGTTATCGCATTGGGTGCGGTGTTCCTTGCCGCTGCGGCTGTGTTCCAGTTGGCGGATGCGTGCCAGGCCATGGCGCTTGGCCTGCTGCGCGGTATTCAGGACACACGGGTGCCCATGGTCATCGCCGCGATCAGTTATTGGGCCATCGGCGCGCCTGTCAGCTATCTGCTTGGCTTTCCGCTGGGTTGGGAAGGTGTTGGCGTCTGGATCGGCCTCGCCGTCGGTCTCGGAGTGGCAGCGGTGCTGTTGATGCACCGGTTCTGGACGCGTGGTGTCAGGATCTAGCCTTTGTCGCGAGACGCTTTCATCAGGCGGTCAGATTTCTTGCGCACCAGAACCGATCGCAAGTCGTGCATCGCCAACAGCAACGCATCCGTGACTTCTTCCAGTTGATCTTCGCTGGCACGGGATTGCGCCCATTGCGCAGTCAGGTTCAGGTGATCCACTGCACGCAGGATGTCATCAACATCCCGCTCGGCCAAAAGCGCCTGACGCGCTTCCATCCATTCCGTGATCTCGGCCAGATCGTCTTCGGACAAGACCCTGTCGCCATGGGCTTTGATCTCGCCGTTCTTGACGTTAACGACGGCAATCTGGTCCATGTCGATCCGCCGATGCCTGTTCTCGGTGTCAATCCGGAACACAACGGCCCCGTTCTCGCGAACCCGGTAAAAGTACTCTGGAAGATCGCCGGCCATGCCCTTGCCTTGGTTCAGGTTTTCTTGCCCTTCAAGCCATACCAGCCACCCGCGTGCTGCGCAAACCCCAAGGCAGGCGACAGCCCGAGGGGACCCGCCGAAAGGCGGGCCACGAGATCAGGGCAGCGCGCCAAAGGCGCACAATTAGGCAACAGTTCAGCTAAGACCAGCGCAGAAGCGTTGGATCCGTGTGCAAGCCTCTTTCAACGCCTCGTCCGAAGTTGCGTAGGAAACGCGAAAATTCGGGCTCAGGCCAAAGGCCGCACCAAACACCACCGCTACACCTTCTTCTTCCAGCAGTGCACTGGCAAAAGCTTCGTCATCGGCAATCACCGTTCCACCGGCCGAGGTTTTGCCAATGCAACCTGCAACCGACGGGTACACGTAGAACGCGCCTTCGGGTGTCGGGCATGCGATCCCTTCGGCCGCGTTCAGCATTTCAACCACCAGGTTGCGGCGGCGCACAAAGGTCTCGTTATTCGGAGCCAGGAAATCCTGCGGGCCGTTCAGCGCCTCCAATGCGGCGAACTGGCTGACCGAACAGGGGTTCGACGTGCTTTGGCTTTGCACCTTGCGCATGGCCGCGATCAACTCCACCGGACCGGCCGCATAGCCGATCCGCCAGCCGGTCATGGCATAGGCTTTCGACACCCCGTTGCAGGTCAGCGTGCGGTCATAAAGACCCGGTTCCACCTGCGCGGGCGTGCAAAACTCGAACACGTCATAGACGAGGTGTTCGTACATGTCGTCGGTCATTACCCAGACATGCGGGTGGCGCATCAACACCTCGGTCAACCCCTTCAGCTCGTCCCAGCTGTAACCGGCCCCGGTGGGATTCGACGGCGAGTTGAAGATCAGCCACTTGGTCTTGGGCGTGATCGCCGCCTCAAGCTGCTCTGCCGTCATCTTGAAGCTGTTTTCGATCCCGCATTCCACCGCAACCGGCGTGCCGCCAGCCAGCAGAACCATATCGGGATAGCTGACCCAGTATGGTGCAGGGATGATCACCTCGTCGCCGGGATTCAGCGTGGCCATCAGGGCGTTATAGAGGATTTGTTTGCCGCCCGTGCCAACCGACACCTGCGCGGGCTCGTAAGTCAGGCCATTGTCGCGTTTCAGCTTGGCACAAATCGCATCTTTCAGCGGCGGGATGCCGTCAACGGCGGTGTATTTCGTCTCGCCCGCATCAATGGCGGCCTTGGCGGCATCCTTGATGTTTTGCGGCGTGTCGAAATCGGGCTCACCGGCGCCAAGGCCGATCACGTCTTTGCCCGCGGCCTTCAGCTCGCGCGCCTTGTTCGTGACCGCGATGGTCGGCGAGGGTTTGACACGCGACAGGGTATCGGACAGGAACGGCATCTGAAAGCTCCGGGATTGAAGTTAAACCGGCTCCGTCATAAGAGCAGGGCACCCGGCGTTCAAGCGCGAAAGGATCGTGAAATGACTGAATTGCCCCGCGACATACGCCTGAAACGGATTTATATGCGCGCCACGCACCGGGGCATGAAGGAAATGGATGTGATCCTTGGCCGGTTCTGCGATGCCGAGTTGGCCACGCTGGATGATGCAACGCTGGATCAGTTCGAGGCGATGATGCAGGAAAACGATCAGGAGCTGTTTACCTGGGTTACGGGGCGCGTCGAGGCGGCGCCTGAATTTGCAGATCTGGTTGCCCGTATCACCTCGGTCGCGACACCGCGCTGAACAGACAATTTTCTTTAACCGAATCTTTGAACATCTGGCCCAAGGTCGGCTCTGACCAGAAATGGACGGAGAAGATTATGAGCATGCAAGCCCCCTTTGCCGCGGCCAAGACGCGCGGGTACATGACGGGCTACCTCGAGGCGCTGGCGCTGGTTGAGCGGCTGCACCGCCTTTTGCTCGACGTGATCAAGGACGAGTTTGAGCGTGTTGGCGAGTTGGAAATCAACCCGGTTCAGGCATTGTTGCTTTTTAATGTCGGCGACAACGAGGTAACAGCGGGCGAATTGAAGAGCCGGGGGTATTACCAAGGCTCCAACGTGTCCTACAATCTCAAGAAACTTGTCGAAGCAGGCTATATGCACCACCAGCGGTGCGAGATTGATCGGAGGTCAGTGCGTGTCAGGCTGACGGCGCGCGGGCGGGATATTCGCGACCTGGTCGCGGATCTCTTTGCCCGCCACGCTGTTGGTCTTGAAGAAAAAGGCGCCGTTGGCTTTGAAACGCTTGAAGATATTACCGCTGCTTTGCGCCGGATGGAGCGGTACTGGACGGATCAGATCCGCTATATCTATTAGCCGCCTTTGGGTGCTTGGATAGTCGTGTTCCCGAACACCTGCAATTCAACCTCGCGGTACAGTTTCTTGTGCATTGCACGTGCGAAGTCACTGTAATCACGCGCAATCTCGATAAACGAGCCGGGGCCCCGCAGGACCTTGTCGATGTGGAAATCGTACAAGGTTTGGTCGTCCGTGGTACTGCCGCCCACAGCCAGAACATTCACCGTCGTTTCGGCCAGAACACCCCGTCGATACGCAACCGCCGGTCCGTAGCCGTCGTTATTCACACCGTCACTTGTCAGGTCCAGCGTTTGGAAATCGCATCGCGGGGCGTCGGCAAACATCTGGTCGGCAAAATCAAGACTGTGTCCTATGGCGGTCGGATCGCCGCGCAGGGTCCGTCGTGACGTTTCAACCTGTGAGGCGACGGCATTTATAGCTTGTACGCTGTCCAAAACGCGCCAATCGACAACCACGACCTGCTTATAGCGCCCGCTCCACTCGTAGATCGCCAAGGCGACAGAGGCACCTTGCGGTGTTAGCAGGGCTTTCTGAACATCTGGTGCGCGCAGGGCCGCGGCCATACCGGCGCGTTGCAACGCGTCTTCGCGGGCATCCACCGAGGATGAGATATCCAAACCGATCAACAAGGCCAGCCGACACGCCGCCTGCGCCGGTGCGGCGGCCCCGCAAAGGGCCGCCAAAAGGGCAAATGCCCTTACCAATGTCCGGTATTTCCCATCGAGGTCCAGGGTTCGGCCGGCTCTTTGGCTTCGCCGTCCTGAAGGATCTCGATCGAGATATTGTCGGGGCTGCGAACGAAGGCCATACGGCCGTCATGGGGCGGGCGGTTGATCGTAACGCCGGCATCCATCAACGATTGGCACATCGCATAGATATCCTCGACCGCATAGGCAAGGTGGCCGAAATGGCGCCCGTCCGATGGCAGCCCCTCGTCACCGTCCCAGTTATAGGTCAGCTCAACCGGGCAGTCCTCGTCGCCCTCGGCAGCCATGAAGACCAGGGTAAAACGACCCCCTTCGCTTTCATGCCGACGCGTTTCGCGCAGACCCAGCAACTCATAGAACGCAATAGATTTGTCCAGGTCCTTAACCCGGACCATGGTGTGCAGATATTTGACTTTCACGAAGGTCACTCCTGTTTAGTGGCCTCAGATTATCATTAATCTGTGACAGTGTTAGGGGCGCGGCCTAAAAAATCAAAAAGCCGAGCGAAATCCGAAAGTCACTCCGTAATCACGGGTCTCATATAGACCCACGTTAGAAAGATTTTGGGCCGCCGAAAAGCTGATTTCTGGTGCAAATCCGAATTTTTCCAATTTGGGTAAAACGACCGAGATCTCGGCCGAAACCCCCCGGTCCGCGCGGCGTTCGGTGCCGAAAAAGGCCTCGTCATAGTGACGCCCGTCAAAGGTCAATCCCGCGGAAAGCTGCATTCCGGCAACCGGTTTTGCCCGTGTCCAGGTGATGCCAGCGCTCCATCCTTCATGGGCGGTTGCGCCACCGTCCGACGCCGTGTCGCGCAGTGAAAGACTGTATTGCAGGCGGTCACCATTGCCCATTTTCTGGCTCAAGGCGGTCTGTGCCGTCCATGAAACCGAGGAATTGATAGGATCATTGATTCGGGTTTGGCTGTCGCCCAGCAACGCAAAGCTGAGGCGTTTGGTCTGCGAAATTGGAACCGTTTGGTCCACAGACAGCCGCACGAAGTCGACCAGGGGCGCACCTGCGTACCACCCCCGGCCCGCACTGACGGCAGCCGTGGTTGGACCTGCCGATGGGGTCGCAAAGAACGTGGTGCCAAATGTCAGTTCCGCTTCGTCATATCGCAGGTCGCTGCCGGTCAGCGACACGGCCTGTGCTTTCGCGGCCGAGGACAAGGTGTAGCGCCGCATTTCAACCGCGCCGCCGCCAAAGACCCACATCCTCTCGGACAATTGCCGGCTGTATTCCGTGTCGGCGCTCAGTTGGTATTCCATGCCGGAGAGGGCTTTGGCATCCCCGTTCAGGGTCTGCTCGATTCCGTCAATAATGACGGTGTCGGACTTGGAGCCATTGTTGACGTTGGAATTTGGCGTTGCCCCGAAGCTCAGATTGGATGACCAGGGATTGCGGTCGCGCACATATTGAAAGTCGCGAATGGCGTTTGCTTTTAGCCGTTCGTCGGGTGCCAGATCCACGGCGCGTCGCAGCCAAAGCTGTGCCCGGGTGCGCGCGCCTTTGGACGACAGCGCCTGCGCAACAACCATGGCGGCTGCATAGCGCTGAAGGTCTGTCTGGGCCAGATCAAACGCATCTTTGGCCAAGGCAATCGATTGGTCGAATTCCCGAAGATCCCGGACAGCGCGTGCCTGCAAAAGCTTGGCCGAGATATCGCTGGCGTCGCGTTCAAGAAGGGCCGCAGCCAGATCGCGTGCAATCTCGGGCTGCCCGGTTTTCAGGGCCGTTCGTGCTGCATCTCGGATCTGTCCGGGGGACAGATCCGTCGCTTCGGCAAAGCTCAGGGCAGGGCAGAGCGCCAGCCAAGCCGCAAAAAGAAGGGCGCGCCGCATGACGGCCCCCTTATGGCGTCTCGATCGCGATGAAGGCGCCGGTTTCCTGGAAACCGATGGTGGCGTCGTCCGGATCCGTGCCTTGAACAACGATGACGCCCACGATTTCGTCCGCATCAGCGCCGCCAATGATGCCGTAATAGTTGCCCTCTTCGAAATCGACAAAGGCACCGGCGCCCGCATCGAACCGCTGACTGCTGGCATTGCCGGTCAGTTCGCCGGCATCCGAGATGTCACCCGTGGCAAGGATCAAGGTGGGCAAGGTGTCCACCAATGCGCCGCTTGTGTCGAAGATTTGCCGATTGGTCAGTGTGCCTTCAACGGCACGGGTCGACACGAAGTCTTCGAAATCGACAATCAACTCGGCATCGGCGGTGGTGTATTGAATGCCGCCCTGGCCGCTGAACACGCGCAGACCGGCATAGTCACCCTGAAACGTTGCCTGACCGGTGGTTGGCAGCACAACCTCACCGTCACGGGCATAGACAAACCCCCCAAAACCAAAGCCCAGGTAGGAGCCTGTACGAACAACGGCGACACGGCTCAGCCCGCTGGCACTTTCCAGATACAGCGCCTTGTACGCGCGCCGTTCGGTGGGGTTGTTGTTTTCATAGACGCGGAACCCGTTCAGGGTCGCAACCTCGTCGTCGCGGTCGTAGACACCGGTGCCATCAAAGGCCAGGTTATCCACGGTGAAGGTATCTGTGCCGGGGTCATAGGTAATGGCGCTTGCCTGCCCCTCTTCCTCGAAGCGTTCAATCGGATCGCCGGGGCCCAGCGTGGGGTCTCCCACGTCGTCAATGTCGCCAGAGACACCAATGGTTACCAAGTTGGTGCCATCATCACCTGCACTGCCACTGCAGGAGGCAACCGCCATAATGGCGGCTATTGTTGCTGCTTGCCGAAACATGAACCTGCTCTTTTTTTGACTGCTTCGTATTTTTGTTGGCAAGGGTCCGGGTTAAGGGCCCAAAAGTCAACGATTATTGATTCGCCCCTGATGACCCGTTGCCGAAATGCCCGCGGCAAAAAATCGTCGCCAAACCGTATGTGGCGGTTTTCGGGCGCGCACGCCATAGATATAGTGGCAGAGCGACTCATGCCCCAGACCAAGAGGATCAACACCCATGCCGCTGAGCCCCGAGCAGATTGCCGAGATCGACGCCCTGCGCGCCAATGCCACGCCAACGCTGCGCGCCGTGTCCGAAGGGATGGAGGGGCATCTGTACACCGCCTATCCGGTGTTGGACCACGGGTTCGTGCGGGTGATCGACTATATGGGCGATGACGCGGCGATCTGTCAGGCGGCGCGGGTCAGCTATGGCAAGGGCACCAAATCGGTCAGCAACGATGCCGGGTTGATCCGCTATCTGATGCGGCACTGGCACTCGACCCCGTTCGAGATGTGCGAGGTTAAGCTGCACGTGAAGCTGCCGGTTTTTGTGGCGCGGCAATGGATCCGCCACCGCACCGCGAATGTGAACGAATACTCGGCCCGCTATTCGATCCTGGACCGCGAATTCTATATCCCCGAGCCCGACGCGCTGGCGGCGCAGTCAACGGTGAACAACCAGGGGCGCGGGGCGGCGCTGCAGGGGGCCGAGGCTGCGCGGGTGCTGGAGATTCTGAAATCCGACAGCCACCGCGCCTATGACAATTACGAACAGATGATCAGCCAGGACGGCCAGGACGGGTTGGCGCGCGAGCTGGCGCGGATGAACCTGCCGGCCAATGTCTATACCCAGTGGTATTGGAAGGTTGATCTGCATAATCTGTTTCATTTCCTGCGCTTGCGGGCCGATGCTCATGCGCAATATGAGATCCGCGTCTATGCCGACGAGATCTGCAAGATTGTCGCCGACTGGGTGCCGCACGCCTATGCCGCGTTCGCTGATTACCGCATGGGCGGGGTGAACCTGTCGGGCTCGGCCATCGACTGTATCCGCCGCATGCTGAAGGGCGAAGAGGTCACGCAAGAGGCATCGGGCATGTCCAAGGGCGAATGGCGCGAGTTTCAGGCGGTGCTGAGCGACGGCTGACCGGGTCAGGTCAGCAGGTTCGGCAACCACACTGACAGCGCCGGTACCAAGATGATCAGCAGGATCACGACAAACTCGGCCACCAGAAAGGCGGAAAGTTCGCGCAGCAATGGCAGCATGCCGATCTTGGCGATGCGCAGGATGATGAACAGGTTGATCCCCACCGGCGGCGTGATCATCCCCATGGTCAGCGTCAGGATCGCCACCATGGCGAAATGCACATCATCAATGCCCAGGTTGCGCGCCACCGGGGTCAGCAGCGGGATAAAGACGATGATGATGATCGTCGGCTCCAGGAACATGCCCAGCACCAGCAGCAACCCGACGCTGCCCAGCATGAACCGCACCGGCTGATCGGCGAACCAGATCTGCAGGATTTGCGTGATCGAGCCGATGCCCTCGATGATCAGCACATACGAGGCCAGCGACACCATCGCCACCAGGAAAAACACCGTGGCGCTGGACCGCGCGGCGTTTTGCAGGCCGGTCCAGAAGCTTTTGAGCGTGATCGACCGGAACACGAACACACCCAGCAACAGCGCGTGCAGGCAGGCAACGCCCCCGGCCTCGGTCGGGGTGAAGACGCCACCCACCGTGCCCCAGACAATCACCACCGGCAGTGACAAAACCGCGAGCCCGTCGATCAGCAACCGCCATGTGGGCGTGCCGTCGTCGGCGACGCGTTGCGGTTCGGGCAGACCGCCGCGCCGGCCCTTCACAAAGATCACCGCGAAACAGGCCAGCCCGAACAAAAGCCCCGGCACCACGCCCGCCACAAACAGCGAGATCACCGAAACCCCCGTAATCGCAGAATAAATCACCGCGGTGATCGAGGGCGGGATGATCGGGCCGATAATCGCGCTGGCCACGGTGACGGCCGACGAGAAGGCGCGCGAATACCCCTCGCGCGCCATGCCGTGCACGAAGATCTGGCCCAGGGCGGCAGTGTCGGCGACCGAGCTGCCCGAGATGCCAGAGAAAAAGATCGAGGCCAGAACATTGGCATAAGCCGTCGCGCCGCGGATGCCGCCCACGATCCGGCGGCTGAGCAGCACCAGCCGGTCGGTGATGCCGGCGGCATTCATGATCTCGCCCGCCAGAATATAGAACGGCGCTGCCAGCAGCGTCATGCTGTCGATCGTGGTGATCAGGCGGGTGGGCACCACTTTCAGGTTCAGACCGGTCTCGTGAATGCCCCACAATCCGGCAAGCCCGAAGGCATAAGCCAGCGGCAGACCCAGCAACAGGAACAGGATAAAGGCGCCGATGACAACGGGCATCAGCGCACCTCTTCCACGCGCCGCAACGCGCACAGAAAGCTGTAACCGGCGGCCAGCAAGATACCGATGCCCGCCAACGGCACGGCGGCATAAGGCAGGCTCATCGGGATGCGGGCCGAGGGCGAGCGTTGTCCAAGTGCGGCCAGCGCCCCGCGCGTGCCCAGCCAGACCAGAAACAGCGCCAGAACAATCGCCGCCGCCGCCCCGAACAGCCGCAGCACTTGGCCCATCGTCGGGTGGCTGGCATAGGGCAGCTCTAACCGCATGTGGTCAGACCGCACCTGCGCGGCAATGGCCCCCAGATAGGTGACCCAGATATTGCCGTATCGCATGGCCTCTTCGCTCCACGACAACGGCGCCTCTACCACGTAGCGAAAGAAGATCGACAGTGCGTTCACGCAGACAATCGCCAGCAGCATCGCCGCCGCCAGGTTCAGCGCCCATTGGTCAACGCCGCGTACCAACCGGCTGTATCCGTTCAGGAAATTCATCTGCTCACCCACCACCAGACCCCCACCCGCGTTGCCGCGGGAAGGGGCGGGAGAATTTCGTCAGTTGCCGTAGACCTGCTCGGTCGCGAGGTCGACTGCGGCCAGGTAATCGGCCACGATCTCGGTGCCCAGAAGGCCCTCGATATAGGCGCGCACACCGGGCTGGGCCACGTCGCGGAACATCCGCTTTTCAGCCAGCGAGTTGATATAGACCTCGGTCCCCATGCCTTCCAGCTTGGCAATGGCCTCGTCCATCTGCGCCTGTTTGGTGGCCTGCGACAGCTGCGCCAGCAGGATCGAGCCGTCTTTGAGGATCTGCTGATGCTTGGCCTCCAGTCCGTTCCACCATTCGTCATTGGTGATGACAAACTGTACGCCCAGCACGTGTTCGTCGGCCGACACAAATTTCTGCACCTCGCCGATGCCCGAATTGGCGATGGTCGGGATCGGGTTTTCCTGCCCGTCCACCACGCCTTGTTTCAACGAGATCACGATCTCGGTTGCCGGCAGCGGCGTGGGCACCGAACCCAGTGACCGCATCAGTTCCATAAAGACCGGGCTTTCCATGGTGCGCATCTTCAGGCCCACCATATCTTCGGGGGTCTTGATGGTGCGGACATTGTTGCTCATCGATCGGAACCCGCTTTCCGACAAGGCCAGCGTGCGCACGCCGGTTTGTTCGCGCATGTCGTCGGTCAGGCCCTTCATGAAGTCGCTTTCAAAAAGCCGCCAGGCCACGGTGGAACTGGGCACCGCATAGGGAATCGACAGCACCTGAACCGGCGGATAAAAGCCAGCGATCGCGCCATCAGCCGGGAACGACATTTCCAGCGAGCCTTGTTGAACCTGTTCGAACATCTCGCGGTCGCCACCCAGCGATTGGGCGAACAGCTTGATCTCGATCTCGCCGCCGCTGCGGGATTCGACGAAATCCTTGAAGGCGGCAATGGCCTGATACTCGGCAATTTCGGGTGACGCGAAGGCGCTGGCGAATTTCACCGTCACGTCGGCCGCGTGCACAGCGGTGGTCGCGCCAACCGTCAAAACGGCGGCCGCAGCCCATTTGGATAGTGTGTCGAACATTGGATTTTCCTCCCAGAAATCGATTCCAACTTGCAATGGATAGTTCGCATTTGAATAGAAGCAGTTCGAATATGAATGAGTCAAGCGAATTTAACCCCCGCATCTTGTTGCAACGCGCGCGACAATCCGTTTCCCGGCCGCAGGCGCATTGACTTCAACCCATGCGCGACTACCGTTTATCCAATGATTTCAATCGCGCATGGCGCAAATGGGGGCGCAAATGCTGAGAATTGCTGCGTGCACGATCTGTGCGCTGACGATTTGCCTGGTGCTGGTGTCGCGGCATGGCGGGCCGGCGGATCGCCTCAGCTATGGGGCGCCGGGGGCTTGCGGCGCGACGGCGCCTTCGCAAGACACGCCGGCCACGTGCCTGCCTGGCCCTGAATACATTTACACCAAGGTGCGCACGCTCTTTGCCGGGCCGCCGGAATAGGGCGCGGGCTGTCTCGCGTATTTGTGTAACAAAAGTGTCGTAATTCTGTTACAATAACTTCACGAAGCAGTCGTGAGGTGAAAACGCCCGTGTCCATTTTCCGTGTTCTAATCGTATTTGGTTTGGTTCTATCCGGACAATCCGCAATGTCTGCGTCACCGATCGCAGAGGTTGTCTGTGCCCCACGCGACGAGATGGTACAGCGACTGGAGCGGCAAATGGGCGAGCGCAAAGTGGCCAGCGGTTTACGTGGGCCAGAAGAGATTATGGAAATGTGGTCGTCCGACCGCGGAGACTGGACGTTGGTGATGACCTATGCCGCCGGGCACAGTTGTATCGTGGCGATGGGCGAGCATTTTGTGCCCAGTTTGCCCCGCGATCCGGCTTAAGCAGCAACGGATATCAAGAAAGCGCCACCCGGCGGGGCAGCGCTTTGTGTCATGTCTAAAGATTTAAAGGGGTTTCAGATCGCCAGCAGACTGGCGACCATCACGGCCATCAATCATTTCAAATTCGATTTTCATGTTGTCGCGCAGACCTGTCAGGCCGGCACGCTCAACTGCCGAGATATGAACAAAAACGTCTTTGCCGCCGTCATCAGGTGCGATGAAGCCATAGCCTTTGGTTGTATTGAACCACTTTACGGTACCGGTGGGCATCCCGGATCTCCTTCGTATCTTGCGCCCCGTACTGGTGGGGCAATTCACAGCCAGATTGTTCCAATTCGTCCTGCTGCAACTTAAGGAGTAGCGGGGGCATTGAAATTCTGTCGTCGTGGACAAAGCATGGGGGGCGAATCGCGCTAAAATCAAGAAATAACTGGAAACTGCCATAAGTTGAGCGGTGTCCGTATCGAGGGTGAGATGACAGAAAAAAAAATTCTGGGACTGAAGAATTGCGACACGTGTCGCAAGGCCTTGAAGGCGCTGCAGGCGGGGGATGACACGGTTTCCCTGCAAGACGTGCGCGAGGCCCCGCTGACCGAAGCAGAACTGCAGACGTTCCTTGATGCCTTTGGTGAAGCGTTGGTCAATCGTCGTTCCACCACATGGCGAACGCTGTCCGACGAGGAACGCACAGGTGATCCGTTGGCTTTGCTGCAAGCCCACCCAACATTGATGAAACGCCCCGTAATTCAATCCGGCGACCAGCTGTTTCTGGGTTGGTCGGCATCGACGAAAGCGGCCTTAGGTCAATAGACCAACAACCGCGCATCAGCCGACCGAATGGTGGGCAGGGCGGACTGCACCGCCTTGCTCTGCCAATCCGGTACAAGGGCATTCAATTCGTTGAGTTGTTCCGCTGAAAGCGTTGCCCGCGCCTCGGGGCCGGTCAAAAGTGTTTCGGACCACGCCCCGTTCGCAAGGACCAGTGAGTGCTTGGGCAGCAGGATGTGGAAATAGGCCACCGAAGGCGTGCCGCGTTCAACGGTAATGGTTGTGTCGTTCAGCAAGGCCTTTGCAGAGACCAAAACCGAAGGTGCGCCAAACAACAATTCTGCCCGCCATCCATTGATCGCCATGCGATGCTGTGGCGAGACCAGCAGGTCGCGACGCGGCGTGCCGTTCCCCAGCGCGCCTTTGCGAATACGGATCGGCGCCAGCTGCGGCGCGCGCGCAAGATGCCACAAAGACAAAAGACGCGAACCAACCCATTGAACCGGCTGTGTCCCGTCATCCCGCGTGCGCACCAAATCGCCGGGCCGCAGATCCTGAACAAGCGTGTAACCGTCCGGTGTCGCGATCCGGGTGCCTTTGACAAAGCAGATCGACGAAAATGGGATATCGACACCGTCTTGCGAGTCCGCGATCGTGTAAGTCTGCCCGGGTGTCAGCGGCTCTGAGGACAGGATGATCTGGTTTTGACCGGAATTCGAGGTGCCATCGCCGATCCTGGCAACCCATAATGTGATGCCTTCTTCGGTTGTCAGGCTGAACTCCAACTCGATATGCGAGCCGGCGGGAAAGGTCGTGTCGCCAAGGGTCAGGTCACTGTTCAGGACCGAAAAATCACCCGTTTCCTGAAAGGCGTCTTCGAACATTGCGTCGTCATCCGTTACTGAAAACCCCACAGTTTCAGCGTCACCGGACAATGTCGTGCTGGTACCTTCCAGCCTTGACCCCGTTGTTTCCTTGTTGATGGTCCGATTGCTGCCCAAGCGGCCGGAAAAATCCTCGATATGGTACCCTTGTACAAAGTAGTTCGCCATTTAACATTCCCTGATTACACGGCTCGTATCTGCGAGCCGAGCCCGGCCGAAATGCGGATCGACCGGGGCATTTTCAGGGCAACAAGTAAATTATGACCTACTTCAGGTCGGGTGGGGTGGCCTCGGCCGCAAGCTCTGTCGCAACAGTGTTCAAATCGACAACAGCGGTGGATTTTTCGCCCAGTTTTCGAACAGTTACGGTGCGGTCCTCTACCTCTTTCATGCCAACGGCCAGAATCACAGGAACCTTGCCCAACGAGTGTTCGCGGACCTTGTAGTTGATCTTTTCGTTGCGAATGTCTGCTTCGGCCTGAATACCCTTGGCCCGCAAAGTGGCAACCACTTCGTGCACATAGGCGTCGGCGTCTGAAACGATGGAAGCCACGACAACCTGGCGGGGCGCCAACCAGAACGGCAACTTGCCGGCGTGTTGTTCGATCAGGATGCCGGTGAAACGTTCCAACGAGCCAAACAGCGCCCGGTGCAACATGATCGGCGCGCGTTTTTCACCCGACTGCGTCACGTAAGTGGAGCTGAAACGTTCGGGCAGGTTATAGTCGACTTGCAACGTCCCGCATTGCCAGTCGCGTCCGATGGCGTCGCGCAGGACATATTCCAGCTTGGGTCCATAAAACGCCCCTTCGCCTTCAAAGATCGTATAGCTCATCCCGGCCTGGTCCAGCGCTGTTTTCAACGCACCCTCGGACCGGTCCCAGCTTTCATCGCTGCCAATGCGGTTCTCGGGTCGGGTGGACAGTTTCACATGCACATCGTCAAAGCCGAAATCGCTGTAGATCGACAGGATCAGGTCGTTGACCTTCAGGCATTCCTCGGTCAGCTGTTCATCCGTGCAATAGATATGCGCGTCGTCCTGCGTAAAGCTGCGTACCCGCAACAGGCCATGCAATGCGCCCGAGGGCTCGTACCGGTGCACCTTGCCAAATTCGGCGATTTTTACCGGCAGGTCGCGGTAGCTTTTGATGCCCTGGTTGAAAATCATCATGTGTCCGGGGCAGTTCATCGGTTTGAGCGCGTATTCGCGGTCATCCTGCGTTTCGGCCAGAAACATGTTTTCGCGGTAGTTCTGCCAGTGGCCCGACAGCTCCCACAGGGCTTTGTCCATGATGTCGGGCGAGTTGACCTCGACATAGCCCGCGGCCTCCTGCCGGCGGCGCATATAGGCGATCAGCGACTGGAACATTCGCCAACCCGACGGGTGCCAGAAGATGGAGCCCGGGGCGACCTCTTCGAAGTGGAAAAGGTCCATCTCGCGGCCCAGCTTGCGGTGATCGCGCTTGGCGGCCTCCTCCAGCATGGTCAGGTGGGCTTGCAGGTCTTTGCGGTTTTTGAAGGCCACGCCATAGATGCGCTGCAGCATTGCGTTGTCGCTGTCGCCGCGCCAATAGGCACCGGCCACCGACATCAGCTTGAACGCATCGGCGGGCACCTGGCCTGTGTGCTGCAAGTGCGGGCCGCGGCACAGGTCCTGCCAGTCGCCATGCCAATACATGCGCAGCGGTTCGTCGCCGGGGATGGCATCGATCAGCTCCACCTTATAGGGCTCGCCATTGTCCTCGTAGTGCTTGATCGCGCGCGGCCGGTCCCAGACCTCGGTCCGGACAGGGTCGCGCAGGTTGATGATGTCCTTCATCTTCTTTTCGATCAGTGCCAGGTCTTCGGGCGTGAACGGCTCGGCGCGGTCAAAGTCATAATACCAGCCATCCTTGATCACCGGGCCGATGGTGACCTTGGTGTCGGGCCAGATCTCCTGCACGGCGCGGGCCATGATATGGGCGCAGTCGTGACGGATCAGTTCCAGCGCCTGTGCGTCGTCGGCGAGCGTGTGAATTGCGATGGACGCATCGTTATCGATGGGCCACTGCATGTCCCAATGCGCGCCGTTCACCGTGGCCGAAATGGCCTTTTTGGACAGCGATTTGGAAATGCTTTCCGCAACTTCACCCGGCGTTACACCGGCGTCATAGTCGCGCGCATTGCCATCGGGAAAAGTGAGAGAGATTGTGGCCATTCTGCTGGCTCCTCGTCGGTTTGGCGCCCACGGAACGCCCGGTTGCGGGTTATAGTGTTGCGGGGCGTTTTGGCGGGGAAACGAGGGGCTGTCAAGGCCGCTCATCGGGCCTTGCGGCCCTTTTCGCGCGGGGTTGCGAAAAGGGCCCGGAGGGTCCGATGAGCAATGTGTTAGGCCATTTCGGCAAGTCGCTGCAATGCGGCATCAAGCTTGGCTTTTTCGTCTTCTTTCTCGGCCGCCAGTTCCTTGGTTTCCTCGATCACTTCGGCCGGGGCCGAGGCGACGAATTTGGGGTTCTTCAAACGCCCCTGCAGGCCGCCCAGCTCCTTGGCCAGCTTGGCCAGCTTTTTCTCGAGCCGGGCCTTTTCAGCCTCGACATCGATCAGACCCGCCAGCGGCAGCACGATGGTTGCGCCTTTGGCCGTGATCGGGGCCGAGCCTTTGGGCACCGCATCGGCCTCGGTCAACTCGGACACGCGGGCCAGTTTCTGGATCAGCGGCGCGTTGTTTGCCCAGGCGTTCCGTGCGGCGTCATCGGCGGCGACCTGCACCAAGGGCACGAAGTCACCGGCGGGCACGTTCATTTGCGCGCGGACAGACCGGATGCTTTCGATGAGGTTGATCACCCAATGGATCTCTTCATCCGAAGCCGCATCCACCAGCTCGGCGCCATAGCTGGGCCATTCGGCGTGGATCAGCATTGTGTCACGATTGCGCTGTGCCCAGAGTTCCTCGGTGATGAACGGCATGATCGGGTGCAGCAGGATCAGCGACTGATCCAGCACCCAGCCCATGGTCTGCTGTGTCTCGAGACGTACCGAGGCATCGCCGAACATCGGCTTTGTGAACTCGTTGTATTTGTCGCAGACCATCCCCCAGAAGAACGCGTAAAGCGCCTGGGCGGCATCGTTGAACCGGTAATCCGCCAGCGCGGCGTCGACGGTTTCGCGGGTGCGGCCCAGCTCGCCCAAGATCCATTTGTTCACCGGATGGGTGGGGGTGGGGCGGGTGGTGGTGTCAACCTCGAACACGCCGTTCATCTCGGCCAGGATATGGGATTGCCAGATCTTGTTGCCGAAATTGCGGTAACCTTTGACGCGCTCCATATCGAGTTTCAGCACCCCGCCCAGCGAGGCCATGGCGGCCGAGGAAAACCGCAGCGCGTCGGCACCGAATTCGTCGATGATATCCAGCGGGTCGACGACGTTGCCGACAGATTTCGACATCTTCTTGCCTTTGGCGTCGCGGACAAGGCCGTGCAGGTAGACCTCGGTAAACGGGACCTCGTCCACCACGGCCAGTTGCATCATCATCATGCGGGCAACCCAGAAGAACAGGATGTCCTGGCCGGTGATCAGGGTGGAGGTGGGGAAATAGCGTTTGAGTTCGTCGGTGTCTTCGGGCCAGCCCAGCGTGCCGATGGGCCAGAGGCCCGACGAGAACCAGGTGTCGAGGACGTCGGGGTCGCGGCGCAGAATGACAAAGTCATCGCTATCTGTTAGTACTGCCGTTTCCATTGCATCCTCAAAAATGTCATTGCCTTCAACATGCGCTATGACTTTGGATTTTTCATAGAACGCCTGAGCAAGTTCAAATGCTTCATCTTCGCTCGCCGCACAGAATGGAACCAGCTCGGAGCTGTCATAGTCCAATCCGAAACACGCTTCTTTCGCGTCAACCTTGGGCCCGTACCAAACCGGAATTTGATGCCCCCACCACAGCTGGCGGCTGATGCACCAGGGCTCAATATTGTCGAGCCAGTGATAGTAGGTTTTCTCGCCCGATTCCGGCAGGATTTTCACCGTGCCGTCGCGCACCTTGTCCAGCGCCGGGCCGACGATTTTTTCGGCGTCCACGAACCATTGGTCGGTCAGCATCGGTTCGATCACCACTTTGGAGCGGTCACCGAAGGGCTGCATGATGGGTTTGTTTTCGACCAGCGGGATCTTTGCGGGGGCTTCATCGGCCCCTTCGGGGCTCTCTTCAGCGGCGGCGGGGTTGGGGACCATCACGGCCAGCCCTTCTGCGGTGATCTGGTTGACCACCCGTTTGCGTGCCTCGAACCGGTCCAGACCGCGCAGGTCGTCGGGGACGAGGTTGATGGCGTCGGCCTCACCCTCGGTCAGGGTGCGTGCGCCCTGGGCCACGGCCATGGCGATGGTGGCCTCGTCAGCATAGGGGTTGCCGTCGGCGCGCATGGCGCCCTTGGTGTCCATCAGGCGGTACATCGGGATGTCGCCGCGCCGTGCCACCTGGTAGTCGTTGAAATCATGCGCGCCGGTGATTTTCACCGCGCCCGAGCCGAAGTCGGGATCGGGGTATTCGTCGGTGATGATGGGGATCAGGCGGCGGTGTTCCTTGGGGCCAACGGGGATTTCGCAGAGCTTTCCGACAATTGGCGCGTAACGTTCATCTGACGGGTGCACGGCCACCGCGCCATCGCCCAGCATGGTTTCGGGCCGCGTGGTGGCGATGGAGATATAGTCGCGCGTTTCGCGCAGGGTGACATTGCCGTCTTCGTCTTTCTCGACATATTCATAGGTGGCACCGCCGGCCAGCGGGTATTTGAAATGCCACATGTGGCCGGCCACTTCGATGTTCTCGACCTCGAGATCGGAGATGGCGGTTTCGAAATGCGGGTCCCAGTTGACCAGGCGTTTGCCGCGATAGATCAGGCCCTTGTTGTAGAGATCGACAAAGACCTTGATGACGGCGTCGTGGAAATTGGGACCTTTGCCCTTGTCGGGGTCGCCGGACGCGCCGCCCATGGTGAAGGCCTCGCGCGACCAGTCGCAGGAGGCCCCGAGGCGTTTGAGTTGACCGACGATATTGCCGCGCGATTTGACCTTTTGCTGCCAGACGCGGTTTGTGAAGGCCTCGCGGCCCATCTCGGCGCGGCTGGGTTCCTGGTTGGCGGCCATCTCGCGCTCGGTCACCATCTGGGTGGCGATGCCGGCGTGATCGGTGCCGGGCTGCCACAGCGTGTCAAAGCCGCGCATTCGGTGCCAGCGGGTCAGGATGTCTTGCAGCGTGTTGTTGAAGGCATGGCCCATATGCAGGCTGCCGGTCACGTTGGGGGGCGGGATCATCACGCAGAAGGTGCCGGTTTCGGCGTTTTGCACATGTTTGCCGGCGGTGAAGCACCCGGCCTCTTCCCAGGCTTGGTAAAGGCGATTTTCGGCTTCGGCTGCGTTGAAGGTCTTTTCCATCGGCATGGAGGTCTGTCCCGCGTTACGTGGCAAATTTTGCCTGTCTTAGCGTGCGGAACGGGTAAGGGAAAGGGGGCAGGGGGCTTGCCGCCCGGACGCGGCGCATAACCGGGGAAAACCGGGATCCGGGCGGCGGTTGCGCGGGGGTGCCGCGCAACAGGGGGCGTTACGGTTTGGCGACGTGCCAAACACCGCCAACGCCGTCACCGTTCACCTCACCTGGCGCGGTGTCACCAACCCAGAAATACAGCGGTTCGCCGTCATAGGCCCACTGGCGGCTGCCATCGTTGCGGTCAATGACTGTCAGTTTGCCATTGTCGTGGGCACTGTCCGCGGCCAGCAGCGGTGGCCAGCTGACAGCACAGTCACCATTGCAGTTCGAAACATTGCTGGTGTCTTTGTCGAATGTGTAAAGCGACATGCCGTTCGCGTCGGCCAGGATCTGGCCAAGGGCGCTTTCCGTCTCGACAACGACAGCGGCGCCGTGACCGGCGGCATTGGCAGACAAGGTGGTCAGGCCGACGAAGGCGGCGGTGGTGAGGATCGAAACAATACGCATGAGGGTCTTCCTTGGGTTCTAGCCGCCGGCCTGTCCGGCGTTTGCACCGAGGTAACGCACGGGCTGGCCCGGTTATTCCGCCGCAAGGAATTTTTTTTGAAAAATGGTCTCAGAGCCCGCGATCGATCTTTGTCGACAGGTGGATCAGGCTTTCAGAACCCCGGATGCCGGGCATCTGGCCAATCTCGTCCAGCACTTCGTCCAGCGCGGCGGGGGTGTCTGCGACGGCTTCGGCCAACAGATCGAACCGGCCCGAGGTCGTATGTACAGCGATGATCGCGTCAATGGCCCGCAACCGAGTCAGGATAGTTGGCTGCGCGCGCGGCTCGATTGTAATCAGGACGGTTGCCCGCAGGCGGTGCTTTACCAATGCCGGACCCGGACGCAGGGTATAGCCACCAATGATGCCACTTGTTTCCAACCGCTCGATCCGCGCCTGAATAGTTGTGCGCGCCACATCCAGACGCCGTGCAAGGACCGAAACCGAAACACGCGCGTCCTCGGTCAACTGAGTCATGATCTTGCGGTCGAGAGTGTCCATGCAAATTGCCGCTTCTTTCGTCAGATTGATCGGAGTTTTGGGCAAAACACCCGATCTGACAAGGGGAATTGCCGTGATTCCGGGGCACAATGAATGTGAGGCAGGAAAAATCGGAGCAAGTTCATGGAGTTGTCCCAACAGATTTATCATGACCCGTCCAGCTACCTGGCCCGACACAGGCCGGACGCACCAGTGGTGTTTCTGAGCCCGGCCAAGGTTCAGGCACAAGCCGCCGGGTTCATTGCGGGCTTTCCGGGGTTGGTCACCTATGCTGTGAAGGCAAACCCCGACCCCTTGGTGATTGGCAATCTGACCGCGGCGGGGATCACGGCATTCGACGTTGCCTCGCCACGCGAGATCGCTTTGATCCGCGAATTGGTGCCAGGCGCGGCGCTGCATTACAACAACCCGGTGCGGTCGCGGGCCGAGGTGGCGGCGGCGGTGGCGGCGGGTGTGGCCTCGTATTCGGTGGATGCGCCGTGCGAGCTGACCAAACTGGCCGAGGTTTTGCCCAAAGGCACCGAAGTGTCGGTGCGGTTCAAACTGCCGGTTAAAGGGGCGGTGTATGATTTTGGTGCCAAGTTCGGCGCAACGCCTGATACGGCGATCGAATTGCTGCAAAAGGTGGCTGCGGCGGGTCTGACGCCGTCGTTGACCTTTCACCCTGGGACGCAATGCACGGACCCGGCTGCCTGGAGCAGCTATATACTTGCCGCGGCGGATATTGCGCGCAATGCGGGGGTGCGGCTGGCTCGTTTGAATGTTGGGGGTGGGTTCCCCTCGCACCGCGCAGGAGATCGCCCCCGGTTGCGACCGATCTTCAATGCCATCCGAGAATCCACACATATGGCATTTGGCGGGCTGCCCCCCAAACTGGTTTGCGAGCCGGGCAGGGCGCTGGCTGCCGAGGGATTGAGCCTTGCCGTTCAGGTGCGTGCAGTGCGCAATGGCCGCGAGGTGTTCCTGAACGATGGCATTTATGGTGGCCTGGCCGAAGCGCCCCTGATGGGCAATATCAACCGTTTGCAGGTTCTGCGACCAGATGGGCAACGCCGGGGTGGCCCGTCGAAATCCTGGCCGGTTTTTGGGCCGACCTGCGACAGTGTCGACAAGTTACCGGACTCACTGATGCTGCCCGAAACCCTGGCCGAGGGAGACTATATTCTGATCGCCGGGATCGGGGCCTATTCAACAACCACCGTAACGCATTTCAATGGTTACGGAAGGCATAAAATCTGCGTGGTTATGGAACTTTAGTCTGCACTGGACAGTTGGCGATTAGCCATTACGTTGGCATCGACAACCTGGGGGAGCAGGCCATGACAAAATTCGGAAAAAGCCAGACCGTAAACCGTGTCGAAGACCCGCGCCTTCTAAAAGGTGAAGGGCAATATGTGGAAGACAGCGCACCGGATGGGGCCTTGTTTGGCTGGTTCCTGCGCTCGCCTATCGCACATGCCGACATAACCGAACTGGACGTAAGCGATGCGCGTGCGGCGGATGGTGTTCATGCGGTGATAACCGCAGCTGACATGGAGGCCGCCGGTGTGGTGATGGGGCTGGCAGCATCAACCATTCAGAACCGCGACGGCACTATGGGTGCCGCACCTGAACGCCCGGCTCTGGCCAAGGGGCGGGTACGGTTTGTCGGAGAACCGGTTGCCCTGATCCTGGCCGAAACGCTGGAACAGGCACAGGACGCGGCCGAGATGGTCTTGTTCGACTTTGACGAGATCGAACCGGCCCTTTCACTGAGCGGCGAAGGCACGCAGATCCACCCCGAGGCACCGGGCAATATCGCCTTTGACTGGGAACTTGGCGACGCCGAGGCCACGCAGGCCGCCTTTGACAGCGCGGCGCATGTGGTCTCGACCGATGTCACCGGCAACCGGGTGATGGCCGTTTCGTTGGAGCCGCGTGGAATGTGGGCCAACTGGGATGGCGCCAAGCTGACGGTTGGCTATGGCGGGCAGGGGGTCTGGGGGCTGAAACGCGACCTGGCTCGGCACCTGTCGCTGGAGCCCGAACAGGTGCAGGTACTGACGCCCGATGTGGGCGGTGGATTTGGGATGAAGGCCTTTGGCTATCCCGAATACATCGCGCTGACCCATGCGGCGATGGTGCTGGGCAAGCCGGTGCGCTGGATGGCGGACCGCACGGAATCCATGCTGTCAGACAATGGTGGCCGCGCGCTGCAAACCCGGGCTGAACTGGCCTTTGACGAGAACCACAAGGTGCTGGCTTATCGTGTGCATACGCGGTCGGATCTGGGCGCCTACAACTCGCAATTCGCGCAATACATCCAATCGAACCTCTTTGCTCGCGTGTTGACCGGGGCCTATGACGTGCCGGTTGCCCATCAATCCGTGCAGGGCGTCTATACCAACACAACGCAGGTCGACGCCTATCGCGGCGCAGGGCGGCCCGAGGCGATCTATGTACTTGAACGTGCCATGGATAACGCGGCCAAAGTTTTGGGTGTGGATGACTGGGAGCTGCGCCGCAAAAACTTCATTCCCGTGGCGAATTTCCCCTACAAGACCGTTTCGGGCGAGCTTTACGATGTGGGGGATTTCCGGCGGGTGTTGGGCCGTGTCGAAGCCGAGGCGGATCGCGACGGATTTGCGGCACGCCGCACGGCATCAGAGAACGCGGGCAAACTGCGGGGGATGGGCCTGTCCTATTACGTTGAATCGATCCTGGGCGACGATAACGAGACCACGACGTTGGAGTTCACCGACGAAGGCCGGGTGAATGTCTATGTTGGCACGCAATCCACCGGGCAGGGACACGAAACCGTTTATGCCCAGTACGTGGCCGATGAAACCGGCATTCCCGTTGAACTGGTGGATGTGGTGCAGGGTGACAGCGACCGCATCGCCCATGGCGGCGGTACAGGCGGCTCGCGCTCGGTCACGGTGCAGACTGGTGCGAACTATGCGGCCGTGCAACAGACCATTGCTGCATTCACGCCCATTGTCGCCGATGCGATGGGGGTTGAAGGAGAGAGTGTCAGCTTCGACGACGGCACCTTCCGCAGCCCCGGTTCGAACCAGACGCCCAGCATGCTGGATGCGGCCGAGATGGCCCGCAAAGCCGGTCGCGAAGACCTGCTGCGGCAAGAGGCCAGCCAAAAGATCGACGGCCGGTCTTTCCCCAATGGCGCCCACGTTGCCGAGGTTGAGATTGACCGCGAAACAGGGCAGGTTGAGGTGGTGCGCTATACTGTGACCGACGATTTCGGCAATATGCTGCATCCTACCCTGGTCGAAGGGCAGGTGCATGGCGGCGTGGTGCAGGGCATCGGCCAAGCCATCACCGAGCGTGTGGTGTTCGACGAGGACGGGCAGCTGCTCACGGCAACGTTCATGGATTACGGCATGCCGCGGGCCGATAATGTTCCCATGATGGGGTTTACCACCGAACCCGTGCCTTCGACCGCGAACATGATGGGTATGAAGGGCTGTGGCGAGGCTGGCACTGTCGGCGCGCTGGGTGCTGTTGGCAATGCCGTTCTCGACGCGCTTTGGCCGTTGGGCGTAAGGCAGGCCGATATGCCGTTCACGCCTTTACGTGTGTGGGAGATGATGCAAGAGGCAGGCAGGGGTGACGCTCAGTAAGCGCATATGGCATTGGATCACCGGCCGCCGCACCCCGGCGCAACAAACACGCGCCGTCGGTCGGCAGGCCCTGACCCATGTTATCATTCTGGACGGCACATCCAGTTCGCTTAGCGAGGGGCGCGAAACAAATGCCGGGCTGACCTATAAACTGCTTTGCGAGGCTCCGCCCGGTGCGGGCCTTTCGCTTTACTACGAAGCCGGCATTCAATGGACCGATTGGCGATCCACCAGCGACGTGGCGATGGGGCGTGGCATCAACCGGCAAATTCGCCGCGCTTACGGCTATCTGGCGTCGCGATACCACCCCGGCGATCGGATTATCCTGATGGGCTATTCACGTGGCGCCTTCGCCGTTCGGTCTCTGGCCGGGGTTGTTGACGAAGTTGGCTTGCTCAAGGCAGAAGAGGCAACCGTCCGCAACATCCGCCAAGCCTATCGGCACTACCAATGCGCAGGCGACGACACGATCCGTGCCGCGTTCCGCCGCAGGTTTTGCCACAGCGATGCAAAGATCGAGATGATCGGCGTCTGGGACACGGTCAAGGCGCTGGGCTTGCGCCTACCGCTTCTGTGGAAGTTGACCGAACCAGCCCATGCGTTCCACCACCACCATCTCAGCAGCGTCGTGAAACACGGCTTCCACGCGCTCGCTCTGGACGAAACGCGCACCGTCTTCCAGCCGGAGTTATGGGAATGTGACGAAGGCCGCGAGGGCCGCGTTGCCCAGATGTGGTTCCGTGGCAGCCATGGCGACGTTGGCGGGCATCTCAACGGTGTTGTCGAGGCGCGCCCGCTGGCCAACATCCCATTGGTCTGGATGCTGGAACGCCTCGAAGGATGCAATGTGCCCCTGCCCGAAGGTTGGCGCGCGCAGTTTCCCTGCGATGCGTCTGCCCCATCGGTTGGAACACTGCGCGGATGGGGCAAACTCTTCCTCATTCGTCGCAAACGTGTCGTTGGGCAGGACCCATCGGAAAGCATCCACCCATCCGCGCAGGCGGCCACGGGTACAACGCAATCCGAACCGCAGCCACAAATGTGAACCCGATCGTCCCCCACCTGCCTGAGCGTGCCGCCAACTGGCGGTAAAGCGAGGCGAGGGAAATGCGCCGCAAGGCGCACCAGGTGATTACCTCCGGTTTGGCAGGTTTACATCGGCTGCAAAACCCTGCACCGCCGCGTAGATATCTTCGTCCCGCCAATGCAGAAACTGTCCCGTCATGCCGTAAGTATGCGGCGCGCAAAGCCACAGAGGCATCGCCGCAGCCATCTCGGCCGACCGAACAACCGTTGGGCCGGTCTGTTGCAGGCCGCGCATCACGTCACGATGGGTCTCGGTGTCCACCGGGCCGGGGTTAAACGCATTAAACGCAATCGGCACTTCCCCGATTTCCAACGGCAAGCTGTGAACCAAACCATTCACCGCCATTTTCGATGCCGCGTAAGCCCCCGAACGTGGCACGGGGCGCTGTGTAGCAGACGAAGACAAGAACAGCATCCGCCCCCCGCCCTGACGCAACATTACGGGTAGAAAATGCCGGACCAACGACATCGGCCCATCGATGTTGACGGCGCGAATCTCGTCCCATTCCCGCGCGCTGACGTCCCACAAATTGCGTCCAATTCCGTCGGCAGTTCCCCCGATATTCATCACGATGTCGATACGGCCAAACGCCTGCAATGCGGTTTGGGAAAGCCTTGCGATGTCCTGATCGCTGCGTAAATCTGCGGTGCACGGCACGGCGGGCAACTGCCACTCGTTGAGTTCAGCGGCAAGGGCCCGCAAAGGATCGGCCCGGCGGGCAGAGACAACAACCGCGGCTCCTGCCTGTGCCAGGAAACGTGCCGTCGCAACGCCAAGGCCGTTGCTGGCCCCCGTTACAACGGCAACCTGACCTTCCAGAAACCTTTTCATTTCGCCCCCTCAGACACTGGTTTCCTTTGGATCGCAATTTCATAGTGATGTAAAGCTTTGGCGACCGTGTCCAACGCGCCTGACCCGAGCGCGAAGCCAAAGGCGCAGCGCGAGACCAAAGGCACGCGCCGTCAGGCGCTCTACTGGATCAGACACCTTTCATGATCAAGCACGTGGTGGTTCCAGTGGCATAAAGCTTGCCATCGTCCAATCCACGCAATGCGCCATCGGCAACGCCGGTGCGCCGTCCGCCGTGTTGTATGCGGCCCGTGGCGCGCATCGCCATACCCACCGGAATGGCACGGGTGATGTTCACTTTGTATTCCAGCGTCGTGTAAAAACTGCCCTGCGGCACCGTGGTCATTACCGCACAGGCCATGCAGCTGTCCAGAACCGTGCCGTACCACCCCCCATGGATGGACCCAATCGGGTTCGAGGCCGCAAATTCCGGCGCGCCCTCGAACACAACCTCGCCCTTGGCAACTGACGCCAGGTGGAAATTCATCAAGCGACAGATCGGCGGGCCGGCAATCTTGCCATCAAGGATGCCTTGCATGAAATCAAGGCCCGAGATTTTCAACAACTCGGATTGCGGCAAGACCTGATCGGGCGATTGGGCGAAAAACTGTGTCATGGCGGCCTCCGTTACCTACGGGGCAGTAAAGTCCGCCTTTTGAACTCAGGCAAGCTCGGGCGTGTTCTCTGACGCTACGTCAGATGTGATGCCCAGGGAATCGCATACCGCCATGGTCAGATGTGGCTTGTTCAGAGTGTAAAAATGCAGATGGTCCACGCCACCCCTCAGCAGGTCGTCGCATAGTTTGATGGCCAGTTCCTGACCCAATGCGGCTTCGCGCCCTTCGGCAATAGCTTTCTCATAGGCCGCGTCCAGCCAGGCAGGAACCTGCGTACCACAGCGCAGCGCAAAATTTCGCGCGCCTTTCCATTTCTCGATCGGAAGGATGCCGGGCAGGATCGGCACGTCGATTCCGGCGGCGACGCACGCGTCGCGGAACCGGAAAAACGTGTCGGCCTCAAAGAAAAACTGCGTGATGGCCGAATTCGCGCCCGCATCCACCTTGCGTTTCAACCACGCGACGTCGTCACCCGCTGCCTTGGCGTCGGGATGCGGTTCGGGATAGGCGCCCACATGCAGGGTGAATTTGCCGGTCTCCGCCAAGGCCGCGACCAATTCCGCCGAATTGGCAAAACCATCGGGATGCGGGGTGAACGACCCCTGGCCCTTGGGCGGGTCGCCGCGCAGGGCCACGATCTCGGTCACGCCCACCTCGGCATAGGCGTTGGCGATTTCCAGCGTTTCATCGCGGCTGGCATTTACGCAGGTCAGGTGCGCGGCCACGTTCAGCCCGTAATTCTTGTGGATCGTGGTCACCGCGTCATGGGTCAGCTTGCGCGTGGTGCCGCCCGCGCCATAGGTGACCGACGAAAACTTGGGCTTCAGCGGGGCCAGTGCCTGCACGGTGTCCCACAGGCGAAAGCTGGCCTCCAGCGATTGCGGCGGAAAAAATTCGAACGAGATGGTCGGGGCGGACATCGGGGCAATCCTTGCGGTCTGTTTGGGCAGGCGGGGTGTTCGGGCTGCCCCTTGTCGCACAGGCCGCGATGTGAAACAAATTCATAATACTCAAGAAGAATATGAGGCGCGCGCAGGCATGCATCTGGAGCTGAGACATCTTCGTACCATCCGCGCGGTGCATCAGGCCGGGGGGCTGGCCCGCGCGGCGGACCTTCTGAACATGACACAATCGGCGCTGTCGCATCAGGTGAAGGGGCTGGAGGAACAGGTCGGGACCGAGCTGTTCGTGCGCCGGTCGAAACCGCTGAAACTGTCGGCGGCGGGCCTGCGCCTGTTGCGGCTGGCCGACAAGGTGCTGCCCGAGATCGCCGCCACCGAGGAAGAGTTTCGCGCCCTGCACGAGGGCAAGGTGGGCCGGCTGCATATCGCGATGGAATGCCACGCCTGTTTCGACTGGCTGATCCCGGTGCTGGAAGATTTCCGCAAGGTCTGGCCCGAGGTGGATGTCGATATCCGCGCCGGGCTGAGCTTCGAGGCGCTGCCGGCGCTGGGGCGTGAAGAGGTGGATCTGGTGATCTCGTCCGATCCAGAAAATATGACCGGCGTCGCGTTTCAACCACTCTTTGATTACTCCCCGGCTTTCATTGCCGCGCGCAGCCATAAGTTGGCGGAAAAAGAATTCATCGAGGCCACGGATCTGGCCGATCAGACCTTGTTCACCTATCCGATGGACCGCGCCCGGCTGGATGTTTTCAAAGAGTTGCTGACACCGGCAGGGGTTGAACCGGCCGAAGTCCGGCAGGTAGAACTGACAGCGGTGATCCTGATGCTGGTGGCCTCGGGGCGCGGGGTGGCCGTGCTGCCGGACTGGGTGGTGCGCGTTGGTGGCCCGGCGGCCGATGATCTGGTGACGCGCCCCCTGACAAAGGACAACGTCACACGGCGCATGTATGCTGCCATCCGGGATGACGACGCGGCCAAACCTTTTATGGCGCATTTCATCCGCCTGGCCCGGACCGAGGCCGTAAAGCTGCAACGCGGTTAGTCGAGCCCAAGCGCGTCGGGCGCGCCAGCTGCGGCTTGCCGGATTTCATCTGACAATGCCGCGTCTTCCATCGTACGGGCCAGAATCATGCCGCCAATGCTGAGAATGCACAGCATCAGCGCCTTTTGGCGCGCCTGTTCGGTTGGGCCGGGCAGGTTGGTTTCGAACTGATTCAACGTCGCCTGAAACACCCGTTGGTAAGACCGCCTGACGTCTTTCCCACCTCGGGCCACGTCGGAAGGGACTGCGATCATTGGGCATTGGTCGGCGACCTCGTTCAGATGCGCCTCGCTAAGATACCCGGTCATGGCCGCGCGGATCAGGGCGGGGCCGGTCAGTTCGGCGGGTCGAGCGGTGTCAAGAAAGCTGACCACTGCTTCAGCAAACAGGGCCTCCTTGCTGACAAAGTGGTGATAGAACCCACCGCGCGACAGACCGGCATGGGCCATGATCTGATCGATCGACACTCCGTCAAACCCATGCAGATTGAACATTTGCCGCGCCGCAGTGACGATCTTCGCCCGGGTCTGGGCGCGGTGTTCCGGCGTATAAGGCATGTGCGGCCTCCTATTTATGTTCTTGAACATAAATAGTGAGCTGCCATTGCTGCAACCAGTTATCAGGAGGGCAGCATGCCAATCGAAAACGTCACAGATGCAACCTTTCAACGCGAAGTCCATCAGTCCGATCTGCCGGTTCTGGTTGATTTCGGCACCGATTGGTGTGCGCCCTGCAAGGCGATTGAACCCGTTTTGCAGGAAATCGCGGCCGAGATGGATGGTAAGGTGAAGATCATGAAAGCAAACTTGGACAGAATGCCCGAAGTTGCACAGTCTCTTGGTGTTCGGGGTATCCCCGCGCTGTTCCTGTTTCATGGTGGTCAGGTGGTTGCCAACCGAACCGGCATCGCGTCCAAACGCGCCCTGCAGGAGTGGATTGCAAACAGCGTTTGATGCCCTGCATCTGTCGCATGGCTGGCATACCCAAATCCTGTGCAACGGACCTTGGCAAAGCCGTTCCCGCGGCGTATACGCGCGGCTTGTAATCCCAAGGAGCAAGCCCCCGATGCAAGGCAGCGCAAATCTGAATGTCATGGTCAAAGCGGCCCGGATCGCTGGCCGGTCGCTGGTGAAAGATTTCCGCGAGGTGGAGAACCTGCAGGTTTCCGCCAAAGGGCCGGGGGATTTCGTATCCAAGGCCGATCTGGCTGCGGAAAAGATCATCCGCGAGATCCTGACAGAGGCCCGTCCGACCTATGGCTGGGTTGGCGAGGAAAGCGCGCCGGTGGAAGGTGACGACCCCACTCGCCGCTGGATCGTGGACCCGCTGGATGGCACCACGAATTTCCTGCATGGGCTGCCGCATTGGGCGGTGTCCATCGCGCTGGAACACAAGGGCGAGATTGTTGCCGCCGTGGTCTTCGACGCCGCCAAGGACGAGATGTACACTGCCGAAAAAGGGGGCGGGGCATGGATGAATGGTCTGCGCCTGCGCGTATCGGGCCGTCATCGTATGATCGAGAGCATTTTTGCCACCGGCGTGCCATTCGGCGGGCGCGCCGATTTGCCAATGACACTGCAGGACATTGCCCGGATCGCCCCGCAATGTGCCGGTATTCGCCGTTGGGGGGCCGCGGCGCTGGACCTGGCCTATGTGGCCGCCGGGCGCTATGAAGGGTTCTGGGAACGCAGCCTGAACGCTTGGGACATTGCCGCGGGCCTGTTGCTGGTGCGCGAGGCCGGCGGGCTGATTGACGGCGTGACACCCAACACCGATCCGCTGGAAGTCGGCGAAGTGATTGCCGCAGCGGAACCGATCTTCGAGAAATTTGCATCCTCCGTCCGGGGATGATGCGGCAACGGCGCCGTTAAGTCAGCGTTTGCGCCGCACCTGCGGGATCGAGCTGCGGCTGTATTGTGCCTCGGGATGCGGGGGGTGGCCTTCGGTCCGATCCCAATAGGCCGTGCCGCCCCGATGCAGCCAAATGGGTGCCATCAGAACCAGACCCGCCAGAAACCCACCTGCATGGGCCCAATAGGCAACGCCGCCGCCTGTGCTGTCGGCCAACGACCCGCTGATGATTTGCCAGATGAACCATCCCCCTAACATCACCCAGGCGGGCAGGGGGAAAACCTTGAAAATGATGATGAAGATGAAAAGAACATCCACACGGGCCCGGGGAAACAGCAAAAGGTAACCGCCCATAACGGCTGCAATTGCACCCGATGCGCCGACCACTGGTACAGGCGATAATGGCTCCGCCAGGTATTGTGCCAAACCGGCGGCCAAACCACCGGCAAAGTAGAACAGGGCAAAGCCGACATGGCCCAGCTCGTCCTCCAGATTGTCGCCGAAAATCCATAGAAACAGCATGTTGCCGGCCAGATGCATCAGGCCGCCATGTAAGAACATCGAGGTGATCAGGCCGTGGTAATTTACCCCTTCGCTGATCTGCGCGGGCACCAGCGCCCAAGTATCATAGAACAATTTAATATTGCGCGGTTCATCCATGATGCCCCAATAGCTAAGGAAGATCAGGATATTGGCAGCCATCAAAGCGTAGGCCACATAGGGCGCGCGTTCTGACGGGTTATGGTCGCGGATCGGAAACATGGGGCGCAGGCTACTATCTGCACCGGGGTGGTCAACCGGTCCTTTCGCAAACGTGTGTTGACCTGCGGCGTAAGCCTGCCACCATTGACGGCCATGAAACACTTGCTTGCCTTGCTGACCGCGGCGCTGGCCCATCCGGCCCTTGCCGCTTGCCCCGCCGAAACGCCCGAAGATCCACGCCGTGCCGTGTTGATGGATCAGGTACGTGTTGCCCAAAGCAATGACGAGGCGCGACTGCTGACCAACCAATTGTGGGAAATCTGGGCCAATGCGCCGGATGACCATGCGCAGGACATTCTGGACGAGGGCCTGCAGCGGCGGTCTTACGGTGATCTGGCCGGTGCACGTGTCGCCTTTGACGCCTTGATCGACTATTGCCCCAACTACGCCGAAGGATATAACCAACGCGCCTTTTTGGCCTTTATGCAAGGGCAACATTCCTCGGCCATCCCGGATTTGGAGCGTGCGGTCGAGCTGGCCCCCGATCACTTCGCTGCTTTGACAGGATTGGCTTTGGCGCAGCTGGGTGAGGGGGCGGTAGAACTGGGACAGGACACGCTGCGACGTGCCCTGGAAATGAACCCTTGGCTGCCCGAAAGACGGTTTCTTGACGCGCAGGTTGAGCAGGGAACCGACCTTTAAGCCCAGATGCTCCTTGATCCCCGCGGTGAATGAATGGGCGCGTCTTTGAAAACACTTTGCAGTTCACAAGCGTTTCAATGAACCCGTCGTTGGGGACTGTGCGGCGTCTGACTTGTTCGTCGATAACTTAACGCCGCAGACCCGCATACGTTTGGCGTTTGGTTACGCAGTGGCGACCACGGGCGAATAACGACCGCCCGACAGTGTCCAAATCCCCGTTGCCTCTTGCACCTGCCATCAGCGCTCAATAAAAGAGCGGGAATCTGACATGCGCCGGGACATTCGACGTGAGGCGCGAAACCGTAGGAACACGACGATGCAGGTCACCGAGACACTGAACGAAGGGCTGAAGCGCAGCTACCAGATCACCCTGACGGCAGACGAGCTGGACAACAAAGTTGAACAAAAGCTGGTCGAAGCCCAACCCGACGTAGAAATGAAGGGTTTCCGCAAAGGCAAAGTGCCTCTGGCGCTGCTGAAAAAGCAGTTCGGCCCCCGCGTTCTGGGCGAAGCCATGCAGGAAACCATCGACGGCGCCATGAACGACCATTTCGAACAAAGCGGCGAGCGCCCGGCGTTGCAGCCCGAAGTCAAGATGACCAACGAGGACTGGAAAGAAGGCGACGATGTTGTCGTCGAGATGTCCTACGAAGCACTGCCCGAGATCCCCGAGGTCGACATGAAGGGCGTGACGCTGGAGAAGATGGTTGTCAAAGCCGCCGAAGCGGATATCGAAGAAGCTTTGGGTAACCTGGCCGGTACCGCGCAGAACTTCAAAGCGCGCCGCAAGGGTTCGAAAGCCAAGGACGGTGATCAAGTTGTGATCGACTTCCTTGGCAAAGTTGACGGCGAAGCCTTCGACGGTGGTGCCGCCGAAGATTATCCGCTGACGCTGGGTTCGAACTCGTTCATCCCGGGCTTTGAAGAGCAGCTGGTGGGCGCCAAAGCCGAAGAAGAAATTGAAGTGAAAGTGACCTTCCCGGCCGAGTATCAGGCCGAGAACCTGGCCGGCAAAGACGCGGTGTTCGAGTGCACCGTTAAAGAAGTCAAAGAACCCGTCCCGGCCGAGATCGACGACGAGCTGGCCAAGCAATTCGGCGCCGAAGATCTGGACGGTCTTAAGGCGCAGGTCACCGAGCGTCTGGAAGCGGAATTCGCGGGCGCTTCGCGCGCAGTTATGAAGCGTGCTTTGCTGGACGTGCTGGACGACAAAGTGGCCTTTGATCTGCCGCCCAGCCTGCAGGAAGCCGAGGCCAAGCAGATCGCGCATCAGCTGTGGCACGAGGAAAACCCGGACGCCGAAGGCCATGACCACCCCGAGATCGAGGTGACCGACGAAGCCAACAAGCTGGCAGAACGTCGTGTGCGCCTGGGCCTTTTGCTGGCTGAGGTTGGTCAGAAAGCCAAGGTTGAAGTTTCGGATGCCGAGATGACCCAAGCGATCATGGCTCAGGCCCGCCAATACCCGGGCCAGGAACGACAGTTCTTTGAATTCATTCAGCAAAACCAGCAGATGCAGCAACAGCTGCGCGCGCCGATTTTCGAAGACAAGGTTGTCGACTACCTGTTCGAACTGGCAGAGGTTTCCGAGAAAGAAGTCTCCAAGGACGATCTGCAGAAAGCTGTTGAAGCGCTGGACGACGAATAATTCAGCCGCAAAAACAATTGACAAAGGGCGCCCTTGTGGCGCCTTTTTCTTTTGCACCTTTCAGATCGGATCATTATGTCACGGCCGCCTTCTACACTTTCGTTTTTGCGGGACAATCTGCGTTGGATTGGTGGCGGAATTATTCTGACCTTTCTGTCAGGCTTTGGACAAACCTTCTTCATATCTGTTTTTGCCGGGGAAATTCGGGCTGAATTCGAATTAACCCATGCAGGCTGGGGGGCGGTTTATGCCGCGGGCACCTTGGCCTCGGCTGCGGTGATGGTTTGGGCTGGGGCGTTGTCGGATCGCTACAGAATGCGGGGGCTCGGCACGATTGTTTTGATCGGTCTGGCGCTTGCATGCGTCGCTATGGCCGGGAACAGAGCCGTTTGGGGGCTGGTCGTTGTCATCTTTGCCCTGCGTTTTTTTGGTCAGGGGATGGCCAGCCACGTGGCACGTGTGGCCATGGCTCGCTGGTTTGTGGCCACCCGGGGCAGGGCGTTGGCCTTAGTAACGCTGGGCTTTTCAGCGGGCGAGGCATTGCTGCCAATATCGGCGCTGACGCTGACAACATTGATTGGATGGCGGGTGGTTTGGGTTGGCGCGGCGATCGTGATCGTGGCCTTTGTTCCGCTGCTTCTTTCCCTTTTAAAACAAGAGCGTACGCCTCAATCCGACGCACAAAATTCTGACGCCGCGGGGATGCGAGGGCGCCATTGGACGCGCGCGCAGATGTTGCGGCACGGGTTGTTCTGGATGTTGGTGCCGTTGCTATTGGGGCCGCCGGCCTTTGGGACGGCCGTGCTGTTTCACCAAGTTCATATGGCCGAGGTTAAAGATTGGACGCAATTCGATTTCGTGGCAATGCTGCCTATCTTTACGGTTGTATCCCTGTTTTCAATGATGGCTTTTGGTTGGGCAATTGATCAATTTGGATCACGGCGCTTGATTGCGCTTTATCAAATCCCATTTGCGTTGGCGATGCTGGCTTTGTGGATCGGAGACAGCCAAATGGCGCTGGCCGGCGCGTTTGTTTTGTTTGGTCTTATGCAGGGCGGAGGGGCGACGTTGACGTCTTCCATCTGGGCCGAGCTGTATGGCACAGCTCATCTTGGTGGAATAAAAGCGCTGGCCTCGGCATTGATGGTGTTTGGTTCGGCCATTGGGCCGGGGGTGACAGGGTACCTTATCGACCACGGAATTTCATTTCCAAATCAAGGACCTGGCATAGCTTTGTTCATATTGGCCGCCAGCGGACTGGCGGCCATTGGTCTGTATCGCTACCGCGACTAGATCTCGAATTCGGCCACGTCGCGACCTGCGGCCATGGCTTGCGAGAACCAAAGTGGTTTGCGGCCACGGCCGCTCCAGGTTTGATCCGGGTTTTCGGGATTGCGGTATTTCGGCGGAAGCGCACTCTTCTTTCCACCTTTGGTTAAATCATTAAGCGAAAACCCCATTTCGCGCGCTTTCTCTTCCAATACGGAAAGCGCTTCTTTGCGTTTGCGGTCTTCAAAACTCGTAATTGCTTTGGCCACGTCTTTTTGCAGATCTTTTAGTTCGGCCAAAGAGAGGGCATCCAGATTTATTGTTGTAGGCATGTGATGTCCTTGGTTCGTCCATAGAGCCTTAGATAATTACTTTAACAATTCCCTTTGTCAATCTTCAGGCCTTAACCCCCGGTTAACTTGGGGGAAAGTTTAAATGCTTTGTGGCCCGAACATTAAAAAACCACGGCGGAAATCCGCCGTGGTTTTAAACTTTTGCCGATGTAAGAGAGGATTATTCCTCTTCTGCGGGGGCCTCTTCTTCGGTGGCGGGGGCGGCTTCCACACCCAGCTCTTCGTCGTCCGCAGCCGACCCGATATCGTCGAACAGTTCGGCGATTTCGAATTCAGCTTCGGCCTCGGCCTCGGCGGCCAGTTCCTGGATCGACTTGCCCGATGCCTGCAGTTCGGCTTCTTCTTCCGAGCGGGCCACGTTCAGTTGAATGGTGGCGTCGACTTCGGGGTGCAGAACGACCGACACGTTGTGCAGGCCCAGTTCCTTGATCGGCGCGATCAGGCGTACCTGTTTGCGATCAACACTGAAGCCCTCGGCGGTGGCGGCTTCGGCAGCGTCACGTGGGGTGACCGAGCCGTAAAGCGAACCCGCATCCGAAGCGGAACGAATCACGATGAACTGCTGACCGTCCAGCTTTTCAGCCAGGGCGTCGGCCTCTTTCTTGGTTTCCAGGTTGCGCGCTTCCAGCTGCGCTTTCTGGTTTTCGAACGAGGCGATATTGGCGTCGCTGGCGCGCAGGGCTTTGCCCTGAGGCAGCAGGAAGTTGCGGGCATAGCCGTCTTTGACAGCGACCACATCACCCATCTGGCCCAGCTTGGCCACACGTTCAAGAAGGATAACTTGCATTGCGCTTTCTCCTTACTTCACAGCGTAGGGCAGCAGGGCAAGGAAGCGGGCGCGTTTGATGGCGCGGGCCAGCTCACGCTGCTTCTTGGCCGACACGGCGGTGATGCGCGACGGCACGATCTTGCCGCGCTCTGACACGTAGCGCTGCAGCAGGCGGCTGTCTTTATAGTCGATCTTCGGCGCGTTGTCGCCCGAGAAGGGGCAGACCTTGCGGCGGCGGAAAAACGGTTTATTCGCCATGGTTTATGTCCTTTCCTTCAGGTGATCAGTTGCGGCGTTCGCGGCGGTCGCCACGTTCGTCGCGTTTCTGCATCTGGATGGACGGGCCTTCGGCGTGCTCGTCGACCTTGATGGTCAGAACGCGCATCACGTCGTCATGCAGGCGCATCAGGCGCTCCATCTCCTGAACGGCATCCGACGGGGCGTCGGTACGCAGGAAGGCATAGTGACCCTTGCGGTTCTTGTTGATCTTGTAGGCCATCGTTTTGACGCCCCAGTATTCCTGATCAACAACCTTGCCGCCATTGTCGGCCAATACGGTGGAAAAATGCTCTACCAGGCCCTCGGCCTGCGCGTTGGACAAGTCCTGACGCGAGATAAAGACATGCTCGTAAAGGGGCATGTGCTCTCCATTTCATTTCAAGGTGCATTTCAAAGGGCCCGCGTAACCTTCCGCACGCGCCCACGAGAGACTGCACCGGTTTGCAAAGTCGCGGAAGGAAGCGCCCTTATACCCAGAAAACACTGGTTTGCAAGAGGGGCAACCGGGGGAAATTGCCGCGAAATGGAACGGGCGATGTCGCATTCTGAACACGTTTGACGTGCAGTTTCGGCGGCGAACATGCCTTTGGAGGTGCGCGATGAATGCGCTGGTAACGACCGATAGTGGCGTGACGATTGTGGGCAAAGTCCCGCTGGTTTGTGTAACAGAAACAAAATGGGGATACGTGATCCGATCGGATTCACGTGTGTCCCAACGCGCCGCTTTGATTGAGCGTGTGTCGGCCATGACCGGGCTGGCCTTTATGTCCATGGCCTTTGGCAGCTGGCTGATTCCCGAGGTTCAGGCCGCGGGTCTTTCGGATACTTCTGTGCGGATGGCGTCGACGGCGACGTTGGCCATTCCGGCATTGATGTTCCTTTGGATCGCCGAGCGCGGCATGGCGCAGGATTTCGAGGTGGATCTGCGCAAGTCCGAGATTCGACTGAGCGTTTGCAATCGTGCCGGCCGGGCCCGTGTTTTGAAGCAGATCCCGTTTGACCAGGTGGGTTCAGCTTATATCAAGCGTGCGTCCAATCACGGTGCCAATGCCCGCTTGTTCCTGCGGTTGCAGGGCAAGGGTGGCGTGGTCGAAGTGGCGTCGGGTCGCGAGAGCACCATGCGCGTGTTGCACGAACGCCTGTCTTATGAATTGCGCCCGCAGCGGATCATGCTGCGCGGGTGGGAACGTGTGGGCCGCCGGTTAAAGCCGGTTGTTGTCGACTAAGCCACTGGCCAAAATTCGCTATTCCGCCTAGAAAAGCCCCTCAGACGAAGGGGCTTTCATGTTGCGCGCGTTGTTCTCTGGCAAACCGGTTACCAAGCTGCGGTTCGATCCGCCTGTTGCTGCCCCGGACCGTGCCGGGCTGGCGTTGATCCTGATTGTTCGAAACGAGGCGCGCCATATCGGCGAATGGGCCGCGTTCCATTTGGTGGCCGGGGTGGGGCATGTCTATGCCTATGACAATGGCTGCACAGACGGCACCATGGACATCTTGCGGGCCGAGCTGGGCGAAGCGTTGACCGTGATCCCGTGGGACCAGAAGCTGTTTGATGGCCAATCGGGGCGCGAGCTGCACAATCAGGTGCTCGCCTATGCCCATGCGATCCGCAATTTTGGTGCCAGGTGGCGGTGGATGGCGGCGATTGACGCGGATGAGTTTCTGGTACCCGTTGCAGATGCGTCTTTGGCCGACGCTTTGGCGCCATTGGCAGATGTCCGGTCGATCACGCTGCCATGGCACAATTTTGGTCGCAATGGCCATGACGCAATCCCTGAGGGCGGGGTGGTCCGCAACTATACCACGCGGGCGGCTGATCCTGCGTCCGGCGCGCGGGGGGTCAGCAACTTCAAGACCATTGTCGATCCGTGCCATGTGACGGCGTTGCGGGTGCACAGCTATGAGATCGATGGCAAACCGGTCACGTGGAATGACCGGGGCGAGGCGGCGACGAACAAGGGCCGCAGCGAACGCCAATTCTATGCTGCGACACGGATTCAGTTGAACCATTACTATGCCCGTTCCAATGCCGAGCTTGAGGCAAAGATCGCGCGCGGGTCGAACCGATCGGTTGAGGCCGCCAAACATGCCGCACGTGTTCGTCGCAATGTTGCAAATATCGAGGCCGAGGTGGTTGAGGACCTGCTGGCGCTGGATTTCCTTGCCCGCGTCGGTCAATCCCCGCGCTAATTGCCATTTCGTTTGCACCGCGGCCTTTCGCGCGCTATCTCCGCGCAAAACCAATCGGAGGGATCAATGAGCCGGGCATTCGTATTTCCAGGCCAAGGGGCGCAAACCATCGGCATGGGCAAAGCCTTGGCCGAGGCCTATCCGGCCGCGCAAGCTGTGTTCGACGAGGTGGACACGGCGTTGGGCGAAAAGCTGTCGGCGCTGATTTGGGAGGGCGATGCCGAGACGCTGACCCTGACGCAGAATGCACAGCCGGCGCTGATGGCGACCTCGCTGGCAGCGTTTCGCGCGCTGGAGGCCGAGGGGCTGAGCATTGACGCCGCCACATTCGTGGCCGGGCACTCGTTGGGCGAGTATTCGGCTCTGGCGGCTGCCGGCGCGCTGAGCATCGCCGATACTGCCAAGCTTTTGCGGTTGCGGGGCACCGCGATGCAAGAGGCCGTGCCGGTGGGCGAAGGTGCGATGGCCGCATTGCTGGGGCTGGATTTTGCCACGGCTGACAAATTGGCCAAGCAAGCCGCCGCCGACACGGGCGGTGTGTGCCAGGCCGCCAATGACAACGATCCGGGGCAGGTTGTGATCTCGGGCCATGTGGGTGCCGTGCAGCACGCAGTCGAAAAGGCGCGCGAAGCCGGGGCCAAGCGAGCCGTGATGCTGCCGGTTTCTGCCCCTTTCCATTGCGAATTGATGGGCCCGGCGGCCGAACAGATGGCCGAGGCATTGTCGCATGTTGATCTGGAACGGCCTGCCGTACCTCTGGTGGCGAATGTTCTGGCGGCTGGTATCTCGGACCCGGCGACGGTGCGGTCGCTTTTGGTCGATCAGGTCACCGGTTCGGTGCGTTGGCGTGAATCCGTGTCGTGGATGATTGGCCAAGGTGTCACCGAGTTTTGGGAGATCGGTGCCGGCAAGGCGCTGAGTGGTATGATCCGCCGGATTGACCGGTCGGCAGCGACGCGCCCGGTGGGCACACCCGACGACGTGAAAGCCGCAATCGAAAGCATGGCAGAGGAATAAGATGTTTGATCTGACAGGAAAAACCGCGCTGGTGACCGGCGCATCGGGCGGCATCGGCGGCGAGATTGCCAAGGCGCTGCATGCGCAAGGCGCCGTTGTGGGTCTTTCGGGCACGCGTGAAGAGCCGTTGCAGGCGCTGGCGGCGGAACTGGGGGAATGCGCGCATGTGCTGCCGTGCAACCTTTCGGACGCCGAGGCGCTGAAAGAGCTGCCCAAGCGGGCAATCGAAGCCATGGGCAGTCTGGACATTCTGGTGAACAACGCAGGCGTGACGCGCGACAACCTGTTCATGCGGATGAGCGACGAGGAATGGCAGACGGTTCTGAACGTGAACCTGACCGCGGCCATGCGTCTGAGCCAGGCGGTGCTGCGCCCGATGATGAAGGCCCGTTGGGGGCGCATCATCAACATCACCTCGGTGGTTGGTGCGACCGGCAACCCGGGGCAGGGCAACTATGCCGCGGCCAAGGCGGGCCTTGTGGGCATGTCGAAATCGCTGGCCTACGAGGTCGCCAGCCGCGGCATCACCGTGAACTGCGTGGCGCCCGGGTTCATCACCACGGCGATGACCGACAAGCTGAACGATGATCAGAAATCGAAGATCCTGACGCAGGTTCCGGCGGGCCGCATGGGCGATCCGGCCGAGATTGGCGCGACGGTGGCGTTTCTGGCCAGCGCCGAGGCGTCGTACCTGACGGGGGCAACGCTGCACGTTAATGGCGGAATGGCGATGTTGTGATCTAAGCGGCCGAGGGAAATCTCGGCCCCTTTTTGGTCTAGGCGGTGGTCAGGGCCAGCACGCCGAACACGATGATGGCGGCAAACAGAACCGTCGGCGGAAAGCCAATGGTTGTGATCTGTGCGCGCTGCGTTGTGACAACGCCCAAAACCGCGTGCAACCCGCAAAGCACCGTCAGGAACCAGACCAGCGTATCCACCTCGCCGCGCAGCGCTGCCAGCGCAAAGCCCGCGGCAATCGACAGCAACAAAAGGCTTGCGGCGTTCCAGCTGAATTGCATCGTGGTCTTGGGGCCCAGCGGCAGGTTGGGCTGCGTCAACACAGGCGCGGCGTTTTTCGGGCCGCCAACAAAGACATGGGCGGCGAAGGTCAGGGCCGCGCGCAGGTGTTATTGTGCAACAGCCCGTCGGGCCTGTCAGCCATGGGAACAGACTCTGCGGCGCTGAACGACATCTTGCAACAGGTTGCCAGGTTCGACGCGGCAATCGAGGCATTTGCAACCTCGATCGGGTGTGATTCGGACCGTGCCCGATTGGCGGTTTTTGAACTTCCCTTGCAGGTTGTGCGGTTTTATCTGCCGGAACGGGTGGTGCCCAATGCGGCGGATCACTATGTGGTGCAAGTGTATAACGGGTTATTGCTGGCCGAATAGGGTAGGCGAAAACGTTTGCCTCGCGGGAATGTTATGCTATAGGCGGCCCAGATTTCGCCGCGGGCCGGGCCCGATTGCAAAAGTCGGCCGGTCAGAAGGCTGAAAAACTTGGGAGCGTGCCTCCCACACAGATGAGGAAAAGACATGAGCGACATCGCAGATCGCGTTAAGAAAATTGTTGTCGAGCACCTGACGGTCGACGAGGGCAAAGTTACCGAAACCGCTTCGTTCATCGACGATCTGGGCGCAGACAGCCTGGACACGGTTGAGCTGGTTATGGCTTTCGAAGAAGAGTTCGGCATCGAGATCCCCGATGACGCCGCCGAGACCATCCAGACCTTCGGTGACGCCGTGAAATTCATCACCGAGGCATCGGCCTAATCAGGCCCGCGCTTACGTGACTATAGAAGGGGCCGGGCCTTTGCCGCGGCCCTTTTGTTTTGCCGTATCTTCTGAGCCGGGTGCGGGCATTGCCGTCAGAATGCGGTCAAGCTTGCGCGTGGCAAGCCGATTGTTGAACTGAAACTGAAGTGTGGACGATGCGGCCCCGATACATGTGCCGGCCAGAACGAAGCCGCCCAGACGAATATGTGCCTTTTGCCCCTCAAGGGCCGAGGTATTGGGCCACACGGGTTGCGCGGTTTTGGACAGAACCATTTCGCACCCGTTTCGCCCGACCTTTTTGACAAACCCACCCATGATGTGCCCGCCAACGATGGTTTGAGCGCGGAGGTTGCAATGCCGCACGCCGGCCAGCGCTGACGCTTTCCTGCGCGCACCGGGCAAGCGGTTTGTCGTCATTATCCATATCCCTGCGCCGACCAGCGTGATCGCGGCAGACAGGCGGGCATAAAGGGGCAGGGTCCCGTCCCAATTCATGCGAAAGGGCGGACCGGATGCCGGTGTGGCGGTGGTCTTGGTACGTGCGGGTTGCGCGGTTACAGGTGGGACCACGCAGGTGGTTGTGTCGGTGGCGCATGGCAATTGCAGGCGAAAGGCCAGCAGCGTCGCCTCGGAACTGGGCGCAAGTTCGCTGGCAAGTGCGGCGGAGCCGGTCAGTTCCATCAACAGGGAAATGGTCAGAACCACAAGGAAACTAAGCGCCAATTTGGCTTTGGGGAGGAGAAAAGTCATGAAAAAACTCGCAAAGGTACAAATCCTACCCAAAGGTTAAGTGAGAATGGTTAAGCAAGTCTTTTCCGAAACACAGCGCCATGCCGGCAGCCCTTGCCCTGATAGCGGAAACCGCTGTATCAGGAGCGACAACATTTGAGGCGATAGGAGCAGACAATGCGTCGAGTAGTTGTGACCGGCCTTGGCATGGTGACACCGCTGGCCTGCGGGGTAGATGAAACTTGGACCCGGCTTTTGGCGGGTCAATCGGGTGCTGGCCTGATTCAACGCTTCGACGCGGAACGCGTCACGACGAAATACGCCTGCGAAGTGCCTTTGGGTGATGGCAGCGACGGCACGTTCAATGCCGATGACTGGATGGCGCCCAAGGACCGGCGCAAGGTGGATGATTTCATTCTGTACGGAATGGCGGCAGCGGATCAGGCCGTGAAGGATTCCGGCTGGACACCTGAAAATCTGGAAAGCCAGGAACGCACGGGTGTGATGATCGGGTCGGGTATTGGCGGGTTGTCGACCATCGCCGACACAGCCGTTTTGTTGCAAGAGCGCGGCCCGCGGCGCGTGTCGCCATTCTTTATCCCCTCGGCGCTGATCAACCTGGTCTCGGGTCAGGTGTCGATCCGGTACGGGTTCAAGGGCCCCAACCACGCCGCCGTCACCGCCTGTTCCACCGGCGCGCACGCCATTGGCGATGCGGCGCGGATGATCGCGCTGGACGATGCCGACGTGATGCTGGCCGGCGGCGCCGAAAGCCCGATCTGCGAGATCGGGGTGGCGGGGTTCAACGCCTCGAAAGCGCTGTCGAGCAAATGGGCCGACGATCCCACCAAGGCCAGCCGCCCCTATGACGCCGACCGCGACGGGTTCGTGATGGGCGAGGGCGCCGGTGTGGTGGTTCTGGAAGAATACGAGCACGCCAAGGCGCGCGGGGCCAAGATTTATGCCGAGATCCTGGGCTATGGCATGTCGGGCGATGCCTATCACATCACCGCGCCGGCCTCGGACGGTAATGGCGGTGAACGGTCGATGCGCGCGGCGCTGAAACGCGCCGGGCTGGAACCGGGAGATGTGGATTACATCAACGCGCACGGCACCTCGACCATGGCCGACACGATCGAGCTGGGCGCGGTGGAGCGTATGATGGGCAACGCGGCGGCCAAGGCAACGATGTCGTCAACCAAATCGGCCACCGGGCACCTGTTGGGCGCGGCTGGTGCGATCGAGGCGATATTCTCGATCCTGGCGATCCGCGATCAGGTGGCGCCACCGACGATCAACCTGGACAACCCCGAGGTCGAGCCGGTTCTGAACCTGGCCCCGCACGAGGCACAACCGCGCGAGATCAACGTGGCGCTGTCCAACAGCTTTGGCTTTGGCGGCACCAACGCGTCGCTGGTGATGGGAAAGGTATAACCTGACATGTGGCGGCATCTGGCCTCGAACGCGCTGTCGTTCTTTGTGGTGCTTTTGCTGCTTGCGGGCGGCGTGGCGATTTGGGGCAAAGAGCAGTTCAGCGGGCCGGGCCCCCTGGCCGAGGCGATCTGTTTCCGCGTGGCCCCGGGCAGCAATATGCGCGATGTGTCGGCCGGACTGGGCGACCGCGGCGCGGTGTCCAGCGTGGCGATCTTTCGCATGGGCTCGGACTATTCGGGCCGGGCAGGGCAGCTGAAAGCCGGCAGTTACCTGGTGGAACCGGGCACCTCGATGGAGGGCATTCTGGGAACCATCACAGGCACCGGCCGGTCGACCTGTGGCACCGAAGTGAACTTTCGCATCGGTGTAACGCGGGCCGAGCTGCAGCTGAACGAGCTGGACCCCGCCACCAACCGCTATGTGGAAATCGCCGCCTTTGATCCGGTCGCCGGCGAGGTACCCGCCGCCTATACCGAGGCCGCCGGCGCCCCCGACATCCGCTATCGCGTCACGGTGGCCGAAGGCGTGACCAGCTGGCAAGTGACCGAGATGCTGAAGGCCGCAGACTTCCTGACGGGCGAGGTGGAATTGCCATCGGAAGGATCGCTGGCACCGGACAGCTATGAGGTTGGGCGCGGTGCCGACCGCGCTGTTCTGGTGCAGCGTATGCAGGATAACCAGTCGCGTATCCTTGCAGATCTTTGGCAGGCGCGAGCCGCCGATCTGCCGATTGATACGCCCGAAGAGGCGCTGATCCTGGCCTCGATCGTCGAAAAGGAAACAGGTCTGCCGGATGAACGCCGTCAGGTGGCCAGTGTCTTTGTAAACCGATTGAACCAAGGCATTCGTCTGCAGACAGACCCGACGGTGATCTATGGTGTCACCAACGGGCAGGGCACGCTGGGCCGTGGGCTGCGTCAGTCGGAATTGCGGCGCGAGACTCCCTATAACACCTATGTCATCGACGGGTTGCCGCCCACTCCTATCGCCAACCCCGGACGGGCCGCGATCGAAGCGGCGCTGAACCCCGACAGCACTCCGTTCATCTTCTTCGTGGCGGATGGCACCGGTGGGCACGCTTTTGCGGTGACATTGGCCGAGCATAATCGCAACGTCGCCGCATGGCGCCGGATCGAGGCCGAGCGGGCGAACCAATAAGGCAGCGGGCGACCGTGGTTCCAAGAATTGCAGGGTTCGGGTGGGGGCGCGGCGCGGTCCTGTAAGGTACTGTTAACACTATAATTCTTGACTTTCGGGACGGTCCGGGGTACCACTTTTGTCAAGCTGGAAGAACTGGGCAAGCGGCCGCGGGGTGACCCGTTCGGCCGCTTTTTCATTCTCTCGTACGGTTAGGCACGAGAGGCGGATACTTATCGAATGACACTGGTTTCTCCAACAGGGGAAGACGCGGCAAAGGCCGTGCTGGAAGCGGCTGAACGCCACTATCAGCGCACCATCGCGGCGTTGAACAACATCATCGAGGATATCGCTCTGGGCCATTCGGCCCGGGCCAAAGAGCTGAAAGGGGCGCTGTCCGATCTGGGCAAAGCGGCCCAGACGGCATTTGACGAAAGGTCGCGAGTTGAAAAGCGTATCAAAGCAGAATCCGGCACAGCCTATGACTATGCCCTCGATTTCGCCCGAGCACGCGATGAGATCGGGCGCCGACTGGCTTGCCTCCAAGACGCCGAGCGCGCAGACGGCGTTTCTGGACAGCCTGAGTGAAAACGCGCTGCTGGCCCTGCCATACCTGTTTGAATTCTGGGCTCTGCCGCACCAGATCCCGCCGGCGGGCGATTGGCGCACATGGGTCATCATGGGCGGGCGCGGGGCCGGCAAGACGCGGGCTGGATCTGAATGGGTGCGCAGCGAGGTGGAGGGCTCGCGTCCGCTAGAGGTCGGTCGGTCGCGCCGGGTGGCGCTGGTGGGCGAAACCATCGAGCAGGCGCGCGAGGTCATGGTGTTCGGCGATAGCGGCATTCTGGCCTGCTCGCCACCCGACCGCCGCCCGAAATGGGAGGCCAGCCGGAAACGGTTGGTTTGGCCAAATGGGGCGGTGGCGCAGGTGTTTTCGGCGCATGAACCCGAAGGGCTGCGTGGGCCGCAATTTGATGCGGCCTGGGTGGACGAGCTGGCCAAGTGGAAGCGGGCCGAGGCGGCGTGGGACATGTTGCAATTCGGGTTACGACTGGGCCCGGCGCCGCGCCAATGCGTGACAACCACGCCGCGCAATGTCTCGGTTCTGAAAACCATCCTGTCCAACCCCTCCACCGTGGTGACCCACGCGCCGACCGAGGCCAACAAGGCCTATCTGGCGGCGTCATTTCTGGAAGAGGTGCAGGCGCGCTATGCCGGGACCCGGCTGGGCCGGCAGGAATTGGCGGGCGAGTTGCTGGAAGATGCCGAGGGCGCGATGTGGTCGCAGGCCGCGTTGGAGGCCGGGCGGCTGGATCATCGTCCACAGCTGGACCGGATCGTTGTGGCGGTCGACCCGCCGGTGACGGGCAATGCAGGTTCGGACGAATGCGGGATCGTGGTGGTGGGCGTGCGGGCGCAGGGCGACCCGCAGGACTGGCGCGCCGTTGTGCTGGAAGATGCCAGCGTGGCCAGCGCCTCGCCCACCACCTGGGCCGAGGCAGCGATCCAGGCCATGGAACGCAATGGCGCCGACCGGCTTGTGGCCGAGGTGAACCAGGGCGGCGACCTGGTAGAAAGCGTGTTGCGGCAGGTGGACCCGACGGTGCCCTTCCGTGCCGTGCGCGCCGCAAAGGGCAAGGTCGCCCGGGCCGAGCCGGTGGCCGCCCTGTATGAACAGGGCCGGGTGGCGCATATGCGCGATATGGGCGCGCTGGAGGACCAGATGTGCCAGATGACCGCGCAAGGCTATATTGGCAAAGGCAGCCCGGACCGCGTCGATGCGCTGGTCTGGGCGCTGCATGAGTTGATGATCGCCCCGGTCGCCCATTGGCGCCGACCCCGCGTACGCAGCCTTTAGCATTCGCTTAGGATTTTATGAAAATCTTCCCCTTGTGCGGCGGTCAGCACCGCGCAGGGCGGTCCGGGTTTTGCCCGGGCCCCAACAGATCACCGAGGAGCATAGGCAACATGGTTTTGAGCATGTTTCGGCGCGCGGCCCCCGCGGCGCCTGAGAAAAAGGCGAGCGCGACAGGCCCTGTGGTGGCCTTTCACGGGGCGGGTCGGGTGGCGTGGTCGCCGCGCGATACGGTGTCGCTGACCAAGTCCGGCTTTGCCGGCAACCCGGTTGGGTTCCGCGCGGTCAAGCTGATCGCCGAGGCCGCCGCAGCGCTGCCGCTGGTGCTGCAGGATGCCGAGCGTCGCTATGACATGCACCCGGTGCTGGAACTGATCCGCAACCCCAATCCGGGGCAGGGCCGGGCCGAGCTGTTCGAGGCGCTGTACGGTCAGATCCTGTTGTCGGGCAATGGCTATCTGGAGGCCGTGGGTGGCGGTGAAGAGGGTATGCCGCTGGAGTTGCACGTGCTGCGGTCGGACCGCATAAACGTTGTTCCCGGCACCGATGGCTGGCCGGTGGCCTATGAATACGCGGTGGGTGGCCGCAAGCACCGATTCGAAATGCGCGGCGATTTTACCCCGATCCTGCACCTGAAATCCTTCCACCCGCAGGACGACCATTATGGTCTGAGCCCGATGCAGGCCGCGGCCACGGCGGTGGATGTGCACAATGCCGCCTCGCGCTGGTCCAAGGCGCTGCTGGACAACGCGGCGCGACCGTCGGGCGCGATTGTTTACCGCGGTGTCGACGGCCAGGGCCAGATGAGCGAAGAGCAATACCAGCGCCTGCAGGACGAGATGGCGACCTATCACATGGGCGCGGCCAATGCGGGCCGGCCGATGCTGCTGGAAGGTGGGCTGGACTGGAAGCAGATGGGCTTCTCGCCCTCGGATATGGAATTCCAGAAGACCAAGGAAGCCGCCGCGCGCGAGATCGCCACGGCCTTCGGCGTGCCGCCGATGATGTTGGGGATCCCCGGCGACGCGACTTACTCGAATTATCAGGAGGCCAACCGCGCCTTTTACCGGCTGACGGTGCTGCCGCTGGCCGCACGGGTTGCGGCGACGGTGGCCGAGTATCTGGGCGGGTTCATCGGCGAGCGCGTGGTGCTGAAACCCGATCTGGATCAGGTGCCCGCGCTGTCCGCCGAACGTGAAACCCAGTGGAAGCGTATCGGCGACGCCGATTTCCTGACGGATGCCGAGAAACGCTTGCTGCTGGGTCTGCCGAAACTGGCGGAGGACGAATGAGCGAGCCGGAACGCAGCGGGTCCAAGTTCCTTTATGCGCCGTTCGAAGTGGCCAATGCCCGCATCGACGCCAACGAGCGCGTGGCCAAGGAACGCTGGTCGGCGCTGGAACACCGGCTGTCACTTATCGAAGCCAGCCAGGAACGGGTGGAAAAGCGCCTTTGGTTGGCGGTGTACGGCGTGGTGGCCGTGATTTTGGCGCAAGGGGCGACATCACTGATGTCGGTGGCGCCGTGAAAGGGGATCAGACGATGACTCAGACAGCGGCCCTGACCGGGTTGGAAACGAAGTTTTGCAGCGCCGACAGCGTGTTGACCGTGACGGATGGCACGTTGGTGGAAGGGTATGCCTCGCTTTTTGGCAAGGCGGATCAGGGCGGCGACGTGGTGCAGAAGGGGGCCTATGCGGCCTCGCTGACCAAGCTGACCGCCGAGGGACGCAACGTGAAGATGCTGTGGCAGCACGACCCGGCGCAACCGATCGGCATTTGGGACGAGGTGCGCGAGGACGCCCACGGCCTTTACGTCAAAGGCCGGCTGCTGACCGATGTGGCGCGCGGGGCCGAGGCTGCGGCGCTGATCCAGGCGGGTGCCATTGACGGGCTGTCGATCGGATACCGCACCAAGAAGGCCGAGAAAGATACCAGCGGGCGCCGCCTGCTGAACGAGCTGGAGCTTTGGGAGGTCTCGCTTGTGACCTTTCCGATGCTTCCTGATGCGCGGGTTGGGGCCAAGTCGGAAGATCCGGCAGACCTGATCCTGCGTGACATGGCGGAAGCCTTCGAGGGCGCCCGCCGCGCGATGGCCGGAGATCTCTCTGGTCGGATGACCTCTCTCAAACAGGATTGAGACATGACGAAGACCGAGACCAAGTCCGGCGCGGCCGAGACCCCCGCGGCGGAGCTGAAATCTGCCCTGGCAAGCTTTGTGAGTGATTTCAAAGGCTTTCAGGACAATGTGACCATGAAGCTGAAACAACAGGAAGAGCGCGTTACCATGCTTGATCGCAAATCGAACTTTGCCGGGCGTCCTGCCCTTGCCACCGCTGCCGAGGCTGATGTGCCCCACAAGAAGGCCTTTGCCGCCTATCTGCGTTCGGGCGAGGATGACGGTCTGCGCGGGCTGGAGATGGAAGAAAAAGCGCTGTCGACGGCCGTGGCTGCCGATGGCGGTTACCTGGTGGATCCGCAGACCTCGGACACCATCAAATCGGTGCTGAACTCGACCGCGTCGATCCGTTCGATTGCGCAGGTTGTGGCCGTGGATGCCGTGTCGTACGACGTTCTGGTCGACCACACCGATGTGGGTTCGGGCTGGGCGTCGGAAACCTCGACCATCACCGAGACCGCAACGCCGACCATCGACCGCATTGCCATCCCGCTGCACGAGCTGAGCGCCATGCCGAAGGCCAGCCAGCGACTGCTGGATGACAGCGCCTTTGACATCGAAGGTTGGCTGGCATCGCGCATCGCCGACAAGTTCTCGCGCGCCGAGGCGGATGCCTTCATCAACGGTGACGGTGTCGACAAGCCGCGCGGCATTCTGAACCACACCAATGTGGCCGAAGCCAGCTGGAGCTGGGGCAACCTGGGTTACATCGCCACCGGTACGGATGGCGATTTTGATGCGACCGCCCCGTCGGATGCAATTTTGGACCTGGTTTATTCGCTGGGTGCGCAATACCGCGCCAACGCAACCTTCGTGATGAACTCGAAAACCGCCGGTGTGGTGCGCAAGATGAAGGACGCCGATGGCCGCTTCCTGTGGACCGATGGTCTGCAGGCCGGTGAGCCCGCACGCCTGCTGGGCTATCCGGTGCTGATCGCCGAGGACATGCCCGATATTGGCACCGGTGCCGACGCCATCGCGTTTGGCGACTTTGCCGCCGGTTACACAGTGGCCGAACGCCCCGACCTGCGCGTGCTGCGCGATCCGTTCTCGGCCAAGCCGCATGTGCTGTTCTATGCCACCAAGCGCGTGGGCGGTGACGTCAGCGATTTCGCAGCGATCAAGCTGCTGAAATTCGCGGTTTCCTAAGCCAACAGCCGAATGCCCGCCGCGCCGGATGCGTGTGCGGCGGCCATCGGCGCGCGCCGGGTGAGAACCATGGGTTGTCCAGCTGTTTCCCTCCGTCCGAGCAATTCATGGGGCGCGCGCCGTCAATCAGATCCGGGGGCCGAATTGGAGAAGGTTACATGATGCTGATCGAGCAGACCACCGTGCCGGCAACGGCACTGCCGGTTGCTGAATTCAAGGATCACATGCGGCTGGGCACCGGGTTTGCCGATGACGGGGCGCAGGATGCGTTGCTTGAGGCGCTGCTGCGCGCCGCAATGGCCGCCGTCGAAGGGCGGACGGGTAAGGCGCTGCTGACCCGCAGCGTGTCCTGGACGATCACCGCATGGCGCGACGGGTGCCGGCAGGCAATGCCGGTGGCCCCGGTGGCCGCGATCACGGCGTTTCGCGTGGTCGACCGCGATGGGATGATCGCAACTGTGGACACCAGCGCCTATGGGCTGGAGCCGGATACACACCGCCCGCATCTGGTATCTGCGGGTGCGAACCTGCCGCTGATCCCTATCGGAGGGCGGGCCGAGGTCGTGTTTGACGCTGGATTCGGGGCCACCTGGGCCGAGATGCCGGCCGATATGGCGCAGGCGGTGATGCTGCTGGCCGCGCATTACCACGAACACCGCGCGGCCACGGGCCCCGACGAGGCGAGCATGCCCTTCGGCGTGCAAGCTTTGCTGGAACCGTGGCGCACGGTGCGCATTCTGGGCGGGGCGCCGGCATGAAGACGGCGCCCAACCTGACCCGGCAGCTGCAACTGCTGGACCCGCAGCGCGTGGCCGACGGGGCCGGCGGGTTTACCGAGACCTGGGTGGTGCTGGGCACGCTGTGGGCCGAAATGAAACCCGGGACAGGACGTGAAACCAGTGGGCCGGTGACATCTGTTTCGCGCGTGCCTTACCGGATCACCGTGCATGGCGCGCCGGTTGGTGCCCCGTCCCGGCCCAAAGCGGGGCAGCGGTTTCGCGATGGCACTCGCGAGTTTGCGGTGCTGGCGGTGACCGAGGCCGACCCTTTGGCGCGCTTTTTGACATGTTTCGCGGAAGAGGAGGTCTCGCCATGAGTTATGGCAGCGCCGCGGCTTTGCAGGCCGCCGTGTATCAGCACCTTGTTGCGGACGCGCCTTTGGACGCGCTGGTTTCGGGCGCGATTTATGACGCGGTGCCGGGCGGTACGCTGCCCGAGCTCTACGTCTCGATCGGACCCGAAGATGTACGCGACAGGTCCGATGCCACGGGCGGTGGAGCTTTGCATGTTTTCACGATCAGTGTCGTCGAAAACGGTGCGGGCTTTGCGCGTGCCAAGGCGGTGTCCGCGGCTGTGTCTGATGCGTTGGTGGATGCCAGCCTGACACTGACGCGCGGCACGTTGGTATTCCTGCGCTTTGATCGGGCCCGCGCCCGGCGGGTGCAGTCGGGCCAAAGCCGCCGGATCGACCTGAGCTTTCGCGCAATGATCGACGACACCTGAACCCTGCCTCCGGCGTGATGCCGGGCGCAGCGCTGATTGAGACCCGCGCAAGGGGCAGCCCACGCGCAAAACACGGAGAACGGACATGGTGGCCCAAAGCGGCAAGGACCTTCTGATCAAACTGGACATGACCGGCAGCGGGCAGTTCGAAACCATCGCCGGTTTGCGCGCAACGCGCATCACCTTCAACGCCGAGCAGGTCGATGTGACCAGCCTGGAAAGCCAGGGCGGGTGGCGCGAGTTGCTGGCCGGTGCAGGCGTGAAATCGGCAGGCATGAGCGGTTCGGGGATCTTTAAGGATGCCAATACCGACGAACGCGCGCGGCAAATCTTTTTCGACGGCGAGACCCCGAATTTCCAGGTGATCATCCCGGATTTCGGCACCGTCGAAGGCGCGTTCCAGATCACCGCCATCGAATATGCTGGCAGCCATAATGGCGAGGCATCGTACGAGCTGTCGATGGCCTCGGCCGGCGCAATGACGTTTACGGCAGCCTGATGGTGAATCCCTATGCCGGTGAAGTGGCGCTGAGCCTGGACGGGCAGCGCCACGTGCTGAAGCTGACGCTGGGCGCGCTGGCCGAGCTTGAAACCGCGCTGAAGGCCGACACTCTGGTCAGCCTAATCGAACGGTTCGAGGGCGGCGGCTATGGCACCCGCGATGTGCTGGCGTTGCTACTGGCGGGGCTGCGCGGCGGCGGCTGGCAGGGCAGCGCGGCGGATCTGGCTATGGCCGAGATCGCCGGCGGCCCGGTTGAGGCGGCGCGGGTGGCCGCGGCGCTGCTGGCGCGGGCTTTCACCGTACCGGGCATGGGCGATGAGCCGGTTTGACTGGCCGGCCCTGATGCGGGCCGGGCTGACCGGGCTGCATCTGCGCCCGGCCGAGTTCTGGGCGCTGACGCCGGCCGAATTGCTGATGATGCTGGGGCATGGCTCGGGCCCGCCCCCTTTGAACCGCGCGAGGCTGGACGAGCTGGCCCGCGCTTACCCCGACACACCGCAGGAGATGTGACGCATGGAAGAACTGGACAGTTTCGAAGATCAGGTCGACGCGTTGCAACAGAGCATCGGCCAGACCAGCGCCGTTATGGGCACGTTTGACCGCGAACTGGTGCGGATGCGCGAGAGCGCCACGCTGACCAGTGCCGAGGTGGGCAAGCTGTCGCGCGCGGTGGGGCGCGGGTTGCGGTCGGCCTTTGACGGGTTGGTCTTTGACGGGTTGCGCCTGTCGGACGCGCTGCGCCAGGTGGGGCAATCGGTGGTGGACGCGGCCTATAACGCCGCGATCACCCCGGTGCAGAACGCGGTGGGCGGGTTCCTGACCCAAGGGATCGAGGCTCTGGTGGGGGTTGGCGTGCCGTTTGCCAAGGGTGCGCCGTTCACCCAAGGCCGCGTGATGCCCTTTGCCAATGGCGGCGTGGTGTCGGGGCCCACGATGTTTCCGATGCGCGGCGGCACGGGCCTGATGGGCGAAGCAGGCCCCGAGGCGATCATGCCGCTGACCCGTGGTGCCGATGGTCGGCTGGGCGTGCAGAGCCACGGGGGTGGACGCGCGGTGCACGTGACCATGAATATCTCAACCCCCGACGTGCAGGGGTTCCGCCGCAGCCAAAGCCAGATCGCCAATGACTTGAGCCGCGCGTTGAGCCGCGGCCAGCGTAACAACTGAGGGTAACGCCATGAATTTCCACGAAATACGCTTTCCGCCAACGCTCAGCTTTGGGTCGGTCGGTGGCCCGGAACGGCGGACCGAGATCGTGACCCTGGCCAATGGGTTCGAAGAGCGCAATACGCCGTGGGAACATGCGCGCCGCCGCTACGACGCGGGCGTTGGCATGCGCTCGTTGGATGACATCGACGCGCTGGTGGCGTTTTTCGAGGCGCGGCGCGGGCAGCTGTTCGGGTTTCGCTGGAAAGACTGGTCCGATTACAAATCCTGCCGCCCGAACGCAGATATCTCGTTTGACGATCAGATCATTGGCATCGGCGATGGTGAGACAAACACCTTTCAGCTGACCAAGGATTACAGCTCGGGCGATGTGACCTATACGCGACCGATCACCAAGCCGGTGTTTTCGACCGTGCGGATCGGTGTGGCCAATGACGAGCAGCGCGAGAGCATCCATTTCACCGTTGATCTGGAAACCGGCGTCGTGACCTTGCCCGACGCGCCCGAGGAAGGCGCCGAAGTGACCGCGGGGTTCGAGTTTGACGTGCCGGTGCGGTTTGACACTGACACGATTCAGACCTCGGTTGCGTCCTTCCGGGCCGGAGACGTGCCGCGCGTGCCGATTGTCGAGGTGCGGGTCTGATGGCGATTTCTCAGCAATTTCAAACGCATCTGGACAGCGGTGCAACCACGTTGTGCCGCGCCTGGGCGGTGCGGCGGACCGATGGCGTGGTTTTGGGGTTCACCGATCATGACGGCGCAGTTCAGTTCGGTGGGATCACGTTTAACGCCGAAACCGGCCTGACGGCGCGGGCGCTTAGCCAAACCACCGGCCTGTCGGTGGACAATTCCGAAGCTGTGGGCGCGCTGACCTCGGATGCGGTGACCGAGGCCGACATTCTGGCCGGGCGCTATGATGATGCGGTGGTCGAGGCGTGGTTGGTGAACTGGTCGAATGTGGAAGACCGGCTGAAACTGTTCACCGGCACGCTGGGCGAGATCACCCGGGGCGGTGGGGCCTTTCAGGCCGAACTGCGCGGGTTGGCCGAGGCGCTGAACCAGGCGCAGGGCAAGGCGTATCAGCGCCCTTGCCCGGCGGTTCTGGGGGATGGCCGGTGCAAGTTTAATCTTAACACTGCCGGTTATGCTGCTGAAATACCTGTGGAAAGCTCTGAGGATGGCCGCGTGTTTTTGTTCACCGCCCAACCCAGTTTCGAAGAACGCTGGTTCGAGGCCGGGCGTCTGCGCGTGCTGACCGGCGACGGTGCGGGGGTGATCGGTGTGATCAAGAATGACCGCACCGTGGACGGCCAGCGGCGGATCGAACTGTGGGAGGCGCTGAAGGTTGGCGTGGCGGTTGGCGACACGATCCGGCTGGAGGCCGGGTGCGACAAGCGTGCCGAAACCTGCAAGGTGAAGTTCAACAATTTCATCAACTTCCAGGGATTTCCTCACATTCCGGGTGAAGACTGGCTGATCAGCTATCCGGTGTCGGGTGGGCCCAATGACGGGGGCAGCTTGCAGTGATGCCGAGCCCGACGGATATCGCGGCCGCGGCGCGCGGATGGGTGGGCACGCCCTATCGCCATCGCGCGGCGGCGCGGGGCGCGGGCGCGGATTGCCTGGGCCTGATCTGCGGGTTGTGGCACGAGTTCTATGGCACCGTGCCCGAGATCCTGCCGCCCTATTCGCCCGATTGGAGCGAGGCCAGCGGGCAGGAGTTTCTGTGGGACGGTCTGGCGCGTCATCTGCGCGCCAAACCGTTGGACGATGCCGCGCCCGGCGACGTGATCCTGATGCGGATGCGCGAGGCGGGGATTGCGAAACATGTGGGTGTGCAGACCGAGACCGGCCCCGAGGGTCGGTTCGTGCACGCGTATTTCGGGCATGGCGTGGTGGAAAGCGCGCTGAGCCTGCCGTGGCGGCGGCGGATCGTCGCGCGGTTTGAATTTCCCGACAGGAGGGTCTGATGGCAACGCTAATTCTTTCGGCTGTGGGGGCAGCGGCGGGCTCGGCGATTGGTGGGTCGGTGCTGGGCGTGTCCAGCGCGGTCATTGGCCGGGCGATCGGCGCCACGCTGGGCCGGGTGATCGACCAGAAACTGCTTGGCACCGGCTCGCAAGCGGTGGAAACGGGCCGGGTCGACCAGTTTCGATTAACTGGTGCCAGCGAGGGCCGGCCTATCGGGCAGGTCATGGGACGGGTGCGCGTGTCCGGTCAAGTGATCTGGAGCTCGCGTTTCCTCGAAAGTTCCAGCACCACCGATCTGGGCAAGGGTGCGCCGGAAGTGACGGAGTTCAGCTATTCGGTCAGTTTGGCGGTGGCCCTTTGTGAAGGTGAGATTTCACGTGTAGGGCGGATCTGGGCAGACGGTTTGGAAGTTGGACGCGATGGGCTGAACATCTCGGTCTATAACGGGTCGCAGGACCAGCTTCCTGATCCCAGGATGGAGGCAATTGAAGGCACCGGTAACGTACCGGCCTATCGTGGTTTGGCGTATGTCGTGATCGAAGATTTGCCCTTGGGGAAATTCGGCAACCGTGTTCCCCAATTTTCGTTCGAGGTGATCCGGCCGGTGTCTGGTCGCGATCCGAACTCGGAAAACGTGGCAGAGATGATCGAGGCCGTGGCCCTGATCCCCGGCACGGGTGAATATGCGCTTGCGACACAGCCCGAGCATTATGGCGCCGGCATCGGTGTTAACCAGTCGGCCAATGTAAACAGCCCGTCGGGCAAGACAGACTTTCTGACATCCCTGGACAATCTGGAAGGTGATTTGCCGAACTGTGGTTCGGCGTTGCTGGTGTCTTGCTGGTTTGGGGATGACCTTCGAATTGGGAATTGCACGCTGCGGCCCAAGGTTGAACAAAACGAGACTTATGGCGAAGTGACGCCCTGGATTGTTTCGGGTGAAACCCGTGCCACGGCCGGGGTAATCCCGCGTGTCGATGACAAACCGGTCTATGGGGGCACGCCAAACGATGCGGCCATGATTGACGCAATCTCGACGTTGCGGGAGCGCGGCAAAGACGTGGTCTTTTATCCGTTCATCCTGATGGAACAGTTAGAGGACAATACACTTCCGGATCCCTATTCGGTCGGCGTTGGTCAGGCTGTGTTGCCTTGGCGCGGGCGCATCACTTCGGAGAAGGCGCCCGGTGTCGCCGGTTCGCCAGACGGCACGCAGGCGGCGGCTGACGCCGTTGCCGATTTCATGGGTGCAGCACAACCCAGCGATTTCACGCAGGCTGGTTCCACGGTGATTTACACGGGACCGGCCGAATGGTCTTATCGGCGCTTCATCCTGCACTATGCCAATCTCTGCGCGATGGCGGGTGGCGTTGACGCGTTTTGCATTGGGTCGGAAATGCGGGGAATGACGCAGATTCGCGGCACAGGGGGCAGCTTCCCCGCGGTTGAGGCGCTGATCCAATTGGCGGCGGATGTGCGGGACATCTTGGGGCAAAGCACCAAGATCACCTATGCCGCTGACTGGTCCGAGTACTTTGGATACCATCCCCAAGATGGCTCGGGTGATGTGTATTTCCACTTGGATCCGCTTTGGGCGGACGAGAATATCGATGTCATAGGTATAGACAATTATATGCCTTTGTCCGATTGGCGGGACGGGTTCAAGCACGCCGATGCTGATGCCGGAGCGATCCACAATCTTCAGTACCTGAAAGGCAATATCGAGGGCGGTGAAGGGTACGACTGGTACTACGACTCGATCCAGGCGCGCGATGCGCAGCGGCGCACACCCATTACGGATGAGGCACATGATGAGCCCTGGGTGTTTCGCTACAAGGATATCCGGAATTGGTGGAGAAACCCGCACCACGATCGCGTTGCAGGGTCCAGGCAGCCGACGCCCACCGCTTGGGTTCCTCAGTCGAAGCCAGTTTGGTTCACCGAATATGGCTGCGCAGCGATCGAGAAAGGGACCAATCAGCCCAACAAGTTTCTGGATCCCAAATCCTCGGAAAGCTCGCTCCCGCATTATTCCACCGGGGCACGCGACGACACCATCCAAGCGCAATACCTGCGTGCGATGAATCAGTATTGGAATGATCCCGCAAACAATCCCGTCTCGGAACTGACCGGCGCGGCAATGATTGACATGTCGCACGCGCATGTGTGGGCTTGGGACACGCGGCCCTATCCGTACTTTCCCGCAAATACAGCGCTTTGGAGCGATGGCGAGAATTATGCTCGCGGGCACTGGTTGAACGGGCGGGCAACGGGACAGTCCTTGGCAGCGGTGGTTGAGAGTATTTGCGCCGCATCTGGCGTTTCGGATGTGGATGTGAGCGCGCTTTTTGGTGTTGTCCGCGGCTATGCTCTGGAGGATATCAACGGTGCAAGGGCGGCATTGCAGCCGCTGATGCTGGCTTATGGGTTCGATGCTGTCGAGCGCGACGGCAAGATGATCTTCGCCAACCGGGATGGGAAAGTGGATGCTACGGTTCAGCCGCCCTTGTTGGTCGCTGCTGGTGGCAACGATCCCGATCTGGAGCTTTCACGCAGCCCACAGGCGGAAACGGCAGGCCGTGTCCGGGTGAATTTTGTCGAAGCGGACGCCGATTTCGAAGGCCGTACTGTTGAGGCTATTTTTCCGGATGAGGAAAGCCGGTTGGTGACGGTTTCGGATTTGCCGCTTGTGCTGACACAAGCCGAGGGGCGGGTGATCTCGGAGCGTTGGCTGGCGGAATCTCGGGTGGCGCGGGACAGGGCACGGTTCGCGCTGCCTATATCGCGGCTGAACGTAGGCGCCGGGGACGTGGTCGAAGTACAGGACGGCGATGAGACGTTGCTCTACCGCCTCGACCGCGTCGCGCATAGCACGACACGCGATGTGGAAGCCGTGCGGATCGAACCCGAGGTTTACGTGCCTGCCGATGCGGTTGAAGGCGCGATCAGTCTGAAGCCTTTTGTGGCACCGGTGCCGGTGTTTCCGCAGTTCTTGGACCTGCCGTTGCTGACCGGGCAAGAGGTGCCCCACGCCCCGCATATTGCGGTGACGGCGACCCCATGGCCCGGTACGGTTTCGGTGCTGAGCGCGCCGCAAGACAGCGGATACACGCTGAACACGACCGTGGCGCAGACCTCGGTCATTGGGACGACTGAAACCCCCTTGTTCCGCGCCACGCCCGGCTTGTGGGACCGGGGGCAACCGCTGCGGATGCGGGTTTACGGTGGCACGCTTAAGCCGGTCAGCCAGGACGCTGTACTAAACGGTGCAAATGCAATGGCAATCGGGGATGGCTCGGCCAACAATTGGGAAGTCTTCCAATTCGCCGAAGTAACGATGGTTGGAGATGACACTTACGAAGTCAGCTTGCGACTGCGCGGACAGGCGGGCACGGATGGCGTAATGCCCGATGTCTGGCCCGCGGGCAGCACGGTTGTGTTGCTGAACGGGGTGCCACAGCAGATCAATCTATTGCTAAGCGAACGCGGACTGGCGCGAAACTATCGCATTGGACCTGCGGGGCGTCCTTTCGACGACCCGTCTTATGTTCACACGGTTGAAGCATTTGATGGTATCGGGCTGCGCCCTTACGCGCCCGCGCATCTGCGGGCGACTAGTGACGGGGCAGGAGGTAAATCGCTCAGCTGGATCCGACGCACGCGGGTGGATGGCGACAGTTGGGCAGGATTCGACGTGCCCTTGGGCGAGGCGACCGAAGCCTACCAGCTGCGGGTGCGCAATGGTGCAGATCAGGTCGTGCGCACGCAGTCGGTGCTCCAACCGCTCTTTAACTATACCGCTGCAATGATCGCGGCGGATGGGGTGACCGCCCCTTATGCCATTGAGGTGGCACAACTTTCCGACAGTTTCGGCCCGGGGCTTTTCAAAAGGATCGATATCGATGGCTAACACTACGCAACTGGATCTGCCTTTGGTGGAGGCGTCGCAGGCACAAAAACATGTCACCGTGAACGAGGCCCTGAGCCGTCTGGACGGCATGGTACAACTGCGCCTGATCGACCGGACGCTGACCAATCCCCCGGCAACGGCCGACGATGGCGAAACCTATGAGGTTCCCGGCGGAGCGGTAAACGCATGGGCCGGACAGGCGGGAAACCTGGCCATTGCATCGAACGGTGGCTGGCTGTTTGTGGCGCCCAAAAGCGGCTGGCGCGCATGGGACGTGGCGGCAGCGTCCGAGTTGGTCTTTGACGGAGCGACATGGCAAGCCGGTGCCTTGGCAACGTCGGTGAACGGAACGGCAACGGTTTGGAAGGTGGAAGAGTTCGATCACACGATCACCGCCGGGACAACAAATGCCAGCAGCTTCTTGGTGCCCTCACATTCAATGGTGTTTGCGGTGACCGCGCGCGTGACGCAGACGATAACCGGAACGTTGACGTCCTGGCAGCTTGGCATGGACGGTTCGGCGGATAGGTTCGGCAGCGGTCTGGGGCTGGGGCAGGGGTCATTTGCGCGGGGTGTTCTGGGCAGCCCGCTGACCAGCTATTCAAGCCTGCCAATTGATCTGACTGCCACAGGTGGCGACTTTGCAGGCGGAACGGTGCGGATCGCGGTGCACATGGCGCAGTTCGAACTGCCGGCACTCTAAGCCCATGCGGCCCGTTCTGCATGGTGACGTGGTTGCGGTGGCGCGGTTGCTGCGCGGCTTGCCCGCCGCCGCGCGCCGGACCCGGATGTTGCAGGTTATAGCGTTGGCCGATGCCGCCGACACACACCGCAAACAAACCGGCCGTCCACACCCGTTGTGGGGCAACGGGTCGCTGATGGGGGTGGTCTTGCGGGACGTTAAAGGCAGCGAGCCACCGCTGGATGACACCGACTATTGCCGGTGCCTTGCCATGGTGTTTGACATGGTTTCAGGCTTGTCACTACGGTCACAATCTCTGGCGTGATTCCGCCAAGGGTCGGTTTTGACTTGAATTTGCGTCGCACAGAGCCTTTGTACTATCCTCAAGAAGATTGTGGAGGATAGGGCATGGCGGAAGTCCAACCTAAGGTCAAAAGCGTTGATCCTGTTTGGGACCGTTTGCGGCAGGAGGCGCGCGAAGCAATTGCGCATGAGCCGCTTTTGGGTGGATTGGTGCATTCAACTGTTCTGCACCATGACTCGCTGTCGGCGGCGCTGACATTCCGTATTTCGATGAAGCTGGCCTCGCCGGAAATGCCCGAGCAAATGCTGCGCGAGATTGCTGATGAAGCGCATCGCGAAGATCCGACATTGGCCAATGACGCGCGCGCCGACCTGACGGCGGTGATGGATCGCGACCCGGCCTGCCACCGGTATTTGCAGGCCTTGCTATATTTCAAAGGGTTTCAGGCCATTCAGGCCTACCGCGTGGCGCATTGGCTGTGGCGGGAAGAACGGTTTGATCTGGCCTATTTCGTGCAGATGCGGATCTCGGAAGTGTTTGGCGTCGACATTCACCCCGGCGCGCGGATCGGCAAGGGGATCATGATCGACCACGCCCATTCCATTGTGATCGGTGGCACGGCGGTGGTGGGCGACAATGTCTCCATCCTGCAATCGGTGACGCTGGGCGGGACTGGCAAGGAAGAGGGTGACCGCCACCCCAAGATCGGCGATGGGGTGTTGATCGGGGCCGGCGCCAAGGTTCTGGGCAACATCAAGGTCGGCCATTGCAGCCGGATTGCAGCAGGGTCGGTTGTGTTGAACGAAGTGCCTCCGATGAAAACCGTTGCAGGCGTGCCAGCCCGGATTGTGGGCGAAGCGGGTTGCGATCAGCCAGCGGTCTCCATGGATCAGGTAATCGGTTCAAAAGATTGACGTCACTAAAAACGCCCCCGACGCTGCACCGCGTCGGGGGCGTTTTTGTCTTTGCGGAAATTTAGGCCAGCATAACCATCGGGTTTTCCAGATTGTCCTTGATGGCTGACAGAAGTTCAGCCCCCAAAGCGCCGTCGATGACCCGGTGATCGACGCTGAGCGTCACCGACATGACTGTCGCCACGGCCAGGTCGCCATCGGCATTGACCACCGGTTTCTTGACGCCCGCGCCAACGGCCAGGATAGCACCGTGCGGCGGGTTGATCACCGCATCGAAATTGTCGATGCCGAACATGCCCAGGTTCGAGATCGCGAAGCTGCCGCCCTGGTATTCATGCGGCGCAAGCTTGCGGTCGCGGGCGCGGGCGGCGAGGTCTTTCATCTCGGCCGACAGCGCGGAAAGCGATTTCATTTCAGCGTCTTGCAGGACGGGGGTGAAGAGGCCGCCCTCGATGGCGACGGCCACTGCCACGTCCGAGGCGCGCATCTGCAGCACCCGGTCACCGGCCCAGACCGCGTTGGCGGCGGGCACCGATTGCAGCGCCAGCGCGCAGGCTTTGATGATGAAATCATTCACCGACAGTTTCACGCCGCGCGGTTCCAGTTGCTTGTTCAGCTGCGACCGGAAGGCCAGCAGCGCATCAAGAGTGATGTCGCGCCGCAGGTAGAAATGCGGGATGGTCTGCTTGGCCTCGGTCAGGCGAGCGGCGATGGTTTTGCGCATGCCGTCGAGCGGGATGTCTTCGTAGGCGCGGCCCTCGTACATCTTGGCGATGGCATCGGCGGTTGGGCCCGCCGGGGCGGGGTCGGGGGTTTTGGCCGCGATTGGGGCCGGTTTCGGGGCGGCGGTGGCGTGTTCCACATCGGCCTTGATGATGCGCCCATGGGGGCCGGAGCCTTTGATGGTGGCAAGGTCCAGCCCCTTGTCGGCGGCGATGCGCCGGGCCAGCGGGGTGGCAAAGACGCGCGCGCCGCCAGCGGCTGTTGGCGCGGGGGGGGCGGCCGTCTCGGCGGCCCCTAGCGGGGACACCTCGGCGGCCGCGTCGGCCTTTGGGGCCTCGGGTGCGGGTTGCGCAAGGGCCGTGATGTCGCCGGCGGTTTCGCCATCGTCGAGCAGCACCGCGATAGGGGTGTTCACGGTGACCCCTTCGGTGCCTTCGGCGACAAGGATCTTGCCGATCTTGCCATCGTCGACGGCTTCGAATTCCATGGTGGCCTTGTCGGTCTCGATCTCGGCCAGAAGGTCGCCTGAGGCGACCTCATCCCCTTCTTTGACCAGCCATTTGGCCAGCGTGCCTTCTTCCATCGTGGGGGACAGCGCGGGCATCAGAATCTGGGTTGGCATGTCGCGCGCTCCTTACCGATAGGTTACTTTTTTCACCGCCGCGATCACCTCATCCGTGGTGGTCAGCGCCAGTTTTTCGAGGTTGGCCGCATAGGGCATGGGCACGTCTTTGCCGGTGCAGTTGATCACCGGTGCATCGAGATAATCGAACGCGTTTTCCATGATATAGGCCGAAAGGTGGTTGCCAATGGCGCCGACGGGAAAGCCTTCTTCGACCGTCACGCAGCGGTTGGTTTTTTGCACGCTTGCGATCAGGGTGGCGTAGTCGATGGGGCGCAGGGTGCGCAGATCGATTACCTCGGCCGAGATACCGTCGGCGGCCAGCTTGTCGGCGGCTTCCAGCGCGTAGTGCATGCCGATGCCGAAGCTTACGATGGTGACGTCGGAACCTTCGCGCCAGATGCGGGCCTTGCCAAAGGGGATGGTGAAATCATCCATCACCGGCACCTCGAAGCTGCGGCCATAGAGGATTTCGTTTTCCAGGAAAATCACCGGGTTGGGGTCGCGGATGGCCGTTTTCAGCAGGCCTTTGGCGTCAGCGGCCGAATAGGGCATGGCGACCTTGAGGCCGGGTATATGGGCGTACCAGGCGGCGTAGTCCTGGCTGTGCTGGGCGGCCACGCGGGCCGCGGCGCCATTGGGGCCGCGAAAGACCATGGGTGCGCCCATCTGGCCACCCGACATATACAGGGTTTTGGCGGCCGAGTTGATGATCTGATCCATTGCCTGCATGGCGAAGTTGAAGGTCATGAACTCGACGATGGGTTTCAGGCCGCCAAAGGCCGCCCCCACGGCGATGCCGGCAAAGCCGTGCTCGGTGATGGGGGTGTCGATCACGCGGCGGGCGCCGAATTCGTCCAGCAGGCCCTGGCTGATCTTATAGGCGCCTTGGTATTCAGCGACTTCCTCGCCCATCAGATAGACATCTTCGTCGGCGCGCATTTCTTCGGCCATGGCGTCGCGCAGGGCCTCGCGCACGGTCGTGGCGCGCATTTCGGTGCCGGCGGGGTAGTCGGGCTCGAGGTTGGCGGGTGCGACGGGAGCAGCGGGGGCGGGCGCCTCGGCGGCCCCTTGCGGGGACACCTCGGCGACCGCGTCGGCACTTGCGGCCTCTGGGATGGTTGACGCGTCTTCACCCTCTTCCACGATCACCGCGATGGGGGTGTTGACGGTCACCCCTTCGGTGCCCTCGGCGATCAGGATGCGGCCCAGGATGCCCTCATCCACGGCCTCAAACTCCATCGTCGCCTTGTCGGTTTCAATCTCTGCGATCACGTCGCCCGAATTGATCGGGTCGCCTTCCTTGACCAGCCATTTGGCCAGCGTGCCTTCCTCCATCGTGGGCGACAGGGCGGGCATAAGCAGTTCGGTTGCCATGGTCTGACCTCCCTTACGCGTAGATGTCGGTGTAAAGCTCGGAAAGCGCCGGTTCGGGGCTTTCCTTGGCGAAATCGGCCGCGGCGTTCACCACCGATTTGATCTCTTTGTCGATGGCTTTGAGATCGTCATCGGAGGCATGTTTGCCCGAGATCAGCAGCTCGCGCACATGTTCGATGGCGTCGCGTTCCTCGCGCATCTTCTGCACCTCTTCGCGGGTACGGTACTTGGCCGGGTCCGACATGGAGTGGCCGCGATACCGATAAGTCTTTACCTCCAGGATATAGGGCCCCTTGCCCGCGCGGCAGTGCGCCACGGCCTTGTCACCGGCCGCCTTAACCGCCAGCACATCCATACCGTCAACCTCTTCACCCGGAATGCCATAGGCCACGCCGCGTTCCCAAAGGCTGGGCGATTTGGTTGACCGCTGCACCGAGGTGCCCATGGCGTATTGATTGTTTTCAATGACAAAAACTACCGGCAGGTCCCACAGGCGCGCCATGTTATAGGTCTCGTAAACCTGGCCCTGGTTGGCCGCGCCGTCGCCGAAATAGGTAAAGCAGACATTGTCGCTGCCCCGGTATTTCGCCGCAAAGGCCAGCCCCGCACCAATCGGTACCTGGGCGGCAACAATGCCGTGACCGCCGTAAAAATCCTTCTCTTTCGAGAACATATGCATCGAGCCGCCCTTGCCCTTGGACAATCCGCCCTCGCGGCCCGTCAGCTCGGCCATCACGCCGCCGGGATCCATGCCACAAGCCAACATGTGGCCGTGATCGCGATAGGATGTCACGCGGCTGTCGCCGTCTTTCGCAGCAGCTTCAAGCCCGACCACCACGGCCTCTTGCCCGATATACAGGTGACAAAACCCGCCGATCAGACCCATGCCATAAAGCTGGCCGGCTTTTTCTTCGAACCGGCGGATCAAAAGCATCTCGCGGTAATAATGCAGAAGTTCGTCTTTGGACGTGTTTGGCTTGCGTGTGCTTTTGCGCGCTGCCATGCGTCGGCCTCCCCCGGAATGACGTGATTGTTTAATATTAAACAAACCCTAGCAAAGCCGCAATCGCTTTGCACCCAGAAATCCGGCAGCCCCACGCGCCAAACCCGAGCAAGCCGCCCAAAGGCGGTGAAGTGAGATATATCTTGTGCCGCAAGGCACTCAATTTAACAGGAATTAGCGGATCACAATTTCATCGGCGCGCAACAGGCCAAGAACCTCGCGCGCTTGCTGATCCAGAAGATCAAGATCAAGAAAATCATCCGACAGGCGACGTGTCTTGTTCGACATCACGGCCAGCTGCGCCTGCAAGTGATCGCGCTCCACCTCCAGGGTGCGTATCTGTGCCTCGGCCTGAATGCGGCGAAACAGTCCATAGTCGCCCTGCACAGCGGCAAAGGTGAAATAGATGCCCAGCAGGAACGCCAGACAAAAATACACCAAAACACCAAACCTGGGTCGTTTCTGAGAACCGCTCATTTTCTCGCCTCTGTCCGCCTCTTTGGTGGGCGGGTGCAAACACAGTGGCATATTTTGATTCGCCTGTGAATCCCTACAATGCAGAATTTCGCAGAAAAAACAGCGGGGACGTGCTCTAATTGCATGTGGAGGAGGGGTCAGACATGTCAGAACCACGCAGTGATCTGCCCACGCATCAGGTTGAAAACCAACCACCGGTTCGCGGGGATATCGATCTTTTGCAATCGGATCCGGTATTGCAGTCCCATCTGGCCGCTGTTGATCGCGTGTCGGTCAACAGTTTGGCACGCACGCTTGGACAGGCGCGTTGGCGGCAAACCGCCCGCGAAGCACAGCGCCATCCGCCTGAACTGGTTCTGTTTGATGCCGCAGGGCGGCGTCTGGACGAAGTGCGGTTTCACCCGGCGTATCACGACCTGATGACGCTCGGCTTGCAGGCCGGTTATGCAGTCGCGCCGTGGACCGGCGGCAGCCATTTGTCTCATGCGGCGATGGTGTATCTGTTCAGCCAGGTAGAACCCGGCATTTGCTGCCCGATGACCATGACATATGCCGCGGCCCCGGTTCTGAACGACGTTCCTGTTTGGAGGAGCCGCGTAACCGCCCCTGACTATGATCCCCGCATCCTTCCCATTGGCCAAAAACGCGCCGCAACGTTGGGAATGGCCATGACCGAGAAACAGGGGGGATCGGATGTCCGGGCAAACAGCACACTGGCGGTGCCCGACGGCGAAGGCTATCGCCTGACCGGGCACAAGTGGTTTTGCTCGGCCCCAATGTCGGACGGTTTCCTGACCCTTGCTCAAGCACCTGGGGGGCTGACCTGTTTCCTTGTGCCGCGATGGTTGGAAGACGGACGCAATGCCATCCACTTGATGCGTCTGAAGGACAAATTGGGCAACCGGTCCAACGGGTCCGCCGAGATAGAGTACCAAAACGCCTTTGCAGAACGCATCGGCGACGAGGGTGACGGTGTGCGCACCATCATTCGGATGGTGCACCACACACGGCTGGACACGGCGGTGGCGCCTGCCGGGTTGATGCGCGCCGCCCTGTGTCATGCGCACTATTGGGCCACCCATCGCCGTGCCTTTCAGCGCAACCTTATCGATGCCCCGCTGATGCGCGCCGTGTTGGCGGACCTTGTGCTGGATTGGGAGGGGGCAACGGCCTTGGGCATGCGGGTAGCCGCCGCATTTGACGACCCCAACCAGGCCGGCTTTGCGCGGATTTCCGTGGCATTGGCCAAGTTCCTGAACAACAAGCTGGCCCCCAATTTCACCTATGAATGCATGGAGGTATTGGGGGGTATGGGATATGTCGAAGACACGCCCCTGCCGATGCTCTATCGCGAAGCGCCGCTGAACTCGATCTGGGAGGGTTCGGGCAATGTGATCTGTCTGGATATCCTGCGGACCTTGGCCAAAGATCCCATTGCTGCCAATGCCTTGCAAGGCGAACTTGAGGCAGCCAAAGGCGCCGACCGCCACTACGACACCGCCCTGCACGACCACCAAACCCGCTGGCCCGGCCTGCCGGCCGAAGATCAGGCGCGCTGGTTTGCCGAACGGTTGGCCGTGCTTTTGACCGCCTCGGTCCTGATCCGGCAGTCGCCGGGCGCGGTGGCTGACGGTTATGTCGCCACCCGCGTGGCCGGTCGGCATGGCCGGGTGACCGGCGCGGTGGCCGGGCTGAACCACGCCGCGATTTTGGAAAGGATCGGCAATGACGTTTAAGACCCATGGCGATTACGCGACACGCGCCCGCGCGAGTTTTGCCAGGCAAGCGATGATGACCACGCTTGGGGCGCAGATCGCCGATGTGGCACCGGGGCAGGTGCGCCTGACGCTGCCCTTCAACCCCGATCTGACCCAACAGCACGGGTTTATGCATGCCGGCGCGATCACCTCGGTGCTCGACACGGCCGCCGGCTTTGCCGCCTATACGCTGATGCCCGAGGATGCGGCGGTGCTGACGGTTGAACTGAAATCCTCGCTTCTGCGGCCCGCCGCGGGGGTGCGGTTCCACATCACCGGTCAGGTGGTCAAACCGGGCCGCACCATCATCTTTACCGAGGCCACCGCCATGGCCGAAGACGGCCAGGGCGTGCACACGGAAATCGCCCGCCTCAGCGCGTCGATGATGGTGGTGCAGGGGCGCGCGTTCCGCGGCTGAACGCGCCGCCGGAGCGCCATGAAAAGCCCCGCCAAGGCGCAAGCCGCGGCAGGGCGATGAATGGGCCTGCCTTATTCGGCGCCCTTGTAGATATCGACCAGCTTGCCCAACATTTCCAACGCGTCCTCGCGCGAACGTTGGAAGCTGTTGCGTCCGATGATCGACCCGTTGCCGCCGCCATCGCGAATGGCGCGCGCATCGTCATAGACGCTGTCGGCGCCCTTCTTGGCACCGCCCGAGAACACCATGATCCGACGCCCGCCAAAGGCGGCATCCATGCAATGGCGCACCCGTGCGGCCTGGGTGGCGATGTCGATCCCCTGGTCTTCGTACACGGTCTTGGCCGCGCCCAGCATCAGGTGATCGGTGCTCAGCTTGATCTTGATGATATGCGCGCCGATCAGGGCGGCAATCTGCGCCGCATAGGCCGCCACGTCGATGGCGGTTTCACCCTCTTTTGTGATCGCCTCGCCGCGCGGGTACGACCAGATCACCGTGGCAATCCCTTTGGCCGCGGCTTCCTTGCGCATCTCGACGATCTCTTCGAACATGTCCAGTGCAGCGTCCGAACCGGGATAGATGGTGAACCCGATGGCCGAACAACCAAGGCGCAGCGCGTCATCGACGCTGGCGGTGATGGCCTGGTTCTTGCCCGCGGTGTCCGACATCAGCGAGTTGGCCGAGTTCACTTTCAGGATCGTAGGGACCTGACCGGCGAACGTGTCGGCCCCGGCCTCGATCATGCCCAAGGGGGCGGCATAGGCGTTCATGCCGGCGTCGATTGCCAGTTGATAGTGGTAATGCGGGTCATAGCCGCCGGGATTGGGGGCAAAGCTGCGCGCAGGCCCATGTTCGAACCCCTGGTCCACCGGCAGGATGATCATCTTGCCGGTTCCGCCCAGCTTGCCGTGCATCAGGATGCGGCAGAGGTTGGCCTTTACGCCCGGCGTTTCGCCTTCGTAATTGGCGAGGATTTTCTGAACGGTTTCGGTGGCTCTCATAAGCGCAATCCCTTGTCTGCAATAACTTACCCCGGGGCTTAGAGCGGCCCCGGGGTTCGTGCAACTTTGTTGGCGCTAACTTACTGAAAGATTACATTTATTTAGTCGTCAAAGTTATTTTGACAGCGCATCGGCCAAATTGCGACCAATCCATGCTTCGGTTGCAAGGGCGCTTGCCTCGGCTTCGCGCGCTGCCCAGGCCGACGGATCGCCCGATGCACCCGACATGCGCGCATCGATCTCGGCCAGAATGTCGGCGCCTTCCGGATCGCCTGCGGCGGCAGCCAGCATCGCCCAGACCGCAGCCGTGCCGTAGGACCGGGTTTGGCCAAGACCGCTCAGCCGTTCTGCGGCCTGCATCCGGATCAGGTTGACGTTTGCAAGCGCTGAAACAGGCAATTGCGCGTTCGCCTCGGCATCTGCCTGAAGGGCAAGAATACGTTCAACCGGCAATTCGAGTTCCAAACGGTCCAGTTGCGCCTGCGCAGACGCTACGCCGCCCGACCCTGCCAGCAGGGCCCAGAAATAGGCCTGTTCCGGGGCACGATCTTCCATTGCTTCGGCAAGGATAACGGCGGCGTCCGGGTCTCCGTTGCGTGCCAGCCCCTCAAGGATCGCGGTGCCGGCAGCCATGTTCCGTGGCACTCCGTTACCCGACACCAGGGCCTCGCCCACAGTAAGCGCATCATCTGCTGACAGCGATGCGGCATCGTTCAGCGCGGCCTGAAGCAACGCCACCGGCAATGCGCCACGCGCGGCCGCCGGTGCCAGCGCGACGCGCGGCTGCAAATCTTCGAACATCAGCAGCGGGTCATCTTCGTAGCCGATGAAGTCTACATAAATATCGCTGTCGCTGTCGTACCCGGTTTCCAGAACCAGCCGGTTCGGATTGGCCAGAAAGCCCTGCCAAGCTTCGACGGTCGAATTCACAAAAGCCGCCTGCGCCTCGCTGATGGGTTCGGGCTGACCACCTTCGGGTGCGGCATCGGCGTTAATGCCCATCATGGCTTGGCTCAACATGCCATTGACCATGCCGCTTGCGGTTTCCGGGTTGGTCAGGGGTTCGGGCGCAAAGGCCTTCAGCTGCTCCCAGATGCCCAAGTTTTCAAGCGACAGCGTGGCCGAGGACATGAAAACGACAGGGTCGGGATTGTCCATGTCGTCACGGCCGTCAAACCACACATAGGTGAAGTCGCCGCTGGCAGACACGGCCGCCACATCGTCGATCTCGGCGAACACGTGAACGAAGGCTCCGGCGCTGGCGATGTCATAATCCATGTCGATGGTTGCACGGGGTACAAAGACCTCGGTCAGTCCGGCCATTTGCAGCGGTTGGCGCGCATCCGGTGGCAGGCAGGCGCCGTGCACCGACAACCCGCTGGCCTGCACCTTCAAGCGGATCTGCGAGGGGTCTTGTGGCGGGGCAGTGCGCAGCGCCAGCTTGTCCAGCCCGATGAAACAGTCACCGTTGTCGTCCCAGTCGGGAAGCGGCCACATGGCAACGTCGCTGATCGAGACGGTGCCGGACAGGGGCGAAACCACCATGTCGCCATATTGAATGTCCAGCTGCGTACGCGCTGCCATGATACCGGTTTGCAGCATGCGCTGCATCAGTTGCTCGGGCGTGATCAGGTCCAGCCACTCGCCCCAACTGTCGGCTTGGGATGGCACGGCGCCAAGACTGATCGTGGCAGCCGCTAAAATGGATGCGGTATGTCTCATGAAAAAGCTCCCCCTAAAATGAATTTCAGGGGGAGCCTAACACGAGACTGGCAATTCAAAGAAGGTCTTTGGTTAACCTTGCAGAGCCGCGACGCCGGGCAGGGTTTTGCCCTCCATCCATTCCAGGAATGCGCCGCCAGCCGACGAGATATAGGTGAAATCCCCCGCCGCGCCCGAGGTGTTCAGCGCCGCCACAGTGTCACCACCACCGGCGACCGAGGTCAGTCTGCCGGCGCGCGTCAGTTCCGCGGCCTTCAGCGCCGCGGCGTTGGTGGCGGCGTCGAATGGTTCGATCTCGAACGCACCAAACGGGCCATTCCAGATCAGCGTTTTGGCGTCGGCCAGAATCTCGGCGAAATAGGCCACAGTGGCAGGCCCAGCGTCCAGAATCATTGCGTCTTCGGGGCAGCTGTCTGCGGGTAGAACCTCGTTTGGCGCATTGGCCGCAAATTCGCGCGCCACAACGATGTCGGTTGGCAGAACCACCTTACAACCCGCATTCGCCGCCTTGTCCATGATCGCCAGCGCCGTGTCGGTCATGTCCAGCTCGGCCAGCGATTTGCCGATCGGCAGGTCATGCGCGGCGATGAACGTGTTGGCCATGCCGCCGCCGATCACAAGGTAGTCGACCTTTTCCACGAGGTTCCCCAAAAGCTCCAGCTTGGTGGACACCTTGGCGCCGCCGACAACCGCCACAACCGGACGCTCAGGCGCGCCAAGCGCAGCCTCCAGCGCCTCCAGCTCGGCCTGCATCAGGCGGCCGGCGCAGTTCGGCAGCAGGCGCGCAACCCCTTCGGTCGAGGCATGCGCACGGTGCGCGGCCGAAAACGCATCATTGCAGTAGATATCGCCCAGCGTGGCAAGGAACCCGGCCATCTGCGGGTCGTTGGCCTCTTCCATCGTGGTAAAGCGGGTGTTTTCCACCAGGATCACCGCGCCGAAGGGTTGTTCGTCGATAAACTCGCGGCTGGGACGTTCCACGAATGTAACCGCTGTGCCGAACGCTTCTTCCAGGGCCGGCACCAGCTGGCTCAGGCTCATCTCGGGCACCGGCTTGCCCTTGGGCCGGCCAAAATGCGCCAGTAGCACCGGTTTGCCGCCGCCGGCCAGGATATCCTTGATGGTCGGCACGATCCGGGTGATGCGCGTGGCATCAGTAACCTGGCCATCGGCCATAGGAACGTTGATGTCCACACGGGTCAGAACGACCTTGCCGGACAATTCGTGATCATCAAGGGTTTTCCACGACATCTTGCGTACTCCGCTGGCAGTTTCGCGCCTATAGACGCTATCGCTCGCCCTATCGTCAACCGAGATTGCGCCTGCACCCCTTTTCTTCACCTTCCTGTCGCACTAGGGTCCGCGCCAAGAGTTATTAACAGGAGCCCAAAATGGCCGAGATCAAAGACCCCGAGAACACGATCCTGATCGAGTTGAAGGATGGCACGGTGACCATCGAACTGCTGCCCGATATCGCGCCGATGCATTGCGACCGGATCAAAGAGCTGGCTCGTGCGGGTGCTTATGATGGTGTGGTCTTCCACCGCGTGATCGACGGTTTCATGGCCCAGACCGGCGATGTGCAGCACGGCAATGCCGACAAGGATTTTGACCTGCGCCGTGCGGGCACCGGCGGGTCCGAGCTGAAGGACGTGCCGGCCGAGTTCTCGGGCATCCCGCATGATCGCGGTACGTTGGGTGCTGCGCGCAGCCAGAACCCGAACTCGGCCAACAGCCAGTTCTTCATCAACTTCCAGGACAACCACTTCCTGAACCGCCAATATACCGTTTACGGTCGTGTGGTGGACGGTATGGACCATGTCGATGCCATCACGCGTGGCGAGCCGCCCGCGAGCCCCGACAAGATGATAAGCATGAAAGTGGCCGCCGATGTTGCGTAAACTGGCCCTGCTGGCGGCCATTGCCGCCACCCCGCTGCACGCCGCCGGGATCGAGATCACCGTGGCCGGCGAGGCCAATGGTGTGATCAAGATCGATCTGCTGGAAGATGTTGCGCCCGCCCATGTGGAGCGTATCACCACGCTGGCAACGGAGGGTGAGTATGACAACGTGGTCTTCCACCGCGTGATCGATGGCTTCATGGCGCAGACCGGCGATGTCGAATTTGGCAAGCTGGGCGAGGATATGCGTTTGGCTGGCCGTGGCGGTTCGACCTATGACGATCTGCCGGCCGAGTTTTCCGACGTGCCCTATGACCGCGGCGTGGTTGGTATGGCGCGCAGCCAGAACCCCAATTCCGCCAACAGCCAGTTCTTTATCATGTTTGACGAAGGGTATTTCCTGAACGGTCAGTACACGGTGGTAGGCCGTGTGACCGAGGGGCTGGACGTACTGGACGCGATCAAACGCGGTGCCGGTCCGAACGGCGCTGTTCTGGGCGAGCCGGACCGCATGGTTCTGGTCACCGTCACCGAATAAACACCTCTCACAGAATGGTGAGGCCCCCTATGCGGTGGGGGCCTTACTGCGTCATGCTGCCTTTGACTCTTTTGAGGAGGAACGCATGCGCATCATCTTGGCTGCCCTGGCCCTGATCCTGTCGACCGGTCTGGCGCTGGCCAGCCCCGATTTCTGGCGGCAGGAATGGCCTAATACCGATTTCGAAACCACCACGATTGAAAACTGGGGCGAGATCCTGTCGGGTGGCCCCCCCAAGGATGGTATTCCGGCGCTGACGGATCCGGGATTCATTTCGGTGACAGACGAGACACGGCTGGAAGGGCGCGAGCCGGTGATCACGCTGGAACTGGGCGGGGTGCCGCGCGCCTATCCGATCCGCTATCTGACCTGGCACGAGATCGTGAACGATGTGGTGGACGGCGTGCCGGTCGCGGTGACCTTTTGCCCCTTGTGCAACTCGGGCATGGTGTTTGACCGGCGGGTCGACGAGGGGGTGCTGGAATTTGGCGTCTCGGGCAAGCTGCGCAATTCCGACATGGTGATGTATGACCGCCAAACCGACAGCTGGTGGCAGCAGGCCATTGGCACCGGAATCGTTGGCCATTTCACCGGGCGCGAACTGGTGCAGCTGGCCACGTGGATGGAAAGCTGGGACGAGTTTCGCACCCGCAACCCCGATGGGCTGGTGATGGATGAACCGGCCTGGCGGCGCGCCTATGGGCGCAACCCTTACGTGGGCTATGACGGCTCGACCCGGCCATTTCTTTACAATGGCGAGCCGCCACCGCACGACATTCCGGCGCTGATGCGCGTGGTGCGCGTGGGTGATCGCGCCTGGACGCTGGGCCGTTTGCGCGACGAGGGCGAGGTGGCCGAGGCGGGGCTGGTGATCAGCTGGGCGGCGGGCCAGGCCTCGGCGCTGGATAGCGCGCGGATCGGGCAGGGCAAGGATGTGGGCACAATCCGGGTGCGGGACGCCAGCGGGGCGGATGTGCCCCATGACGTGATGTTCGCCTTTGCCTTTCACGCGTTTTGGCCCGACGGCAGGTGGATGTTACCAAATTGAGCGGCCTGCGGCCGCACGACATTCTGATTGGCGCGCGGGGCAGCCGTGGCGTCAGATCAGCAGGCTGCGGGGCAGGTTGCGGGCGATCAGGCTGAGGCCCGGAGCGCGGACCCAACTGCCGCCCAGCGATGCGACCTTGGCCCCGGTGCCCAGTTTGAACCGCGCCAGGCCGGGGGTGTTTTCCGTGTCGATCAGGCCCAGGTCTAGGGTTGAAACGCCGTTTTGCGACAGCCATTCCGCCGCCTGCCACAGGATCAGGTTATGGGCCGACGCGGCGCGGCCTGCGGCGGTGATGTGGCCGGTCTGATAGCTGGCCCCGTCGCCATGCAGGGTGAACAACATGGCGGCGACTGTGGTGTGGGCCTGCGTGGCAAGAAACAGCTGCACGTCGCCGGGGGATTGAAGGGCATACGCCTCGATCACTTGCGGGGGCAGGGGGCGGTAGCCGCGGGTTCGGGCCTGCGCGGTGTCGGCCCGAAAGAGCCATTGGGCGCGGGTGTCAGGCAGGGGGTGGCGGGTGACGCGCAGGGGCGCGTTTTGCGCGTGGCGCAGGCGGTTGCGCCATTTCTGGTGCAGCGCGTCCAGACGGTCCTGCGCGGGTCCCGTCAGGTCCAGCATTGCGCGGCGCGCAGGGGTATAGAGTGGGAAGAACCCCGCATCGCGGCAGGCCTGCGGCGCCGGAAAGGTTGGGTTCAGCAGCACCATGCGCTGGCCGGCGCGGCGGGCCGCGTTACGCAGCGCCTCGGGCGGTGCGTCAGAGCGCGAGATCAGCCCGATACGGCCCAGCCCCGGCACGCGACGCAGCACCATCTGCGCATCTGGCCAATCGCCCAGCGGCAGGGCGCGCGTGGCCACGCCCAGCGTGTTCAGCGCGGCGGCAAAGGCGGGCATCTGCATCAGCTCGGTGCTCATGGCGCCCATTAACCCTATCGCAAGCTAAGGCGTGGTTAATGGGGCGATGAAACGGGATCAGAGCAAAGTTTTGGGCATAACCGCCCCGCCATCGCGGCCCAGCCTTGCGGCGGGGCTGTTATTGGCGACGGGGCTGTCGGTGCTTTTTCTGGCGGTGCTGGCCTTAGTCGGCTAGGCGCACCAGCGCGTGGCGCTTTTTGCCGGCGCTCAGCTTGATGGGCTCGGCCAGCGCGGCGGCGTCGATGATCAGCCCGGCCTCGGTCAACGGTGCGTCGTTCAGGCGCGCGCCGTTTTCGGCGATCAGGCGCTTGGCCTCTTTGCCCGATTTGGTCAGACCCGAGCGTACGATCAGCTGCACGATGGAAATGCCATCGCCCAGATCCGCGGCCGACAGGTCCAGCGTGGGCAGATCATCGCCCACACCGCCCTTTTCGAACACCGCGCGCGCGGTCGCCTCGGCCGCCGCCGCGGCCTCCGCCCCGTGGCACAGCGTGGTGATCTCGTTGGCCAGGATCACCTTGGCCGCGTTGATCTCGGACCCTTCAAGCGCGCCCAGACGGTTGCATTCGTCAACCGGCAGTTCGGTGTACAGCTTCAGGAACCGGCCCACATCGGCATCGGTGGTGTTGCGCCAGAACTGCCAGAACTCGTAGGTGCTGCGCATCTCGGCGTTCAGCCACACCGCGCCGTCCTGGCTTTTGCCCATCTTCTTGCCGTCGCTGGTGGTCAGCAGCGGCGAGGTCAGGCCAAAGATCTCATGATCCAGCACCCGGCGCGTCAGGTCGATCCCGTTGACGATATTGCCCCACTGGTCCGAGCCGCCCATCTGCAGCAGACAGCCATAGCGGCGGTTCAGCTCCAGAAAATCATAGGCTTGCAGGATCATATAGTTGAACTCAAGAAAGCTCAGCGATTGCTCGCGGTCCAGCCGCGACTTCACCGATTCAAAGCTCAGCATCCGGTTCACGCTGAAATGGCGGCCAATGTCGCGCAGGAAATCGAGATAGTTCAACTCGTCCAGCCATTCGGCATTGTTCAGCATCAGCGCGCGGTTGGGCGCGTCGGTGTCGTAATCGAGGTATTTGGCAAAGACCTGCTTGATCCCGGCGATATTGGCGTCAATCGCATCGGGCGTCAGCAGCGGGCGTTCATCGGCGCGAAAGCTGGGATCGCCCACCTTGGTGGTGCCGCCGCCCATCAGGGTGATCGGCTGGTGCCCGGTTTTCTGCAACCAGCGCAGCATCATGATCTGGATCAGGCTGCCCACATGCAGCGATTTCGCGGTGGCGTCAAAGCCGATATAGGCCGGGACCACGCCAGCAATCAGGGCGTCATCGAGCGCCTGATAATCGGTGCAGTCGGCCAGAAAGCCGCGTTCGATCATCACACGCATGAAATCTGATTTGGGGTGATAGGTCATCGGTCTCTTGTCCACGGGCGCAGTTTCGGACACTCCTATAGCGGTGTGTGCGTGGAAGGGAAAGAGGATGCAGGGCAACGAACCGCTTTGGGCGTTGGGGATGATGTCGGGCACGTCGCTGGACGGGGTGGATGCGGCGATGCTGCTGAGTGACGGCACGCGCATTCTTGAGTTCGGCGACAGCGCCTATCGCGCCTATTCGGCGGCCGAGGGGGCCGCGCTGCGCGCGGGTCTGGGCCTTTGGCCCGGCGACGATGGCGTGGCAGGGGCCGGTGCGGTGATCGACGCGGCGCATGCCGATCTGGCGGCGCAGTTCTCGCCCGATCTGATCGGGTTTCACGGCCAGACCCTGGCGCATGATCCCGGCGGGCGCGGCACCCATCAGGTGGGCGATGGCGCGCTGCTGGCGCATTCGCTGGGCCGGCCGGTTGTCTGGGATTTTCGCAGCAACGATGTGCAGATGGGCGGGCAGGGTGCGCCACTTGCGCCGTTTTACCACTTTGCCTGCGCGCAGTGGATGGGGGCAACGGCGCCCATCGCGTTTCTGAACCTGGGCGGCGTGGGCAACCTGACATGGGTGGACCCAACCAAACCCGCGCCCGAGGCGGATGGGGCGCTTTTGGCCTTTGACACCGGACCGGCCAACGCGCCGATCAACGATCTGGTGCAGGCGCGGCTGGGCGCAGACATGGACAGGAACGGCGCGCTGGCTGCAGCGGGCAAGGTGGCCCACAGCGCGTTAGAGCTGTTCCTGATGGATCCGTATTTTGGCCGCATCCCGCCCAAATCGCTGGACCGGGACGCGTTCTCCGAAATGATGGCCCTGGTGCGCGAACTGGATGATGCCGACGCGGCGGCGACGCTGACGGCGATGGCGGCGGCCGCGGTCATGCAGGGGATCAGCCATTGCCCCGTCCCGCCCACGCGGCTGCTGGTCACCGGCGGTGGGCGGCACAACAAGGTGATGATGGCGATGATCGCGGCGGGGCTGGATTGCCCGGTGGACCCGGTCGAGGCGGCCGGGCTGGATGGCGATATGTTAGAGGCGCAGGCCTTTGCCTTCCTCGCCATCCGGGTGCTGCGGGGGCTGCCGACCTCGGCCCCCGGTACAACCGGCGTGATGGCCGCCGTTGGCGGCGGGCAGATCAGCCGCCCCTAGCTGCGCGGGATGTCGAACCCCGGAGCGGCCAGTTCGAACCCCTCAAACTGAAAACCGGGGCTGACGGTGCAGCCCACCAGCGTATAGTCACCGGTGCTGCGCGCGGCCTGCCAATGGCCCACCGGCACAACCCGTTGCGGCGCCTGGCCGGCGGCCAGATCGGGGCCAAGAAGGTGATCCCGGGCGGGGCCGGCCTCGGTCTCGGCCATCGACAGGATCAGCGGCGCACCGGCATAGAAATGCCAGATCTCGGCGGCATCGACGCGGTGCCAATGGCTGCGCTCATCGCCTTTCAGCAGGAAATAGATGCAGGTGCCCGCGGCACGGCCCGGCCCCTCGGCCACCCATGTCTGGCGGTAATGGCCGCCCTCGGGATGGGGGGCAAGCTGCAGCGTTTCGATGATTTGATCGGCGGTCATGGTGGCTCCTGCCTGACGGCGCGCACACGGGCGCTGACAGTGACGTGAAATGAGTTTTGTCGGCGCAGAATGTGCCGCGTGATAGCCTTTTCATCAAGCACTTAAACCGCCCTTGGATGGAGGAAGGCCAATGGCAGAAGATATCAAATTCGGGCGCCGGGCCTTTCTGGGCAGCGCGGCGATGGGCGCCGCCGGGCTCGGCGCTGCACCGGCCCTGGCCAGCGCCGAAACCGGTTATTCCTACGAGGTTCAGCGATCAGATGCCGAATGGCGCGCGATGCTGACCGACGAGGAATATGGCATCCTGCGCGAAGGCCAGACAGAGCAACCTCGTACCAGCCTCTATTGGGCCGACAACCCCGATGGCACCTATCACTGCAAGGGGTGTGACCTGCATGTCTATTCGTCGGAATGGAAAGTGGTCTGGAAATCGAAGGGCTGGGTGTTCTTTCGTCACAGCGAGGGCAATGCCACGATGACCGCGATCGACCGGGTGATCCCACCCGCGTATGGTGGCAACGGCATGGCCAACCCCAATGCCCAACGTGCGCTGATCGAAACCCATTGCCGTCGCTGCGGTTCGCATCTGGGTCACACGTTGATGATCAACCTGATGGTCATTCACTGCATCAACGGCAAAGCGCTGAACTTCAGGCCGGTCGAGGCCTGATCCGCGCCCTCTCGCGTGCCAGCGTGTACAGACCCGACCCGATGATGACAGCCGCGCCAAGATAGGTTGCGGTGTCCGGGCGTTCGCCAAAAACAATTATGCCCAGCGCCATCGCGAACAACAGGCGGCTGTAACGGAACGGGGTCACCACCGCGACATCGCCCTGCCGCATCGCCGCGACAATGGCATAATACCCGGCAACACCGACAACCACGCTGATCGACAAAAGCAAAGCCAGATCGGGCGTAACTGCCACGTAATCCTGCCCCGTCGCGACCATCAGGATCGCCGACGGGGGTACAATCAGACCAAAGCCAAAGGTTGACATCTGTACTGCCGAAACCTCTGGCGGTGCCGCACGCGTGGCCAGGTCGCGTACGGCCAGCCCCAGCACGCCGCCGACGGCAAAAAGTGCATTGGCGTCAAACCCGTCCAACCCCGGTTTCAGGATGATCAGGACGCCAACGAAACCTGTGCCAATCGCGGTCCAACGACGCCAACCCACGGTTTCCCCCAGAAACATCGCGGCCCCCATGGTCACAACCAATGGCATGGCCTGCAGGATCGAGGCGGCGGTGGACAGCGGCGTCAGCGCAATGGCGGATACGAAGCAAAGCGTGCCAAAGATCTCGCCCAGGTTTCGGGCAATCAGCGCGGGGTGCAGCATCGCGCGCGTGAACACACGCCGGCCGCTGAGGCGCGTCAGCGCCGCAAATACCGCTGCGCCCCCAACGCCCAGAATCACCAGAACCTGTCCCATCGGCATCTGCGCTGTCAGAATCTTGATGAATGTGTCTTCAACGGCAAACAGCGCCATCGAGGCCACCATCATCGTGATTCCGCGCAGGTTTTCCATTGGCGATCCCTTCTTCGGAAACCGCCGTATCTGGTTTTACCCTTTGGTAAAAGCTCTATTTGCGTTTCAGCGGAACACCATACAGTTCCAACCGGTGGTCCTTCAGCTCGAACCCCAGCTTCTGCGCGATCTTTTCCTGCAGCGCCTCGATCTCGGCATCGACAAATTCGATCACCTCACCGGTGGTCATGTCAATCAGATGATCGTGATGATCCCGCTCGGCATCTTCGTACCGTGCGCGGCCATCGCCAAATTCCAGCTTGTCCAGAATGCCGGCCTCTTCGAACAGTTTCACCGTTCGATAGACCGTCGCAATCGAGATCTTGGGGTCGCGCGCCACAGCCCTGTTATAAAGCTGCTCCACGTCCGGATGGTCGTCACTTTCCTGCATAACCGTCGCGATGACACGGCGCGGGCCTGTCATGCGCAGCCCCTTGGCTTCGCAACGTGAAATGATCGTGTCGCCCATGTGGCCTCCGGTATGCAAGGTCACGGGCGGTATAACGCGACCAAAGTCGCCATGGCCAGAGGGGAATTGGCGTTGACGTTGCCGCAGCTTGCGCAGAACGTGGCACGGAAATTCGCAAAGAGGGCCCCATGGCGCGAAAACCCCATATTGACCTGTCCGGCGCCCTGATGCTGATCGGGTTTTCGGCTTTGCTGGCCTACAACCAAGTTGTGATCCGCGTGGTGAACGAGGGCTTTCAGCCGGTGTTCTGGGCCGGGCTGCGGTCGCTGGGCGGGGCGCTGTGCCTGGTCGTCTGGTTTCGGTTGCGCCGTGACGGCACGTGGTTCAGCCCCGGCCAATGGCCCGCGGGGCTGCTGATTGGCACGGTGTTCGCGTTGGAATTCATCTTTCTGTTCATCGCGTTGGATCTGACCACCGTGGTGCGCACGTCAGTCATTTTCTACACCATGCCCTTGTGGCTGGCGCTGATCTCGCACTTTCTTTTGCCGGACGAACGGATCACTCCGGTTAAGGCCGCGGGCTTGGCGGCTGCATTTGCCGGAGTTGTCGTGGCGATTGTCGGGCGCGGCGGAGCAGAGGGGCAGGCCAGCCTGATTGGCGACCTTTGTGCGCTTGGCGGTGCGTTGACCTGGGCCGGTATCGCCCTGTGCGCCCGCGGTACGTCGCTGGCCCGCGTATCCCCGCGCGAACAACTGTTGTGGCAGGTGACGGTGTCGGCACCAATCCTGTTGCTGGCTTCCCTCGCTTTCGGAGAGCTTTTGCGCGATCCGCAGCCAATCCATTATGCCGGACTGGCCTTTCAGATCGTCGTGGTGGTGACCGCCGCATTCCTGCTGTGGCTGTGGCTGATCTCGGTTTATCCGGTCGCCAGCGTGGCCAGCTTTTCCTTCCTCAGCCCGGTTTTCGGCGTGGCGCTTGGCTGGCTGTTGCTGGACGAACCGGTGGGCTGGTCGATGCTGATCGCGCTGGTGCTGGTGGCGGTTGGGATCATCCTGATCAACCGCCCCAAACCTCAGGTGCCGCAAAAGGTCTGACGCACCTCTTCACCGGGTTCAGGCGGGGTGGTCCACAGGGCATCATCGGGTTTGGTGAACGGGTGTGTTACGGCCCTGAGCATGTCATGGAAGAAATCCAGTTCACCCTCGGTCGCCTGCGTGATGGCACGTTCCACCAGGTGGTTGCGCGGGATCACGGCCGGGTTGGCGCGGGTCATCAGCGCCTCTTGATCCGCCGTTGCCCCATCCCGGTCGCGGCGCGCCTGCCATTCCGCTGCCCAAGCGTCAAAGGCAGGCCGGTTCGTCACCCATTCCGCCGCCGTTCCATCGGCCAGCCCGCGGAAAACATTGGTGAAATCGTCGTGGTCCGCTTGCAGGATCTTCAGCAGCCCACCAATCAGCGCCTCATCCCCATCCTCGGCCCGGTTCAGCCCCAGCTTGGCGCGAAAGGCGCGCAGCCACGCCGCCTGCATCAGCCCGGCAAACTCGTTCAGCACCGGCCCGGCGACGGCAATGGCGGTGTTCTGATCCTCGTCGATCACCGGCAGCAGGGCCGAGGCCAGCTGTGCCAGGTTCCACAACGCGATATCGGGTTGACGGTTATAGGCATAGCGCCCGCCATGGTCGATCGAGCTGAAGACCTTGCCCTGATCATACCCGTCCAGAAAGGCGCAGGGGCCATAGTCGATGGTCTCGCCCGAGATCGTCATATTGTCGGTGTTCATCACCCCATGCACGAAGCCAAGGGCCATCCATTGGGCGATCAGCTGCGCCTGGGCGGCGACCACACCGCGCAGCAACTCCAGCGCGCCGTCGGCTTGTGGATAGTGCCGGGCGATGGCGTGATCGGTCAGGGCTTGCAGGGCCTCGGTATCGCCCTGCGAGGCAAAATACTGAAACGTTCCCACCCGGATATGGCTGGCCGCAACGCGGGTCAGCACCGCGCCGGGCAGGGTGGTTTCCCGATATACTGCCTCGCCTGTCGTGACCGCGGCCAAGGCGCGTGTCGTGGGCACGCCCATTGCATGCATGGCCTCGGACACGACGTATTCGCGAATAACCGGACCCAGCCCCGCGCGCCCGTCACCGCGGCGGGAATAGGGTGTGGGGCCAGAGCCCTTTAGTTGAAGATCGCGGCGCAAGCCATTGGTATCAATAACCTCTCCCAGCAGCAACGCGCGCCCGTCGCCCAGCTGCGGCGACCAGCCACCGAACTGATGCCCGGCATAAACCTGCGCCAAGGGCGCGGCGCCATCGGGCACCGCATTGCCGGCCAGAACCGCAACGCCATCGGCGCTGCGCAGCCACGCCGCGTCAATGCCCAGTTCGGCGGCCAAAGCGTCGTTCACCGCCACCAGACCGGGCGCGGCCACCGGGGTGGCCGTCATGCGGGTAAAGAACCGTTCGGGCAATTGGGCATAGCTGTTGTCGAAGGCAATCATGCAAGAATCCGGGTCATCAGGTGATAGGTGTCGCGGGCGTTAAACCCCATGCGGGTATATAGGCGCTTGGCGGCGTCGTTGGCGCGTTCAACCTCCATGTGGATCGCCTTGACCCCCATCTGCGCCAACATGGGCAGCAGGGCCATCAATGTCTGGCTGCCCATGCCGCGGCCACGCACGGCGGGACGGATGAAGAACTCGTCGATGAACGCGTCGCGCCCGCCCAACTCGATGGAAAAGCCGAAGGCCACGGCGATATAGCCCACCGGCGCGCGCGGCGGGCCGATCAGCCAGATCGCCGCGTGGATGTCATCAGACAGCATCTGGGTCAGCACCGCGATGCGGTCATCGTCGGATTGCTCGATCTGGTGGTGGTCGTGAAAGGCCGCGACCAGCGGGGCAAGGCGGGGGATGTCGTCGACCGTGGCCAGGCGGATCAGGCTCATAGCCGCGCCAGACGGTCGGTCAGCAGGGCAAAGAAGCCGTCGGCGTCGATATCCCCCATGAAGGTGGCATTGGGTGTGCGGCCCGACACGCGCCACCAATCGGCGACGGTCATGCCCAGGGTCAGCTCGGACCCGGTCTCAACCTCGACATTGATATGGCGGCCGGTGAATAGCTCGGGCCGGATCAGGTAGGCGGTCACGCAAGGATCGTGCAGCGGTGCGCCGTTCGAGCCGTATTTCTCTTTGTCGAACCGTTCGAAGAAATCCGTCATCTCGGCCACCGCATGGCCCACCGGCGTGCCCAGCGCGCGGAAGGCGTCGTTGCGCGGCTTGGTGACCAGCGCCTTGTGGGTGACGTCCAGCGGCATCACCACGATGGGCACGCCCGCAGCAAAAACGGCTTTGGCGGCCTCGGGGTCGACAAAGATGTTGAACTCGGCCGCGGGTGTGATGTTGCCAACCTCGAAATACGCGCCGCCCATCAGGACAATCTCCTGCACGCGGGGGATGATATCGGGGGCCTTGGCGAAGGCGGTGGCGATATTGGTCAGCGGCCCCAACGGGCAGAGCGTGACGGTATCGGTCTCTTGCGCTCGCAGGGTTTCGATAATGAAATCAACCGCATGGGCGTCCTGCAACGGCATCATGGGGTCGGGCAGCGTGGGGCCGTCGAGCCCGGTTTTGCCATGCACATGTTCGGCGGTGACCAGTTTGCGGGCGATGGGCGCGTCGCAGCCGGCGAAGACCTTGACGTCGGGTTTGCCGGCCAGTTCGCAGATTATCCGCGCGTTTTTCTGGGTCAGCGACAGCGGCACATTGCCGGCCACGGCGGTGATGCCCAGCACGTCGATCTCATCCGGGCTGGCCAGCGCCAGAAGGATGGCAACGGCGTCGTCCTGACCGGGATCGGTGTCGATGATGATCTTGCGGGGGGTGGGCATTTTGGTCTCCTGCGTTACCGGGCGGAGACTGGCAAGGGCGCCGGAGGATGTCCAGCGCCCTTTCGTTCCGTGGGCGGCAATCAGCCGTCGAAATTGACCTCTTCGACCAGCCGCAGCGCGGTGGCGCGGTGCCCGGCCAGGGTCATCAGGTTCACGTCGTCGGCGTCAAAGCTGCCCCAGCTTTGCACCAGATCGCTGGGGGTCGAGCCGGGGGCGACGGGGTATTCGAAATTTGCCTCGGCATAAATTTCCTGGGCCGCGGGCGAGGTCAGGAATTCCAGCAGCTTGATCGCGTTGTCGCGGTTCGGCGCCGATTTGGTCAGCCCCACGCCCGAGATGTTCACATGGGTGCCTTGCCCTTCGAATTCGGGGAAGGTCACGTTGACGGCGTTGGCCCAGGCTGTCTGTTCCTCGTCCGACAGCATCTTGCCGAAATAGTAGTTATTGCCCAGCGAGATGTCGCATTCGCCGGCCCAGATCGCCTTGACCTGCGCGCGGTCATTGCCCTGCGGTTTGCGGGCCAGGTTGGCTTTGACGCCTTCCAGCCATGTCTTGGTTTCCGCCTCGCCGTGATGTTCGATCATCGCGGCCACCAGACCCAGTGTGTAGACATGCGTGCCCGAGCGGGTGCAGATGCGGCCCGCCCATTTCGGGTCGGCCAGGTCTTCATAGCTGGTGATCTCGGCCGGATCGACGCGGTCTTTGGAGGCATAGACGATCCGCGCCCGCGTGGTCACGCCGAACCAGCGGTTGTCGGGGTCGCGATATTGCGCGGGCACGTTGGCGGCGATCACGTCGCTTTCCACCGGTGCCAGTACGTCGGCGTCCACCGCACCGGCAAGGCGCGAGATATCAACGGTCAGGATCACATCGGCGGGCGAGCGTTTGCCTTCGGCTTCAAGCCGTTCGACCAGACCTTTGCTCAGAAACACGACATTGGTGTTGATCCCGGTTTCGGTGGTGAAGGCATCCAGCAGCGGCTGGATCAGTTCGGGCTGGCGATACGAATAGATGTTTACGTCTTCGGCGGCGGCCGACAGGGCCGAGGCGCTCAGAACAGCGGCGCAAAAAGAGGTGCGGAGGAAAGCCATCGTCAAACTCCTGATTGGCGTGATGAGGGCTATAAACCCGAGTCTTTTGGTAGGGTCAATACCTAAATGTTTTACTCGGAATTAGTCCGCCGCCTTTTCCCGCGCCTTCACCGCGTCCCAGATCGCGTCCATCTCGGCCAGGTCAGCGTCGCTCATATTGCGGCCCGATGCGGTAATAGCATCCTCTACCTGATTGAAACGGCGGATGAATTTCTGGTTGGCGGCGCGCAGGGCCTCTTCGGGGTCGATCTTCAGGTGGCGCGCCAGGTTGGCCGCGACAAAGAGGAAATCGCCAAACTCTTCGGTCACGTGATCGTGGTCGCCGCTGTCTTGCGCGTCTTTGATCTCGTGCGCTTCCTCGACCAGCTTGTCCAGAACCTGGCCGATCTCGGGCCAATCGAATCCGACGCGTGCGGCGCGCTTTTGCAGCTTCACCGCGCGGGTCAGCGCTGGCAGGCCCTTGGCCACGCCGTCCAGCACCCGCACCTCGCCCTTGGCGGCACGCTCACGCGCTTTTTGCACCTCCCAGTCGACGGTTTGCTGGGTGGCGGACTTGTCGCGGCTTTCATCGCCAAAGACATGCGGGTGGCGGGCGACCATCTTGTCCGACATGGTGTCGGCGACCTGATCGAAGGTGAACATCCCCGCATCGTCGGCCATCTGTGCGTGAAAGACCGATTGGAACAGCAGATCGCCCAGCTCACCCTTCAGCTCGTCCCAGGCCTCGCGTTCGATGGCGTCGGCCACCTCATAGGCTTCCTCGATCGTATAGGGCGCGATGGTGGCAAAGGTCTGTTCGATATCCCACGGGCAGCCGGTTTCGGGATCGCGCAGGCGGCGCATGATTTCCAGCAGGCGCGGCATGCCGCCTTTGGGATTGTGAATCAGGTCGTCGGTCATGAGGATTCCTGCGCGGCGTTACGCATGCGCGCGTTAATCCAGCGCCCAATGGCGATAACGCGTAGGATGGCAATCGTAAAGGTGATGACATCTAAGGCCAGAAACGCGACGGGTGATACCAAAGGCGCATACTGCAACGGGGATTGAACAACGCCGTTGTTGAACGCCGCGAATTCCCCAAAGCGCCAGACCATACCCGCAGCTACGTAAATCAACGTGACCAACATCATGTCGCGCAGCGTGGCGAACAGCATGATCCACGGGTCAGTCTCGCCGGATTGCTGATCCCGGGCGCGGCTGTAGAACGCCAGAGCCACTAGTACACAGCCGGCCCCCAGAAACAGGCAAACGACGCTGAGCGATTGCATGATACGCAAAAAACCGGGATCGTTCATCATGCGAAAGAGGTCTTCCATAACATTTTCCACCTGTTAAAGGTCAAGCTCCACCCAGACGGGCACATGGTCCGAGGGTTTTTCCCGCCCGCGCAACTCTTTGTCGATCTGGCAATCCCGCAGCAGGTCGGCGCATTGCGGGGTCAGCAGGAAATGGTCGATGCGGATGCCGTCATTGCGGTTCCACGCGCCGGCCTGATAGTCCCAGAACGAATATTGCTCGGGCGCGTGGGTGCGGGCGCGGAAGGCCTCGGTAAAGCCCAGGTTGACGATCTCGCGCCACGCCGCACGGCTTGCCGGCAGGCCCAGCGCGTCGTCCTGCCAGGCCTCGGGCCGGGCAGCGTCTTCGTCCTGGGGGATGATGTTGTAATCGCCGGCCATCAGGGCGACCTCTTCGCCTGCCATCAGTTCGGCGGCGCGTGCTTTCAGGCGTTTCATCCAGGCCAGTTTATAGTCGTATTTTGGCCCCGGCGCCGGGTTGCCATTGGGCAGGTACAGCCCGCAGATGCGCACCGCCTGCTTGCCCACCACCGTGGCCTCGATCCAGCGGGCCTGTTCGTCGGTATCATCTCCGGGCAACCCGCGCGCGACATCCTCCAGCGGCAGTTTCGACAGGATCGCCACGCCGTTGAAGCTTTTCTGGCCATGGGTTTCGACGTTATAGCCGCGCTCTTCGAAGATCTCGCGCGGGAAGTTTTCGTCGATGGATTTGATCTCTTGCAGCAGCACCACGTCGGGGGCGGCCTCGTCCAGCCAGTCGGGCAAAGCCTGCGCGCGCGCCTTGATGCCGTTGATATTAAACGTGGCGATTTTCATCGGGGCGCTCCTGGCTGCAATCTGACGAAAATATCCCTGTAGGCGGGGCAAATGTCCATGCCCTGCGTGTGCAATTTCACCGCTCGACCGTGGCGAGCCACAGCGCATCCAGCGCGCGCAGTTCGGCGGGGTCATAGGCATCAGGCGTTTCCCAATAGCGGCCGGAGGCCACGAAATAGTCCAGCTCGGCCTCTCGCGATCGCGCCCTTTGGATGGCGGCGGGATCGGGGCGCAGGGCTGGCGCCGTTGCAGGGGCAAAGATCAGGCGGCTGGGACCGGTCGACAGGTTCCGGCAGTCGCAGCCATGGTCCAGCGCCGTGGCCAACAGGCGGGCGGATTTCGCCTCGAGCGATTGCAGGGTTGGGTCATCGCGCAGCGGGTCGGCGGTGCCGGTGCCGTAGAAATGGGTGTTGCCCGTGGGCGCATAGACCATGTCGCAACCCAGAAAGTCCATCTGTGTGGGCTTCAGGTCGTGCAGCGCCCAATAGGCCGCGGTGAAGGCCATGGTGCCGCCGGCATAGACAAACCCGCCAAAGGCGTTTTGGGCGGGCACGAAGCGGTCGGCCCTGATATGGGGGCGGGTGTCGGCGGGCGGGTGGCGGTCGGCGGGGAAGTCTTCGGGATAGATCGCGTGGGTCCAGTCGTCACGCACCCGCCAGGCGTTGTTGATGGCCACCAGCGCGTCATAGGGCAGGGTGGGCCAGTCGCGGGCCGCAACGGCGTTGGGGCCCGAGCCCAGGATCAGAACCTTCATGCGCGCCTCGCAATTTCGGTGCCGGCGGCGTGGCCCGAGGACCACGCCCATTGGAAGTTATAGCCGCCCAACCACCCGGTCACGTCCAGAACCTCGCCAATGAAAAAGAGGCCCGGTTGCAGGGTGCTTTCCATGCTGCGTGAGCTGATCTGCGCGGTATCGACCCCGCCCAGTGTGACCTCGGCGGTGCGGTAGCCTTCGGACCCGGTGGGGGTCAGCGTCCAGCCGTTCAGCCGCGCGCCGATGTCGCGCAGGGTCTTGTCCGAGCAATCGGCGAGGCGGGCGGGCAGGGCCCAGTCCGTGGCCAGGGCCTGCGCCAGACGCGTGGGGATCAGGTCGGCCAGCATCGTTGCCATGGCCTTGCCGCCCGCGTTTTGGCGCAAGGCGCGCAGGGCACCGAAAGCGTCGCGGCCGGGCATGAGGTCAACAGTGATTGCCTCGCCCTCGCGCCAAAAGCTGGAAATCTGCAGGATCGCCGGGCCAGACAACCCGCGATGGGTGAACAGCATCGCCTCGTTGAACGCGGTGCCGTTAGCCGCCGCCTGCACCGGAAGCGAAACACCCGAAAGCGGGCTGAACCGGTCGCCAAATGTCAGCGGCACAAGGGCAGGGCGGGTGTCCAGCACGTCATGCCCGAACTGCCGTGCCACGTCATAGCCAAACCCGGTCGCCCCCATTTTGGGGATCGACTTACCGCCGGTGGCCACCACCAGATTGCGCGCCCGAACGGTGGACCCATCGCTCAGCGTCACGCGAAACACTGCCCCGTCATGGGTGATCTCGCCCGCCGACACGCCCAGACGCAACCTGGCCCCCGCCGCGTCCATTTCCGCCAACAGCATCGCAATGATGTCCTTGGCCGAATTGTCGCAAAACAGCTGCCCCAGCGTCTTTTCGTGCCAGGCAATGTTGTGGCGGCTGACCAGTTCGATGAAATCCCACTGCGTGTACCGGGCCAATGCGGATTTGGCGAAATGGCGGTTGGCCGACAGGAAATTGCCCGGCCCGCAATCGGTATTGGTAAAGTTGCACCGCCCCCCGCCCGAGATGCGTATCTTCTCGCCCGGCGCTTTCGCGTGGTCGATCACCAATGTGCCCGCGCCCGCATGTATCGCGCACATCATACCGGCCGCCCCGGCGCCAAGGATCAGGGTTTTCACGTCTTGCATCGCGGCCCTTGTGCACCCTGTTGGCGCCCATCGCAAGGCGCAGGCAAGGCAACGGCCATTGGTGGCATTGGCATCGACACCTTCACCTTCGCCTGATCCGAATAATACGCGATGCGCCCAGCCGCCCGGATGTTGTCGGGCGGTTGCGGGCCCAATTCGGCGAATGCGCCTCAAGCGCCCTTAAATCCACCCCCTGCAATTACCGATATTTTGATCACAGGCTACGCCATCCAATTCTCACACTCTTGGGTTGATTTCTAATTCCGTAATCCTAACGGCAATCAAAAATTTCCGAGGTTGATTATGCAGGAAAATGAACCTCCCGAGAATATGGCGTCGCTGTGGGACATGGCCAAAAACATGGTCTCGTATCGCAGTGATGGGTATTGGCAGGATATTGGCGCGGATAACCTGTTTTACAACGACAGCAACCTTCTGTCGGTCCTGTCGGGGTTCAACAAAGGCTCCACCCCGTTGACCGAGGGATTTAAACAAAACGGATCGGCCACGCTGGCGCCGGCCGACCTGCTGGCGTTGCAGATGCTTTATGCCGATCAGGGCGTTGACCTGGGCAATGTGTACACCGGCGATACGGTTTATGGGTTCAACACCAATATCCAAGACGGGCTGATGTCGATGATCCCCGGTTTTGTTGGATCGCTGGCCTTTAGCATCGTCGATAGCGGCGGCATTGATACGCTCGACTTTTCCGGGTTTTTGGCAAACCAGCTGATCGACCTGACCGTGACCAAGGCCACCGACACCGCGCCCTCGACTTCGAACATCGGCGGTGATGTTGGCAATATGACATTGGCGGTGGGCACCATCATCGAAAACGCCATTGACGGGTCGGGAAACGACACGATCATCGGCGACGAATTTGCCAATACGCTTGCAGGCGGCAGCGGCGGGGTGAATGAACTCTTTGGGATGGCGGGCAACGACCTCCTGTTGGGCGGCGGCGGCCTGTCGCACAAATTCCTTCACGGCGGTGATGGCAACGATATTCTGATCGGCGGCAACACGATCGGCCATGACACGCTGATCGGCGGCGCGGGGGTTCGACATCCTGATCGGGGGTCTGGGCAGCGACCTCTTCATTGGCGGGGAAGGGGCGATTGACGTCTATGTCGACGATGCCAACGCACCCGCTGGCATTCCCGGCAATGATCAGTTCTTCTTTGCCAACAACAATGGCCAGCAGGATCTGGATACCATCCTGTCCTTTAGCGGACGTGGCGATGGCCTCTATGTCTCGGAAGGCTACAGCATTCACCTGACCGACGCGGGGCTATGGCTTGTCCATGGCGCCGATTACGATCTTGTCTTTATCGCCGGGCAAGAGGATCCAAGCTTTTCGGTTTTTGAAATCGGGGTGTTTGCCTGACCCTCAGATCGAAAAACTTGTGCCGCAGCCGCAGCTGGCTGTGGCATTGGGGTTTTCGATCACGAACCGCGCGCCGATCAGTTCTTCGCTGAAATCGATCACCGCGTTGGCCAGAAACGGCAGCGACACCGGGTCCACCACCACGGTTTCGCCTTCGCCGCTGAGCACAAGGTCATCGTCGCGCGCATCGTCCAGCCCGATATCGTACTGAAAGCCGGAGCATCCGCCGCCTTCTACCGCGACACGCAGCACCTTGCCCTGATCGGACGCGCCGATCTCGGCCAACCGCTCAAACGCGCGGGGGGTGACTTTTGGAGGCAGGTTCAGATCCATGGCGTGAAAACCCCGTATCATCTTTGTGACATGCACAATATATGAAGCCTTGGGACAGGCCACAAGCGAAGGCAGGTAAAATGGCAGCGATCTATGCGTGCAACCCCGCATCATCACGCGGGCGGCTCTATGGCGAAGGGCTTTCCACCTTTCGCAGCCCCTTTCAGCGGGATCGTGACCGGATCATCCACGCCTCGTCCTTTCGGCGGCTCAAGCACAAGACGCAGGTGTTTATCGAGCACGAGGGCGATTACTTCCGCACCCGGCTGACCCATTCGATCGAGGTGGCGCAGGTGGCGCGCACCATTGGCGGGGTGCTGGGGCTGGATGCCGAACTGACCGAGGCCGTGGCGCTGGCCCATGATCTGGGCCACACGCCGTTTGGCCATACGGGCGAAGATGCGCTGGGGGACCTGATGGCGCCTTATGGCGGGTTCGACCACAACGCGCAGGCGATCCGCATCGTCACCTCGCTGGAGCGGCATTATGCCGAGTTCGACGGGCTGAACCTGACATGGGAGGCGCTGGAAGGCATCGCCAAGCATAACGGCCCGGTCACCGGCGATATCCCCTGGGCGCTGGCCGAATACAACGCTTACCACGATCTGGAACTGCACACCCATGCCAGCGCCGAGGCGCAGGTGGCCGCGCTGGCCGACGACATCGCCTATAACCACCACGACCTGCATGACGGCTTGCGGGCCGAGCTGTTTTCCACCGACGAGCTGGCCGAATTGCCGATCCTGGATGCGTGTTTTGCCGAGGTTGACGGCAAATATCCGGGCCTCAACTATTACCGCCGCCGGCACGAGGCGCTGCGGCGGTTCTTTGGCGTGCTGGTCGAGGATGTGATCGCCGTGGCCAAGGCCAACCTGGCCGAGATCGACCCGCAATCGGCGCAGGATATCCGCGACGCCGGCCGCCCGATGATCCAGTTCACCGATGCGCTGTGGCAAGACCTGAAGGTCATCCGCGACTTCCTGTTCACCCGCATGTACCGCGCGCCTGCCGTGGTTGAGATGCGCAAGGTGGTCACGCAGCAGGTGAACGAGCTGTTCCCGCTTTTCATGGCGCAGCCCGATCTTTTGCCCAAGCAGTGGCGCAAGGACGTGGCCGCGGCGGCGGATGAGGTCACGCTGGCCCGGCTGGTCTGCGACTATATCGCCGGGATGACCGACCGTTTCGCGATGCAGGAACATTCTCGCCTGATCGGCGCGACCTAGGTCAGGGCCACGCCGGCCGCGCGCAATTGATCTTGCGCCTTGTCCGCGGGCGCCGCGGCCAGGGTTGCGGCCGTGTCGATCCGCACAACGAAACCGCGATTGCGGGCGGCCAATGCGGTTTTCAGCACGCAGTAATTCAGGTCCAGCCCGGCGATTTGCAGCTGCCCAACCTGCAACCGGTCCAACAGCGCGTCCAGCGCGCCAGTTTCAAACCCGTCCTGCACGCGTTTGACAATCACGTGGTCGGCCAACCCGTGAAAAGGCGCGGCGATCCCGATGCCCGGCGATCCGGCCAGCGCCTGACCCTTCATGAAGAGCCGCGCCACCATGCGCGTGGCCGGGCGCGACCATTCTTGCCGCAAGGCGATCACCGGCTGGCCCTGCGCCCTCGCGGTCTCAACCGCCCGCAGGATTGCGGACCGGGCGGCGGTCTTTTGGTCATCCGTATAGGGGCCGGTGTCCCAAAACACCGTCTGCAGGTCGATCAACAGCAACGCCTTGCCCGGCCGCTCGCCCACCGGCGCCCCCTGGCTGACGGTGCCGATTTGCCGGATGCCCAATACCAGCCAAGCCACAAACCCCACAAAAACCAACACCAGGACATACAGAACCGTCATTCTTTTACACTCGCTTTCAGTTTCTCGGTCAGCGCCTGAACCACGTTCAGGGCGCGCTCTGCCTCGGCCGGATCAATCCCGGCACCGATCTGCGCGACCAGCACCGCCTCGCGGTCAAGCACGTCGGCGATCAGGGCGCGGCCCGTATCCGTCAACGATACAAGGGCCGAGGACTTGTGGCGCGGGTTCACGCGCCGCTCGGTCAGCCCGGCCTGCAACGTCTCATTGACCATGACCTGCACGTATTGGCGTTTGATCTCCAACCGCGCGGCCAGTTCCGGCACCGAAGCGTCGCCATTCCGGTGCAGGATCTCCAGAACCGCCCGCATGCGCACCGTCAGGCCGCTGCCCTGCAGCCCTCGCTCCACCGCGGCTTCGGCCGCCTGCATCAGGGGCCGGGACATCCAGATAAGCTGATAAAGAGGATCTCGAATCATGACACTATTGTTGTCAAAATGACATGTATAATGTCAATAAGTTTGTCGGCCCGAAAGCCTTGCACCGCCAGCGGCATTCGGCAAACCTGATCGCAGACGGTCGGAGGCCTCATGAACGTACAGACAGAACAGCTGCGCCAGTATCTGGGGCCGGTCACCAATACGGATATCTGGGCCAGCTTTCGCGTCCGCGCCGACGATGTCTATGTCGTCACCCCGCCCAAATGCGGCACCACATGGACGCTGCATATCGCCATGATGCTGATCCTTGGCCGGGCCGAGGCCGAGGCCGGCACCCGCGACAACGCGCCCTGGCTGGACATGGCGCTGCGTGACCGGCCGGCGATGGCCGCGATGCTGGACGGGCTGGACCGCCGCCGCTGCATCAAAAGCCACACGCCGATGGATGGCATCGCCTATGGGGCCGAACCCACCTATCTTGCGGTTTATCGCCACCCGGTGGATGCGTTTTTCTCGTTCCGCAGCCATGTGCACAACATGAAGGATGGCAGCATCTTTGCCGATGTGGTGCCCGATGACCTGGCCGCCGCCTTTCAGCGCTTTCTGAGCGCGCCGGTTACCGATACCGGCACCGATGACTTCTCGCTCGCAGCGATTGTGCACCATTATCAGCAGGCCAAGGCGCGACAGTCCAATGGCAATGTACATTTCCTGCACTACGCCGACCTGACCCGCGACCTGGCCGGGCAGGTGGCCCGGCTGAACGACCTGCTGGGCACCGGCGTGGCCCCGGATACCCTGCGCGAGATTGTTCAGGCCAACACCTTCGCCAGCGCCCGCCGCACGGCCGAGGCCAGCGCGGGCCGGTTCTCTGATGCCTCGCCCTTCAAGGACCACGCCCAGTTCTATGCCTCGGGCACATCGAATAAATGGCAGGGCCGGTTATCGGACGCTGACATCGCCGCCTATACGGACCGGTTGAACGCGTCGTTGCCAGCCGAAGACGTGGCGTGGCTGAACTGGGGCGATCCGGGCACGGCAGCCCAGGGTCAGGCAGACCCGTCCTTGCCTGACCGGCCCTAATCGGGGAAGCTGGCCCAAAGCGGGCAGGAGGGACAATGGCCATAGCAGCAGACGGGGCGATGTCGCCCGTGACGGCCTTTGCGCTGATCGGTGCATTGGGCGTGGGGGCGCAATGGTTGGCATGGCGGCTGCGGCTGCCGGCGATTGTGCTGATGCTGGCCGCGGGCCTGATGGTGGGGCCGGTTCTGGGCATACTGGACCCGACGCGCGACATTGGCAGCTTGATGGGGCCGATGATCTCGGTCGCGGTGGCGATCATCCTGTTCGAGGGCGGTATCACGCTGAACTTCCACGCCCTTGGCGGCGCGGCCAAAGGTGTGCGGCGGCTGGTGATCGTCGGCGCGCCGCTGGGCTGGCTGTTATCGACCCTGGCGCTGCGATACGTGGCGGGGCTGGATTGGGGCAGCGCGGCGGTTTTTGGCGGCATCATGATCGTCACGGGCCCCACCGTGATTGCGCCGCTGCTGCGGCAGGCCCGCATGCAGCGCCGCCCGGCGGCGTTGCTGCAATGGGAGGCCATCGTGAACGACCCCGTCGGCGCGTTGGCGGCGGTGCTGGCGTTTCAGGTGGTTGTGGTGCTGCAAACCGGGCAGGGGCTGGCGGCCAATGGCGGCGCCTTCGTGATCGGGCTGGTCTTTGCGGCACTGGTCGGGGTCGCCTGCGGCTGGGGCACGGCACAGGCGTTTCGCCGGGCGCTGGTGCCGGAATACATGAAGGTTCCGGTGCTGTTCGTGGTGCTGTTGGCCTGTTTTGCCGCTTCGGACGCGGTGCTGCATGAAAGCGGGTTGCTGGCCGTGACGCTGATGGGGCTGTGGATCGCCAATGCCGATCTGCCCAGCTATGTCGAACTGCGCCGGTTCAAGGAACACGCGACGATCCTGCTGGTGTCGGGCGTGTTCATCCTGCTGGCCGCCGCGATGCAGCCCGAAACGCTGGCACTGCTGGACTGGCGGGCGCTGGCCTTTGTGGTCGTGGTGATCGTCGCGGTGCGGCCGCTGACGGTGCTGATCTCGCTATTGGGCACCGACCTGCCCTGGGCCGAGCGCTTGCTGGTCGCCTTCACCGGCCCGCGTGGCGTGGTTTTGGTGGCGGTGGCGGGGCTGTTTGGGGAACGTCTGGTCAGTCTTGGCGTGGAAGACGCCGCCCGGATCGGACCGTTGGCGTTTGCCCTGGTGGCGGGCACGGTGGTGCTGCACGGCTTCACGCTCACACCCATGGCGCGCGCGCTTGGCGTGGCCAGCCGCGAGATCCCCGGCGTGCTGCTGGTGGGCGGCTCGAAATGGGCCGCCGCGTTCGGCGAGGCTTTGCAAAGCGCCGAAGTGCCGGTGCTGGTGCTGGATGGCAATCACGCCCGCCTGCGGAGCGCGCGCGAGGCCGGGGTGCCGGTCTTTTACGGCGATATCCTGTCCGAGGCCGCCGAACACGGGGTCGAGATCATGTCCTATGGCAAGGTCATCGCCGCCACGGATAATGACGCTTACAACACGCTTGTCGCCACCGACCTGGCGCCCGAGTTTGGCCGCGACAACGTGTTTCAGCTGCAACGGGTCAAACAGGAAAGCGCACGCCACGCCATGCCCGCCACGCTGGGCGGGCGCGCCTTGGGGCAGGGGCAAAGCTATTTCGAGCTGAACCTGCTGATTTCCGAAGGCTGGGCCATGAAGGTCACGCGCCTGTCCGAGGAATTCACCGCCGAGGATTGGGCGGCTATGAATCCACGCGCCATTTTGCTGGCGCGCTTGCAACCAAATGGTGATCTGCGTTTGCATGCCGAGGGCAAAACGCTGGAGGCTGGCCCCGACACGCGTCTTGTTGCAATGGTGCCACCGGAAAACGCTGTTTCTTGAACGCAGGCTCTTGTCATTTCAGATGGTTAGGGCAAGATTGTCCTACAAGTTTCGGAGGTTCAGCCAATGCAATGGGTCGTCATATTTTCCGACACGTCCGAGATGGTCGCCGCCCGCAAGGAGAAAGACCGGATCGACGCGCATTTGTCCTTTGTCCGCACCCATCCGCAGATCAGCGGATCGGGAGCGCTGACCAAGCGCGGCAAGGGCGCGTTCTGCGGCGGGATGTGGATTGTCGATGCCGAAACCGTCGAAGAGGTCGAACGCATCATCGAACGTGATCCCCTTTACGATCCGCGCTATCGCAGCGCCGATATCTACAGCTGGGGCCGTATGGTGCCCGAACAGAAAGTTGGCCGCTAGACCAAGGGCACGTTGACCCCGCGTGCACGCGTGGTAAACCGCCGGGCAAGTTTGCAAGGATTGCCCGCTATGAACCTGTTTGCTGATATTCGCGTTCTCGTCATCGACGCCCTGACTGCGCTGGCTGCCGAGGGCGTTTTGCCCGACGGGCTGGATACGCGCAACGTCGCGGTAGAGCCGCCGCGCGATGCGGCGCACGGCGACATGGCAACCAACGCGGCCATGGTTCTGGCCAAGCCCGCAAAGATGAAACCGCGCGATATTGCCGATGCGCTGGCGGTCAAGCTTGCCGCCGATCCGCGCGTTGAAACCGCCGAAGTCGCCGGACCGGGCTTTCTGAACCTGCGGCTGGCGCCCGGCGTCTGGCAGGCGCTGGTGGGCACCGTGCTGTCGCAAGGGTCCGCCTATGGCCGCTCGGTCATGGGGGCGGGGCAGAAGGTGAATGTCGAATATGTCTCGGCCAACCCCACCGGCCCGCTGCATGTCGGCCACACTCGCGGCGCCGTCTTTGGCGACGCGTTGGCCAGCTTGCTGGATTACGCTGGCTATGACGTCACGCGCGAATATTACATCAACGATGGCGGCGCACAGGTCGACGTTCTGGCGCGGTCCGTCTATCTACGCTACCTCGAGGCGCATGGCCAGGAGGTCGCGTTCGAGGACGGCACCTATCCCGGCGACTACCTGATCGCGGTCGGCGAGGCGCTGAAAGACAAGGTCGGCGACGCCTATCTGGACAAGGGTGAACAGTTCTGGCTGGCCGATATCCGCGAATTTGCCACCGCCGCCATGATGGACCTGATCCGCGAGGATCTGGCCGTTCTGGGCGTGACGATGGACCATTTCTTCAGCGAGAAATCGCTTTATGGCACCGGTCAAATCGAGGCCGCGCTGGCCAGCCTCGACGCCAAGGGGCTGATCTACGAAGGCGTGCTGGAACCGCCCAAGGGCAAGCTGCCCGAGGATTGGGAGCCGCGCGAACAAACGCTGTTCCGGTCCACCGATCATGGTGACGATGTGGACCGTCCGGTGAAGAAATCCGATGGCAACTGGACCTATTTCGCCCCGGATATCGCCTATCATTTTGATAAGATTTCCAGGGGCTTCGACCACCTTATTAACGTGTTCGGGGCGGATCATGGCGGCTATGTCAAACGGATGAAAGCGGCGGTTGCGGCGCTGAGTGATGACAAGGTGTCGCTGGATATCAAACTGACGCAGCTGGTGAAACTGTTCAAAGACGGCGCACCGTTCAAGATGTCGAAACGCGCCGGCACCTTTGTGACCCTGCGCGATGTCGTGGATCAGGTAGGCCCCGGTGTGACCCGGTTCCACATGCTGACCCGCAAAAACGATGCGCCGCTGGATTTTGACTTCGACAAGGTGTTGGAGCAATCCAAGGACAACCCGGTTTACTATGTGCAATACGCCCATGCCCGCGTGGCCTCGGTGCTGCGCAAGGCGGCCGAGGCAGGCATCGTGGTGGATGACGCTACGCTGGCGGCTGCCGATCACGCCAAGCTGGACCACAAGGCCGAACTTGCGGTGCTGCAAAAACTGGGCGAATGGCCGCGCCTGGTCGAGATCGCCGCCCGCACGAACGAGCCGCACCGGATCGCGTTTTACCTGTATGAGCTCGCCTCGGACCTGCACAGCCTTTACTATCAGGGCAACGACAACCCCGCGCTGCGCTTTCTGCAAGACACGGATGCCGCCACCAGCCAAGCGAAAATTGCCCTCGCGCGGTCCGTGGCCGTTGTTATTTCTGCCGGTCTTGGTATTCTTGGGGTGACTCCGCTGGACGAGATGCGCTGATCCAACAGCCGCCGCCAGCCGGGTGACGAGGCAGGCAAGCGATTGTGGGCGGCGGGCATCGGCCCTTGCGCCCCAGCGGCAGTGAGGCAGTATGGCGGGCTACGACGAGATTTCCGAAGAATTTGCGGACGCAGGTCCGGTCAATCAGGCGTGGATGGCATGGGCAGGCGCGGCGACGTCGGTCGCGCTGCTGATCGGGCTGGGATACTGGGGGTACGAGCTGACGATGCGCGACGTATCCGGTGTGCCGATTGTCCGGGCACAGGACGGCCCGGCGCGGATCGCGCCCGAGGACCCTGGCGGCTCACGCATGGTGCATCAGGGGCTGGCCGTGAACAACGTCGCCGCCGTCGGAACCGCTGCCGATCCGGCCAACCGGCTGTTGCTGGCACCGCGCCCCGTCGATTTGCAACCGGATGACGAGGCCGGGCTGGAAACCGCCACTGCCGCGCCCGTGACCGAAGAACAAACAGCAGATCAGCAGGTTGCCGCCGCCGACCCGATTGTTGCGCCTGCGCCCATTGATACCGATCAGCCGGCGGCGACACCCGCAGTGCCGCTGGCTACGCCCGTTGTGGCATCCGCACCGGCCCCCACCACCACCGCGATTCCCGCCAGCGTACCGGGCCTGCGCAAATCGCTGCGCCCCCAACCACGCCCCAAGGTCGACCTGGTGGCCCGTGCCGCCGCCGCTGCTGCGGCCAGCGCTCTTTCGGTACCGGCGATCAACAGCTCGGTCGAGGTGGCCTCGGTCGCCGCAGGCTCGAACCTTGTGCAGCTGGGCGCCTTTGACAGCCCCGAGGTGGCCCGGGCCGAGTGGGACCGCCTGTCGCAGCGGTTCGACAGCCTTCTGGCTGACAAGAAACGCCTTGTGCAAACCGCCGTGCGCGGGGGGCGGACATTCTATCGCCTGCGTGCGGTCGGCTTCAGCGACATTTCCGCCGCCCGCCGGTTCTGTGCGGCCTTAACCGCGGAAAAAGCGCTCTGCGTGCCGGTTGTTGCCAGATGACCGGGCAGGGCGCGTTCATATCCGGATGCGCCGGCCCGGTTCTGGGGGCGGATGAGGCCGCGTTCTTTCGCGAGGCGGACCCTTGGGGGTTCATCCTGTTCGCGCGCAACCTCGAAACACCGGATCAAATCCGAAAGTTGACGGCGGATCTGCGCGACGCGGTGGGCCGGGACGCCCCGATCCTGATCGATCAGGAAGGCGGGCGCGTGCAGCGTCTGCGCGGCGGGCCGTGGACCGAATGGGTGCCACCGCTGGACCAGATAATGGCCGCAGGGCCAAACGCCGCACAGCTGATGCGCCTGCGCTACCGCGTGATTGCGGCGGAACTGCGCGCGCTTGGCATCGATGTGAATTGTGCGCCCTGTGCCGATGTGGCCCGCGATGACACGCATCCGATCCTGCGCAATCGATGCTATGGCACCGAGGCCGCGCAGGTGGTGGCCATGGGCCGCGCGGTGGCCGATGGTTTGTTGGATGGCGGCGTGTTGCCGGTGCTAAAGCACATCCCCGGACATGGGGCGGCGACGGTGGACAGCCATTTGGAACTGCCGGTGGCAAACCTGGATAACGACACGCTGCAGGCGCATGATTTCGCTGCGTTTTCCGGGTTGGCGGACCTGCCAATGGCGATGACCGCGCACGTCGTTTTCCCGGCGATTGATGCCGGGGCTCCGGCCACGACGTCCCGTGCCGTGATCCGGGTGATCCGCGATCAGATCGGCTTTGCCGGCCTTTTGATGTCGGACGATATCTCGATGCAGGCGTTGAGCGGTCCGATTGCCGAACGGTCGCGTGCGGCGTTGGCAGCGGGTTGTGATCTGATCCTGCATTGCAATGGCGATATGGCCGAGATGCAGGCGGTGGCGTCCGCGGCGGGACGCTTGTCGGACCTTGCGGTCCTTCGCGCTGATGCGGCATTGCGTGGCCGTGGCGGCGCGGCCGAAGACCCTGCCGCTTTGCAGGCCGAATGGGCACGGTTGGTGGCATGAGCGGCGAGGCAGCAAACCAGGATTGGGTCGAACAGGATGTCGAGGCGCGCCGTGCCGCCGAGGCCCTGATCGTCGATGTCGAGGGCTATGAAGGCCCCCTGGATCTGCTGCTGACCATGTCACGCACGCAGAAAGTGGATTTGCGGCAAATCTCGATCCTGCAACTGGCGCAGCAATACCTGGCTTTCGTAGAGCAGGCCAAGGCGCTGCGGCTGGAACTGGCGGCCGATTATCTGGTGATGGCGGCTTGGCTCGCCTTTCTGAAATCCCGGCTGTTATTGCCGCCCGAACCGGGCGACGAGGGCCCCACCGGTGAAGAGCTGGCCGCGCATCTGGCGTTTCAGCTGGAGCGTCTGCAGGCCATGCGCGATGCCGCCGCGCGCCTGATGGCCCGTGACCAACTGGGCCGCGACTTTTTCGTCCGTGGCGTGCCCGAGGACGTGACGCGCGTGCGCAGCGTGCAATACACGGCGACCTTGCTGGACCTGATGCAGGGCTATGCCCGTATTCGCACGCGGGACGAGTTTCGCCCCTTTGTCATGGATCGCGACAAGGTCTTTACGATGGAAGAGGCGCTGGACCGCATGCGCAACCTGATCGGCTTTGCAGGGGAATGGACCGATCTTGCCAGCTATATGCCCGACGGCTGGGGCGACGACCCTGTGCGCCGGCGTTCGGCCACTGCGGCGCATTTTGCGGCCTCTCTGGAACTGGCCAAGGCGGGCACGGTCGAGATCCGGCAATCCGACACCTTTGCCCCGATCCAAATTCGCAAGAAAGACGAATAAATGGCTGAAGAACAAGAAGAAAGCCTGTTCGAGGCGCCCCCCCTGGCCGAGCAGGAACGCATGGTCGAGGCGGTGCTGTTTGCCAGCGCCGAACCGGTGCGCGTTGCCGATCTGAACGCGCGTATGCCGCACGGGGCCGATGCCGAGGCCGCCCTGACCCTGCTGCAGAAACGCTATGACGGGCGCGGGGTGCGCGTGGTCAAGGTTGGCGATGCCTGGGCCATCCGCACCGCGCCCGATCTGGGCTTTCTGATGAAGAAGGAAACGGTCGAAACGCGTAAACTTTCACGCGCAGCGATCGAAACTTTGGCAATCATTGCCTATCACCAGCCCGTAACGCGGGCCGAGATCGAAGAGATACGTGGTGTCTCGGTAAGCCGTGGTACCATTGACCAATTGCTCGAGATGGATTGGATCCGCCTTGGACGCCGCCGCATGACACCGGGCCGCCCGGTGACATTCGTGGTAACGCAAGGTTTTCTTGACCATTTCGGGCTAGAGAATGCGCGCGATCTGCCGGGACTCAAAGAGTTGCGCGCTGCGGGGCTGTTGGAGAACCGCCCCCGCCCCGGCCAATTGTCCGAAACAGAGACGGGCGATGAAGACGAAGACCAAAGCGATATGTTCGAAGACAGCTGAGGAGCAGCAAGATGAACATGAACCGATTGATAAATATGGTAATCAACCGCCTGATCGGACGCGCCGTGTCACGTGGCGTTGATGCAGGTATCAACCAGGTGTCGAAGACGATGCAACGCGCCCCCGCGCCAGCACCGGAACCGACCCCGGCCACCATTGTTGAACCGGCGCAGGAACCGGCCAAAATGGTGGAAGACAACGCGAATGAAAAAGAGAAACTGTCGCCCGAAGAGCTGCAGAAACTGCGCGAAGCCCGCCGGGCCCGTCGTGCACGCCGCGCAGCGCGGGAAGAGGCCGCAGGCAACGCCTAACTGGCCCCGAACTCGGGCTTGGGCCTCTCGTCGGGGCCCCGCCCGGTTTGACTGGCCGGTCCTGATCCTGGTGGTCCGGCACGTTTCTACGCAAGGTTATTGCAGCCGATTCCGGTGGATATACCGCCGCGCATCCGCTGCCTTTCGGCGATTCAACCATCAGTTTGGCGCTGCGTTTCCGCTCTTAGCTTCGAAAATGTTTGCTCAGCTTCAGGCCCTGGCCTTGATAGTTTGACGCGATATCGGCGCCGTAAAGCGTAGCGGGGCGTTCGGCCATGCGCTCATAGACCAGCCGCCCAACCCCTTGCCCGTGCTCCAGAACAAATGGCGCTTCGTGACAGCGCACCTCCAGCACGCCGCGCGCACCGGCGCCACCGGCAGCGGCATGGCCGAAGCCGGGGTCGAAGAAGCCGGCGTAATGCACCCGGAACTCGCCCACCATCGCCAGATAGGGCGCCATTTCGGCGGCGTAATCGGGTGGGATATGCACCGCTTCGCGGCTGACCAGAATATAAAACGCGCCGGGGTCCAGGATGATATGACCATCGCTGCTGTGGATGGGTTCCCAATAATCGGCGGGGTCGTAATGGCCGATCAGGTCCAGATCGATCACCCCGGTATGAGGCTTGGCGCGGAACCCAACAAGGTCGGTCCCCTCGGGCCGCAGGTCGACCGAAAAGCCCAACCCGTCGCTGATCACCGCCGGGCCGCCAGCCACCAGCGTATCGGTGGCGTGCAGATCGGCCAAAGTGGCGTCGTCCAGAACCGATTGGCCGCGGCGAAACCGGATCTGGTTCAGCCGCATGCCGGGGCGCACCAGAACGCTGAACGAGCGGGGGCAGATCTCGGCATAAAGCGGGCCTGAATATCCGGCGGGAATGCGGTCAAACTCGACCCCGCCATCGGTGATGGTGCGGGTCAACAGGTCCAGCCGCCCCGTGGAGCTTTTGGCGTTGGCCACCGCAGTCAGGTCGGCGGGCAGGGCCAGCGCCTCCATCAACGGCACCACGTAGACACAGCCTTTTTCCAGAACCGCGCCGCCCGACAGGTCGATGCGGTGCATCTCGAACTCGGTCAGGCGGTCGGCGACGCTGCGGCCTTCGCCGGCCAGGAAACTGGCGCGCACGCGATAGGCGGTGGTGCCCAGCCGCAGGTCCAGCGAGGCCGGTTGCACCTGTTCCGACGTAATGGCGGGTTGCCCGGTCAGCTGGCCAAAAGCGATCATGTCTTCGATGGATTGGGCGGGCAGGATCCCGGTGCCGGTGGTCATGCGCATCCTCCAGATACACCAAACCGCCCGACGCCAATCGGCGACCGGACGGTTTTGTTAATGGTCGGGCTAGCAGGACTCGAACCTGCGACCTTCCGTCCCCCAGACGGACGCGCTACCAGGCTGCGCCATAGCCCGACGTGGCGTGTGTCATAGCATGTCTGCGCGCGGGGGCAAGGCAGAATCGGTGGAAAAATGCGGGGCTTACGCATTCGGATCGAAACGTGTCCGGATCTCGATCAGGCGGGCCTGGGCCTCGGCGAAGGGGGCGGCGTCAACGCTGCCCGGCTGGACCCGCCGAAGCGCCGTCAACAAGGGCAGAGCCTCGGTCGCGGCGTCGTCATCGGCGGGATCGTCGGCCGGCAGATCGTCACCCAGAGCGGCAGGGGCGGCGGCCTCTGCCGGTTCGGGTTCGGGCACCGGCTCCGCGTCTGCATCTTCGGCCATTGGCGTGGCGGCGACCGGTTCAGGCGCGACCTCGGGCTCTTCTTCCGGCGCGGGGGGCGCTTCTGCTGCCGGCTTCGTCGGAGGTGGGCCAAAGTCCAGCTCAGGCGCATCCGGGTCGCCATGCAGCGGCACGACATTGTCCGCTTCCACGGGGTCTTCCACATTCTCGGCCATCGGGGCTTCGGGCGCTTCGGTTGTCACGTCGTCGTCATTCTCTGCGGTCACGGTGCCATCCAGCACCTCGTCTTCATCCAGCGGATGGGACAGGCCCATCACCTCTTTAACCCCATGTTCGCGCAGGTATTTCTGAACCCCGCGAATGGTCATGCCATCCTCGTGCAGCAGCTTTTTCAACCCACCCAGCAGTAACATGTCATTGGGACGGTAATAGCGCCGGCCGCCGGCGCGTTTCACCGGCTTCACCTGCGTGAACCGGCTTTCCCAGAATCGCAGGACATGTGCGGGTGTGTCCAGCCATTCGGCCACCTCGCTGATGGTCCGGAATGCGTCTGGGGATTTTCGCATGATGCGGCCTATGCCTTCTTGTTGCCGGCGGCCACGCGATCTTTCATCAGGTGCGACGGCCGGAAGGTCAGAACCCGGCGGGGCGAAATGGGCACTTCCTCGCCCGTTTTCGGGTTGCGGCCCACGCGGGCGGCCTTGTCCCGCACCGAAAAGGTACCAAAGGACGAGATTTTGACGGTTTCGCCTTCCACCAGCGCATCCGACATGTGCTGCAGAACGGTCTCTACCAAAGTGGCCGATTCATTGCGCGACAATCCGACCTCGCGGAACACGGCCTCGCTCAGGTCCATTCGTGTCAATGTGCGTCCACTCATCCCGGCCTCCATCCTAACCCGTTGAACGAAGATAGAGAGAAATGATTTTCCGAGTCAATATCAATGGCTTGCCGAAAGCTCTTTACCAGCGAAGAACCACTGCACCCCATGCCAGTCCGCCGCCAATCGCCTCGGTGACCAGCAAGTCACCCTGTTTGATCTGGCCGCGCTGCTTGCCCACGGACAACGCCAGCGGAATCGATGCCGCCGAAGTATTGCCGTGATCCTGTACGGTGACCACCACGTTATCCATCGACAGACCCATCTTTTGGGCGGTGCCCTTGATGATCCGCAGATTGGCCTGGTGCGGCACGATCCAGTCCACGTCACCGGCCGACAGACCGGCGCGATCCAGCGCGCAATGCGCCGTCTGTGCCAGCTTTTCGACCGCATGGCGGAACACTTCGCGGCCCTGCATGCGCAGGTATCCGGTGTTGCGCTGCGACACGCCACCATCGACATAGAGAAGCTCGCGGTACGAACCGTCCGAGTTCAGATCGGTCGCCAGAACGCCGCGATCCTCGGGCGTACCCGCGCCTTCCTGGGCCTGCAGCACCAGCGCACCGGCACCATCGCCGAACAGAACGCAGGTGGCCCGGTCGGTAAAATCGATGATGCGGCTGAAGGTTTCGGCGCCGATCACCAGAACGCAATTTGCCTGGCCGGAACGGATCATCGCGTCGGCATTGGACAGGGCGTAAACGAAACCGGCGCAGACGGCTTGCACGTCAAAGGCAAAACCGCGCTTCATGCCAAGGGCGCTTTGGATCATCGTGCCGGCCGATGGAAAGGTCAGATCGGGGGTCGAGGTGGCCACGATGATCGCGTCCACGTCCTCCACGCTCAGGCCGGCGTCGTTCAGCGCGGCCTGTGCGGCCTTGGTTCCAATGATCGAGGTCGTTTCCCCTTCGGCCGCAAAGTGCCGGCGCTCGATCCCGGATCGTGCACGGATCCACTCATCGCTTGTATCAAGGGTCTTCTCAAATTCCGCGTTGGGAACGATGCGTTCGGGTAGGTAATGCCCCACACCCTTGACCACGGCGCGTGTTGTCATGTTTTTTTATCGCCTTCGCGTAGTTCTTTCGGCGCATCTTGGCCTGACATTGCTGCAGATGCAACACGTGCCGCAAGACGTTCTGAAAAACCGCTCTGTGCCAATTGAAATGCCAGCTTAACCGCCGCGGATACGCCCGTGGCGTCTGCCGAGCCGTGGGATTTCACCACGGTGCCGTTCAGCCCAAGGAAAACACCACCATTGACCCGGCGCGGGTCAATCCGCTTGGAAAAGCGCCGCATCGAGGTATAGGCCAACAGCGCGGCAATCCGTGACAGGGGCGAGAATTTGAAGGCCTTGCGCAGCAGGTCGCTGATCAGCTTGGCGGTCCCCTCGGCGGTTTTCAGGGCCACATTGCCGGTGAAACCGTCGGTGACAATCACGTCCACCTTGTCCGACGGAATATCGCCACCTTCCACGAACCCGACAAAATCAAACTGGTTGCGCGCGGCGGCGTTCGCGATCAGATCGTGGGCCGCTTTCAGTTCGGCGCGCCCCTTATGTTCCTCGGTGCCTACGTTCAGCAGGCCAATCCGGGGCGTCTTCAGGTCCAGACCGTTGCGGGCATAAGAGGCACCCATCAGCGCGTATTGCAGCAGGTCATCGGCGTCGGCGCGAATATCGGCCCCCACGTCCAGCATGACGTTAAACCCGGTTTCAGACCGCGATGGCCACAGGCAGGCGATGGCGGGCCGGTTCACGCCGGGCAGCTTGCGCAGGCGGACCATGCTCAACGCCATCAACGCGCCGGTATTGCCACAACTGACGGCGACGGTCGCCTCGCCATTGCGCACGCTTTCCACCGCCGACCACATGGACGTGCCCTTGCCGTGGCGCATCACGTGGCTGGGCTTGGCATCCATGGTCACCACGCCCTCGGCGTCGCGGATCTCGACCCGGCCGGCCAACGGCTTGCGCCGCGCTACGAGCCTCTCAAGCTCGGCGCGGGGGCCATGCAGGATAAATCGGATGTCAGGATTTTTCGCCGCCGAGCGGGAAATACCGGCCACAACGGGGGCCGGCCCCTTGTCGCCGCCCATCGCGTCGACGGACAGCACAGTGCGCGCTGAGGCTTGGATCGTGATGTCAGAGTGATCGGACATACCAGCCCCGGCGCACAGGCAACGGCTTACGCTGCGTCTTCGTCCAGATCGATCTCGTCTGCCTGGGCAACAACCTCACGGTCGTCATAGTAACCGCAGGCGCCACATACGTGGTGGGGGCGCTTCAGTTCGCCGCAATTGGGGCATTCTGCCGGGTTGCCGGCAACCAGCGCGTCATGCGCACGGCGGTTGCCGCGGCGCGAACGTGTAACTCTGTTCTGTTGGACAGCCATGTCTCAACCTCGATGCTAGGGGCTTAAGCCCATTGAATTTATTAGGGATCGAGCGACTTGGCCCCGTGTCAGGGCGTCGTCCCACCCAACGTGTAAACGAGGCCGGGAACATACAAAGATTCTGCGCCGACGCAACCCCTTATTGCGGGTTTATTCGCCTTCTTCTAGGCGTTTCTTCAGGTCCGCCAACCCCGCAAAGGGTTTTGCATCTTCGTCGCGCATCGGCGCTACGCCGTCACCGGCGAAAACCGCCTGGCCCAGCTCCGCCCCGTCGGCCCGCGGGTAAAGCGGCAGCGCAAGGGCCAGTGCCTCGGTGGCGAGGGTCAACAGGTTCAGTGATTCCGGGATAACCTCGCGGCTGTCATCGTCGGGCATCTCTGCCTCTGATTCCTCGGGCAGCGGGTCGGCCTGGGCCGTATAAAGACGGGCCACCGGTTCGTCGATACGCGTGGTCACCGGTTCCAGCGTCACAACGCAGGGCTGCACCACCGTGGCCCCCAGCATGCCGGTCAGCTGCCAATCGGCCTTGCCCGCCGGGGTGATGCGGCCCTCGAACCGCACCTTGCGCAGGGCGTTCAGGCCCAGTTCTTCTCGCATGGTGGCGATCTGATCGGTGTTCGGTTCCACCAGAAATTCCTGCGCGTCACCGGCCGGAAAACGCCGGATATCAAGGATGTGGTCCGGGTGCGCAGTCATGGCGGCGTTCCTTTCTTGATCAAATTGCGATCCTTCTATAAGCCGGATACGAGGCAAAAACCGGTAAGGCAAGGGGATGGGTATGCAAATAGCCCGTGCAATGAAACGGCTCTCGGCAGGGATTGCAGCTCTTTCGCTGGCCGGTTGCGTGACTCTTGTTAACACCCATGGCTATGTCCCAAGCGAAGAGCAGCTGTCTGAACTTGTTGTGGGCGTTGATACCCGCGACAGCGTCGAAGACGTTGTTGGCCCGCCGGGTGCGTCGGGCGTTTTGCGGGACGAGCGGTGGTATTACATCAGTTCGACCTTCCACACCCGTGCGGCACTGGCCCCCAAGGAAGTGGAGCGCGAGCTGGTGGCGATTTCCTTCGATGAAGAAGGCACCATCACCAATATCGAACGTTTCGGTCTTGAGGACGGTCAGGTCATCGCACTGAACCGCCGTGTGACGGATGACAACGTAAAAGGCGTGTCGTTCATCCGCCAGCTGCTGGGCAACCTGGGCAACTTTGCCGCGGATCAGTTCTTCGACGACGTCTAAGCGTCGTCGTCTTCCCTGAATTCCAACGCGACGCCGTTGATGCAATACCGCATGCCGGTTGGGGCAGGGCCGTCAGGGAAGACATGGCCCAAATGGGCGTCGCATTGATTGCAATGCACCTCGGTCCGCCGCATGAACCAGCTGTTGTCTGCCTGCTCGCCAACCATGTCTTCAACCGGGGCAAAGAAACTGGGCCAGCCGGTGCCGCTTTCGAACTTGGTGGCCTGGTCAAACACCGCCGCGCCACAGCAAACGCAGTGGAACATGCCGGGCGTTTTCGGGAAATTGTCGTGGGTAAAGGCGCGCTCGGTGCCGTGCTTGCGCGTGACTTTGTAGGCAAGGGGTGACAATTGTTGTTGCCATTCCGTGTCGGATTTTTTGACCTTTTCCGTCATTTCCACCTCGGTTTTGTCAAATTTCTGTAACGCCTTGTGTGTTACGGCGCGCAAAACCATATGTAGGCGAACGGTGTAATCCGTCCAATGCCGGAGGAGCAGATGGCAAGACTTTCCTTGCGCAAAGGGCGCTACGTGGCGCGGTTGGCCGAAGGCCCGGCCGATGTTTTGGCCGCACAGCAACTGCGAACCTTGACCTTCCGCGGCGAAGGGGCGGTGCTGGACACCGACGCGTTCGACACGATCTGCCAGCATGTGCTGGTGGAAGAAACGCGGACAGGGCGGCTGGTTTGTTGTTTCCGGTTGCTGCCTTTGCAGGGTGGGGCCGAGATCGAGCACAGCTATTCCGCGCAATATTACGAATTGTCAGGGCTACACGGGTTCGAAGGACCGCTGGTCGAGATGGGCCGGTTCTGCATTCACCCGGACGTCAAGGACCCCGACGTGCTGCGCGTGGCCTGGGGTGCGATGACCAAGTTCGTCGATGACCAGAATGTAGAGCTGTTGTTTGGCTGCTCGTCGTTCCAGGGCACCGAGGCCGATGACTATATGGATGCCTTTGCGCTGCTTAAGGACAAGCACCTGGCGCCCAAACGGTTCCTGCCGCGTATCAAGGCGCCCAACGTGTTCAAATTTGCGCAGAAGTTGCGGCGCAATAAACCCGATGCCAAGCGGGCGCTGGTGGGCATGCCGCCGCTGTTGCGTACCTATCTGATGATGGGCGGCTGGGTCAGCGACCACGCGGTGGTAGACCGCGACCTGAACACCCTGCACGTGTTCACCGGGTTGGAGATCAACGCCATCCCGCCTTCGCGCAAACGCCTGTTGCGCGCCACGGCGGGCTAAAGCCTCTGTCGACCTCTCGCGACCGAAACCTCCGGGCCCTGATCGGGGCGCGCTGGTTGCCTGCACCGTTGTGAAATCCGCTTGCGGTCAGGTCGCGGATATGCATGTTACCTTATAACATAGAAAGCAGCAGGTTTTCCCATGCCCCTAGATCAACGTCTTCCCGTGACCGTTTTGTCTGGTTTCCTCGGAGCCGGCAAAACCACCCTGATGAACCACGTCCTGAACAACCGTGACGGTTTGCGCGTGGCGGTCATCGTCAACGACATGTCCGAAGTGAATATCGACAGCGACCTGATCCAGGCTGGTGTGGATCTGCAGCGGGGCGAGGAAAAGCTGGTCGAGATGACCAATGGCTGCATTTGCTGCACCCTGCGCGACGATCTTTTGCAGGAGGTGCGCCGGCTGGCCGAAGAGGGCAAGTTCGACTATCTGCTGATCGAAAGCACCGGCGTGTCCGAGCCGCTGCCGGTTGCTGCCACCTTTGCCTTCCGCGATGAAGAGGGTGAGGCGCTGTCGGATGTGGCCCGGCTGGACACGATGGTCACCGTGGTGGATGCGGCGAACCTGCTGAACGACTATGCCTCGCATGACTTTCTTGCCGACCGCGGCGAATCCCTGCCCGAGGGCGACGACCGCACACTGGTTCACCTGCTGACCGACCAGATCGAGTTTGCCGATGTGATCGTGCTGAACAAGGCCGAAACCGCCGGGCCCGAGCGTCTGGACGCCGCGCGCAAGATCATCAAGTCGCTGAACCCCGATGCCAAGATGATCGAGGCCGATTACTCCAAGGTCGACAACAAGCTGATCTTTGACACCGGCCTGTTTGACTTCGACCGCGCGCACGAACATCCGCTTTGGGCCAAGGAGCTGTATGGCTTTGCCGACCACATCCCCGAGACCGAGGAATACGGCGTCTCCTCTTTTGTCTACCGCGCCCGCAAGCCGTTCGACCCCGCCCGCCTGCACGGCGTTCTGAACGGTGCGCTGCCCGGCGTTATCCGCGCCAAAGGGCATTTCTGGATCGGTACGCGGCCCAAATGGGTGGCCGAGTTCTCGCTGGCCGGCGCGCTGTCCTCGGTCAGCCCGCTGGGCGGCTGGTGGGCCTCGGTCCCGCGCGATCGCTGGCCGACCGACCCCGAGATGATCGCCCAGATGACCCAGCATTGGGAAGAACCCTGGGGCGACCGCCGCCAGGAACTGGTCTTTATCGGCTCGGGCATGGACAAAGAGGCGATCACCGCCTCGCTGGATGCCTGCTTGATCGACGCCAGCGATTATGACCCCGACGCATGGGCGGGCCTGGACGATCCGTTCCCGCAATGGGGCCGTCAGCAGGCATGACGGGGCGCAACCACCGGTCGGCCCTGCGCAAACGCCGGGCCGTGCCGCTGCACCGGTTCGACCAGTTACCGCCCGAGCTGCGGCGCTGGTTGCAGGATGCCGCCCTGCCATGGAGCGTCGCGCAGGCGGAACGCATCTGGTCCAAGGCCCTGCGCGAAACCGGCGGCAACCGGGCGCAGGCGCTGGCGCGGCTGGACCGCGCGCAGGCCAGCGCCATGGCCCGCGATGCCCGCGCCATTTGGGGCGACGGATATCCTGCGCCCCATTGACCTTGCGCCCCCAACGGGCTAGCCCGCCGATATGGCACGCGCACCGGTTCTTCAACTCTCCGACATCTCTTTGACCTTTGGCGGCGACCCCGTGTTCGACGCGCTGGACCTTGTGGTGCAGCCGGGTGATCGCGTGGCGCTGGTGGGGCGCAACGGGTCGGGCAAATCCACCCTGATGAAGGTCATGGCCGGGCTGGTTGAACCTGATCGCGGCACCCGAGTTGTCTCGCCCGGCATCTCGGCGGGGTATATGGAGCAAGACCCGGATATGGCCGGCTTTGCCACGCTGGGCGATTTCGCCGCCCACGCGCTGGACCCCGGCGAGGCGTATAAGGTCGAGATGGTGGCCGAGGGGCTGAAATTTGACCCCGCCACTGCCGTTACGGCCGCCTCGGGCGGTGAACGCCGCCGCGCCGCGCTGGCCAAGCTGATGGCCGAAGCGCCCGAACTGATGCTGCTGGACGAGCCCACCAACCATCTGGATATCGAGGCCATCGCCTGGCTGGAGCGCCACCTGGCCGACACCCGTGCCTCGTTTGTGCTGATCAGCCACGACCGCGCCTTTCTGCGCGCCCTGACGCGCGCCACCCTGTGGATTGATCGCGGACAGGTGCGGCGCCAGGAACAGGGGTTCGAGCGGTTCGAGGCCTGGCGCGACAAAACCTGGGAAGAAGAAGACCTGGCTCGCCACAAGATGGATCGCAAGATCAAGGCCGAGGCGCGATGGGCCGTCGAAGGCATCAGCGCCCGCCGCAAACGCAACATGGGCCGGGTGCGCGCCCTGCAGGATCTGCGCGCCGAACGCGCCGCGATGATCCGTCGGCAGGGCACCGCGGCGCTGGCACTCGACAGCGGGCAGAAATCCGGCAAGCGGGTAATCGACGCGCGCGGCATCTCAAAATCTTTCGACGACCGGCGCATCCTTGCGCCCTTCGACCTGCGAGTGTTGCGCGGTGATCGCGTGGCCTTTGTCGGCCCTAACGGGGTGGGCAAAACCACGCTGCTGAAGATGCTGACCGGTGAGGTGGCGCTCGACACCGGCACCGTCACCCATGGCACCAATCTGGAACTGGCCGTGTTCGATCAGAACCGCGCGCAGCTGGACCCCAACCTGTCGCTGTGGGACAGCCTGACCACCGCGCCCGGCATGGCCGTGTCAGGGCAGGCCGATCAGGTGATGGTGCGCGGCGTGGCGCGGCACGTGGTGGGGTACCTCAAAGATTTCCTCTTTGACGACGCGCAGGTGCGGGCGCCTGTCCGGTCGCTGTCGGGTGGTGAAAAGGCGCGGCTGTTGCTGGCGCGTCTGATGGCGCAGCCATCGAACTTGTTGGTGTTGGACGAACCCACCAACGATCTGGACATCGAAACGCTGGACCTGCTGCAGGACCTGCTCAGTGACTATGACGGCACCGTTCTGGTGGTCAGCCACGACCGTGATTTTCTGGACCGCGTCGCCACGATCACCATCGCGATGGAAGGCGACGGCAAGGCCACAACCTATGCCGGCGGCTGGTCCGATTACCGCGACCAGCGGGGCGAAGAGTTTAAAAAACCGGTCGCCGAGGCCCCCAAAACTTTAAAAAAGACGTTAAAGTCTGCGCCCAAACCGGCCGAGGCCGAGGGGCTGAGTTTCACCGAGAAACACCGGCTGGAGGCGCTGCCCGCGATCATCGAACGGCTGGAGGCCGAGATCGCCAAGCTGGAAGAGTTTCTGATGGATCCCGAGCTGTTCACTAAGGAGCCTGTCAAGTTTAAGAAAGCCACCGAAGCCCTTGTAGAAAGACAGGAAAACCTGTCTGCAGCCGAAGAGGAATGGCTGGAGCTGGAAGAAAAAGCCAGCTAAGCCCGCGCCCGAAACCCGCCCCGCAACGCCCGGACATTTGGTTCTGGGGTCAGAACGGTGACGATCTGGGTGCCGGGCGCTGTCAGGGGTTCCGCGTAACCATCTGGAAAATAAGGGAAAAACTGTCCTTGCAGCAACAGGCAAGGCTGCCCGTCCCACAACACGAACACCCCGTCCGGCAGGTCCCCGATCCGCGCCTCGTACGTCACTTGCCGCCGGTCCCGCGTCACCCGCGCCGGGTGCAACAGCGCATCAATCTGCGGCGCGCTCAGCTTTTTGTCCGGCGACAAGGCCGCGCGGTAGGCGTTGAAATCAGCCCGCCGACACTCGGCACAGGGCCGGTGCCCGGCGGCCAGCGCTACGAATTCATCCAAGAAAAACAACTCGGTATAGCGGTTTGGTGACATGACCTTGCGGTGCCGGCCCTTGAAATCCAAAACACATGTAATCCACGCCTTGTGTCGCCACCGCGCCACGCCGAACCTCTGATCGGCCCCGTGCAGGATGCCCCGGTTGCCCATCAGCGTCCCCCGCGCGGGATGGGCGATGATCTGGCCTTCGGGGGTGACACGGTTCTGCAACGGCATGACCAAAGCCTACGCGGTAAGGCGCGGTGGTCAACTGGCAAGGGTGCAGCCCTCACTTCTGCGTGTTGCGGCGGATAATGGCCGAGCAAAATCAACGCTTTGAGCCAATTCCGGCCGTTTCGTCGGCGGGGATTTGCCGGGGGATTGTTCCCTTTGCGCAAAGGCACAGATTGCGCCCCATGCCGTGCAACCGGCCTCAACAACACACCCGCCTGTGCGGGTAAAGGAGCAGACATGAAACGCACAACAACACTTGCCGCATTGGTCAGTCTTGCCGCAGCGCCCGCATTCGCCGGCAGCAACAAGGCCCCATCCGTCGAACCTGCTGTGACCCAGGCCGTGCCAATCGCCACGGGCGCTGATTGGACCGGTGGCTATGTCGGTGCCCAGCTGGGCTATGGCGATGTGGACACCGACAATGGTGGCGGCGCCAACGGCGATGGTTTTATCGGCGGCCTGCATGCCGGTTACGACATTGACCTGGGCGATTGGGTGATCGGCGGCGAGTTCGACGTGGATTCAACCGACATCAACCTGTCTGCCGGCGGCGGGGATATCGACAGCGTGGCGCGCCTGAAACTGCGCGCGGGTTATGACCTCGGCCCAACCCTCGTCTACGGTACCGTCGGGGCCGCCTTTGCCGAAGCTGATCTGGGGTCGGATACAGGTTTTGCCGTGGGGGCAGGTGTGGAGCGTCGCATCACCGATGCCATGTCGATTGGTGGCGAGGTGCTGTACCACCAGTTCGACAATTACAATGGCTCGGGCATTGATGTGAACGCCACAACCGCCACCGCGCGGGTGAAATTCCGGTTCTAATCCACCCCCAAGTGCATGGACCGGAAAGAGGAGGGCCTTTGCTGGCCTTCCTCACTTTTGTGTAAGCATTTCATTTACTTGCTGACCGTTTATGCCGTTGGTCAGGTGGGCGAAGCTGCCATCGTTGAACATGGCGTGCCCTGCATCCGCAATGACGCGCCACGTGGCATTCGCCAACGCGCTGCCCAAGGAAATACGCGCCACACCAATGGCGGCAAAATCCGCGCGGGTATACCTGGCATGCGGGCCAGCCGCGATTGCATTGACGGGCAGGTGGGTCGTCTTGCAAAGCCGCGCGACATCGTCCAGCGACGGCGGCAGGATCAGGTAGAGGCCATCGGCCCCCGCGGCTTCGAACGCCTGAAGGCGTCGCATGGCCTCGTCCACGTCATAGGTGCGGCGCAGTACGCCGTCGGCGCGCGCCAACAGAAAGAAATCTTGCGGCAATGCACGCGCGGCGGCGGCAGCTGCACGGATGCGTTCCACCGACAGGTCGAAATCATACGACCCGCCGGTGCCAATCACCGTGTCCTCGATCGAGATCCCGGCCAGACCAACCTCGGCCGCCAACCGCACGGTCTCGGCGCAGGTGTCGGGATCGTCGCCAAAGCCGTTTTCCCAATCACCCGACACGGGTACGTCTACAGCGGCCACAAGGTCTTGGGCATGGGCCAGCGCCTCGTCCCGCGTCACACCGTCGGGTTTGCCAAGGGTAAAGGCATGGGCCGATGAAGAGGTACCAATCGCCGGTGCGCCCAACGCCGCCAGCATCTTGGCGCTGCCCGCGTCCCAGGCATTGGCCAGAATGAAAGGGTCGCCGGGTTTGTGCAGGGCGCGAAACATCTCGCCTTTGGTCATAAGGGCCTCCGTCATTTTCCTGGCACAGCTTAGGCGGAATGGCGGCAAACCGGCCATCCGAAATTCGAATGCCGTCCGCAGTGTTACGCGTTTTGCCACGACGAAACTGGTGCATAAGGTCGCTTCCGCAGACCGGCCAAAAGGAGGGAAGCCTTGCGGATCGTCTATGTTTTATTGGCTGTTGTGGGTCTGATACCCGGTCACGCAGCGGCCGACATCAGGGATTGCCACGCGATCCGCGATGGCACGGCCAAAGAGATCACGTTTTCTGTGCCGACGCGCACGGGGCAAGTCGCGACCGTGAAGGGCATCGCACAAACCGCAGGATCAGAGGCGCCGGTTGTGATCATCCAGCACTCTGCGCAAGGGCTGGACGCGCCGGATTGCTATGGCTGGGTTCAAACGGCTTTGGCACAGGCCGGGATGGGCTCGGTCGTGCTGGACACTTCGTCGGGCTGGCAATTGGGCAATGGCCGGTCGCAGGGCGGGGGGATGGCCGACATGATGGCCGATCTTCAGGCGGTTGCGGCGCATCTGGGAGCGCCCGAGCGGCCCGTGGCGATTATCGGTTTCTCCCTTGGGGGGCGGGCGCTGTTGAACGCGCTTTACGGCGGGTGGGTCTATGACCTGTCCGTCGCCGCCCCTCCCTTTGTGGCGGCCGTGTCGGTCTATGCCACATGCCCTTCGGACATGATGGATGGTGGACCCGAATTGTTGCTGGTCCATGGCGATGCCGATGTAATTGCCCCGATTGAAAGCTGCGCGCAGGCAGTTGCACAGGGGCGCCAAATGCAGGTGCTAGCCGGTGCGCGGCATTTGTTCGACCATCCCTCCAGCCCAAATTACAACCCCGCCGATGCCGAACGCGCGATGACGCGGATCGTCGTTTTCCTGCGGGCCGAGTTTGATCGACAGGCGAGGAGGGCCTTGGAATGAAACGTTTTTTAGCAGCCATGTTGGCGGGTGTTCTGGCGACAGGTGTGGCTGCGGAAGAGCGGGTTTTAACCGTGGCCTCGTCCAATCCGTTCAGCTTTCCCCAAGCCTTGCAGGCCGGTCCGGGGGGGGATCTGCAGGTGAACGGGGCCGTGTCCTTGCCACATGGGGCCTCGGTCAATGCACCGGTGGGGGCGGTGCTGTTTGTGCATGGCGCCGGCGGGCCGCAACGGTTCCACCAGGATTGGCGCGCCGTGTTCAGGGCAGCCGGGTTTGCCACGGCCCACGCCAACCACTTCACCCCGCGCGGCGGCGGATCTGCGGTGGGCGATCATATCGATCTGACGGGGGCGGCGATGGCGACGGATGCACTGAACATCCTTTCCGCGCTGGCCGCACTGCCCGAGATTGATGCCGACAAGATCGTAATCGCCGGAACCTCCAAGGGCGGCGGGGTGGCACTTTATACCGCATGGGCGCCGTTGGTGCGCGCCATTTCGGGAGAAACGCAATTCGCGGCGCATCTGGCGATTTATCCCACCTGCATGCATTGGGACGTGGCCAACCATACCGGCGCACCGATCCGTGTGATTGTTGGCACGCAAGACGATTGGACCGGCCACGACCAATGCGTGGCCGCGATGGCGCATCTGGCCGGGCAGGGCGTGCCGGCAACCACGCTGTCGCTGCAAGGGGCGGCCCATGGCTTTGACAGCCGCCGCCCGCTGCACAAGGTCACGCAGGCCTTTGACGTGCGTGCATGCCGGTTTTCGATGGATGTTGAAGGCGTGGAATACGCCAATGCGCAGCCGATGAACGCGCCCAAAGCCAAACGTGCCGCGCTTGGAACCTGTGTCAAACGCGGGGCGCATTACGGTGGCGATACCGGTGCGACCAAGATTGCACGTGATCATGTGCGGGCATTGTTGGCCACGATCGCGGCGCGCTAGCCTGCCGACCCGGCAAAAGCCTGCACCAAGTATTTGCGCAGGCTTTTCACAGCCGCGTCTGTATGCGAGGTCTCGGATTCGTGCAGCACGATGCCGACCGGCGCCAGTCTTGGCAGGCCATCCTTGGCGTCCAGCAACACAAGATCTTCGCGGGCAGTGGATTGTTTGACCACGGCAATCCCGATCCCGGCGGCCGCTGCAGCCTCGACCGCAGGGATGGAGTTGCCCTCATAAGCGATACGATAAGCGTGCCCGGCTTCCCGCAACGCCGCCTCGGCCATCTCGCGGAAGAGGTTGCCCGCCGGCATCACCACCAGTTGCAGCGGCGTGGCAACGGGGCGCCCCTGCGCGGCCCAGCCCAGCGGCTCTTTGCGCAGCAATGTTCCGGACAGGTCCGACTGTGCTTGCGTGGCAAGGACCAGATCGAACCGGCTGCCAAGTTGGCGGGCGAATTGCGACGTGGTGCCGGTGGTGACATGCAGGGTGACATCGGGGAATTTCTGCTGAAATCGCGCGATGATCGTCGGCAGGAAGGCCGAGGCGAAATCATCCATGATACCCAGCCGCACATGGCCGCTGACTTGTGGGCCGGTCAGCCGCGCGATGGCGCTGTCATGGGTGGCAAGGATACGCCGCGCCTCGGTCAGAAATTTCTGCCCCTCTTCGGTCAGGGCGGCCCCGGTGGGCGAGCGTGTCAACAGGGTCAGCCCCAGCGCCAGTTCCAACTTGCGCAAATGCATGCTGACTGCGGACTGACTGCGGTGAACCAGCGGCGCGGCCTGCGTAAAGCCGCCGGTCTCGGCCACGGCAACGAAAGATCGGATCGCAAGGATGTCGAGGTTTCGCATCTATCCATTCGATAATCGGCTGCTGTTCCCCTGATTATGCGAAAACCGGATGGCGCTGTCACCCGGTTCGTTGCGCCCGACCCTGCGTACAAAGCGTTTTGTCAGTGGCGCAGGCCAATGGACGCGCCCGATCACGCGCGGTGGATCAGTCGATATGGTGGGCAGCTACCTGCAACGGTTGCGCGGCGCGAACAGGGCGTAGGGCGAAATTGGATCGTACGTTATCCACGGCCGGGATCGTCAGGATGTGGTTGGTCAGTACGCGTTCATAGGCCGGCAGGTCAGCCACCGCCATTTCGGCCAGGAAATCGGCGTTGCCCGACACCATGTGGCAGGCGACCAGCCCGGGAACGTTGGCCAGCGCGGCCTCGACCTCGTCGGCATTGCCGCGTGTGTGTCGGGTGACGGTGATCTCGACAAACACGGTCAGGGTCAGGCCCACTGCGGCGCGGCCCAGCTCGGCCCGATAGCCGGTGATGGCACCGGTTTCCTCCAGCCGCCGCACCCGGCGCAGGCAGGGCGTGGGCGAAAGGCCCACGCGGTTGGCCAGCTCAACATTGCTGAGCCGCCCGTCGCGTTGCAGGGCATCAATGATTCTGCGGTCTGTCTCGTCCATCTTGGCAGGATGTGCTATCGTTTTGTTCATTACCAGCACAACATGCTCAGAAATGTCAGAAATGGTTGCGAATATGGCAGGACATGCCCGCCCTGACGCGCCTATGCTGCGACCGGGATCAAGACAGGAGGCCCCAATGATCACCCGCATCTGGCACGGCTACACCACGCCCGAAAACGCCGACGCCTATCAGGCCGTCGTCACGGGCGAGGTCATCCCCGGCATCATCGCGATGAACATCCCCGGGTTCGAGCGGATCGAACTGATGCGCCGCGATCTGCAGGGCGAGGTGGAGTTCATCACCATCATGTGGTTCACCTCGCTGGACGCGGTCCGGGCCTTTATGGGCGCGGACTATGCCCAGGCGCACGTACCCGCAGCCGCCCAGGCGGTGCTCAGCCGGTTCGACGACCGGTCGCAACATTACGAGGTTCAGCTGTCGCAGGACGTCTAGGGGCAGGGGTCCATCGCGGCTTGAGCCTTTTTCGACAGGCTGGACCGCACGATGCGGTACGAGGTCAGCAACCGGTCGCGCAGCTCGTCGGGGTCGGTGGTGTTCCAGTCGACCCGCACCCAGGACCGGTGGAAATACTTGGCCCGCTCGGCCCGGCCCATCTCGATCAGCAGGGCGGCGGTCTCAACATCCGGGGTCTTGACCGACACGGCCTCGCCCAGATGGCCGATACAGGCGAACATCTTGTCGCCGACCTTCCATGACGGAATGGCACCATCCGCCTCGGACGCCCATTCGGCGCCGGGCAGGGACTGGCAATAGCTGTCAACGATCTCGCGGCTCATGGGGCCACGATGCCCGGCGGGGCCGGGGCTGACAAGGGCCTTGCCGCAGCCTCCTGCCATTGCTATGACACCCCCATGACCAACTGCATCAACATTTGCTGCATTATTCCCTGCTGACATTCGTCGCGCGGGCCGGTCATTTTGTTTTCAAACCTCTGAAACGTTGATAAGCCCGCGCGGGACACCTGCGTAAGAAGGCTTTGCCATGACCCAGATCAGGCTGCACAACACCAAGACCCGCAAGAAAGAGGTCTTTGCACCCATCGACCCCGACAACGTGCGGATGTATGTCTGCGGGCCCACGGTCTATGACCGCGCGCATCTGGGCAATGCGCGGCCGGTGCTGGTGTTTGACGTGCTCTACCGGTTGCTGCGCCACGTTTATGGCGCCGATCACGTGACCTATGTGCGCAACTTCACCGACGTGGATGACAAGATCAACGCGCGCGCCGCCGAAAGCGGGCGACCGATATCCGACATCACCGCCGAAACGACGCAGTGGTATCTGGACGATATGGACGCCATTGGCGCGTTGCAGCCCGACCACATGCCGCGCGCCACGCAATACATCCCGCAGATGGTCGCGATGATCGAAAAGCTGATCGCCGAGGGGTACGCCTATGCCCGCGAGGGGCACGTGCTGTTCCGGGTGCGCAAATACGAGGCCTACGGCGCGTTGTCGGGCCGGTCGGTCGATGACATGATCGCCGGGGCCCGCGTTGAGGTTGCGCCCTACAAAGAAGACCCGATGGACTTTGTTCTGTGGAAGCCCTCGGCCGATGATCTGCCCGGCTGGGACAGCCCCTGGGGCCGCGGGCGGCCGGGCTGGCACATCGAATGTTCGGCCATGGCCTTTGACCTACTCGGTGCGTCGTTCGACATCCATGGCGGCGGAAATGACTTGATGTTTCCGCATCATGAGAACGAAATGGCGCAAAGCTGCTGTGCCAACCCCGAGGGGGGCTTTGCAAACTATTGGGTGCATAACGAGATGTTGCAGGTCGAGGGCAAGAAGATGTCCAAATCGCTGGGCAACTTCTTCACCGTGCGCGACCTGCTGAAAGAAGGTGTACCGGGTGAGGTGATCCGGTTCGTAATGCTCAGCACCCATTACCGCCGGCCGATGGACTGGACTGAGAAGAAGCGGGTCGAGGCCGAGGCCGAGCTGTCGAAATGGCACGCGATGATCGACGGTGTGACCGCAGGTCCGGTGCCTGATGCGGTGGTCGAGGCTTTGGCCAATGACCTGAACACCGCCGGTGCCATCACCGAATTGCGCAAACTTGCCGGCGCCGGTGACGCGGCGGGACTGAAGGCCGGGCTGGCGCTGATGGGGCAGGGGACAACTGCGCCCCGTCATGCAGCCGTGGACCTGTCCGCCTATGCCGACGCTTTGGCGGCTGCGCGGGAAACGGCCATGCAGACCAAGGACTTCACCGCCGTGGATGCGATGAAATCTGCGTTGACGGCGGCCGGGGTCGAAGTGCGCATGTCCAAGGCCGGGGTCGATTTGGAACCGGGCCCCGCATTTGACCCGGCCAAGCTGGAGGCGTTGGTATGACCCATCGGTTCAATGCAAAGGGCCGCGCCCGACCCGAGGGGGGGCGTGAAGCGCCCGCCCTGGGGGGCGGGTCGGGCGCTGCCCGGCCGTCGGCCGGGCGGAACCTGAAGGCGGAGGGCCGTTATGTCTAAGGACCGCCTTTACCTGTTTGACACCACGCTGCGGGACGGCCAACAAACGCAGGGCGTGCAGTTTTCCACCGCCGAAAAGGTGCAGATCGCCCGCGCGCTCGACGCGCTTGGCATCGACTATATCGAGGGCGGCTGGCCCGGCGCCAACCCCACCGACAGCGCGTTCTTTGACGCAGCCCCCAAGACCAACGCCCGGATGACGGCCTTTGGCATGACCAAACGGTCGGGCCGCAGCGCCGAAAACGATGATGTGCTGGCCGCTGTTCTGAACGCGGGCACCGGCACGGTGTGCCTTGTGGGCAAGAGCCACGATTATCACGTGACCAAGGCTTTGGGGATCTCGCTGGACGAAAACCTCGACAATCTCGCCGCCAGCTTTGCCCATATCGTGGCGCAGGGGCGCGAGGCGATTTTTGATGCCGAGCATTTCTTTGACGGCTACAAGGCCAACCCCGACTACGCGCTGCAATGTCTGCATGCCGCGCGCGACGCCGGGTGCCGCTGGATCGTGCTGTGCGACACCAATGGCGGCACCTTGCCGGACGAGATCGGGCGCATCACCCGCGCCGTAATCGACAGCGGCATTCCCGGCAGCCATCTGGGCATTCACACCCATAACGACACCGGCAACGCCGTGGCCGGATCGCTGGCCGCCGTGGATGCCGGCGCGCGGCACGTGCAGGGCACGCTGAACGGGCTGGGCGAGCGGTGCGGCAACGCCAATCTGGTCAGCCTGATCCCGACACTGCTGCTGAAACCGCAATATGCCGACACGCTGGACACCGGCATTTCGCCCGAAAGCCTGCGCGATCTCACGCGTATCTCGCGGCAGCTGGATGACATCCTGAACCGCGTGCCGGTGAAAACCGCGCCTTATGTGGGTGCCTCGGCCTTTGCACATAAGGCCGGTCTGCATGCCAGCGCGATCCTGAAAGACCCCGCGACCTATGAACATGTGGACCCTTCGGTGGTTGGCAACGAGCGCATCATCCCGATGTCGAACCAGGCCGGGCAGTCGAACCTGCGCAAACGGCTGGGCGAGGCGGGGTTGGAGGTGGAACCCGGCACCCCGGCGCTTGGCGCGATCCTGAACCAGATCAAAGAGCGCGAGGCGCAGGGCTATTCCTATGACACCGCGCAGGCCAGTTTCGAATTGCTGGCGCGGCGCGAACTGGGCCTGCTGCCCGAGTTTTTTGAGGTTAAGCGTTACCGCGTCACGATCGAACGCCGCAAGAACAAGCGCAACCAGATGGTCACCCTGTCCGAGGCCGTGGTGGTGGTGAAGATTGGCGGTGAAAAGAAGCTCAGCGTCAGCGAGAGCATGGATGCATCAGGCCAGGATCGCGGCCCTGTAAACGCGCTGGCCAACGCGCTGGCCAAGGATCTGGGGCCGTATCAGAAGTTCATCGACGACATAAAGCTGGTCGATTTCAAGGTGCGCATAACCCAGGGCGGGACCGAGGCCGTGACCCGCGTGATCATCGATAGCGAAGACAGTTCCGGGCGGCGCTGGTCCACCGTGGGCGTGTCGCCCAACATAGTGGATGCCTCGTTCGAGGCGCTGCTGGACGCGGTCACATGGAAACTGGTGCGCGAGGGCGCAAAGGCGCCATGACGATTCAGGCCTGCGCCGAACTGGTCGCAAAGGGCGATCCGGACCGTTTTGCCGCCGCAATGGCTGCGCCGGTTGCCGCGCGGCGCGTTCTGTTCCCGCTATACGCATTCAATGTCGAGGTGTCGCGGGCGCCCTGGGTGACGGCCGAGCCGATGATCGCCGAGATGCGCCTGCAATGGTGGCGCGATGCACTGGAAGAGATTTCCGCAGGCGGGCCGGTGCGGCGGCACGAGGTGGTGACCCCGCTGGCCGAAGTGCTGGATGCCCAAGGCGCCGTGTTGCTTGACGAAGCAGTCGACGCGCGCCGTTGGGATATCCACCGCGATCCGTTTGACGATGACGCAGATTTTGCCGACCACCTGGACAAAACCGCGGGCCACTTGATGTGGACGGCTGCGCGGCTGTTGGGGGCAGAGAATAACGAGGACCGGGTGCGCGACCTGGCTTGGGCCACGGGATTGGCAAACTGGCTGCGCGCGGTGCCGCAACTGGAAGCAACGGGCCGCATCCCGCTTGTTGATGGCCGCGCGGCAGCGGTCGTGGCACTGGCCAGAACAGGGATAGACCGTTTGAACACGGCGCGCGGCAATTTGCCGAACGCACCGGCGGCGTTTCTGCCCGCTTTCCAAACGCGCCCGGTTCTGAGCCGGGTTGTGCACAAGCCGGTGTCGGTCGGCGATGGTGCGCTGGAAACGTCTGAGTTTCGCCGCAAAGTCCGACTGATCCGCGCCAGCTTGACCGGCCGCTATTAACCGGCGCGCCGTACCGGCGCATTTGATGCATTTGCGTTCGGGCCACGCAGGCCCTGGGGACGTCCCCAGACCCCGTGGGGCAACGCTTGCCCCACGCGACAACCCGAGTGCCAAGCCAAAGGCGCGGCGCGAGATCAAAGAAATGCGCCGTCAGGCGCGCAATTGGATCACGCCTCTTTCGGGCGCAGGCTTAGCCAGATGAGCGCCCCGCCTGCCAACACAAGGAAAGGTCCCATGGCCAGGTTCACCGCGTTCCACCCGGCCTGAGGCGTGCCGCCCGAACAGTTCATCAGCCCACCGGAGGCCAGCGATGCGAATGTAACGCCGCCAAAGACGATCAGGTCGTTGAGACCCTGAACCCTGCCGCGCTCGGCAGCGGTATGGGCATTGGCCAGCATTGTCGTGGCACCAATGAAGCCGAAATTCCAGCCAAGACCCAGAAGGATCAGCGCGCCGAAAAATTGGTTGATATGTACCCCGCTCAGGCCGACGGCACCGGCCGCGGCAAGGATAACCAGCCCCGCCGCCACGATCCGTTCCACCCCGAACCGTGCGATCAGATGACCGGTGAGAAACGACGGCGCGAACATGGCCAGAACATGCGCCATCACCACATCGGCGCTGTCATCGGTGGTATAGCCACAGCCCACCACCGCCAGCGGGGTGGAGGTCATCACCAGGTTCATCAGCGCATAAGAGACCAGCGCGCAGATCATCGCCACCGCGATGCGAGGGGTCTTCAGCAATTCCAGCCGCGTGCGACCACGCTTGTATCCGGTTCCCTCGGGCGCGGGCTTGGGGATGTCGAGGCCCAGAAACAACAACGCGCCCACCACGTTGATCACGACAACGGCAATGTAGGCCCCCAGGAAGGGCACCACGAAACTGTCTGCCGTGATCTTTACCAATTGCGGGCCGATGATGGCCGAAGCCAGCCCCCCTGCCATCACGTAAGAGATTGCCTTGGGTCGGAATGCGTCTGAGGCGGTGTCGGCGGCGGCAAAGCGGAAGAAGCCCTGCGACGACATGTAGGTGCCGGTGAAGAGCGAGCCCAACAGAAGCAGCGGGAAGGATGCAATCGACAGGGCGTAAGCGCCGATCAGAGCGCCCACCGCTCCGCCGGCGGCCCCGGCAAAGAACCCCGCGCGCCGTCCGAACCTCTGCATCAGGGCCGATAGAGGCGTCGCCGACAGCATCGAGCCCAGCACGATCATCGAGATCGGCAGGGTGGCAAAGCACAGGTTCGTGGCCAAGGACTGCCCGGCCAATCCGGCAATTGTGAACAGCAAGGGCATCTGCGCGCCAAGAAACGCTTGGGCGGCGACCAGAACGGCAACGTTACGTTTGGCTCGGGCATCCGAGATCGGGGAAGATATGTCGGTCATGGCAAAGGTTTAGCCTTGCCGACGGGGCGCGGAAACTATGCATGGGCGAACAACGTGATGTGCGTGCTTTCACGGATCGAGGCGTGACAGCCCCGGTTGTGCCCCCGATAGTGGCCCGACAACAAGCGGAGGTGGGCGTGGTCGGACGGATTATCGAGACATTGGATTGCGTGGCCGAAGGGGCAGAGCACCTTGCCGCCAGCCACCCGGAGTTTGCGCGGGCCTTGGTGCTGACCGGACCGCTGCCATTGCGGCGGCGCAAGGACGGCTATGAAGCATTGCTGAGCGCGATTGTCTCGCAGCAGGTTTCTGTTGCAGCGGCGGCGGCCATCTGGGCGCGGTTGCAGGAGGCCAGGCTGACCGGCCCGCGCAAGGTCAAGGCCGCGACAGATGAGGACCTGCGCGCCTGTGGACTGTCGCGCCAGAAGATTCGCTATGCCAGGGAACTGGCAAATGCAGGCATCAACTTCAAAGCCCTGCGCACCGCCCCGGATGACGAGGTGGTTGATACACTGGTTGCGGTGCCGGGGATCGGCAAGTGGACGGCCGAGATCTATGCCATGTTCTCGTTGGGGCGCGCGGATGTTTTTGCGCCGGGGGATCTGGCCCTGCAGGAAGCGGCGCGGATTTTGTTCGGGCTGGACAAACGACCCACCGAGAAAGAGTTGCGGATCATGGCCCAGGCATGGAGCCCGTGGCGGGCCGTTGCGGCGCGGGCCTTGTGGGCGTATTACCACGTGGAAAAGGACAGGGAAGGCATAAGATGACACGCATTCTGGACAGCGATCGCCGGGGCCCGGCGCAGGGCGAAGCGACGTCGCTGGTGGTGTTTTTGCACGGATATGGGGCCAATGGGGCCGATCTTCTGGGTCTGGCCGATCCGTTGGAGGAACATATGCCGGGCACCGCCTTCGTTGCGCCGGACGCACCGGAACGCGTGGCGGGGGCGCCTTTCGGGTTCCAGTGGTTCCCGATCCCATGGATCGATGGCTCCAGCGAGGAGGAAGCCGAGCAGGGTATGCGGCGCGCCGAGGGTGACCTGACCGCTTATCTGGAGCAGGTCATGAAAGAAGAAGGCGTAACGCCGGCACAAACGATTCTGTTCGGGTTTTCCCAGGGAACGATGATGGCCTTGCAGGTGGCACCGCGGCAGGTGGACGAGTTTGCCGGGGTTGTCGGGTTTTCCGGCCGGTTGGTGAACCCCGAAGCGCTGGAGGACGAGGTTGTCAGCCGCCCGCCGGTTCTGTTGGTGCATGGCGATCAGGATGATGTTGTGCCGCCGCAATCATTGCCCGAGGCCGGCAATGCGCTGAGCGCGGCAGGATTCGAGGTGTTCGCTCATATCATGAAGGGCACCGCCCATGGTATTGCGCCCGACGGTTTGAGTGTTGCGCTGGCGTTCATGCGCGATCGTTTGGGGCTTGAGGCCGACTGAACGCTGTCAGAAGGGGCGCCTTGCGGCGCAAGACATGTCTCGCGGCGGCCCCGTTGCGGGGCCTTGCTCGGGCTGGCGTGTGGGGCGGGTGCCGGTTTTTATCCACAGACCGATGCACGGGGGCTGAAACTGTCATAACCCTGTCATGGCGGCGTTATAGCCAAGGTGGCAGGCCACTCTATATGCGGGGCTTGCCAAGGGCAGAACGCCATATATAGTGGGTAGCAGGCGAGGGGCGGGGCGTCCCGCTCTGGGCTAGTTGAAGCAGGCAGAGCGGTATCGGAGTCTCTAAACATGGATGGCGATTTCAGGACAAGTTTTGTTCACCAACCCCGGTCGCTGAAGCAGCACCCGGCCTTGGTGCTGAACGCGGATTACCGGCCGCTTTCCTATTACCCCCTGTCTCTCTGGCCCTGGCAGGAAGCCGTCAAAGCCGCTTATCTGGATCGCGTGGATATCGTGGCTGAGTATGACGAATTTGTCCGAAGTCCCTCGACCGAGATACGCATACCTTCGGTTGTCGTTCTGAAAGACTATGTCAAACCTCAAAAGCGCGTGGCCTTCACGCGCTTTAATTTGTTTCTGAGGGATGAATTCTCGTGCCAATATTGCGGGGCGACGGGTGATCTGACTTTTGACCACGTGGTGCCGCGCGCACGCGGTGGGGTCACCAGCTGGGAAAACGTGGTGGCCGCCTGTTCGCGCTGTAACCTCAAGAAGGGGTCCAAGAGCCTGCGTCAGGCCGGTATGTCGCTGCGCAAGACACCGCGTCAGCCGGTGGCCGAGGAGCTGCGGAATATGGGTCGGAAATTCCCGCCCAACTATCTGCACGAAAGCTGGATGGATTTCCTGTATTGGGATGCCGAGCTGGACGCCTGATTTCGGCATCCACTGAGGTCAGCAGCCGCTATGCGCCTGAATTCGCGTCGGTTTGCCTGATGATCGTGCAGCGGTGTTGGAAGACATTTAATTTGGTGATTACAAGAAATTGCCCGCTCTCATCTAAAACCGAAACGCATTAGGTGGTAGACTTGCTTGGGCTGCCTATGTAAGTAGGCGGTGTTTGCGCTAACGAAACTGCGGTGAGGACAGCATGGTATCACGCGTCATTCCGGTGGATCCTTTTGATCTGGTTATCTTCGGGGGTACGGGCGACTTGGCACGCCGCAAAATCCTGCCGGGGCTGTACCTGCGCTTCTTGTCGGGCCAGATGCCCGAGGATGCTGCGATTATTGCCGCGGCGCGGTCCGATCACGATGACGACGCCTATCGCGCCATCATCCGCAAAGCCATTGACGAGTTCGTGGCCAAAGACAAGCGCGATGCAAAATCCATCGATGCGTTCCTTTCGCGGCTTAGCTATGTGCAGGTCGATGCCATGGGCGAGGGCGGCTGGAAGGAACTGGCAGGCAAGATCCGCAAAGGGATGGTGCACGCGTTTTATTTCTCGGTCGGGCCAAGCCTTTTTGGTGCGCTGGCAGAACGCCTGCACAAGCACAAGATCGCCGACCGCAAAAGCCGCGTGGTGGTGGAAAAACCGTTTGGCAAAGACCTTGCCTCGGCGCAGGAACTGAACGCGACCCTGGCCCAGCATTTCCGCGAGGAACAGATTTACCGGATCGACCACTATCTGGGCAAAGAGACGGTGCAGAACCTGATGGCCGTGCGGTTTGGCAACATGCTGTTCGAGCCGCTGTGGAACGCCCAATACGTTGATCACATCCAGATCACGGTGGCCGAAACCGTGGGCGTCGGCGGGCGCGGGGCCTATTACGACAATTCCGGCGCGATGCGCGACATGGTTCAGAACCACCTGATGCAGCTTTTGTGCCTGATCGCGATGGAGCCGCCAAACGCCTTTGAACCCAACGCCGTGCGTGACGAGAAACTGAAAGTGATCCGTGCGCTGGACCCGGTCGAACCCAAAGATATCGTGCGCGGGCAATACGGCCCCACGGGTGACGAGCCCGGATATATTGAGGATTCCGAGAACCCCGAAAGCCGCACCGAAAGCTATATCGCCCTGAAACTCGGTATCTCGAACTGGCGCTGGAAGGGCACGCCGTTCTACCTGCGCACTGGTAAGAAGCTGAAGGCGCGCGCGTCCGAAATTGCCGTGGTGTTCAAGGACCCGCCGCACTCGATCTTTGGCGAGCAGGAGGGGCGCAAGGGCAACGTTCTGGTGATCCGTTTGCAGCCGAACGAGGGCATGAACCTGCGCGTGACGATCAAAGAGCCCGGCCCCGGTGGCATGCGCCTGATCGAAGTGCCGTTGGATATGTCCTTTGCCGAGGCTCTGGGCGCTGATGCCGAGGATGTGCCAGACGCCTACGAGCGCCTGATCATGGATGTGATCCGCGGCAACCAGACCCTGTTCATGCGCGGGGACGAGGTCGAGGCTGCATGGGCCTGGACCGATCCACTGATCGAAGGCTGGCAGGGGGCAGGGACCAAACCCGCCACCTATGACGCGGGCAGCTCTGGCCCGGAAGATGCCCTTGCATTGATGCATCGCGACGGTCGGCGCTGGCGGGAGATCGCAGTATGAGCCTGACGGAATATCCCGCGCGCGACACGATGATGGCTGCGCTTGCCAATGTGATGGCCGACCAGCTGCGCGCCGCATTGGCCGAAAACAACCGCGCGCTGCTGGTGGTGCCGGGGGGGACCACACCGGGGCCCGTGTTCGATCAGCTTTGTAAGGCTGATCTGGACTGGGCGCGGGTTGACGTGATGCTGTCGGACGAACGCTGGGTGCCGGAAAGTTCGGACCGGTCCAACACCCGTCTGCTGCGCGAACGCCTGCTGGTGGAAAACGCCGCCGCCGCAACTTTGCTACCGCTTTATGCCGATTCTGATCGCCCCGAGGATGCCTTGGACGCGCTGGCCGGAGCCGTCGACGCGGCCCTGCCCATCGACGTGCTGTTGCTGGGTATGGGGGCGGATATGCACACGGCCTCGATCTTCCCCGAGGCGGACCTGCTGGCCGAAGCGCTGGCCGAGGATGCACCGACACTTTTGCCAATGCGTGCACCGGGCGCGCCCGAGCCGCGCATAACCCTGACAGCGCCGGCGCTGACATCCGCGCGACACATCCACATTGTAATCACCGGTGCTGAGAAACGCGCGGCCCTCGCGCGTGCCGAAGCCGCCACAAGCGCAGTCGAGGCGCCGGTATCGATCCTTCTGCAAGACGCAACCATTCACTGGGCCGACTGACATGACCACCTGGACTGACCTTGAAAACCGGGCCACCGCTGCCAAGACGCGCCCGATCGTTTCCCTGTTTGACGACGCCACGCGCGGGGCCGCGTTCTCGGCCCAACTTGGCGACACGCTGTTTGATTATGCCAAGACCAATATCGATGCCGAAACCCGCGACCTGCTGATCCAACTGGCAACCGAGGCCGGCCTGCCGGAAATGCGCGAGGCGATGTTCACCGGCCAGCCGATCAACGACACCGAAGGCCGCGCCGTGCTGCATACTGCGTTGCGGGCCAGCACCGGCCCGGTGATGGTCGATGGTGCCGACGTGGTCCCCGGCGTGCACGACACGCTGCACCGGATGGAGCATTTCGCCGACGCGGTGCGGTCGGGCAATTTCCAGGGGCAGGGCGGGCGCATCACCGATGTGGTCAATATCGGCATCGGCGGCTCGGACCTTGGCCCAGTCATGGCCACGCTGGCGCTGGAAAGCTATGCCGACGGGCCGCGCGTGCATTACGTGTCGAACGTGGACGGCGCCCATATCGCCCAGACGATGCGCGGGCTGGACCTGACCACCACGCTGGTCATCGTCGCCTCGAAAACCTTCACCACGATCGAGACCATGACCAACGCGCAAACCGCGCGCGACATGATGGCCGAGGTGGTGACCGACCCCGCCGCGCAGTTCGTTGCGCTCAGCTCGGCCACCGACAGGGCTGGTGAATTCGGCATTCCGGCCGAACGTGTGTTCGGGTTCGAGGATTGGGTTGGCGGGCGCTATTCGCTGTGGGGGCCCATTGGCCTGCCGATCATGCTGGCTGTGGGGCCGGCCGATTTTCGCGCCTTCCTGAAGGGCGGCGAAGAGATGGACAGCCACTTCCGCACCGCGCCGCTGGCTGAAAACATGCCGGTGATGCTGGCGCTGGTGGGCCTGTGGCACCACCAGTTCTGCGGCTTTGGCACCCGCGCGGTTTTGCCCTATGATCAACAACTTGCGCGGCTTCCGGCCTATCTGCAACAGCTGGAGATGGAAAGCAACGGCAAGCGCGTGCGCCGCGATGGCGCGGCGCTGGACGTGCCGTCGGGGCCGGTTGTCTGGGGCGAACCCGGCACCAATGGCCAGCACGCTTTTTATCAGTTGATCCACCAGGGCACCGCCGTTGTGCCCTGCGAATTCCTTGTGGCCGCCGAAGGCAACGAGCTTGGCCGGACGCGCCACCACACCCTGTTGGTGTCGAACTGCCTGGCGCAATCCAAGGCGCTGATGGTGGGCCGGTCGATGGACGAGGCCCGGGCGCTGATGGCCAAGGCCGGGTTCGAAGGCGACGAGCTGGAACGCCAGGCCGCGCATCGCGTGTTTGAAGGCAACCGCCCGTCCACAACGCTGATCTACCCGCGCCTGACGCCGGCACAGTTGGGTCGCATCATCGCGCTTTACGAACACCGCGTGTTTGTCGAGGGCGTGATCCTGGGCATCAACTCGTATGACCAATGGGGTGTCGAGCTGGGCAAGGAACTGGCCAAATCGCTGGAACCCGTGGTCACCGGCGAGGTGTCGGCCGAGGCCGAAGACGCCTCGACCGCGCAGCTGGTTGCGTTTGTGCAGAACGCGCTGGCCTAAGCCTTAGCCGAAGACAAACAATCCGGTGGCGTCGACAATGTCCTGCCGGACCAGATCCCCTTCGATTGCGATGGAGTTCGTTGGCCCCGAACCCCACGCAATCACCACGTCGCCATTGCTGCTGTTCCAGATGACCAGATCACCGATGTCGTCTACGCCGTTGATTTGCAAATGAATTGTGTCTTCGGCAAGGTCAAGGTCGGCAATCACGTCGTGGCCGATATTGGCGCCGACAAAGTGAAACTCGTCTGATCCGGTGCCGCCGGCCAACCGGTCATTGCCCTCGCCGCCGTTCAGAATGTCGTCGCCGGCATTGCCGTAAAGCTGATCCCAGCCGCCCTTGCCCTCCAGGATGTCGTTGCCGGCCCAACCGCCCAACTGGTCCGCCGCAGCGCCGCCGTTCAGGTAATCGTCACCCGCCCCGCCGATCAGCGAATCAAAGCCGTTATTGCCAAACAGCACGTCGTTGCGGTTACCGCCAAAGATCGTGTCATTGCCATTCCAGCCCGAGATATAGTCGTCAAAATCGCCGCCGTTCAGCGCGTTGTTGCCTGCATCCCCGTTCGAGAAGTTCAGGCCCAGCTGATACTCGATCACCACCACCTCATAAGGGTTCAGCACCAGGTTGGTGCCATCGGCCAAAACGTCACCCGCGCCCAGGTTGGTGACCGCAGCCACCGCGTCGGGGTCGGCATAATCGGCCACGGTGACCGTGGTGCCATCCACCACATATTGCCCGTCCGATGTGCCCACACCCAGTTGCATCGCGGTGATGCCGGCATAGTTCACCACGGCGCCGGTAAAGTCGATCTGTACGTTCTGCACCTCTTCGGACCGCGACGAAATGAAGAACACCACCGTGTCGGCGGTCTGATACGCATTCACCTCTATTTCGCCACCGGCAAGGGTGCTGTCCAACAGCGTGGCCCCGGTGGTGAATTCGGTCATCCACTGATAGGCGATGCCCAGAAAGCTCAGATCGGTCTCGCCCTCCTGGCCCGACAGCGAACTGAACTTGGCGCCCTGCACCTGCCACAGTTGCGCGGCTTCGACGTCATTGGCGATCATGTATTCGAATTGCTCCAACAGAACCGAGGCCCCGTGCAATCCCAATTGGTCGTAATTGTCCGATTTCACGTTCCACGCGGTGATGTGCAATTCCAGATCGCCAAAGCCCGCGGCGGCATTCCAGATATCGGTGTCTTTGCCGATCTGGCGAAACTCTACCGAGTTGTCATTCAACCCGCCAACAAAGACGCCATCGTAAACGCCGTTTCCGTCGATATGGGTCTTGTTATAGAAATAATGGTGCACCACGCCATCCACCAGCGCGCGGTTTGCGGTGGAAAGCTGGTCGATAATGTCGGTATTGGCCAATGTGGTTTCGGCATTATTGCCGGGATTGGCCTGGTTGAAATCGTGGTATTTGCCGCCCGACTTAGATTCGTCCCCAAAGGGCGAGCCGGTCTGAACCAGCAAGCGCGGCGCGTCAAAATTGGCGGGCAGGGTGCCGTCGGCCTGCAGGTCAGCAATCACATCGGCAAAGGTGGTGATGATCGCGTCGGCCAGGATACCGTACTCGTCCGACGCCATCTTGTCCCAATATTCGTTCCCGATTTCAATGGCATAGATTGACACCCCATCATAGGTGCCATCGGTTGGGTCCAGAAGGTCGCGCAAGAACGCCTCTAGCTCGGCCAGCTTCTGCGCGTCGATCCCGCGCGGCGTTTCCGAGGCTGGATCATAGGCCGCATCAAACATGTGCATCGTCGGCAGAATGACCGAGATCGGCCGGCTTTCCTGAATGGACCAATTGACAAATTCGATATAGCTGACCCCGTCGGGTGCAAAGGCATCGGGGTTGGCCAGGTCCCATTCGTTTTCAACCCACGTCCTGCTGGACCAGCGAATGGCGCCACTGACGCCAAGCTCGTCGATCACATCCGTAAAGGTGCCGCCTGCGCCCAGATCGTCGACGTGATAGAGCATCATTGCCCCGAAAAGATCCTCGGACACGGTTTTGCCGCTATCGGTTGCCGCGCCAAAGCTTGCCATGAAATCAGCCACTGTTTAATCACCTCAAGGTTGTGCGTTTACACAGCCAATGCGAGAAGGATTCGGCAACTAATTCTTAACCAAATTATCCGGTTTCGGTTCAATGGGGAGGGATTGGAGCGGGTAGCGGGAATCGAACCCGCACCTTAAGCTTGGGAAGCTCGCATGATACCATTTCACCATACCCGCTCAAGGTTCGTGATGGGTAGTCAATCCCGCCGCGAGGGTCAACCGGAAACTGGCAGGCTCAGCCGTCGCGACGACGTCGGCGGCGGCCTTGCCCCGCCGCGGCGTTGAACTGCACATCCGGCAGGGGGGTGACCGCGCGCAGGTGCGGGAAGGGATCGCTGGCATGGGGCAGGGCGTTTGCGGCGACAAAATGCTCCTGAAACCGCGGTTCAATCGCCGTTTCAACCTTTTGGATCTGCCGCACCAGGGCCTCAACCTCGGCCCGCATCGCCTTGTTGCACAACGCAATTCTGGCGCCGGTGCCGGCGGCGTTGCCGGCCGAGCTGACCTGGTCCAGCGGCGCATCGGGGATCATGCCCAGCACCATCGCGTGTTTGGGCGAGATATGTGCGCCAAAGGCCCCGGCCAGCACGACGCGGTCCACATGGTCGACGCCCAGCTCGTCCATCAACAGCCGCGCCCCGGCATAAAGTGCTGATTTTGCAAGCTGAATCGCACGGATGTCGCCTTGGGTGACATAGATATCCGGCCCGGTTTCCCCGCCTGCCCACAGCAGGAATTTATACGTCCGGCCATCGGGTACGCAGCGGTCCGAGCCGGTTTGTTCCGCCGATCCGATCAGGCCCGAGGCGTCCATCACACCGGCCATGCGCATCTCGGCCACCGCCTCGATAATCCCTGAACCGCAGATCCCCGAAACGGCGGTGTCGGTGCCAAACTCCTCCGCGTCCGACCAATGGTCATTGCCAATGATCCGAATGCGCGGCGCCTTGGTTTCGGGGTTGATTTCAACCCGCTCGATGGCCCCCGGCGCGGCGCGTTGGCCATGGGCGATCTGCGCGCCCTCGAACGCGGGGCCCGTGGGCGAGGAGCAGGCCAACAGCTTGGATTTGTTGCCCAAAATGATCTCGGCATTGGTGCCGACATCGGCGATCAGCGTTAGTGGCTCGGCCCGGTGGGGCGATTCAGACAGCGCCACGGCGGCCGCATCCGCCCCCACATGGCCGGCGATACAGGGCAGGATATAGACACGGCCCGCCGGGTTGATCGTGCCCAGATCAAGGTCACCGGCGGCAAGGTTCAGCGCGTCGGAAACTGCCAGCGCAAAGGGCGCCTGGCCCAGTTCCACCGGGTCAATCCCCAATAAAATATGGTGCATCACCGGGTTGCAGACAATCGTTGCCTCGACCACGTCGCGCGCGTCCAGATCAGCCTCGGCCACCAAGGCGGCGGCCAGGTCGGCCAGCGCCGTGCGCACCGCGTCGCGCATCTCTGCCGCGCCGCCGGGGTTCATCATGGCATAGGACACGCGGCTCATCAGGTCTTCGCCAAACCGGATCTGCGGGTTCATCACGCCCGAGGCAGCGACAACCGCTCCCGTGTCCAGCCGCGTCAGATGCGCGGCGATGGTGGTGGAGCCGAGGTCCACCGCAAGACCATATAGCGGCGTTTCGCGATAGCCGGGCCACAGGTCCAACAGGCGCGGGGGGGCGCCGGTGTGGTCTTCGAAAATGGCCGCCGTCACCTGCCAATTGCCTTTGCGCAGAAGGGGTTGCAGGTGCGACAGAAACGCCGGGGGCACCTGCAGGTCGGGCAGGGCCAGCGCGGTTTTCAGCCGTTCCAGATCGCCGGTCGGGGCGTGCATGTCGGGCTGTTCCACCTCGACACATTGCAGCCGGGTAGCCGGGTCCATGGTGATGGTGCGCGCCTCGGCCCGTTTGCGAACCACCTGTTTGTGCAGCTGGCTGTCGGCCGGCACGTCGACCACCAGATCGCCCTGCACCGTGGCCTGACAGCCCAGCCGCCGCCCGTCGATCAACCCGCGCACCCGGTCATAGCGTTGCTCGACCGCGTTCATCGGGCCAACCGCGCCTTCGGACGACGTGACCCCATGTTTGGCAAACTCACCAAAGGTGGGCGCAACCTGACATTTAGAGCAGACACCGCGCCCGCCGCAGACCGATTCCAGATCCACCCCCAACTGCCGCGCCGCCGTCAGGATCGGCGTGCCCGCCGGGAACCGGCCACGTTTGCCGGATGGGGTGAAGATCACCAGGGGATCGGGGGCGTCGGTCATGGTTTACCCGCGGCGACGGCGTCGCCCGCTACGGCCCGCAGATGCCGCGGATTTCGAGGCTTCGGGGAAGCTTGCGCCCTCTTTCACCGCGTCCAACACGCGGGAAAAGCCGATCCAGGCCGCACCATTGGCATCGTGATCCATTAGGAAATTGGCGGCGCGGACGGCCTCCATTTCCACTGGGCGAACCGGGTTCATGATGGCGCTGGTCATACCCGCGCCGATGGCCATGGGCAGGAAAGCGGCGTTAATGCCATGCCGGTTGGGCAGGCCGAAACTGATATTGGAGGCACCGCAGGTGGTGTTCACGCCCAGCTCTTCGCGCAGACGGCGCACCAGGGTAAAGACCTGCCGCCCGGCGGTGGCCATGGCGCCCACCGGCATCACCAGCGGGTCCACCACGATGTCATGGGCCGGCACGCCATGATCGGCGGCGCGCTGTACGATCTTGCGGGCCACTTCGAACCGCACATCGGGGTCTTCGGAAATCCCGGCCTCGTCATTGGAAATCGCCACCACGGGCAGCTTGTGCTTGGCACAAAGCGGCAAGATCGCCTCCATCTTCTCGCTTTCGCCGGTGGTGGAGTTGATCAGGGGGCGGCCTTCGACCACCTCTAGCGCGGCCTCGATCGCGCCGGTGACCGAGCTGTCGATGCACAGCGGCACATCGGTGACGGCCTGCACGCGCTGGATCAGCTCTTTCATCAGGGGCGGTTCGGAAAAGTTGTTGTCGGCGTAGCGCGGGTCTTCGGCCATCTTGTTCTTGAACACCGCGCCCGAGTTCACGTCCAGCACCTGCGCGCCGCAGGCGACCTGGGCCAGGGCATCGGCCTCGACGGTGGAAAAATCGCCCGCCTCAAGCTCGGCATTCAGCTTGGCACGGCCCGACGGGTTGATCCGCTCGCCGATGACGCAAAACGGCTCGTCAAAGCCGATGGTGACGGTTTTGGTCTTCGATTCCAGCACGGTGCGGGTCATCGGCGTTATCCTTTATCCTGCGGTGCCTGCCAGCCGTCGTTTTCGATCAGCTGACGCAGGCGCGGGGTATCAAACTCGGTATCCAGTCGGGTGATGTGTTCGGCGATCAGGGTGTCGGCATCGCCCTCGGCCGCAAAGGGCGCGGCCTTGCGCCATTCGGCCAGATAGGCGTCGCTGTCGCGCGCGCCAACCTTCATCGCGCAACGGTCGATGGCTTGCTCAAAGCGTTCGGGCAGCACGGCCTTTTGCGCGCGGCGGCCTTTGCCAACGATCACCTGGGCGGGGATGTCACGCCAATAAACGATTGTCACATCGGGCATTGCGCCGTTTGCCTTTCTTGCCAGCCGGGCACCCTTTGCGCCCGGTCCCTGCTTCTACATGTGGGACATGGTAGGGGCCAATAGGGGGTAACGCGAAAAATTCTCAACACCTTTATGAACCGGTTCACGCCCTTGCACACGCGATGCGGTCAGACTAGGCTGGTCGTTAACTCAAGTTGGAGGGCGATCAAATGGCGCCCAAGCGTCCCGAAGGTGCGGGCGCGTTCCCCAAAGCGGTCGAGAGCCCCGCGCCGAAACGCCCTGATCCGTCCGAGCTTTATGCCGCTTTGGATCTGGGCACAAATAGCTGTCGCATGCTGATTGCCCAACCCAAGGGCAACCAGTTTCACGTGGTGGACAGCTTTTCCAAGAACGTGCAATTGGGCGCGGGGTTGGAGGCATCTGGCAGGCTTTCCCGTGCGTCCATTGGCCGTACCATGCAGGCTTTGCGTATTTGCAAGGGCAAGCTGGAACGTCACAACGTCAAACATTGCCGCATGGTCGCGACCGAGGCCTGCAGGCGCGCCAAGAACGCGCGCGATTTTGTGCGCCTGGCCAAGCGCGAAACCGGCCTGACCATCGAGATCATCGAGCCCGAGGAAGAGGCGCGCCTGGCCGTGGTCAGCTGCGCGCCCTTGGTGTCAACAAAGACCGAGCAGCTGTTGGTGGTGGATATCGGTGGCGGCTCGACCGAGTTGGTGTGGATGGATCTGACCTCTGTGCCCCGCGCCGAACGCCCCGGTGCAATCATGCGCCTGCATGCAGGCTTTCACACGACCGAAAGCCCGTTTCAGGCCGCCAAGGTAGTGGACTGGATCTCGGTCCCGCTGGGGGTTGCGACGTTGCGCGACCAGTTCGACGATGTCACCGACGACGCGGCGCGGTTCGCGTTGATGAGCTGGTATTTCGAAGAGAACCTGTCGGAGTTTTCGCCCTATGCCGAGGAACAGACACGCGAAGGGTTTCAGATCGTCGGGACCTCGGGCACCGTCACCACGGTGGCGGCCTCGTTCCTGGGGCTGCGGCGCTATGATCGAAACAAGGTGGACGGTCTGCGTATGACGTCAGACCAGATCGACGGGGTGATCCGTGACTATCTGGCGCTTGGCCCAGAGGGGCGGCGCACCGATCCGCGCATCGGCCGGGATCGGCATGCGTTGATCATGTCCGGAGCTGCAATTCTGCAGGCGTTGATGCGCATTTGGCCAACTGACCGGCTGTCCGTGGCCGATCGCGGGCTGCGCGAGGGGTTGCTTTATGCGCAAATGAGCACCAATGGGGTGCTCGAAGATGGGCCGTACTAGCACCAGACCGGCAACAAGGGGGCAGGAATGCCAAGAAAGAACACATCCGGACGCGGAAATCGCGACCTGACGGTCAAGGTGAAGACCGCGCGCGGGCGGCGCATCAGTTCGACGCGCTGGCTGCAGCGACAGTTGAATGACCCGTATGTCAAACGGGCCCAAGCCGAAGGCTATCGGGGGCGCGCGGCATTCAAAATCCTCGAGCTGGACGAAAAATATCGCTTCCTTGTGCCCGGCGCCCGCGTGGTTGACCTTGGCTGTGCGCCCGGTGGCTGGTTGCAGGTGGCGATCAAGCGGGTGAATGCGCTTGGCGAGAAAAAGGGCAAGGCTGTGGGCCGGGTGCTGGGTGTGGACCTGCAAGAGGTTGAACCGCTGCCGGGGGCCGAGATCCATCAGCTGGACTTTATGGAAGACGACGCCGATCGGCAGGTCCGCGAATGGCTGGGCGGCAAGGCCGATGTGGTGATGTCTGACATGGCGGCGGCCAGTTCAGGCCATAAACAGACTGACCACCTGCGGATTATCTCGCTATGCGAGGCGGCGGCGTATTTTGCCTTCGACGTGCTGGACGAGGGCGGTACCTTTGTTGCCAAGGTTCTGGCAGGTGGGGCCGAAGGTGAGCTGCAAAAGCTGCTGAAGCAGCGGTTCAACAAGGTTGCGAACGTAAAGCCACCGTCAAGCCGGTCTGACAGCTCGGAAAAATTCGTGGTTGCCACGGGGTTCCGCGGCGCAGTGTGATCACTCGGCGCTTGCCAGCCGGTCCGAGCGCAGGTTTTCAGAGCACCAGTTATCGCCGGCGGCCAGCCAGACCACGTCACCTTGTGCGGCATGAACGGTGATCATCTGCGGCTCGGTCGTGACGATCTGCGGGTTGATCAGGTTGAGAAACAGCACAAGGGCTTCGGTGGTCAGGCACATGGGACGTCTCCAGTTTACGGCGCGTTGCACCGTGGATTGACCTCCCTTTGGGATCATCTAAACGTCAGGCCCGCCGGTGTAGAGGCTCACGTGCCAAACCTGCACAATGCAGAGGCGAGTGCCGCCGAATTGTGCGGTGGTTTCGCCGAATTGCCCGGTCATTAAGCGGGAAACCGCATAAATCTTATCCTGAAACCGTCCCTAATCGCAGCGTTGAGGATGGCTACGTCTTGGGACGTCGGGCCGGCGTGGCCCAATTCCAACCCCAGGAGAGCACCCATGAATGCAATGAACAGTGAAGCGGCCCAGCTGTGGGAAAACGCTGCACAGCAGATGCCAGGCGAAATTGTCGAGAAGATCAATACCGGAATGCAGCGGATGATTGACGGGGAAACGCCGTATTCTCCGCTGGCAGTTGGGCAGACGGCCCCGGCATTCACGTTGAACAATTTCGACGGTACGCCACGCGCGCTGTCCGAATACCTGGCCAAAGGCCCGCTGGTGCTGTTTTTCTTTCGCGGCGATTGGTGCCCGTTCTGCAATATCCAGCTGAAACACTATCAGGACAATCTGGTAGAGTTCGCAAAATACGGGGCGCAGTTGGTGGCGGTGTCACCGGAAAAACCCGACCATTCGACCGTGATGGCGGAAAAGCACCGCCTGACCTTCGACGTGCTATACGACGTTGCCGACGAAGTTGGCGAAGCCTTTGGTGTGACCCTGCGCGTCCCGTCCGAGCATGAAGAGGTTTTGACGCAACTGGGTGTGCCCCTGACCGAACGCAATGGCACCGCGAACTGGACACTGCCAGTGCCTGGTGTGTTTGTCATTGGCCAGGACGGCAAGATCGCCAGCACCTTTGTGAACCCGAACTATCGTATCCGCGCAGAGCCAGAAGAAATTATCGCGGCATTGGCGACCCTTTAAGCTGAATTGCGGCGCGGCCTGTGGGTTCGCGCCGCATTTTCAGAGTTGATTTGTGATAATGCTGGCGCTAAGAGGCGCTCAAGACGCCGAAAGAGGCGTCTTTTCTGTTTCTCGCACAGCATGCAAAGGCCACCTGATTGACGCAGATCATCCCCTCTCCGGACGAAATCTATGGCATCTCACGCTGGGGGCGCGAGTTGATTGCGGTGACGGACGAGGGCGAGGTGGCGTTGTGTGACCCAGCCAACCCCAATACCGCGCCGATCAGCCTGCCGGGTATTTTGCGCGATCTCGATCAGCGCGGGATTGCCGCGCCGATGGTGCTGCGGGTGCGGTCGTTTCTTGAGGCCGAGATTGCCAAGATTAATGACAGCTTTGCACAGGCCATTGCACGCGTTAACTATCGCGCCCCGTATCGCGGTGTGTTCCCGATCAAGGTGAACCAGCAGGCACAGGTGGTGGACCGCATTGTCGAGTTCGGCCGGGCCTATGACTACGGGTTGGAGGCCGGCTCCAAGCCCGAGTTGGTCATCGCCATGGCGCATCGGCTGTCCAAGGACGCGTTGATCGTTTGCAATGGTGTAAAGGACGCCGAGTTCATTCGCCTTGCCATCCTGTCACGGCGGCTGGGGGCCAACACGGTGATCGTGCTGGAAAGCCCGCGCGAAGCGGAAACTGTGATCGAAGTCAGCCGCGAATTGGGGCTTGAGCCGCTACTGGGCGTGCGGGTGAAGCTGACCCATCGCATTGGCGGCAAGTGGCAGGAAAGCTCGGGCGACCGGTCAACCTTTGGCATGAACTCGGATCAGTTGCTGCGCGTCACCGACCGGCTGCGCGAGGCGGGGTTGCTGCACTGCCTGAAGCTGCAGCATTCGCATCTGGGCAGCCAGGTGCCCGATATCCAGGACGTGCGCCGCGCGGTGGACGAGGCGTGCCGCTATTTCACCGCGCTGACGGACGAGGGCGCGCCGCTGACCCATCTGGATCTGGGCGGCGGTCTGGGCGTGGATTACACCGGCGAGAAACGGGCGACCGAAAACTCGATCAACTACACGGTCAACGAATACTGCCATAACGTGGTCGAAACCGTGGCCTATGCGATGGACGAGGCAGAGTTGGACCACCCCGTGCTGGTTACCGAAAGTGGGCGCGCGGTGACGGCGACCTCGTCGATGCTGATCTTCGAGGCTTTGGAAAGCACGCTGTACGACGCCCCTGCTGCGCCGCCGCCCGAACCCGACGACCACCACCATGTGGCCGATCTGGCGGCGGTTGCCGGTTATCTTGTGCCCGAACGGGTGCAGGAATGCTGGAACGACGCGCGGTTTTATCGTGACGAGCTGCGGGCGCTTTTCCGCCGGGGGGCGGTCGATCTGCGTCAGATGGCGCGGGCCGAACAGATCTATCTGTCGCTCACCGCGCGTATCAAGGCGTTGGTCGCACAGATGGATGACCGGGCCGAGCTTGAGGCCGAGTTGCAGCAGGTGGCCGACGTGTATCACTGCAACTTCTCGCTGTTTCAGTCGCTGCCCGATGTCTGGGCCATCGATCAGCTGCATCCGATTGTGCCGTTGCAAATGCTGAACCAGGCGCCCGATCGTCGGGCGATCCTGTCGGATATCACCTGCGACAGCGACGGCAAGATCGATCAGTTCATTGTGGCCGAGGGCATCGCGCCATCGCTGCCGGTGCATTCTCTGTCCGAGGATCAGCCCTATTATTTTGGCGTGTTCTTCGTGGGCGCCTATCAGGAAACATTGGGCGATCTGCACAACCTCTTTGGCGATACCAACGTGGTGACCATCGACCTGCGCGCCGATGGCGGGTTCGACCTGCTGCACGAGCAGGAGGGCGACACGATATCCGAGGTGATGTCTTACGTTGAATACGACCCGGCCGATTGCGTTGCAGCCTTCCGCAAGATGGTCGACGAGGCGATCTCGGACGGGACGGTAAAGGCCGGGGAACGACGGGCGCTGATGAACGCCTACCGGGACTCGATCAACGGATATACGTATTATGAACGCCACGCGGGCTGAGGAGAACGATCATGTCTAAGGTTTTGGTTGTTGGAGCAGGCGGCGTCAGCCACGCCGCCGTGCACAAAATGGCGATGAATGCCGGAATATTCTCGGACATCACCTTGGCGAGCCGAACCAAGTCGAAATGTGATGCCATCGCTGCCAGCGTGCTGGAGCGTACCGGCGTGACGATCAAAACCGCGCAGCTGGATGCGATGGATGTGGCGGCCACGGTGGCTTTGATCCGGGAAACCGGTGCCGAATTGCTGGTGAACCTGGCGTTGCCGTATCAGGATTTGAAGCTGATGGATGCCTGTCTTGAGGCAGGGTGCCACTACCTGGACACCGCGAATTACGAGCCCGAGGACGAGGCCAAGTTCGAATACCATTGGCAATGGGCTTACCAGGAACGGTTCAAGGCCGCAGGGCTGACGGCGATTTTGGGCTCGGGGTTTGATCCCGGCGTGACCAGCGTGTTTGCAACCTGGCTGAGGAAACACAAGCTGGCCTCGATCCGGCAGATCGACATTCTGGACGCCAATGGCGGGTCAAACGATCAGGCCTTTGCGACCAATTTCAACCCCGAGATCAACCTGCGCGAAGTGCTGCAGGAGGCGCGGCACTGGGAAGGTGGCGACTGGCAGGTTACGCCCGCGATGACGCATAAGGTGGCATTTGACTTCCCCGGTATCGGCGAACGCAACATGTACCTGATGTATCACGAGGAGCTGGAAAGCCTGAGCACCCATTTCCCCGAGATCGAACGGGCGCGGTTCTGGATGACCTTTGGCGATGCCTATATCATGCATGCCAAGGTGCTGGAGAATGTCGGCATGACCCGGATTTATCCGGTGATGCATGACGGGCACGAGATCATTCCGATCCAGTTCCTGAAAACGCTGCTGCCCGATCCCGGCGGTCTGGGGCAGGAAACCACGGGCAAGGCCTGTATCGGCGATATCGTGACCGGGCAGGCGCAGGATGGCGCGGGCGAGAAGACCTTTCATATCTACAATATCTGCGATCACGCAGAGTGTTTTGCCGAAGTTGGTTCGCAAGCCGTGAGCTATACCACCGGTGTCCCCGCAATGATTGGTGCCGCGCAGGTGCTGAAGGGCAATTGGGTGGCGCCGGGGGTATGGAACATGGAACAGTTGGACCCCGATGACTTCATGGACATGCTGAATAGCCAGGGGCTGCCGTGGCAGGTGCACGAACTTGACGGGCCGGTGGCATTCTGATGGCCGAGCCGTCTGCCGTCGTCCCACCCGCCCACCCCCGCCGGCAGCCGGCCCTTGGCGAACAGCTGGGACCGGCGCGATGATGGAGACACAGGCCGGGGACGCTGGTGCGTTTCGGCAGTTCGACTTGTCACGCGTGCCCAGCCCCTGTTTCGTGGTGGACGAGGTGGCGGTGGAACGCAATCTCGCCGTATTGGCGCAGGTTGGGGCGGCCTCGGGTGCGCATGTGTTGGCAGCACTGAAAGCGTTTTCAATGTTTGAACTGGCGCCTTTGGTGGGGCGCTATCTGGGCGGCACATGTGCCAGTGGCCTGTTCGAAGCGCGGTTGGGGCGCACGGCTTATGGTGGTGAGGTTGCCACGTTTAGCGCCGGTTACAAGGCGAGCGAAATGGCGGAAATCGTGCGCCTGAGCGATCATGTGATCTTCAATTCGCCGTCTCAGTTGGCACGGTTCGGCGATGAAGTGCGTGCAGCGCGAAAGTCGGTGGGCTTGCGCATAAACCCGGGCCACTCGGAGGGCGAGGTGGCCAAGTACGATCCTTGTGCCCCTTGTTCGCGACTTGGCACGCCGGTGGATCAGTTGAACGACGCGGTCATGGCACAGGTGGACGGCCTGCATATGCACACGTTGTGCGAGCAGGGCTTTGCACCGCTGCAGCGCACGTGGGATGCGGTTGCACCGCAATTGGCCCCTTGGATGAAGGGGCTGAAATGGCTGAATTTCGGGGGCGGGCATCACATTACGCGGGCCGATTATGATCGCGAGGGGCTGATTGCGTTCCTGCGGGCCGTGCGCGCCGCTTTCGGGGTTGAGGTTTATCTGGAACCCGGCGAGGCAGTGGCGTTGGACGCGGGTATTCTGGTGGGCGAGGTTCTGGATCTGCCGCATAACGGGGTTGATCTGGCAATTACGGACATTTCGGCGACCTGCCACATGCCCGACGTGATCGAGGCCCCTTATCGCCCGGCTATGCTGGGCGAGGTGTCAGACGGGCACAGGTATCGGTTGGGCGGGCCATCCTGCCTGGCCGGGGATGTGATCGGGGATTATCATTGGTCACAACCCCTGCAGATCGGTCAGCGTTTCGCCTTCCTTGACCAGGCACATTATTCGATGGTGAAAACCAATACCTTCAACGGCGTTCCGCTGCCCTCGATCGTGTTGTGGAACAGCAAGACCGACGCGCTGCGGATCATTCGTGAATTTGGCTATGACGACTTTAAGGATCGCCTGTCATGAGCGTCTTTTTGGACAGCGAGCTGACCGAGAGTGAACGCGGTTCAGGTGGCCTGTTCCGCGTTATCCCCGTGCCGCTTGAACGCACCGTATCCTATGGAGCGGGAACGGCAAAAGGGCCGGGGGCGATCATTGCAGCATCGGATGAGCTGGAGCGGTTATGTGTCGGCGTTGAACCTTGCGCAAGTGGCATCGTGACCGAGGCCGCAGTAGATTGCACAGGGCCTTTGCCAGAGGTCATGGAGCGGATCGCGGCTCGGACAGGTGCGGCCGTTCGGGACGGCAAGATACCTGTAACACTGGGTGGTGAACACGCGTTGAGTTATGGCGCAGTGATGGGGGTGTCCAGGGCGCTGGGTGCGCCGGTTGGTGTGGTGCAGATCGACGCCCACGCGGATTTGCGGGTCGCCTATCAGGGTGAAATACACAGCCATGCGTCGGTCATGCATCTGCTCACAAAAGAGGGCGTAAAACTGGCGCAGTTTGGCGTGCGCGCCCTGTGCCAGCAAGAGGTTGATAGCCGTGCCGTGAACGGTGTTTTTCACGTGGATGCCGAAGAGCTGGTGACCCGCGATCGGTTTGCAGTCGACTTGCCGGATGACTTTCCCGAACTGGTTTATGTCAGTTTCGACGTTGACGGGCTGGACCCGTCCATCATGCCTGCGACAGGTACGCCTGTTCCGGGTGGACTGAGCTACTACCAAGTGCTGCATTTGGTTGAGCATGCGCTGAAAGGTCGAAAATGTGTGGGGATTGACGTGGTTGAACTGGCCCCAGATGGGAATGCCGCATGGGACTTCACCGCGGCGCAGATCACTTACCGTCTGATGGCTGCGGCCCTACTTTAATCGCGCCAAATTACGCGGAAGCCATGGTGGGTGGTGGCACTGTCAGGAGAGGTGCCTGACCGCGCGGCGATGCGGTACCGATAGCAGTAGGATTTGTGGCAAAGGAACGAACCGCCTTTGGACAGTTTATAGCCTTTCATTCCGTCCAGCCGTTGCCGAACTTTCTTTTTGAGTGACTTGATACGGTACGGATCGGCCGTCCATTCCCACACATTGCCAACGAGGTTGTACAGGCCAAAGCCGTTAGGTTCAAAAGACCGTGCTGGAGCGGTGGTATAGAACCCATCCTGAACTGTGTTCACCTCTGGGAAACGACCCTGCCAGATGTTGCAGGGCAGATAGTTGGTGTCGTTCGGCTCGTCATTGCCCCAAGGGAAGCGCACGTCGCCAAGGCCACCGCGTGCGGCATGCTCCCATTCTGCTTCGGTCGGCAAGGCGCCACCGACCCATGCGGCGTAAGCACGCGCGTCATTCCACGAGACCTGAACGACGGGGTGATCGGGATGCCAGGCTGCGTCCGCCGTTCCCGGGCCGTTCACGTCGCGCCAGTTGGCACCATCGACGCGGCGCCACCACTGAACTTCGGCAACGGCTTGTGTCGGGCCAACATTTTCCGGCACTTGCGCCCAAAAGACGAACGACCATCCAATGCGCTCGGCCTCGGTCATATATCCGGTGGCTTCGACAAATTCGGCAAATTGTGCGTTGGAGACCGCTGTTGCCCCCATGCGGAAAGGTTTTACCTTTTGCCGCCGGATCGGGTCTTCGCCGTCGTCGGGGATTTCAGGTGCGGCCGTGCCCACTAACGCGGTGCCACCGGGAATGGCGACGGCGTCGGCGTCCGGTCGTTTCGGGTTTTGCACCAAGCGCTCCGCTGCAACGGTACGCGATTTGCCACCAGATGGCGGGCAACAGGTGGCAGGTTTGTCAGGATCGTTCATGTGAAGGTTTTGGCGTGACGGCCCGGGATTGTCCAGCCGGGCCGGGACACCTTATTCCGCGGGTGCCAGACCCATGATGAGTTGACGCAAACCAATTGCCGCGCCGATGAAAATCGCCACGAAGGCCACAGGGGCACTGAATGCGAGGACCGAAAAGGCCGAGATCCCCTGACCAACGCTGCAGCCAACGGCAAGAATGGCACCGGGGCCCATAATGGCAGCACCAAAGATTTGTCGGCGTAACTCGCGCGGGTCTTCGCAGGCCTCCCAACGGAAGTGACCCTTGGAATACGAGCCAAGTGCCGCGCCGATCACAACGCCAAGGACCGAGCCCACGCTGAAAGACAGTGCGTTGCCGGACGCAGTCATAGTGTAGAAAATCGTGTCACCGATCGGGGCCGCGAAGGTATGGGTTTCGATGGGCTCTGCCTCGAACCCGGTCATGGCCACCCAATAGGTGCCAACCCACCCGGACACCACCGCCAAGCCAACGACACATCCCCAAAATATCTGACCATAAGACCGGCGCATCTCGGATTTGCTTAACGCGACAATCAGCAGGGCACCGCCCGCCAGCAGTCCCGTGACAAGGGGCGTTACGCCAAGGTTGGCGAACAACTGGCTGAACCCTTGTGGGCTCGACGCGTTTTCTTCCACCGGGAACAACCAGACGCGGGCATGTGCAAGCGGCCCGGACATCACGAAATATGCCGACAGACCCATGACAAGAACGATCACAAAGGATCTCAGATCCCCGCCGCCCAACCGCGCAAGGGCGCCGTATCCGCAATTGCCGCTGAGCGCCATGCCATAGCCAAACATTAAACCGCCGACGACAGTGCCGATGGGGTTCCAAACTCGATCCAGGTATGCGGTGGCGGCGACATCAAACTGATCAAAGGTCATCGCGATATGGGTGCCAATGATCGCAACCCCAATGGCGATGGCCCACATGCGCAGACGCCGGTCGTCGGCGCCGTATAACGTGTCTTCGATGGCACCCAGTGTGCAGAAACGGCCAACACGCGCCGCCAGCCCAAGGGCGATGCCGCCAAGCAAACCGATAAGCGCCGTGGTGTTTGCCTCTCCAAGCAATTCCAGCATTTGTTTCCTCCCGGACCAAACGCTGGTTTAGCGCCCGGTCAGTCTTGCCTGCAGAACAGGTCGTAGACCACTTCCATGATTTGCGTCGGCCGGTCGTCTGTCAAGCTGTAGAAAATCGCCTTGCCTTCGCGGCGCGGCGTCACCAGCCCTTCAAGGCGCAGTCGCGTCAGCTGTTGCGAGACCGCGGCCTGACGCGCCGACAACAGTTCCTCGAGCTCGGTAACCGATTTCTCGCCCGACGCGAGGTGACACAGGATCATCAGGCGTCCCTCGTGGCTGATCGCCTTGAGGAAGTTTGACGCCCGCTGCGCGTTCTGCGCCATACGTTCCTTGTCTTCCTCGCACATGTTCTTGTCGAACACCGGCAAACGCGAGGGCGTGTCGCTGGATTGGTTAATTTCTGTCGTCATATCTTGTGTCATAGCGGTTCAGCTTGCTTGTTCCAAGGCGATACCGGCACGTTCAAACATCATGGTCAAAAGGCCCCAAAAGAAATCTTCGCCCGGATAACCTTCGATCCGATCGATTTCCCTGCCGTTTTCGATAAGGATGAATGTTGGGGTGAAGCGGACTTTCTGAGCGAACTCGACGTCGGGCGTTTCGCCACGCAAATCATAGCGTTGCAATGGCGCGGCCTGGCCTTCGGGGGTCTTGGGGTAGATATGCGCAATCTCGGCGTCCCAGCGACCGCACCAATAGCAACCGTCCTCCTCGGCCATTAACAGGACCGGATCAGCAGAGGCCGGCAGGGCAAGAAACCCAACTGTGGCAATTGCCAGCACCTTCAACATCCGTGTGGCCCTTTCATTGACGCGTCTTAACTTCTTATCATAATCTAATTTGTGAATAACTCAAGGTGAGGCGCTTCACGAACATGTTTGATGTCACGTTTTTGGGCGCATTTATTGCCGGGTTGCTGTCTTTTCTATCGCCCTGTGTGCTGCCGATTGTTCCATTCTACCTCAGCTACCTTGCCGGCGTCGGGATGAGCCAGATCGCGGCCAGCGCGCAGATTTCGGCAGCGGTGCGTCGCCAAGCGGTCATTGCGGCCTGTTATTTTGCGCTGGGGGTAATCACGGTTTTTGTGGGACTGGGGGCAAGCGCCACGCTTTTTGGCAGTTTCGTGCGCGAGTATTTCGATACGCTACGCTGGGTTGCCGCGGGGATCATCATTGCGATGGGTTTGCACTTTCTGGGCGTCATCCGAATTGGGATCTTGTACCGACAGTGGCAATCTCAAGCTGGTACAACATCTGCTGTCGGGTTTGCGGGAGCTTATGTAATTGGCTTGGCCTTCGCCTTTGGTTGGACACCTTGTGTCGGCCCGGTCCTGGCGGCCATTTTGTTCACAGCAGCGGGACAAGAGACGGTGGGGCAGGGAGCGTCTCTGCTGTTCACCTACGGGCTGGGCATGACCCTGCCGTTCATATTGGCAGCCTTGTTCATCGGGCCGTTCATGACATGGATGGCGCGGTTTCGCCGTCACCTTGGCAGAATTGAGAAGCTGATGGGGCTGATGTTGATACTGTTTGGCGTTTTGATTGCCACCAACTCGGTCAATGTCATTGCGCAATGGATGCTGGACAATGTTCGGTGGTTCCAAACAATTGGTTAAACCCGAAATCCTCACCTCAACGACAGCATGGTTTGTTTTCTGCAGCTGCAAATATTCTTGCCCCTTTTTCTGCGGATGCGAACAAATACAAAAATTCATTTAGTTGAATTTGTCATTGCGTCGGCGGCGTTGTGTGCCGTAGTGTGCAAAGCATCCAAGGCAAAGAATCGACCTAGGGAGGGCACATGAAACACGGATTGGGGCTTGGCGTTGCAGCCATATTTGCAGCCACGACCGCATTTGCAGAGGCGGTAGAGCCAACGGATGTTGTCTTTGTGGATGGCGCTGTTGAAATGTCGCTTTCTGGTCAGCCGGGCGACCCGGCTGCGGGGGCCGAGGTAATGAACAAGGGCGCAGGCAATTGCATTGCGTGCCACGAGGTTTCCGATTTGGATCACCTGCCATTTCAGGGCGAGATTGGCCCGGCATTGGACGGCGTCGCAGACCGCTGGTCGGTGGCAGAGCTGCGCGGGATCGTGGCCAACGCCAAGATCATGTTCCCCGAAAGCCGGATGCCATCGTTTTACAAGACGGTGGGGTTCATCCGCTTGGGTGACGCTTATACCGGCAAGGCGCATGGCGACGGCGAGGTACAACCCTTGCTGACCGCGCAACAGATCGAGGACGTGGTGGCCTACCTCGTCACACTGAAAGAAGACTGATCTTCGAGGAATGGAGTTTTTCCCATGGACCTAACACGGCGAAAAATGCTGGCGCTCGGAACGAGTGCATTGGCAATGGCGAGCCTGGGCGCTGTACCCGCATTCGCCAGCTTAACTGACGATGCCATCGCGGAGCTGACCGGCGGTGCAGATATTGGCGAGGGTTCGGTTACGCTGACCGCGCCAGAGATCGCCGAAAACGGCAATACCGTTCCGATTGGCGTCGAAGCGCCGGGCGCCGTTGAAATCACGCTTTATGCCGATGGCAACCCCGTTCCAAACGTGGCGACCTTCAAATTTGGGCCGCTCAGCGCCTCGCGCAGTGCTTCGACCCGCATTCGTCTGGCGCAGACCCAGAATGTTGTGGCGATTGCCAAGATGGAAGACGGTTCGTTCCAAATGGCAAAGGCCGAGGTGAAGGTGACGATCGGCGGCTGCGGCGGCTGATCCCAACGGATTTCGCCTTGCTCAGACAAGGCGCACAGACAGGAGAGACATCATGGCATCTGGTGTAAAACCACGCGTCAAAGTCCCAAAAACAGCGGCCGCTGGCGACACGATCACAATCAAGACGCTGATCAGCCACAAGATGGAAAGCGGGCAGCGCAAAGACGATGATGGCAACATCATTCCGCGTTCGATCATCAACCGTTTCACCGCTGACTTTAACGGCCAAAACGTGATCGACGTGACGCTGGAACCCGCTATTTCGACGAACCCGTATTTCGAGTTCGAGGCGATTGTACCGGAAAGCGGCGAGTTCACGTTCACTTGGTACGACGATGACGGCGACGTCTACGACACGGCTAAAAAGATCACCGTGAGCTGATCAAGATCAGCAAGCCAACGCGTTAATCAGGGAGGAATGACGTGCAGCTAAAAGCAAAAACGATTGGCCTCGTTACAACGCTCAGCATCGCCTGTGGGCCGGTTTGGGCCGACCCTGACACCGATCAGCTGACGATCAACGGGGACATCACGATCATCACTGAGGCTGCCGCGCCAAGCCATATGGAGTATATCGATACGATCTATTCCGGATGGCGTTTCCGCTCGGATGAAACACAAGCCGTCCAGATGGATGACTTCGACAATCCCGGCATGCTGGGCGTTGAAAACGCATTGGCGGCCTGGGACACTGAAGAGGGCAGCGAGGGTAAATCCTGTGCCAGCTGCCACGGTGCAGCCGAATCCCTGGCTGGCATTCGCGCGGTGTATCCAAAATGGAACGAAGCCAAGGGCATGGTGACCACCCTTGAGATGGAGGTCAACAACTGCCGCGAGACCCGCATGGGCGCTGAAAAGTGGAAATACACAGGCGGCGACATGACCGATATGGTGGCCCTGATATCGTCGGTGTCTCGCGGCATGCCTGTTAACGTGGCCATTGACGGCCCGGCACAGTCCACGTGGGAAGCGGGCAAAGAGCTGTACTATACCCGCACGGGTCAGTTGGAGCTGTCCTGCGCAAATTGCCACGAAGATAGCTATGGCCTGATGATCCGCGCCGATCACCTGAGCCAGGGGCAGATCAATGGTTTTCCGACCTATCGTTTGAAGAACACCAAGCTGAACTCTGTTCATGCCCGGTTCAAAGGCTGTGTGCGTGATACCCGCGCAGAAACCTTTGCACCCGGTTCGCCCGAGTTCATCGCGCTGGAGCTTTACGTGGCGTCGCGCGGCAACGGTTTGAGCGTCGAAGGACCGTCTGTCCGAAACTAACCTTTTCGAGGGCCCTGCATGCCGTGTGGGGCCCTTTTCTCCTGCATAACATTCAGTTATGCGAATGTGTCTTGAGGAGCCCAAAAAGACATGATCTCGCGTCGCGATTTTCTACAGGTAGGCATGGCTGCTTCGGCCATCGTTGGCGGGTCCGGATTTGGCAATTGGGCGCGGCTGGCAGCGCAACAATCGCTGACGCAGGATCAGCTGCTGGAGTTTGACACTTTTGGCAATGTCTCGCTGATCCACATCACGGACATCCATGGGCAGCTGAAACCGATCTATTTCCGCGAACCGTCGATCAATATCGGGGTGGGCGGCAACAAGGGCGCAGTGCCTCATGTGACCGGCTCAGATTTCCGCAAGCTTTACGGTATTGATGATGGCAGCCCCAGCCATTACGCGCTCAGCTCGGGCGATTTTTCGGCCCTGGCACAAGGGTATGGCCGGGTTGGTGGTCTGGACCGCGTGGCCACCGTCATTAAGGCGATCCGCGCCGATCGGCCCGATGCGATCCTTTTGGATGGTGGTGATACCTGGCACGGCTCGTACACCACCTGGAAGACGCAGGCACAGGACATGTTCAACGTCATGAACGCCCTGTCACCCGACGCGATGACGTTCCACTGGGAGTTTACGCTGGGCAGTGACCGGGTACATGAGTTGGTCGAACAGTTGCCTTTTGCCGCGCTGGGGCAAAACATTTTCGACGTTGAATGGGACGAACCGGCCGAGCTTTTCCCGCCCTATAAGATGTTTGAACGCGGCGGCACCAAGATTGCGGTTATCGGGCAGGCGTTCCCTTACATGCCCATCGCCAACCCACGTTGGATGTTTCCTGAATATTCATTCGGTATCCGCGATGAAAACATGGCTGCCATGGTCGAGGAAGTCCGTGCCGCCGGGGCAGAGTGCGTGGTTGTGCTCAGCCATAACGGCTTTGACGTCGATAAGAAGATGGCCAGCGTTGTACCTGGGATTGACGTGATCCTGTCGGGGCACACTCACGACGCACTGCCTGAGCCGGTACTGGTGGGGCAGACGATTATCGTACCCTCGGGGTCCAACGGCAAATTTGTCAGCCGCGTTGATTTGGACATCCGTGACGGGCGCATGATGGGATACCGCAGCAAGCTGATCCCGATCTTTTCCGACGTGATTGCACCCGATGCCGAGGTCGCCTCGTTGATCGATGCCGAACGCGCACCCTACGCGGCCGAGATGGCCGAGGTGATCGGGCAGACCGACAGCCTGTTGTACCGCCGTGGTAATTTCAACGGAACGTGGGACGACCTGATCTGTGACGCGTTGCTGAGCGAACGTGACGCCGAAATTGCCCTCAGCCCGGGAGTGCGTTGGGGGCCGTCACTGATCCCCGGTCAGGACATCACGCGTGAGGATATCTTTGGCGTGACCTCGATGAGCTATGGTCAGGCCTATCGCACGGAATTCACGGGTGAATTCCTGAAAGTGGTGCTGGAGGATGTGGCCGATAACATCTTCAACCCCGACCCGTATTACCAGCAGGGCGGCGACATGGTGCGCACCGGGGGGCTTGGCTATCGCATCGACGTTTCGAAACCGCAAGGCCAGCGCATTTCGAACATGACACTGCTGAAAACCGGCGAACCGATTGATCCCGCACGAAATTACGTAGTGGCCGGTTGGGCCAGTGTGAACGAGGGCACTGAAGGCCCGCAGATTTGGGATGTGGTTGAAAGCCATATTCGCAAGCTTGGCACCGTCACGGTGTCCGAAAACAACAGCGTCGACGTGGTTGGCGTTTAAGGAAACTGGAGACCTCGAGACATGGGTGAGAAATTCAAACCGTCCCGTCGGGCTTTCTTACGCGGCAGCGCGGCTGCTGCTGCGGGCACCGTCGCTGGTACGGCCGCCGCACAAGGACCTGATCCACTGATCACCGAGCTGCAGGATTGGGCATCCTATACCGGGGCCGGTGTGGACGAAACGCCTTATGGCATGCCGATCAGCTTTGAAAGCCACGTGGTGCGGCGTAATGTGGAATGGCTGACAGCCTCGCCCATTTCGTCGATCAACTTCACGCCGATCCACGCGCTGGATGGCACAATCACGCCGCAGGGCTGTGCGTTTGAACGTCACCATTCCGGCGCGATCGAGCTGCGCAAGGAAGACTATCGCCTGATGGTCAACGGGCTGGTCGATCGCCCGCTGGTCTTTACCTATGACGATCTGGAGCGGTTCCCACGCGAAAACCACGTCTATTTCTGCGAATGTGCCGCCAATACCGGTATGGAATGGGCCGGTGCGCAGCTGAACGGCGTTCAGTTTACCCACGGCATGATCCATAACATGGAATACACGGGTATTCCGCTGCGCACGCTTTTGCGGGAAGCCGGCGCTGATATCTCGCCCGACAAGTGGGTGTATGTGGAAGGGGCCGATGCTTCGTCGAACGGCCGCTCGATCCCGATGGAAAAGGCGCTGGATGACGTGCTTGTGGCGTTCAAGGCCAATGGCGAAGCCCTGCGAATGGAACATGGCTATCCGGTGCGGCTGGTTGTGCCTGGCTGGGAAGGCAATATGTGGGTCAAATGGCTGCGTCGGATCGAAGTGACCGACGTCGCTGTCGAAAGCCGCGAAGAGACCAGCAAATACACCGATGTCTACGAAGACGGCACCGCCCGCAAATGGACATGGGTGATGGATGCGAAATCTGTCATCACCTCGCCCAGCCCCCAAATGCCGATCAAACATGGGGCCGGACCGCTGGTCATCTCTGGCCTCGCATGGTCAGGCCATGGGCAGATCACCCGCGTGGATGTTTCCAAAGATGGCGGCATCACCTGGGAAACCGCACGGCTGGGCAAGCAGGGTGACACCAAGGCGCTCACCCGGTTTTACCTCGACACGCAATGGGACGGAAAGCCGATGCTGCTGCAAGCCCGCGCGATGGACGAGACCGGCTATGTTCAGCCCACCAAGGATCAACTGCGCGAGCAGCGCGGTGAAAACGCCGTTTACCACAACAACTGTATCCAAACCTGGTACGTCAGCGCAGAAGGGATCGCCGAGAATGTCGAAACCTCTTAGTCAGATTTTCCTTCCCGCAATTGGGGGCACGGCCCTGATGCTGGCCGTCGCCGTGGTGGTGGCGGAACGCAACTATGGCGACAACCAGATCGCCACCCTTGAGCGGCAGGTCGTTCAGGTCTCCGAGCGGGCCGAGAAAGCCCGCGCAACCGGACAGGCCGAAGCAGCCCGTGTTGGCGAACTGGAGGCCGAGATTGCCGAGATTCAGGCCGCTGCGGCGTTGCGTGTGGCGACCGGTTCCAATTTGACCGCACCGGCCCCGGAGGCTGAAGGCGCTTATGGTCTGGGCCGTGCGGCTTTGGTTGAAGAGATTGCCGCCTGGGACGTGGATGTTTTGCCCGATGGGCGCGGTTTGCCCGAAGGCAAAGGTGATGTCTGGACCGGCGAAGAGGTCTTTGCCGACCGCTGCGCCTCGTGCCACGGGGATTTCGCCGAGGGCGTGGATAACTGGCCTGTTCTTGCGGGCGGCTTTGACACGCTGGGCGACGAGGATCCGGTTAAAACCGTTGGCTCTTACTGGCCGCATCTTTCGACAGCCTGGGATTATATCTCGCGTTCGATGCCATTTGGCGAGGCCGGGACCCTGACCGCAGACGAGACCTATGCGATTGTCGCGTATATTCTGTATTCCAACGATCTGGTGGATGAGGATTTCGAGCTGAACCACGAAAACTTCGCCGATTTCAACATGTACAACATGGACGGGTTCGTGATCGATGATCGGCCCGATCTGGAATACGCCGCATGGCGGTCCGAGCCTTGCATGGAAAACTGCAAGGATGAGGTCAAGATCACCATGCGTTCGGTCTTTCTGGTTGAAACACCGCCCGAAGGGGGATCGAATTCGGTTATGAATCACGCCGCGGGCGAGGAACTGCCCAGTTTCACTGCCGCGGGCCCATCCTTCATCCCGGAAGGTGCAAAGGCAACGCAGGCCGTCGCCCAGGACACCGCTGCTCCGGCAGCACTTGCGGATGACGGGGCAGACCTGATTGCCGACGGCCAGAAGGTTTTCAAGAAATGTGCCGCCTGCCACAAGGTGGGTGAAGGGGCAAAGAACGCCTCGGGCCCACAGTTGAATGGCATCGTTGGGCGCACAATTGGGGGCGTTGAAGGGTTCAAATACTCCAAAGTTTTCCAGGCTGCCTTGGAAGAGGGGCGCGTTTGGGACGAGGCGGCATTGACCGAGTTTCTGGCCAAGCCAAAATCCTACATGAAGGGGACCAAGATGGCGTTTTCCGGCCTGAAGAAAGAGACCGATCTGACGGCTGTCATCGCCTATCTGGCGTCGCTCGGAGAATAAAGAATGGCACGTCGCAACATCCTTTCGATCTTGCTGTCTGCAGTGGTGCTGTGCACCGCTGCGGCTGCGGATGATTTCGGGGACCCAGAGGCCGGCGAAAAAGTCTATAAACAATGCAAAAGTTGCCATCAGCTGGGCGAGGGGGCCAAGCACCGCATCGGTCCGCATCTGAATGGTATTTTCGGGCGGCAGGCCGCCAGCCACGAGGGGTTCCGGTATTCCAAAGCGTTGGTTCGGGTCGGGGCAGGTGGGCTGGAATGGCACGCCGATACACTGGACACTTTCCTTGAGAACCCGCGCGCCATGGCAAGCGGTACGCGCATGAGCTTCAAAGGGCTGAAGGATGCCGAGGATCGTCTGAACGTCATCGCCTATCTGCGCCAATTCTCGGACAACCCGGCCGATATTCCAGAAGCGGACCCAACTGCCACGGCCACGGATCACAACCTCGATCCCGCCATTCTGGCGCTGAAGGGAGACCCAGAATACGGCGCGTATCTCAGCAGTGAATGTACCACTTGCCACCAGGCCACTGGGGGCGATGACGGCATCCCGTCCATCGTGTTGTGGCCTGAGGAAGACTTCGTCATCGCCATGCATGCTTACAAGAACAAAGACCGCCCGAACCCGGTGATGCAGATGATGGCAGGGCGGCTGAATGCAGAAGAAATCGCGGCACTGGCTGCGTATTTCGCAACGCTGGAAGAATAATAGCGAACTAAGGGAGGAAACTATGACACTGAACAGACGGAAGTTTATCGGATCCACGGCAGCGGTTGCCGCGGTTCTGTCCGCACCAATGGTCAAGGCCGGCGGTCATGGCAAGCCGCGCGTGGTTGTTGTGGGCGGCGGGGCCGGCGGGGCCACCGCAGCGCGCTATATCGCCAAGGACAGCAAGGGCGAGATCGACGTAACGCTGATTGAACCCACCCGCATGTATTACACCTGTTTCTTCTCGAACCTGTACCTTGGTGGGTTCAAAGAGATCAGCGACATTGGCCACACTTATGGCGGTCTGGCCGCAGGCGGTGTGAATGTCGTTCACGACTGGGCCGTGGGCGTGGATCGTGACGCCAAGACCGTGGCGCTTGCCGGTGGCGGCAGCGTGCCCTACGACAAGCTGATCCTGTCGCCGGGTATCGACTTTGTCGACGGCGCGGTCGAGGGCTGGGATCTGAGCGCGCAAAACGCCATGCCGCACGCCTATAAGGCCGGTTCGCAGTCGGAACTGCTGAAAGCGCAGCTGAAGGCGATGCCGCAGGGGGGCACCTTTGCCATGGTGGCACCGCCCAATCCCTATCGCTGCCCGCCGGGCCCCTACGAACGTGTGTCGATGGTGGCGCATTTCCTGAAGCAGAATAACCCAACCGCCAAGATCATTGTCGCGGACCCGAAAGAGAAGTTCTCGAAAATGGCGCTGTTCCAGGAGGGTTGGAACAACCACTATGCGGGGATGGTTGACTGGGTAGGCAGTGACTTCGGCGGTGGCGAGGTGTCGGTTGATCCAGGTGCGATGACGCTGACCATCGACGGCGAAGTTACCAATGTTGACGTCTGCAACGTTATCCCGGCCATGAAGGCAGGGCGTATCGCGGAACTGGCCGGTGTGACGGATGGCAATTGGGCTCCTGTCAATGCAGCGGACATGTCGACCAAGGCAGATGCCGACATCTACGTATTGGGTGACGCATCGCAGCAAGGCGACATGCCGAAATCGGGCTTCTCGGCCAACAGTCAGGCCAAGGTCTGCGCCAATGCTGTGCGTGGAGCGCTGACCGGCTCGAAGGTTTTCCCGGCCAAGTTCTCGAACACCTGCTGGTCTTTGATCGCACCGAATGACGGTGTGAAAGTGGGTGCAACCTACGAGGCGACACAGGAAAAGATCGCCAAGGTTGACGGCTTTATCTCGGCCACAGGGGAAACTTCGGACGTGCGGAAGGCAACCTACGAAGAATCCGAGGGCTGGTACACCGGCATCACCACTGACATGATGGGTTAACCTGTCACGGAATGCGCCCAAGTTGTTGATTTACATCAAGGATTTGGGCGTAATTCGCGCGTAGAATGTCAGCATGCAAGAGGAGGAAATACAATGAAATCATTCCTATTGAGTGCTGCAATTGGACTGGCATCGCCGGCGGTTTTGACGGCTGGTGATGCCTTTACCTATCCTTTCGATGGCACGTTTGACGACGCGACTTTCGCCGTCGAAAGCGCTATTGTCGGCCAAGGATTGGTCATCGACTATGTCAGCCATGTGGGCGAGATGCTGAACCGCACGGGCGCAGATGTTGGCAGCGACGCGATGATCTTCAAAAACGCTGACATCTTCCTGTTCTGCTCGGCCGTTGTGTCGCGGCAGGTCATGGAGAAAGACCCGATGAACATCACGCATTGCCCCTATGGAATTTTCGTCTTGGAAAACGACGAGGGTGTGATCGTCGGCCACAAGGATTACCCAGATGGCACGATGCAGGCGGTCGAAGACCTGATGCAACAGATCGTGGCCGAAGCGATTGGCAGTTGATGGACTATGAAGACTTCTTTCGCGCAGAGCTGAACGCCCTGCCCGACAGCGGGAATTACCGCGAATTTGCCGAGTTGGAACGCCACCGCGGTGCGTTTCCGCGTGCCACTTGCCACAATGGTGATCGGGATGTGACCATTTGGTGCTCGAACGACTACCTTGGCATGGGTCAGCATCCAAAGGTCTTGTCGGCCATGCATGAAGCGTTGGACCGAACCGGCGCGGGCGCTGGGGGCACCCGGAACATCTCGGGTACGACCCACGATCATGTGCTGCTCGAGGCCGAACTGGCGGATCTTCACAACAAGGAGGCGGCGCTGCTGTTTACCAGCGGCTACGTCTCGAACTGGGCTGCGTTGGGTACCTTGGCCGCGCGCATTCCTGATTGCGTTGTGCTGTCGGATGCGCTCAACCACGCGTCGATGATCGAAGGGATCCGCCATTCACGTGCCAAATGCGTGATCTGGAACCACAATGATCTGGTTGATCTCGAATCAAAGCTTGCTGCGCTTCCTGCCGACCAGCCCAAACTTATTGCCTTTGAAAGTGTCTATTCGATGGACGGCGACATCGCTCCCATTGCCGCGATCTGCGACCTTGCAGATCGATATGGCGCGATGACATATCTGGACGAAGTGCACGCCGTTGGCCTTTATGGTCCGCGCGGCGGCGGCATTGCCGAGGCCAGAGGGCTGATGGATCGGCTGACGGTGATCGAGGGCACGTTGGGCAAAGCCTTCGGTGTGGTAGGGGGCTATATCGCGGCCTCTGCCGAGCTTTGCGATTTCGTGCGGTCTTTTGCCAGTGGTTTTATCTTCACAACCGCCTTGCCACCATCGGTTGCGGCTGGGGCGGCGGCTTCGATCCGCCACCTCAAGCACAGCAATACCGAAAGACAGGACCACAAGGCGCGCGTTGCCGATGTACGGGCACGGCTGGATGCGATCGGTTTACCGCATATCGACAATCCCAGCCACATCATTCCCGTCATGGTCGGCGATCCTGTGAAATGCAAATTTATCTCGGACACGTTGCTGCGCGAGCACGGGATCTACATTCAGCCGATCAACTACCCGACCGTTCCCAAGGGAACAGAGCGTTTGCGTATTACACCTTCACCTGTGCATTCGGCACAGGATGTCGAACACCTGGTCGCGGCTTTGGAACACCTCTGGACGCAATGTGAACTGGCCCGCATGCCAATTGCCGCGCAATAAAGGGCTCAGGCGGTTTGTCTGGGCAGCCCCTTCTGAAGACCCCGGTAGGTGGCAACCGCGCCAATCCACATACAGAACACAGCCAGCCATGCCGTTAGTGACAGAACCGCGCCGCCGGTCAGGCCGGCCCCAACGGCACAGCCGCCAGCCAGCATTGAGCCAAAGCCCATCAACGCACCGCCCAGCAGGTAACGCTCCATCGGGACGTCTAGTTCGAACCGTTGAATGCGGGCCTCGCCGCGCATAATTGCGGCCAGCATGGCCCCCCCGAACACCCCGGGCACAAGGCCCAGTCCAAAACTTGGTGGCACGGTGCGCGCATTGACGAACGCCATCAGGGTATCGGTTGACGGGCCGGTGAATGTGATGGATTGGATCGCCACGATCTCGAACGAAGATTGCGCAATCAGGTAGGTTAACTGCCAGCCTGCGAAGATGGTTAGCCCCACAAGGCTGGCAAACAGCAAGTCCGCCGGTTTTGCTTTTTGCTTCAGGCCAAAGACAATGCTGCTGCCTAGAAGACCAAACAACGCCATGACCAGCCACGGCGTCGCTGCGGTGTCAGGTGAAACCAGGTACCGTGCTGTACCGCCTTTGATGGTCCATAGCGCGGTGAGGTCCTCGCGCAGAGGGGCAAGTGCCCCGCGCAACGAGGCCTGTGCCACCAGTGTCAATACCAAGCCCGTCACGATGGCCCGAAGGTTGCCAGAGGCCGACAGGACCAGCAAACGGCTTGCACAGCCGCGGGCCAGTACCATGCCCGACCCAAACATCAACCCGCCCAGAACCGCGCCGGACAGCGATCCCGTATTGGCCAATTGCCGGGCGTCGCTGACATCGAGCAGGCCCGCTGCAACGGCCAATTGAACGCTTGTCAGGCCGGTGAAAAACGCAATCAGCCAGACCGCCAGCCGCGCGCCCACGTGCCCCTCGGCCACCTCTACGGTTGCGGCGCGCAGGCAGAAATTGGACCGGTATGCCGCAAAGCCGAACACGATGCCGACGAAGGCACCTGTGGCCAACATCAACCTGCCTTCACCGAACTGATCAATCAAACCTTCCATCATCGCTGACCACCTTCCGTTGCAGATGGCCTAGGCTGCGATGACCGATAAGTCCTTGATGTGGATCAAAAAGACGCGATCAAAGCCGCGTTGCTGTGGGGCAGCGCGGCCGAGAACGCAGCGACCGTCGCGAGGGTGAGCATCGCGGTTGCAGCCAATAGAACGCCCAATGTCCAAAGCAGCCTTTTGATCAGCAGTCTTGGCATGTTTTCAGGCCAAGCACGCGGTAGATCGGGCAAAAGTTCATAAATGCCGTACCCACAAGGATGACGCCCAGATAGCCCCATATGCCAATTGTTCCCAGCGCCGCCAGCGCGATCAGCAATGCGCCCACTACCAAACGGGCGATACGATCCATTTGTCCAAGATTGCGTGTCATGAAACGGTCCTTTCAGGTTTGCTGTGCGGGCAAACAATCAGGAAACGCGTCGGCTTACAGTGACTGAGTCACATTTCACGACATGTTTCCGTATCGGCGCAAACCGTCTGCGTCCAACACGGTCAGCGTGCCACGTCCCAAACGGATCCAGCCACGAGTTTCAAAGGATTTCAGCGTGCGAGAGACAACTTCGCGGGCGGTCCCAAGTTCTTGGGCTACCTCCTGTTGGGTCATTTGCAGCTTGCCCACGCCGCGGTTGGCAAGCCACCGCGCCAGCCGCAGGTCGGTGCGGTGTTCCAACAGGTCGTCAATCACGGCCGTTAACTCGCCCACGCGTGCGGCGAAGCCACGGAAAACCAGTTCCTGAAACTGCGGGTCGTCTGCCAGAAGGCTGCGGAACCTGTCGGGGGAAATGGCGATGGCGTGCACAGTGCCTTCGGCATAGCCATATCCCGAATAAGGCTTCTCCGACAAAAGGCAGGTGGTGGTCAAAACGCAGCTGTCCCCTGCAGCGACACGATACAAAACCACGGTGCGTCCGGCGCTGTTGGTTTGTTCAACCCGCACGGCCCCGGATTTAACGATCAGAAAGGCGCGGCTTTCGTCGCCGGGCCGAAACAGGCACGCCCCATCTGGTGCCACCAATGGGTCGCCCTGCGAAGCATAGGCCGTCAAATCCCAGGTTTTGGTCACTCAAACTCCATCTGTTCATAGACACGGCCTGCGTTGCGCGTGGCGAGTTCTTCAAACGTGTCTAGGTGAACATAGGGGCTTTGATCAATGTAGTAAGCCTCGGCAAGATTGCCGTCATTTTCCAGATGAGCGCCGATCTGTTCGCGCAGGTAGACAAGGTAGTCGCGCGTGTATCGCCGCACCTGGTCCATATTTGTGGGCGTGCCGTGGCCGGGGATTACATATGTGGCACCAAGGGGTTCGAAAGCGGTGTCCCATGTTTCGATCCAATCCAGCACGATCGTGCCTTCGAAAATTGGCAACATGCGTTGGTGAAAGGCCATGTCACCGGCAATCACAAGGCCTTGTTCGGGCAGCCAAACCTGCGTGTCGCCGGGGCCATGCGCGGGACCCAGGTGCAGCACTTCGATCCGGAAGCGGCCCATTTCGATAATGCGCTGATCCTCGAAGGTTTCGGTTGGTTGAGCAACGAATGTGCCTGCGGCCTTGTCTTGGTTGTACCGTTTCATCCCCTCAAGGATGCGATTGCCGCGTTCCGCAATCTCGTGGGCGGCATCCACGTGAGCCAGGATCGGTACCCCCTGTTCCGCCCAATAGGAATTGCCCAACATCGCATGGCCCTGACCATTTTCGTCGATGACCAGCTTAACCGGCTGGTCCGTGACCGCCTTGATCTCCTCATGCAGGGCCCGGGCAAGGATATAGGCCGCGCCGCCATTGATCACGATCACCCCGTCACCGGTTACGATAAAGCTGAGATTGTTGTTGTGGCCCGTATTCTCGTAGGTGGGTGGGGCCGTTGCCCCGATGGCCGACCAGACATGCGGGATGACTTCGATCGGTTTGGAATAAAGGGGGGAACCGGGATATTGGTCGGCAATATCCTCGCTTGCCGCAACGGGCAGGGCGACGACGACGAGGGGGACAAGCCAGCGCATCATTGTCCCTCCAGGAATCGATATCCGTTGGCGTCTTGGCCGACACGGCCGATCCCGCCATTCGGTAAGTGAAATCCGATCAGCGTCATTTGTTCCGCCATCAGACGGTCGAACAACATGTTACGCGTGGTTACGGCCAAGGCCGGATCCTGATCCGCGCCGCTTTCCCAATCCGGTTTGCGGAAGGCCACGTGGTGATTGCCAATCGCGTCCCCGACAACAAGCGCGCTGTCCGTGCCATTGCGCAGTTCAAAAGCCATATGCCCCGGCGTGTGTCCCGGGGTGGACAGGGCGGCGATACCCGGCAGGATTTCCTGCCCGTCGTCAAAGCGCACCACCGCGTCCTCGATCACCTGCATTCGGCGCTTGGCCCCAACTGCAAAGGCTGCGCGTGCGTCACCAATTGTGTTGACCGTTTCCGGGTCCCACCAGTAATCCCATTCGGCCCGGCCCATCATGTAGGTGGCATTGTAAAAGAGCGGGTCGTCAAATTCGTCTAACAGGCCCCAGATGTGATCCGGGTGGGCGTGCGTGAAAACCACATGGGTGATGTCTTCGGGGGCCAGGTCAATGGCGGCGAGACTGTCTGTAACGGCACCAGCCGTGGGCATGAAGTCCGGGCCCGAGCCAACGTCGAACAGCACCGTATTCGTACCGTCGCGGTAAAGCGCCAGATTGCATTCCGGCGTCAGGCGTTCGGAGGACACACCGAATTCGGCCAGCACGGGGGCCAGTTCATCCTGTGGCATCGGTTCGAATATAAAGCTGCCCGGCAGAGTAAGTGACCCGTCGCTTACCGTGGTTAGAGTTGCAGAACCGATGGAAAGGTCCGCCATCGCAAAACGGGGCAGGGACAGCGCCAAAGGGGCAGAAATAGCCGTTCGGACGAATCTGCGGCGTGATAGTGGCATGAGGTCCCTCCAATTAAATTCTTGTATTCGAATATGAATGAGTAATAATCGCAAATCAAGGAAATCGTGGGCCAAAACAAGGTTCACGGGAACGTGAAGAAGCCGTTTGTGACACTGTCACGTACAAACGAGCCTCAGGGACTAAAACGCACTCAGATATCCACAGGTAATCGACACGCAAAATGGAATTTATCTTTGCTTACATCGCCGGGCTTCTGACACTGATCAATCCATGTGTTTTGCCGGTTCTGCCCATCGTTTTGGTGGGGGCATTGAATGCCAACAAGGCCGGTCCTTTGGCCTTGGCCGCAGGAATGAGCGTATCCTTCGTGACCTTTGGCGTGTTGGTCACGGCATTCGGGGCCAGCATCGGCCTGACACAGGACGTGCTGGCGCAAATTGGAGCCGTCTTGATGATGGTGTTTGGCTTGATCTTGTTGGTGCCCATGTTCGCGTCGCGGTTTGAAACAGCTACGGCGGGGGTCGCGGCGGGGGCTGACGCGCGCATGAACGACCTGAACTCCGGTTCGTTGCGCGGACAGTTTCTTGGCGGACTGTTGCTGGGCACGGTCTGGTCACCATGTATCGGTCCAACCCTGGGTGGCGCTATCGCGTTGGCTTCGCAGGGTGAGAATCTGGGATTTGTGACCCTGATCATGGGCGCCTTTGCCTTGGGCGTATCAACAATCATCGTGGGGCTTGGACTGGGTGCGCGCGAGGCGATCCGAACGAAAGTGCAATCACTACGGGGGCTGGCATCCCGATCAAAACCAATCATCGGCGTGACCTTCGTCGTGGTTGGGGCCATGCTTTTCTTTCAATTTCACCACGTCATCGAAGGATGGCTTTTGAACATTATGCCGATCTGGCTTCAAGACCTGTCTGTCACCCTGTAACCGGAGGATAAACCATGAACCGTCGTTCGCTTTTTGCCCTTGCCCTCGCGGCCATCATCGCACCCGTTTCCGTCTTTTCCGCGGACTTCGTCGATTACAGCCCCGGCGTGATCGAAAGCGCGCTAGAAGACGGTAAAACCGTGTTCGTTGACTACTCCGCCACGTGGTGCGGAACCTGCAAGCGACAGGAACGCGTGATCAACTCTTTGCGTGCCGAAGATCCAGCCTATGACGATGCCATGACCTTCGTGAAGGTTGATTGGGATACCTATAAGAACCACGAAGTCACCGTGTTTCGAAATATCCCCCGGCGGTCCACGTTGATTGTGCTGCGTGGCGACGATGAGCTGGGCCGCGTCGTTGCAGGCACATCCAACGCACAGATCAAGGAATTGATGGATACAGGGCTATAAAGTGGCAGCTGGGAGTTCCGGTGAGAAGGCCCATGTAAATACGGTGATTTCGCGAAGGAAAACCTCATCGCCGCCGCCGGTTTAAAAACAAATGCCGAACGATCCAATTGTAGACCACTTTGTTGACCTTTGTTGGGCGTCTGCGCAAGGTGCTCAGCATCAAGATGACAAACACGGGCGATTAGATTGTTGGAAGGGTATGATGGAACTCGGCACTTGGACGCTTTGGGAAGCCGACGGTAAATCTATAGTGGCTGAATCTACCGAACAGTCGGTAGTGGTTTATCTGTGGCACAAAGGTGTAGGTATTCTTGGTCATGTTTGGCTGTTCAATCAAGAAACAGACGAGCTATCTATCAATGACGGCGATATGAGAGTTCCTCAAAACACGATTGTTTCCGAGTTGGCTTACCCTCAGCAAGTAGATCAGCTGTTCTGTGAATTGTCGCAAGACGATGGAGCTTGGGTGATTGGATGGGACGGTTTATGTGTTGCCACTATTGACCATAAAGGTGGGGTAGGTAGGTCGATTTTGATAAGAGAAGACAATGATCTGGCTCTTTCAGAAGAACAAGAACGTTTCTCAAAATCTACAATTTGACGGAGGGGTATACCACCCGTCTATCCTAGAGAGCTTCCCTAGTTCAACAAGTGGGTTATTACTTTCATCAGAGTACTTAGGATCAAAAAAACGATAGAAAATGGAAGATGAACACGAAGAATTCTGTCAGCTGCTTGCATGCTCTCTGGTTCCAGGCGATTGGGAAGCGTTCGATTTCGATACCCTGGAGCAGCTCGCTCACGGTTTTCGCGCGTCTCAGCGCCGCGAGCTGCGTAGGTATTCTTCTGCAAAACGTTACTACCAGTCTCATTTAGTAAACAAAAGCGCAGAAAGCATTAAGCTAGCTATTTCCGAACTGGATCCGGGTGGGTTGACCGCAAATCTGCCCCCAGATGAATTAAAGGCTTTTTTAGACAAGAACTTGCGGTAGCCGCCTTTAGCGGAAGCTGGCAACTCCCGTTGGGGCTTTATAAGGGCCCTTGTCACGGGGTGCAACGAAACGAAAAATAACTTCGGTTGAGAAAACCAACTCCGACACACCAAAGTTTTTACTTTAGCCGCTCATCGGCAACCAAACCTCCGGCACCAAAGCCCGCTCTCTCCGGTGATCCAGCGTCTGGCCCAGAGTCCCGATCAACACGTCGTGAACAGAATACTCCGGCACCCCCATAGCCGTCAGGCGCGCAATGGATGTTGATGGCGACGAGGTGTGCAGCGTCGACAGAACCAGACGCCCAGCCAACGCCGCGCGGCGGCCATCTCTACATTCTGCAGGACCTTTATTTATCAAAATGAGTGGCGTAGAAGGTGAGGATGTAGATTAGGGAAAATAGGTGAAGGAAGTGAAACCTAGAGCTGTCAATGAATACTAAGAACGCGTTGCAAGGTTCGAAAGAAACGCTTGGCGATCTGCCTAAAAACACGACCTGTATTGTTTGTGAGCATGTTTTTTCCAGATCGAGGCCGGTGCTCTTTATCGCTAGGGAAGAAGGGTTCCCAATCGAGTTCATGTGTGGGAAAAAAGACCATTTCGGGGCGGACTCTGGAAAAGTCATTGGTTTGGGCCATTTGTTGGAATGGGATAATTCCTTGTCCGTGTTGAATGTCCCCCGGAATGGCACCGTTCTTGAAAGGCGCGATGGAAACGACGCATGGCAGGTCCAATCGAGCATGGGCTGAAATTAGCTACCGTGTGATATGGTGGGCATTTGAAGCTTCCTCACCAATAGAACCGAGCAGCGACTGGCCTATCCGCATGCCAATCTCTGCAATGCGGGCGGTACCCTTGTACGAGATAGAGACACTGGGTACCTTGTGGACACGGGTACGGATATTGCCGAAGAGGATCGAAGACCCGTGAAAAATTTTGATTTTGACGCTCAAGCAAAGCGTCTTGAAAAGGTGGGGCCTGATTTTCCTTTGGAAGACCTCGGCCGCGCCTTGTCAAGGAAAAGAACAATCGCTGGTGTCGTCATGCCCTATACCCTTGAAGAGCTTAGGCCCAGCTATTGGGTGATGGCGAAATTTTTTACTGAAAACGGCCTTACCACCCGGGTTTTGGCAGAGAAGATTGAAGATGTTGATGAGACATTTGTTGTACGTGTTGGTGATTTAACGACGCGCGGACATAAGCTCTTTGCGACGGGATATCAGAACTGGCTGGATGCGCTTGCCCGGCGGACCCCAGAAAAGCGAGCGCAATTTCTTGAAGCAGAAGACACCAAAATTATGGAAAAGCTTATTCAAGATGGCCATTGAACGGGTGCACATTCGGGGGCAAAAACAGTGGCCATCCGTTTGTTTAAATCTATCTTTGGATCATAGCATATGATGAAAACCGGATCATAAATCGGAAAACTGTTCGGCACGACTGTTGCAAAATCGACAAAACAATGATCGAAGTTCATCAGATGAACCTGCATTGGATGATCAATAAAGAGGTGCAGTGCGATGACTGCGGAAGATTGCTTAGAAATACCAGTTAAACTTCAATGTCTGAACGGCTGGCCACCGGTTTCAAATGAATATCTTTGGTTCAAGGTTCTCGGAGAAGGATTGTTTGTTAAGTCTTATCCTTTCTTTGTGAAGGGATTGTCGTTTGGCGATGTTCTGTTTGATACGCGAGAAGAAAAAAATGACGTTCTTGACGTTGAGTGGAAAGATAAGTCAGGAAATTCAACAATATGGATGGCTTGCCGAAGTCAAGATGATTTTGATGAGCTGTACGATTGTTTAAGAGAACAATTCAATGTGGAAGGGTTGGCTGAGTTCAACCTACTTTCGGTTTGCTTGATGGAGTGGCAGGCACTGAAAGAACTTGATGAAGCCGTTGAAGGCTTGGGTAATTCGATCAGTTTCGAAATTGCATACCCGTCGTTAAGGCATGAGGAGGTGTAGTTGTGATTAACCGAAAGAACCACCCGCTTCGGGTCGCCCATAACCTTGATCGCCTGGAACAGGCATTGATTGGTTGCACAGATGTTTCGGTTGAAGAATTCCGAGCTAGAGTGAATAACGTTTTAGGGTTCGGAGATGTTTACTGGGAATATGGGCCTGACTTTGAAGGAAAGAAGATGGCCTTTTCAGTTTCCCTTGAGAATGGAGATGAGGTGATCGCTAGTCTATCTCGAAAATTCGGATTTCCAACTTCATCGAAGGAAACAAACTTTCGAATTGGTATCCCGCCTAGAAGGTGGGAGGGGGATTTCATTCTCATTGGTGAGACTGGAGAGCGCATTTAAGTAAGCGCAAGTACTTGGATGTTCTCCTTTAACGGGAGCAATTTTCTGTCAGTATTTTTGAATGAGAGCGTTCGGACGGCCTATGAAGAGTACGCTATCCGTGTCTTTATGGTAGGTGAGCTTGGTGAACAAAATTTTGGTCGGATCACCGTTTCGCCGGTAGCTTTAATGGACCCAAGAAAAACCTACTTCGGCAAAAGCCTGTTGCGAGAAAAATTCGCAAGTCTCTTCCCCGGATGTGAGTACTGGAGCGAGTTCTTAAAGTAGCGAATACTTTTTGGTCACCCACGTCGCCAACTAAAAATGACCATCGGGCAGCACGGCAAAAAGCGCTCTTACCCGTTTATCCATAACGGTCTGACCGCCAGCTATGCCTAAGGCGCCGTCGGGCGTCTAGATCAACACTGCCCACCTGCGCCGCGCCGACGGCACGCGGCTGAAGAAGATCGAGAAAACCGGGCAAGGGGCCGAGAACACCACGCTTTATGTCGGACCGCTGGAGATCCGCGATTACGGCACCGGCAATGAAAGCCTGCTGGCCTATCCGCATCCCAATATCCGGATGGTCGACGGTGTGCCTTCGGCGCTGCACAAAGACCAGCTGAACTCGGTCCGGATAATCACCAATGACAGCGGCGGCGCGGCGAAGGAGAGCGTCTATGAACCCTTCGGCGAGGCCACCGACTGGACCCTCGACCCGACCGAGGCATTGAAACCAAAGGCTTTATCGGCGAACGCTACGACGCCGACAGCGGCCTGTTCGGCGGGGCATTGGTCCCCGGGACCAATCCCTGATCCGCCTCAACCTCAACGCCCGCTACTATGACCCCAAACTCGGCCTCTTCATCCAGCCGGACTGGCTCGAAGTGACCCGAAGCAAGTAAAGAAATAGTCAACAATGGTGTAGACCAAGATGCAGATGACGATACACTTGGTCCCTGATCTCAAGAGTGAGTATGATGCACACAAAACCCTTGTCTAGAGCAGTTCAGTTTGAAGTATATTATTGGCTGGCGATGAGCGGCATCGCCATTACTTTGATTGCCTTAGTGAGCAATGCAGAAACCAGAAACTCAGTAATCACTCGTGGGACACCAATTGCAACCTGGTACATTCGTCTGTTTTTGTGTGCACTAAGAGATCTGAGGAAAACATCATTTTCTTTTGCTACCGGTTTGCCCATTCTTATACTTATTTCCGTCGCGTTGAATCACGTTTTTCCACTTACCGCAGAGCAACTTAAACTTGCTTTGAACACTTTGCAAATCGGGTATGTATTGCTGGGCGCAAGTGGGTTTATTTTTTTGGCTTTCATCTTAGAAAAACTTGAAACTGAGAAAAACTAGTTAAGTTGTACCAGGTTTTTATAGATGGTATCAAAAAGCCGTTCTCACGCGAAGTACATCGGAAGATATCACCAACGGCAACATGACCACCGGGCTGCTCCTCGGCAAGGCCATGGCTTATGACGCCGAGAACCGGCCGCTGTCGGTGGATGACGGCACCAACGTAACCACCTATGTCTACGGCGCCGACGGCACGCGGCTGAAGAAAATCGAGAAAACCGGGCAAGGGGCCGAGAACACCACGCTCTATGTCGGCCCGCTGGAGATCCGCGATTACGGCACTGGCAATGAAAGCCTGCTGGCCTACCCCCATCCAAATATCCGGATGGTCGACGGTATGCCTTCGGCGCTGCACAAAGACCAGCTGAACTCGGTCCGGATGATCACCAATGACAGTGGCGGCGCGGCGAAGGAGAGCGTCTATAAACCCTTCGGCGAGGCCACCGACTGGACCCTCGATCCGTCCGAAGCCATTGAAACCAAGGGCTTTATCGGCGAACGCTACGACGCCGATGCCGGCCTGCAGTTCCTCAATGCCCGCTACTACGACCCCAAACTCGGCCTCTTCATCCAACCAGACTGGTTCGAAGTGACCGAGCCGGGGGTGGGGACGAATAGGTACAGCTACTCGTTCAATGATCCAATCAACCTGATGGATCCGAACGGGAATGTTACCGAAAGCGATGGGGCTGGACTCGCTGAAGACACCTATCACGATGAACCAGATGTTGGTGACCTGCCCGATAATTGGACTGCTTTGTCCAGTTCTGAGTTGGAGAAATTAGGGTTGGGAGGCGTAAAATTTTCGGATAAAGGTACTGGCATAAAGTCTAGAATGTATAAAAATTCCGAAACGGGTGAGTATGTTCTTGGGTTTGCGGGTTCCCAAGATATCGGTGACTGGATCATGAATGCATCGCATGGTGTCTACGGTACATCGCCTCAGCACGAACAAGCCGCCGCTCTTGTAGGTCAAGTGACAACGGCTCTTGGTGGAAAGAAATTGTCTTTGGTGGGGCATTCCTTAGGGGGAGGTTTGGCGGTAACCGGCGCGTTAAATAGCAACAATCCCTCTCTTGAGATTAAAGTCTATAATTCCGCCGGGGGTGCATCTAGTATTCACTCATCTTCTATGAGCAATACCGACCACTACGTTTCTTCAACAAGAACACTAGTCAGGCAAAGCGATAAAAGGGGCAGAACCATATCAACCACTTTGGGGGATGTTATTGTAGACACGCTTAACATAACATTCAAGTTCGCAGGTTTGGCGTTTGATGGCGTTGGAACAACACACCTTGTCGTGATACCCAGCGCAATCGGCTTGTCATACAGAGAAACAATGATCCATAACCACGCAATCGGTGTGCTTCGTGGAGCGCTAACCCAATGAAATTTACATCGAAGCGGTTTTATTATATTCTACTGACGGTGGTGGTCGCAGTAGTTTTGTTTTATGCTGGGACTCTTGTATTATTCTCAATTGTTAGCCCTAGATATTCTGCCGAACGTGAATTTTTCACTTTGGTTCCGCCGAACATGGATTCAACCAAAGTAGTCTACGACGCTCTTTCAGTTAGGGATGGATACACCTGCCGTATCAGAGATCACTTTTATACATGTTATTTAAATGGGGCGAGAGTTGATATTTCCAAGGATGGGGCGCATATTTTTTTAAAGTATCCATACAAAAAATCGACTTTTTTGAAGCTTATTGCATCTGATGTTGCCAGTCCGGAAGAGTTGATTGTTTCTCTTTTAAAAAAACAAGGGTCTGCATTCACTTTGGAGAGGAGAGATTAGATCCGTGCCTGAGTGGCTGCAGAATTTTGCGTCAGAATTGACCTTAGCCACGAGTTCCTTTCAGCTTGGTGCCGCAAGGTATTGCTAGGGTAACAGCAGTCGAAGTTGTAAGTTCGAGAAATTTGTTTGAGTTTGGTAGAACTCGTGCGATTTCAGCCCTACCTCCATCCCAATATCCGGATGGTCGATGGTGTGCCTTCTGCGTTGCGTCTCGACCAGCTGGCTTCGGCCTGTAAGATCACCAACAAAGTCAGCTAAGAACCGAACCCAGGCGGACAGTTTCATGGGCGTGGTGCTCCACTTTGTGTCGCACTTGCCTGTCCAACTCTTAAGTCATTGATCTAAATGGAAGTGGCGGAGAGACAGGGATTCGAACCCTGGGTCCCCGTGAAGGGACAACGGTTTTCGAGACCGCCCCGTTCGACCACTCCGGCACCTCTCCGCAGCCAAGTGGTTTGTGAGGGCTGCATTTAGAGCCTTGGGCGCGGCTGCGCAAGCCGATAATTCACCATTTCGGCATGTGGTTGGAAATTCTTTACCCGCACCGTACTATCACGACCAGAGAAAGCTGTTTTCCGAAAGGGATGACGATGCGCACCAGTTTGTTTTCCGTTGCTTGCGTGGCTGGAATGTTGTGGGCGAATATTGCACATGCGGTTGGGGCGGGCGACGTATTGCAGGCGCTGCGGTTTTCCCAAATTGCCGAGATTCTGGCCGAAGAGGGGCAGGGACACGGGCAATCCATTCAGGATCAGATGTTCCCTGGGCGTGGCGGGCCCAGCTGGGAAGGGGTGGTTGGTACCATCTATGACGCCGATCGGCTGCAAACCGAAATGCAGGACGCGCTTGCCGTTGAGCTGTCCGAAGAGGATATGGTCGCGATCATAGAGTTCTTCCAGGGTGAAACCGGCGCACAATTTGTTGTGCTTGAAGAAGAAGCGCGTCGCGCCATGATGGACGATGCCGCAGACGAAGCTGCCCGCGCCACTTACGCACAGATGGCCGCAGACGAGGACCCGCGTGTCGATATCCTGCGCAAATTCATCGAGGTCAACAATCTGGTCGACCTGAATGTTGCAAACGCTTTGAACGCCAACTTTGCGTTTTACCGGGGCCTGGAAGAAGGGGGGGTGCCCTTGCAAATGGGCGAGGAAGACATGTTGCGCGAGGTCTGGTCGCAGGAAGCCGACATCCGTGCCGACACGACCGAGTGGGTCTTTTCCTATCTGGCCCTGGCCTATGCCCCGGCCAATGACGCGGACTTGCAAAGCTATATCGACTTTTCGCAAAGCCCCGCGGGACGCAGCCTGAACATTGCGCTTTTTGCGGGTTTTGATCGCAGTTTCAGCCGTGTATCGCGCGAAATGGGTTTTGCGGCGGCACGGTTTATGGACGCGGGTGAAGATATCTGACCGCATGGCGGCAAGCGCATTGAAAAAGCCGCAAAGCTCGTGGCAATGCGGGTTGACTTTGAGCAGGTTTGCTCACATACACCGCATCTCTGCCACTGGGTAACCAAGGGCGGATTCTGTAATGACGGCCCGCAAGGGCGCGCTGTCCGAGGCATTTAACACCGCAAACGCGGGGCCACAGGATGCGGATGATAAAGGAAGATGACCATGTTCGCGGTCCTCAAGACCGGTGGCAAGCAATACAAGGTACAGTCGGGCGACGTTCTGCGCGTCGAGAAACTGGCCGCTGATGCTGGCGAAACCGTACAATTCAACGAAATTCTGATGGTTGGTGGCACCGTGGGTACACCGATCGTTGCCGATGCAGGTGTTCAGGCCGAAGTGATCGAACAGATCAAAGGCCCCAAGACGATCAACTTCGTCAAACGCCGCCGTAAGCACAGCTCGAAGCGCACCAAGGGCCACCGTCAACAGCTGACCCTGCTGCGTGTGACCGACATCCTGGAAAAGGGTGCCGACAAATCGGGTGTGAAGGCAGCAATCGGTGCCGCGTCGGCAGGCGCTGCTGTGGCAGCTGCTCCGGCCCCGAAAAAGGCCACCAAGAAAGCCGAACCCAAGGCCGAGGCTCCCGCAGCCGCCGCGCCCGAGGGTGGGGATGATTTGAAGAAACTGTCGGGTGTTGGTCCGGCGCTGGAAAAGAAACTGCTGGCAGCTGGCGTAACCACGTTTGCGCAGATCGCAGCCTGGACCGAGGCCGATATCGCCGAGTTCGACGAGAAACTGTCGTTCAAAGGCCGTATCGAGCGCGAGGGCTGGGTTGAGCAAGCCAAAGAGCTGGCCAAAGGCTAAGGAGAGAGACACATGGCACATAAAAAAGCAGGTGGTTCGTCTCGGAACGGTCGCGACAGTGCGGGCCGTCGTCTTGGCGTAAAGAAATATGGCGGCGAAGCCGTGATCCCCGGCAACATCATCGTGCGTCAGCGCGGCAACAAGTGGTGGCCGGGTGAAAACGTGGGTCAGGGCAAAGACCACACCATCTTTGCGACCACCGAAGGCAACGTCAAATTCCATAAAGGCCTGAAAGGCCGCACCTTCATTTCGGTTCTCCCGTTAGCGGAGGCCGCTGAATAAGCCGAAACCTCGAAGGTAAAAGATTTCAGGGGATCGGCAACAGGCCGGTCCCCTTTCTCGTTTTTGGAGACTGGCCATTTCACCGCCCACATTTGGGCATTTACTCGCAACGAGGAAGAATGGACTAGTACAATGACTGTTACCGGCAAGGATCTGATTGATCTGGGTTTTGAGCAGGGCGCCGATTTGGGTCGCGCTCTGGAAACTGTGCGGGCGCTGAACCTGCAGGGCGATGATTTGGCGGCTTGGGTGGCTGCCAACAAACCGTCGCCGCGCGTGGGGTTGCAGGACAATCCCGGATACGTGCTGAACCTCGAAGCCGGTGACGAACAGGAACGCGACAACCTGGACAAAGTCACGGCCACCATGGACGTGCTGATGCGTACGCCGACGCTGCGCAAAGGTGCGGTGATGCCCGATGCTTGTCCGGCTGGCCCCGAAGGCACCATTCCGGTGGGCGGTGTTGTGGCGGCAGAAAACGCCATTCATCCCGGTATGCATTCGGCCGATATCTGTTGTTCTGTCATGGTGACCGAGTTTGCAGATTCCGACCCCAAAACGGTGTTGGACGCGGTCCACAAGGCCACGCATTTCGGCCCCGGGGGGCGTCCGAATGGTCAGCGTTACACCGTATCGCCAGCGCTTTATGATGCGTTTCGGGACAATGCGTTCCTGAAAGACAAGAAGATCCTGCAAGCCGCGATGGAGCATCTGGGCACGCAGGGTGACGGCAACCATTTTGCCTTTGTCGGTGTGTCCAAGGCCAACGGCACCACGTGTCTGGTGACCCATCACGGGTCGCGTGGGCCAGGTGCGGGGCTGTACAAGCTGGGCATGAAATGTGCTGAGAAATGGCGCAAAAAGCTGAGCACGGGCGTGTTGAAGCAAAACGCGTGGATTCCTGCCGACAGTGCGGATGGTGTGGCCTATTGGGACGCTTTGCAACTGGTGCGGAAATGGACCAAGGCCAATCACAACGCCATCCATCAGGCGGCGACAGTTTTTGCCGACGCCAAGGTGGTGGAGCGGTTCTGGAACGAACACAACTTCGTCTTCCGCGACGGGGATCTGTTTTGGCATGCCAAGGGGGCAACACCCGTGAATGCCGATTTTCTGCCCGATACCAACGGGTTGCAGATCGTTCCTCTGAACATGGCCGAACCGGTTCTGCTGATCCGCGGTGCGGTTACCGACCGCAACTATGGCTTTGCCCCGCATGGTGCTGGCCGTAACATGTCGCGGACGGCACATAAACGTGCGCAGGGTGATCTGACCGAGGCTGAACTGTTTGCGCGCGAAACCGCCGGGCTGGATGCACGGTTCTTTAGTGGCAATATCGACGTGTCCGAGCTGCCATCGGCCTACAAGCCGGCGGCAACCGTGCGCGCCCAGATGGCGGCGTTTGATCTGGCCGAGGTGGTGGACGAGATCCAACCCTATGGTTCGATCATGGCGGGTGACTGGGAACGTGACGCGCCGTGGCGCAAGAAAGCACAGGCCAAATGGGCCGAGCGGAATGCGAGGGACGCATGAGCGTCGCCGTCGCATCTTTCCTGACCTTTGCGGCCAGCCAGGTGGGCACACCGGGCCCCGCAAACATGGCCCTGATGGCCACAGGGGCGCGCTTTGGTCTGCGTCGGGCGTTGCCGTTTGTGGCGGGTGTGGCGTTGGGTAAGCAGCTGGTGATCTGGCCGCTTGGCCTGGGTCTGTTGGCATTGTCGCATCAGGTTCCCGTGGTGTTCGACCTGCTCAAATGGGTCTCGGCAGCCTATATTTGCTGGCTCGCAATTCGGATTGCGGGCATGCGCCTTGCGCCCGGCGCACCTGCGTCTGACGCACCGGGGTTTGGGGCCGGTTTGGCGGTACATCCGCTGAATCCCAAGGCCTGGGCAATGATCACGGCGGGGTTCACGAATTTCGTGAGCCCCGGCACCCCCGCCTTGCAGGCAACGGCGATCATCGCCATTTGCCTATTGGCAACGCAGATCGTGTTACACCCCGTCTATACGTTCGCTGGTGAGCGTTTGGCGGGGGCCGTGGCCGGAAAACCGGCTGAACGCTACTTAATGTTGGCTCTTGCTGCCCTGACGGTGGCCAGCGTCGGTTATGTGCTTTTCGGAGGAGGGAAGGCATGAAGATGGATCAGATAGAAAAGAACCTTCCGGTGATCGAGACCGAACGTTTTGTCCTGCGCCCCGTGCGCAAATCGGATGCAGGCCTGTTGGCCATGTATGCCGGGGATGAACGCGTGTCCCGTTTTACCCGGTCGATCCCCAATCCGCTGCCCCCCGGCGCGACCGAGGCCTTTGTGGCACGTGCGTTGGATCCGGAACGCACCGAAGATGTGTGGATCATGGATGGATCAGGACATGACCTGTCCGAGGTTCTGGGGGTGATTGCTTTGGACCGGATGGATCGAAACCAGTCAGAGGTAGGGTATTGGGTTGCGCCGGCTTTTTGGAATACAGGCATCGCATCCGAGGCGGTTGGCGCCATGTTGGCCGCGAACCCGCAGAAATGTAAAACCATCTTTGCATCGGTCTTTCAGGACAATCCCGGCTCGGCCCGGGTGCTGACCAATGCCGGGTTTGAATATATCGGCGATGCCGAGGCGTTCTCTGTTGCGCGCAACGCCCAAGTCCCCACCTGGACCTATCTGAAAAAGCTGGGCTGAGCGATGGGGACACTGCGACCATTGCCAATCTAGGGAAACGGTGTCCGGGGCTTGAGCCTTGGGCCGTTTCCCTCTATCGCCTGTCCGCATCCCAATCGAAAGCCGAACTTCATGAAATTCCTCGATCTTGCCAAAGTTTACATCCGCTCGGGCAGCGGCGGGAATGGTTGTATCAGTTTTCGGCGCGAGAAATATATCGAATATGGCGGCCCTGATGGCGGCGATGGCGGGCGCGGCGGCGACGTGGTGGCCGAGGCGGTTGAGGGGCTGAACACCCTGATCGACTTTCGCTATCAGCAGCATTTCTTTGCCAAGAACGGCCGGCCGGGGCAGGGCGCGCAGCGCACCGGGGCTTCGGGCGATGATATCGTGTTGCGCGTGCCCGTGGGCACCGAGATTCTGGACGAAGATGAAGAGACCCTGCTGGCCGACCTGACCGAGGTGGGCCAACGGGTGATGCTGGGCAAGGGTGGCAATGGCGGCTTTGGCAACCTGCATTTCAAAACCGCCACCAACCAGGCCCCGCGCCGCGCCAATTCCGGCCAGCCGGGCGTGGAACGCACAATCTGGCTGCGGCTGAAACTGATCGCCGATGCCGGGCTGTTGGGCCTGCCCAATGCGGGCAAGTCGACCTTTCTGTCGGCCACGTCGAACGCGCGGCCCAAGATTGCCGATTACCCGTTCACCACGCTGCACCCCAATCTGGGCGTGGTCGGTGTGGACGGGGCCGAGTTCGTGATGGCCGACATTCCCGGCCTGATCGAAGGCGCGTCCGAGGGGCGGGGCCTGGGCGATCTGTTCCTGGGCCATGTGGAGCGCTGCGCGGTTCTGCTGCATCTGGTGGATGGCACGTCCGAGGATGTGGCCGCCGATTACCGCACCATCATTGCCGAGCTGGAGGCTTATGGCGGCGATCTGGCTGGCAAGCCGCGGGTCACGGCACTGAACAAGATCGACGCGTTGGATGACGAGGAGCGGGCCGAGAAAAAGGCAGCACTTGAGGTCGAAACCGGCCACCCCGTCATGATGATGTCGGGCGTCAGCCGCGAGGGGCTGACCGATGTGCTGCGCGCTGTGCGGGCCGAGATCACCGAGGACCGGCTGCGCCTGAAAAAGGCCGATGAGGAGCCCGAACAGTGGCAACCCTGACCGACGCGAAACGGCTGGTGATCAAGATCGGCTCGGCCCTGTTGGTGGACCGGGCCAGTGGGGCATTGCGCTCGGACTGGCTGCAGGGGCTGGCCGAAGACATCGCCTGGCTGAAGTCGGGCGGGGCCGAGGTTGTGATTGTGTCCTCGGGCTCCATCGCGTTGGGCCGCGCGGTGCTGGGCCTGCCGGTGGGGGCGCTGGCGTTGGAACAATCGCAAGCCGCCGCTGCGGTGGGCCAGATCCGCCTGGCCCGCGCCTATGAAGAGGCCTTGGCGCCCCATGCCATCACCACCGCGCAGGTTCTTGTGACGCTGGAAGACAGCGAAAACCGCCGCCGGTATCTGAATTCGCGCAACACGCTGGCGCAACTTCTGGGGTTGGGCGTGGTGCCGATCGTGAACGAAAACGACACCATCGCCACGGATGAGATCCGGTTTGGCGACAATGACCGGCTGGCCGCGCAGGTGGCGGTGACCATCGGCGCTGATCAGGCGGTGTTGCTGTCGGATGTCGACGGGTTTTACACCGCTGCCCCGTCGCAGGACCCCGCGGCCAAACGGTTCGACGTGATCGCCGAGATCACGCCCGAGATCGAGGCGATGGCGGGCGATGCGGGCTCGGGCCTGTCCAAGGGCGGCATGAAGACCAAGCTGATGGCGGCCAAAACGGCCACTGGGGCGGGATGTGCGCTGGCGATCACCGAAGGCTCGCCCCTGCGGCCGCTCAAGGCACTGGCTGATGGCGCAAATGCCACCTGGTTTCTGCCACGCGAAGACCCGCAGGCGGCGCGCAAACGCTGGATTGCGGCCATGAAACCGCGCGGATCGGTTCGGTTGGATACGGGCGCGGTTGCGGCCTTGAAACAGGGTCGGTCGCTTTTGCCGATCGGCGTGACCGAGGTGTCGGGCGCGTTTGAACGCGGCGACCCGGTCGAGATTTGCGGGCCGGATGGTGCCGCATTGGGGCGCGGGCTGACACGCTATACCTCGGCCGAGGCGGGCCGGATCAAGGGCTGTCAGTCGCGTGACATCGAATCCGTTCTGGGCTATCCCGGACGGGCCGCTTTGATCCACAGGGATGATATGGTGCTATGAAAGATATGGAAAACATTCCCCAGATGATGGCCGAACTGGGCGCGCGCGCGCGCGCCGCCGCTGCGGATCTGGCCTTTGCACCAGCCGAGGTTAAGCAGCACGCGCTGGAAGCCGCCGCCGATGCGGTTTGGGCCCGGCGCGACGAGATCATTGCCGCCAATGCAAAGGACATGGAGTTTGGCCGCGACAAGGGGTTAAGCCCCGCGATGATGGACCGGCTGATGCTGGACGAGGCGCGCATTCAGGGTATGTGCGACGGGCTGCGCAACGTGGCCGCGCAGGCGGATCCGGTGGGCGCGGTGATGGCCGAGTGGGATCAGCCCACAGGGCTGAACATCCGCCGCGTGCGCACGCCCCTGGGCGTGATCGGCGTGATCTATGAAAGCCGGCCCAACGTGACAGCAGATGCCGGCGCGCTGTGCCTGAAGGCCGGCAATGCGGTGATCCTGCGCGGTGGCTCGGAAAGCTTTCATTCCGCCGGGCTGATCCATGCCTGTCTGCAGGATGGCCTGCGGGCCGCCGGTCTGCCCGAGGACGCCATTCAGCGCGTGCCCACCCGCGACCGCGCCGCGGTGGCCGAGATGCTGACCATGACCGACACGATCGACGTGATTGTGCCGCGCGGCGGCAAGGGGCTGGTGGGCCTGGTGCAGCGCGAGGCGCGGGTGCCGGTTTTTGCCCATCTTGAAGGGATCGTACATATCTTTGTGGATGCCGCCGCCGATGCCGACAAGGCGCGCAAGGTGGTCTTGAACGCCAAGACCCGCCGCACGGGTATCTGCGGGGCGGCCGAATGCCTGCTGATCCACCGTCAGATTGCCGACGGGCTGGGCGCGCAGCTGATCGCCGACCTGGTGGCGGCCGGGGTGCGCGTGCATGCGGGTGCGGGGCTGGACCATCTGCCGGGTGTTCAGGCCGCAACCGACGACGATTGGGGCCGCGAGTACCTGGATATGGATATCGCCGTGAAACTGGTCGACGACGTGCAGGGCGCAATCGCGCATATCCGCGACTTTGGCTCGAACCACACCGATTGCGTGATCACCGAGGATGACACCGTGGCTGCGACCTTCTTTCAGCGCCTCGACAGCGCGATCCTGATGCGCAACGCGTCGACCCAATTCGCCGATGGCGGCGAGTTCGGCATGGGCGCCGAGATCGGGATTGCCACCGGCAAGATGCACGCCCGCGGCCCGGTAGGCGCCGAGCAACTGACCAGCTTCAAATATCTGGTTGAGGGCGACGGAACGACCCGCGCTTAAAAACGAACGCTGACGGTTTCACTGCCCAACTCTACCTGCAACGCCCGCCTTGCGCGGGCGGCTGCGTCTGCAAGCAATCCAAAATGAACCTCGGCGGGCTTCAGGTCGTGGGCTGAAAGCGGGCTGGTCAACAGGCTCCACAGCTCATAATCCACATTCAGGCGTGGACCGGTGGCTGACAATTGCCATTTGTCTTGGTCGGATTGAGAAAGCGCAATCTTGCCCCCAACAGGCAGCGCACTTTCAAGGCATAGAACAAGCATCAGCGCCAGCTTTGCCTCGGAACGGGGCAAATCTGGTTGGACGTCGTGAATGATGGTGATCCGGCTGCCGGCAAAACTGTCGTCCAGCACACTGGCAAATTCGCGCCGCCCGATCTGCTGATCGATGCTGGCGGCACCGAAGGCGATGCGGAAATAGCGAATCCGGGCATTTGCGTGGGCCACGCTGTCCGCAATCAACTGCATCTCGGGGCTTTGCGGCGCGCCCGACATCTGCAAAAGTTCCATCCCATTGCCAATGGCCCCAAGTGGGCTGATAAGATCATGACAGATACGCGAACCCAAAAGTGCTGCGAGATCGGGCCGGGTGTCGGGTTTCATGCGGGAACCTCGCAAAATAGGAGCAGGCCAATGTCGGATTTCAACGCGATGCTCGAACCCGGGCAGCTTGTGCGCAACGCGCGCGAGCCAGATTGGGGGTTGGGGCAGGTCCAGTCGAATATCAATGGCAAATTAACTGTGAACTTCGAGAATGCAGGCAAGGTTGTGCTGATCGGGTCCGAAGTGGATCTCATCCCTGAATTTTCCTCCGGCTAAGCGGCCTTGCCTTGTTCCAATGAATTGCAAATCAACCTTAACGGGTGGTTAACAAACGTCAATCCAGCGCCAACAGTTGCAATGTGAAAGGTGGCTGACTAGAAGGCTGCAAACCGGCGCAACAAGAGCAGGCCCGCCCCGATATGGAGCCCACAGACAGCTATTATGCCATTCGGCTGGCCGAAGACCCCAACGATCTGCGCGCGTCGCAGCGGTTGCGCTATGAAGTTTTCGTGGAAGAATTGGGTGGTGACGGCGAGATGGTCGATCACGATGCCCGGATCGAACAGGATGCCTTCGATCCTTTCTATGACCACATGGTGTTGGTTGATACGCGGCGCGATCCCGCCAATCTGGACCATGTGGTGGGCGTTTACCGGCTGATGCGCAGCGATCAGATGCATCGGGTGGGCCGGTTCTACACAGCCGACGAATATGACCTGTCGCCGTTGATCTCATCCGGCCGCACGTTGTTGGAACTGGGCCGCTCATGCGTGCATCCCGACCACCGGGGCGGCACCGCCATGTACCATCTTTGGAATGGGTTGGCGGCCTATGTGTTTGATCACGATATCGAAATTCTTTTTGGCGTGGCCAGTTTTCACGGCACTGATGCCGACGCTCTGGCACAGCCTTTGGCCTATTTGCATCACAACCACCTGGCACCGGAACACTTGCGTGCCAAGGCGTTGGCGGACTCGTATCTGGGCATGGAACGTATCCCTGCCGATCAGGTGAACCGCAAAGAGGCGATGTTGAACACGCCGGCGCTGATCAAGGCTTATCTGCGGCTGGGTGGTGTCGTGGGTGAAGGGGCCTATGTAGACCATGCCTTTCAAACCACGGATGTTCTGTTGATCATGGATACGGAGTTGATGAACGCCAAGAGCCGCGAAGCCTTTCGCGAAGGGCGCGGCGCGTGAGTGCCACCTGGTATGGAGATGGACCCGAGCCGGAACCGCACAAGCTGAGTTTCGGAGATTGGTTGCGCGTCGCGTGGCGTGGCAGCCTGTTGGGGATCGTGACGTTCGGATGTTTGGCGCTGTTGCTGCTGGTCCGGCTGATCGAGCGGCCGATCTTCGGAATGCGCCGCCCTGTGACGCCCTATATCACCCGGTTTGTCTGCACCGCGGCCTTTGTAATCCTGCGCATGCCGCACCGGGTGCGCGGGCAGATCATGACCCATCGCGGCGCGTTTGTGGCCAATCACAGTTCGTGGCTGGATATCTTCACGTTGAACGCGCGCAAGCGGATTTACTATGTCTCGAAGGCCGAGGTGGCCAGTTGGCCCGGCATCGGCTGGCTGGCGCGTGCGACGGGCACGGTGTTCATCAACCGCGACCGGCGCGAGGCGCGGGCGCAGACGGCGCTGTTCGAGGCGCGGCTTTTGGCCGGGCACAAGCTGTTGTTTTTCCCCGAGGGCACATCGAGCGATGGCCGCCGGGTATTGCCGTTCAAGACCACGTTGTTTGCGGCGTTCTTTAGTGAGGCGTTACGGGATGTGCTGTGGGTGCAGCCGGTCAGCGTGCTGTACCGGGCGCCCGAGGGGGCAGAGGCGCGGTTTTACGGCTGGTGGGGCGATATGGGGTTTGGTGCAAACCTGTTGCAGGTATTGGCGGCGCGCCAGCAGGGATCGGTCGAAGTGATTTATCACCCGCCATTGCGGGTGGCGGATTTTGCCGACCGCAAGGCCCTGGCGGCGGCCTGCGAGGCGGCGGTGCGCGGTGGCTTTCCGGCCGAGCTACTGTCAGATTGAGGCCCGTTCCGCGCCATTTTTTCTGTCTCGCGGCGGGGCGTGCGCCCCTTCCGCTCGGGCCGGCGCCAGGCCGTCACGTCATCGCCGATTTCAGCGTAGCGAGGGCGGCGGCGGGGGTGTCGGTGCCCCAGATCTCGGGCCCGATGCCAAAGAAATCGGTGATGGGGCTGAGGGTCGCGATGGCGTCGGGCGTCAGGTTGCCTTCGGCGACCACCGGCAGTTCGATCATTTCCGACCACCAGGCGAAAAGCTCGGGCGTGGCCGGTTCGCCGGTGCCCAGCGCGGTTTCGGTGGTGGGGCCAAAGGCGATGTAATCGGCGCCGATCTCGCCAGCGGTCATGCCGTCGTGGCGGGAATTGCCGCAAAAGGCGCCGACGATGGCATCGTCGCCCAGGGCTTTGCGCGCTTTGCGGACTGATCGCGCGCCATCGGTCAGGTGGACGCCATCCAGCGCAAAGCGTTCGGCCAGCTGCACGTGATCGGCAATGGTCAGCGCGATGTCGCGGGCGGTTGTCACCTCGCGCACGGCGTCGGCGGCGCGGGCGACGCGGTCTTCCTCGAGCGTTGCCAGGGCCAGGCGCACACAGGCAACCTCGTGCGCGTCCAGCACCGCGGCCAGCTGTGCGGGGAAGGTCGACAACTCGAATTCAGGCGGGGTGATCAGGTAAATCTGCGGCTGCTCGGGGGTGGTGGCCATTTGCGGGCTCCTTGATCTTGGCTTGCGCCCCTATAACGGCTGGCTCACTTGGGCGGAAGGGTTTTTGCAAATCCCAGCGCCAGGGTTAGCAGCGCGCCGCGCGTGTCGTCATTGCCCATGCCGTCATCGGTGACCTCGACCATGCCGCCCATCTTGCGCCCGGTGAACGACAAGGGAGCGGCGCCGGGGATGGCCAGCGCCGCGGCCTCCTGTTCTTTGCCGACGCGGAACATGCCGCCGCCTTTGTGCACACCGCAGACCATGTTGCCGTTCAGCAGGAAACACAGACCGCCAAACATGCGTTTCTCGGAGATGCCGGGTGTGTCCGACAAGGCGTCGCGCAGAATTTCGGCTAATCCTTCGTCATAGGCCATGCGGGACCTCCCTTGCGTCTGGTTGATGCTGAGCGTATCACCGCGCCGATTGCCACGAAAGCCTGACACTATGACTGACCGACAACCCGCCTTTATACTGGTGCGCCCGCAGATGGGCGAAAACATTGGTGCGGCGGCGCGCGCGATGCTGAATTTCGGGCTGACGCGGATGCGGCTGGTGGACCCGCGCGACGGGTGGCCGAACCAGCGGGCGGTGGCCACGGCTTCGGGCGCGGGGCGGGTGCTGGACGGCGCTGGGACCTATGACGACACGGCCGGTGCCTGCGCCGATTGCGATTATGTGTTCGCCACAACCGCCCGGTCGCGGGATCTGACCAAGCCGGTGATGACGCCCGAACGCGCGATGGAGCATGCGCGCGCGCTCTGTGCTCAGGGGCGCAAGGTGGGGGTCTTGTTCGGGCCTGAACGCGCGGGGTTGGAAAACGACGATATCGCGCGGGCCAATGCCATCATCTCGGTCCCGGTGAACCCGGATTTTGCCTCGCTGAACCTGGCGCAATGTGTGTTGCTGACAGGGTATGAATGGCGCCGTCAAACCGCCGAGATCGTGCCCGAACTGGTGCATCTGGCCAAAACCGACCCGGCGCCGCAGATTGAGGTGGAAAAGCTGGCCGAGCATTTTGAGCAGCGGCTTGAGGAAGAGGGGTTCTTTTTCCCTGACCACAAAGCCGAGGGTATGAAGATCAACCTGCGCAATATGTGGAGCCGCTTTGCCATGACCCGCGCCGATGTGCAGATGCTGCACGGCGCGTTGCGCCAATTGGTGCGCTGGAAAACCCGCGACCGCGACTAGCCGTCGCCGGGCGCGAAAAAACCGCGCATCCGCTTGCCCCGGCCAGCCCGCAGCCCTAGGTTGCCAGCACATCAGAATGACGGAGCCCGCAATGGCCGAAAAACGTTCGATTTTCGAGGAAGTGGCTGACACGGCCAAACCGGCGGCCGGGCCGCAGGGAGGCCTGATCGACCGGGCTCGCGGCGCGCGCGGCGGTATTCGCATCTGGTTGATGCTGCTGTTCGTGATGGTGGCCGCGATGATCCTGGTGGGTGGACTGACGCGGTTGACCGATAGCGGCTTGTCGATCACCGAATGGGCGCCGATCACCGGCGCGCTGCCGCCCTTGTCTGCCGAGGCCTGGCAGGTCGAGTTCGACAAATACAAGCTGATCCCGGAATTCACGCTGCAAAACGCGCAAATGAGCTTGGCTGAATTCAAAACCATCTATTGGTGGGAATGGGGCCACCGGCAATTGGGCCGGGTCATCGGCCTTGTGTGGGCGGTTGGGTTCCTGTGGTTCCTTCTGCGCAAACAGATCCCAACAGGTTGGACCGGCCGGCTTTTGGGTTTAGGCGTACTTGGTGGCCTGCAAGGTGCGATTGGTTGGTGGATGGTTAGCTCGGGCCTGAGCGGGCAGATGGTTGACGTGGCGTCTTATCGATTGGCCGTTCATCTGGGGCTGGCATTTGTGATCCTGGGCTTTATCACGTGGTACGTGCTGACGCTGGGCCGGGCCGAAACCGACCTTCTGCAAGCGCGCCGCGCGCGCGAGCGCAAGCTGTTCGGCATGGGCACGGGGCTGCTGCACTTCACCTTTCTGCAGATCCTTCTGGGCGCGCTGGTGGCCGGTATTGACGCGGGCCGCGGCTATACCGATTGGCCCTTGATGGCAGGCGGGATTTTCCCGCCCGAAATGTTCGGGATCGACCCGTGGTGGCGCAATTTCTTTGAAAATGACGGGCTGGTGCAATTCATGCACCGGGTCGCGGGGTATGTGTTGTTGATCTTTGCCATCGTCGTCTGGCGGCGCGCGTCGAAATCGGGCGTGGTGGCCACGCGCGGGGCGTTCACATTGGCGTTGGCCATGCTTGTGTTGCAGGCGCTGATCGGCATTGTAACCGTTGTGAATTCCGCGCCGTTGCACCTGGCATTGCTGCATCAGGCGGGCGCGATCATGGCGTGGGTTCTGATCCTGCGTGCACGGTTCAACGCGGGCTATCCGGCCCAGCAATCTGTTCGAGGGTAAGATGAGCGCTTTTGACGAGCTTATGGCGTTTCAGCACCAGACCGAGGCGCTGTCGCAGGTTGCCGGCCGGTTGGGCTGGGATCAGGAAACGGTGATGCCGCGCGGAGCTGCGCCGCAACGCGCCGAAGAGATGGGCGCGTTGGAGGCGGTGCTGCACGCCCGCCGCACCGATCCGCGCGTGGGTGACTGGCTGGCCGCAATCGACGATGGGGCGTTGGATGCGGTGGGTGCCGCCAAGCTGCGCCATATCCGCCGGTCTTATGCCCGCAACACCAAACTGCCCGAAGATCTGGCCACAGCCTTGGCCAAGCTGACCTCGCGAAGTCAGGGAATCTGGGCCGAGGCGCGGGCCAATAACGACGTGGCGCATTTCCTGCCCACCCTGAAAGAGGTTGTGGCACTGAAACGCGAGGCGGCCGCGGCGCTGGCTGATGGTGGCGACCTTTACGATGCGCTGCTGGAGGATTACGAGCCCAGCACCAGCGCGGCCGAGATCGGCGCGATGTTCGACCGGATGCGCCCGCGCCTTGTGGCGCTGCTGGACCGGGTGATGGGGGCCACAGCGCCCACGCCGCTGTCGGGCCAATTTGCCGAAGTTGGCCAGTTGCGTGTGTCCGACAAGCTGGCCGCTGCCTTTGGTTACAACAGCGACCATGGCCGTATCGACAAGGCGGTACACCCGTTCAGCTCGGGCTCGGGCCTGGATGTGCGGATCACCACACGGGTGGCCGAGCATGACCCGTTCAACTGCTTCTATTCCACCATCCACGAGGTCGGTCACGCCACTTACGAGCAGAATATTGACCATGCCTATTTGCTGACCCCGCTGGGCGAAGGCGTGTCGATGGGCGTGCATGAAAGCCAAAGCCGGATTTACGAAAACCAGCTGGGCCGCTCGCGCGCCTTCACCAGTTGGCTGTTTGGCCAGATGCAGGACCAGTTCGGCGCAATGAACGTGACCGACCCCGAGGCGTTCTATCGCGCCGTGAACCGGGTTCACCCGGGTTACATCCGGACCGAGGCGGACGAGGTGCAGTATAACCTGCATGTCATGCTGCGCTTTGATCTGGAGCGTCAGTTGGTGGCCGGCACGCTGGAGGTTGATGACCTTGAGGCCGCGTGGAACCAGCGGTTTGCGGCCGATTTCGGTGTGGCCGTGGATGTGCCAGCCAATGGCGTACTGCAGGATGTGCATTGGTCGGTGGGCCTCTTTGGCTATTTCCCGACCTATTCGCTGGGCAATGTCTATGCCGGTTGCCTGTACCAGGCGTTGCGCAAAGCGGTTCCGGAATTGGAGGCCGATCTGGCCAAGGGCGATCCGTCGGCCGCTTTGGCCTGGCTGCGCGACAACCTGCAGACCCATGGCGGGCTCTATGAACCGCGCGACGTGATCGCGCGGGCTTGCGGGTTTGAACCGTCCGAGGCGCCGCTGCTGGATTACCTCGACGCCAAGTTCGGCGACCTGTACGGGGTGTGACCCAAACGCCCAAAACCAAAGGCGACAGCCTGGCCGTCTGGCTGCTGGCGGTGGGTCAAACCATGGCCTATGGCAGCTTTTACTATGTCTTTGCCGCACTTCTGGTGACGCTGGAGGCCGAAACCGGCTGGACCAAGGGCCAACTGGCGCTGGGGCCAACCTTGTCGATCCTGCTGGCCGCGGCGCTGGCGCCGGTGTCGGGGCGGCTGGTGGACCGGGGCAGGGGCGGTGACCTGCTCAGCTATCTGCCCTTTGTCGGGGCGCTTGGGCTGGCGGTGCTGGCCCTGGCGCAAAGCCACGCACATTGGATCATTGGCTGGCTGATCCTGGGGGTGGTGCAGGGCGGCGCGCTTTATGAAACCTGCTTTGCTTTTCTGACCCGCCGTCTGGGCGAACAGGCCCGCGCCGCGATCATTCGGGTGACGCTGGTGGCGGGCTTTGCCTCGGCCCTGTCTTATCCCGCGGGCGCGGTGCTGGGCGAGGCCCTGGGCTGGCGCGGCGCGCTGTGGAGCTTTGCGGTGGCGGTTCTGGTTGTCATGGCGCCGGTGAACATCTGGGGCGTGATCCGGCTGCGCCGCAACGCGCTGGCGGGGCAGACCAGCACCGAAACCCCGCCCGGCACCCTGGCGCGTGCCATGCGCCGCCCGGCGTTTTGGCTGATTGCGGGGTGTTTCGGGCTGATGTGGATGAACCATTCGCTGATCGTGACCTATGTGATGGTGCTGTTCCAATCCACTGGCGCGCCGGTGGCGATGGCGGTGCTGGCGGCCTCGTGCATCGGTCCGTCGCAGGTGGCGGGCCGGGTGGTGCTGATGCTGGGTCAGCACCGGGTGACGTCGCTGGGGGTGACCCGCCTGACGGGGCTGGGCAGCGTGCTGGCCATGGCAACGCTGTTGGTGGCCGGGGTGGAGCCGCTGCTGATCTTTGTCTTCGCCGGGCTACAGGGCGCCTCGGTCGGGTTGGTCAGCGTGATGCGCCCGGTGGTCACGGCCGAGCTGTTGGGCCGCGAAGGGTTCGGGGCCATCTCGGGCGTGTTGTCGATTATGCCGACGGCGGGCATGGCGCTGGCCCCGGTAATCGGGGCCGGGCTTTACGCGCTGGGGGCCGAGGCCGCAATCCTGTGGTTCGCGCTGATCGTCGCGGGCGTGGCCTTTGTGCTGACATTGATGTTGCGCGCCAATATGCGGGCAGGGTAGCCAGGGGTATGGACCTGCACCTTTTCATCCTGTCGTTCAACCGTGGCCCTTATCTGAAGGCATGCGTGGCATCGGCCATGGCTCATTTGCCCGGCGTGGGTATCACCGTATTGGACGATGGTTCCACCGACCCCGAGACCGTTGCGGTTTTGAACGACTTACCGGTAGAGGTCATCACACCCAAAGCTGAACAGGCCGGTCGCCACGGTGGGCTCTATGCCAATATGAACTATGCCGTCGAGGTGTGCGCCAAGCCTTACCTGATGTTCCTGCAGGACGACATGCAGGTGGTGCGCGACATGGGGCCCGAAGACTGGACCACGATCACCGAGTTCCTTAGCGCCGATGTCCGACATGCCTTTGTGCACCCCTGTTTCTCGCTGGGCAAATCCAAGCTGCGCAGCAAGGGGGAATACCGCCCCTGGCCACCCTTTCGGGGCTATCAGAACGACAATGGCGCAGCCGATCAAAGCGACCGGTCGCGCCGCTGGGTCTATGACGTGGTGATTGCTGATGTGGGTGCGCTGCGTCAGACGGGGTTCAGTTTTGGGCCGACCGAGCGCGACAATGCCCGCACCGCCGCCGCCCGCTTTGCCCCCATGCTGCACTATGCCGATCCGTTTGCCTGCCAGCTGCCGCAAGTGGCAACGCTGCGCTTTGGGCGGCGAACGCTTGGCGCCCGCCTGTCGGAATACCTAACGGGTCCTGATCCGCTGCTGTTCCACAGCCTGACGGTGGAAGAGGTTGCCGCCCTGAAGGCCCGTGATCTGACCGAGATCCAGATGGCCGACGACGTATTGCGCACCGTAAACCCCAAAGTACGGCGACCCTATCTGCACAAAGGTGTCAACGCGCGCTGGTACACCCGTGCGCTGAACAAGCTGGAACTGCTGATCCGCCGCCGCGCGACCTAGCGTCAGACTTGCCAACAACGCCTCTGGGCGAAAAGCTGCGGGCGGAGGATGCGATGACCCGAACACCCATGATGGACGCTGCGGCGTTGAACAGATTTCTTAAAACCGACTTTCCGCAAGCTGCACATTTTGTGGTCGAGGATGCCAGTGCGATGTCCGCGCGCATAAGACTGCCGGTGTCACAAGACGACCTGCGGCCGGGCGGAACCGTGTCCGGCCCAACCATGTTCGGGCTGGCTGATGTGGCGATTTACGTCGCGGTTTTGGCAATGATCGGACCAGTGGCGCTGGCCGTGACAACCAATGCCTCGATAGACTTCATGCGCAAACCGCAAGCGGGCCGCGACCTGATCGCCGAGGCGCGTCTGTTGAAGCTGGGCCGGGTATTGGCCGTGGGGGATGTTCTGATCCGATCCGATGGCAGTGATGCCCCTGTTGCGCGCGCCTCGCTGACCTATTCTATTCCCCCGAAATAAAAAGTGCCGGGCACAAGGCCCGGCCAGGAAGGGGTTCTTTTGGAGGTGTTCAGCCGCGCCAGAAGGGCTTGGTGGCCTCGGTCAGCGCCTGTTCACGTGTCAGCCCGATATCTTTCAACTCATGATCTGTCAGGCGGCCAAGATGCTTGCGTGTGGCGCGGCGGCTCATCCAGACATTGGCCAGCTTCACCAGAATTGTAGCGAACGATTCGCGGTACAATTTCGGAGAGGTGGACAGGAAAGGGTTGATCTGGTTGTTTTGGTTGAGATATTCGCGTGACATGACAAGCATTCCTATTCGTGTATCGGTACAATCCGTGTTGATTTCGATGTGGGATTGGTACAATGTGCAAAAAGAAAAAGCGAGCGAAGTTTTGTGATGGGTACAATTCAGGAAATTGATTGGTCACAATCATCCGGACCAAAATACCGCGTTCTTGCGCAGCGGATCGAGGCCTCGATTTCCGATGGATCATTGAAAACAGGCGAAAAAATGCCCCCGGTGCGCGATTTGGCGTGGGATTTGAAGGTAACGCCCGGCACCGTGGCGCGGGCTTATCAATGGCTGATTGATCGAAATGTACTGAATGCAAAAGTTGGCAGCGGTACATTTGTCTCGCTCATTGACCGCGGCCCCACCGCCGGCGAATCGCTGATGGTAGAAAATGTCGAGTTGTCCGATGATGTTCTGGATATGCGTTCACCCATCCTGCCGGATGTCGGCCAGGTCGAGCATGTGCGGCAAGGGCTGCTGAAAGCTGCCGAGATGGACGAAGACATGATGCTGCTTTATCCGGACATGTCTCAAAGCCGCGAGTTGCGCAAACTGATCCTGCACAAGAAAATCAAGTCGTTCGAAACAGCGCACCTGTCGCCTGATCACATGGTTCTGACACATGGTGGTCAGCACGCAATCTCGTTGATCCTTCAGACCGTCCTGAAAGGACCCAAGCCTGTCGTTTTGACCGAAGAGCTTGCCTATCCTGGTTTCCGCCATGCGATTCAACAGATGCGGGGCCGAGCAGTTGCAATTGAGCAGGACAAAGATGGCCCTGTGCCCGCGTCTATCCGCGCCGCCTGTCAGGCGCATGACGTGCAGTTGCTGGCAACTTCCGGCTTTGCGCATAATCCCACCACGATCTCTACAACGCCTGAACGTCGCGCAGAGATTGCCGAGCTGGCCCGCGAATTTGATTTCCACATCATCGACGATCAAAGTTATGGTCTTGTCCGGGTGGATCGCCCTTCGTATCGCGACCTTGCTCCCGACAGGGTTTGGTTCATCTCCAGCCTGTCCAAGTCCATTGCTCCCAATCTGCGGTTTGGCTGGTTTGTAACCCCTGACGGTTGGCGCAATCGCGGGCAACGTGCGGCCAGCCATTCCTCTTTCGGCGTGTCGAAATTCATCATGACCGTGGCCGAACATGTGATGAGCCATCCCGACGCTGATCGCGTGCGCGATGCCGTGGCTTCCGACAATGCGGCGCGGGTCGAGATCATGCGCGAAGTCTTTGCAGGATATGATTTGCACACGCGCCCGGATGTCGCGTTTGCATACCTGGCCATGCCCTCGGGATGGCGGGCTTCGAACTTTCAACGCAAAGCCGAGGATGCCGGAATCTTGTTGCGTAACGCGGATGCTTACGTGTTGGTAGATGGTCGTGCACCTAATGCTGTTCGGCTGGCGGTGAATTCGCGTGTATCACGTGAAAGGTTTCGACGCGGATGCCAGGTTCTGCGTGACCTGCTGGACAATCCACCCCACGAAATCGGCGTATGAGATTGGGGTATTTTAATACCTTATTTTTAAGTGATTGAAATAGCTGCGATAAAACTGTTTTCCTGTTCTTGACTGTGCTGTCAAAACCCTTAGAACTGCGCCATCCGAATGACAGGGTGCCCGATACGGTCACCCGTAAGCACAGCCCGAGGGCCAAGATATGAAAACCTTTACCGCTACCCCGGCGGATATCGACAAGAAATGGATCATCATCGATGCCGAAGGCGTCGTGCTGGGCCGTCTTGCATCGATCGTCGCCATGCGTCTGCGCGGCAAACACAAGCCGTCCTTCACGCCGCACATGGACATGGGTGACAACGTCATTGTCATCAATGCCGACAAGGTGCAGCTGACCGGCAAGAAGCGCGACGACAAGAACTACTACTGGCACACCGGCCATCCGGGCGGCATCAAAAGCCGTACCGCGCGCCAGCTGCTTGAGGGTGACCACCCCGAGCGCGTGGTGACCAAGGCCGTGCAGCGCATGCTGCCAGGCAACCGTCTGAGCCGCAAGCAGATGACCAATCTGCGCGTTTATGCCGGCACCGAACATCCGCATGAAGGCCAAGCGCCGGAAGTGCTGGATGTGAAATCCATGAACTCCAAGAACACGCGGAGCTGATAATGGCTGAAGAGATTAACTCGCTGGAAGAGCTCAGCGCAGTCGCAAGCGACGACGCAATCGCGGCCGTTGCCGATGCCTTTGAACCCCGCGAACCTGTTCGTGACGAGCTGGGACGTTCCTATGCCACCGGTAAACGTAAAGACGCGGTTGCCCGTGTCTGGATTAAACCCGGTTCGGGCAAGGTCACCGTCAACGGCAAAGACATGCCCGCGTATTTCGCGCGTCCGGTGCTGCAGATGATCCTGCGTCAGCCGTTTCAGGTTGCCGGCGTCGAAGATCAGTTCGATGTAATGGCCACCGTTAAAGGCGGCGGTCTTTCGGGCCAGGCTGGTGCGGTCAAGCACGGCATCTCGAAAGCGTTGCAATTGTACGATCCCGCCCTGCGCGCGCCGCTGAAAGCCGCTGGCTTCCTGACTCGCGACAGCCGCGTTGTGGAACGTAAGAAATTTGGTAAGCGCAAAGCACGCCGGAGCTTCCAGTTCTCCAAGCGTTAAGCGGCAACCGATACCAAAAAGAAAAGGCGCCCTGTTTTCGGGCGCCTTTTTTTATTGTGCCGCGATTGGGGCAAGTTGTTCGGGCGCGTTTGCGGTGGCCTGAAGGTCCAGCAGGTCTGACATCGTGGTATACGGGAAATCCAGATCCAGTGCTTCGCGGGTCATGACCCCCAGTTCTTTTTCGGATTTCTTTTCCGACATCTGTGCCGAGAATTGTGCGATCTTACGGCGCGCCCGGAAGCTTGTATCGCAAGAAGACGTGAAGGTCTGAATATGTGACGTCAACGTGGGATCTGCCATGGCCGGATAGCGGCGTCCCGACGCCAGGTGCGAGAACTGGAAAACATTCCTGCGTGGCTTGCCTACGGTCAGGTAGGCAAAACCGGCCCCTGTAAGCGACCGGAAAAACGGCTGACATTTGGGCGTGTTTTCTTCATCATACAGCATCAGCCCTCGTGGCATCGTGATCAACGCTTCCTGCCACAACATCGAAGCCCAGTGATGCAGCCGATCGATGAAGTTGATCGACAGGGCATCGTCATCATCAATGCGGAATTGCGCCAGCTTGCTGTGTCTTTCGCCAGCATCCTTAAGCATCGGGGCAATCTCGGCGCCCAGTTTCTCGGACTTGCAAAGATGCAGCTGAACCGCGTTCACGTCGTTGCACAGGCTGGTCAATCGCCTTTTATAGGCGTCCGGCATGACATCCGAAGACATCACATGCAGTGTAAAATTCGGGTTCGTCTGGTGCGCCATCGCCTGCATCAAAAGATGCTCGAACAACAGAAACCGTGTTTCCATTCGAACCGGATCGTAAAGCGTTTCAAACGCTTTCGCACGATCATCATATGACAGCTTTGTGTCGCTGGGACCAAAGAAAGAGAAACGGCAAAAGCCGATTACACCTGTGGACATGTCTGCTCCGCCTCAAAAAGAGTTTTTTGTTTGTTAACCAAACGATAACTTTTTCGTTCCAATCCGACAATAATTTTATCCCAACCCGTTGCGGATGTGGCTATTCAGTTTCTCAATGTTGTTAAGCCGTTGCAGAGTCTGCCGCGCTGCATGGTAAAAAACGACGTTCGGAATGACCCTGCCGCCGATCCCCGCGTCACCCCGAGAATGACGCCTTTGGCGTCAGGCGAGACACAGGTGCGCGCCGCAAGGCGCACCTTCAGGTCTCGTCCGGTGGCAGCAGCCCAAGGCCGCGCAGATAAATTCCGATTCCGCTTTCCAGCAATTCGTCGGGCGGGAACGGTGTGCGCGCACCGGGTTCTCCGCGGGCATAAAGCTCCACCACCCCGTGGCTCAAAGCCCAGATATGGGCCGAGAACATCGCGGCGGGGGGGCGTTTTTCTGGTGGAATATGTTCTGACAGCTCGGCCGCGGCCTTTTCAAGGATCTCGGTGGCGCGTTTGGCGACGATGGTCAGCTCGGGGTTCGACGTGATCGACACGCCGCTTTCGAACATCGCCATATAGTGGCCGGGATATTTGCGCGCAAAGGCCAGATAGGCGCGGCCCGTCGCCTCGAACCGGGCCAAAGCCGAGGGCGCGCCGCTGTCATAGGCGAATTCCATCAGGTCGGCGAAGATTTCGTATCCTTCGCGTGCGGCTTCGGCGATCAGGTCTTCGCGGCCTTCGAAATGGCGATAGACGGCGGCCGGGGTCACGCCCGCAGCCTTGGCCGCCTCGGACAGGGTGAACCCCTGAGGTCCCTTCTTCTCAATCAGCTTCAGCGCGCTTTCAACAAGCGCCGCCTTCAGATTGCCGTGATGATAGCCGCGCTTAGCCATCCCAGATGCCGGGCCCCCCGCAGATCTGCTCGTCGGGTGCGCCCACCGCCTTGGTATCCTTCCCCGCATAGTCCAGGGCCGAAAGCACGGTGCGGATGCCCGCCAGCCGCGCGCGTTTCTTGTCGTCGGACCGGATGATCGTCCAGGGCGCGTGTTCGGTATGGCTGATCGACAGTGTCTCTCCGATGGCCGACGTGTAGTCATCCCACTTCGCCAGGCCCTTCACGTCGATCGGGCTCAGCTTCCATTGTTTCAGCGGGTCGCCCTCGCGTTTGAGGAACCGGCGCAGCTGCTCGGCCCGGCCGACATTCAGCCACAGCTTGAACAGGTGCACGCCGTCATCGACCAGCATCTTTTCGAAGTCCGAGACCTGACGGAAGAAATGTCGCCGCTGATCCTCGGTGCAGAAACCAAACACATGCTCAACCACGCCGCGGTTATACCAGGATCGGTCGAACAGCACGATTTCCCCATCGGTCGGCAGATGATCAATATAGCGCTGGAAATACCATTGCCCCATCTCGCGGTCGCTGGGTTTGCTCAGCGCCACAACCCGGGCAATGCGCGGGTTCAGGTTCTCGCGGAACCGTTTGATGGTGCCACCTTTGCCAGCGGCGTCTCGGCCTTCGAATACGATAACAATACGTTTGCCGGTGGCGTGGACATCTGACTGAAGCTTAACCAGCTCAATCTGAAGCTTTTCGATCGCATCCTCGTATTCGTCGCGATCCATCGCCCGATCATACGGATAGCTTTCTGACAAAATGTCGTGCTTGTCCGCTTTCTCGATCGCCTTGCGCACCTCTTTGGGTGCCTCGTCTTCGAAAAACCTGCTGATGGCGCCGTCGAACGGTTTGCTCATGATGCCTCCTTGCCCATTCGCCTATAACTATCGCGATTACAGGGCATTGCGCAATCCGGCGCGGGTGGCGGCGCGGTGAACCGCATCGATCGTGTCAGGGATTGCGGTATGGTGCGGCATGTGGCCAATGCCGGGCAGGGCGGTAAATACCGCACCGGGGATTTCCTCGGCCATGGCGCGGGCGTGAATGTCGGGGCTGACGACAGTATCGGCCAGCCCATGAATGATTTCCACCGGCAGGTTGATGCTTGGATAGCTTGGCCCCATCGCCACAACTTCGGACAACAAGGCAGCACGCTGGCGGGCATTGGCCCGCAAAGAGGACCGACGCAGGCTCATTTGCGGGCCAAAATGCTCTGCATAACCCTCAGGCGCAAGCTGCGGCTTGAACGCGTTCTCAACGGCATCAGCAACCGTGCCGGGTCTGACAAAACCGGTGATAAGCGGTACCACAATGGCCTGTCCCAAAGGGTGTGACGTAACGGTATAGAACCGCCCAAGCCCGGTATCCCATGGGTGCGACGGTGCCGAGACAAGCACGAGACCGGATAGAGGTTCAGGTTGAGAGACCGCCCAGTTCAGCGCAACGGCTCCACCGTAGGATTGGCCCAGAACCAGTGGGTTGCGTGCCCCGGCCGCCGCTGCGGCTTGCGCAATCAGGCGTGATTGCACCGCCAAGGTCTGCCCATTTGGGGCCACGCCGCTGTATCCCAAACCGGGACGGTCGACCGCAAAGACACGATAGGATTTGGCCAATTCGGGCATCAGGCCAAAAGTGAAATCACGGACGGAACCCATTGATCCATGGATCAGAACCAGATCTGGGCCGTCACCGGCCACGACCACATGCATATCAACGCCATCTACCTGATAGATCTTGCCGATGGGTGGATAGGCAGCCTCGGCAGCGGCCTCTCGCGATTGCGCGCGCCACTGCGTCACCCCAACCAGGACGGCAGCCAGAAGGGCAATGCTAAGTGCCAATCTTGGCCAGGTCATATTCGGTGGTCTGATAGATCTCGTTGATCCAGTTGCCGTAGAGTAGATGCGCATGGCCGCGCCAGCGGTTCAACGGCGGTTGGGACGGATCATTGTCCGGGTAATAGTTTATCGGCACGTTGATCGCAGTACCGGCGTCCACGTCGCGGTCGTATTCCTGTTTCAGCGTGTCACTGTCATATTCGAAATGGTTAAAGATATAGAGCGCCCGATGCGCCTTGTCCTCGATCAGGCAGGGGCCCACCTCGTCGCTGCCCAAAAGGGTGTGCAGGCCGGGTACGGCGTCAACCTCGTCCTGACGGATTTCCGTCCAGCGGCTGACCGGGATCACACAATCGTCTGAGAAGCCGCGCAAATAGGGCGACGAGGCATCCAGACACCGATGTCTGAAACACCCAAATGCCTTTGCGTCCAGATCGTGTTTCTTGATGCCGTGGAAATGGTTGATCAGGGCCATGCCGCCCCAACACACGCCAAAAGTGGAATGCACATGGGTCTGTGTCCAGTCCATGATCTGGCGCAGTTCGTCCCAATAGGTGACGTCGGCAAAGGGCAGATGCTCGATCGGGGCACCCGTGATGATCAGGCCGTCGAACTTTTCGCCCGACGCCTGAACCTCGGAAAACGGCCGATAAAACGCGGCCATGTGTTCGGCGGCGGTGTTCTTGGTCTCGTGTTCCGACATGCGCAGCAACGACAGCTCAATCTGAAGCGGCGTGGCGCCGATCAAGCGGGCAAACTGTGTCTCGGTCTGAATCTTCTTGGGCATCAGGTTCAGCAAAGCCAACCGCAGCGGCCGGATATCCTGTCGGGCCGCGCGCCCTTCGCCCATTACCATCACACCTTCGCGCGTCAGCACGTCGAAGGCGGGCAGGGATGAAGGCAGTTTGATGGGCATAAGACCGATCCTGATGAAATAGGGAAACCGTGAGATAATCCGATTAGCCGCGTGCCTCAAGGGCCGTGGCAATCAGATCGGTAAAGTCTCTCGGTGCGCGCAGCTTGGCAACCTGGCTGGCACAGACGGTTACGCCCCAGTTGTCGGCCATCTTGCGATAGCGTGGCTGGCGATGCGCAAGTGCACGCGCATAGGTCCAGCGGACAAAGTCGTCTGGATCAACTTCGCCCTCTGACACTTTGTTTTTGCTCAGATATTCGCCCCAAGCGTCAAGAAGAAACTGTGGTTGATAATACATTGGTTTGGGTGCTTTGTCGAAACGCTCCACCAACGCATCGGTATGCGCGTCCGAGCCTTCGATCCACACCATCAGGGCCGCCCCTGACAATGCCGTCATCACGGGATCGTCAGGATCTGTGGGGTCCACCACCTCGCAGATCGAACCGCCGGTGTCGCAGACGAAATTGTCATAGTCGTACAGCGAGGCCGCACGTTCAATGAAATGCGTGGTATCCAGCAATGCCGAAACCTCTGCCGCACGGTGCTGTTCCTGTCGACGCTGGTATTCCGCAAAGGGCAAGCCACCCTTTGCCGGATCGCCCGGTTTGCCCAGGTAGGTTGACAGCGGCGCGAGGTTGTTGAACGTGATGTTCGATTGGATGAATACGCTGTCGGACAGAAGAAGTTCCCGCAAAAGCGGTACTTTCATCGCTTCACGCTTGAAGTTGTCCGCGATGTGTTCGCCCATATAGCGGGTGCCGATCCGATAGTCGATCGAGTAGTGGAACCAGTCACCTGAACCCCGCAACATATTGGAAACATGGGTTTTCCCCAGTCCAGACATACCAAACAGCAACACGCGCTTTTGCGCTGCGTTGCGCCATTCGTCTGCTGTTTGATAGATCATGCGTCTGTCCCGTCTGCCTGTTGTCCTCGTGGTAGCCAGAGGTTCTTGTATGGTCAAACGGTTTGTCCTCGCCCGGACATTGGCCCGAGCGAGGTAGGGTTCAAAAATTGTAAGCGATTTTCAGGCCAAACGCGGTGCCCGAATTGCCGGTAAAGTTACCTTGCGTAGCGCCTGGGATAATCGGGCTTTCGGTTTCGGCGTCTCCGATCCAGATGTACCGCGCACCGCCGCTGATCTCCATGTTGCCGCGGGTGTAGGTGCCGCCCAGACCAACGCTGAAGAAGCCGTCAGTGGGGCCGAGGTTGCCAGCAAAGCCACCTTGTTGCTTTTCGTATCCCAGTGTCACGGCACCGGACCAGTTTTCGTTGAACCGGCGACCCAGGCCCAGCGTGTAGGTGTACGTGTCATTGTCGTAGCTGACGAGTGATCCACCGATATTTGCGTCATAAAGCACCGGCGTGATGTCGAATGCCGACCAATCCGTCCATTTGACCGAGCCAAACAGCAGGGTGTTTTCGGCAACACCTGTTTGGAATTCAACTTGCAGCGACTGCGGGACGGTTGTGTCAAATGGCGTGTTGCCAGTGGCGGCACCTTGCCGTTCGTTGGTTTCCAACGTGTGGGTGATGGCCGAGACATAGCTCAGAGCCACGCGGGCCGCGATCTCGGGTTTTTCCCATGCAAAACCAACAACATAGCCCCAATCAGATGCGGTTTGCGTTGACAAATCGTAGTCCGGTGTACCGATAAAGCTGAACAGGCTCACCACACCTTTCACACGTTCATTTCGAACGCCGCCATAAACGCTGAACGCGTCATTGATCTGATACCTCAGCAAAGCGGTAACGGCATTCGATTTCAGCGAAGCCGTGGATCCGGCGCCAAAGCCATATAGATAGCTTGGCTGCAGATAAGACACATCTGCGCCGATGGGTTGATCTAGAATGATCGCCGCATCCAGACGATCATTCAGAGCGGTTTTGAAGCCCAACGTGACGGTGGAATAGTCGTCTGCAACATCACCGGAACTGGCCCCTTGTGGAAAAATGACGCCCAGAAAACCCGGCAACGTACCCTGCGCACCGCTGACAGTTGGGTTAACCTGTGCATAGGTCAGTTCCACGCGCGTCCCTTCTTCGAACAACAGACCACTTGTGAAACCGGTTCGCTCGACGCCACCCGCATGGGCTGACGTGGCTGCCAGCGCAGCAAGGCTGGCTCCTCCCAGAACTGTTTTCATATTCTCTTCCCTAGCTTTTGTTCTTTTGGTTCTTATTGGCAGCTAGGCTAAGTATACACGATTTATTGGGTCAATGGCTGACCAAACGTCATCCGGTTGTTACGTTAGGGCAAAACTGTTGCACGAGTGTGCTAGCTTTTGCGCAAGTTTATTGCGTTGGCGCCAAGGATCAGAGCCGCACCAATGACTACGGAAACCTCCAGGGATTCCTGATACAACAACACACCCAAAATCGTCATTGTCGGCAGGCGCAGAAAGTCCATGGGCATAACGACCACCGATGGGGCAAGGCTCAGGGCTTTGGTCAAACAGAAATGCGCCGACAGGCCGGTCAGGCCCACCAATGCCACCGGCCCCCATAGCGCCGGCGAAGGCAACGTGATTTGGCCGTCATACAAAACCATCAACGCTCCCATTCCGGCCTGAAAGACGGTCAGCCAGAACATGATGGACAGGATCGGCTCGGTTCGGGTCAACCGCTTGGTCATCACCGCAGAGCCGGCAAAACCCAGGGCCGCCAGAGCGGCCGCAATGGTGCCGGCGTCGAGGCTGCCAACCTCGGGATTTGCGACTACCAGAACCCCCACAAACCCGATGACGGCAACCAGAATACGTTGCCTGGTCAGCACCTCTCCCAGGAACAATGCCGCAAGGAACAGAACCCAAACCGGTGTAGAAAACTCAAGAGCGATCAATTTGGCCAACGGTATAAGGGGCAGGGCAAAAAACCACAGGTTCTGACCAATGAAGTGACTGAGATTGCGAAGGAAATGGAGGCCAAGCCGGTTGGGACGTATTTGCGACGTCTGACGCGTTGATGCGGCCACCAGCAACACGATCACGACCCCGATCAATGACCGGTACAACATGACCTCGAACGTATCCAGTTCTGTGCGCGCGCTGCGACCGGCAATCGCCATCGCGGAAAAGGACGAAATGACTCCGACCATCCAAGCCGCCGCTACCAGAATATTCGAAGATGGTGTTTCCGGTTTTGTCACGGCCCCCTCCCACAGGTGCAGCGATGTCAACCGAACCTAGCGCCTCATCCCCCGGATACAACCGCCAAAAGGCCAAGCACCGCCGCCGAGACCACAATGGTCAGCAGCCAGCCGGACTTCCGCAGCGGCTTGTCGGCATAACATTTTCCGCAATGCGTCCCAAACAACCGCATGCGGTGCCCGCATTGCGAGCACTTATATACCCGGACGACCATCCGAACCTCTTTGACAATGTACCCCAGCCTTTGCGTAGCACTGGGTGCGTAACGAACAAATCACAGGGATAACAAAGAAGTTAGAAATCATGATCTGCACAAAATGCTTGCGCAGAAATCACTCCCACTCGATGGTGCCGGGCGGTTTTGAGGTAATGTCATAGGTTACGCGGTTAATGCCCTGAACCTCGTTGATGATTCGGGTGGCGGTTTCGCCAAGAAACTCATGCGTGAAAGGGTAATAGTCTGCGGTCATGCCGTCGACCGATGTCACCGCACGCAGGGCGCAGGCATAGTCATAGGTGCGCCCATCGCCCATCACGCCCACGGTACGCACGGGCAGGATGGCGACGTAGGCTTGCCAAATCTCGTCATAAAGGCCGTGTTTGCGGATCTGGTCGATATAAACGGCGTCAGCTTCGCGCAGGATGTCCAGCTTGGCCCGCGTGATCTCGCCGGGGCACCGGATGGCAAGGCCCGGCCCCGGGAAGGGGTGGCGGCCAATGAAACTGGTCGGCAAGCCCAGTTCACGGCCCAACGCGCGCACCTCGTCCTTGAACAGCTCGCGCAGCGGTTCCACCAGTTTCAGTCCCATCTTCTCGGGCAAGCCACCTACGTTGTGGTGCGACTTGATGGTGACCGACGGCCCGCCGCTGAACGACACGCTTTCGATTACATCCGGGTAAAGCGTGCCCTGGGCCAGGAATTCAGCGCCATCAATGGTGTCGGCATGTTTCTGGAACACGTCAATGAACAGCTTGCCGATGATCTTGCGCTTGGTTTCAGGGTCAGACTGGCCGTCCAACTCTCCCAGGAACAGCTCGGATTCATCCGCGTGGATCAGCTGAATATTGTAGTTGTCGCGGAACATACTGACGACCTCGGTCGCCTCGTCTTTGCGCAGCAGGCCGTGATCCACAAAAACGCATGTCAACTGATCGCCGATGGCTTCGTGGATCAGGATCGCCGCGACCGAGCTGTCGACGCCGCCCGACAGGCCACAGATCACCTTCTTGTCGCCCACTTGCGCGCGGATTTGTTCGATCATCTGTTCGCGGTACGCCCCCATGGTCCAGTCTCCGCTGAACCCGGCCAACCGAACGAAATTTTCGTACAGCTTTGCGCCGTTGGGGGTATGGTGCACTTCGGGGTGAAACTGCACCGCATAGAAATTGCGGGCGCGATCGGCGGTGATGGCGTAGGGCGCGTTGGGCGAGGTTCCAAAAACCTCGAACCCAGGTGCAATCTGGCTGACATGGTCGCCATGGCTCATCCAGACCTGCTCGTCACCTTCGGTAAACCAACCGTTCAGCAGGGGCAGGGTGCCTTCGGGCGTAACAAAGGCGCGGCCAAATTCGGCGGTACCGCCACCGCCCGAAATCTTGCCGCCTTCAACCTTGCCGCCCAGTTGCTGCATCATCACCTGCTGGCCATAGCAAATGCCCAGGATCGGCACGCCGTAGTCAAAGATGTCCTGCGGGGCACGCGGGCTGCCGTCGCGGGTCACACTGTCGGGGCCACCTGAAAAGATCACTGCCTTGGGCGCAAAATCGCGCACAAAGTCCATGGTGACATTCTGATAGGGGTGGATTTCGCAATAGACGCTCAGCTCGCGCAGGCGGCGCGCAATCAGCTGCGTGACCTGGCTGCCGAAATCGATGATCAAAAGGCGGTCATGAGAGGTGCTGTTCATGCCCCGCTGATAGGCCGCCGGGCCGTGCGTTGCAAGGCCCGGTGACGTGTTTGGGTGTTGTCGGGTTAACCCATTGCGCCGTCGGGGCCACGGGGGATCAGGCGCGATTCCGCGATCAGGGCGATCAGCACCTCGACATGACGTGCAATCGAATACCCAGCGTCACCTGATCTGCGGGTTTGTTCCAATGCCTCTTCCTGTTCCAACAGAACGTCCAGAGATTGCGCGGGTGCAGGCACTGCCCCTTGTCCGAGCAACCGGGTCAGGTCTCGGTCACGGCGATAGTCTGCCAACCCAAATCGTGCGGCGCGGATCAAAAGACGTGGGCGGCGCAGGGCATTCAGCAGCTGGATCGGGTCGGTCATGGTGGGTCTCCTGATGTGTGTCCGAAAGAGACAAGCACAACTTAAGCGGGTGTTGCGTTTTGCACAGTTCCACCGAGCGATGGTTTCAAGAGTGTTTATATCTTTGGAACAATTATCGAAATCGGCCTGTTTGTTAACCTTGTGGTAAGAAAAACAACCTTAGCGTGTATTTCGAACTCGTCAGAATGACAGACAGATGCCGCTCGTCACGACCAGGGGGCAAGTGTGAATAGCGACACGCAGCAGCATCCAGCGCAAATTCCGGTTTTCCCGGTTTGGGTCCCGGATGCCGTGGTCTGTTACCTCACCCACACGGTGGGTGGGCAGTCCATTCGCGAGATCGCGCGGCGCTCGGCCCGTCACCCATCCACAGTCATGCGCAGCATTCGAAAGCTGGAGCAACGGCGCGACGACCCGCTGGTCGATGCGGCGTTGTTGGGACTTGGTCAGAGCTTTCTGTGCACCCCAGAACGTAAGGAAACCAACAACATGACCGCCCCAATTCGCGAATTCACCGCTCCGGATGACGCCCAAATCGATAAGGAGGCCCGCCGCATTCTTCGGCGCCTTTGCGAAGCGGGGGCATTTTTGGCCATCGCCGCCGATCTCGAGAAAGCGGTTGTACTGAAAGAGAACGCCGACGGCGACGCCACACGAATTGCCGTTGTCTCGCGCGGTGTGGCCGAGGCCTTTGCGTTGAAAGACTGGATCGAACGCAAAAGCGCGGGGCGAATTGCAACATATCAAATTACTTCGGCCGGTCGGGCAGCGCTCAAGCGCTTGTTGGCCGACGATCCAAAGGCACAGGCAGGGTTTGCCGAGGCGCAGGCCCCCTTTGCCGCGCAGAACCGCGATTGGGGGGAGCGTGTGGTGCCTCAGGCCGACGGACCGGGTGAAAAGGTACGCGTGAATTTGGCGGAATCGCCGCTTGCCGTGCTTGCGCGACGCAAGGACAAAAGCGGGCAACCGTTCCTGTCGCCCGATCTTGTGCGGGCCGGCGAGCGGCTGCGCGAGGATTTTGAGCTGGCGCAGATGGGCGCACGTGTAACCCAAAACTGGGACGGTTTCCTGACCGGGGGTAACATGGGTGGTTTTGGTTCCGGCGGGGGGGCAGACGGCCCGCGCGCCGCGCGCGACAGGGTTGCCGCAGCATTGCGTGATCTGGGCCCGGGTCTGGGTGATGTCGTCCTGCGCTGCTGCTGCTATCTTGAAGGCATGGAAACCGCGGAGAAGCGTATGGGGTGGTCGGCGCGGTCTGGAAAGATTGTCCTGCGTATCGCGCTGCAACGCCTGAACCGGCATTATCAGGAAACCTATGGCCCGGGTGGCGGGTTGATAGGTTAGGTTTTCCGTAATCGGGTAGTGTGATAACCAAGGGTTATGAACATCACCCTGCGCCAATTGACGTATTTCACCGCTCTTGCCCGGACAGGACATTTTGGCCGGGCGGCGGCGGAATGCCACGTGTCTCAACCCGCGTTATCTACGCAGATCAAAGAGTTAGAGGTTGAACTTGGCACCCGGCTTGTGGAGCGTCAGCCGCGCCGGGCTGTGCTGACGCCTGCAGGGCATGACCTGCTGCGTCACGCCGAAACGGTGCTGGCTGACATGCGCGCGTTGGAAACCCAGGCGCGGCGGGCGCAGGGATTGTCCGGCCGGTTAACGCTGGGGGTGATCCCCACAATTGCGCCCTACCTGTTGCCCGTTGCGTTGCCATTGCTGCGCGCTCGCAATGTCACACTGGATTTACGAGTGCACGAGGCCACAACGGAACGCCTGGTCCGCGCGTTGGAGGAAGGGCATCTTGATACTGCGATCCTTGCCACGCCCGTGCCGGGGGATGCGATGACCTCGTTGCCCATTGCCGATGATCGGTTCCTGCTTGCCGGAACCGCCGACGCCGTCGCGCGTGTGGGCGAGGCGGTAAAACCCCGCGATCTGGATCCGAACCGCTTGCTTTTGCTGGATGACGGACATTGCCTTGCGGATCAGGCACTGGATGTCTGTGCCATGCGCCGACCACAAACACGTGTAGACATGGCGGCCTCGTCACTGGGCACGTTGTGCGGTTTGGTGGCCGAGGGGTTTGGGGTCACACTGTTACCGGAACTCGCCATCCCGCGCGAGGTAGCCGGCAACCCGAAACTCGCGCTGCGACGCTTTTCGGGAGAGGAACCGGGGCGCGGAATCGCCCTGGTCTGTCGTCATCGTACGGCAGATGATCCTTGGGTTGGGGACCTCGCCGCGCTTTTGCAAACCGCCACGGATCAGCTCTTGCAGCAGACCCGTGACAGGTTTTAAAGGCGCTTAGGCCGCTGCGGTTTTGGCCTCTTTCAGCCATGCAAGCACGGTTTCGGGCGAGCTTTCACCGTAGGGATCATCACCGTGGTTGTCCGACAGGCCCGGCTCTTCGAACCAAGCTTCGATCACGCCGTCATTGACGATGGCCGCATAGCGCCACGACCGCAGGCCAAAGCCCAGGTTGTCCTTGCGCACCAGCATGCCAACGCGGCGGGTGAACTCGCCCGAGCCATCGGGGATCACGGCAACGTTTTCCAGCGCCTGCGCCTCGGCCCATTTGTTCATGACAAAGCTGTCATTCACCGACATGCAGTAAATCGCATCGATGCCTTCGGCGGCGAAATCGGCAAAACCTTTTTCGAAACCGGGCAGCTGATAGGTTGAACAGGTGGGGGTGAACGCACCGGGCAACGAGAACAGCACAACACGCTTGCCGGCGAAGTAGTCGGCGGTGGTCTTGTCTTCCCATTTGAACGGGTTCGGACCCTCGATCGCGTCGTCGCGCACGCGGGTGTGGAATGTCACTTCGGGAAGACGATAGCCGGGTTGCATATGGGTACTCCTGTTGCGCGAAATCACGCTTTCTGCATCGCAGAACCACTTAGGTGATTCCGAGCTGCCCTTCAATGGTCCGCGGTCGATGATGTGATCGTTGCCTCGCGAATTGTCCGGGCGTGCCTTGCCGTTGGGCATCTTGGTTAGAATGCGGCCTTTTGTTGCTGTTTGGGGTCCAGTTTTTCCGGGTTGGACAGCGCGAAATTACGGGTCAGACGTCCGTTTGACACTTGCGCGGAAACGATCAGCTTTGACAGGTTATCTTTTCCTCGCAGATGCAGCAAAGGCCCCGACAGACCCGTGGTAAATCCGACCTGCAAACCGGAGCCCAACAAAGGGGGCGAGACCACAAGAAACCCGGCGATCCGGCTGCGTCCGGTGATGGTTTTCCCAAAGGCCGGGGCTTGCGCGCCGCCGTCGCTGTGCAGGGCTATTTCCTCGGCCAGACTTTGTGCCAATGCGTCGGCGTCGCCAGCCGTGACCAACGCAACGAAACGGGCCAGTTCCTCGGTGCTGGCGGCTGGCTGTGTTGGTGGCAATGGGGTCTCGACCATTTTCCGGCATGCCCGGGAAAAGGCCTGTCTTGCCGCGGCTTCGGTGCAGTTGAGACTATTGGAGATTTGACTATAGGGCATGTCAAACCCGCTGCGCAGAACAAAAACGGCGCGCATAAGCGGGCTCAGCCGCAATCCCATTGCCGTCACCGCATAGCCCAGATCAATCCGTGCGTCGGTTGTTGTAACATGGTTTTCGTCAAGAGCGGCGGGCAAACCAAATCTCGCGTGACGCTTTGCCAGGCGTGTGTCCGACCGCAGCCGATTAAGCGCCAGTTTCGCCGCAGTGCCCCCAACATACGCACCCAGATTGCGAATATCGGGATGGGGCCGGGAAAGCATGGCTTCCATCGTGTCCTGCGCCACATCCTCGGCCTGCCACGGCAACCCGAGAATCCGGTAGGCGACGGCGAAGGCTGTATGCCAGTGCTCTTCAATCCGCGCCAAGTTTCGCCTCCGTCTTTTCCTTTCCCAAGGTTTGCGCCGCAGGCTGCCAGAGACGCCCGGCCCCCCGCAAAGGCCGCCCAAGGAAAAACGGAAGGCTGGGCCAACGCGCCTGCAGCATGATCAGTTGATACAGCACCGAGATAAAGAACCTCCGCATTGCGGCGCCTGTCTTGCCCACAAAGAATGGCCGGTAAGCCTGATCAAAGCGCATTGTGCCATATCCGATTGCTTCATCCCCCAAACCCACGGCCTGACCGTAGGTCCAATAGGCAAATCTACGTGGTACCCGGCCGGCCCTTTCGTCCAGAATAACATCGGCTGCATGGGCGCCGCTGGCCAGTGCAAAAAACACCGACATCCGTGCGGGCGCGCTGCCTTGCGTTTTTTGCAGATCGGGCAACGCGGCGTCGCCAACCACGAAAATTCGTTTGTCTTGCGGGGCACGCAGGAAAGGGTCCGTGCATATGCGCCCGTTGGACGCGCGGTTCAAGTCCAACCCCGGCCATTGATTGAAAGTGCTAAAGCCGCTTGCGGCGATTACGATGTCATGGGGCAGGGTGCCGCGGTCGGTTTCGATCTGTTCACCAAATACCTCCTTTACCGGGGTGTGTTCGTGCAGGCGCACACCCTTGCGCAACAAAGTGCGGCGAACATGGTCGCCGACCCGTGGGTGCAGTGCCTTGCCAACCTTTTCGGTTGTTACCAGATGAACGTCAGCCCCGGGGTGCTGCGCCAACTCGGCGGCAAGTTCGATCCCGGTTGTACCGCCACCCACGATGTTGATGCGTGGCGCGGAAAGGTTACCTATGGCGCGCTGCAATGCTGCCGGTCCGCGCTCGGCGTTGCTGTCCATGACATAGCAGTGATGGTTTGCGCCACGCAGATCTGGCGCGGCGGCGCTGGAACCGGTGGCCAGCACCAACCGTTGATAGTTGAGGGTGCAGGACCCGATATCGCCTTGATCCACCGTGATCGCAAGGGCCTCACGGTCGATGCGCGTGACCTGCCCGGGATAAAAGGAAATGCCCTGCTTGCCGCACAATGTTTGCAGGCAAAAGCTGCGCAGTTGCGTGTCGGTATCGGGCCGAACTGTTTCGTGCAGACGCAACCGTTCCACAAAGTGTTTTCGTGGATTGATCAGCGCCACCCTGAACCTGTGCTTGCGCCCTTTGCCCGCCAATCGCAGCGCGGCCATGACGCCGCCGTAACCTGCTCCTACCACCACTACGTCATAGTCATTTGTCATGAGGACCTCCCGGATTGCTCATCTACAAGGAGTGGTCGCCGCCACCGGTTTTGTGACAGGGCCCGGTCACAAAAGCGCAATTTCGCCGGACAAAGGCCAAACCGAAGGGGGCAGGGTTGCTCTGTTTGCATGGCAAACATGTGTGGCAAGCCCTTGGACAAGTTCCAAAAGAGGCGTAAATACTGTGCAATGAGGAGATAGACATGCGTGACCTGAAGATCCCCGAGCAGCGCCACCCCGAAAAGGCGCACAAGCCAGACAATCCGCAGCCGCGCAAACCCAACTGGATCCGCGTCAAGGCGCCCACCGGCAAGGGTTACACAGACACTCGCAACATCATGCGCGAGCACAAGCTGGTGACCGTCTGCGAAGAGGCCGGATGCCCCAATGTGGGCGAATGCTGGTCGCAGGGCCACGCCACGATGATGATCATGGGCGAGGTCTGCACCCGCGCCTGTACCTTCTGCAACATCGCCACCGGCAAACCGCCCGAGGATCTGGACGTGTTCGAGCCGGGCCGGGTGGCCGACGCGGTGGCCAAGCTGGGCCTGAACCACGTTGTTGTAACCTCGGTCGACCGCGACGATGTCGAAGATGGAGGCGCCGAGCATTTCGCCATGACGATCCGCGCAATCCGCAAACGCTCTCCCAAAACCACAATCGAGATCCTGACCCCCGATTTCATCCGCTGTGCGCCCGAAGCGCTGGAGGTTGTGGTGGCGGCCAAACCGGATGTGTTCAATCACAACCTGGAAACCGTGCCGGGGCTGTACCCCGAGGTGCGGCCCGGCGCGCGATACTTCCACTCGCTGCGGCTGTTGCAACGTGTGAAAGAGATCGACCCGTCGATCTTTACCAAGTCGGGCATCATGGTTGGCTTGGGCGAGGACAAGCAAGCCGTGGTGCAGGTGATGGAAGACATGCGCGCCGCCGATATCGATTTCCTGACCATCGGTCAGTATCTGCAGCCCACGCCCAAGCACCACGCGGTGGACCGTTTCGTCACGCCCGAAGAATTCGCCGGTTACGAAAAAGCCGCGTATAACAAAGGCTTCCTGATGGTTTCGGCCACGCCGCTGACCCGGTCCAGCTATCACGCCGGCGACGATTTCGCCCGCCTTCGCGACGCGCGTGCACGCAAACTGGCTGGCAAATAGACCTCAGAACCGCCACCCGATGGATGCCGCGTAAGCTCCTTCGCCGTTCGTGTCGCGCGCCACGGCTGTATTCAAGAAACTGTAGACGCCCAACGGAAACTTTGCGGCGGCACCTACGGTGGCATTGTCAAAGCCTTCGTCCGGAACCTGTGCGAACAGGTCCAGTTGCACGTTATTGCCGACCGGAAAGCTGGTTCCGAGTTCAATCGCCTGACCGGCAACATCACTGTGAAACAGCGTTGCGTGCAATGTCATCGCGTCGATCCTGTGAACCACACCCAGTTTGGCGTTTGCATGGCTGTCGCCGGACTGTTCAACCAATTCCAATGCCCCCTCAAATAGTGGGACATTACCGAAACGTCCGCCGACGCTGACAACCGTCGCGTTTGTGGTGTCAATATGCACAACGGACGCGGCAAATTGGTCGCTGGCAAAGCTGGCGCCCAAGGGAACACCGCCGCCTGCAGTGGCCACCGCTGTTGCGTGGCTGCGGGTTTGCGCAACATTGGCCAGACCAAGCGCGGGTAAAACGTGATCAATGGCCGAAACCGCAAACAGGTCATATGCCGGGCGCGGCACGCCCAGGGCCAGTTTTCCGGGGCCCAGGTCATAGGTCAGAGCGGCATAGGTTTCATGTGGGTGATCCTTACCGGTCCACACACCGTAAGATCCCAACGACACGCCGAACGCCCCGAATTCGTAGGCCCAAGTGCCGTCGGCAAAGAAAGCCGCGCCGGAAATGTCGCCGGCTTGTGTCACGCCAAGTCGAACCTCGCCGGTAACCTCGGCTGACACGGGCAAAGCCGCGGTGAAAAGAAAAATGCTGGTGGCTACGAAACGCATTGCGGACCCCGTCGCTCAGATTATTTGCTCGATGATTAGAGCTTTATCTAAGCACGGTTCGCCGGACAGGAAGAGTCACATTGCCGCATTGCAGCAAGTTTTATCTTACGGCGGCAATAACCCGCTGCATCACGCCAGCGGCCGGCATGGGCACCACCAGGGAAACGGTGTCGGGCAGGGCGGCTGCCTTGATCTCGGACGGGTCGTTCTCTACCCCGATCAACCCGGTGCGGAACCCGTGCTGGGCCCAGGCGATCGCCTGAAGGTCGGGGTCGATCAACGCTTCTTTCAGGCGATCACAGACCGGGCTGAGCGAGATCAGCGGGTGCGACGCAAAAACGGTCGGCTCCGGATAGATCACGCGGATTTTCGACTTGATCAGGTCGGCGAAATTGGCGTTTTCGTTCAAAAACTCGACCAGCTGGTTTTCATAGCCCACGATGATCGGCCGCGCGCCCATACCCTGTTTCAAGAAGTTTTCGAAAATGTCGCCAGAACTGGCTTCCATATGGCCCATCGCGGCAAAGTAATCTTCGATCCGGGGCAGCAGAGTCGGCAGGCTTTCTTCGGTGGGTACGTCGCCGCCGTTCAGAACCGTGGCCAAAAGACCCGACCAGATATTGCCCGAGTTCGACTTGGCCGGGTGGGTCGAGAACACTTTGAACGGCCCGTAAATGTTCAGGCCCAGGTCTTCTTTCCACCGCGCGCCGTCTTCGATCAGCTTGCCCAGCGCCTGCACATCCGCCGTCAGGAACCCGTCATTGCGTTTGGCCACAACCCCGGCGCTGGTCAGCGCATCGGCCACGTCGGACCACGCGTAAAACACGATGGGCGAGTTGAAAATGGTTTCGTCGCTTTTGACTGGTTTGCCGGAAAGACGCGCCAGTTCCACCGCAACCATGTTCGACGGCCACAGGCAGTGCCGCCCGGTGCTGTCCAGCGTTGTCACCATCTCGACCGACCCGGCCTTCGAGGCGTTCAGCGTGATTTTGTAGCGGTTCTCGATGATTTCGGCGACTTGCGGGTTTTTCAGCAGCGCCGATTTTTCGCCGCCGTAAAAGATCGACACCTCAACCGGGTCGCGCCGTTCGACCTGTCGTGTCAGGCTGGAGAGGTCCAGAAACGATATGCCGGCAGCCAGTCCGGCAACAACAAGCAGAATGATCAGGCCAATAATCGAACGGTTCATCTATCCACGGTCCATTTGCGTCGCAAGGGCGGCCACCTGAACTTCAAGCGCCGCGAAATCATTTTCAAGGCAAGCGCGGTCGATCTCTTCGATGACCGGGCCAAAGCTGCGGATCTGTGTGCCTAGCGCTTGCAGCCTGTCGCCATGTTTGGGACCCGCACGGCGGGCGAGGGCGCCATAGGCCTCGACCGTTTGCACGACGACGGGCAGGTAGTTGTTCACAAACCGGCGGGCCGAGCGGAAATCCTGCGGGTCAGCCAGAACGTTTTCGCGGATCGAACGCAGGTGATCCGCCATCTCTACCAATGCGGCCCTGTCCGTCTGTGGGGCGGTTTCTGCGACGCCGGCCAATCGGTTGGCGGCGTCCTGTAACGCTGTCCCTGCGGATTTGACATCGGCGGCTGACACGCGGCTGCTCAGCATCACCTCATCTGCCGGGGTCCGCCGTCCAACAACCAGAAGCAGTGCGAAGTACACGATAATGCCCAGGCCAAGCGCCGCCCACCAGACCAGCGAGATGCCAAAATAAAGAGCCAGAAAGACAACCGCCGCCAGCACACCGGCCAGGATTTGTCTGGGCCCGTCAGGCAGTTTCATCAGTTATACCCCTTGGCCTTACGCAGCGCCCCGGCCAGATCCGACCCGGCGGAAAACTGTCTGCCGATCGTGGCCTCGTTCAGCTCTTTCAGCTGTGTCTCGTCGGCGGCCCCAAAGGCAATCGCGTGGATCGGCACGTCCGAGCCGAACCCGTTGGTTTCCAACGTGCGCAGCAGAAGGTCGCGGTTGATCGTGTCCGAGGCACCGTCGGTCATCGCCACGATGGCGGGCAGATAATCAAACAGCGTGCCGTCGGCATGGTACGGCTCCAACGCCTCCAGCGCGTACCACAGCGCGGCATAAAGGTCGGTGCCGCCGCCGGCCTGCAAGCCCTGCACCGTGTTCAGCGCCTGTCGCAGGGCGGCAGGTTCGGCACCTTTATAGGTTTCGGGCGGCAGGTGTTCGTGGTTGAAGGCCAGCAGGATATTGATATCGCGCGACGAGGGTTGCAGCAGGTTCACCGCCGCGGCCTCGGCATCCAGCAGCAGCCCCATCGCGGCTTTCAACTGGTCCAGCGGTTCCCCTTCCATCGAGCCGGACACGTCCAGCACCCAAACCGTCAGCGACGGTTTGCGCAGCTCAGACTGATACAGCCGCAGTGCCTCGCCGATCACTGCGGCGTCGGGGGTGGGGATCGGGGCGATGGCGCGGTTCAGGTCGACACCCCACTCGGGGTTCCAGACCGCCGTGTCGGCATTGTCGGCCGCCAAGCCGATCAGACCGGCGCGCCGGCCCAGCGCCACCAGCTGATCCTGCACCGGATCGCTCAGCAGATGCGCCTGCAGATTCAAAAAGGCCTCTTCGGTTTCGGCGTTGCCCTTGTTCACATAGCCCAGCGGGCTGTCGGCCACCGACAGACCATTGGCCGGGTAGATCACGTAAAGCGGGTCCTGGCCCGATGCGACCAGCGCCTGGTTGGCCTCGATCACCAGCGCCTCGTAGTTGAACATCGCGTCAAAGGCCCGCGGATTGGCGACCAGGCTGTCCTTCAGCCAGCCCGACGAGCCCGACGACCGGTCCACCTGCGCCAGCAGATCGCGCACCTTGTCCTGCAGTGCCTCATCGCCCAGATCGTCCAGCGTCAGAACGTCGGGGTTGTCCCCCAGCGCATAGAGAAAGCCGAAATAGGCCGAAGCGCCCGAGTTTGATTGCGTGGCCGAGGTCATCGACAGGCGGAACTTATCGGCGCTTGCGGCTTCTTGGATCATCTGCACGGTGATGTCGTCGCGCCCGACCCAGCCCAGCCGCTCCGCAATCGGTCGCCGCAGGCCCAACACAACGGGCGAGCGCAAAATCGACTCGCGGTGCTTTACCACTTTCTGGGTGTCACCCAGTTCGATCCACAGCGAATTTGCTGGCCAGACGGCATCAAATTCGCCCTCGGCACCTTCGCCCAGGATACGCGAGATATCCACGGACCCCTTGTAAGTGACTTTGACATCGACACCGTTCTCGTTGCCCCATTCGGCAATGATCGGTTCCAGGGCCTTGTTTTCTGAACCCGAAACAATGTGCAGGTTGCCGCGCAACCCGTTTTGCTGCGGAATGATCCCGCTGCCAAAAACCACGGCAATGGCCAACAGGGCCACGGCTACAATCGGTATCAGTCGCTTCATCTGCGTCGCGCTCCCGCTCGTGTTATCCGAGACTTAAGATACTACCGGCGCAAATGTAACAGCTATGATGTATTAGTGGGGATTTTCCCCGTCACTCCGCCGCTTTGGAAACAGCCGGTATGGCCTGAAGATACGCGGCAATTGCGGCGCGGTCTTCCGGGCTCAGTTTGGCGGTGTTCTCGATTACATGGGCCATATGTCCGCCGGCACTGTCAAATTCAGGCGTAAACCCGCTTTCCAGGTAATAGGCGACATCTTCGGGTGACCATGTCAAAGCAGCTGACGTGATGTTGGGAACACGTCCCTTGCCGCTGGGATCGGGGGCGCCGCCCATCCAGCGGGCGCGGTCCAGCCCGCCCAAGGCGTTGCGGGGCGTGTGACACTCGCCGCAATGACCCAAGGCCTCGACCAGGTACCGGCCACGTTCCAGCTCGGGCGACAGGGCGTCGTCGGCCATTACCCACCCGGTGCCTCCGAACAACAGTTTCCAACCCCCCAGGCTGCGCCGGATGTTGAACGGAAAGCTTACGTCATGCGGCTGATTGGGGGTTGAGTCAGCAGGCAACGTGTCTAGGAAGGCTTTCAAGTCCACCAGGTCTTTCAGCTCGGCCCGGCCATAGGACGTATAGGGGAAGGCGGAAAAGTAGTGCGCGCCATCGGGGGAAACACCAAGCTTGACGGCATTCACCAGATCGATCGTCGACCAGCCGCCAATCCCGGCCTCGGAGGGCGAGATATTCGGGGCGACGAACGTGCCGAAGGGGCTGGGGAATTTCTGACCGCCTGCAAGCACCAGCTTGTCCTCACCGGTGGCATTTGGTGCCGCATGGCAGGACGCGCAGCCAGCCGCATAGAATACGGTTTCGCCGTTTGTGACGTTTGGTTCCAGCCCGCTGATGCTGTCCTCGCTCAGGCTTTCCGGGGCGGTCATAACCCAAAATGCCGCCGCGCCCACAATGCCCAGCCCGATTAAAATGCGCAGGATACGGCCCATCTCAGCCCTCGAAATCTATCAAAAAAAGGAAAAGGCGCGCAAAATTATGCGCGCCTTTGTAACGGCTTAGCGCGGTGCGCGGAAGGCTTTGTGGCAATCGCCACAAGCTTTGCCCACACCACCCAGTGCAGCGCGCACGCCGTCCAGATCACCCGATGCCGCTTCCAAAGCGGTGGCGGCTTCGATCAGGGCGTTGGCGTAACCAAAGACTTCGTCCGACTTCTCCCAGATGGCGGGCAAAGCACGGGTGCCTTCGATCGACGCATTGTCCGAACCGGCCGGCCAATAGGTTGCCTGGTTCATCGAGGCCAGCGCCACCAGGTTGGCTGCGCTGCCTTTGGCGATGTCTGCGTTGAACTCTGCTTCGCCCTTGGCCATGGCGCCCAAAACGCCCAGGTTATAGCCGTAAAGGTTCATCTGTGCCTGCCGTGCTTTCGCGGCTTGCTGTTCGGGCGAGGCGTTGTGGCCGCCCGCAAAAGCGGTGCCGGCGGCGATGGTGGCTGAGGCAATTGCAGCAATCAATTTGGGTTTGGTGAACATGGAATCCTCCGGTTCTAAATGGTTTCCCCGAGAGTTTAACGTTTCAGCCCACTTTTCCTTCCGTGCAAAAACGAACAGATTTGGCGCGTGGGTGCGCATAACTCAGTCTTCGGTGAAACGCACCTTGCCAATGTAACCCAGGTTGCGATTGCGTTGGGCAAAGTCGATGCCATAGCCCACCACGAACTCGTCGGGGATTTCAAAGCCGGTCCAATCGGCGCGGATGTCGACCTCGCGGCGGCTGGGTTTGTCCAGCAGCGCACAGATCTTCAGGCGTGCCGGATTGCGCCCGCTGAGCAGGTGGCGCACGTGGCTGAGGGTGAACCCCGTATCGACGATATCTTCAACAACCAGCACGTCGCGCCCTTCGATCTGACTGCGTAAGTCCTTGAGAATGCGCACTTCCCGGCTGCTTTCCATACCGTCGCCATAGCTGGAGGCCTCGAGGAAATCGACCTCGACCGGCAGGTCCAGCTCGCGCACCAGATCGGCGATGAACACGAACGAGCCGCGCAACAGCCCCACCACGATCAGCTTGTCGGTGTCGCGAAAGCAATCGGTGATCTCGGCCGCCAGCGCCTCGACCCGGGCGGCGATGGTCTTGGCGGAAATCATCTCGTCGATCACATAGGATTGGTGCGGCATGGGGACCCCTTGTTTTCAGGCGGGTTATGGACGATTTACCCTCAACCGATAACAGTTTAACGCGCCCATGCCGAGCCATTCCGAAACAAAGACCCTGCCGTATTCTGCCGCACAGATGTATGAGCTTGTGGCCGATGTGGCGGCGTATCCGCAATTTCTGCCCTGGACCGCGGCGGCGCGCATCCGATCGCGTAAACCAACCCCCGAGGGCGAGGTTCTGGAGGCGGATTTGGTCATTAGTTTCAAGGTGTTCCGCGAACGCTTTGGCAGCCGCGTCACCCTGAACCCCACCGCCAGGCAGATCGACACGGAGTATATCGACGGGCCGTTCAAACACCTGACCTCGACCTGGAAATTCCGCGATATGCCCGATGGGGGCTGCGAGGTGGCGTTCAGCGTGGACTTTGAATTCCGGAACCGCGTGCTGGCCGGCGTGATCGGAGTGGTGTTTCACGAGGCGATGCAACGGGTCGTTAAGGCCTTTGAAACCCGGGCCGCGGCGCTTTATGGCGGTGGCAAAGTTTAACGTTGTTTTGCAAGTTTCGGCCCGGTTTCCGATCCGGAGTTTAAACTTTTCCGCCTCTTGCATCGCGAAAGGAAACCGGCCCTAATCGCGGAATGACCATGGACCCCATCGCCCAGAAACTGATTGATTTCACTTTAACCGCCCGGCCCGGCGCCGAGGCCCGCGCGGTGATGCAATTGTCGCTTTACGATTGGTTGGCCTGCGGGCTGGCGGGCCGGCCCGAGCCGCTGGCCAGGATCACCCGCGAACAGGCGCTGGCCGAAGGCGGGGCAGAGTTGGCGATGATGCTGGGCGGCGGTCGGGTGCCAGCCCGCGCGGCAGCCCTGGTGAACGGGGCCACCTCGCACGCGTTGGATTATGACGACACCCATTTCGCCCATATCGGCCACCCATCGGTGGCGGTGATCCCGGCGGTTCTGGCGGTGGGCAGCGACGATGTGGTCGGCGATGCGCTGATCGGGGCCGAGGCCTCGGTTGCGGTGGGGATGTGGCTGGGCCGGGGGCCGTACAAGGTGGGGTTCCATCCCACCGCGATTGCCGGCGCCATCGGCGCAACGCTGGGTGCTGCGCGGGCGCGCGGGTTGACCGCGGAACAGACGGGCCATGCTCTGGGCATTGCGGCGACCAAGGCGGCGGGGCTGATTTCAACCTTTGGCACGATGGCCAAACCGCTGAACGCGGGGCTGGCGGCGGAATGCGGGGTGGTGGCCACCGATCTGGCGGCGCGCGGGTTCATCGCCAATCCTGGCTCGCTGGCGGGGCCAAACGGGCTGTGGGCGACCCATCACGGCGATGGGGACGCGGGGGCGCTGAATACGCTGGGCGCGGACTGGCGGATGGTCGATGTCAGCCACAAGCTGCACGCGTGCTGCCACGGGTTGCACGCGATGCTGGAGGCATTGTCGGGCACCGAGGGCACGCCCGAGGCGGTGCAGGTGACCACCCATTCACGCTGGATGCCGGTGTGCAACATTGCCGAACCGGCCACCGGGCTGCAGGCCAAGTTCAGCTATCGCCACACGGCGGCCATGGCGCTGAGCGGGATGGATACCGGCGATATCGGCAGTTTCACCGATGCCTGCGCCAATGATCCCAGGCTGATGGCGTTGCGGCGCCGGGTTGCGGTCATCACCGACGACACCTTGTCCGAGATGCAGGCCCGCGTGGTGGTGGATGGCAAGGCGCTGTTCCACGATCTGGCGGCGCCTATGCCGCTGTCGCTGCGCACCGAGAAACTGCGCCGCAAGGGGCGGGCGTTGCTGGGCGATTTGGAACCCGAGGCCTGGAACGTAACAGCGCGCCCGCAGGTGACCGCGGACGCGCTGCAACCCCTGATGGGCGTTTAGCTGACGTGGTCGTAGGCACGCTCGCCATGGGCCGAGAGGTCCAGGCCGGTGGTTTCAGCCTCTTCATCCACGCGCAGGCCAACCAGCGCCTTGCAGACGAAGACCAGGATCACCGTCACCACGATGGTGAAGACACCCACGATCAGCAGGCCGAAGATCTGCGCGCCCCAGGCCCCGGCGCCGAAGACGGCGATCATGATCGTGCCGAAGATGCCGCCGACGCCGTGCACGGCGAAGACGTCCAGCGTATCGTCGATCTTCAGCATGTTGCGGACCACATTCACGGCCTCCTGGCACAGGATGCCGGCCACCGCGCCGATGGCCAGAGCCTCGACCGGTCCCACAAAGCCCGAGGCCGGGGTGATCGAGGCCAGACCGGCGATGGTGCCGGTGACCAGACCCACAAGCGAGGCTTTGCCGTACTTGATCCGCTCCCACAGGGCCCATGTCAGCGACGCCGTGGCGGCCGAGATATGGGTGACGGTCAGGGCCAGCGCCGCGCCGCCATCGGCCGCCAGTTGCGAGCCGCCGTTAAAGCCGAACCAGCCCACCCACAGCATCGCCGCGCCGATCATGACATAGCCGGGATTGTGCGGCGGTTTCGAGGTGTCTTTGCGCGGGCCAAGGAACACCGCGATGATCAGGGCCGCGATGCCTGCGGTTTCGTGCACCACGATGCCGCCGGCAAAGTCGCTGACCGCGCTGCCACCGATCCAGTTTTCGCCCGCCATAAAACCGCCGCCCCAGATCCAGTGCACCACCGGCGCATAGCAGATCAGCATCCACAGCGATGAGAACAGCAGCACAAAGCCAAAGGTCACGCGTTCCACATAAGCCCCCACGATCAGCGCCGGAGTGATGATGGCAAAGGTCATCTGGAAGGCAAAGAACAGCACCTCGGGCAGGGTGCCCCACAGGCTGTCGGTGGTCACGCCGTTCAGCAGCACCTTGTCAAAGCCGCCCCAGAACGGGCTGGCCTCGCCAAAGGCGATGGAATAGCCGGCGACCAGCCACAGTACGCTCATCAAGCAGGCGATGGCATAGCAATGCATAAAGACGCTCAGCACGTTGCGCGCGCGTACCAGCCCGCCGTAAAACAGTGCCAGCCCCGGCAGTGTCATAAACAACACCAGCGCCGTAGCCACGATGATCCAGGCCGTATCTGCCCCGTTCATAATCGTTCCCTTCCAGATTTGATTGTTTTGCGGGCAGAGAGCGAAGATTCTTCGCCAAATAAAGTCTCAATCGCGCGCAGTAGCGCCAAAAAAGCAAGCAGAGTAATAACTGATTAAAATATAAGCTCACATCGCGCAATATGATCAAAAATTGTGCTTAATCTAGAGCGCGTCCAAGTGCCGCAAGAGCATCGCCAAGGCGTGCCGAACCGTCGCTTGGCGCACGTTCGAGCGGCCCCGCGCGCCAAATTCGACGGTCTCGGTATGCGGTGTTGCGCCATCTGCCGCAAGGCCGAAACACACCCGGCCCTCGGGCTTGTACTCGGACCCGCCGGGCCCGGCGATGCCTGTGACCGAAACCGTCAAATTCGCCTCGGTGCGCGCCAGAGCGCCCTCGGCCATTTCGCGCGCGACTTCTTCGGATACTGCCCCGTGCGTTTGCAATGTCTCGGCCGAGACACCCAGCATCGACTGCTTGGCAACGTTGGAATAGGTGACGAACCCGCCCTCGACCACGTCCGAGCTGCCGGGCACCTCGGTCAATGCCCCTGCGATCAACCCGCCGGTACAGCTTTCGGCGGTGGCTATGCGCCGCCCCGCGGCGCGGGCGGCGTCCAGAACCTTGGCGGCGTCAGGCATGGGCAATCCCCGCCGCAGCGGCCACCACAATGGCGGCCATGATCCCGGCAATAACATCGTCCAGCATCACGCCCAGCGGGTCATTGCGTCGATCGGCCCAGCCAACGGGGCCGGGTTTCCAGATATCAAACAGGCGAAAGGCAAAGAAGGCTACGACCCATCCGGGCCACAGGGCGGTCACGTCTGCGCCCGCCATCTGCGCACCCAGCGACACCGGCCACAACGAGATCCACATGCCCGCAACCTCGTCAATCACGATCTCGGACGGGTCATGGTCGTCGCGGCCTTCGGTTTCGCGGATTGTGGCCCACCAGCCCAGCAGGAACACCGTGAAGGTTGCAACCACCACCAGTTCGAACCCACCCGCAAGGTGCAGCAGCAACAGGGCAGGACAGGCAGCCAATGACCCCCAGGTGCCCGATGCCGGGCGCAAGAGGCCGGTATAGAAGAACGTGGCGATCAGTTTGGTCATGACGCCACCAATGTTGCGGTGGCCAATGCGGCAATGCCTTCCTTGCGCCCGGTAAAGCCCAGTTGCTCGGACGTGGTGGCCTTGACGCTGATACGGGACATGTCGACGCCCATGATCCGCGCCAGGGCCGCGCGCATGGCGTCTGAATGGGGGCCAATCTTGGGGGTTTCGCAGATCAGCGTGACATCGGCATGGGTGACGGTAAATCCGCGGTCGCGGGCCTGCGCCATCGCGTGTTCCAGAAAGATGTGGCTGGCGGCCCCTTTCCATTGAGGATCCGAGGGCGGGAAATGCTGACCAATATCGCCCAGCGCCAGGGCGCCATAAATGGCGTCAGTCAGGGCGTGCATGCCCACATCGGCATCGGAATGGCCAACCAGGCCGTGGCTGTGGTCAATCTCGACACCGCAGAGATGGACCGAGCTGCCTTCCCCAAAGCGGTGCACGTCAAAACCATTGCCGGTGCGAATATCCACGGATTGCCCTTTCAGAATGCGTCGCGCCCGGGCGAAATCGCCGGGGTGGGTCAGTTTGATATTGTCCTCATCGCCCTCGGTGATCGTCACGTCAAGCCCGGCCGCCAGAGCGGCGGCAACGTCGTCGGCTGTGCCGCCGCCATGGGTGTCATGGGCGGCGCGAATGGCAGACAGGTGAAACCCTTGCGGTGTCTGTGCGCGAAACAGACCGTTGCGATCGGTCAACCCGGTAACGCGCCCCTGTTCGCCTTGCCACAGGGCGTCGGTAACGGGCAGGGCGGGCGCGGCGGCGGGACCATTTTCGAGGGCGGCAATCACGCCATCGATCACCTTGGCAGTCACCAGCGGGCGCGCCGCGTCGTGGATCAGAACCCGGGCCTCCTGCGTGTCGGGCAGGGCGGCCAGCCCGGCGCGGACCGACGCGTCGCGGGTTGCCCCGCCTTCAACAAGCGTGACCTGCGCAATATCCGGGCCGAGTGCCTGTTCGATCAGCGCCATGTCATTGACGTTATGCACCACGATGATCCGCGCAATGCCCGGATGACTGGCAAACCGCGCGACGGTCTGCGCCAAAACCGGGCGGTCGCCAAGCCTCTGAAACTGCTTGGGGACATCGCCGCCAGCCCGCGCTCCGCGCCCGGCTGCCACGATGATGGCGCTGATGGTCATGGTGCTCTCCAAATTGTGTTGCCTTGGTGTATGCTTTGCCGATCACAGGGGCAACATTCGCAATTTGCGGTGGCGAATTGCCTAAAAACTGTGCAAACCGTGTTTGCGTTGTGACGCATTGCGACATGGAATTGCATTCTGTTCAATGGCTCATTAATGCCTGAGACTAACTGCACAAGGAATAATCACTTGGCCATTATAGTGGCAAACATCGAACTGGCATCACCCGTGCTGCTGGCTCCGCTGGCGGGAATCACGGATTTGCCGTTCCGCAATCTTGTGGCGGGGTTCGGCGCGGGGTTGGTGGTATCGGAAATGGTCGCCAGCCAGGAGATGGTGCAGGCAAAGCCCGGTGTGCGCGAGCGGGCCGAGCTGGGATTCGGTGTGGCTGACACGTCGGTCCAGTTGGCCGGGCGCGAGGCGCATTGGATGGCCGAGGCCGCCCGCATGGTCGAAGCCAACGGCGCGCGGATCATCGATATCAATATGGGCTGCCCCGCCAAGAAGGTGGTGAACGGCTATTCCGGTTCCGCCCTGTTGAAAGACCTCGACCACGCGCTGACGCTTATCGAGGCGGTGGTGGGTGCGGTAAAGATCCCGGTCACGCTGAAGACGCGTTTGGGGTGGGATGACGATCTGCTGAACGCGCCCGAACTGGCCCGACGGGCCGAGGCAGCCGGGATCGCGATGATCACCATTCACGGCCGCACGCGGTGTCAGTTTTACAAAGGGTCCGCGGATTGGGCAGCGATCCGAGCGGTGCGCGAGACCGTGACGATCCCGGTGATTGCCAACGGGGATATCGTAGACGCAAACACGGCTCGCCGGGCGCTGAACGCGTCGGGCGCGGATGGCGTGATGATCGGGCGCGGTGCGCAAGGGCGGCCCTGGCTACTGTCGCAGGTCGACGCGGCGCTGAGTGGCGCGCAAGCGCCCGAAAAGCCGTTGGGGCACGATCTGATCGACATGGTTTGCAGTCACTACGACGCGATGCTGTCCTTTTATGGGGCCGACCTGGGAGGGCGCGTCGCGCGCAAGCATTTGGGATGGTACATGGATGACGCGGGTACACCGACCGGCCTGCGCAAACGGGTGCTGACCGCGAAGCCCGAACAGACGATGCGCTTGCTGCCTGATGCGCTGTCTTTTAGCGCGGAACAGGTGGCCGCATGAGTCGCGACACCGACACGATCTGGTCTGCGCTGCCGTTGCCGGCCTTTATCCTTGGGGCGGATAACCGCATTTCAGAGATCAACCCGGCGGCCGAGCTGTTCATGAACAAGTCCCTGCGCAGTCTTGCCGGTGCGAAACTGTGGGACAAGCTGACGATCAATGCCAACCTGCCCGACGCGGTGGGGCGCGTGCGCGCAGACGGGCTGGAGATTGTGATCAACGATGTCGACGTGCTGGCGGCGGGGCGCGCGGCGGTACAGTGCAACATTCAGGTTGCGCCACTGATCGAGGACGAGCACTCGATCCTTCTGCTGATTTCCCCACGCGAGATTGCGGACAGGCTGGGCCGGGCGCAATCGTCGAAATCCTCGGCAAAATCCGCAATTGGCATGGCCGAGATGCTGGCGCATGAAATCAAGAACCCTCTGGCGGGGATCACCGGGGCGGCGCAGCTGTTATCGATGAACCTCAGCGATGACGACCTTGAGCTGACCGATCTGATCGTGGCCGAAAGCCGCCGCATCGTGAAGCTGCTGGAACAGGTTGAGCAGTTTGGCAACCTGCGTCCGCCGGAACGCCGCGCGCTGAACATCCACGATCTGTTGGATCGCGCCCGTCGTTCGGCCACGGTGGGGTTCGCGTCGAACCTGCGGATTGAAGAGGCTTATGACCCGTCGCTGCCCCCAACGCTGGCCGATGGTGACCAGTTGTTGCAGGTGTTCCTGAACCTGCTGAAGAACGCCGCGCAGGCGATGGAAAGCTCTGGCGTGGGCGACACGATCCGGCTGCGCACCTTCTATGACCGCACGCTGCGCCGGGTGGGTGACAACGGGACCGGCGAACCGGTGCCCCTGCAGGTCGAGATCATCGACAATGGCCCCGGCATTCCCGCAGATATCGCCAGCGAAGTGTTCAACCCCTTTGTTTCGGGCCGCGAGAACGGCACCGGGCTGGGTTTGGCGTTGGTGTCCAAGATTATTTCCGACCATGGCGGGTTGATCGCCGTGGACAGTTCGCCCGGCAACACGGTGTTTCGCCTGTCGCTGCCGGTAGCTCCCAACGACAAGGGGGACTGACATGAATTTTGACCCACCACATCTGAAAGGAACCTGCTGATGGATGGCACGATCCTTGTGGCCGATGACGACCGCACGATCCGAACCGTATTGACCCAGGCGCTGACGCGCGCGGGTTGCAAGGTGCATGCGACCAGCTCGCTGATGACGCTGATGCGCTGGGTCGAAGAGGGCAAGGGCGACCTTGTGATCTCGGACGTGGTTATGCCCGACGGCAACGGGCTGGAGGCGCTGCCGCGCATCACCGAAGAACGCCCCGGCCTGCCGGTGATCGTGATCTCGGCGCAGAACACGATCATGACGGCCATTCAGGCCGCCGAGGCCGAAGCCTATGATTACCTGCCCAAACCGTTTGACCTGCCGGACCTGATGAAACGCGCCGCGCGGGCGCTGGAAACCAAACGCCGGGCGCCGGCGGCTCGGCCCGCCGAAGAAGTGCCGGGCAGTTCGGACGACCTGCCACTGGTGGGGCGCACCCCGCAGATGCAGGCGCTGTATCGCCTTGTGGCCCGGGTGATGAACACCGATCTGTCGGTGCTGATCACCGGCGAAAGCGGCACCGGCAAATCACTGATCGCCCGCGCCGTGCATGATTTCAGCGACCGCCGGACGCTGCCATTTGTGACGGCCTCGGCCTCGGACCTGGACGGGGTCGATGGCCCCGCGGCGCTGGCCGCCAAGGCGCGCGGCGGGTCGATCCTGTTTGACGAGGTTGCCGATCTGGATGACGAGGCGCAGGGCCGCGTGGTGCGGATGCTGGATGGGTTCACCGACACCTCGCCCCGGATCATGGCCACCTCGCAGGGCAACCTGATGGCCAAGATGGAGGCCGGCGAGTTCCGGCAGGACCTGTTTTACCGGCTTGGCGGGGTTACGGTGAACGTGCCCAGCCTGCGCGAGCGGGTCGATGACATCCCGCTGCTGACCGAGCATTTCCTTGCCCGGGCCGAGCGTGACGGCCTGCCGCCGCGCCGCCTGTCGGACGAGGCAATTGACCTGATCCGCGCCTATAGCTGGCCGGGCAACGTGCGGCAGCTGGAAAACACCGTGCGCCGGCTGATCGCGACGTCGAGCGAAGAGGTGATCGGGCGGGCCGATGTGGAAATGGTCCTGGGCTCGCAGCCCGAGATCGAACCGCTGGTGGGGGGGGGCAATGAAAAGCTGTCCGCATCGGTGGGCAAACATCTGCGCCGCTATTTCGACCTGCATGGCGGGGTTCTGCCACCGCCGGGTCTTTATTCGCGTATTCTGCGTGAAGTAGAGCTGCCGCTGATTGAAATTGCGCTGGATGCGACGGGCGGAAACCAGGCGAAATGCGCCGATCTGCTGGGCATCAACCGCAATACGCTGCGCAAGAAAATCACAGATCTGGATATCCGCGTGACACGCCGCCGCAAGTTGATGTAAAATCGCAACACGCAGTTGCCATTTTGTGCCGTGTCCCGCGGGACACACCGCATGATGCGGCAGCTGTGAGCAGAGATACAACATCACGAGGCTTGGCGTGAAAGGCCGGGGCGGTATTGCAACGATAGAACGAGCGGCGCGCCTTTGGCGGGTACGCCGGGTTCAGAACGCCGCGACATTGGGTCTGGTGTTGCTGGGACCGGCTTTGGCCATCGGCACGTTGCTGATGCTGGGCCCTTTGGACCAGGGGGCGGATTCCTCGTCGCTGCGGTTCATCCTGTTGGCCGATATGGTCTATATCCTTGTGGTTGCAGCCCTTGTAGCACAGCGCGTGGCCAACATGGTGACGGCACGCCGCCGCCGGTCTGCGGGTTCCAGGCTGCACCTGCGGCTGACGGGGGTCTTTGCCTTTGTGGCGTTGCTGCCAGCCGTTCTTGTGGCGGTCTTTGCCGGGCTGACGGTGAACACCGCGTTGGAGGGGTGGTTCTCGGAACGGGTGCGATCGGTTGTCGGGGCGTCGCTGTCGGCGGCACAAACCTATGAGGCACAGGTTACAGCCGACCTGCGTGACGACTCGATGGCGCTGGCTCGGGCGCTGAACCGGGTGGGTTCGACATCGCCCTTTTTCAACGATGGCGAGATTCGGCAGGCTCTGGGAAGCTTGCAGCAGCAGGTGCAGCGCGGGTTGAAAGAGGCCTATGTGATTGATGGTGTGGCGGAAATCCGCGCACGCGGCGATCGTTCCTACCTGTTCGACTATGAAGCGCCTCTAGAGGCAGAGATCGAGGCAAGCCGCAGCCAAAGCCCGGTTCTGATCCCCGACTGGACCAACAATGAATACCGTGCACTGGTGCAATTGACCGGGTTCAACGACCGTTACCTTCTGGTCTCTCGCGAGGTGGAGGGCAACCTGTTGCTGTTGCTGGATGAAACCAAGCAAACAGCGGCGCTGTACAATCAGCTGGAAAGCGAACGCGGGCAATTGCTGTTCCAGTACGGCATTCTTTACATCGGTTTTGCGCTGATCCTGATCCTTGCTGCGGTCTGGCTGGGCCTGTGGTTCGCGGAACGTCTGTCGCGGCCCGTGGGGCGGCTGGCGGGCGCGGCACAGCGCGTGGGTGCGGGCGATCTGGATGTGCGGGTGGTCGAAGAACGCGGCGACGACGAAATCGCGATGCTGGGCCGGATTTTCAACCAGATGACGCGGCAGTTGAAGGGCCAGCGAGAAGAGCTGTTGGAGACCAACCGCCGGACCGAGGAACGGCGGCGGCTGTTCGATTCGGTGCTGGGATCGGTGACGGCCGGGGTGATCGGGCTGGATGCGGATGGGCGGCTGGAATTTGCCAACCGGTCCGCGCAGCGGCTGCTGGATCTGGACGAAGACGCCAGCCACAAATTGCCGCTTCGTGCAGCCGTGCCCGAGTTCGAAGCGCTGTTCGACAAGCTGTTCGAAACCGACCGCGAGATGACGCAGGACGAGGTAAAGCTGACCCGCAGGGGCAAACAGGAAAGCCTGCTGGTGCGGATGGCGACCCGGCGGCGCAACTCGGGCGGGTTGGAAGGCTATGTGGTGGCGTTCGATGACGTGACCGACCTGGTTTCGGCCCAACGGATGGCGGCATGGGGCGACGTGGCGCGGCGCATCGCGCATGAGATCAAGAACCCGCTGACACCTATCCAGTTGTCGGCCGAGCGGGTAAAACGCAAGTTCCGCCCCCTGGTGGGGGACGAGGCCGAGGCGCTGGAACAGTATACCGACGTTATTATCAGGCAAACCAATGACTTGCGGCGCATTGTTGATGAGTTCTCAAAATTCGCCCGCATGCCCGAGCCCGAGCGCAAGGAGTGCGATCTGGCGGCGCTAGTGCGCGATGCGGTGACGTTGCAGAAGGCGGGGCAACCGGATGTGGACATTCGGGCAGATATTCCCGACGGCGCCGTGACCTGCGACGTGGATGCAACCATGATCAGCCAGGCCTTGACGAACCTTATCAAGAACGCCGGCGAAGCCACGGAAACGCGGACGGAAAAGAGCGTCGGCCTGCCATTTTCACCGGAAATTCGCGTGACATTGAATTGCAGTGGCGATACCGCCTTGATCACCATTGCAGACAACGGAATCGGCCTGCCAGAAGACCGCGCACGACTGTTCGAACCTTATGTCACCACACGGGACAAGGGCACCGGACTGGGCCTGCCGATTGTAAAGAAAATTGTGGAAGAACATGGCGGTACACTGGTTCTTTCAGACGCGCCTTCGTTTGACGAAGACGCACATCTTGGGGCGATGGCAGAGATCACGCTGCCATTGGTCCAATCCCAGACGCGCAGACGATTTGTGACCGAAGCTGCCGCAGAATAAGGATAACAGGCATGGACGACATTTTAATTATTGATGACGAACGCGACATTCGGGAACTGATCGGCGATATTCTTCGCGATGAGGGGTACAATACGCGGCTGGCCGGGGACTCGGACAGTTGCATGGCCGAGATCAACAAAGAGCCGCCCTCGTTGATGATCCTGGATATCTGGCTGAAGGACAGCCGGATGGATGGCATCGATATCCTGTCAGCGGTCAAGCGCGACAACCCCGACATTCCGGTGGTCATTATTTCAGGGCACGGGAACATTGAAATCGCCGTCGCGGCCATCAAGCAGGGCGCGTATGACTTCATCGAGAAGCCGTTCAATATCGACCAGCTGATGGTGGTGGTGCGCCGCGCGATGGAGGCCTCGCGCCTGCGCCGCGAAAACAGTGAGCTGAAACGCAGGGATGTAACCTCGTCCGAGATGATCGGCAACTCAACCGCGTTCAAAGCGCTGAAATCGCAGCTGGACAAGGTGACCAAATCGAACGGCCGCGTGATGCTGACCGGCCCGGCGGGATCGGGAAAAGAGGTCGCGGCGCGCTATATCCACGCGCAGTCAGGCCGGGCGAACGCGCCGTTTGTGACAGTGAACTCGGCCTCGATTGAACCCGAACGCATGGAAGAGGTGCTGTTTGGCCGCGAAAGCACCGACCGCGGGGTGGAATCGGGGCTGTTGGAACAGGCGCATGGCGGGGTTTTGTTCTTTGACGAGGTGGCCGACATGCCGCTGGGCACGCAGTCCAAGATCCTGCGGGTGCTGGTTGATCAGCAGTTTTCGCGGGTGGGTGGTACCGGCAAGGTGCGGGTGGATATCCGCGTGATCTCGTCGACCAACCGCGATCTTGAGGCCGAGATTGCCGGGGGCCGGTTCCGCGAAGAGCTGTATCACCGGCTGAACGTGGTGCCCGTCAGCGTGCCGTCGCTGGACGAGCGGCGCGAGGATATTCCGGCGCTGTGCGCGCATTTCATCGCCGAGTTCAACAAGGGGCAGGGGCTGCCCCTGCGCACGGTGGGCGACGACGCGGCGGCGCATCTGCAGACGATGGAATGGCCCGGCAATGTGCGACAACTGAAGAACGTGATCGAGCGGGTGCTTATCCTGGGTGACGGCAATGGCCCGATCGAGGCGGCCGAATTGCCGAACCCGGCCGATCAGAAATCGACCGAGGGGCGCATGCAAATGGGGGGCAATCTTGCGACGTTGCCCCTGCGCGAGGCGCGCGAACTGTTCGAACGGGAATACCTTCTGACGCAGATCAACCGGTTTGGCGGCAATATCAGCCGCACGGCAACCTTTGTCGGGATGGAACGGTCGGCCCTGCACCGCAAGCTGAAATCACTGGGGGTTGTGACCTCGAACAAAACCGGCGCGCGCGTGGCCCATGTGGACGACGAGGCGTTGACCGATTGACCGGCGCGGAAGCTTCTGCAAAACATGGCCCGGCAGCAGGGAACGGAATGCTTGAATGAAAGTCATCATTTGCGGTGCCGGACAGGTTGGGTGGCAGATTGCGCGTCATCTGGCCAGCGAGCGCAATGACGTAACCGTTGTTGACCACAATCCTGACCTTGTGCGCCGGGCAACCGAAACGCTGGATGTGCAGGGCGTGGCAGGGTTTGCCAGCTATCCTGACATTCTGGACCGTGCCGGGGCGCGGGACGCCGATATGGTGATTGCCGCGACCTATTCGGACGAGGTCAACATGGTCACCTGCCAGGTGGCGCATTCGGTGTTTGCGGTGCCGCGCAAGATCGCGCGGCTGCGGGCGCAAAGCTATCTGACGGCGATTTATTCCGACCTTTACCGCCGCGACCACATGCCGATTGACGTGGTGATCAGCCCCGAGCGCGAGGTGGCCGAGGCCGCGTTGCAGCGTCTGGCGGCGCCCGCGACCTTCGACACCGAAAGCTTTCTGGACGACAAGGCGCAGCTTTTGGGCATTCGGCTGGAGGAAGACTGTGCCGTGCTGAACACGCCGCTGCGGCAGTTGACGGATCTGTTTTCGACCCTGCGGGCCATCGTCGTTGGCGTGCGGCGCGGGGGTAACCTGTTCTCGCCTGCTGCCGGGGATCAATTGTTTGCCGGCGACGAGATTTACGTCTTTTGCCATACCGAAGATGTGCAGCGCACGTTGGAGATTTTCGGCAAAACCGTCCACAAACAAGAGCGCGTGGTGATCGTGGGGGCCGGCAATGTTGGCCTGGGCGTGGCGCAAGAATTGGAGCGCAGCGCAAACCGCATCCGCGCCAAGGTGATCGAGAAGGACCGGGTCAAGGCCGAGATCGCCGCCGATGGGTTGGAGCGCACCATCGTTTTGAACGGCGACGGGTTGGATATCGGGCTGCTGAGCGAGGCGGCAATTGACCGTGCCGACGCGATTTTGGCCATTACCGACGACGACAAGACCAATATGCTGGTGTCGGTCCGGGCCAAACAGGCGGGGTGCCCGATGGCGATCTGTTTGGTGAACGATCCAACGCTGGTGAACCTGATGGAGCCGCTGAACATCGACGCCTATATCAACCCGCGCGCCACCACCGTCAGTTCGATCCTGCGGCACATTCGGCACGGGCGGGTGCGGGGCGTCTATTCAATCGGTGATGCCGAGGCCGAGGTGATCGAGGCGCAGGTGCTGTCGACGTCACCCATTGCCGGGCAACGCATTCGCGACATTGATTTCCCCGAAGGCGTTCTGGTTGGGGCGCTGTCCAAGGGCGATACTTATGTGCGGCCCACGGGCGGTACGCGGATCGAGGAAGGCGACGAGATCGCGCTGTTTGCCATGGCCGACGATGTGCCCGAGGTCGAGCGGCTGCTGCAGGTCTCGATCGATTTCTTCTAAGCTGATGCGCTGGGTCCTGAACGTCCCTTTTTACGTGATCCTGTTGGCGGTCTGCACGGCGGCAATGTTGCTGCCTGCCTTTCACGCCTGGGCCGTGCGTGACTGGCTCAGCGCGCGGGCCTTTGTGTACATGGCCATGGGGCTGGGTCTTTTCACCACCTTGCTGGGGCTGGCGACCTTTTCGCGGCGATCACCGGACGTGGTGCGCACGCACCTTCTGACGCTGCCCGCATTTTTTGCGCTGATGCCTTTGGCGCTGGCCTTGCCGTTTCATCAGGCGCTGCGCGATACGACCTTTCTGAATGCCTATTTCGAAATGGTTTCATCGCTGACGACAACCGGCGCGACGCTGTTTGATGACCCGGACCGTTTGCCCCTGTCGCTGCATTTGTGGCGCGCATTGGTGGGCTGGATGGGGGGGCTGTTTTTGTGGATTACCGCCTTTGCGATTCTTGGGCCGCTGAACCTTGGCGGGATCGAGGTGTCGCGCTCTGGGCCCATCGGGCGCGGGGCGCAACGCTGGCGTGGTGCGGTCAACGTGACGGATCCCCGGCAACGCCTGTCGCGGCTGACCCTGCAACTGACCCCGATCTATATCGGGGCCACGGCCGCTTTGTGGGCGTTGCTGTCGACGCTGGGCGAGGATCCGTTTGTTGCAGCGTGTCACGCGATGTCCGTGCTGGCCACCAGCGGTATTTCACCGGTGGGAGGGCTGGAGGGTTCGTCCATCGGCTGGTTTGGCGAACTGGCCGTGTTCGGGTTTTTCATCTTTGGCATCACGCGGCTGAGTTTTCGCAACGATCAGCAGGTGACCGGCTGGTGGAAGCCCGGCCGCGACCCGGAGGTGACGATGGCCGTGATCTTCATGATCACGTTGCCGGTCTTTTTGTTCCTGCGCCATTGGCTGGGCGCCTATGACGTGGATGAAGAACAGAATGTCCTGTCGGCGATCAAGGCATTATGGGGATCGGTCTTTTCGGTGCTGTCTTTTCTGACCACAACCGGGTTTGTTTCCGAAGGCTGGGCCGAGGCGCGCAACTGGTCTGGCCTGCAGACGCCGGGGCTGGTGCTGCTGGGGTTGTCGATCTTTGGTGGCGGGGTGGCGACCACGGCAGGGGGCGTAAAACTGTTGCGGGTCTACGCGCTGTACCGTCACGGACTGCGCGAGATGGAGAAACTGGTGCACCCGTCCTCGGTTGGCGGTTCGGGCGCGGTGGAACGCCATATCCGGCGGCAGGGGGCCTTTATGGCCTGGGTGTTCTTTATGCTGTTCGCCCTGTCGATCGCGGCGGTGATGCTGGGCCTGGCGCTGACGGGACTGGATTTCGAGAGTGCGACAATCTTTGCGGTCGCCAGCTTGTCGACCACCGGGCCGGTGGCCTTGGTGGCTGGAGAAGTGCCGCTCAGCTATGCCTCTCTGGGAGATGCCGCAAAATTAATCGCCGCGGCGGCGATGGTTGTTGGTCGCGTTGAAACCTTGGCCTTTATCGCGTTGCTGAACCCGTCCTTCTGGCGTGCGTGACACAATCGCCGTGCGAATTGTCCTACTTTTTTATTTCGGGCTGGTAACTCTTTAATACCCGTACCATAATTGATCCGCAATTCGACGGTGCCCTGATCCGGGGCCAAACAAAAAAGGCAAGAACAACGATGGCTGCCGATAAACAGAACCTGCAGGACGCATTTCTCAATCACGTCCGTAAAACAAAGGTTCCGGTAACGATTTTCCTGATCAACGGGGTCAAGCTGCAGGGGGTTATCACCTGGTTTGATAACTTCTGCGTATTGCTGCGCCGTGACGGACAATCGCAGCTTGTCTATAAGCATGCGATTTCAACGATCATGCCGGCTCAACCAATCAGCCTGTATGATGGCGAGGAATAATCCAGCGAATGGAAGAGCATAGTACCCGCCCGACCCGGGCCTGGGTGCTGCATCCTGACATTTCGTCTGATCGCGCGCGCCGGGCCGCCGGGCCTGCGCTGGCCGAGGCTGTGTCACTGGCTGCGGCACTGCCACATCTGGAGATCGCGGGCGCCGAGGTGGTGCCGCTGCCCAAGGTGCGTCCTGGGTTGCTGTTTGGATCCGGCAAGATCGAGGAGCTGGCCGCCAAGTTCAAAGCGAACGAGGTGGATCTGGTTCTGGTAGACGGGCCCGTCACGCCGGTGCAGCAGCGCAATCTGGAGAAGGAATGGAAGGTCAAACTTCTGGACCGGACCGGGCTGATCCTCGAGATCTTCGCCGACCGCGCCCGCACGCGCGAAGGTGTGTTGCAGGTCGAACTGGCCGCGCTCAGCTATCAGCGGACGCGGCTGGTGCGGGCCTGGACCCACCTGGAACGCCAGCGGGGCGGTTTGGGCTTTGTCGGCGGTCCCGGCGAGACCCAGATCGAGGCGGACCGCCGCGCCATTGACGAGGCGATCACCCGCATTCGCCGCCAACTGGCCAAGGTGGTGAAAACCCGCGACCTGCACCGGGCGGCGCGCAAGAAGGTGCCGTTCCCGATTGTCGCGCTGGTGGGCTATACCAACGCGGGCAAATCGACACTGTTCAACCGGCTGACCGGGGCCGAGGTTCTGGCCAAGGACATGCTTTTTGCCACGCTGGACCCCACCATGCGCGCGGTGGAATTGCCGACCGGCAAAAAGGTGATCCTGTCGGACACGGTGGGCTTTATCTCGGACCTGCCGACGCAGCTGGTCGCGGCCTTCCGCGCGACGCTGGAAGAGGTGCTGGAGGCCGACCTGATCTGCCACGTGCGCGACATCGCCGCCGACGAGACCGAGGAACAGGCCGCCGATGTGGAAACCATCCTGACCGAACTGGGAGTGCGCGAAAACGTGCCCCGGATCGAGGTGTGGAACAAGACCGACCTTCTGCCCGACGATCAGCGAGAAGCGCTGTCAAAGCGCGCCGAGCGGGCCGAGGATATCTTTGCACTTTCGGCCTATGAAGGCACCGGCCTGACCCCGTGGATCGAGGCCGTGACCGCCGCGCTGGACGACGCCCGCCACGACAGCACCCTGAACCTGCCTTATGCCGATGGCCGCCGCCGGGCGTGGCTTTATGATCAGGGCGTGGTTCGCGACGAGGTGCAGGGCGAAGACGGCGTCACCCTGCAGGTCCACTGGACCGCACGGCAGGAAAAGGCGTTTCGCGGGCTTTAGGGGCAGCAACCGTGCCTGCCGTCTTGGTGAAAAAGACCGCGGGGTGGCGATCTGACGCCCGATTGGGAACGCTTTATGCTTGCCACGTACATCCTGCGCTGGATTTCGCGGCAACGTCGGCAAAATCGCCAGCCCTCTGGGGCGGTCTGGCGATCAACCGGGCGCCTCCGGCGCTGTTAACCGGTTGAATTTGCGGCGCCTTCCAACACTCCGGCCAGATCGCCATAGCCGGTGAAGCGATGCTCGAACCGCAGGCCCAGCCGGTCGGCGCATTCCCGGGCCTTGTCGCGCAGTGCTGCGTCGTCGGTTTGCGCCAGGTACACCAGCCGGTCGTAATTGCCGAAATATTCCGGCAACAACTCGGGATGCCGGTCCAGCCCCAATGTCTGCCAGACAAAGGCGTCAAACTGTCGGGTCAGGAAATCGGTCAGGTAAAACGCGGTGACCTCGTCGCGGTCGGCAAAAGCCTGCAACCCGTCAAAGAACGCATAACAATGCGGCCCCGGAACCATCTGCACGCCCAACCGGTCGCACAGCCGCTGCAGCTCGCCCCCCGTCCCGCAATCCGCATACACAACCAGCACCTTGTCGAACCCCGCGGCGCGTTCGGCCAGCGCGGCCTCGACCGCCGGGGCGATCCGTTCGGGGCGGGCATGCAGGATGGCGGGCAGGCAATGCAGGGTGACGTGGTCCCAGCCATTCAGCCGGATCAGCGCAAGGATCTCGCGCGCCAGCGCCCCGCAAGCCAGCATCAGCACCTTGCCGCCATCGGTCAGCGTGTTTGCGTGATCGGTCAGCTGCGCGTCGTCGGGCGTGTTCATCGCCGCCAGATCACGACAAACAGCCGCGCCAGGCACAGCCCCACAATCGCCAGCGCCATCACCACCTTGGCGCCGTCCACCAACATCGTCTGCTGCACCAGCGACAGGCGCGCCAGGGCTTGCACCCCCAAAACCGTGGCCAGCCCTGCAAGCAGGACCAGCAAGATCAGTTTTGTCCAAGTGCCAAACGGCATGCGCGGACCTTTCCGTTGGATCAGGCCGTGGCCTGGTTGTGACGGCGCGCGATCAGCTCTTTGGCCATCTCGACCGCAACGGCGGCGTCATCGCAATAGGCATCGGCGCCGATGGCGGTGCCAAATTCCTCGTTCAGCGGCGCGCCACCGATCATCACAATGTAATCGTCGCGCTTGCCCTGCTCAACCAGCGTGTCGATGACGGTTTTCATATAGGGCATCGTGGTGGTCAGCAGCGCCGACATGCCCAGGATATCGGCGTCAAACTCGGCCAGCGCGTCGATATAGGCGTCGGCATCGTTGTTGATGCCAATGTTCTTAACCTCGAACCCGGCGCCTTCCATCATCATCGTCACAAGGTTCTGGCCGATATCGTGAATGTCGCCCTTCACGGTGCCAATCACCATGCGGCCCATGCGCGGCGCCCCGGTTTCCGCCAGCAGAGGTTTCAGGATCGCCATGCCGGCCTTCATCGCCTTGGCGGCCAGCAGAACCTCGGGCACAAACAGGATGCCGTCGCGGAAGTCGTTGCCCACAATGGTCATGCCATCCACCAGCGCCTCGGTCAGCACCTTGTAGGGCGTCCAGCCGCGCGCAAGCAGGATATTCACGCCTTCGACGATTTCCTCGTCCATGCCGTCATACAGATCATCATGCATCTGCGGCACCAATTCTTCGTCGGGCAGTTCGGACAGGATCAGATCGTCTTCTTCGTCAGACATGGGGTGTCTCCTTCATGGGCCCAGAGAGGTTGGGCGCGAAATTTCCGGGGCAGGGCGCGTGACCGGGCTGGTACGGTGCCTTGCGATGTTCTATATTTGTTCTATGTCGCGCCAAGCAGAGATTCCCCCGCAAAACGCCGTAAGGCCGCGCAACCGGACACCCGGGCGCGCGGCGGTGGACAATGCGACCGGCCGGTTCGAGCCGTACAGGACCGTGCCCGTCGACGATGGCTGGGTTGGCGATGACGATCCGCCGCCGGTGCTGCGCACGCAGATCCGGCACGAGCGGCCGCGCAAGGTGATCACGCGGAACAGCTCGCCCGACCTGCCATTTGACCGGTCGATCAACCCTTATCGTGGCTGCGAGCATGGCTGCATCTATTGCTTTGCCCGGCCGACGCATGCCTATCTGGGCCTTTCGCCGGGGCTGGATTTTGAGACACGTCTGGTGGCGCGTCCCAGTGCGCCGGAGGTTCTGGCGCGCGAGCTGTCCAAGCCCGGCTATCGCCCCGCGCCGATTGCCATCGGCACCAATACCGACCCCTATCAACCGGTCGAGAAAGACGCCCGCATCATGCGCCGCATTCTGGAGGTGCTGCTGGAGTTTCGACATCCGGTCAGCATTGTGACCAAAGGCGCGCTGATCGAACGCGACTTGGACTTGTTGGCTGAGCTGGCCAAGCTGAACCTGGTTCAGGTCGGTATCTCGGTCACCACGCTGGACCGGAAACTGTGCCGCGCGATGGAGCCGCGCGCCGCGGCCCCGCAGCGGCGGTTGCAGATGATCGAGGCGCTGGCGGGTGTCGGCGTGCCGGTGCGCGCCATGGTGGCCCCGGTCATCCCGGCGCTGACCGACCACGAGATCGAGGCGATCCTGACCGCCTGCCACAAGGCCGGCGCGCGCAACGCCACGTGGATCATGCTTCGGCTGCCGCTGGAGGTCAGCGAGCTGTTTCAGGACTGGCTGCGGCGCACCGCGCCGGGGCGTGCGGCCCGCGTGATGGGCCATGTGCGCGACATGCACGGGGGCAAGACCTATGACGCGCAATGGGGCAAGCGCATGCGGGGCGAGGGGCATTATGCCGAGATCATCGCCGCGCGGTTCAGCCGGGCCGCCAAGGCGCTGAACCTGCATCACGACAGCCCGCCGCTGCGGCTGGACCTGTTCAAGGTGCCCCCGCGTCCCGGCGATCAGCTGTCGTTGTTCTGAGTTGCCCATGGCATGGCCTGCGGCGATCAGCTCGCGCGGCGACGGCGACGGGCGCGCTGCGGTTTGGCGGCCTCGTCGGCGCCGGTGCCGTCGGAGGTGCTGGAAAACGCGCCCAGCTTTTCGGCGATAACCTCCAGCGACGGGCGTTCGCCACGCGGCGTTTCCTCGAGCGCGGCGCGCATGTGGCGCAGATGCTCGGGCGTGGTGCCGCAGCAGCCACCGATGATGGTGGCGCCGCTGTCGCGGGCCAGAACGGCGTAATCGGCCATCAGCTCGGGCGTGCCATCGTAATGGATATGGCCATCGTGGTATTTCGGAATGCCGGCATTGCCCTTGGCAATCAGCGGGCGTTCGGACCCGGCGGCGGTGAACCCCTGAACGGTGCGCAACAGGTCCGAGGCGCCAACCCCGCAATTTGCGCCATAGGCAATGGGCAGGTGATCCAGCTTGTCAACCAGCGTCGACATCGCGGCCGAGGTTACACCCATCATGGTGCGCCCGGCGGTGTCAAAGCTCATGGTGCCGCACCAGGGCATGCCGGCCAGATGCGCGGCTTCGGCGGCGGCGCGGTATTCCTCGGGGGCGGAAATGGTTTCCACCCACAGCACGTCAGCACCGCCGGCCTTCAGGCCCTCGGCCTGTTCGTGGAACATCTCGACCGCGCGGGTATAGGTCAGGGGGCCCATCGGCTCCATGATCTCGCCGGTGGGTCCAACCGAACCAGCCACAACAATCTTGCGGCCCGACGCGTCAGCCACTTCGCGGCCCAGTTCGGCGGCCAGCTTGTTCAGTTCGAACACCCGGTCCTCGGCGCCGTGCAGCGCCAGACGCGAGGCGTTGGCGCCAAAGCTGTTGGTCAGAAATAGGTCCGAGCCCGCATCCACCGCGCCGCGATACAGGTTGCGGATCTTTTCGGGCTGGTCGGCATTCCACAGCTCAGGGGCGTCGCCCGAGCTGAGGCCCATGTTGAACAGGTTGGTGCCCGTGGCGCCGTCGGCCATCAGCCAGTCATTGGTTTTCAGCAGTTCAGTCAGGACATCGGTCATTGTGGGGCCTATCGTCGCGCGGGAGGGGAAAACCCCATAAAATCAGAGCGCGACAGATGCCACGATATCGTGAGCACATCAAACGATAATTCGTCATAATGATGATGAACGGCCTGCATGTGGCCGTCTGGCCCGGCCCGGCACATGGCCGGGCGGGGCGGGAACCGTCGGCGTTAACCTTCGTTCAGCAGCTGGTCTTTGGCTTCGGCCAGAACCTCGGCCATCTTGTTGCGGATCGTTTCCTCGTCCGCCTTGTCGCCCAGATCGCCGGAAACCTTGCGGAACACGTCCTCGTGCCCGGCTTCCTCGAAATCCGATTTCACCACTTCGGTGGCATAGGCCTCGGCATCGTCGCCCGATTTGCCCAGCAGCTCGGCCGCCCAAAGGCCCAGCAGTTTGTTGGCGCGTGCCTGCGCCTTGAACTGCATTTCGGCATCATGGGCGAACTTGTTTTCAAACGCATTTTCGCGGTCGTCAAAAGTGGTCATCGGGGACGCATCCTTGTTGTATTCTGTCCTCTTATATCTATGCCATTCAAGCGCCGGTGCAAAGGGGAAGAGGTGCCGCAGTTTGGCAGTTTTGGCGTTGATTTCGCTGCGCCTTGCTCTGCCCACGCCCATCGCGTATGTACCGGCGCATCCACCGGGGCGCGCATCGCGTCACCCGTGCAGATCGGAGAGCTCATGGCACGTCGTAAGAAGATTTATGAAGGCAAGGCGAAAATCCTGTACGAAGGCCCCAAGCCGGGCACCATCGTGCAGTATTTCAAAGACGACGCCACCGCCTTCAATGCCGAGAAGAAGGACGTGATCGAAGGCAAAGGCGTGCTGAACAACCGCCTGTCCGAGTTTTTCATGACCGGTCTGACGCAGATCGGTGTTCCGACGCATTTCCTGGAACGTCTGAACATGCGCGAGCAGCTGGTCCGCGCGGTCGAGATCATCCCGCTGGAGATCATCGTGCGCAACTATGCCGCCGGGTCGATGGCCAAACGTCTGGGCCTGGAAGAGGGCACGCCGCTGCCGCGTCCGGTCGTCGAGTTCTCGTATAAGGAAGACAGCCTGGGCGACCCGCTGGTGCCCGAGGAATACATCATCGCGTTTGGCTGGGCCACGCAGCAGGATCTGGATGACATCGTGCCGCTGGCGCTGCGGGTCAACGACTTTATGTCGGGCGTGATGTATGGCGTCGGCATCAAGCTGATCGATTTCAAGATCGAAGTGGGCCGGGTTTATGAAGGGGACTTCATGCGCCTTGTGGTCGCCGACGAGATCAGCCCCGACAGCTGCCGGCTGTGGGATATCAAGACCGGCGAGAAGCTGGACAAAGACGTGTTCCGCCGCGATCTGGGTAATCTGACGGATGCCTATACCGAGGTCGCGCGCCGTCTGGGCGTGATGCCCGCCAATACCGGCCACCCCAAACCCACGTTGATCAACTGAAGGACCCGAAAACGATGAAAGCCCGCGTACATGTGATGTTGAAAAACGGTGTTTTGGATCCGCAAGGGGATGCGGTGCGCCATGCGTTGGGGACGTTGGGATTTGACGGGGTCAACGGCGTGCGGCAGGGCAAGGTGATTGACCTGGACCTGGCCGATGGCACGTCAGAAGAGACGATCCGGGACATGTGCGAAAAGCTGTTGGCGAACACCGTCATCGAAAGCTACAGCGTGGAGATCGCCTGATGCGGGCGGCGGTGATCCAGTTTCCGGGCTCGAACTGTGATCGGGACATGGCCGTTGCGCTGCGCAGCGTGGGTGGCGACAACTCAACCCAGATCGTGTGGCACAAGGAAACCGAACTGCCCGAGGGGCTGGACCTTGTGGCGATCCCCGGTGGTTTCTCGTTTGGCGATTATCTGCGCTGCGGGGCCATTGCGGCCCAGTCGCCGATTGCCAAGGCCATCGTGCAGCATGCCGAACGCGGCGGCTATGTTCTGGGCGTGTGCAACGGGTTTCAGGTGCTGACCGAAACCGGGTTGCTGCCCGGCGCGCTAATGCGCAATGCGGGGCTGAAATTCGTGTGCAAGCCGGTCGACATGACCGTGCAGACCGCCGACAGCGATTTCACCCGCGGATACGCACAGGGCGACAAGATCACTGTGCCGGTGGCGCATCACGACGGCAACTATACCATCGACCCGGAAGGTCTGGCACAGTTGCAGGGCGAAGACCGCATCGCCTTTACCTATGACAACAACCCCAACGGCGCGCTGGCAGACATTGCCGGCATTCTCAGCGCCAACCGCCGGGTTCTGGGGATGATGCCGCATCCCGAGCGCGCGATGGAGCCTGCCCACGGCGGGACAGACGGGGTGGCGCTTTTCCGCGCGTTGGCGGACACGATGGCGCTGGCTTGACGGCCTGCGCTTGTCGGCGGGGGCAGGGCGGTCTAAATTCGGCGCATGTCCTCGCGTTCTTCGGTCTCTCGTAAAGTGCCGCGCATTGAAAAGGTCTCGTGGCGGACCCGGTCGATCTTTTTTGCGTTCCTGCTGATGGCGGTGGCGCTGGTTTGGGTGACCAATACCCTGCTGACGGACCGGTTCACGGCCACAACGCGCAACCGGGCCGAGGTGCGGTTGGCGCTGTATTCCGGGAACATCCTGTCCGAGCTACAGCGCGCGTCGGTTGTGCCGCTGCTTTTGTCGCGTGACCCGGCGCTTTTGGGCGCGCTGAATTCGAACGATTTCTCGCAAAGCTCGCAGCGTTTGATTTCATCGGTGGAAGAGATCGGCGCGGCCTCCTTGACGATGCTGGACAGCGACGGTCGGGTGGTTGCGGCCACGGACCGGTCGCAGATCGGTGCGCAGCTCAGGCAATTTGCCCCGTTTGTCGATGCGCTTCGGTCCAAGGATACCGTTTTCAGCGTGACCGAGGCTGAAACAGGTGCCACCAACTTTACCTATTCGCGCCGCATGATTTCGGATCGCGAGAATGTTGGCGTGATCGTGGTGGCGGTGGATCTGGCCAAGTTCGAAGACAGCTGGGCGGGTATCTCGGACGCGGTGTTGGTCACCGACAGCGAGGGGCGCATCATGCTGTCGACCGAGCCGAGGTGGCACGGGTTGTCGGTGGACGAGGCGCTGGAAACCCGGTCTGCGTCATCGGCGATCCGGCGGGCGATCAAGGCTACCGCGGATTGGGCGGCGCTGCCGCCGGATGCGTTTACGCTGGGCGAGGCGGTGATGCGCAACGAGGCGCGCATTCCGTTCCAGGGGTGGCGGTTGGTGTCGTTCACCTCGTACAACTCGGTGCGCGAACGGGTGAACGCGGTTCTGGCGCTTGAGATCATGGCATTTGCCCTGCTTCTGGCCGCCGGGTTCTACGCGGTGTCGCGCCGCGCCCGGTCGCGGTCGATCTTTTTTCAGCGCGAATCGGCGGAGCTTCGCGCATTGAATGCACGTCTACAGCGGGAAATCGCCGAGCGTGAAAAGGCCGAACAGCACCTGCAAGTGGCCGAACAGACGCTGGCGCAAAGCTCGAAACTGGCGGTGCTGGGCGAGATGTCGGCGGCAGTCAGTCACGAGCTGAACCAACCCTTGGCGGCGATGAAAACTTATCTGGCCGGGGCACGTTTGTTGTTGCAGCGGCGACGCCCTGACGAGGCGCTGTCCTCGTTCCTGCGGATCGACGATCTGATCGAACGGATGGGGGCGATTACCAAGCAGTTGAAAAGTTATGCCCGCAAGGGGGAAGAGGCGTTTGAGCCCTTGGATTACAGGGCTTGCGTCAGTTCCTCGCTGTCAATGATGGAGCCGCAGCTGAAGCAGCGCAAGGTGACGATCACCCGCACGTTGCCGCCCGAACCGGTGATGGTCATGGCGGATCGTATCCGGCTGGAACAGGTCATCGTGAACCTCTTGCGCAACGCGCTGGACGCCACCAAGCAGACCGAGGACGCGCAGGTGGATCTGATCCTGTCGGCTGGCGATACAGCTAAGCTGACGGTGCGCGACAATGGACACGGGATCGAAGACCTCGATGCGCTGTTCGAACCGTTTTACACCACCAAGGCGCCGGGCGACGGTGTGGGGCTGGGGCTTGCCATTTCCTCGGGGATCGTGAACGACCTTGGGGGACGGTTGACCGCCCATGAAGGCAACGAAGGTGGCGCCGTGTTCGAGGTACAACTGCCGATCATGTCCGACGACATGGCCGCGGCGGAATAAGCAGGAGGCAGTCCCATGGCCCAGGGCACCAGGATCGCGATCATCGACGATGAAAAGGACATGCGCCAGTCGATCAGCCAGTGGCTGTCGCTGAGCGGGTTTGAGACGGAGACCTTCGCCTCGGCCGAAGACGCGTTGAAATCCATCGGCCCGGACTATCCCGGTATTGTCGTGTCGGACATCCGGATGCCGGGCATGGATGGCATGGCCCTGCTGAAACGCCTGATGAGTATCGACAGCGGCCTGCCCGTGATCATGATCACCGGTCACGGCGACGTCCCCATGGCGGTCGAGGCGATGCGAATCGGGGCGTATGATTTCCTTGAAAAGCCGTTCAACCCCGACCGGATGACCGAACTGGCCCGTCGCGCCATACAGGCACGCAAGCTGATGCTGGACAACCGCGCGCTGCGGCGTGAACTCAGCGACGGCACCGTTCTGATGAAAAAGCTGATCGGCTCCAGCCCGGTGATGGAGCGGCTGCGTGAGGATATTCTGGATCTGGGCCAGGCCGATGGCCATGTGTTGGTTGACGGCGAGACCGGCACCGGCAAAACGTTGGTGGCCCATGCACTGCACGCCGTTGGCCCACGGGCCGGGCGCAAGTTTGTGCAGGTGTCGTGTGCCGCCCATGACGAAGACGCGCTGATGACCAAACTGTTTGGCCCGTTGGAAGAGGGCGGGGCGATCCCTCTGGTCGAGGAAGCGCGCGGTGGCACGTTGTGTCTGGAAGATATCGAGGCCGTGCCCGAGGCCGTGCAGGCCCGCCTTTTGACCTTTATCAACGATCAGGGCACCCCGCCCGAAACGCGGATCGTCGCGGTGTCGAACCTGCAGGAACCGGGCAAAACCTGCGAGGACAAGCTGCGCCCAGACCTGTTCTATCGCCTTGCCGGGCTGAAGATCACGCTGCCACCGCTGCGCAGCCGGGGCGAGGATGTTCTGGTACTGTTTTCGCGGATGGCCGAACAGTTTGCCGAGGAATATGGCGGCGATGTCATCGAAGTGTCCGCGCAAGAGGCGGCGCAGCTGTTGCAGGCCCCATGGCCGGGCAATGTGCGCCAGCTGATCAACTTGGCCGAGCGGGCAACGTTGCAGAACCGGCGGGGCAGCGGTTCGATCACCGCGTTGCTGATGGCCGAACAGGACCAGCCGCAGACCGTGGTGACCACCGACGGCAAACCGTTGAAGGAATATGTCGAAGCCTTCGAGCGCATGTTGATCGATAACACGATGCGCCGCCACAAAGGGTCGATCGCAAGCGTTATGGAAGAGCTTTGCCTGCCTCGACGCACGCTTAACGAGAAGATGGCGAAATACGGGCTGTCACGGTCTGAATACCTCTGAACGCGGTCGCCCGGAAAAATCTGTTTGTATTCCCCCCCGAACTGCCGGTAAGGTCAACCGGCAGGTATGTGTCAGTGTTATGACATTTCTGCAAAACGAATTCACTGTTTCCGGTGCCGTTGCGGGCAAAGACGCCCCGGCACGGCGCTGACAACAGATTGAACGGTTCGATACGAACCCTTTCTGCCCAACCTGCGAACAGGTGGGCGCAAATAATGGACGCCTTCAGGCGTCGGAGACAAACCGCGATGGAACGCGTGCGCAAAAACAGGCAACCCGAAGGCAGGCATGTCGCCGCCCGGTCCGTTGCATGCGCCCGACCCCAAGCCCAAACAAGACACCTCGCACGCAGCCGCTCACCTGACAGGGAGCGGCCAGATCGACGGTGCAAAGAGTTAAAATGGCTAAGAAAATGCTTATCGATGCCACCCACGCGGAGGAATGCCGCGTTGTGGTCGTCGACGGAAACAAGGTTGATGAGTTCGATTTCGAAAGCGTCAACAAACGCCAGCTTGCTGGCAATATCTACCTTGCAAAAGTAACACGGGTTGAGCCGTCGCTGCAGGCGGCTTTTGTGGATTACGGCGGAAACCGGCATGGTTTTCTGGCGTTTTCCGAGATTCATCCCGATTATTACCAGATCCCCGTTGCCGATCGCGAAGCGCTGATCGCTGAGGAACTGGCCTATGCCAAGGCGCAGGCGGAAGAAGACGAAAAACCGACCAAATCGCGTCGCTCGCGGTCACGGTCGCGTTCGCGGTCCAAATCCAAGACCGATGCGTCGAAGGCGAAGGCAGATGCTGCGAAAGCGGAACAGGCCAAAACCGACGAGGTGAAAGCCGACGAAACCAAGGCCGAAGAGGTTCAGACCGAAGAGGTGAAGGCGGAAGAGGCCGTGGAAGCACCTGCAACGGTCGAGGCACCCAGCAGCATGGATGTGGTTGATCTGGGCGATGAAACGCCCGATGACGACACGCCGCCGGAAACCATTGCCGCCGCAATTGAAAGCGATGAAGACGCGGTTACCTCGGGCGACGTGGACGAACCCGAAGCGGAAGAAGAAACCGCCGAAGCGGATGGCGAAGATGCGCCGGAACCCGTAGCCGAAGCTGCTGAGGCGACGCCGGATGCCGAGGACACCGCAGAAGAGGTGCATGAAGCGCCCGCCGAAGACGTGACTGAAGACGTCGCTGAGGACGTGACGGAAGCCCCGGCAGAACCCACAGTAGAGACCCCGGCGGCCGAAGACACCGTCGAGGAAGCTGCACAAGAGGGTGAAGAACCTGCCGAGGTAGAGGCCAAGACCTCTTCGGATGACGACGATGCCGTTGAAGAAGACAACGGTGAGGAAAGCGGCGAGGATGACACCCCGCTGGACGCGTCCGAAAAGGACTCGGATATCGAATCCGTCGCGGATGAAGATGTAACCGAGGAAATTCGCCAGCCGCGCAAACCGCGCCCCAAGCGCTATAAGATCCAGGAAGTCATCAAGGTGCGCCAGATCCTTCTGGTGCAGGTGGTCAAGGAAGAACGCGGCAACAAGGGCGCGGCGCTGACAACCTATCTGTCGCTGGCCGGCCGCTATTGCGTTCTGATGCCCAACACCGCGCGCGGCGGCGGCATCAGCCGCAAAATCACCAACGCCACGGATCGCAAGAAGCTGAAGGAAATCGCGGGCGAGATCGAGGTGCCGCAAGGCGCCGGCCTGATCATCCGCACCGCGGGCGCCAAACGCACCAAGTCCGAGATCAAGCGCGACTATGAATACCTGCAGCGCCTGTGGGAACAGGTGCGCGAGCTGACGCTGAAATCCATCGCACCCGCCCCGATTTACGAAGAGGGCAACCTGATCAAACGCTCGATCCGCGACCTGTATAATCGCGATATCGACGAGGTTCTGGTGGAAGGCGAAGCCGGATATCGCGTGGCCAAGGACTTCATGAAAATGATCATGCCGTCCCACGCCAAGAACGTGAAGCACTATACTGATCCGCTGCCCCTGTTCGCGCGTTATCAGGTCGAAAGCTATCTGGGTCAGATGTTCAACCCAACGGTGCAGCTGAAATCGGGCGGCTATATCGTGATCGGCGTGACCGAGGCGCTGGTGGCGATCGACGTGAACTCGGGCCGCGCCACCAAGGAAGGCTCGATCGAGGAAACGGCGCTGAAAACCAATCTGGAGGCCGCCGACGAGGTGGCCCGCCAATTGCGCCTGCGCGACCTTGCCGGTCTGATCGTGATCGACTTCATTGACATGGAGGAGAAGCGCAACAACACCGCCGTTGAAAAGCGGATGAAAGACAAGCTGAAGACCGACCGCGCCCGCATTCAGGTGGGCCGCATCTCGGGCTTTGGCCTGATGGAAATGTCGCGCCAGCGTCTGCGCCCCGGCATGATCGAGGCAACCACCCAGCCGTGCCCGCATTGCCACGGCACCGGGCTGATCCGGTCCGACGACAACCTGTCGCTGACCATCCTGCGCCAGCTGGAAGAGGAAGGTGTGCGCGGCCGCTCGAAAGAGGTGTTGCTGAAGGCGCCGGTGGCTGTGGCCAACTACCTGATCAACCAAAAGCGCGAGCATCTGGCACAGATCGAGGCGCGCTATGGCATTTCGGTCCGGGTCGAGGCCGATCCGCACCTGGTCAGCCCCGATTACTCCATCGAACGGTTCAAGACCGCCACACGCAACGTGCCCGAGCCGTCGACGCCGGTGGTGTCGCTGGATATGAGCGATCTTCCCGAAGTAGTGGAAGAGGCGGAGGAGGCCCCTGCCGCCGAGACAAACGAAGACGCGCCTGCACCCAAAAAGCGCCGCCGTCGCCGCCGCCGGAAAAAGTCCGGCAGCAATGGCGAAAACGGGTCAACCGGGGGCAATGGCGAACAGGCTGAAGAGGGCAAGGCGGAAGACACTGACGCAGCATCCGAAGCCGCGCCGGAAGCCACGACCGAGGCGACACCGGAGGCCAAGGAAGACGCACCTGCAGAACCGGTTGCCGAAGACACGGCGCCTGAAGAAAAAGCCCCGGACGTTGCCGTCGAAGAACCGGCGGGTGACGCTGCGGTTGAGGACGCTCCGGTAGAAGAGGTTGCGCCCGAGGACACGCCGGTTGAAGACCCTGCGCCCGAGGAAGCCGCCGCCGAGGAGGAGTCCGTCGCGGTGGACGCTGCACCGGACCCCGAACCCGAGCCCGAGCCGGAACCCGTAGCAGAAGCTGCACCCGAGCCTGAACCCGAGCCGGTGGCCGAAGAACCCAAAGAACCCGAAAAGCCGAAGGTTAAGCGCCGCGGCTGGTGGTCGCTGCAAAGCTGATCAGGGTTCATATCAGACCTTGGGGCCCACCCTGTTGCGGGGTGGGCCTTTGGTTTTCCGGTCATCATTTCATTTTTGCCACGGGAATGTGACCACATGTCGGGTGTACCTTGGGCCCTGTCACGGTATGCAGGAGGCAGGCAAAGAGGACAGGCATGTTTGGAATCGAGATCATAGACGCCGCGCTTCTTCCGGCGATGCTGGTGGCGCTGGTTGCAGGGGCAATCAGTTTTCTGTCGCCTTGCGTTTTGCCCATTGTGCCGCCTTATCTGGCTTACATGAGCGGCATCTCGGTTTCGGATATGGCCGACGGCACTGCAAATACGCGCCGTAAAACACTGTTGCCGGCCACTTTTTTCGTTTTGGGACTGTCGACGGTATTCCTGTTCCTTGGGTTTACCGCCTCGGCCTTCGGGGCGTTCTTTCTGACCAACCAAGGCTATTTCAACACGATCGCGGGCGTCATCGTGATGGTGTTTGGCCTGCATTTTCTTGGTATCTACCGCTTTGCCTTCATGGACCGCGAGGCGCGGCTGGATGCGGGCGACCGTGGTGGTTCGGCCGTGGGGGCCTATGTGCTGGGCCTGGCCTTTGCCTTTGGCTGGACGCCTTGCATCGGCCCGCAGCTGGGCGCGATCCTGTCGCTGGCCGCGTCCGAGGCCAATGTGGCGCGCGGCACGATGTTGCTGGCGGTATATGCGTTGGGTCTGGGTCTGCCGTTCCTGCTGGTCGCCGCGTATTTCGAGCGTATGGGCGGGGTGATGGCGTGGATGAAGCGCCACATGGAAAAGATCGAGCGGATCATGGGGCTGCTGTTGTGGACCATCGGGTTGCTGATGCTGACCGGTGGGTTCTCGCAATTCTCATTCTGGCTGTTGGAAACCTTCCCGGCACTGGCCGCCCTTGGATAATCCTTAATTTCGCCGAAGTTTTCGCCTAACCTGCCACGTAACAAAAAAAGTGAGCAGATCATGAGTGAAACCAAGGCCACAGTGCGCAAACGCCGGGTATTCTATATTCCCGGCTATGACCCGTTTCCCCCGCGTCGCTATCGCGAGCTTTATCGTAAAGAAAGCAAGGCGCAGGCGGCGGTATCGGGCTACGAAATCGCGCAAAAGCCGCGCAAGTCTGACGGCGGGCCATTTGGCTGGGACGTCACCGCAACGATGGGGGGGGGCGACGTTCAGGCGCGGATCGAGGTGCTGGTCTGGTCCGACATCGTGCGCAGTTCCATGCGCAGCGGTGTTTTGGCCACTTACCTGGCGATGATCCGGCTGTGCTGGACCTATCTGGCCTCGGGCGCGTTTTTCCGGCTGGCGCGGCTGCGCAAAGGGCCGGTGATTGCCGCGCTTTACCCCATCGTGATGCTGATCGGGCAGCTGGTGTTGGCCTTGCTGATCGGGCGTCTTGCCGGGGCAATCCTGTCGCTGACGGAGGTGCCGGGGATCGGCTGGGCCGGGCTGGCGGTCAGCTATTACAGCCTTTGGTGGTTCCGTAAACTCGATGGCAATCTGTTTGCCTATTACCTGACCCATGATTATGCCTTTTCGGCCCGCCATAACGGCGCCAACCCACCCGAACTGGAGGCGCGCATGGCCGAGTTTCGCACCCGCATCGCCGCCGCCATGGCCAGCGATATTGACGAGGTGTTGGTGGTGGGCCATTCCTCGGGCGCGCATCTGGCGGTGTCGGTTCTGGCGGATCTGATCCGCGCGGGTGAGGTGCCGGCCAACGGTCCGGCATTGTCCTTCCTGTCCTTGGGGCAGGTGGTGCCGATGATGTCTTTCCTGCCCAAGGCTGATGTGCTGCGCCGCGACCTGCAGTTCTTGTCGGTCAGCGACCGGCTGAGCTGGGTGGATGTGACCGCGCCCGGCGATGGCTGCGCCTTTGCGCTGTGTGATCCGGTGTCGGTCAGCGGCGTGGCGACCGAGGGCAAACGCTGGCCGCTGGTGCTGTCAGCCGCGTTCACGCAGACGCTGGCACCCGAGACGTGGAAGAAGCTGCGTTGGCGGTTCTTCCGGCTGCATTTTCAGTATCTCTGCGCCTTTGACCGGCCCGGCGATTATGAGTATTTCGCCATCACCGCCGGCCCGCATACGCTGGGCGAGCGGTTCGCGGGCCGCGAACCGTCCAAAAGCCGGATCGAGGCGCCGCAATCGCATTATACCTCGACCGCCGCATGAGCACCCCGCCGAAACCGGCCGCAAGGCCCGACAAGGTGTCGCTGTGGCGCTATGTGCGGCTTTTTCGTCAGGACATCTTGTCGGCGCAACCGGCGCGGCTTTACCGCGCAAAAATGGCCGAGTTTCGCACGCCGTTTTTCCGGTCGTATCTGGTGAACCAGCCCGATCTGGTGGCCGAGGTGCTGAAGGCGCGGCCCCTTGAGTTCCCGAAATCCAACCGGATTGCCGAAGGGCTGCGGCCCTTGTTGGGAAATTCGGTTTTTTTGACCAATGGGGCGGAATGGCAGCGCCAGCGGCGCATTATCGACCCGGCGTTTGAAGGCGGGCGGCTGCGCGACACGTTCCCGGCAATGCTGGCGGCGGGGAAGGCGGCGGCGGACCGTCTGAGCGAAGGCCCGGTCGAGATCGAGGCCCAGACCAGCCATGCCGCCGCCGACGTGATCTTTCGCACGCTTTTTTCGATCCCCATCGACCACGATATCGCCCGGCAGGTGTTTGAAAGGTTTCGTGATTATCAGCGCAGCCAGCCGATCCTGAACATCGCCGCCTTTCTGCCGCTGCCCCGCTGGGTGCCACGTGGCCATTCGCGCCGCACCAAGGCGGCGGCGCGGGACATTCGCGCGCTGATCACCCGGCTGACGGCCGAACGCATGCAGGCGATCGGTGCGGGCACGGCGCCCGACGATCTGGCCACCAAGATCATGACCACCAAAGACCCCGAAACCGGGCAGACCTTTGATGTGGACGAGATGGTGGACCAGGTGGCGATCTTTTTTCTGGCGGGTCACGAGACCTCGGCCTCGGCCCTGGCCTGGGCACTTTACCTGCTGGCCACGCACCCGGATGCGCAGGCCCGCGTGGCCGAGGAAGCGGCGCAATTTGGCGACGCGCCGGGTTTCGCCGATCTGTCCAAACTGCGCTTTACCCGCGACGTGTTCCGTGAGGCGCTGCGGCTTTACCCGCCGGTGCCGATGATGGTGCGCGAGGCAACGCGGCCCGAGGCGTTCCGCAACCGCACCCTGCGCAAAGGCGCGCAGATTGTCCTGTCGCCCTGGCATCTGCACCGGCATCAGCTCTATTGGGATAACCCCGACGGGTTTGACCCCGACCGCTATGCGACCGACGAAGGCAAGGCCTGCCTGCGCGACGCGTTCATCCCGTTTTCCGCCGGTGCACGGGTCTGCACCGGCGCGGGGTTTGCCATGGTCGAAGGACCGCTTCTGCTGGCACTGATCGCGCGGAAATGGCGATTGGCGGCCCAGTCGAACCAAAAACCGGTTCCGGTGGCGCATCTGACCGTGCGGGCCCGCGACGGCATCCACCTGAACCTGACCCCGCGCTAGCCACCGGGCGAAAGCTGCGTGATCCCCACTGCGCCCGCGCGCGCCAGGTCGGGGTCCAGTGACATGGGGATGTATTCGCCGCGCCGCCACAGCTCGCCCAGATCGTCGTAATGGCGCGAGAACGGGTGGCCCGACTGCCCGGTCGAAGTGACAAAGACCGAGCTGTCGGGGTCGGCGAAATCATAAACCCCGCGATAACCCGCGCCATGCACATTGGCAAAAGGCGCGTCGCCCGCGCCCGCGGTTTTGCCGCGGTTCAGCGTGTTGTCGCCGCCCGAGGTTGACTGGCGGATGTTGACCAGCCATTTGATCACCGGAATGTCGCCCAGCACCGGGTGATCGTGGCGCGCCACATGCGCATCCCCCCAGCGCAAGCTTTCCAGTGTGCCGCCGTGGTTCTCGGCGATCCAGATCAATGCTTCGTCCAGCGCGATGCGGGCAACATCCGTGCAGGTCTCGGTGATGGTGGATTGTATAACGTCGCACCAGGCCGAGGCGCCATCGGTGTCGCGAAAAACACGCTCGATAAACAGCGGGTTCACATGGGTGAAGGCCTCGGCCAGCGGGCCCAGATCGTCGCGGATCAGCCGGTCTTGCAGGTGGCGCATCCAGGCGGCATAGATCAGCGGCTCGGGCAGATGCTCGTTCATCTCGCCGTTCCAGTTGGCCAACAGCTCTAGCGCCTGTTGCCGTCGCCGCTCGGTCGAGCCATCGGGGGCGGCCTGCCCGGTGAACCACAGATCGCGCGCCACAAGTGGCAGCAGGGCGCGGGCGGTGGGGCTGACACTGTCCAGCTGCGCCTCGATAAAGCTTTCGCGGGTATGGACCTGACGGGCCTGCATCAGGCGGCGCCAGCGCTGGATACGCTGCGTGTCCCCCCATTCATGGCTGACATGAAGGGGAAAAGGGCGGTCGACAATCTTGTTGTTCGTGTTGCCTACCAGGCCGCCCTCGGGCGCAACGAAATTCGGGTTGGCCGAAAAGGGCAGCATTCCCTGCCACCGGTTCTGCGTGACCCACCCTTGGCTGGGCATTCGACCGCGCGATTGGTGGTTGGCATAACGGCGGGGCATATGGCCAACCAGTTGCAGCGCAATACTTTCCTGATCGATCAGCGTCAGGTTGATCGCCGGGGCGACCCAAAGGGGCAGGTTGGCACGCGCTTGGGCCACGGACTGGGCCTGCATCAGGCGTATGGCGGCGGTTGTGGTGGTGTCTTGGTCAGACAGTGCCGTCCAGTTGATTGATGCCACGTGACCGCGCGGGGTGATGGCCGCCAGATCGTGATGCGTTCCGGGCATCACCGGACCGTTCTCTGTGTTTCGCAGGGTGATCGTGACCGGCTGGGCATCCTTGACGTTGATGATAACGCGGCGCGTCTCGAAACTCTTATAGCCGTCTGGGGTCAGGTACTCTTCGGGATTGTCGGGGTTCAACTGTTCGATGTGCACATCGGCGTCATCCAGGTACGAGGCGGTCAGGCCCCATGCCAGCTTTTCGGACCGGCCCAAAAGGATCACCGGCGTTCCGGGGACCGAGGCACCGATCACGCCGCCACTGGCAAGCTCCAACCGGGCGAGATACCAGATGGACGGCGCGGTGAACCCCAGATGCGGGTCGTTTGCCAACAACGTGCCCCGGGCGGCTGACCGGTCGGGCGCAGCGGCCCAAGCATTCGAGGCGCCGGCAAATTCCGGCCCGGTTCCGGGCGCAAGAGGCCGATGGGCAAAACGGGGCGGATACCGCGTCGGCACAACACCGGGCACAAGCTGCGCATAATCGGGCAGGGCCGCGATGCCGCCCCCCGGCGTGTCCGGCAGGATATCAACCAAGCGCGCCTCGGGCAGAACCAACGAGGTCCGGGCGCGCAGAACTTCAGCCTCGACCGCGCCGGACAATTGAAAAGCTATCAGTTTTCCAATGGCCATGGAATCGGCAGGAGACCATGCAGAAATGGCATTGGAGAACAGGAAGAACTCGGGCGCGCCACGGCCAAGCGCCCCTTGGTTGACCTGGTCGATCCAGGCGTTGACGCCGCGGGCATACGCGGTCAGCGCGGCCTTGGTTTCGGCATCCTGTACCTCGAACGACCGCACGGCTGCGCCGTACAGGTCATACCGGCGAAACATCTCGTCGGTTTTCACCGTGGCGGTGCCAAACAGCTCGGACAGGCGCCCCTGCACGGCGCGGCGCATCATGGTCATCTGCCAAAGCCGGTCCTGTGCGTGGGCAAAGCCCAGCCCGAAATAGACGTCTTCGTCCTTGTCGCCAAAGATATGCGGCACGTTGGAATGATCGCGCACGATCTCAACAGGGTCGGAAATCCCCGGGACGGTGAAGCTGGCCGAATAGTCGGGTAAAGAGCGCGAGCCGAGGTAATAGACCCCATATGCACCCATCGCCAGAATGAGCAGCGCAAGCGACACCAGCCCAATCAGCCCCCGAAAAATCAGCCGCATTTCCCGCCTCTTGATTGCCAAATCGTACCGTTGCGATAAACAACACCAATGCAGATTAAAAGGGAGGCCAGCAATGGCAAAGGTGAGTTTTCTGGGTCTGGGCGTCATGGGCTACCCCATGGCTGGGCATCTTGTTGCCAAGGGCCACAGTGTAACGGTCTTTAACCGCACCGCCGCCAAGGCACAGGCATGGGCTGACCAGTATGGCGGCGCAACTGCAGACACGCCAGCCGCCGCTGCAGACGGGGCCGAGTTCGTGATGGCCTGTGTTGGCAATGATGATGATCTGCGGGCGGTTTGCACGGGCCCCGATGGTGCGTTTTCCACGATGGCCGAGGGCAGCGTTTTCGTGGACCACACCACGGTTTCCGCCAAGGTCACGCGTGAACTGGCCGAGATCGCAACCCAATCCGGTGTGGGGTTCGTTGACGCGCCGGTGTCGGGCGGTCAGGCCGGGGCGGAAAACGGCGTCTTGTCAGTCATGTGCGGCGGGGATCAGGCAACCTATGACCGGGCTGAACCGGTGATTGCTGCCTATGCCCGCATTTGCCGGCGACTTGGGGAAAGCGGGGCAGGGCAGATGACCAAGATGGTCAACCAAATCTGCATTGCCGGCCTTGTTCAGGGCCTGAGCGAGGGGTTGAACTTTGCTGACAAGGCGGGGCTTGATCCCCGTGCCGTGGTCGAGGTGATCAGTCAGGGCGCTGCCGGCAGCTGGCAGATGGCCAACCGATACGAGACCATGGCCGACGACAAGTTTGACCACGGTTTCGCCGTTGACTGGATGCGCAAGGATCTGGACATCTGCCTGTCCACCGGCGACGAGATCGGTGCCGCTTTGCCGGTGACGGCGTTGGTGGATCAGTTTTACAAGGATGTACAGGCGCTTGGCGGCGGGCGCTGGGATACGTCCAGCCTGATCAAACGTCTGAGGGCGCTTGGTTGATGCGCATTCAGGGAATTCTGCTGATCTCCGCCCTCATGCTGGCCCCGCTTTATTGGGTGGTGCCGCTGATGGGCAAACATGACGCCGTAGCAGCGTTCAGCCAATACCTGGGTATGGCGTCCTTGATCGGGATGGCCTGTGTGCAAATCCTGGCGATGCGTTTGCCGGGCACCAGTCTGATCTTTGGACCGCTGGACAAGGTCTATGTCTTGCATAAATGGGTGGCCGTTGTTGCAGTTTCGGCGGCGGCTTTGCACGACACCATCGACGCCGAGATGCGCGATCTGGGCCGCCCCGGCGGGCTGGAGAGCCTGGCCGAGACCATGGGCGAGATCGGGTTCTACGGTCTGCTGCTGTTGGGCTTTGCCACGATCATTCCGTTTATACCCTACCACCTGTGGAAGCTGTCGCATAAGTTCATCGGCGCATTTTTTGCGCTTTCGGCCTTCCATTATTTCTTTATCGAGAAACCATTCGACAACGCCGATCCCCTTGGCCTTTACGTCGGCGGTTTCTGTGCTGCGGGTCTGTTGGCCTATCTCTACATGCTGCTGTTTTACGGCATGTTGTCGCGGCGCCATCGTTACAGCATCGAGGCCGTGGACCGTATGGGGGACGTGACGGAACTGACGCTGGCCCCGGTGGGGCGCGGGATGAAACACAAGGCCGGGCAGTTTGTTTTCATCGGCCTCGATCTGGACAATATGGGCGAGGTGCACCCGTTCACGCTGTCCGGCGCCCCGCAAGAGGATCGCAAACTGCGCGTGGCGATCAAGGCCTTGGGAGATTACACCAGCCAACTGCCTGAACGGGTACAGCCCGGCGTGCAAGCCGTGCTGCGCGGTCCGTTTGGTGGGTTCTGCCGACCACGTGTATCCACACCGCAGCTTTGGGTGGCTGGGGGCATTGGCATCACGCCCTTCCTGTCATGGCTGCGCGGAGTCGAGGGCGATCTACCCGCACCCACATGGCTCTACTATTGCGTTTCGCAACCTGACGCGCCGTTTGTGGCAGAGCTTCAGGCCCTGGCGGCCAGGATCGACCATCTGAACCTGAAGGTGATTGTCTCGGGGCAGGGGCGGCTAACGGCGGACCGCGTTCGGGCCGATATGGGTGAATTTGCAGACAATGCGGGGCGTTGGTTCTGCGGGCCGGACAGCCTGCGCGACGCGCTCCAGGATGGTCTGGGAGGCAGCAAGTTCCATGCCGAAGCCTTCGAAATTCGTTCGGGTATCGGCATTCGTGCGGCATCGGCGTGGATTTGGGCGCGGCTGCGGCCGCGCCTTCAGATGGCGGTGGAGAAACGCGTCAAGGGATGATGCGGTTGTAGGCGGTGCCTTCCAGCGAGGCGCCAACCAACAGGCCCGCCTGCCCAAACACCACGGCAACCACAGGGTCAAGCGCGGTCAGCGTTTCGGCCCCGATGCTGCCGCCCTGATCCGGTGTCGCGTATTTCAGGTCTGCACCAAAAGACAGCCCCTCGGACGTGCGGAAACTGTTCAATGCACCGGGCGTCAGGAAAAACAGCGCGTGGGCGTATTGCTGTGCCCCGACTTGCAACCCGAACGAGGCCTGCGCCGCCGAGTAATAGTCAACCGTTGCGCCGCCAATGCGCAGCGCGCCTTCGCCGTATGACGCGCCAACAAGGAAGCCAGCCTCGGTCACCAAGGGCATCCAAAGCACACCTTGCGCTTTTTGCTCCAACTCGGCGGTGCCGGCCACGTTGTTCAGCAGGTATTGACGCGAACTGTCAACGCGCGCGTCAACCTCGGCCGCGCCGTTCGAGCCAATGCCATTGCCGCAAGCAGATAGTAAGGTGGTTGTGCCCGCGGCGCTGAGGAAGCCGCGGCGTGTGATGCTGCTCATAAGATCTCTGCCTTTTCGCCTGTGCGGCCTTTCTGGCCGTCGCCACAAATTCTAGGGGGTTTTGACGCGCGTGTCACGTGACCTTGTGGTGAAGAGGGTGTTTGGGCGGGAAATGACCTGTGGGGTTTAGGAGTTATGGTTCGGAGGCAATCGTAGTCTTTGCGGCGAAAGTCGGCTTCGAGCCCATTTTACCAAATGCTGCGCAATGCACGAATGTCGGCTCACGTTGCGGTGGGACGGGACTTGAGATAGCGTCACCGTGTGAAATACTTTCGAAACATAACGTCAATGTTGCTCGTAACACTTCTGGTCCTAATGACGGGACTGGGCGGTACAGCACATGCGTTGTCGAATGATTGTGCCAACGGGCATTGCGATGACCACGTGACCATGACCGTTACGGAACACCACGCCGGACACGTTTCGGGGGAAACAACAGATAGCACTACGCGCGGATCGCACGACATGGCGCATGAAGATTGCAATCCGCTCTTGTGCAATTTTCTCGCGCTCACTTGGGTGTCTTCCGAAGCCGTTTTTGACCAGTCTGAGGCCGCTTTGGCTTGGCAGGTTTCAAGCCACGCGGCGCTAGAAGAACCGGACAACCCGGACAGACCACCTAACCTTTGAAACAGGTTTCCGTCGCCGTTCACGGTTGTGAACGCGTTTTGATGTGCCGCGACGCGCTTGCGGCTTGCCCCTGTTTCACATGGTTAGGATTACCACATGAACCGAAACTATCTCCTAGTTGGCGCATGCGCCGTCGCAGCCGCTGCTGCTTACATCTTATTACGCCCCGCACCTGCCAATGATGTCGTGAATTCTGCACCGCCCGAAGGTAGCGCAATGGTTGCAATCCAGATGCCTCCGATCGACGGAAATGCCGCTATCGGGCAGCGCATATTCGAAAACGCTTGCGTCGCATGTCACGGCATCAACGCCGTTGGCGTTGAAGGATCGGGACCGCCGCTGATCCATGTTATCTATGAACCCAGCCATCATGCCGACGAATCCTTTCAGCGTGCGGTCGCGGTGGGCGTCAGAAGCCACCACTGGCGATTTGGCGACATGCCGCCGGTTGAGGGCCTGACCCGTGGCGATGTCGCCATGGTCATCGCCTACATCCGCGAAATTCAGCGCGCTAATGGAATTAACTGAGGAACATCCAATGAAAAAACTTGCTACACTTGCACTGGTTTCGACCCTTGCCACCGGTGCTTTTGCGCATTCCCGTGTGGACACCACGACGCCTGAGAACGGCGCAGTGATTGCCGACGTTCCCACCGAAATCAGCTTTAACTTCGCTGCCGATATCCGCCTGACGCGGGTGGACATGACCCATCAGGATCATCCCTCGGTAAGGCTTGATCTTGGAGACCAGACCAGCTTTGACCGCGTGTTCACGCTCCCGCTTCAAGGCATGGGGGAAGGCACCTATCGTATTGAATGGCGGGGCTTGGGGGTGGACGGGCACGCCATGCAGGGCGCGTTCACGTTCACGGTGGACTGAGCATGCTGGACATCTGGGGAATAGCGGCGATCCTCGCGAAGCTGATGCTATATATCGGCCTTGCCGGATCAGTCGGGCTTGTGATCATTCGAACCGCCTTTGCCGATCTGGTGTCGCCTGTGAGCGATAGGATACGCACAAGGGAAGCGCTGTTTGCAGCGTTTGCGCTTGTTGCCGCTATCCTTGGCTTCATGTTGCGTGGTGCCGCCCTGACGGGCGGGGCCGATGGTATGACCGATCCAGAAATGCTGGGTCTGCTGTGGCAGACACCGGTTGGCGATGTTCTGGTTTATCGGGTCGCTGGTACAGTGCTGATCATCATTGGAGTATTCACACCCCTTGTTGGCCAATGGATCGCGCTTGCCGGGGGAGTGATCGCCCTGTGGTCATTTACTCAAATCGGGCATGTCCCCGAGTTGGAGACAACCGGTGTCCGCTTGCTCTTGCTCCTGCACCTTCTGGGCATCGCATTCTGGATCGGCATCCTTGGCCCGCTTCGAACCTTGTCGCGACGGCCAGAGCACCTCACCAGCGCAGCCACCTTGGGGCATCGCTTTGGGCAAGCCGCTTCGTTGATTGTTCCCGGATTGATCTTGGCGGGATTACTGATGGCTTGGCTGTTGCTGGGCGATCTGCGAGCGCTGGTGGTAACCGGCTATGGGCAAACCCTTCTGATCAAGCTGGTGCTTGTCGGCGCGGTCCTGACGCTGGCCGCCGCAAACAAACTCCGTTTCGTCCCCGCTATGCAGGCTGGGGACGACAACGCCGCGCGCCATCTGGCGCGTTCTATCGAAATTGAAACTGCGGTCATTCTGGTGGTGCTTGCGGCCACCGCAACGCTCACCAGCGTTTTGACCCTACCGAGTTGAGGTATCCCATGAACAGGCGAGACTTCCTGATCACAACAAGCGCGGCGACTTTGTTCCCGCGCATCGCACTTGCATCGGCACCCATGGAGTTGGTTGCACAGCCGGTCACTGCACAAATCCTTCCCGAAGGCGAGCCAGCAACTCCGATGCTCGGCTTCAACGGCGGCACACCCGGCCCAGTGCTTCGCGCCCGTCAGGGCGACGCATTTGATATTCGGTTCCTGAACCAGAGTGGTGAAGGCTCGGCGGTGCATTGGCATGGCCTGCGCATCGACAATGCGATGGATGGCGTGCCGGGGATGACCCAAGAGGTTGTCGAAGCGGGCGATGGATTCGAATACCGCTTTCGTGCCCCAGATGCGGGGACATTCTGGTATCACTCGCACAACCGATCATGGGAACAGGTTGCCAAGGGCCTTTATGGTCCGCTGATCGTTGAGGAGCCGACGCCACCCGATGTGGATCATGATCTGATCATCATGATTGATGACTGGCGCATGACCGAAGATGGCACGCTCGCAGATGGCTTCGAAAACATGCACGATCAGGCGCATCAAGGGCGTCTTGGCAACTTTGCCCGTGCGCTTGTTGAACCGGTCACGCAAGTCCGTCGCGGTGATCGTTTGCGTCTGCGGCTGATCAACGTCGCGACAGATCGGATATTCCCGGTAGAGCTTGAAGGCGTTGAAGGCAAAGTGGTTGCCTTGGACGGCATGCCGCTTGTGACTCCACAGGAAATGTCCGGCCTCATCCTCGCCCCGGCCCAACGCGCGGATATTATAGCCGATGTTACCTCAGCCACCTCAGCGAGCTTTGTCTTCCCGACGCGAGACGGCCCATACCTGCTGGGTGAAATCCCGGTTGAAGGGGCGAATACCACGCGACAACCATCGGAGATTTCCGTGCTGACACCAAACGAGATAGCGTCGCCTGACATGGACAACGCGGTTTCCCTGACCCTTACCATGGAAGGCGGAGCGATGAGCCGCCGTATGATGCAAGGCATGATGGGCGGCGATATTTGGGCGTTCAACGGCCAATCCGGTCTGACGGACACCCCGCTTCACAGCTTTGAACGCGGGAAAACCGCGCGCATTCGTTTGGTGAATGACACCCGTTTCCCGCATGGCATTCATTTGCACGGGCATCATTTCTTTGAGGTCGGGGCTGACGGTAATCTGGGCGCTTTGCGCGACACCACACTTGTGGACGCGGATGAAACCCGCGACATCGTTTGCGTGTTCGGCAACCCCGGCAGATGGCTGCTGCACTGTCACATGCTGGGTCATCAGGCGGCGGGGATGAAGACATGGGTGGAGGTCGCATGAAACGCTTTCTGATCCTCGCAGCATGTAGCCTCGCGACGGGCGCAATCGCCGGACACGAACTGGACGACCGAGATTTGACCAACGGTCAGTCCCTCTACGTCGAACATTGTGCGTCTTGTCATGGGGCCAATCTTGAAGGGCAACCTGACTGGCGCATGCCTAATGAAAACGGCGTTTTGCCTGCACCGCCCCATGATGAGACCGGACACACGTGGCACCACGACAATCAGCTACTCTTCGAATACACCCAGCTTGGTGGCGAAGAAGCGCTGGCAGCGCGCGGAGTAACCGGCTTTGCAAGCGGCATGCCGGGGTTTGGCGGCGCGCTTACCGACTACGATATTTGGGATATTCTGGCTTATATCCGTTCAACTTGGCCGGAGCGGGTTCAGGAAATGCAAGCCGGTCGCAATCCACCTCATGACTAAGAATGGCGGTCTTCTCTCTGAGGCGTGGGTGCATAGCTCCCACGCCCGGTTTTGACCAGTAATCCTTGATCGGACAGGTCTTTTAGTGCCCGATAACAGGCTTCTTTGGTCAATCCAATCTGGCTGGCAAACTGCGTGACCGATCCATTCAGCTTGCCCAAGGCCACTGCCAGAAGAACCCGTTCATTTGCGGATTTTATGGCGTGCAGTGTCAATAGCTGGCGGTAGTCCTGGACCTGAATTGCCAATCTTTTTGTGATCCCTTCGGAAAACGCTGTGTCCTCGCGCAGGCGCAACAGAACGTCCTGTTTCGAAATCCGAACAACCTCGGACGGCGCGGAACAAATTGCGTCGCAGTGATAGTGATCCGAATAGATGGATGCCTCGGCAAACAGGTCGCCAGCCCGCGCGTTGTGGATCGTGACGGCATTTCCGGATTCTGTCAGTCGGGTAAGGCAGACGTTGCCCGACTTGACGAAGAAAATTCCCATCGTCGGATCACCCTGCCGGAACACATGGTCGCCCTGGGCGCAACGCAGGCGTGACAGAGAGTTTACGTCCAACGCGTCGAACGGAGGTGGTAACATGTGATTTCAATCATAATCTGTTTCACCTCCGGGGTGTACCAAATCACCAATCCCAATTGCAAGAATGGACATCTCATGATCAGATCAACGCTCTGCGCCATCGTCGCGCTTTCGGCATTTCCTGCCGCCGCGCAACATGCCCACAATAGCTCAGGCGGACCGGTTGAGACGGGGCAGTCCGCCTTCGCCGCTATCGCTGAAATCGTCCAAATTCTGTCCGACGATCCAGACACCGATTGGAGCAAGGTCAACATTCAAGCATTGCGCGATCACCTTGTAGATATGGAGTTGGTCACGACAGAGGCGAACGTTCGGACGCAAAGTGAAGGCCGGATCGTCGAATTCAACGTTACCGGCGAAGGCGATGTAGCTGATGCCATTGGACGCATGGTACTCGCGCATTCACCCATGCTGGAAATGGCATCCGAATGGACAGTGACCGCCGAACCGTCCACGAATGGAGCGGCCATGCGCATCGAAGTCGATACCGATCCGGAGTTTGCCCGCGTCCTCGGCCTAGGGTTCTTCGGGATCATGACAATCGGCGCGCACCATCAGGCACACCACTTGCAGATGGCGATGGGCACAGATCCGCACCACTGATACCTTGTCGAAAAGCCGTCGTTCGTACTTGCGCAGCGAATTCACCCTTCGTCCGCTCCTTACCTGTTCAGGCACGGCGCAGCGAATATCAGCTTCCGACTGATGTCGGCAAGAACAGCGACATTAGAAAAATCAGGCAGGCATTCCATCTGCTTTCGGAAGATTGGGGTCCATCTTATCCCACGGCTGTGCGCTGCTGACGTAAATGTCACGGCTTGGCGTGTACCAGCTCGGATCATCCAGGCTCCCCGCAAACAGGATCATAGCCCCTTCACTTGCCTTGTTGATCAGGAACAGCGGAGACCCACAGTCAGAACAGAAGCCGCGAAGCATGGCATGGCCGCGATCAGCTCGGCGCTCGAACCACTTCGGTTCCCCTTTTTCGAGCTTGAAATCTGCCTGTTTCACCAGGACAGCCGGAAAATATGCACTTCCAGTTGCCTGCTGGCAATCACGGCAATGGCAATTCCCCATGTAGCGGGCGACACCTTCGGACCTGTATCGAATTGCTCCGCAAGCGCATCCACCGGTGAACTGTTCTGGCAACATAAGTATTCCTCCCAAGTGTACCTTAGGAAAGTGAACTTATTTCGCAACACCCTTAAGGTCCTGCATGGCTTTACTGGGAAAACGGTCCTTGGATCATCGGCGGTCAAGGGCAGGTTTGTCCGCAAACCTACCCGCCCAACATCTCGGCCACCCGCGGGGCGAAATAGGTCAGGACACCGTCGCAGCCGGCGCGTTTGAAGGCGGTCAGGCTTTCCAGCATCACCTTGTCGCCGTCCAGCCAGCCGTTTTGCGCCGCCGCCATCAGCATCGCGTATTCGCCCGAGACCTGGTAGGCGAAGGTGGGCACGCCGAACGTGTCTTTGACGCGCCGGGCGATGTCCAGATAGGGCATGCCGGGTTTGACCATCACCATGTCGGCGCCTTCCTGCAGGTCGCGTTCGACCAGTCGCAGGGCCTCGTCGGAATTGGCGGGGTCCATCTGATAGGTGGCCTTGTCGCCTTTGAAATTGCCGCCCCCCGCGCCAACCGCGTCGCGGAATGGCCCGTAGAAGGCCGAGGCGTATTTGGCGGTGTAGCTCATGATCGTCACGTTGCTGTGACCTGCGCCTTCGAGCGCCGAACGGATCGCGCCGATGCGGCCATCCATCATGTCCGAGGGGCCCAGGATATCAGCCCCGGCCTCCGCCTGCGCCAGCCCCATTTTCACCAGCGCCTCGACCGTTTCGTCATTGATGATCTCGCCATCGCGGACATAGCCGTCATGGCCGGTGGTCGAATAGGGGTCCAGCGCGATGTCGGTCATCACCGCGATGTCGGGGGCTGCGGCCTTGATGGCGCGGATCGTGCGATTGACCAGGTTGTCGGGGTTCCAGGCCTCGGCGCAATCGTCGGATTTCTGCGCGGCGGTGGAGTAGGGGAAGAGACAAATGGCCGGGATGCCCAGCGCCTGGGCATCCACCGCGGCCGCGACGGCCTTGTCAAGGCTCAGCCGGTTCACGCCGGGCAGCGAGGCCACGGGTTCCACCACGCCATCGCCATCGCGAATGAAAATCGGCCAGATCAGGTCCTGCACGCTGAACCGGGTTTCGCGCACGAGGTCGCGCAAGGCGGCAGAGCTGCGATTTCGGCGCAGGCGCGCGGCGGGAAACGGGGCAACAGTTGGGCGCATTTTCAATCTCAGGCTTGTTTTCCTTTGGGTGGCATGGTTTTGCGAGTATCTCAAGACAAAGAATCGCAAAGACGGGGGCGTATCTTGAACTGGACTCAGAGCGTATTCGAACTGATCGATATGCGCTCGTTCTCGAACCTGTGGTTCTGGATCGCGCTGGCCGTTCTGTGGTCCAGCACATCGCATTGGGTTGTGGGTGTGCCGTGGGATCTTATCCAACGCGCCGCGCGCAAGGGTGGTCAGGCGATGGAAGACATGCAGGATCTGACGCGTATCAATATCAACCGCATCCTTTACATCACCGATGTTTCGGGGCTGTGGCTGATGACCTTTGCCTGTTTTGCCATTACGACGCTGGGGGTCTTGGGCTTTTACTACCAGATCGAGTTTGGCCAGGCCTTGTTCCTGCTTGGCCTGCCCATGTCGATCGTTGGCCTGCTGACGATCCGGACGGCGCGCAAGATTCGGGCAAAAGAACTGGCTGGTGATGCCTTGGTGCGGTGTTTCCGTTTGCACCGGATTGCCATTCAGATCGTCGCCATGATCTCGATCTTTATCACCGGTTTCTGGGGCATGTACCAAAACGTAACCGTCGGCGCCCTGGGCGGTTGACAGCGACGTTGTGACGCGTATCTGACATCTCATGCAATCCCCATCGCATATCTTGACCGGCGGCGCGCCCGAAGGGTTTGACGCACGTCTTCTGGCCGCCGAAATGACCCGCAGCGGCAAGGCCGTGGTGCATGTGGCGCGCGACGACAAGCGGCTGGCGGCCATGCAGGCCGCATTGGCGTTTTTTGCCCCCGATGCGGTGGTTCTGACCTATCCGGGCTGGGATTGCCTGCCCTATGACCGCGTGTCGCCCAATGCCGAGGTTTCGGCGGCGCGGATGGCGACGCTGGCCGGGTTGGCGCATGGGGTGCCGGGGCCGTTCATCCTGTTGACCACCTTGTCGGCGGCCACGCAGCGGGTGCCGGCGCGCGCGTTGCTGCGTGAGGCGGCTTTTTCGGCGCAGGTGGATCAGCGCATTGACGAGCGCGAGCTGCGCGCGTTTCTGGTGCGCATGGGCTTTACCCAGACCCCAACGGTGATGGAGCCCGGCGATTATGCGGTGCGCGGCGGCATCATCGACATCTTTCCGCCCGGGCAGTCGGGGCCGGTGCGGCTGGACCTGTTTGGTGACGTGCTGGACGGCGCACGGCGGTTTGACCCAGCCACGCAGCGAACGCTGGAAAAGTTGAACCTGGTCGAGCTGGCGCCGGTGTCCGAGGTGATCTTGGACGAGGCCGCGGTGACCCGGTTCCGCCAGAACTATCGCATCGAATTTGGCGCCGCGGGCACCGATGACCCGCTGTACGAGGCGATCAGTGCGGGGCGCAAGCATCAGGGCGCCGAACACTGGCTGCCGTTTTTCCATGACCGGCTGGAAACGCTGTTCGACTATCTGCCCGAGGCGTCGGTTTACCTCGACGATCAGCTGACGCCCGCGCGCCTGTCGCGGTGGGAGACCATCGCCGATCAATATGACAGCCGCCGCGAGGCGATGACCGCCAAGGGGCGGCTGGACAGCGTGTATAAACCGTGCCCGCCCGACGCACTGTATCTGAACGATGCCGCCTGGGAACGCGCGGTGGCCGATCACCGCGTGGTGCAGCTGAGCCCGCTGCCCAGCGCCTCGGGCCCCGGTGTGGTGGATGCGGGCGGGCGGATCGGCCGCAATTTCGCACCGGAACGCCAACAGGAACAAATCAGCCTTTTCAGCGCCTTGTCGGACCATATTCGCGCAAAGCTTGAGGATGGCCCCGTGGTTGTCGCCTCGTATTCCGAGGGCGCGCGCGAACGTCTGCAGGGGCTCTTGGAGGACGAGGGCCTGACCCGCGCCACATTGGTGGACGACATGCGCGGGGTGCAAAACGGCCTGTCGCTGGTTGTCTGGGCGCTGGAACACGGGTTTCAGGGGCCGGGGCTGACGGTGGTCTCGGAACAGGATGTTCTGGGGGATCGCCTGATCCGCGCGCCCAAGAAACGCCGCCGGGCCGAGAACTTCCTGACCGAGACGCAGTCGCTCAGCCCGGGCGATCTGGTGGTGCATGTTGAACATGGCGTGGGCCGCTATAAGGGGTTAGAGACGATCACGGCCGCCGGCGCGCCGCATGAATGCCTGTCGCTGGAATATGCCGGTGGGGACCGGCTGTTCCTGCCGGTGGAAAACATCGAACTGCTCAGCCGCTATGGCCATGACGAGGGGCTGCTGGACAAGCTGGGCGGCGGTGCATGGCAGGCCAAGAAGGCCAAGCTGAAGGAACGCATCCGCCAGATCGCCGATCAGCTGATCCGTATCGCTGCCGAACGCGCCCTGCGCAGCGCCCCGGTGATGGAACCAAACCCGCAGATGTGGGAGGCCTTCTGCGCCCGCTTTCCCTATCAGGAAACCGACGATCAGCTGAAGGCGATCGAGGATGTTCTTGGCGATCTTTCGCTTGGCTCGCCGATGGACAGGCTGATCTGCGGTGATGTGGGCTTTGGCAAGACCGAAGTAGCGATGCGCGCCGCCTTTATCGCGGCGCTCAGCGGCGTGCAGGTGGCAGTGATTGCGCCCACCACGTTGCTGGCGCGCCAACACGCCGCCAGTTTCCGCGAGCGGTTTCGCGGTTTTCCGGTCAATGTCCGCCATCTCAGCCGCTTTGTCAGCGGCACCGAGGCCACAAATACCCGCGCCGGGCTGGCCGACGGCACGGTGGATATCTGCATTGGTACCCACGCGCTGTTGGCCAAAAACGTCAGGTTTCAGAATCTCGGCCTGTTGATCATCGACGAGGAACAGAAGTTTGGCGTGACGCATAAAGAGCGGCTGAAACAGCTGCGCTCGGACGTGCATGTGCTGACGCTGACCGCCACGCCGATCCCGCGCACGCTGCAAATGTCGCTGACCGGGGTGCGCGACCTGTCGATCATCGGCACCCCGCCGGTTGACCGTCTGTCGATTCGCACCTACGTGTCCGAGTTCGATGGCGTCACCCTGCGCGAGGCGTTGCTGCGCGAACATTACCGCGGCGGGCAAAGCTTTTACGTGGTGCCCCGCATCGCCGATCTGCCCGAGATCGAGGAGTTTCTGCGCGACCACGTGCCCGAGGTTACATTTGTCGTGGCCCATGGCCAGATGGCGGCGGGCGAGCTGGATGACCGCATGAACGCGTTTTATGACGGAAAATATGACGTTCTGCTGGCCACCACGATTGTGGAATCCGGTCTGGACATCCCCACGGCCAACACGATGGTGGTGCATCGGGCCGACATGTTTGGCCTTAGCCAGCTATACCAGATCCGCGGGCGCGTGGGCCGGTCCAAGACCCGCGCCTATGCCTATCTGACAACCAAGCCCCGCGCGCCGCTGACCGACACGGCGCAGAAACGTTTGCGAGTGCTGGGCAGCCTCGACAGCCTGGGTGCCGGGTTCTCGCTGGCCAGCCAGGATCTGGACATTCGCGGTGCCGGCAACCTGGTGGGCGAGGAACAATCGGGCCATGTGCGCGAAGTTGGGTTCGAGCTGTACCAATCCATGCTGGAAGAGGCGATCGCCAAGATCAAATCCGGCGAGTTGGAGGGGCTCAGCGATGCCGACGACCAATGGGCGCCGCAGATCAATCTGGGCGTGCCGGTCCTGATCCCCGAAGATTACGTGCCCGATCTGGACGTGCGCCTTGGCCTCTATCGCCGCCTGTCGGGCCTGTCGACCAAGGTGGAGCTGGAAGGTTTTGCCGCCGAGCTGATCGACCGGTTCGGCAAGCTGCCGTCCGAAGTGAACACGCTGATGCTGGTGGTGCGCATCAAGGCCATGTGCAAACGCGCCGGCATTGCCAAACTGGATGGCGGGCCCAAGGGCGCGACGATCCAGTTCCACAATGACAAGTTTGCCTCGCCCAAGGGGTTGGTGGAGTTCATTCAGGCGCAGAACGGGCTGGCCAAGGTTCGCGACAACAAGATTGTGCTGCGCCGCGACTGGTCAAAAACCAGCGACAAGATCAAAGGCGCCTTTGCCATTGCCCGCGACCTTGCCGAGAAACTGCGCGACCAGAAAAAGGCCGCCGCCAAAACCGCAAAATCCTAGCGCGGCATCGCCAACATCAGCAGGTTTGCACAACCAATGGCCAGGAACACGCCCAGCGCCAGTGGCATCAATGTGCCGTCGAATTGTTGGCTGACCGGCCCGGCCAACGTCACGGCGCCGATTGTGGACACAGCCCCAACGATAGAGGCGGCCAAACCGGCAATATGACCCAAAGGCTCCATTGCCAAAGCGTTCAGATTGCCAATTGTCAGGCCAATCATCGAAAAGACCGACACAGCCCAGAACATGAAGACCGGGAAGCCGACCACCGGATCGTCCAAAAGCCCAAGGATCAGAGCGCAGAGTACCAGGGTCGAGATGACCAGTTGCACAAAGATCGACAATTTCACCAAGGCACGCATACCGACCCGCACAACAACCCGCGCATTCAGAAGGCTGAAACAGCCGGATATCAGCGCCATACCCATGAACCACAACGGAAAGCTGTCGGCACGATCAAAGATTTGGTCCATCGTCTGCTGGATGGTCGAGATCATCATGAAAAGGGTCGAGAATACAAAGGTCTGCACGGCAATGGCCAGCACGACAGACTTGATCGAGAAGACCTCGATCACACCGCTCCGGATCATGGCACCGGTGATTGGCCGGCGATTTTCTGGTGGCAGCGTTTCGGGCTGACGCAACGAGTACCAAATGGCACCGAACGCAGAAAACAGCATGAAAGCGGCAAAGATGCCGCGCCATCCGGTGAAATCCATGATGATGGCCCCAGCCAGCGGCGCCATGGCCGGTACGATGGTGAACACCATCATGACAAAGGACATGATCCGGGCCATCTCGCGGCCCGCATAAATGTCGCGCACCACGGCGAGGATGGCCACGCGCGGGCCGGACGAGCCCAACCCCTGCACGAAACGGGCCACCAACAACAGCTCCAGCGACTGCGCCAACCACGCCGCAATGGCCCCGACGATGTAAAGGATCGCACCGCCTTGAACCACAACCCGGCGGCCCAGCATATCTGAAAGCGGGCCGGTAAAGAACGTGCCCAGCCCCATGCCAAACACGAAGGAATGAATAACCAACGCCGCGCGGTTGGGGTTGTCAGCACTGAGAACCCCGCCGATTTCCGGCAGGGCGGGCAACATGGCGTCGATGGAAAAGGCAATCGTGGCGAAGATACTGGCCGTCATGGCCACGAATTCCGCCTGATGCAGCTTGCGATGCGCAGGGGGCATGGAAATCTCGGGAAATAGAATTCAACCTGACGGTGATGCACTTAATGCGGGCCAAAGGCCAGCAATTTTTTCGACCAGCCGGTTAAATTAGTGGACCGGGTTGTCACCCGCCGCGGCCATCAGCTCTTCGATGACCTTTTCCCACAACTCGGGCGGTTGGGCGCCGGGCAAGACATGTTGCTGTGCCACAAGGAAGGTGGGCACGCCCGTTACGCCGCGCTCACGTGCGTGGGCGTCGCGGTCGCGGATATCCTGTGCATCGGCATCCCCTTCCAGCAGGCGGCGGACGGTGTCGCCATCCATCTCGGCAGTTTCGGCGATTTGCACCAGAACGTCGGTGTCGCCGATATCCAGGCCTTTTTCGAAATAGGCCTCGAACAGCAGCGTCACTATGCGGGTCTGGCGGTTTTCGATCCCGGCCCAGTGGATCAGGCGATGCGCGTTCAGCGTGTTTGGCGTGCGGTCGATGGCGCCGAGGTTCAGCATCAGCCCCGCCGCCTCGGCCGCCTCGGCGATGCGGCCGTAAACGCGCACGGCGTTTTCCTTGCCGCCGAACTTGGTTTCCAGATAGGTGCGCCGGTCCATGCCGCGGCTGCGCATCTCGGGGTTCAGCTGAAACGGATGCCATTCGATCACGAACGGGTGGTTGGGATGCTTGGCCAACGCCTTGTCCAGCTGCGTCTTGCCGATATAGCACCACGGGCAGATCGGGTCAGAAAGAATATCCAGTTTGATCATCAGCTTGCCGTCCATTCTTCGCGCAGTTTCTTGCGGCTGAGTTTTCCGTTGCCGCCCTTTGGCAAGGTGGCCACATGCCGGTAAAGGCGCGGCTGTTTGTATTTGGCCAACAGGGGTTCGGCAAATGACTTAAGCGTGTCTTCGGCCGTTTCAACGCCTTCATAGAACAAGGCGATGACCGTTGCGCCGGGTTTTACCTCGATATCCACGGCGGCACATACCGCGATGTTGGGATGGGTGCCAAGCGCGGCCTCTACATCCATGGGCGACACGCGGAAGCCACCGGCGTTCAGCAAATCATCGTTGCGGCCCTGATAAGTCACTGCGCCGTCTTGTGCGATCGACACCATGTCACCGGTCAAAAACCAGTTGCCTTGAAACTTTTCTTCCGTTGCTTCGGGCGCGTTCCAATAGCGCAGCATCAGGCCCGGATCGTCCCGGCGGATCGCCAACTGACCGGCCTCGTCCGCGGCAACCGGTTTCAGGGCACTGTCTAACGCAGCGATCACCCGGCCCGGCTGTGCATAGCCCGAGCTACCTTCAGGGGCGGGGCGGGACGGGCTGGATGACACGAAGGTTGAGCATTCGGACATGCCCAAGGCTTCATAGATCTTGGTGCCCGTCGCCTCTGCCCATTGATCCGCAACGCCCGGCGGCAGCTTTTCACCGGCCGATAATCCGTGCCGCAAGCGCGGCAATGGTGGCACCGGCGTTTTCAGCACCTGCCGATAAACCCCCGGCGCGGCGGCGAAGATCGTGGCGTCATAGCGCTTCAACAACAGCGGCAATTGCGTTGCTGTGACGTCTGGCCCCGGTATCAACGCGGTTGCACCGATGGCCCAGGGGTCCATCAACCCGGTGCCCAGTGTATAGGTCCAGTTGAACGCGCCAGCGTGCAACAGGCGATCGGCCATAGTCAACCCGTACCAGCCCGTCCACATCATCCGCCGCGCCCAAACGGCGCGATGGGCGTGCAACACGCCGCGCGGCGTGCCGCCGGTGCCCGAGGTAAAGATCAGATAGGCCGGGCGGTTCGGGTCACCCAACTCGAAAGTGGCAGGGGTGTTGGTGAACCCATCGCGCAGCGCCTCGACGCGCATTACCGGCGTGTCGCCATCTGGCAGATCAATTCCGGCCGCGGCAATGACCAGCGCCGGTTCGACCTGTACCGCCATCTTGGTGACCTCGGCCGTTGTCAACATGGCCGAGGTCGGCACTGGCAGTGCGCCAATGGTGATGGCGGCCAGAAAGGCGATGGGAAATTCCACCGAATTGCCCAGACGCAGCATCACCCGATCGCCCGGCTTGACCCCGTGTTCGGTCAACGTGGTGGCCGCCCCCAGCACCGCGTCCCGCAGCGCGCCATAGCGCCAGCGCTCTGCACCGGTTGGCGTCACAATCGCCAGTGCCAGTTTGTCGGGCTGCGCCCCCGCCTGGCCCAGAACGTATTGGGCCATGTTGAACGGAGTGGGGCAGGGGTCAGTCATTCGCGAAAAGGCGGGGCAGGGTATACGCGCCGATGACGGCGCCGATCAATTGCATGGCGATAAAGCCCGGCGCGTGGGTTGGCAGGATACCGGCGAAGGTATCGGTCAGACTGCGGGCGATGGTCACGGCGGGGTTGGCGAAACTGGTGGATGCGGTGAACCAGTAGGCCCCGGTGATATAGATCGCCACCAGAGCGGCTACCTGACCGGGCGCCTTGGCGATGCCGCCAAATATCGCGAAAAGCAGGCCCAGCGTGGCCAGAACCTCGGCAAACCATTGCGCGCTGCCGGAGCGCTCGGTGGTCGATAGTTGCAGGATTGGCAGATCAAACATGCCATGCGCGGCCCAAACCCCAAGAATGCCCCCGGCCACCTGTGCACAAACGAATAAGACGGCCTGTTGCGGCTTGCATTCGCCCCGCAATGTAAAGGCCAGCGTCACCGCCGGGTTGAAATGTGCGCCCGAGACCGGGCCCAGCGTGGTAATCAGCACATAGAGCATACACCCCGTGGCAATGGCATTGGCCAACAGCGCCACGCCCGTATTGCCGCCCGAAAGCGCCTCGGCCATGATGCCCGACCCCACGACAGAGATCAGCAACATCGCCGTGCCAATAAACTCTGCCCAAATTTTTTGCTGCATCTTCAACGAACCCTTGCCCAAGAAAAAGGGCGCCATGCTGGGCGCCCCGTTTGATTGTTCCGTGCCCCCTCAGAGGGCGTCGCGCACCGTGCGGGCCCCGGCCGAGATATCCTCGCCGATCCCCTCGACCGTGCTGCAGCCTGTCAGGGCCAACAGGGCCAGTGCCCCAAGCAAAACGCGCATCTAGTCCTCCGCATACCACCAGACATCCGGCTGGAAACCGATCCAGTCACCATAGGCCGGGATTGTGTCCGGATAGTGCAGTTCCTTGGCGTGGGCAAGGGTCGAAACCGGGCTGAACCAGACCGGGATCACGTAGCGCCCGGTGGTCAGGATCCGGTCCAGCGCGTGCACGGCGGCCAGGAAATCGTCGTGGCTGGCGGCGTTCAGCATTTCGTTGATCATGGCCTCGGCGGCGGGTGAGTTCATGCCCATCCGGTTGCGCGACCCCGGCTCGGTCACGCCATCGGCGCCCCAATAACGGTATTGCTCGTTGCCCGGGCTCAGCGACAGGCCCCAAGCGTAATAGATCATGTCATAGTCATACTCTTCGGTCCTGGCCTTGTATTCGGCGCCGTCGACTTTGACGATGGTGGCCGCGATGCCCAGCCGTTTCAGCGCCTCCACATAGATATCCATGGTCTTCTCGGTCTCGCCGGAACCAACACTCAGCAATATCTCGAACGCAAAGTCCTTGCCATCGGCATTGCGTAGAACGCCGTCATCACCGATGGTCCAGCCAGCGTCGGACAACAGGCCAATGGCCTTGCGCAGGTTGCGGCGGTTATCCAGACCGCCATCCGAAACGGGCAGGGCATAGCCATCCAACGCGCCGGGCAGCAATTCGCCGGCAAAGGGCTCCAGGAATTCACGCACGCGGCCTTCGGCGGGACCATCCGACATACCCAGAACCGAGTTCGAGAAATAAGATGCCACGCGGGGCTGGCCATCGGCATTGATGGCCTTGCTGATGAATTCATAGTTGAACGCGTGAATCAGGGCCGAACGGACGCGCCAATCGGCAAAGATTTCGCGCCGGGTGTTGAACACATAGCCACGCATCCCGGACGGGCGCGCGTGTTTAATCTCGGATTTCACCACGTCGCCGTCGCGAATGGCCGGAAAGTCAAAGCTGGTGGCCCATTTCGCCGCATTGGTCTCGCGATGCGAGGTTAGGATACCGGCCTTGAAGGCCTCGAACATCGCGTCGCCATCGGCAAAGAACTCCATCCGCACCGTATCGATATTGTTGGTGCCGCGGCGAAACCCGATATCGTTGCCCCAGTAATCGGGATTGCGGGTCAGTTCCACGAACCGGCCGGCCTTGAATTCGGTGATCACGTAGGGCGCTGACGAGATTGGAATATTATCGGTGCCGCTTTCGTCGAACGGCACGCTGTCCCACTGCGCCTTTTTCAGGATCGGGCGCATGCCCATGATCAGCGCCAGCTCGCGGTCATCGACGTTAAAGGTGAATTTCACGCTGCGCGGGCCGGTCTGCTCGGCGCTGGCTACTTTCGACCAGGTGCCGCGATAACGCGGGTGGCCAATTGTGCCCAGGGTCTCATAGCTCCACAGAACATCTTCGACGGTGACGGGTGTGCCATCCGAGAACTTGGCCTCTTCGCGCAGGGTGAATTCCACCCATTCGCGATTCGGTCCGGTCTCAATCGATTCGGCCAAAAGACCGTAAAGCGTGAAGGGTTCGTCATAGCTGCGGCCCATCAGGCTTTCATAAGCCAGGAACCGCAATTGCCACGGAACACGACCTTTGGAGATGTGCGGGTTCAGGCTGTCGAAGCTGCCGGTTTCGCCGGTAACGATCTTTCCACCCTTTGGTGCATCGGGGTTTGCATAAGGCAAAGACACAAAATCCGGTGGCAATGCCGGTTCGCCATACATAGCAATGCCATGCTTGGGTTCGGCGTTTGCCTGAACCCCGCTCAGAATCACTGCCAACGCTGCGCCGGCATTTCGCCAAGAGGTGAAATAATCTGGTCTCATATCTGAAACAATCCCTCGGATCCCTGTTTTCGTTACTCCTCAGCGTAGGCGGGTGATCCAAGCTTTTCAAACTTTTAGCTTGGATGCCGGCAACCTTTTGCGTATAAGAGGGGCACTGCTCGATAGGTTTCTTGCCTGTATGAAACCTGCCTCAATAACTTAACGCCGGCTTCGTGCCGGCGTTTTTTTTGGGCATCTGGCGAACGCGCACCCTGATCACTTTTCCGCAAGAATCACCCGCAAAGAAACTTGCACTCGCATTCTGAAACCACATCTCTATGCTGCAGCTGCGAAGTGATTGGACCCGGCAACCGGGTGAGGGAGAAGGGCAAGACATGTCGTTGAATGGAAAGACCGCCGTCATCACGGGATCGAACTCGGGCATCGGGTTGGGCGTTGCGCGCGAACTGGCCAAGGCTGGCGCGAATGTCGTTTTGAACTCGTTCACCGACCGCGACGAAGACCACGCTCTGGCGGCCGAGATCGCCACCGAATTTGGCGTCGAGGCGCGATATATCAAGGCCGATATGTCCAAAGGCGACGAGTGCCGCGCGCTGATCGAAAAGGCCGGTGTTTGCGACATCCTTGTGAACAACGCGGGCATTCAGAATGTCGACCCGATCGACACCTTCCCGACCGAGAAATGGGACGCCATCATCGCGATCAACATGAACTCGGCCTTTCACACCACCGCCGCCGCGCTGCCGCTGATGCGGGCCGCGGGCTGGGGCCGGGTGGTCAATATCGCCTCGGCGCACGGGCTGACGGCGTCGCCCTTCAAATCGGCCTACGTGGCCGCCAAGCACGGCGTTGTGGGCATGACCAAGGTTGTGGCGCTGGAAACCGCCGAGGAACCGATCACCGCCAACGCCGTTTGCCCCGGCTACGTGCTGACCCCGCTGGTCGAGGCGCAGATCCCCGACACGATGAAAGAATACGACATGGACCGCGAGACGGTGGTGCGCGACGTGCTGCTGGCGCGCCAGCCGTCCAAGGAATTCGCAACGGTCGAGCAGCTGGGCGGCACTTGCATCTTCCTGTGCTCGGACGCCGCCGCGCAGATCACCGGCACAACGATCAGTGTCGATGGCGGATGGACCGCGCTATGAGCGAAGACGCAAAGCGTGATGTGCTGAACATCGACAACATGTTTCTGTGCGGTTCGACCTTTTCGCGCGTCAGCCTGAAAGGGGCGGCCATCACGGACAGCCACCTGATGGATGCAAAACTGGATGACGTGAATGCCAAGGGGCTGGTGGTGAACAATGCCAACCTGTCGAACGCCGCGTTCCACGACGTGAATATGTCCGGGGTCACCATCGATGCGGCTAATCTGGCCGGGCTGGCGATCACGCGGGCCAATGTCACGGACATGACGATCGATGGGATCAAGGTGACCGACCTGCTGGATGCCTACAAGTCCTCAAACGGCGATGGCTGAGCGCAAAAAGATCAACCTGGCCCTGCAGGGTGGGGGCGCACATGGCGCCTTTACCTGGGGGGTGCTGGATCGGCTGTTGCAGGAACCCGAGCTGGAGATTGCCGGGCTGTCCGGCACTTCGGCCGGCGCGATGAACGGCGCAGCCGTGAAAAGCGGCCTGATCAAGGGTGGGCCGGATTTGGCGCGCGAGCTGCTGGATTGGCTTTGGGGGGAAATCGGGGCCATCGACAATGACGCGTTGATGGAATTCATGCGTTTATGGGCCCCGCCGACCGCCGCCATTTCTCACATGATCGAACATTCGCCGGGTTTTCAATTCGCGGATCTTCTCAGCCGCATGTCCAGCCCCTATTTCGCTGGATCTTTGCACTACAACCCGTTGGAAAAGATCGTAAAAGAGCTTTATTGTGAAACGCTGTGCTCCACTCAGGGGCCGGACTTTTCCATCGGGGCCACCAATGTGCGTACTGGCAAGATCAAGGTTTTTCGCGAAGGTGATATCACCATTGATGCGATCCTCGCGTCGGCCTGCCTGCCGACCCTTTATCAAGCCATTGAAATCGACGACCCCGAAACCGGCCGGACCGAGGCGTACTGGGATGGCGGTTACACCGGCAACCCGGCGCTGTTCCCTCTGTTCGAGCCGCATTTGCCCGACGACATCGTTATCGTGAATATCAACCCCCTGCATCGCGAGGCGTTGCCGGTCACACCGCAGCAGATTCAGAACAGGATCAACGAGATCAGTTTCAACTCGTCGCTTCTGCGAGAGCTTAGGGCGATCAATTTCGTCAAAGAGCTGTTGGCAGACGGGCGGTTGGCGCCGGGCACGATGAAGAACGTGCTGATCCACATGATTGCCGATGACGACCTTATGAATGACCTGTCAGTAGCCACCAAAATGGTGCCGACGCCCTTGGTGATCCATGACATGCACGCCGCCGGAATACGCGCGGCTGATCGGTTCCTGCGGGGTGATATCGACAATGTCGGCCAGCGCGACTCGATTGATCTGCACGAGATGTTTTCGTAGGCGCCAGACAAACAGGTCGTCTGTGCGCTATGTCAGATCAGCGGCCAGATCAGTTTGGCCGCGATCAGCCACATCACCACGCCAATGCCCGCGTCCAGCCGCCGCCATGTCGCGACACTTTGCATGACAGGGCCCAACAGCCGCGCGCCGTATCCCAGCGCGAAGAAAAAGGTGAACGAGGCGCAAATGGCCGCAATGCCAAAAACCCATTTCTGCGGCCCCGGTTCAAACCCCGTACTTACCGCGCCCACAAGGCCCAGCGTATCCAGGTAGACGTGGGGATTCAGCCATGTGAAGGCCGCGCAGGTGGCAAGGGCAGGGATCAACGCCATGGATTTGCCTTCCAGTACCATTGCATAATCCCCCACCCATGCAGCGCGAAACCGCATCGCGCCATATACGATCAGAAACGCCGCACCGCCCAGGCTCATGACAAGGGGCAGCCACGGCGCGGCCTCGACCATTGCACCAAAACCCGCGACTCCGGCGGCAATCAACACCGCGTCACTGACCGCACAGAAAAGGCAAATGGCAAATACATGCGCCCGCAACAGCCCCTGACGCAGAACAAAGGCGTTCTGCGCACCAATTGCCAGGATCAGGGAAAAGGCCGTGAAATAGCCCGTGACCGCTGCACCAATCATGGGGGTGGTTATTCCGCCGCCTGCGCAGCAGGCGTATTGTTGGGATAAACCAACCCCGCCGAGATCACCAGTTTCGCGGCATCTTCCACGGACATGTCCAGCGGGATTACATCGCGTTCCGGGAAGAACAGCAAAAAGCCCGATGTTGGGTTGGGCGTGGTCGGCACAAAGACCGAAATCAGGTGATCGCCCGGCGCTCCGCCTTTGTCGCGCACCTCGCCCTTGGCATCGGTCGAGATAAACCCGATGGCCCAGATACCCTCGCGCGGATACTGGATCAGACAGGCTTTTTCGAATGACGTATCCGCCTGGTTGAACACCGTCTCGGCGATCTGTTTGACGCCGCTATAGATAGAGCGCACAACCGGAATGCCTTGGACAACGCTTTCGGCAAATCGCAGCAGCGAGCGGCCCATATAGCCCTTGGCGGTCCAGCCAACCAACAGCGTGAAGATCAGGAAGACAACCACGCCAATGCCGCGGATCGACGTGGGCGATACCACGCCGTCGGGACCGGGCTGAAACTCGATCCCCAGCCAATTGCGGATCAGGATGTCCGGCTGAAACTGGTCTGGAACCAACGGCAGGACAAATCCGTCGATCCAGCCCACAACGGTCCAGATCAACCAGATCGTCAGACCGATCGGCGCAATCACAACCAATCCGGTCAGGAACGAACTGCGCAACCAGCCCAGCAAACTGCCGCGGCGCTTGGGCTCAGGGTGCTCTTGTTCGAACATGTTATGTGGACCTTGCGTCATCTTGATGGCTATGTAGACCGCGCGCCGGGGTTAAACAATATCCGCACCACCTACTGGGTGAATTTCGTGGGTCATTTGGTTAATTCTTGGGCAATCTCCGCGGCCAGTCGGGCGTTGTTCAGAACAAGCTCGATGTTGGACGCCAATGACCGGCCCTCGGTCAGCTCGAAAATGCGTTGCAGCAGAAAGGGCGTTACGTCCTTTGCGGCGATGCCTTGCGCGTCAGCCTCGGCCAGCGCGGTTTCGATGATCGGGTTGATTTCGGCGGCCGGGATCTCTGCTGATACCGGGATCGGATTGGCGACGACCTGACCACCGTCCAGCCCCATGGCAGCACGCGTTTTGTGCGCCGCGGCGATCTGGGCGGCGCTGTCGGCGCGCAGCGGCACAGGCAGGTCCGAGCCGCGCGACCAGAAGGCAGGCAGACTGTCGCAGCCATAGCCAATGACCGGCGCGCCCAATGTTTCCAGAACTTCCAGCGTTTTCGGAAGGTCCAAGATGGCCTTGGCACCTGCGCAGACCACCGTGACCGGCGTCAGGGAAAATTCGCGCAGGTCCGCCGAGATGTCAAAACTGTCCTCGGCCCCGCGATGCACCCCGCCAATGCCGCCCGTAGCAAACACCGAAATCCCGGCCAGATGCGCGCAGATCATCGTGGCAGCCACGGTTGTAGCGCCAGTGGCACCTTGCGCCACACAGACCGCGATGTCGGCGCGGCTGACCTTCATCACGTCCTTGGCTTGTGCCAATTCGGACAGTTGGTCATCGGTCAGCCCGACGCAGACATCGCCGTTCAGCACCGCAATCGTGGCGGGAACCGCACCCTTGGCACGCACCTGAGCCTCGACCTTGCGGGCGGTTTCCAGGTTCTGCGGATAGGGCATGCCGTGGGTGATGATCGTGCTTTCTAGCGCCACAAGGGCACGGCCCTGGGCGCGGGCCTCGGCAACCTCGGGCGAAAGAGTCAGGTTCATTGCGGGTGTTCTCCGGTCACGTAACGCGCGGCGGCCTCAAGGGCGGTATCCAGCGCTTGGGTGTCGTCTTCGCCGCGCAGTTCGGCGGCAATATGGGCGGCCATGAACGTGTCACCGGCACCGGTAACACGCGTCACCATGACCGCACGCGGCGTGCGCGTCAGGGTCTTGTCCTGCGTGGCCAGCGTGGCGGGGTTTCCGCCATCGGTCACCAGAACCCGCGCCGCGCCCCGCGCGATCAGCGCGTCTGCCGCCTTGGCCGAGCTTTCGAAACGGTCCAGACAGATCAACTCGGCCTCGCCCCGGTTCAGATAGATCGTCGCGCGAGGATGGTCCAGCAGCGGCACCAGTCGTTCCGCCTTGCCGGGCGAGGCGGGGGCAACGCGCAGATCGGCGGCAGCAAATACCGGGCTTTGGGCAATGTCGCGCAACAACGCTGTGGTCAGATTGCCATCCAGCGCGATGGCCCCGTCATACGGCGCCGCGGCACTGCCCAATCTGCCATCTTCCAGTGGGGTCAGGATCTTGGCGCCGGCGGCCTCAAGCGAATGGGCGTCGGCAATGGCCGCGATCAGGCCATTGGCCCCCTCGACGGCCATGTATCGGTCGGTCGGCAGATCGTCCGAGCGATAAAGGTAATCCGTCACCAGCCCCAGCCGCCGGGTTTCGGCCACCAATTCGTCCCCCTCGGCATCGCGGCCCACGGCACTCAGCACTGCCGGGATCAGGCCAAACCGGCGCAGGGTCATGGCAATGTTCATCGCCACGCCACCAGGAATGCGGATGATCCGACCCGGCACGTCCGAGCCGATATCCAGCGGCGTCGTGGCGCGCCCGATCACGTCCCACAGGACCGATCCGATCGCCAGAATGTCTGGTTTCGTCTGGTTCATACCGCCTATTAGGCGCGCGCCATCGGATGATGCAAGGCCAGATCAACCCTTAAGCGGATAGCGGTCGGGCTCTTCAAACACGTCGATCACCTTCAAGCCTGCCGGCGCGACTGCGGAATGCTCGACACCTGAGGGGATGTTGTAGCTTTCGCCGGGACGATAGATGCGGGTTTCCCCACCAATGGTCAGCGTCAATTCGCCTTCCAGCACGGTGCCCCACTGGCCCTTGTGCGAATGTGGTGGCAATTCCATGGCCTTGTGAAAAACAAAAAACACCGCCATGCCATGCGCCCCCTTGATTGCATAAGCTTCGACCACGTCAGGCGGAAACGGGATATCCAAAAGCGGCTGGTTGGTGATGAATTCGGGCAGGTCCATGGGCATTCTCCGTTGCTGGTGCCACATTGGCAGCGCCGAAACAGAAATCAAGCGCCATCCGTGGGGCAGGGGGTTGCATCCCCTGCATCAATGGCGTAAACGCGCGGCACTTCACAGGCGAAGCTTGGGCCGATGGGAGAGACATCCCCTGACGTCCGCCGGTTGGGACCCGTTCCCTGATGGCTTCGCCCAGGCGCAAACCGGAAAAGGATATTGGACATGGCGCTCCCTGAATTCTCGATTCGCCAGCTGTTGGAAGCTGGTGTTCACTTTGGTCACCAGACCCAACGCTGGAACCCCCGCATGGGCGAGTTCATCTATGGCGAACGCAACGGCATCCACATCATGGACCTGACGCAGACCGTTCCCATGCTGGACGCGGCCCTGAATGCTGTACGCGAAGTTGCTGCCCGTGGCGGCCGCATCCTGTTCGTTGGCACCAAGCGTCAGGCGCAAAGCCCGATTGCCGATGCAGCTGAGCGTTGCGCGCAATACTACATGAACCACCGCTGGCTGGGTGGCACGCTGACCAACTGGAAAACTGTTTCGCAGTCGATCCAGCGTCTGAAAGCCATTGACGAACAGCTGGAATCGGGCGCCGAAGGCCTGACCAAGAAAGAGCGTCTGGGCATGGAGCGTGAGCAGGCGAAACTGCAGGCCTCGCTGGGCGGCATCCGCGAAATGGGCGGCGTACCGGACCTGCTGTTCGTGATCGACGTTAAAAAAGAAGACCTGGCCATCGCCGAAGCCAAGAAACTGGGCATCCCGGTTGTGGCCGTCGTTGACACCAACTGTTCGCCGGATGGTGTGGATTTCATCATCCCGGGCAACGATGACGCGTCGCGCGCCATTGGTCTTTACTGTGATCTGGCCAGCCGCGCTGCGCTGGACGGTATGTCGGCACAGCTGGACGCCGCTGGCGTTGATCTGGGCGAGTTTGAAGAAGCTCCGCTGGAAGAGGTTCTGGTTGCCGAAGAAGGTGAAGCCGCTGCTGAAGGCGAAGCTGCCGAGGCACCTGCCGAGGCCTGATCGCCTCGCTGTCACAGAATTGATACCGGCTGCGGATAGGTCCGCGGCTGGGATACCCGTTTAGACCCGTTTGAGGAGAGCCAAGATGGCAATCACCGCAGCTATGGTGAAAGAACTGCGCGACAGCACCGGCGCAGGCATGATGGACGCAAAGAAAGCGCTGACCGAGACCGATGGCGACATGGAAGCCGCCGTTGACTGGCTGCGCACCAAAGGCCTGGCCAAGGCTGCCAAGAAATCGGGCCGCACCGCTGCCGAGGGCCTGGTGGCCGTCGCTGTTGATGGCGGCAAAGGTGTTGCTGTCGAGGTGAACTCGGAAACTGACTTCGTTGGCAAAAACGCCGAGTTCCAGGAAATGGTTTCTGGCTTTGCCACTGTTGCCCTGGGCGTGTCGGATGTGGAAGGTCTGGCCGCTGCCGATCTGAATGGCAAATCGGTTGCCGACACCCTGACCGACAAGATCGCCACCATCGGCGAGAACATGACCCTGCGCCGCATGGCGTCGGTTGAGGGCGCGCAGGTTGTGTCCTACGTGCACAACGCTGCTGCCGCTGGCATGGGCAAGATCGGCGTGCTGGTTGCGCTGTCGGGCGAAAACGAAGCCTTCGGCAAACAGGTTGCTATGCACATTGCCGCAACCAACCCTGCCGCGCTGAGCGAAGCTGACCTGGACCCGGCCGTGGTCGAGAAAGAGCGTCAGGTTCAGATCGACATCGCCAAGGAATCGGGCAAGCCCGAGGCCGTGATCGAGAAGATGATTGTTGGCCGGATGAAGAAATTCGCCGCCGAGATCACGCTGCTGAACCAGGCCTTCGTGGTGAACCCCGACCTGACCGTTGGCAAAGCCGCCGAAGAGGCTGGCGTTGAAGTGAGCGGTTTCGTGCGCCTTGAAGTGGGCGAGGGGATCGAGAAGAAAGAAGAAGATTTCGCAGCAGAAGTTGCCAAGGCAGCTCAGGGCTAATCAGCCCCGGCGACATCGTTGAAAAACAGAAAACGGTGCGGAGAAATCCGCACCGTTTTCCTTTTGTGTCAGTTTTCACTGGGGATGAGGAACAGACACGAAACAGGCGCCAGCACATCGATTGAATATAAACCGACGGGCTGGCATTCCGGATAACCGGACAAAAGCCTCATGATCGAAATTACGACCTATCCGCTTCTGGTAAGTTCCCAGGCCAACGCCACCACTCATGGAACGTCGACAAATTGCCAAACTGGCCCATTTCGGGCCAGTGCGGGAATCCCTACCTTTCAGTGATTTCAAGGCTTAATCGCGAAAATTTGATTTTGGACGGCAGCTTTCAGCACGGCCTGCGCTGTGGTTTCAACATCCAGCACTTCGCGCGCAAGGCGCAGGTGCTTTTCCACGGTGGCAGATGTCAGCCCAAGGATCGTGGCGATATCCTGGTTGGTTTTGCCGTCGCCAACCCAGGCCAACACTTCACGCTGCCGCTCTGTCAGGTGACGACGGGTGCCGTAATGGGGCAGGCGGGTAATCTTCAAATGCGCAACATTCGCCACCATTTGCAACACGCGTCCGTGAAGCGCCCAGATCTCGTCGGCCACACTCTGGGCCGCACCTTTGGGACCAATAAACGCCAGTGCACCACGGTTCCGCGTGCTGTTCTCCTGAAAACTTATTGTATATCCAGAGGTTACACCGTGTTCTTTATTGAACGCAACAACGCTCAACTCTTCGTCTGTCAGTTTGCCTTGCGCAATTTCATCGGCAATCATTTGCCACGACTGCACGCCGGTATGGGTGTTTGCCCAGCGCACCATCGGTGCTTTGCGAAACATTTCGCCTTCGACAAATGGTTTCACGTAGCGTTCGCAAGCATTTGACAGCAAAAGGAAATCTTCAGCGGCGCCAAAGCTTTGTTCGGTGCGGAAATTGGTGAACCCATAGAACAAGCGCGGGAACCCCATTTGCGCGCAGAATTCTGTGAGACAAGCCCACGTGTCTTCAATTGCGTCGGCTGCGATGATGTCCTCGATTGTCTCAAGAACCTGCGCAGCCGTTGCTTCGTGCATTGCAGGGATCGTCAGGTTGTCGATATTTGCAAAGTTCACCGTCATGAATCGCAGTGTTGCATCAACCCAGTCGGGAATTCCATACCCTGACGCTGGGTAAACGCGGGGAATTTTGAGCAGGGTTTCCCCGTCTTACCTTGTACTTTTATTTACATAATACTTATTATAGGTAATTTGCCCATCTCAACACGGCAGCCCCTTCCTGCAAATCGCCAACTAGAAAAAGCATTGTGCGCAGTCGTGTCGGTTTGCATTTGCGCAATGCGCAAAGGTCAAAACACAAAGTCAATCGCGCTAAGCTCTGCTTGCAAGTTTGTCGGATGCAAAGTGACCGCAAAACTTTGCGCGCCGGCCCGGATGGTAAATGCCCCGTCTTTACCCACAATCACCAGCTGATCGAAGCTGCTGGCCATCCCGCTGACATCGATCCGGTCCAGACCAGCCTCGAAATCCAGCACAGTATCGGCCGGCCCCACCACAAACAAATCCGCGGCTGCTAGGCCCAGCATTCCATCGGCACCAGAGCCGCCCGACAAGCGTTCGCTGTCATCCGTTCCCAGAACATAGTCCGTCGCCGCAAAGGTGAAATCCCGCGGTTCCAGCGGGCGTGGTTCATTTTGCCCCTGCCCCTTAACCTCTACCATCAACGCTTCGTTGCCCAGCGTGACCAGCCATGTGCCCGGAACCTCGACACTCTTCTTGGTAAAGGGCTGCAAATCGGGCATCGCGCCCCAGTGGCCAAGATCAATCAGATCGCCATCAGATGGACGAAAATCTTTGATCCGGTCCCGTTCGCCGTCTCCGACAGTCACGACAAAGACATCGGCCCCGATACCGCCCTCCATATCGTCCAGCCCGGGGCCGTCGATCAGCACGTCATTGCCGGCTCCGCCGCGCAAGCTGTCCTTGCCGTCACCGCCCAAAATGACATCATCGTCCCCCTCGCCTTCGATCCGATCATCGCCCGCGCCGCCGGAAAGGATATCGTCGTCACCGCCCCCTTCCAGCCAGTCATTGCCCGCTTGGCCAAAGACAACATCCGGCCCGTCACCGCTCAGAACCTTGTCATCCCCGGCACCGGCCCGTACCTGATCACCATAAGCAGACGTCCCACCTGCGGGTTCCAGCAGATCGTCCCCATCACCCGCATAGACCGTTTCAACGGCGCTCTGATGGCTGTCCAGGATCAGGACACGGGCACCTGCAACCTCCAGCAGCAGATCATTGCCGTGCCCTTCAATGTCGGCATCCACCACCTGTGCAACGCTGGCGATTTGGGCCAATGTCATTGCATCGCCGTTGATCTCTACCCGGTCCCCTTCGGACGCGTCAAAATCGGTGATGACATCCTGCCCGCCGGTTGCGATTTGGAACAGATCGGCGCCGTTACCACCATGCAGCTGGTTTGCGCCCGTGCCACCCGACAACAGGTCGTCGCCCGGCCCCCCAAACAACTTGTCTGGCCCCGCCTGCCCCAAAAGAACGTCGTCGCCCGCCTGACCAAAAAGGAAATCCCCGGCACCGGCCCCCTCGACCCGGTCGGCACCCGTGCCGCCATAAAGGAAGTCGATGCTTTCGGCCCCGCGCACATTATCGGCCCCGCCATAACCAAAGGCGAACCCGGCCATCGTGCCATCGGCCTCGTACACCCTGTCGCCCCCCCGGCTCTCGGCAAACCCATCGCCATTGGCGTCAATGCTCAGATCCTCGTTGCGCATATTGCGCAAAGCCAATTGCCAGGCATCTACCTGTTGATCCCCGGCATGGGCCTGCGGCGCTTCGTCGGCCGAGTAGACATTCAGGGCAATCGCCAAACTGGGCGGGTGGCTGATCGTAGGGGCGCCATCGTTGTTATAGGACATCAGGTGCGACGCCCCGGTCTGCGCGCCGGGAAACCAGGCGATCCCGATGCCGTTATCCGTGAACCAGTCCATCGCTTCGGCAAACAGCGCCTGGTTCTGGTCCACACCGCTCCAATTGATTGCGCCAATGCCTTGCACGTTGGTTTCGGTCACAAGGATATTGTCGTCTTCCAGTACGCCATAGACGTCCTCGAACACTGCATGCATGTCTTCGACGCGTCTTGCCTGCTTGCCACCCTGCCACTTCGGATAGAAATGCGACGACCAGATCAGATCCTCGCCCAGCCCATCGCGGATATAGTTCAGCACGCTGCGGTCATCCACCATGACCTCGGCAAAGGGTTTGAACTGCGCCGAAAACGCATAGCCCCCCACAAGGATAGGTGTGTCGATTCGGGCGTCAATCATCTGGCCCAAGGCAACCATGTGCTGCGCGTACAGAACGAGGGCAGCATCCTCCCCCTCCTGCGTTTCAGACCGCACACCGGCCCGCAGATAGGTTGCAGGTTCATTCACGATCTCTGCCCCAACAACTGCTTCCCGCACAGCCGCGTTTTCGGGGTGATCAAGCCAGTTTAGAAGAAGCGTCCAACCATCTGAAATTCCATTATAAATCGGACCTTCCAGCGCATCGAAAATCTGCTGCGCGGTTTTGTCGGGATCGTAGCCACCGCCGAACCGCTGCGCGTCACCACCGAAATAACCAAAAATGACGTCAAACTGTCCGTCCCCCACGGTAACCTCCCGCAGGAAGGTTTCGTACCGCGAATGCAGGGCGCCGGTTTCGTCGAAACTGTATTCGTTGAACGGCAGGCGCAGGGTGTTGATTTCGGTCTGACCCAGCGTCGCCTTCAAACCTTCGGCGTAATTCTGGGCATGTCGGTCAAAATTGCCCAGTCCCATCGGCAGGGTCTGAAACTCGGAGTGCCACAGATAGTATTTCTTGTCGGTCGCTTTGTTCTGGTCGGACATACGCCGGAACAATTCGCCGGTTTCCGGGTCTATCAGAGTTCCCGGTTGACCCTTGTCATAGTCCAGAACCTCGTCGGCCCGAACCTGCAGATTTATGATATTCAGACCGGCGGTATCCGACATGTCGACCCCTCTTGAACGCGAGGGGTCCGCGGCTTAGCCCAATGCGTAGCCTGCGCCGCGCACTGTGCGAACCGGGTCCACCCCGCCAAACTGACAAAGCGCTTTGCGCAAACGACCGATATGTACGTCCACCGTCCGCGTATCTACATAGATATCGCGCCCCCAGACCCGGTCAAGAAGCTGTTCACGGCTCCAGACACGGCCCGGTTTCTCCATGAAGGTGCTCAGCAGGCGAAACTCGGTCGGACCCAGCTTTAGCAGCTGTTCGTTGCGGAAAACCTTATGGGTTTCTGCATCCAGAACGATATCTTCGAATTCCAGCTGCTCGCCGACCGAGGCCGGGCGCGTGCGCCGCAATTGCGCCCGTACACGCGCCATCAGTTCCACCACGGAATAGGGTTTGACCACATAGTCGTCCGCGCCGGTCTCCAGGCCGCGCACGCGGTCCACCTCTTCTGACCGGGCCGACAGCATGATGATCGGCACGTTGCGTGTATCGGACCGGGTTTTCAGACGGCGGCACACTTCGATGCCCGAAACATTGGGCAGCATCCAGTCCAGCACGATGATGTCGGGTGCCATCTCGTCGACCAGCAACAGCGCCTCTTCGCCGTTTTCCGCCTTCGACACGTCGAACCCTTCGGCCTCGAGGTTATAGGCCAGAACTTCGCGCTGTGCGGGTTCGTCTTCTACAACAAGAACGGCTGGTTTTTCGGTCCCAGACATCAGCTTGCTCCGGTTTTATCATAAGGTGTGCGGTCATCCTTTGGGCGGCTGTCATCGGGCATTTCACCCGTGGCCAGATAGATCACCTGTTCGGCGATCGACGTGACATGGTCGCCCATCCGCTCGATATTCTTGGCGATGAAATGCAGATGCATACAGGCCGTGATATTGCGCGGGTCTTCCATCATGAAGGTCAGGAACTGGCGGAACAGGGCATTATACATCTGGTCGACCTCTTGGTCGCGCAGGCGCACGTCGCGGGCCATTTCGGCATCGCGCTGAATATAGCTGTCCAGCACGTCCTTCATCATCGTCTCAACCGCCTTGGCCATGCGGCGCATGGCACCCGACGTGCCTTCGATCGGTGCCATCTGCACCAGAACCGAGGTGCGCTTGGCCATGTTCTTGGCGTAATCGCCCACGCGCTCGAGGTTGGCCGAGATCTTCATCACGGTCAGAACGGTGCGCAGGTCGGTCGCCTGCGGCTGGCGCAGGGCCAGCACGCGGGCGCATTCCTCGTTCACGCGCTCTTCCAGCTCGTCGATGGCGCGGTCGTTGCGACGCACGCGTTCGGCCAGCTCCTCGTCACGGGTTTCCAGCGACTTGGCAGCGTCCAGAATCGCAGCCTCAACCAGACCGCCCATCTTCATAATAAGCGCCTGAATGGCCTCAAGATCGCGGTCAAAAGAGGCAACGATATGCTGGTCGCTCATGGTCATGGGTTTATCCGATCCGTCCTGTGATATAGCTTTCGGTGCGCGGGTCCTTGGGGTTGGTGAAGATCTGGCCGGTTTCGCCAAATTCAACCAGGTTACCCAGGTGGAAGAACGCGGTTTTCTGGCTGACACGCGCGGCCTGCTGCATCGAGTGGGTCACGATCACCACCGAATAGCTTTCGCGCAGCTCGTCGATCAGTTCTTCAACCTGTGCCGTTGCAATTGGGTCCAGGGCCGAGCACGGCTCGTCCATCAGCAGAACCTCAGGCTCGGTCGCAACCGCACGCGCGATGCACAACCGCTGCTGCTGACCACCCGACAGGCCGGTGCCCGGCTTGTCCAGACGGTCCTTGACCTCGTCCCAGATCGCACCGCGACGCAGCGACTTTTCAACGATCTCGTCCAGATCGGCCTTGGACTTGGCCAGCCCGTGAATACGCGGGCCATAGGCGATGTTGTCATAGATCGATTTGGGGAACGGGTTGGGTTTCTGGAACACCATGCCCACCTTGGCGCGCAGCTGCACCGGATCCACCTGTGCGTCATAGATGTCTTCGCCATCCAGCAGGATGTCACCCTCGACCCGGCAGATGTCGATCGTGTCGTTCATCCGGTTCAGGCAGCGCAGGAAGGTCGACTTGCCGCAACCCGACGGGCCGATAAAGGCGGTTACCGTCTTGTCTTCGATGTCAACGTCCACGTCTTTGATCGCGTGGGCGTCGCCATAATAAACCTGGCAACCGCGGGCCGAGATCTTGTTCGTTTTGTTTTCCACGTCACGTTCCACAATTCGCATATCGTTCATTGGTGCGGCTCCTTACCAGCGACGCTCAAACCTGCGGCGCAGGATAATGGCAATGATGTTCATAGTCAGAAGGAAGACCAGCAGGATGATGATACCACCCCAGGCCTTTTCGTAAAATCCGGCATCCGCCCGCGCGGCCCAGGTGTAGATCTGCGCCGGCATGGCCGAGTTCGGCTCGGTAAAGCCCGACAGAACGCCCTCGGGGTAACCCCGGGCCACAAAGCCCACCATGCCGATCAGCAACAGCGGCGCGGTTTCACCCAGTGCTTGCGCCAGACCGATGATGGTGCCCGTCAGGATGCCCGGCATGGCCAGCGGCAGCACGTGGTGGAACACCGCCTGCATTTTCGACGCCCCGACCCCAAGTGCGGCATCACGGATGCTGGGCGGCACCGCTTTCAGCGCGGCGCGGGTCGAGATGATGATCGTCGGCAGGGTCATCAGTGTCAGAACCAGACCACCCACCAGAGGTGCCGATTGCGGCAGGTGCATGAACTGGATGAACACGGCCAGACCAAGGATACCGAACACGATCGACGGTACCGCAGCCAGGTTCGAGATGTTCACCTCGATCAGGTCGGTGATGCGGTTCTGCGGCGCGAACTCTTCCAGATAGATCGACGCGGCCACACCGATGGGCAGCGACAGGCCCAGCACAACCAGCATCATGAAGAACGAGCCCACAACCGAGGCGCCAATCCCGGCACCGCCGGGGTTGTCCACACCCGAATCTGCACCGGTGATAAAGCTCCAGTTAAAGGCCGACTTGATGATCTCGGCCTCGAACATGGCGTCCACGAGGTCCAGATCGGTCAGTTGCAGGAACCGGCTGTCCTGCAGCGTTTCGCGCGTCACGCGGCCGTTGAAATAGCCGTCAACCCTCGACGATGCCGCCAGTTCAAACGCCACCGGCTGGCCCAGCTGATCGGGGTTTTCCCGGTAAAACGACCGGATGTCGCCACCGGTTTTGCCCAGGATCCGCTCAATCGCGGCCTCGTCAAACTCAACATCCAGACCGCGTTCCTCGATCTGACCCTTGAGGGCCGTGTTGAAATAGCCCTGATAAGCCTTCGTCTTGAACAGCTCTTTCTCGGCCGCGTCGAACTCTTCCTGTGTCAGGGTAAAGTCAACGCTGACGATGGTTTTCGTAAACGCCGGCAGGCCCGACCGGATGATCGTAGTGGCCAGGATAACCAGGAAGGTCAGACCGATTAGAACCGCGATGATGCCATAGGCACGGAACCGTTTCTCGGCGGCGTTGCGTTTGCGTGTCCGCGCATCGGGTGCGGTCAGCGACGTCTTGACGTGGGGCGTGGCGCCCGCATTCATGTTTGCGTCAGCCATCAGTCATACTGCTCCCGGTATTTGCGGACGATGTAAAGCGCGACAAAGTTCAGCGCCAGCGTGATCACGAAAAGGGTCATGCCCAAGGCAAAGGCCACAAGGGCTTCGGGCGAGGCAAAGTCGCTGTCACCCGTCAGCTGCGACACGATCTTCGCGGTCACCGTGGTCATGGCCTCGAACGGGCTAAGGTTCAGCTTGGCCGCCGCCCCTGCCCCCAGCACCACGATCATGGTTTCACCGATGGCGCGCGACGCGGCCAGCAGGATCGCACCCACGATGCCCGGCAGTGCAGCCGGCAGAACCACCTGCTTGATGGTCTCGGACTGGGTTGCGCCCAGACCGAACGAGCCGTCGCGCATGGCTTGCGGAACCGCGTTGATGATGTCGTCAGACAGCGAGCTGACAAAGGGGATCAGCATGATGCCCATGACCAGACCCGCGGTGATCACCGCGCGGCCACCGGCCTGCCAAGACACGCCAAGCGCACCGCCCTCGCCGAAGATGCCGACCAGAACCGGGCCAACCGTCAGCAGGGCAAACAGACCGTAAACGATGGTCGGGATACCAGCCAGAACCTCAAGCGTCGGCTTCGCAAAGGCGCGCGTGCGCGGCGAGGCGTATTCCGACAGGTAGATCGCGGCGAAAAGGCCAATCGGCACAGCCACGGCCAGCGCAACGATCGAGATGTAGAACGTGCCCCACAACAGCGGCAGAACACCCAGTTCCGACGAACCACCCCGGCCCGAGAAGCTGGGCGCCCACTCGACGCCAAAGAAAAAGTCCAGCGCGGGGTAAAGGCGGAAAAACTCGATGGTGTTGAAGACCAGCGACAGCACAATGCCGATCGTGGTCAGGATCGCGATCGACGCGGCCGCAACCAGCAGCGCCCGGATGCCGGTTTCCACCACGTTGCGGGCCCGGAAGTCACGATGCGTTTCGCGCCAGCCCCACGCCGCCCCTGCAATTGTGATCAGGATCACGATGATGGCCATCAGGTTATGGCCGTTGATCGTCATCACGCGATAGCTTTGCGCGGCCCGCAGCACCGTTTGGGTGATGTCCGAGGTCACGATAGCCCCGGCGTCTTTCAGGCGCGAGGTCACATCGGCAAAATCGGCGCGCGCGTTACGGGCGAAGTCTTCGTCCATCGCGCCGTTATCTACCGCAAGGCTCAGCCCCTCGGCGGTACGGCGCACCTCGGCCAGTACCAGCCCGCGCGACGAACCTTCGGAAATTTCACTGTCGGGGATCATGCCCGACACAACGTTGTTGACATAGAATGGCTGTGCAATCAGCCAAGCAACCAGCAACAGCAACCCAGGTACGGCCGCCTTCAGTGCAACGTTCGATCCGTAATATGACGGTAGCGAATGTAGGTTTCGGCTGTCGTTGTCGGCTCCGCTCATCGCGCGCGAGCGTCCCAACACATAGCCGACCATAGCGATCGCAAGAACGATCAGTACAAGCCAGAATAGCGGCATGTGGCCCCCGGGAGGTTAAGTTTGTTCAGACGTTGAGTGGGAGCGACGTCCAGCGCCGCTCCCACCCTAAACCGTAAGCCGGTTGGCTTAGTTCATGGTCTCTTCAGCAGCGATAGCCGACTGAGTAGCGGCCAGCTCGGGGTCCGAAACCAGACCATACTGTGCCAGCGGGCCGGTCGGGCCAGCCAGTTCGTCCGAGATGAAGAACTGAGCGTATTCTTTCAGGCCAGGGATAACGCCGATGTGTGCTTTCTTCACGTAGAAGAACAGCGGACGCGAAACAGGGTACTCACCGGTGGCGATGGTTTCGGTCGAAGGCGAAACGCCCGACATGGTAGCCACTTTCAGCTTGTCGGTGTTGTTTTCGTAGAAGGCCAGGCCAAATACGCCGATGCCGTTTGCGTTGGCGTCGATCGAAGCCAGGGTCTCGGTGTAGTCACCGTCGATGTCTACAGCGCGGCCGTCCGAAGCAACTTCCAGGCAAGCATCTTCAGCGTCGTCTTCCGACATGCCAGCAGCCATCATAGCTTCGAAAGCGCCAGTGGCTTCACAGCCAGCCGCAACAACTTTTTCTTCGAAAACTTCGCGGGTACCGTGCTTGGTGCCCGGGATGAAGGCCAGGATGTCCGAAGCAGGCAGGTCAGCGTTGAAGTCAGCCCACTGCTTGTAAGGGTTGTCAACCAGAGCGCCGTCAACGATGACTTTGGGGGCCAGAGCGTTGAAGATGTCCGACGGGGTGAAGGCGGTGTAGGCCGGGCCGTCGATCTGGCTGGCGAATACGATGCCGTCATAACCGATGCGAACTTCGATGATGTCGGTCACACCGTTTTCGGCGCAAGCTTTGATTTCTTTTTCGCGGATTTTACGCGAGGCGTTTGCCACGTCGGTGTGCTCTTCGCCAACACCCTGGCAGAAGCGCTTCAGGCCAGCCGACGAACCGCCCGATTCAACAACGGGGGTCGGGAAGTCGGTGTTTTCGCCGAAAGCTTCAGCAACGATCGAAGCGTAAGGCAGAACGGTCGACGAACCGGCAACCTGTACGTTGTCACGTGCAGCAGCAGTGGTGGCCGAAACGGCAGCGATCGCCAGAGCAGAGGCGGTCAGTTTCACAAAGGACATTTAGAGCTCCTGATGTCTATGTCGCGGTTGCTGTTAGGTCGCAACCTCGGGGCCGTGGTATTCACGCTCAACAATGCTTTTGTGTAGATTTTGTAACAGTTTCATGACATGCACAATTTTATGACAGCTCTAGACAACCCGCTAAAGTTGTCGAGGCCTCACGAAACCGTTAACGCACTGGCAACATGACGGAAAATCGGCTGCCCTTTCCGGGTATGCTTTCGATACGAAAACGGCCCCTGTGGCGGTTAATAATGTGCTTCACAATGGCAAGGCCCAGCCCCGTCCCACCCATTTCACGCGAACGGTGGCCATCCACGCGATAGAATCGCTCGGTGAGTCGCGGAATATGCACCGGATCGATTCCCTCGCCCTGGTCCACAACATCTATGCGTATACCCGGCCCGCGAAACGCCATCTCGCGTTCCGAGGCGGAAATCTCGATTCGCACCGTCTTGCCCGAAGCGCCGTATTTGACCCCGTTTTCGATCAGGTTGGTGAACACCTGCGTCAGCTGGTCGGAATCACCCGGCGCAAAGATCGGTGCATCGTCCCCTTCCACGATGATCTCCACGGCGTTCTCGTCTGCAAATGGCCGCAATGTCAGCACCGCAGATTGCACCAGCGACACCAGGTCCACCCGTTCCGCCGGGCGCACCCTCTCGTCGCTTTCCACCCGGCTGAGCGACAGCAGGTCCCGGACCAACCGGTTCATCCTTTCGGCCTCGCGGCTCATGATTTCAAGGAACCGATCACGCGCCTCGGCATCGTCCTTGGCCGGACCACGAATGGTTTCAATGAACCCCAAAACCGCGGTCAGCGGCGTTTTCAGTTCGTGGCTGACATTGGCGACGAAGTCGCGGCGGATCTGTTCCGCCTGTTCCCGGGCCGAGATATCCTCAAAACACAACAGCGCGCCGCCCTGCCCTTCGACAGTAACGGGGGAACAACGCACGTCATAGGTCGCTTCACGGTTCATATCCGTGGTCAAATAGCGCGTGCGCCGGCTTTGCCCCAAACGCAGGCTTTCCTCGACACTGTCCAGCAGGGCCGGGTTCCGCAGGGCGGTCACATAGTGCCGGCCAATGGACGAATCTCCGAACAACGCGATTCCCGGTGTGTTCAACACAGCCACCCGTTCATCCGGGCCGACATATACAGACGGCAAAGGAATGGCCTCTACAAAGTTCTTAAGGGCGTCGGGCGTCATAAATGCGTGGCTCCGTCAAATTCTGCGCCACATTCTTCCAGCCGGTCCCACTTGTAAATGCCGCAATTTCCGGCATCTCTGGCAACCAAGTTGTTTCGAACCTATATTCAACTAGAGATAATTAGTTTACGCTACGTAACCCACCCTACAGGGGATCAACTTAGGGGTGTTGAGGGTAACAGGATGAAACGACCAGAGCCTCGGCTTGCCACAGTTCCGCGGTTCACCGGCCAACGTCTTGCGCTGGCCGTGGGTATTCCTTTGTCTTCCGTACCCACATGGGTTCTGGACACGGAAGAGGTCACGCTAGAGGCCATTCCCTATGTGCTGATCCACGCGGCATTGGCCAGTTCACCCATCGTCAGCCACGTCATCGCACCACTAATGGCCCCGCAATTCGACGCCTATGATCTGGCCCATGAACTGTCCAAGCTGCGCTATCGAGGTCATTTCGTGGTGCTGTTGCCCGGCCACCCGCGCCTGCCCCGCCCCGAGATCGTGCAGACAGAACTGCGCATGGCCTGCCCGCGCGCCAAGATCTCGATCGTCGATCAGGTGCTGAACTAGGCCAAAGCGTTCAGCGCGACGTCGATCTCGGAAATCAGCAGGTCGATTGGCTCCACCCCAACCGAGACGCGAAAGAACCCTTCGGAAATGCCCATGGCTGCCCGCGCCTCGGGGCTGAGGGCGCGATGGGACGATGACGGCGGGTGGGACAGCGTCGTGCCGATATCCCCAAGCGTCGGTGCAAAGACGATATTCGCGCATCCCTTTGCAAACGCGTTTGCCGCGGCCCGGCTTGGCGCAATTTCGAAGCTGACCATGTTCCCTGTCCGCGCGCCCAGCAACGCCTTGGCCCGATCGGCATCGGGGTGATCCGAGCGGCCCGGGTAAATCACGCGTTCAACCTTGGGGTGGTCACCCAGGAACGCAGCCAGAGCCTTGGCGTTTTCTTCTGCCCGGTCATAGCGCAAATCAAACGAATACAACCCACGTTCTGCAAGCCAGCAGTCAAACGGGCTGCCGGTCAGGCCCATCGTCGTGGCCAGATCATAGATCGCCTTGCGGTGATTGGCATCGCGCGCCACCGCATAGCCCAGCGTCACGTCCGAGTGCCCCGCCAGCAGCTTGGTGACCGAGTGGATCACCACATCGGCGCCGTGGTCAAAGGGTTGAAAGGCGCGGGGCGTCGTGAAGGTGTTGTCGACGACAAAGAGGATGCCACGGTCCTGGGCCAACCGGGCAAGCCCGTGCAGATCGGCGACCCGCAACGTGGGGTTCGACACCAGTTCGATAAGGATCATCTTGGTGGCAGGTCGCAACGCGGCCTCAACCGCGCCAAGATCCCCGGCATCCGTCAGCGTCGCCTCGATCCCCCAACGCGGCAGGTCTTGTGTCAGCAATCGCAGGCTGCGCCCATACAGTTGATCACCAGCAACAATGTGGTCCCCCTGCCCCAGCAGGCCCAGAACAACCGCCGTGACGGCGGCCATGCCCGACGACAGGATGATCCCGCCCTCGGCCCCTTCCATCCCGTCGATCTTGCCGGCCAGAACATCCGCATTGGGGTGCCCCTCGCGCGCATAGGTATACCCCTGTGCATCGCCATCATAAATCGCATCCAGACCGTCCGGTGATCCGGCGTCGTACACGACAGAAGGTTGCAAAGGGGTGCCAACGGGCACGGCGCTGCCCTCGGGCCAGGGGGTGCGTCGAACAAGGGTTTTGGGTGTATTGGTCACGGGGCGGCCTCCTGTTGATCGCCCCGTTTTGCCTGCTTGACGGGCTGTCGTCCAGCCTGCCTTAGCGCAAACCGCTATTGCGCAGGAAGTTGTCAACTGCGCCGGTATAGCCGTTCTGCTGCCCGATCGAGGTGTTGACCTCTTCATGGGTCAGCTGCACGGCACGTACATGGGCGGTTCCGCCGACGGCTTCGATGTCTTCGCCATATTCCCGTGCTTGCGGACAGGCCGTTTCGCGCAGGGCCGAACACATGATGAATACCGGTGCCATGCCAGCCGTGACTGTTTCCGCCGGCGACACCTGTGTCCAATAGGACGGATCAATGCCAAATGCGCCGCGTGCCACCTGACCGGCTCCATTGCGCATCAGGTTCGCCACATCCAAAGCCTCCGTATCCAGCAGGACGGTGGCTTTCCAATTCCGCAGTTCATAGGCTTCAGGATTACCCGCAACCAGCGCCAGCAAATGCGCACCCGATGAATGGCCCATTACGGCCATGTTCGTTGGGTCACCGCCCCATCGCGACGACGAGGCCTGAATGTGCTTGATCGCCCGCGCGACATCGCGGGCTTGCTCGTCCGGTTTGGTTCCGGGCAGCAGGCGGTAATTCACCGACGCAACAACATAGCCCTTGGCGGTATAGTGCGGCGCTTTGAAAGCGATGGCGTTCTTGTTGCTTTTATCGCCGGCAACCCAGCCGCCGCCGTGCACAACCACCAGAACCGGCGTGTTACGCGTTGGGTTCGCGGGCATGTAGAGGTCATATTTCTGCTTGGACCCACTCGCATAGGCGACATCTGCATGGGTCGGGCCTGCGGCAAATGCCGGGCCGGAAATGGAAAGGGAAAGCGACAAACTGAGAAACTGGGCAAGTCGAAGAATCATATCGGGGCCTCCGTGCTCGATTGTCCTTCTATTACGCCAGCAGCTTAAACTTCCGTCGACAGGTCCCCAAAAAGTTTAACCAATAGTTGCAAGTTCGTCGCGAAACCGTGCTGCATTCTCTTGGTAATGCCGCGCGGAATTGCGCAGCCCTTCAATGGCGTCTTCGTCAAGCTGGCGCACAATTTTTCCCGGCGCGCCCATGACAAGGCTGCCATCCGGAATCTCTTTGCCCTCGGTGATCAAGGCGCCCGCGCCGATTAGGCAATTCTTGCCAATCTCCGCCCCGTTCAGCACCGTTGCGCCCATCCCGATCAAAGAATTTTCGCCAATCGTACACCCGTGCAACATGGCCTTGTGACCGATGGTGCAGCCCGCACCAATGGTTAAAGGAAAGCCCATATCTGTATGAAAAATACAGTTTTCCTGCACATTTGTACCCGCGCCCACCACAATCGGCTCGTTGTCGCCCCGCAAGGTACACCCAAACCAGACCGAGCTGTGGGCCATCAAAACAATCTGCCCGATGACATTGGCATCAGGGGCCACCCAGGCGGTGTCGTCAATCTGAGGGCTGTGGGGGCCAAGCGCATAAACGGTCATTGCGTATCCTCGAATTCGCTGTGCAACTTGCGCACATGTTCCACCAATCCAGGTTGCTGCTTGCGCCGCATCCGCTCGCTCTCGACAATGGTGCGCAGGCGCGTTTCGGTGGCATCCAGATCGTCATTGACCAGCACATAATCGTAGCTGTCCCAATGACTTATCTCGTCCCAGCTGCGCTGCATCCGCTTGGCGATCACCTCGGCGCTGTCTTGTCCTCGGCTGATCAGACGGCGGTGCAGTTCGTGGATGGAGGGCGGCAGAAAAAAGATCGACAGAACGTGTTCACCAAGGGCCGAGTTGCGGATCTGCTGCGCGCCTTGCCAGTCAACGTCGAACAAGACATCGCGCCCGGCATTGATTGCCTCTTCGACCGGACCGCGGGGCGAGCCATAGAAGTTGCCAAACACATGCGCATGTTCCAGCATCTGCCCCTCGGCCACCAGCTTTTTGAAGGCAGCCTCGTCCGTGAAATGATAATGCTGGCCGTCTACTTCGCCGGGACGCGGAGCCCGCGTGGTTGCCGAAATCGAAAAACTCAGCGTCGGATCCCAGGCGCGCAAACGCCCGCTAAGCGTCGATTTGCCAGCACCCGAGGGCGAAGACAGGATGATCAAAAGGCCACGCCGCGCGGTCATCGGTTACTCCACATTCTGAACCTGTTCCCGCATCTGATCGATCACGGTCTTCAGGTCAAGCCCCGTCCGCGTCAGGTCCTTTGCCTGAGCTTTCGAGCATAACGTATTGGCTTCGCGATTAAATTCCTGCATCAGAAAGTCAAGCTTGCGACCAACTGGCCCCTGTTTCTTCATCAGGGTGCGCGCGGCATCCACATGGGCGCGCAGCCGGTCCAGCTCTTCTGTCACATCCGATTTCACCGCCAGCAAGGCCAACTCTTGCGCCACGCGGTCGGGGTCGGCGCCATCGACATTGCGCAATACGCGCGCAAGGTTCTCGCGCAGGTTCTCGGCAACCTTTTCCCCGCGGGCGGTGGCTTGATGGGCGGCCTGCTCGGTCAGGTCGGCGATCTGTGTCAATTGGCCATCAATAACCTCGGTTAACGCGGCACCTTCGTCGGCGCGCATGGATTTCAGCGCGGCCAAAAGCCCGTCGAACTCGGCCAACAGAACGGGGTTCAATGCCTTCGCGTCTTCGTCTGGCGCGTTGGACCCAAGCACACCACGTTGCGCCAAAACGTCCAGCGCCGATACCGGCGCCAAGGACAATCCGGCGGCCTTTGCCTCTGCTTCGATGGCTTGCACAGATGCCAGAACAGCCTTCACCGCTTGGGGATTTGGCGAGGACAGCTCGGACTCGGCATCACGGCTGATGCGCAGGGACAACGCGACATTTCCCCGCCCCAAAGCTTTGCCAATTGCCCCGCGCAATGGCTGTTCCAACCCGCTCAACCAGTCCGGCAGACGCAGGCGAATATCCAGCCCCTTTGCGTTAACGGTTCGGATCTCCCAACTCCAACGATAGCCGTCCCGGCCTCCTGTTGCGGCCGCATAGCCGGTCATCGAGTTAACCATTCGTAACAAAATCTCCTCAAAATTGAGACGGTTTATGCGATGTTAACACTTGGGTAACGGTGTTGTCTTAGCGTTAACACAGCTGCAATCGCGACGACAATGCACCGCTTTGGGGGCGGTTAAAATTTGGAGAAGGTTCGCATGCGCGGCGAAAACGGGAATGTCGTCCCCATTCGGGAGGTACGGATTAACATGCAATATCCGCTGATCAACGAGGTTGAAGCGTATTGGGAAGGGTTGCGTAACGGGCGCTCTTTGCCGGCACGCGCCGACGTTGACCCCCGCGGGTTGGAACGTGCCCTGCCCTATGCCTTTGTCGCCGAACGCATTGCACCGGGCATCGCGCGTTTCCGGGTTGCCGGGCAGCACCTGCATGATCTCATGGGCATGGATGTCCGCGGCATGCCGCTGTCGTCGCTGTTCGTGCCTGCGGCGCGCGAACGTCTTTCAGAACTGGTGGAAGAGGTGTTCGAGTCGCCCCGTGTCACGCGCGTCAGCCTGAACAGTGGTCGTGGTATGGGCCGCCCGGCATTGGAGGCCGCCTTGTTGCTGCTGCCCCTGCTGAATGACAAGGGCGAGGTGTCCAGGGCGTTGGGGTGCCTGATCTCCGAAGGCCACATCGGGCGCCTGCCCCGCCGATTCTCCATCGCTGCCCTGCAGACACGCGACCTGACCACTGGCGACACGGTGACCGAACCCATGCACCACGCATCCGGCGCCAACGCGCCCAGCGGGTTTGCCGAGGCTGCCACCACTTTTGCGCCAGCAAAAAGGCCGGACGGTGAACGCCCGGCCCTTCGGCTTGTTCAGACAGACAGCTAGGGCTTAGGCCGTCGCAGCCTGATCCGTGTTGCGCGGCCCAGCCAGCTCTTCGGCCACCAGGAAGGCCAGTTCCAGCGACTGGCTGGCGTTCAAACGCGGGTCGCAGGCTGTGTGGTACCGGTCCGACAGGTCCTCGTCGGTGACCGCGCGCACGCCACCGGTGCATTCGGTCACGTCCTTGCCCGTCATCTCGAAATGCACACCGCCCGGGATGGCGCCATGGGCGCGGGTGGTGGCAAAAAACTCCTGCACCTCGCTCAACACGTTCTCGAACGGCCGGGTTTTGTAACCCGAGGCCGATTTGATCGTGTTGCCGTGCATCGGGTCGCAGGTCCACAGCACGTTGGCGCCCAGCTCCTGCACCGTCTCGATCAGACGCGGCAGGTTATCGGCCACCTTGCCGGCCCCGAACCGCGCGATCAGGGTCAGGCGCCCCTCTTCGTTTTCCGGGTTCAGCTTTTCGATCAGCACTTTCAGGTCGTCGCTGGTCAGCGTCGGGCCACATTTCAGACCAATCGGGTTCTGCACGCCGCGGCAAAACTCCACATGCGCCCCGTCGGGCTGACGGGTGCGGTCACCAATCCAGATCAGATGGCCCGAGCCCGCAACCGGCACGCCGGTGGTGCTGTCGATCCGGCACATCGCCTCTTCGTATTCCAGCAGCAGCGCCTCGTGGCTGGTATAAAAATCCACCGTCTGCAGATCCGGGTTGCTTTCGCCCGACATGCCCGCGGCGCGGATGAAGTCCAGCGCGTCCTGGATGGAATTGGCCATAGCGCGGTACTTGGCGGCCTCTTCGCCCTGGGTGAAGCCCAGCGTCCAGGCGTGTACGCGGTGCACATCGGCATAACCGCCCTTGGAGAACGCGCGCAGCAGGTTCAGCGACGCCGCGGCCTGCGTATAGGCCTGCAACATGCGGTTGGGGTCGGGGATGCGCGCCTCGGGCGTGAAATCGAACCCGTTGATAATGTCGCCGCGATAGCTGGGCAATTCCACGCCATCCACCGTTTCGGTCGGTGCCGAGCGCGGCTTGGCGAACTGGCCGGCCATCCGGCCCACTTTCACCACCGGCACCTTGGCGCCATAGGTCAGCACCATCGCCATCTGCAACATCACCTGAAAGGTGTCGCGGATCGTGTCTGCGCCGAACTCCGCAAAGCTTTCGGCGCAGTCGCCGCCTTGCAGCAGAAACGCCTCGCCACGCGCAGCGGCCGCCAGTTTCGCCTTCAAACTCCGCGCTTCGCCTGCAAAGACAAGCGGCGGATATTTGGCAAGCTGGGCTTCCACGGCCTCCAGCTTGCTGGAATCCGTATAGTCGGGCATCTGAACCCGGGGCTTGGCGCGCCAGTCAGATTTTTGCCACTTGTCCATTGTTTTGCTCCATTACATGGGTTTTGCGCGGGCCGTTATAGCAAAGCGGCACATCACCGCCACTCAAAAAGAGGGCGTTTTGGCAAGTTTTGGCCATGGCAGCTGCTTCAAAAATTGCGTTGGTCGCAGTTTGCAGGCGATTCACGGGCGGATGGCTCTGCAAATGACGCAATATTTGTAAATCCTGAGGAACAGCCGCGCGGAAATTGACCCAAGGGCAGGAATAATTTCTGCAAAGCGGCATGAATCAGAGACTTTTCTTTTCGAAATTGGCGGCCTAACCTCGCGGCAGAATAACGACCAACACGGGAGAAAAATCATGAAAAAACTGCTGATGGCGACGGCGTTGACGTCGATCGCAGCAACCGGCGCGTTTGCTGGTGGCCACGCCACCGAAGTGTCGCTGGGTGTATCGCTTGGCTTTACCGGCCCGCTGGAATCGCTGGCTGGCCCGATGGGTGACGGCGCCGAACTGGCCATGGCCGAAGCAACTGCCGCCAACTTCCTGGATGACGCCACCGTCACCAGCGTGCGCGGCGACAGCACCTGCATCGACGCCGCAGCCGCCACCGCCACCGTTGAACGCCTGGTCACTGCCGACCGCGTGGACGGCATCGTGGGTGGCATGTGCTCGGGCGAAACCACGGCCAGCCTGCAGAACGTCGCGATGCCCAACGGCATGGTGATGATCTCGCCCTCGGCCACCTCGCCGGCCCTGTCGACGCTGGAAGACAACGGTCTGTTTTTCCGCACCTCGCCCTCGGACGCCCGTCAAGGTGTTGTGATGGCCGAGATTATCATGGAACGCGGCATCGACACCGTCGCCGTGACCTATACCAATAACGACTATGGTAAAGGTCTGGCCGACAGCTTCGAGGCAGCCTTTACCGCCAAAGGCGGCACCGTCACCCTGAACACCGCGCATGAAGACGGCAAGGCCGACTATGCCGCGGAAGTGGGCGCGCTGGCCTCGGCCGGTGGTGATGCGCTGGTCGTGGCCGGTTACGTGGATCAAGGCGGCTCGGGCGTGATTCAGGCATCGCTTGATTCGGGTGCCTTCGATACGTTCGTTCTGCCCGACGGCATGGTCTCGACCGCGCTGGAAGAGAACTTTGGCGCCGATATCGATGGCTCGTTCGGCCAGAACCCCGCCTCGGCCGGCGAAGGTCGCGACAAGTTCGTCGCCATGGCAACCGAGGCCGGTTTCGACGGCACGTCCGCCTTTGCAGCCGAAGCCTATGACGCCGCCGCGCTGATCATGCTGGCCATGCAGGCCGCCGACAGCAAGGACCCCGGCGCCTACAAGGACAAGGTGTTCGACGTGGCCAACGCACCGGGCGAACAGATCCTGCCGGGTGAGCTGGGCAAAGCCTTCGACATCCTGCGTGCGGGCGGCGATATCGACTATGTCGGTGCGACCTCGGTTGAATTGGTGGGTGAAGGCGAAAGCGCCGGCAACTACCGCGAGATCGTGATGGATGGTGGCAAGGTCACCGTTGTCAAATACCGCTAAGGTAAATATGGCAGCAGCCCGGAATGAACGTTCCGGGCTGCCTGCATTCTGAAGCCGCCAACAGAGCGGCCAACGGGGAACATATATGATCATCGCAAGCGAAGTGCATAAGCATTTCGGCGGATTCCGTGCCGTGGACGGCGCGTCGATCGAAATTGCCGACGGGTCGATCACCGGGTTGATCGGACCAAACGGCGCCGGAAAATCCACCATTTTCAACGTGATCGCCGGGGTTCTTAAGCCTACGTCGGGCAAGGTCACCATGGATGGCGAAGACATCACCGGCCTGCCTCCGCACGAGCTTTTTCACAAAGGCCTGCTGCGCACCTTCCAGATCGCGCACGAGTTTTCGTCGATGACGGTGCGCGAAAACCTGATGATGGTGCCTGGCGCTCAGGCCGGCGAGAACCTGCTGAACGCATGGTTCCGCCGCAGCCAGATCGCCACTGAAGAGGCCGCCCTGAAAAGGAAGGCCGATGAAGTGCTGGAGTTCCTGACCATCGACCATCTGGCCGACGAAAAGGCCGGCAACCTGTCGGGCGGTCAGAAAAAGCTGCTGGAACTGGGGCGCACCATGATGGTGGACGCCAAAGTGGTGTTTCTGGACGAGGTCGGCGCGGGCGTCAATCGCACGCTCTTGAACACCATCGGCGACGCCATTGTGCGCCTGAACAAGGAACGCGGCTATACCTTCTGCCTGATCGAACATGACATGGACTTCATCGCGCGGCTCTGCGACCCGGTGATCGTCATGGCCGAGGGCAAGGTTCTGGCCAAGGGCAAAGCCGATGAGATCATGCAGAACGACGCGGTGATCGAGGCCTATCTGGGCACCGGTCTGAAAAACAAGGTCAAGGAGGAGGCCAATGGCTGATCCCTTCCTGAACGCCGAAAACATGACCGGCGGCTATGGCAGCGGCGCCGATATCCTGCATGGCTGCAACATCTCGGTCGACAAGGGCCAGATCGCGGTGATCGTGGGCCCCAACGGCGCGGGTAAATCCACCGCGATGAAGGCCGTCTTTGGCATGTTGAACATCCACACCGGCAGCGTCATGCTGGACGGTCAGGACATCACCGCGCTGACCCCGCAAGCTCGCGTGGCCAAGGGCATGGGCTTTGTGCCGCAGGTCAACAATATCTTCACCACCATGACGGTTGAGGAAAACCTTGAAATGGGCGCGTTCCTGCGGCGCGACGATTTTTCGGACACGATCGAGCAGGTCTATACCCTGTTCCCGATCCTCAAGGAAAAACGCCGCCAGCACGCGGGCGAGCTGTCGGGCGGGCAGCGCCAACAGGTCGCCGTGGGCCGCGCGCTGATGACCCAGCCCAGCCTGCTGATGCTGGACGAACCCACCGCGGGCGTTAGCCCCATCGTGATGGACGAGCTGTTTGACCGCATTATCGAGGTGGCGCGCACCGGCATCTCGATCCTGATGGTCGAACAAAACGCCCGCCAAGCCCTTGAGATCGCAGACAAAGGCTATGTCCTTGTCCAGGGTCGCAACGCCTATACCGACACCGGGCAGGCCCTTCTGGCCAACCCCGAAGTACGCCGCACGTTTTTGGGGGGATAGTCAATTGGACATAGTTAAATTGACAAGAAAACTCAGCCGGATCGTTGGCGTTGCAACCGCGTTGTACGCGTCTACTTCGGTAAATCCCCTATTCGCTCAGAGCTATGTATGCAAAGAAACAATGGCCTGCGTCGGCAAAACGCCCTGTAAGAAGAGCGATCATGAATTCACAGTTGTCAACTTTGGGAGCAACTTTGAGCTGCACATTAGTTCGACTGTATTTGTATTCGAGCACTACGCGACCAACGATAACATAGCGTTACAAGGTGTTGGTCTAGGAGAAGATGGCCAAGGAATGCGCGCAATTACCATTTTCAAAGATCTGGATTTTGTCTTCAGTTCGCACGTTTTAATCGATTTCACTGAAACGGATCCAAAGATTGCGGCTAACGTAAGCCTGATTGGCAGCTGTATAAGGCTTCTTTCCTAATGGACTTCCTAAACGCACTGGTCGCGCTGGCCAATTTTGTGATCATCCCCGCCACCGCTTATGGCGCGCAGCTGGCGCTGGGGGCGCTGGGGGTGACGCTCATTTACGGCATCCTGCGGTTTTCCAATTTTGCCCATGGCGACACGATGGCCTTCGGTACCATGGTAACCGTGTTGGTCACGTGGGCCATGCAGGCCGCGGGGATCGGGCTGGGCGTGTTGCCCACCGCCTTGCTGGCCCTGCCCTTTGGCATTGCGGCGACGGCTCTGCTGCTGCTGGGCACCGACAAGCTGGTCTATCAGTTTTATCGCCGTCAACGCGTGGTGCCCGTGGTGTTCGTCATGGTGTCGATCGGGGTGATGTTCATCATGAACGGGCTGGTCCGGTTCATCATCGGACCCGATGATCAGCGTTTTGCCGATGGCGCCCGGTTCATCATCCGCGCGCGCGAGTTTAAACAGATGACCGGTCTGGACGAGGGTCTGGCGATCCGCACCACGCAGGGCATCACCATCGTGACCGCGATCATCGTGGTCGCCCTGCTGTTCTGGTTTCTCAACCGCACGCGCACCGGCAAGTCGATGCGCGCATTTTCCGATAACGAGGATCTGGCGCTGTTGTCGGGCATCAACCCCGACCGGGTGGTGCAGGTGACATGGCTGATCGTGGCGGCGCTGGCGACCATAGCCGGGGTGCTGTATGGGCTCGACAAGTCCTTTAAACCCTTCACCTATTTCCAATTGCTGCTGCCGATCTTTGCCTCGGCCATTGTTGGCGGGTTGGGCAACCCCTTGGGCGCCATCGCGGGCGGTTTCCTGATCGCGTTTTCCGAGGTCACGGTGACTTATGCGTGGAAAAAGGTGTTGGTGCATCTTCTGCCGGAACCGCTGGAACCATCGGGCCTCGTGCAACTCATGAGCACCGATTACAAATTCGCCGTCAGCTTCGCGATCCTGGTCATCGTGCTGCTGTTCCGCCCCACGGGCCTGTTTAAAGGAAAATCGGTATGACACGTCGCGACGCGCTTTTCTTTGCCGCGATGGCGGCTTTGTTGATCGGCACCGGGTTTTTCCAAAGCTGGAACACCGCGCTGACGATCCTGAATATGGGACTGATCTCGGCGGTGATGGCCATGGGGGTGAACCTGCAATGGGGCTATGCTGGCCTCTTTAATGTCGGGATCATGGGGTTCGTGGCGCTTGGCGGGCTGGGCGTGGTGCTGACCACATCCGCACCGGTGCCCGAGGCATGGGCCGCCGGCGGGCCGCGCCTATTGGCCGGGCTGGCGCTTGGCGCGGCGACCATTGCGGGCGCGGTGATCGCCTGGGGCCGCATGGGTGCCGGGCGCGCGCGCAGTTTCACCGTCTTGGCCATTCTTGTCGTTGGCTTCTTCGTCTATCGCGGCGTCTTTGACCCGGCTGTTCAAGCGGTTGAGGCCGTCGACCCCGCCGCCACCGGCTATCTTGGCGGTCTGAACCTGCCGGTTCTGTTGGCCTGGCCCATTGGCGGGCTGCTGGCCGCCGGGGCGGCGTGGCTGATCGGCAAAACCGCGCTGGGGCTGCGGTCGGATTACCTGGCCATCGCGACGCTGGGCATTGCCGAGATCCTGATCTCGATCCTGAAAAACGAGGATTGGCTGGCCCGCGGGGTGAAAAACGTGGTGGGCCTGCCACGCCCGGTGCCTTACGAGGTCGATCTGCAGAACGATCCCGGATTTGTCGAATTCGCCACCGGCTGGGGCGCTGATCCGGTGACCTTTTCGTCGATCACGGTCAAGCTCAGCTATGGTCTGCTGTTTGCCGGTGTGCTGATCATCCTGATGGTGCTGGCACAGCTGGCGCAAAACTCGCCCTGGGGCCGGATGATGCGCGCCATCCGCGATAACGAGGTCGCGGCCGAGGCGATGGGCAAAGACGTCACCCGCCGGCATCTGCAGATCTTTATCATCGGCTCGGCTGTCTGCGGGGTGGCGGGCGCGATGATGACAACGCTGGACAGCGCAATGACCCCGTCATCGTACCAGCCGCTGCGGTTTACCTTCCTTGTCTGGGTCATGGTGATCGTGGGTGGGTCGGGCAACAATTTCGGCGCGATCCTTGGCGGTATCTTGATCTGGTTCTGCTGGGTGCAGGCCGAGCCTGCCGGGCAGATGCTGGCCAATGGGTTCTTTGGGTTTGCCGAGACCATCACCGGCGTCACCGATGGCGGCGACCCGTTGCGGTTGCGCTGGCTGATGGCGGCGGCTGAACAGATCCGCGACAACGCTCAGCACCTGCGATTGCTGACTATGGGTGTGATCCTGTTGTTGGTTCTGCGCTTTAGCCCGCGCGGTCTGATCCCCGAGCGGTAACGCAAACATAACAAAAACAGGGGCTTGTTGGCCCCTGTGGATAAGTCAGTGGAAAAAATCCGGCAGAAGAGCCCCCTCTTCTGCCGGATTTTTGTTTCGGCCAACGTGCCCCCGTGGCTTGGCCGAAGCTGCAAAATGCTCTGTCTTACAGCGACAAAAGGCTTGCTTCGTGCTTTTTCAACACTTTGCGCGCCGCCTGATAGTCCTGGCGTCCTTCGACCGATTCCAGCTCTGGGAACAACTCGAAGATTTCGTTGCGTTGCGCGTTGCCCAGACCCTGCAGCGAATAGTCGCCCGGCTGGAAGCTTTCGGTCCATGCGCCGTTGGCCAACACAACCTCGTGCTGGTCAAACATGAAGTGAATATAGGTCGTGCCGACCGTATCCATCGTGTTCACGCCGCGGTTGTTCACCAGATGCTTGGCAGCGACCAGAACCTCGCGCTCTTCGAAATACAGCGCCGTGCGGTCATTAGCGACCAGCATGCGGTGGTTCGGGCTGACCAACATGTCACGTTCCGGCAACCCGTTGCCCAGCGAACCGGCGCGGATCAGAACCGGGCGCAGATGCTTTTCGGTCAGCAATTCGCGACCGCTCAGCGCCTTGTGGCCAGCCCAGCGGATTTCCTGAATGCCGTTGTCGCGGGTGATGATCTTGTCACCTTCGCGCAGTTCTTCCACCAGACGCTCGCCCTTGGGCGTTGCAATCAAGGTGCCCGGCGTAAAGCACGGTACAATCTCTTCGATGTTTTCGAAGGTCAGCGTGCCGGTTTCGACCCCGTTGTTGTCGAAATACGTGACGGTACCGTCAAAGCCGTTGCCGTCGCTGTCGGGCCCGGTGATGTTCACCTTCAGGCTGCCGCCCTGCTCGGTCGACCCGGTCAGGTCCAGCGTATCGTGGTCATTGCCACCGGCACCGCCGTCGACAAAGTCGCCCACGCCCACACCCTGGATCGTGTCGGCATCGTCGCCACCAAACAGCTGGTCGGCATCGCCATCGTCCAGACCACCGTCCAGAATGTCGTCGCCGCCTTCGCCATAGATGATATCGGCGCCGTCTTCACCCAGCAGGGTGTCATTGCCATCCTCGTCACCGATTACCGCGCCGGGCGCGTCGAAATAGATGTCGGTGATGTTGATGCCCGAATTGTCATCGCCATCCTGGTTGTGCAGAACCTCGATTCGTGCGACCGGGCCGGCAATTGTCACCAGCGCCGAGATCGACCCGGTGGTGTCGCTGGACCCGCCATCGATATCCGACCGCAGATGCTCGTTACCGGCAATCCCGTCCAGGTTCGACGCGGCGATATCACCCCCGGTATTGGTGTGGATCGGGATCTTGTTGCCATGCGCGTCATAGGCGGTGATCACCACCTCGCTGTCATAGTCGATGTCGTTGATGCGGAACTGAACATCCGTTACCTCGGACGAGAAATCCCAGCGGTAAACCTGGCACTCGCCTTCCTGATCCAAACGCGAGGCCAGCGAGCTTTGGTTGTCAATGGTCTCGTCGCCGGTGTCGATGCCGTCAACCTTCTGGTTGTTATCGGCAAATTCCGACTGCGGCGCAAAGGCTGCACCCTGCAGCGAGAAGGTTACATCAACACTGCCAGTGTCCTGCGTGAACCCGTTGATCGGGTCGCCATCCTCGATCGGCGCCGGGCCGTTGGGGTCGGGCGCCAGGTCCCATTCGAAGCTTTCGCGCGCACCGGTGGCGTCCGAGCCGCCCGGAAGGTCGCTGTCGCCATAGATGATGTCGTCGCCTGCGCCTGCCTCGACATAGTCATCGTCATGGCCGGCATAAATCTCGTCGTCACCCTCTTCCGCGAAGATGCTGTCGTCGCCAGCACCGGCGTCCACGATATCGTCGTCACCCACTTCACCCGGCAGCAAGGCGTCGTCATTGTCGATCATGTCGCCTTCGGGGTCACCCATATAGGCCAGATCGATGGTATCGTCACCCGACGTGCCTTCGACGATGCCATCCCCCACCGGGCTCAGGTCAAAGCTGATGTCGCCAACGCTGATCAGGCCCGAATTGTCGTCTGAATTGCCGTGGTCGTGGATGATCTCGATGCTGACAACCGCGTCGCTGATCGACACCGAAACCGTGTCGTTGTCGCCCGGTCCGCTGCCGTCATTGTCGCCGTTGTCGGTGCCTTCGATCGAGTTTCCATTGACCGTCTGCAACGTACCGATCGTCGAACCCGAGAAGGAAACCGGAACGATGTTTCCGTCGGCATCGCGGGCAATGATTGTGATCTTGTCGTCCCAACTGTCATTCGCATCGACATCGAACAGGTCGAACGTGACATTCTCGACCGCGCTGTCGAAGGTGACGATTGTCTTGGCTGGCTCGCGCACATAGTCGGATTTCAGCAGACCGCTTGACAGGAAAAAGCTGTCGCCGTCCCCGTTGCTTGGTGTCGATACCGTAACGCCTACATCCGGCCCGCCCGAACCTGACGAAAACGTACCCGCCCCGTCGGCCCCAGTAACATCCCAGTCCAGCGTATAATCGGCCATAGCTTCGTTCCCCATACCAAAACCGTGCGCTGCAACAGCGCAAAAATTCGAAACCCGTATCCAGGGAGAAGAATCACAACCAGGCGGCGCAACAGCGGCTCGTTGGTCGCAGATGCACAGAAGTATTGCCCCGCAAGCAGCTGCGGAACCGGGTCACCCCCACCTCTTTGTCGCGTTGATCGAAACAGTGACAGCCCGTCACACCGATCAACCGATCGCATCCGCGTCATACAACGCGTCACAGTCGCGGCCGCCCCCGTGGCCGTATGTCTTCACCCCCCAGATGGGCTGTAATGATTTAGCGCGATGGGCGCCTCTGCTCCTAGGGAAAAATGGCGGCGATTTGGCCGCACATGGGCGTTTACATTTCCGTTATGTTTTCAGCTCTGAACGAATTATGGTTAACGGAAACTTCGCGTATTTTGAGAAACTTTTAGGTAATTCATATACTTATGGGCGGATGACCGGTTGGTCAAAATGGTCACATCCTGAGCGTTCACCCGCGTGACGCGCCATGCCTGCAGATAATTCACCCCAAAGTTTAGCGGGTTTTATGGTAAATTTGTCTAAAATGTGGCGAAAAAGTGGTCAACAGTTTTACCGCTCTCGAAATCACTGTCGCGGAATGCGCACCAATCGACGGCACCACGGCGATTCGGCGGGCCAAAGATTCGAAAATTCGCAGTAAAATTGACGACAGTCGCTGACCGCCACCTATACCAACGAGACCAGACCTAACCTTTTGTGGCTGCCCCTATCCCTCGTTTCGACCCCGTCGTGGCGGAACCAGTTGTAATTTGAGGACATGTAGTAACCCGTTCAAAAGGGCGCATTCCTCATGCTGGCTGTTAACCATTGTTCCCCCTACCGTTTCCCAGTTCCGGCGAGGGGTGCGCCATGCGGATCCTGATTGCAGATGATCACGACCTTGTCCGGGACACGATGGCTTTCTACCTTCTGCGCGAAGGTGCGCAGGATGTGATTGGCGCGTCGGACCTGCCCCTGGCGATACAGGCGGTCGCTACACATCCCCCCTTCGACATCATCTTGCTGGATTACGCGATGCCGGGAATGGACGGGTTGGGCGGTTTGTCCCGGATGCGGCTTGCCGCGGGTTCCGTGCCCGTGACGCTGTTCTCTGGCAGATTGACCCCGTCGCTTGCCCAAAGTGCCGTTGCGTCCGGTGCCGCTGGTGTCATCCCCAAAAGCCTGAAGCCTCAGTCGCTTTATGCCGCGCTGCACCTGATGATCGCCGGCGAATGCTTTTTGCCGTTCGAACTGACCGTCGCCGGTCCCGGAACGCCGGACCCGAACCTGACACAACGTGAATTGGATGTCCTGACAGGTCTTGGCCAGGGCTGGTCCAACAAGAGGATCGCCGCCGCGTTGGGTCTGCAGGACGTCACGGTGAAATCTTACGTTAGGAGCTTGTGCCGCAAACTTGGGGCACACAACCGCACCCATGCCGCCCTGACCGCACGCGCCCGTGACCTGATCTGAAAGCCGGCCATGCAGCCCGCCCCTATGCAGCAAGTTGACGACACACAGGATGGCATGCGCCTGCTGCTGGCCGCCCTGGCAGCCGCTGTTCTGTTTCACGGTGGCCTGCTGCCGTTCACACATGGCAACACCTACGACGCCTATATCCACATGTTCTTTGCAGACAGCTATCACAGGTCGTGGTTCGACCCGTGGGAGCCGCGATGGTACACCGGCTTTGCCACCACCAGCTATCCGCCGGGCACGCATATGGCGATTGGCGGCTTGATGCACCTAATGCCTCTGCGGGCTGCGTTCGTGGTGGTGCAGTTGCTTGGGCTGTTGTTGTTGGTGGTTGGTGTCTATCGGTTTTCGCTGCTGTGGGTCACGGCGCGCCCGGCAGGGTTTGCGGCGCTGTCGCTTGTGGTGGCCTCGTCCATTTCGGAAACGATCCACCTGTTCGGGCAATTGCCGACGATCTTTTCACTGGGTGTGTTCCTGAACGGCTTGCCTTACGTCTATCGCTGGATCGTAGCGGGGCGGTGGATCGACCTTGCGCTTGCCGTCATTTTTGCCGCCGCCACAACCGCGGCGCATCACGTGACCACGATCTTTGGCGGTGTGTTGTTCATTCTGCCGCTGGGGCTGCACGCATTGCGCGGGGTGGTGGCAGCAACCTCTCGCGATCGCATGTGGCGCGTGATCAAGGCGCTGGGGCGTGGTGTCCTGCTGGCGGCAGCGATGCTGTCGGCGATTGTGGTGACGGTGCTGCCTTATTGGATCTGGTCTGTAAGCGATCCGATCACGCAGGTCTCGATCCCCCATGGCAGCCGAGAGAATTTCCTGGTGCGCCGCGATCTGGGTTTCATCTTTTTCCTTTTGCCCTGGGGCACGGCGTTGTTGGTCTTGCCTTACGCCCTTTGGAAAACCGCAACCACGCGCCTTTGGCCCTTGGGGGTGTCTGTCCTGTTGTGTTTCATTCTGGGAACAGGCGGTACCACCCCCATATCGCGCGCCATTCTGGGAGGTGCGTTCGACATCCTGACACTGGATCGTTTCACCTTTTGGGCCACGATCCTGATCCTGCCCTTCACCGGCTATCTTCTGGACGGATTGTTGCGCGGCGGGACGGCCGCGAGCCTGCGTTCGGCCCTTGGGCGCGGGTTTTATGCCATTCTGCTGGGCAGCTACTTTGCCGCCACGGTCGGGCTTGCGGTCTTTGCCGCCATCCTGCCAACCATCCAGCCCACGCAGCCGCGCCATATCGATCCGGCCCCCATTGTAAAGTTCATGGCCGAGGACAACCATGACCGCTGGCGATACCTGACATTGGGCTTCGGGGACCAATTTGCGTATCTGTCTGCGCAAACCGCGGCGCAATCGGTGGATGGAAACTATCACTCGGCCCGCCGTTTGTCGAACCTGACGCGCTATTCGGTGGAGCGGTTGGAGAACGCCAAGTATCTTGGCGTGCCGGGGCTGGGGTCGTTGAAGCAGTTTCTTGTAAATGCCGAAGACTATCACCTGAAATTCACGTTTTCGAACGACGCTTTTTACGACCCGCTGCTGCATTTCACCGGCTGGGTTCGGCTGACGCGGCTGTCCAATGGCGTGACCGTTTGGGAGAGGCCGGATATCAGCCCCCTGCCCGCCCTCAGCCCGCGCCGCCACATCCCCGAGTTACATATGCTAATGTGGGGGCTGATCCCGCCAGGCGCTTTGTTGCTGGCGCTGGCCGTCTTTGCCATCAGCGTGGTCAAGCGCAGCTTTGGCGCGGTTCCGGGGGATCCCAAGCCGGTTTTGCCTCGCAGCACAGGGTTTCGGAACGCGCGGCTGGTTTTCTGGGTGGTCACCACCGGCGTTGCCGCTGTTGTAGTTCTAACCATTGGGACGGGGCTGTGGGTTTCCGCCCAGATGCGCAGGCCCGTGGACCCGCAACAGGTGATTGCTGCCTATTTCGACGCGCTGGACTTTCGTCGGTTCGAGGCAGCTTTTGCCCGGCTTGATCCCGTAACGCGGCCCGACTTTGACACGGCCATGTTCAACTGGCGCTGGCGTGGCGGGTTGATCGCGTCTTATGGCAAGTTGACAGATATACGCGCCACCCCCGTCGCCGCGACCGGAGACATCGCCGATTGGCGGGTGGAGCTTGACTGGCTGACCGCATTGGATGTGCGGACCGAAACCATGGACCTGCGGCTGGTGCGGCGCGATGGGCATTGGTACTTGTTGCCTCTGCATCTGCGGCCGGTGCAAACACCGCAGCGTCTGCAACGCGGGGCCGAAACCGCATGGAACCTGCCCGGCCGTCGACAGCCGCGCCCCGAAACCGATCTGCACCGCGACCGCCTGGACCGCCCCGAGATCGCGCTGAGCCGGGCGCAACTTGTAGAACATGACGGGCGCTACAACCTTGTGGGGCTTGTCTATAATCAGGATGCGGACCCGGCCTATGTATCGGTATTTGGCGACCTTTTGGCGGGCAACACTCGATTGGCGCGCACAGCAACCGCGCAAATTGCGGGCCAGCAATTGCTGCCATTGGAATCCACCGGATTTCGTGTCGCGTTTGAAGGCGTGTTGTCGTTGGACGACGCGGCGACCGCGTTTGATCCCACACTGTTCATACCCCCGCAACTGTCGGCCCCGCCGGATGACGCAACGTTGTCAGCCCGGGCCTTGGTGACCACGCAGGGGCTTTACCGTGGGGTGGCTCTGAATGGTGTCCAAGTCACCTCGGATGACGGGCGACCTGAGATCACTGGGCTTGCTGTCAACACCGGCAACCAGCCGGCCTCGATCACGCGCATCGTTGTTCTGGCCTATGACATGGACGGCGCACCGGTTTGGGCCGAGGCGGGATTTGTCGAAACCAACATCTATCCAGGTCAAAGCGCGCCGTTTCATATGACATTGCCCGCCCGCAAGGACCTGCGCGTCATTGCCCGGCTTGGTACAGGCAACCAGATCGTCAACGGCGCAACACCCGGCCCCGACGCAACCGCCCCCGTACCGCCCGAGAAGATCATGGTTGATATTCCCGGCTATGCGGCCCTGCATCTGTACGTGTCTTCCATGACTTATGACCCCTTGTTCTAGGTGACCTGCATGCGATTGCTCCTATTCCTTTTTAGCCTTATCCCCCTGCAGGCCGTGGCCGAACCCGTGCACAGGGATGCCTTTGGCATCCTGCCCGCATCCGCCGTTTCGCCGGAACGCATGCAATGGGCGGATCTGCGGCCATCTACCAACGAACCGGTCCACATCCTTTTGTTTGTCGGGCCAAAATCGTTGCAGGCTGGCGGCCCACAGGGCAACGCCGTGGCGCTTGTGACCGACATGTGGGGGAACCTGGTCCCTGACGGCCAGGTAACATTTCAGCGGGACGGATTCACGCCGATGGACGCAACCCTGCACGATGGTCTGGCGCATCTTCGGTTCGCGGCGCCAACGCGGGCCGGCACCTACGATATCCACGCAACCATCGATGGCCAGCAATCCGCCCGCGCGCAGCTGCGGGTCACGGCCGCACTGAGCAGCATTTCCCCAATCCTTGTGCCCGCCGATGGCCCGTTGCGCCCTGAAAAGCTGACCACCTTTGCCTCGCGTGACCTGCGGGACCGATACGGGAATCCGGTCGAAAACGGCACCGCCGCAACGCTGATGCTGCAACATAACGATGGCACACTCAGCCACGTGGTTGCCCCGGTTGTCGCTGGCCGCGTGCAGGTTCCATTTCTGCCGCGCGACGTTGATGCGGGCGGCACGCTGGCCCTTTCCGTCGGGGCGCAAGACACCGCCGCTTCGGTGCAGTTCGCGCCGCTGGCCGCGGACGTGCCCGTTGCCGCACAGCTGTGGACCCCGACCGCGGGGTTGCTGGCCCTGCGCGTTGGACCGCTGACCACCGATGCCGGGTATCTTTTGCCCGACGGGGCACCAATCACCGTTCAGGCCACCGCCTCGCAAGGTGCGACCGACACCCGCACGGGCTGGGTCCGCGACGGTCATTTCCAAACACTTCTGTCCCTGCGTCCCGCAACACAACCGGTTCGGCTGACCATCGAAACCGCCCTTGGGATTGCGGAACTGCATGTCGAAACCGGCCCCGCACCCGCAGATCTGCCTGGAGCGCCGTAATGCCACGAACCGCGTATTTCCTGGGGTTTCTAGCCCTTTTTGGCACAATCATGTGGATGGCCGCCGGGGCCTTCGGCGTCGCGTCGCAGCGGCAGGTGCAACATGTGTACCTTGCCGACGCCTTGGCCCCGCTGCCGGACACGGACATGCAGGTGTCGTGGCACGCACCCAACCGTCCGTTGTCCCGCCCCCTCAGCGATGCCGAGCGTTTGCTGATCGGCCGCGCCTTTGCCCAAGGGTTCCGCAACCTCGCCCTCGCGCAAGAGGCCCATGACCCCCTTCTTCTGGTCGACCATTTCACCGGCATCGCGGCCAAACGCGCCGCTTTGTCGGTCACAGATGCCAAGACGCATGGCGGGCGAATGGTTGTTCTGTCGCATAATCTGACTCCCACCTTCTTTCACCCCGACGGATCGCTGTTTCAGGCGAAAACGCAGATGTTGACGGCCCGGTTCCTGCCGGACACCGACGGAGGGCTGCGTCATGTCGAACTGACGCGCGATACCGGCACAGTCACATTCCGCAACGGGCTGATCGGGTGGCGCATTTGGTCGTTTGAGCGGCGCGGCAGCACCCCCGTCACACGGCAACCCGCGCCGTGGACCGGTCGGATGAACGGCATCAACTACTATCCTGCCGCGACCCCGTGGCGGGCATTCTGGCCCCGCTTCGACGCAAATCAAACCGCCGCGGATCTTGATCGTATCACCGGACTGGGTGCCGACACGATCCGCATCTTTTTGCAACGCGAGGCTTTTCTTGGCCCCGACGCCGCCACCCACCTTGCCCACCTGGAAACTCTTTTGGGCTTGGCCCGGGAAAGGGGCCTGCGGGTGGTGCCCACCCTGTTTGACCTGAAGGGCGACTATGGTCTGGCCACATGGCCAACCGACCGAACCTATCTGCGTGCCGTTCTGCCGGTGCTGACCGCCTTTCCAAATGTCGAACTGGTTGATCTGAAAAACGAACCCGACCTCGACTTTGCCACCCATGGCCGGGCCAAGGTTGAGGCATGGATTTCCACCATGTCGCAGATCACCGGTCAGATTGCACCCGCGCTGCCGCAAACCGTCGGTTGGTCCCATGTGGATGCCGCGCCGGTGATGGCCGATCAGCTGGACGTCCTGACTTATCACGACTACGCCGACATTGCCGGAACGGCGGCGCGCCTGACGGATCTGCGCACGGCTTTTCCCGACCATCCCGTTTTGGTGACCGAGATCGGGGCCTCGACCTTTGGGTTGCTGCTGGGACAGCCCGGATCGCCCACTTCGCAGGCGCGCAAGCTGGATCTACGCATGCGCGCCCTGAAGGATGCGGATGGCGTGTTCATCTGGACGCTTTACGACTTCCCCAATGTAGACCCCAGTGTTGTCGGCCGTTCCCCCTGGGTACGCAAACTGCAATCCGGGTTTGGCCTGCTGCGCGCTGACGGGGGTGAAAAACCTGCCGCTGCCGTCATTCGCCGTCATTTCGGGGAATAGCCCTATCCCTTGGCATAGGGCGCCCCTCCATCTGCGCGGCGCGCCACGCCTTTGCGCCCAACCGTGTGGTGTCCTGCGCGCATAGGGTTGATCCGTCCCAGCCAGATGGAGCCACCAATGCGCCTTGCCCTTGTCACCGCCTTCCCCCCGGGCCAGCAGAGCCTGAATGAATACGGCTATCACCTTGCACGCGAACTGACCCGGCACCCCGATGTGTCCGAGGTCGTCGTGATCGCGGACGTGCTGACCACCCCCATGGTCGAACTGAACCTTGGCCCCAAGCTGACCGTGCACCGCGTTTGGAAATTCAATGCGGTATCTGCAGGCCCCGCAATCCTGCGCAGCCTCGCCAGTACCAAGGCTGATGCCGTGTTGTGGAACGTGCAGGCCGCTACCTTTGGCAACCGCGAACTACCGGCCGCGCTGGGCCTTTTGGCCCCCGCCATGGCCCGTGTGATGGGAACCCCCAGCGGCGTTATCGCCCATAACGTGCTGGGTGCGGTTGACCTGAACCACACGCAATTGCGGGGCCAAAAACTGCGTCAGGGGCTGGTTCAGGCCGGGGGCAGCATTGTGAACCGGGCGCTGATGGCTGCCAATTACGTTTCGGTCACGCTGGACACGTATCTTGTCCACCTCAGGTCCCTAAACCCGCGTGCGGATGTCACCCATATCCCGCATGGTACCTTTGATTGCGCAGCCCCTGCAGCCCCGCCATTGGCAAACCGGCCCAGCCGGATTGTCACGATGGGCAAGTTCGGCACCTACAAGCGCCTTGAAACCCTGCTGGCCGCGTTTGATATCCTGCGCCAGCGTCCTGAATACGCTGGCTATGAACTTGTCATCGGTGGCACGGATCACCCCAGCGTGGCGGGCTATATGTCCCACATTGCCCAATCGCGCCGCACCGATCGCGGCGTGCATTTCGCGGGTTACGTGGCCGAGCAGGATGTCCCCGGGTTCTTTCACGACGCGCGGATCGCCGTGTTTGACTATTTGTCCACCACCGGCAGTTCGGGCGTTCTGCATCAGGCGGCCAGCTTTGGCACCGTTCCCGTCTTCCCCGATATCGGCGATTTTGTTGCCGTGTCGCAGGACGAAGGCATCTCGGGTGCCAATTACCTGCCCAATAATGCCACCGACCTTGCCCGCGCGATGCGGTCCGTGCTGGACGACGCGAAATGGTCGCAAGCCATAGCGGATAAAAATCAGAAGGCTGCGGCGCATATGCCCCTGTCACAGGTCGCCGCGTGGCATGTGGACCGGTTGCAGCATCTGGGTCGCAAGCCCCGCCCCCATGGCACCACCGCCACGGCTACAGCCCCTACCAAGGGATAGGTCACGTGCCATCCGGCGGGTTCGACCCGCCAATCGGACACCGCCTATCCTTTTGAATTCACGCCCTATCCTCCTGCCGCCCCGTCCTGCCCGGCATGACAACGTAGACCAGTTTTTAATCAGTGAAGAGGATGTCATGAACAAGATCTGCACCATCGAAGCGCCGCTGCAACCGGTTGTTGGCCTGTCCAAGATGCCATCGGACGTCACCATCGTGGTCCCTTGCTTTAACGAGGAACAGCGCCTGTCGCGGACGGCTTTCCTGCGCTATCTCGACACCGCGCCAAACGTGTCCTTCCTGTTCGTGAATGACGGCAGCCGTGACGGCACCCTGGCCTTGTTGAACGCTTTGGCCGCACAGGCGGGTGGCCGGGTGCAGGTCCTGAACCTGCCCGCCAACCGGGGCAAGGCCGAGGCCGTGCGTCAGGGGCTGCGTGCCGCGGCGCACGACGGAGCGGACCATATCGGGTACTGGGACGCGGACCTTGCGACGCCGCTGGATGCCATCGACGACTTTATCCGTGTGCTGGACAAATTCCGCGCAACCCAGGTTGTGTTTGGCGCACGTCGGCAATTGTTGGGCCATCGCATCCGCCGCACCCCCATGCGCCGAGCCGTTTCGTTTGTGTGCGCGGCGCTGGCCCGTCAGGCAATCCGATTGCCGGTTGGCGACACGCAGTGCGGCGCGAAACTGCTGCGCAACACGCCCAACCTGCGCGCGGCGATTGCCACGCCCTTTACCGCCGGATGGCTGTTTGATGTGGAGCTTTTCGCCCGCCTTTCGGCCAACCTTCCCGACCGACACCGCGCGTTCTACGAACAGCCGTTGATGGAATGGCAAGAGGTTGCCGGGTCCAAGGTCTCGGCCGCCGCCATTCTGCGCAGTGGCCTGCACATGCTGTGGCTGATCGTGCGGATGCGGCTTGCCACGCGGCCCACGCCGCAAGACATGCCGGCCACATGACCCTGCGCGCGGCCACCCTCTCTGCGCCCATGGTGCTTGCACCAGCGACGGTCATCTTCGTATCTTCGAACGTGGTGAATGTTGGAAACCTTGCGTTCAACATGGCCTTCAGCCGGATGATGACGCCCGAGGTCTTTGCCCAGCTGGCCGTGGTCCTGACAATCAAGCTGGCGCTGCTCAGCGTTCTCGTTTCCCTGCAAATGGCCGTCAGTCAGGTCGTGGCAGCCAAACCCGGTGCGGACACCTTGCATGGCATAGGTCAGTTCACCCGCCGCATCTGGGTTTGGCTGATCCTGACCGCCTGCGTTCTGGCCCCTGTGTTTGCCCTCGTACCGTATATCAACGTGCCCATCGGATTACTTCTGCTGGCTGCCCTGCCCTTTGCGGGCGTCATGAGCACTTTGCGTGGATTGGCCTTTGGCCGCGTACAGGTGGCGCGCGTCGTTGCATCTGCGCAGGCCGAGATGCTGGTTCGGCTGTTTGGCGCACTCTTGGCGTGGTGGGCCGGTTGGGGGCTGACCGGCGTGGTCGCCGCGATTGCCCTGTCAATCGTGGCGGGCTGGATCGTTCTCGTTGACCTCTTGCCGCGTCCCAAACCCACCGCCCCGATCGGTCGCGCCCTCTTCCTTGCCGCGTCCCCGTTCGCCATCCTGCAACTGGCCCAAGTGCTGGCGCTGGATGGCGACATCCTGCTGGCCAGCATTCGCCTGCCCGGCGCGGATGCTGGCCAGATCGCGGCGCTCAGCCTGTTTCAGAGGATACAGTTCTTTGGCCTCTTCGCGCTGGCCTCCATCCTTTTGCCCACCATCGTTGCGGCGGCAAAACACGGCCACAGCCTGTGGCAGGCCCTGCGCCCTGCGGCGCAGTTGTTTGGCGCCGTGACCTTGCCGCTGATCCTATGCGCGGCAGTTTTTCCCGATCTGATGATTTCGCTTTTGGTGGGCCCGGCCTATCTGGCCGCCAGCCCGGTATTGTGGATGGCTATTCTGTCCGCCGCGGCGTTCACCTTTTCCTACCTGGCGGGCACGGTTGCCATCGCGCTGGGATGCCGCCTGAGCGCGCCGATCCTGCTGGGTGCCGCATGCGTGCAATTGGCAGTCATGACCCTGCCCCACGTGGATGACATACCGTCGCTTCTGTCCGTGAAGCTCTCGGTTCAGGGTCTGGCCGCCATCGCCCTTTTCACCCTCACCCTGCGCCGTCTGCGCGCGCCAGTTTCCAAGTAGAAGGTTCCCCAAAATGAAACACGACACCACAATCCGCCAAAATGACGCCGGCATGCTGCGCCCCAATGATGTGTTCCTGCGCGACACGCGCCCGTGGGGCCATTTCGACTCGCTGGCGCTTGGCAGCCGCTTTCAGGTGAAATCCATCGTCGTGAACCCCGGCGCCAAGCTGTCGCTGCAAAGCCACGTGCACCGGGCCGAACATTGGATCGTTGTCGAAGGCACGGCCACCGTCACGATCGACCAGACCGAAACCCTCGTGGCCGAAAACCAGTGGGTCTATATTCCGCTGGGCGCGAAACATCGTTTGGCCAATGACGGCAAGGTCCCCCTGCAACTGATCGAGGTGCAGACCGGGGCCTATCTGGGCGAGGATGACATTCAGCGCTACGAGGATATCTATGACCGCGCCTGACGCCACGCGGCCCGGGCCATTTGGTTTATTGCATGTGGCCACGCAGGCCCTGCGGTTCGGCGCCGTGGGTGTTGTGGCCACCCTTGTACACGCAGCTGTTGGCTATGGCGCGGTTCGCTTGCTGGGGCTGCCCGGATTGGGGGCAAACCTCGTTGGTTTTGGCATTGCGTGGTGGGTGTCTTTCCTTGGCCACTATACCTTCACCTTCCGGGGGCGCGCCAACCGAATGCGCGCCCTGCTGCGCTTTGTGCCGCATTCGCTGGTGATGTTTGGCATCGGCATGGCGGCCACGGCGTTGGTATCGGTGCAGGTGACAACCCTTCCCCAAGAGGCGCTGCCGGTATTCGGGGCACTCGTTGTGCCCCTGCTCAGCTTTCTGTCCTCCAAGTTCTACGTGTTCCGAGTATAAATCCATGCTGCAAACCCTGTACCGGCGCCACCGTCTGGCCCTTTTCCATTGTGCCTTTTGCGGGCTGCTGATTGGCATCGCCTTCTTGCGGTTTTTTGATGTCTCGATCCTGAACCCCACCAATATCGGCTGGATCGATCAGGGGGACCTGCGACAGCACTATCTGGGCTGGCAGGCGTTTCGACAGGCCGAGACGCCGGGCACACCGTGGGGCACCGCGCCCTTGTTGGCCTATCCCCACGGCACGCCGATCAGCGCGACAGACAGCAACCCCTTGGTCAGCTTGATCCTTTGGCCAATGCGCAACTTGCTGCCGGTCGAGTTTCAGTTCATCGGCCCGTGGTACCTGCTGTGTCTGTCGCTGAGCCTTGTCTTTGGCCGCGCCCTTATGCGCCGGGAGGGTTTTGATCGCTGGACGGCAACGTTGCTGGGCGCGGTGCTGGCCTTTCCGCCGATCCTTTTCTGGCGCTATGGCCACGACACGCTGATGGCGCAATGGCTGATCCTCGCCGCGATCTATGTCAGCTTCGCGGTCACGCGCCCCTTGCGAGCAGGGCTTGCTCACGGAGGGCTGCTGTTGGTTGCGATGATGACCCACCCGTATCTCTACGTGATGCTGTCCATTGTTGCCGGCTGCGATCTGGCGCTGCGCATCCTGCGCCAAGGCGGCGTGCGGTTTGGCCAGGTCGAGCGCGTGGTGCTGGCCCTGATCGCCACGCAGGGGCTGGCGCTTTATGTCGGGGTCAAGCTGGGCGTGTTCAGCCTGCAAAACGCGTTCCAGAACACCGTTGGCCTGCATTCCACCGATCCGTTGGGGTTTTTCAACCCGTTTGACAGCGCACGCTTGTTGCCGCAACTGCCGTCGGGATCGGGGCAATACGAAGGCTATGCCTATTTGGGTCTGGGTGGGCTTGTATTGCTTGGTATTCTGTTGGTCCGTGCCATTCGCGGCACGCTGTCACTGCCACAATGGCGCGCGTTGCTGCCCGTTCAGATCGCCGCGCTGATCGCATTCCTGTTTGCGTTGTCGCCAGTGATCACCGTCTTGGGGCGTGAGGTCTTTGTGTGGGAGATGTCGCCCGAAAATCCCGTGCACGCGCTGTTTGCGAAACTGCGGTCATCGGGGCGTTTTGTCTGGGTCACCATCTACGTCATGATGTTCACCGGGCTGTTGTGTCTTGCCGGCACCAAACCACGGCGGTTGCGTGGTATCGCGGTTGTCCTTCTGGGGCTGCAATTCTGGGATCTGGCGCCCCTCGCTGATCGCAGCCGCACGGACACCGCCTTGCGTCCCGTTGCTGCGCATATGTTTGGCGCCCCGGATTGGAAGGCGCGGATTGCACGCGCCGACTATATCTATATCTCGCGATCACTTGGGCCGGATTTCACACTGGACCTTGGCGCGGCTTCGATCCGCGCGGGTACCCCGATCAGCTGGTTTTACACCGCGCAGGGGCTGGGATTGCCTAAGCAAATCGCCGCCGAAGAGCAGTTGCGCATTCGCATCCTCAATGGTGGCCATGATGACGGCGCCCTGATCCTTGCAGACGGCGCTGGCGATCTGCCCCTGATCCACCGCAACGCACCGGGCATTCTGACCAGCCACCGTTTTGCCGGGTTTCACGCGGTGGAAACACCCGCTTTTGGGCCGGCAAGCTATGATGCTGAAACCCACGGCCTGACCGATCTGCTGCGCGACTGCAATACGGGATGTACAGCCCTTTTGACCGTGCGCGACGAAGGCGCGGCGGAACTGTCGGTCGAGTTCAAATCCTTCATGGCCGCCCTTGGCAGCGCCGTGCCCACGCTGGGCCTGAACGATGGCTATGCCGCCGTGCTGCATCACGGTGCCTTGCTGGCGGAAACGCTGGAACGTGACGCCGACGCCATCCTGAATGCGCAGGTGGCCGAGACACCGCTGAGCCTGCGCAGCAGTGTCGAGGATGCGCGCATTCCCGCGGCGATCTCGGTTGGCGGCATAAACTTTTCCCGCGACCAACGGGGCATCAACCTTGTGTTGCTGCATGCCGATGGTCGCATCACCACTGCCAATTTCGACACACATTCAACCAGCGACAGCCTGCGCCCCGATGTGCCCGAGGACCTGATCCTGGCCTCGGCCCCGGAATTGGCAACGGTTACCGGCCCCACCTCGACCGACGCAACACCATTTGTCGGGCTGGACCGCTTCCTGACCCGCGAAAGCTCGCTCTTGGATGTGCTTTCAGGGTGCCGCCAAGGCTGCGCGATGGCGATATCGGTGAAAGATGAGGGCGCTGCCAGCCTGCCGCTGGCCGTGCGCATGCAGGCCGCGCAACTGGGCCTGACTCTTGCAGACTTGTCCTTCCGTGACGGCTATTCCGCGATCGTGGAAAACGGCATCGTGCTGGTACAGGGCAAATCCGCCGACGAAGTGGTCGATGTCGCCGAAATTGTCGAGGGCACGCGGATGCGTGTGCGCAGTGCCGGTTTTGCACCGGGGTCATTGTCGTCCATCACGCTGAACGGCACGGAACACTCGCTGAACCAGCGCGGGGTGAACATCGTTGTTGTGCTGCAGGACAAGGACACGATCGCCTATCACTTCGACACGCATGGCGGGTTCTGATCCCGCCTAAAGCCCCGCGCGATAAGCGCCCGGGGTTTGACCCGCCCAGCGTTTGAAGGCCCGCGAAAACGCGCTTTGTTCGGAAAACCCGGTCATGAAAGCCACATCGTTCAGCGAATAATTCGGCACTTTCAGAAACTTCATCGCCACGTTCTTGCGCGCCTGGTCCACCAGCGACTGGAAACTGGTGTCCATTTCCGACAGCCGTCGTTGCAGCGTCCGCGCCCCCATGCCCAGGTTGGCCGCCACGACCTCCATGGTGGGTGGGCCCTCGCTCAGCAGTTTTGACACTTCATCGACCACACGCAGGTCCAGTGGCGCATCACCGGCCGCACCCATTTTCTGATCCAGGTGATCGGTAAAAAAGCTCCACATGCTTTCGTCACCCTTCAGGTTCGGGGCATCGATCTGATCATAGGAAAACACCATTGCGTCGTAATCGGCATCAAAAACGACGTCACAGCCAAAATACTCGCGCAACGGCTTGTCCGACGCGATCTGACTGTGCCGGAACTGCAACCGCAAAGGCTGTACATGGGGGCCTGCCGCCTCGCGCGCCAAGGTCAGATAGGTTGCCATCGTCCCCTCGCAAGACAGGTACATGCCCGTCCGCTGTGGGCTGAACCGCTCGTGCACCCAGTAATACCCGTCATCGTGTTCTTCGACGCGAAAGGTCGCGGCCGAATTGTACTCGCGCACATGCCGGTCCATGCGCAGGAAGGACTTGCGCAATGTCGGCGCCGCGCGCCATGCCAGGCCAACCGCCCCGAAATGGTCGCAACAAAAGTTCGCGCATGTCCGCAGATAGAACCTGATCTCTGGTTTTTCTGCCTCGGCGATCTTCTCCAGCAGTGCAAAATAGGTCGTGTAAGGCACAATGAAATCCGGCGGATAGTCCGTGTCGGGATCCAATCCGCCAAAGGCCATCAGTTCGGCCTTGTCCAAGCTTGGGTCCGCGTGCGCGACCATTGCATTGTAGAATAGCACCGATACCCCGTCCGCCATCGATCGCACCACCCTGTCCTTCGTCCGGCCCCAATTGGGCCCCTATCACTTAAAGTTGACCATAATACCTCGCGTCAACCTTTCAGCGGCCCAAATTGACGCAATCGGTCAAAGCACTGGCGCGAGGTGTCAATACGCAGGCACCTTGCATCGCCTAAAACCATCCCAGTTGATGCCGGGATGGCGTGGAAGCTCCACCTCACAGGCCGCGCGGTCCTGGCATCGACACAACCGCAACACGGCCCCAATGGCCGAGAAAGGACCAAAATGTTCCCCGTGACCACCCGCCAGGCCACCCTGCTGGTCACCGCTCTTGTCGCATTGGCCGCCCCGATGGTCGCCCTTGGCCAAACCGCCTGCGAGATGCCGCTGACCCACCCGACACTTGCCGATGACGTGCCGTTTGCCGTTCTGCAACCGATCAAACCCGTCAAGGAAGGATGCTCCAAATGACACCCACGCCCTGCCCGTTAATGCCCAGCTCGGCCGTGATGATCAGCCATACCGGCCTGCGTCGCATCACCCCACCGCAAGGTTCGTCGACATGGAAGATGGCCCTGACCACGTTCTTCATCGGCCTCGCGCTTGTGTTGCCCAAGGACGAGCTGCGCCCGGAATACACGCAAGCTGCGGCTGAAATTGCTCCCCATTACGATTAATACATGCGCACGAGGCCTGAACACAGGCGCCGCAAAAGCGGCCGATTTGTTTGTCAATTTTATGATTACTGGTGCCCGAGGAGAGACTCGAACTCTCACGATGTTGCCATCGGGGGATTTTGAATCCCCTGCGTCTACCATTCCGCCACTCGGGCCAGTTTTGGCGGTTTAGCCTGCGTATGCGGCAGGGTCAACGCGGGTTTTTCTTTTTTCGGCCCGTGGCGCAATGATCGCTTGAAAACCACCCCATGCGCGCCCACCGTGCCCCCATGATTCGAGGGCCCGACAACATGACAGAATCGCCTACCGAAAACGTTGCCATTTCAGACCGGCTTGCCCAACTGGCCGCGGACGCAACCGGCGAAACCGTTTCACTGGATTGGGTTTTGCGGCAACTGCATGAGCGTGCCTTTGGCCTGTTCCTGCTGATCCTGGCGCTGCCTTGTTGCATCCCTTTTCTGTATGGCATTCCACAGGTTGTGGCGCTGCCGCTGATGTTTGTATCGGCGCAGATCCTGATAGGCAGGCGTATGCCATGGCTGCCCAAAAGCCTGGGCGCACGGACAATTGCAACCAGTGGCCTTGGCAATCTTGCCGACCGCGCCGGGCCCTGGCTGCGGCGGATCGAGGCGATCAGCAAACCACGGCTGGGCGCCCTGACACGTCCGCCGATTGACCGGTTCATTGGCCTCGCGCTTGTCCTGTTCAGCGCCTCTATCCTGGTGCCGTTGCCGGGCACAAACACCGTGCCGGGCTTTGCTGTTGTCCTTGTCGCCATGGGGCTTTTGCAACGGGATGGCGCGTTGGTTGTCCTGGGGTCGGTGATCGGAACCGCGTGGATCGCCACCCTTTTGTTCGCCGGCGCAACCTTGGCAACACTCATTCGCACGTGGCTGGGCATCTAAGCGCAACCCGCCCGGAAATCCGCAGGGCAAAAGCCGCTTGAAACACCCCCGCCGACTGACTTAGCTGTTTGCGGAGTTTACCTGACGAGGCCGCGATGACCCGGACCCAATACATCCTACTGGCTGCTGGCGGATCGGCGGCGCTGTTGTTGGGCGCTTTTGCGTTTCAGCATCTCGGCGGACTGGCCCCGTGCAAGCTGTGCCTGTGGCAGCGTTGGCCCCATGCAGCGGCCATCGTGATCGGTGTCGCGGCGCTGGCTTTTGGCGCTCGTTTTCTGGCCGTGCTTGGCGGCCTGGCCGCCCTGGCAACGGCTGGCATCGGTATTTATCACACCGGGGTTGAACACAAGTGGTGGCAAGGTCCCACCTCGTGCTCGGGCGGCGGTAATGATCTGGGCGCGTTGTCGGGCGGCGATCTTTTGAACTTTGACAGTGCCGTCAACGTCGTGATGTGTGACGAGGTCGTCTGGTCGCTGGCCGGGCTGTCCATGGCCAGCTGGAACGCCATCGTGGCGCTGGTCCTTGCGGGGATGTGGTTCGCAGCGGCGCGGGCCAAAGTTTAAACTTCGCTCAACCGCGCATCCCTAAAGTTTAACAACCACGTTAATGTAGCCGGAACTCGCCTACCTGGTTCTGCCACTCGGTCGGGCCCAGTTTTTTGCGATGGGTGAAGCGCACCGAATGCAGCGGGCCCTCGATCTCGGCCTGCCAGAACGCGATGAATTTGAACAGTTTCGGGTGATCCGGGGCAAGGTCGTAATCCTGCCACACAAAGGTGTTCAGCACGTGGGTGTAATCGGGCATGTGATAGAAGAATTCTGCCGTGGTCAGCCCGTAACCTTTCAGCATCAGCTCGGTCTCGGATGGGTGCATGTCGCTCCTCTGTTTTTGGTACTGCATGTCCTATCCTGCCACGAACTTGTTCATTTTCAATGAAAACAGTCCGTTATCCGTTTGTTACAGGAATCCGACACGGCCATTGCACCCCATATGCGGCCTGCGATATAAGGGGGCATACAAGATATAGCCGCGCCAACGCGGACAGGAGCATCACTTGAGCGACACGCCGGAAACCCCTGAAAACGAAGACGAAAACGCGCCGCAGCCTGTGGCCTATGACGGCCCGCGCATTGCGATCGAGGATGAGATGCGCACCTCGTTCATGGACTATGCGATGTCGGTGATCGTCAGCCGGGCGATTCCGGACCTGCGCGATGGTCTGAAACCGGTGCACCGGCGCATCCTCTATCACATGTATGACGGCGGCTATACGCCCGACAAATCCTACCGCAAGGCCGCCAAACCCGTGGGCGAGGTGATGGGCAACTATCACCCTCATGGCGACGGCGCGATCTATGACGCGCTGGTCCGCATGGCGCAGGATTTCTCGATGTCGCTGCCCCTGATCGACGGCCAGGGCAACTTTGGCTCGATGGATGGCGACAGCCCCGCCGCCATGCGGTATACCGAGGCGCGCCTGGCCAAGCCTGCGGTGTCTCTGTTAAGCGATATCGACAAGGATACCGTTGATTTTCAAGACAATTATGACGGCAAGGAACGCGAACCCACCGCCCTGCCGGCGCGTTACCCGAACATGCTGGTTAACGGGGCCGAGGGGATTGCGGTGGGCATGGCCACCCGCATTCCGCCGCATAACCTGGGCGAAGTCATCGGCGCCACCAAGGCGATGATCGAAAACCCGGACCTGACCAGCGAAGAGTTAATGAACTACATTCCGGCTCCGGATTTCCCGACGGGCGGTATCATCCTTGGCCGGTCCGGCGCGCGCAAGGCGTATCTGGAGGGGCGCGGCAGCGTCATCATCCGCGCGAAGACCCGGATCGAAGAGATCCGCAAGGAACGCTATGCCATCATCATCGACGAGATCCCCTATCAGGTGAACAAGGCGACGATGATCGAAAAGATCGCCGAACTGGTGCGCGAGAAAAAGCTGGAAGGCATCACCTCGATTCAGGACGAATCCGACCGGATTGGCGTGCGCGTGGTGATCGAGCTGAAGCGAGATGCGACGGCAGAGGTTGTTCTGAACCAGCTGTTCCGCTTTACCCCGATGCAAATTTCCTTTGGTGCCAATATGTTGGCGCTGAATGGCGGCCGGCCCGAACAACTGACGCTGCGCCGGTTCCTTGAGGCATTTATCGAGTTCCGCGAAGAGGTTGTGGCCCGGCGAACCGCCTATGAACTGCGCAAAGCGCGCGAGCGCAGCCATATCCTGTGCGGTCTGGCCGTGGCCGTGTCGAATGTGGACGAGGTGGTGGCGACCATCCGTGCCTCGGCCGACCCGGCAGAGGCGCGCGAAAAGCTGATGACACGGCGCTGGCCCGCGGCTGACATTGCCGACTATATCCGCCTGATCGACGACCCGACCCACACGATGAACGACGACGGCACCTATAACCTGTCGGAAACCCAGGCCCGCGCGATCCTTGATCTGCGCCTGCAACGCCTGACGGCGATGGGCGTGAAGGAGGTGACCGACGAGCTGCAGGAACTGGCGGCCAAGATCAAGGATTACCTGGATATTTTGCGCTCGCGCGACCGGATCATGGCGATCATCGATGCCGAACTGGACGAAGTGAACGAGAAATTCGCCGTGCCCCGCCGGACCGAGATCGTCGAATGGTCGGGCGACATGGACGACGAAGACCTGATCGAGCGCGAGGATATGGTCGTAACCGTCACCTCGGGCGGCTATATCAAGCGCACCCCGCTGGCCGAATTCCGCGCCCAGCGGCGCGGCGGTAAGGGACTGAGCGGTATGGCCACCAAGGAAGAGGACGTGGTGACCACGCTCTTCGTGGCCAACACCCATACGCAACTGCTGTTTTTCACCACCGATGGCATGGTTTACAAGCTGAAAACCTGGCGTCTGCCGCAGGGTGGGCGCACCGCCAAGGGTAAGGCGATCGTCAACATCCTGCCCATCCCCAACGGCGTGTCGATTGCCGCGATTATGCCGGTGGACCGGGATGAAAAGGAATGGGACGACCTGCAGATCGTCTTTGCCACCTCTGCGGGAACAGTGCGCCGTAACCGTCTGTCAGACTTCACAAATGTCATGCGCAACGGCAAGATCGCGATGAAGTTCGAGGACGAGCATGCAGACACCAAGCTGATCAACGCACGCATCTGTTCCGAGGATGACGACGTGATGCTGGTCACCAGTTCCGGGCGTGCCATTCGCTTCCCCACAACCGAAGTTCGCGTATTCAACAGCCGCAATTCGGTGGGTGTGCGTGGGATCAAATTGGGCGGCGATGATCAGGTGGTTTCCATGTCAGTGATCCGCCACTTTGACGCCACAACCGATGAGCGCGCCGCCTATCTGAAAATGCGCCGTGCGGTGGCCGGTTTGGCCGACGATCCAGACAGCACACCCGACGAAGACGCGGCCGAAAACGCAACGATCAGCCAAGAACGCTATGCCGAAATGTCGGCGGCTGAAAACCTGATCGTGACCATTACCGCTGGCGGCGCGGGCAAGCTGAGCTCCAGCCACGATTACCCGGTACGAGGGCGTGGTGGCCAAGGTGTTGCCGCCATGGACAAGGCGATGCGCGGTGGTGTGTTGGTGGCCTCGTTCCCCGTGGACATGGATGACCAGATCATGCTGGCCACGTCGACCGGCCAGTCGATCCGCTGCCCGGTGGACGGCATCTCGTTCCGGTCGCGCAGTGCGGGCGGCGTGAAGGTGTTCGATACAGCCAAAAACGAAGAGGTTGTGTCGGTCGCGCGCATTGCCGATCAGGGTGACGAAGAAGACAGGGCGGATCAGGAGAGCTGATCCCCCTTCCCTTCAAGTCGCAAAAGCCCTAGATCGCGTGCATGTCTGAAACGTTACACATCATCGGCGGCGGCATGGCCGGGTCCGAGGCGGCATGGCAGGCCGCCCAGGCCGGCATTCCCGTGGTCATCCATGAAATGCGGCCACAGGTCGGAACCTTTGCCCACCAAACCGGCGATCTGGCGGAAATGGTGTGTTCGAACTCGTTCCGGTCCGACGATCACGAGCAAAACGCCGTGGGCCTGCTGCATTGGGAAATGCGTCAGGCCGGTGGGTTGCTGATGGAAATGGCCGACCGTCACCAATTGCCCGCCGGCGGCGCGCTGGCCGTGGATCGTGATGCGTTCAGCCTGGGGGTGACCGAGCGCCTGCGCGCCCACCCGCTTGTCTCGGTTGAGGCGGGCGAGATCACCGAGCTGCCCACCGACGGGCATTGGATCATCGCCACCGGGCCGCTGACCTCGGGCAATCTGGCCCAGGCGATCCGAGCCGAGACCGGCGCCGAAAGCCTGGCCTTTTTCGACGCCATCGCGCCGATTGTGTATTTCGACAGTATCGACATGTCGAAGGCGTGGTTCCAGTCGCGCTATGACAAGGGTGAGACCGAGGCCGAGCAAAAGGCCTATCTGAACTGCCCCATGGACCGCGACCAGTACGAGGCGTTCATCGACGCGCTGCTGGCCGCCGACAAGACCGAGTTTCACGAGGGCGAGACAGCGGGCTATTTCGACGGCTGCCTGCCGATCGAAGTGATGGCCGAACGCGGGCGCGAAACCCTGCGCCACGGCCCGATGAAGCCCGTGGGCCTGACCAACCCGCATCAGCCCGACGTGAAGGCGCACGCCATCGTACAGCTGCGCCGTGACAATGCACTGGGCACGTTGTGGAATATCGTGGGCTTTCAGACCAAGATGAAATACGGCGCGCAAACCGCTGTTTTCAAATCCATTCCCGGGCTGGAAAACGCCAGTTTCGCGCGCCTTGGCGGCATTCACCGCAACACGTTCATCAATTCGCCCACGTTGCTGGACGATCAGATGCGTCTGAAATCGCGGCCCAATATTCGCTTTGCCGGGCAGATCACAGGGGTTGAGGGCTACGTGGAAAGCGCCGCGATGGGGCTGTTGGCCGCAAGGTTGGCCGTGGCCGAGATGCAGGGCCGCACCCTGCCGGCGCTGCCCAACACCACCGCCACCGGCGCGCTGGTCACGCATATCACCGGCGGGGCCGAGGCCAAGACGTTTCAGCCGATGAACGTGAATTTTGGCCTTTTTCCCCCGGTTGAGGGGCTGAAAGGTGGCCGCCGCGGGCGCAAGGACCGCTACAAGGCCTATACCGACCGCGCCAAGGCGGATTGGGCGGCCTGGCTGGCGGCCTGAACTTGCGTACGCGCTTTGCCCCCTCGCCCACCGGGCCGCTGCATCTGGGCCATGCGTATTCCGCGATGATGGCCCATGATATGGCACGGGCCGCTGGCGGCGAATTTTTGCTGCGAATCGAAGATATTGACCAGACCCGCGCGCGGCCCGAATGGGAGGCGCAGATTTATGACGATCTGCGCTGGCTTGGGTTGGATTGGGACGGGCCGGTGATGCGCCAATCGGACCGGATGGCGGCCTATGACGCGGCGCTTGACGATCTGTGGGCGCGCGGGCTGCTTTATGTCTGCACGTGCAACCGGCGCGACATTCAGGCGGCGATGTCGGCCCCGCAGGAAGGTGTGCCCACCCATGGGCCAGACGGGCTGATCTATCCCGGCACCTGCCGCGACAAACCGCAACCCGCCGCGCGCCCGGCCGATGCGGTGCTGCGCCTGCGGCTGGCGGACTGTCTGGCCGAAACCGGACCGCTGAGTTTCGAGGAAACGGGCCCCGCTCACGCAGGTCAGATCACCATCGATCCCGCGCGGATGATCGCCGAGGTTGGCGATATCGTGCTGGCCCGCCGCGATATGGGCACGTCGTACCACCTTTCGGTGGTGCTGGACGATGCCACGCAGGCCATCAGCGATGTCATTCGCGGTGAAGACCTGTTTGCCGCCACTCAGATCCACGTGCTGCTGCAACGCATCCTGGGCCTGCCCACACCGCGCTATCACCATCACCGCCTGATCCGCGATGCCGATGGCAAACGGCTGGCCAAGCGCGACGACGCACGCGCGATTGGCAAATACCGGGCCGACGGGTGCACACCCGCCGACATCCGGCAGATGGTTAAACCATAGGCTTCATCAGCTCTACAACCTCGCCATCGCGCACCGCGCGATAGAAACAGCTGCGGCGGTTGGTGTGGCAGGCGGGCCCCTCTTGCTCGACCACCATCAACAGGCAGTCTGCATCGCAATCATACCGGAAATCCAACAGCTTCTGCGCATGGCCCGAGGTCTCGCCCTTGATCCAGAATGCCTGCCGCGAGCGCGACCAATAAGTCACTTTGCGCGTTTCAAGGGTTTTCTGCACCGCTTCCAGATTCATCCAGGCCACCATCAGCACATCGCCGGTTTCGTCCTGCGCAATGGCGGGGATCAGGCCCTTGTCGTCAAATTTCAGTGTGGTCGGGTCGAAACGCACTTTGGTCTCCCTTTGCAAAGGCCGTGTGGGGGTCTATCTAGGGAAAAGAAATCAAAAGGAAAAGCCATGCCGGCCGATACCGACCTGATAAAGCTGTATTCCGGGCGCATTCTGGAACTGGCGTCGGACATTCCCCACCACAACCGTCTGGATGCGCCATCGGTCACGGTCAAGAAACGCGCGCCGCTTTGCGGGTCAACCGTGACGGTGGATCTGTTGATCGAGGATGGCCGGGTGGCCGATTACGGTCAGGACGTCAAAGCCTGCGCGCTGGGTCAGGCGTCGGCCGCCGTGGTTGGCGCCAATATCATCGGGCGCAGCCGGGCCGAGGTTGAGGCCGCGCGCGATCAGCTGAAGGCAATGCTGAAATCTGACGGGCCGGTTCCCGATGCGCCGTTTGACGGTCTGGAAGTTTTGCAGCCGGCCAAGGACTACAAGAACCGCCATGCCTCGATCCTGCTGACGCTGGACGCCTCGGTCGAGGCGTTTGAACAGCAAGCGCAGGGCGACTGCGCCTGATCCCAAAAATCTCTGGCCAAAAAAACGCCGCACATCCGGGGAAGGATGGCGGCGCAAGGGGCGTCTCGTGCGTTAAGGGCGGAACTGGGCCGAGGGATGGCCCAATGCTTTCAGAACAGGCAGTGTCGGAAGCGGCGCATTCAATGTTGGGGACAGGTATGCGCAACCCGGCACGGGGACGCGGGCAGATAACTTGGGGTTAGATCATTCCGGGCAGGTGCAACGCGCCAACCAGCATGACAACCAGGGCCACAGCGCCGGCGGCATCCTGCAACAGGGTGCTGTGCGAGCGGGCAATCACGGATTTCAGATCTTTCAGCATGGCGGGCGTTCCTTGCATCGTTGTGTTGCCTATTTGTTCTCATTTTGGGAACAGATTGTAAAGAACTTTTTGAGAACATTTGCGAACAAAACGCTATCCTACTGAAATCAAACGGATTGCGCGGTCCTGCTCCATTAACCAAAGCAAACTGCGAACGGCCTGTCCGCGCGGGCTGGTCAGGTCGGGGTCGTCATGCAGCAATTTGCGCGCATCCGACTGTGCCAGCGCCATCAGCGCGGTCTGGCGTTCCAGATCGGCCACCCGAAACCGCGGCAGCCCCGATTGCGCCACGCCAATCACATCACCCGCCCCGCGCATGGCCAGGTCTTCCTCGGAAATGCGGAACCCGTCCTCGGTCTCGCGCAGCACCTCCAGGCGCCGCTTGCCGCCCTCACTCAGCGGGTGCTGGTACACCAGCAGGCAGGTCGAGGCCGCCTCGCCCCGACCCACGCGCCCCCGCAACTGGTGCAGCTGTGCCAGGCCAAAGCTTTCGGCGCGCTCAATCACCATAATCGTGGCGTTGGGCACGTTCACCCCCACCTCGATCACCGTGGTGGCAACCAGAACCGACGTGTCACCGGCCACGAACCGCGCCATCGCGGCGTCTTTTTCGGCCGGAGGCATCTGGCCATGCACCAGCCCCACCTTGTCGTCGCCCAGCACCGCGCGCAGGCGTTTGAACCGCTCTTCGGCGGCGGTCATGTCGACCACCTCGCTTTCCTCCACCAAGGGGCAGACCCAATAAGCCTGAGAGCCCCGGTCAATCGCGCCTTGCAGATGGCTGACCACCTCGTCCATCCGGCCGGTCGACACCAATGCCGTGGTGATCGGTTTGCGGCCCGGCGGCTTTTCATCCAGAACCGACACATCCATGTCGCCATATTGCGCCAGGCTGAGCGAGCGCGGGATCGGTGTGGCCGTCATCACCAACACATGCGCGCCGGGGCCCTTTTGTGCCAGTTCCAGCCGTTGCGCGACGCCGAACCGGTGCTGTTCGTCGATAATGGCCAGCCGCAAGTCGCGAAACGCCACGTCTTTCTGGAAAACCGCATGGGTGCCGACGAGGATCTGGATCTTTCCTTCGACCAGCGCCCGCAACTTGGCCTTGCGTTCGCTGCCCTTGTCGCGACCGGTCAGCAATTCAAGAACCACACCCGCATCCTCGGCCAGGGGTTGCAAACTTTCCAAGTGCTGGCGGGCCAAAATCTCGGTCGGTGCCATCAGGACACCTTGCCCACCAGCCTCAACCGCAATCAACAGAGCCATGAATGCAACCAGTGTTTTGCCCGCACCCACGTCGCCTTGCAGCAATCGGTTCATGCGCAGATCCTTGGCCATATCGTCGGCGATATCCTCCATCGCGCGCGACTGCGCTCCCGTTGGCCGGTACGGCAGGGCGTTCAGAACCTTTGAACGCAGTTCACCCGCCCCCGTTGTCGGATGCGCCGGGACCTTGCGCGACGATTGCCGCGCCAAAGCCAGGGTGATTTGATGCGACAACAATTCGTCATAGGCCAGACGCTGCCGGGCCTTGCTCTCGGGGGCCAAATCCGCGTTATTCCCTGGCGCGTGAACCGCGTTCAAAGCCGAGCGCCAATTGGGCCAATCCTCTCGTTCGGCCAACGCAGCATCGATCCATTCGTCCATCTCGGGCGCCATATCCAACGCCGAGGCCGTCGCCCGCGTCATCACCTTCTGCGTCACACCCGAGGTCAGGGGATATACCGGCTCGAAAACAGGGATCGTGTTGGCCTGATCGAGGGGCACCATGTGATCGGGATGCGGCATCTGGATCATGCCGTCATAGAACTCCACCTTGCCCGAGACGATGCGCCGTGCCCCCTCGGGCAATTGCCGCAACAGGTAATCGCCACGGGCGTGAAAAAACACCAGCTGAAACGTCGTTTGCGCATCCTGAACCTGCACGTGATACGGCCGCCCGCGGCTGCGGGGGGCATGATGGGCCAGAATTTCCACCTCAACCGTCACCACCTCGCCCGGAGCCGTCCCAAGCACCGTCTCGCGTGGGGCCCGGTTGATTCCGGAATGCGGCAAGGTGAACAGCAAGTCGCGTGGCTTTTCCACGCCCAGCCCCGCCATTGCCTTGGCCGTTTTGGGCCCCACACCGTCCAGTTTCTCCAGGTCACCGAACAGCGGAAACAGGGATTCCGGCCGCCCGGTCATAGCCCCTCGATCAGGGCAAGCCACGCATCTTCGTCGATGGTTTCAACACCCAGATCCGCCGCTTTCTTGGCTTTCGACCCCGCGCCGGGCCCCGCCACCAACAGGTCGGTTTTGCCAGATACACTGCCCGATACCTTGGCCCCCAATGCCTCGGCGCGCGCCTTGGCCTCGGCCCGCGTCATCTTTTCCAGGCTGCCAGTGAAGACCACCGTTTTGCCGGCAACGGGACTGTCGGTTTGTGGTTTCTCAGCGTCCTGCGGGGACAACAGCGCCACCAACCGGTCAATCGCCGCGCGTTCAGCGGGCTGGTGGAACGCTGCCACCAGCGCGCCGGCCATCACCTCGCCAACCCCGTCAATGCCCAGCAACTCGGCCCATTGCGCGCTGTCTGGGTCATGGGCGGCTGTCATCGCATCCTCGAACGCCTGCCAACTGCCGTAATAGCCGGCCAACAGGTTCGAACTGTTTTCCCCAACATGCCGAATGCCCAGACCAAAGATCAGGCGCCCCAAGCCAATCCCGCGCCGTTCATCAATGGCGCGAAACAGGTTTTCGGCTGATTTGGCACCCCAGCCCTCGCGGTTCTTCAACTGCTGCATGCCCTGTCCAAACCGATCATTCAGGGTGAAGATATCCGCCGGTTCCCGGATCCAGTTGTCATTATAGAACTGCTCTACCTGTTTGGCGCCCAGCCCCTCGATGTCGAACGCCGCGCGCGACACAAAATGTTTCAGCTTCTCAACCGCCTGTGCAGGACAGATCAGCCCTCCGGTACAGCGGCGGACCGCATCGCCCTCCTCGCGGATCGCGTCCGAGCCGCATTCGGGGCAGGATGTCGGAAACACATAAGGCGTTGCATCCGCCGGCCGTCGCGAGAGGTCGACATCCGCCACTTTCGGGATCACATCACCGGCGCGGTAAACCTGCACCCAGTCGCCTTCGCGAATGTCCTTGCCACCGCGGATTTCGGCGCCTTTGCTGTCACGACCCGCGATGTAATCCTCGTTGTGAAGCGTCGCGTTTGAAACAACGACCCCACCCACCGTCACGGGGGCCAGCCGCGCCACCGGAGACAACGCTCCGGTGCGGCCTACCTGGATCTCGATCCCCTCCAACCGCGTCCACGCCAATTCCGCCGGAAACTTGTGGGCAATGGCCCAACGGGGCGTCGTCGAGCGAAACCCAAGGCGCCCCTGCAGATCCAGCGCGTCAACCTTGTAGACCACCCCGTCGATGTCATACCCCAACGCGGCGCGGTCGGTTTCAATTCGGCGGTAGTGGTCCAGAACAGCGTCGATATCCCGGCAGATGGCTGTCAGCGGGTTGGTAGAAAACCCAAAGGTCGCCAATTGCGCGATCGCGCCGTTTTGTGTTTTTGCCAGGGGTGCAGAAAGCTCGCCCCAGGCATAGGCGAAAAACCGCAGGGGTCGCGCGCGGGTAATCTGGGCATCCAATTGTCGAAGCGACCCAGCGGCGGCGTTACGCGGGTTGGCAAATACCTTGGCGCCAGCCGCAGCCTGACGCGTGTTCAGGTCCGCAAAATCAGCGTGGCTCATGTAAACTTCGCCGCGCACTTCCAGAACATCCGGTGCATCGGCGATCTGATGTGGAATATCAGGGATTGTACGGGCATTGGCGGTGACGTTTTCGCCCGTTTCGCCATCGCCCCGCGTGGCCGCCTGCACCAACTGCCCGCTCTCATAGCGCAGCGACAGGGACAAACCGTCAATCTTTGGTTCAGCCGTATAGGCCAGATCGGCGTCTTCGCCCAAACCAAGATAGCTGCGGACCGAACGATCAAACTCACGGACATCATCGTCGTCGAAAGCATTGGACAACGACAACATACGCACCGCATGGGTTACTTTTCCGAACCCTTCGGACGGTGCTGCGCCAACCATCTCCGACGGGCTGTCGGCGCGTTTCAGCGCCGGGAACCGGGCCTCAATCGCTGCATTCCGCTGCTTCAGACCGTCATAGTCCGCATCGGAAATATCGGGGGCATCCTGGCCGTGATAGGCAGTGTTCGCCTTGGCCAGGTCTTGCGCCAATCGGGCAAGTTCCTGTTCGGCTTCGCCTTCTGACAAAGCCTCAACGGGTTTGAGTTCCGGCACGTACCACCTCCGTCTTCTTTACGAAAGTGATAGGCGCCGGACGCAACCGCGTCCAGCCGCGATCTTGCGCTTAGGCGCCCAGTGCCAGAGGTGCCTCACCCATTTCCGGCTCGGGATCTCGCAGAACGTAGCCCCGGCCCCAAACCGTTTCGATATGGTTGTCGCCACCGGTTGCCTTGCTGAGCTTTTTACGCAGTTTACAGATGAACACGTCGATAATTTTCAGTTCCGGTTCATCCATGCCGCCATAAAGATGGTTCAGGAACATCTCTTTGGTCAGAGTGGTTCCCTTGCGCAGGCTCAACAGTTCCAACATTTGGTATTCTTTACCGGTCAGGTGCACGGTGCGGCCGCCAACCTCGACCGTTTTGGCATCCAGGTTCACGGTGATCTTACCGGTACGTATGGTTGACTGCGCATGGCCCTTGGACCGGCGAATAATGGCGTGAATACGCGCCACAAGTTCTTCGCGATGAAATGGTTTGGTCAGATAATCGTCGGCGCCGAACCCGAAACCTTTCAATTTGCTTTCGGTATCGTCCGCGCCGGAAAGAATCAGAATCGGCGTATCGATTCGTGCCAACCGCAATTGTCTGAGCACCTCGTGCCCGTTCATATCCGGCAGATGAAGATCCAGCAAAATCAGATCGTAATCATAAAGCTTGGCCAGATCGATCCCTTCTTCCCCCAAATCCGTCGTGTAAACGTTCAGATTTGCATGGGTCAGCATCAGTTCGATGCTTTTTGACGTTGTCGGGTCATCCTCGACAAGTAGAACACGCATGGTAGTACACTCCGTTCACTTCCCCTTGCTTCACTCCCACCCTCGGTAAAAATGGTTAATTGCTCGTAACCATGGAAGAAAGTTTAGAAATGCAATTCAGGGTTGTCTATAGCTACGAAGTGTCGTGGCCTTTAATGCTTTTACACCATGACGCGAAATCGCTTTTTTCCAGCTATCAAATTCCTCTTCACTCAACTCGTACCGTTCCAGCGCCTCCTCTTCCGAGATCAGCCCCGCAACAACCGCTTTGACAACGGCAGCTTTGCGGCTGGCGACCCAGCGTTTCGTGTCAACGGGCGGCAGGTCCGCCCGCGTCATGGTAGACCCATCGGGCAGAGTGACAGTGCGTGGCCCTTCGATTCGTTTAATGTACATGCCAAACCCCTCGCGATCTGCGCAGGCAAAGCATCGCAAAATCGCACTTAACGGCAGGTGAAGGCGGCCCTTGAGACTATTTCAGATTTTCCTATATTCTGCCGGACTTCGCGCAAGGACACGCCAAATGCCAGAAACCGACACCAAAATCGCCCTGAATTCCCTGGGCTTTGCCAAACCACCGGCGGAAACCCGCGTGTTGGTGGCCATGTCGGGCGGTGTCGACAGCTCGGTCGTGGCCGCGATGCTGGCCGAAGAGGGCTATGACGTGGTCGGGGTTACGTTGCAGCTTTACGATCACGGCGCGGCCTTGGCCAAGAAAGGCGCGTGCTGCGCGGGGATCGACATCCACGATGCGCGCCGCGTGGCCGAGGAAATGAACTTTCCGCACTACGTGCTGGATTACGAGAACATCTTTAAGGATGCGGTGATCGACGAGTTCGCCGAAAGCTATCTGGCGGGCGCCACGCCGGTGCCCTGCATCCGCTGCAACGAACGTGTCAAGTTCAAGGACCTTCTGGAAACCGCACGCGATCTGGATGCCGATTGCATGGCCACCGGGCATTACATCCAGCGGATGGTGGGCGAACATGGGCCAGAGCTGCATTCGGCCGCCGATGCGAACCGCGACCAAAGCTATTTCTTGTTCTCGACCACGCCCGAGCAGCTGTCCTTTCTGCGCTTTCCGCTGGGCCATCTGCCCAGCAAGGATGAAACCCGCAAACTGGCGGCGAAATACGGTCTGCCGGTCGCCGACAAGCCCGACAGTCAGGACATCTGTTTTGTGCCCGATGGCAATTATGCCTCGGTCATCGAGAAACTGCGCCCCGGCGCGGCGGAACCGGGGCAGATTGTGCATGCCGATGGCCGGGTGTTGGGCACCCATGACGGCGTGATCCACTACACCATCGGACAGCGGCGCGGTCTGGGGATCGGCGGGCTGTCCGAGCCGCTTTACGTTGTGAAGCTGGATGTCGATGCCAAGCAGGTGATCGTGGGCCCCAAAGAGATGCTTTCGACCCGCATCGTGCCGGTGCGCGAGATCAACTGGCTGGGCGATGAGGCGCTGACCAGCCGGCCCGAATGGCATGTCTCGGTCAAGGTGCGGTCCACCCGTCCCCCGCGCGAGGCGGTTATTCGCCCGATCTCGGCCACCGAGGCCGAGGTGGAATTGCTGAACCCCGAAGAAGGCGTCAGCCCCGGGCAGGCCTGCGTGTTCTATGAAACCGGCGGCAGCCGTATCCTGGGCGGCGGCTGGATCTGGCGCGGAAACTAAAGCCCGTCCAAAACGGCCTGCGCGGCGCGGCGTCCCGGTGGGGTGCCGCCCTTGCCCAGCTTTTCCATTGCCTCGGCCATGGCGCTGCGTTGTGCTGCACCTTGATCAGGATTGCTTACCAAATCAGTGAGTGACGCCCCAATGGCATCGGGTTTGCAATTGACCCCGATAAACTCCGGCACGGTTTGCGAACCTGTAACGATGTTGACCAGATTGACCGAATTCACTTTGATCATCCGCATGATGATCTCGCGGCTGATCCAGTTCATGTCGTAACCGATGACCATGGGCGTACCCGCGGCCGCCAGTTCCAATGACACGGTGCCCGAGGCCGCCAATGCAAAATCTGCAAGCGCAAAGGCAGAGCGTTTGGCCGTCAGGCCCGCCTCTTTTTCCATGCCGCGGGTGTCCAGAACCACAGGCGTGCCGGGCCAGGACTTGACCTCATCCTGCACAAGTTCCGTAACAGATGGCGCTGCGGGCACCAGGATTTGCAATTTTGGGTGCGCAGCAAGCACCGGGGTCAGCGCCTCGCCGAAAACAGGAGAAAGGCGCCCAACTTCGCCTTTGCGTGAGCCGGGCAAGACCAAAAGCGTTGACCTGTCGGCGGAAAGGCCGAGCTTTTCCCGCAGCGCGCTGATATCGGCGTCAGACGGTTCGGCCTGCGTGGCAATCGGGTGGCCGACAAAGTCGCAGCGCATGCCCTCGGCCTCCATATAGGGCGGCTCAAACGGAAACAACGCCAGCACCTGATCGATCATCGCAGCCATCTTGCGCGCACGTCCCGCGCGCCAGGCCCAAACCGTTGGGGCAACATAGTGGATGGTGCGGATATCACTGTTTGCTTTTACCCGCTTGGCCACACGCAACCCAAAATCGGGGCTATCGATGGTGATCAGCGCGTCCGGCCTGGCCTCGATCGCGGCATCGGCCGTCTGGTTCTTGCGGCGCACAAGGTGGGGGTATTTGGGCAGCACTTCGGCCAACCCCATCAGCGACAGCTCTTCCATGGGGAAAAGGCTGCGCATACCCTCGGCCTGCATCAGCGGCCCACCGACCCCCAGAAACCTTACCTGAGGGCCAAGGATATCTTTCAGGCCGGCCATCAATGCCGCCCCCAGCGCGTCGCCCGAAGGCTCCCCCGCTACAAGGAAGAAGGTTTTCACAGCGCGCGGCTCCACAAGAACAATCCGGCCGCATCCGCCGCAGCGACGGTTTCGGCCTGTTCGAGCATCATCACGCCCCCGGCCTGAAAGGCAATTCCGGCCAACCCTGCCTTGACAGCCGCCGCAACCGTTGCGGGCCCGATAACGGGCATGTCGACCCGCAGATCCTGGCCCGGTTTCGGGGCTTTGACGAACACTCCCCTGGCACCATTTGGATCAGGGCGGCGGGGATAGTCCGCGGCGAATTTCAACATTGCGTCGGTGCCCGGCAAGGTTTCAATGGCCAGGCACAGCCCCTGCGCCACAACCGCCCCCTGCCCCAGATCAAGCGGACCAAGCGTTGACAGAATCGTTGCTGCGCGATCCGCATCGGCCTGATCCTGTTCAGAGGGCGCAGATTGCGTCAGCACCCCCTCACCGGGGCAAAGCGCCGGCGCGATATCCGCGGCCCCCATGACTTCGAACCCGCGATCCTCGAATATCTCGATGACCGCACGCAACAGGCCATCGTCACCTTGCTGCAAGGCGGGAAGGATGCGCGGCAACAACGCCGCCGTACCCGGGTCCAGCAGCGCCGGATCCAGCGCCGGGCGGGACATGCCGCCGGCAAAAACAACGCGGGTCACATCTCGGTTTGTCAGCTCGTCAAACAGCACCGCCATACGCTCTACGTGGAAGGGCATGAACGCGACCCCTCCGGGGTCTTCGGCCCCGGTTCCGGCAATCGCAGCCACCATGACAGGGGCGTCATTTGCCCGCAAAGCTTTGACCAGCAATCCGGGCAACCGGCCCGCGCCGGCGATAATTGCAGTGACAGACATGGCTTACCCCGGTGTCAGAAAAGAACGGTCGCTGTCGGCCAGGATAAAGGCCGTCATCTCTTCGACCAGCGCGTTGTCGGTGTTGTCAGCCAATGCGCGCGCACGTTCCGCGAACGAGCCCTCGCCCTGCGCCAGCGTCTGAAAGGCCGCCCGCAATTCGTTGATATCGGCGCGCGAAGTCCCCCTGCGCTTCAACCCGACAAGGTTCAACCCATCCAGAACCCCTCGCGGCCCCTGCACAAGCCCATAGGGGATCACATCATTTGTCACCATCGTCACAGCGCCAATAATGGCGCCACGGCCAAGCCGGACAAACTGGTGGATGCCGGACAATCCGCCGATAATCACGTCGTCTTCGACAATACAATGCCCCGCAAGTGCCGTCTGGTTGGCAAGGATCACACGGTTGCCCACAACCACATCATGGCCCACATGGCTGCCGGTCATGAAAAGGCAGTCATCGCCCACGCGAGTCACGCCGCCGCCACCCTCAGTGCCGGTGTTCATGGTGACACCCTCGCGAATGCGGTTACGCGCGCCCACGATCAACTTCGTTTCTTCGCCCTTGAATTTCAGGTCCTGCGGGATGTCGCCAATATTGGCGAAAGGAAAGATGGTGGTTTCCGGCCCAATCTCTGTGTCGCCGGTGACGACGGCATGGCTTTTGACAACCACCCCCTCACCCAACCGCACCTTGGGGCCGATCACGCTGAACGGTCCAATCTGAACACCGGCGCCAATCACGGCGCCGTCTTCGATCACGGCAGAGGCGTGAATACTGGCCGAAGGATCAATGCTCATCAGCGTTTACTCTTCCAGATCCATCATGGCGGCGAATTCCACTTCGCAAGCCAAAGCATCACCCACCTTGGCCTCGCCCTTAAACTTCCAGACTTTGCGGCGTTTCTGCATGACATTCACATGCAGTTCCAACACGTCGCCCGGCACCACCTTGCGGCGGAACTTGCAGGAATCCAGGCTCATGAAATAGACCAGAAATTCCTTGTCGACAGTGTTCATCGAGATACCGGCCATAACGGCGGCGGTCTGCGCCAGAGCCTCGACAATGGTCACACCGGGCATGATTGGCGACGCCGGGAAATGGCCCTGAAAATGAGGCTCGTTAAACGTGACGTTCTTGATGCCTACGGCGCTGGTATCCGGGACAATTTGTTCAACCCGGTCGACCAACAAAAATGGATAGCGATGCGGAATGATCCGTTGAATCAGATGGATATCAGCTTCGGTCGGCATGTTTTCGGTGTCGGCCATGTCGCGCTCTCCGTGGTCACGTTTTGTTTTGTTGTGTCAGGGCATAGCAACCCGGCCCAGCCGAGACAAGCGCGCTCAGCGGTTGTCGTTGTCTGACGCCGGCAACAAGGTGCTGTCGATAAGGTCAATAACCTCGGTGGTGCGATCAACGCCTTCCAGCGACATCAAAACCAATCCCTTGTTCAAAACCACCTCGATCCCGTGGCGCGCGGCCACCTGGCTGATCAAAGGAAAAACCTCTTCATAAAAGCGCTGCTGCTCGGTATCGCGCAGCCGTGCCAAGTTCTGGGCTTTTTCGTCTTGCTGACGACGCAGTGCCACAACTTTGGCGTCAAATTCGCCCGCCTTTTCGCGAAAAGCTTCGGCCGACAAGGTTTCGCGCTCTTCGGTCAGCGCCAATTCCTCGGCCTCAAGACGCGTTTCGATCTGGCGGTTCTCGTTTGACAAGGCCACGTTCTGTGCCTCGATCCCACGAATAATCGAACGCCCGTATTCCGACGCGGACAACAGCGCATCATAGTCGACAACCATCAACGCGGACCGTTGCGCATTTTCGGTATTTTGCGAATAAACCGGCCCTGCCATCAGGGCCGGCAAAAGAAAAACGAGCGCGGCGACCAGTGCCCGCATCAGAACCGGGTCGAGATGGTCAGATCGAACCGCTGCTCCTCGTCAAACGACTCTTTTTGCAGCGCACGGGTAAAGTTGAACCGCAGCGGACCAATGGCCGTATCCCAGAAGATCGACGCCCCAACGACCGAACGCAACGCAAAGCTGTCGTCAATCGTGCCGCCCAAATTGTTGTCCAGCCCCCAGACCGAGCCAAAATCGGCGAAAAGACCACCACGGATACCGTATTCTTCGGGTATCCCAAGCGGGAACTCCGCCTCGAGCCGGATGGCCAGCAGTTGGTTACCACCCAACGCGTCATTCGACGCCGCGCCCGTATCGCGTGGACCAAAACCGTTGAAGTCAAAGCCACGAATTTTGCCATTGCCAAAGAAGCGGTCAGTCAGGCGGCTGGTACCATTTAGCGTTTGCAAGAATCCTGCTTCGGCTTCGGCGCGCAACTCCACGTCACCGAATGCAAGGGTTTCTGCACCAACCAACAGGCTGGTTTCCAGCTGGTTCAGGTCACCCCCGACCCCCGCAATATCCTGCGAGAACCGCACCAACACGCCGGCATCCGGGTTCAATCCTGTGCGGCGGGTATCGAATTCATAGCTGAATCCAAGGCTGCTGCGGGTTTCGCTGCCGCGCGCCGTTTCGGCCGCAATCAGCGCGGAGGAGCCGGTGTAGTTCGAAAGCTCGGTCTGCTCAAACGTATAATTCAGACCAAAGCGGCTGAAATCGGCCAGCGGAAACTCGATCGACGGCGAGAATGCAATCGCCTGGGTGTCGTACAGGTTCGAATTCTGGTCGTTGGTTTCTGCGTAAGAGCCCGTTACACGGAACCCCACATCGCGGCCCAGAATTGCAGGTTCAAAGAAGGTCAACGTCCCTTGGCGGTTATCCGTACCGGTGGCAAACGAGAAGGCCAGTGTTTGGCCACGACCAAGAAAGTTGGACTCGTTGAACGATGCCGTAAGCCCGATACCATTGGTGGCGCTGTACGCGGCACCAAAGGACAACGAACCGGTGGGTTGCTCTTCCACATCCACGTCGACAACAACCTGGCTGGGCGACGATCCCTCGCGCGCATTCACCTCTGCCGTCGAGAAGAAACCCAGCGCGCGGATGCGTTCTGCTGTTTCGCGAATTTCGCGCGGGTTGAACGGGTCACCCTCAACCGTGTCGAATTGACGACGGATCACGCGATCCAGCGTGGTCGCATTGCCTTCGATATCGATACGTTCAACAAAGATACGGGGACCACGCACAACCGCAAATTCGACGTCCAGTAACAAATCACGATCGTTCCGGGTAATGCGCGGATCAACCCGGACAAAATCCAACCCCTGCTGCACCGCCTTGCGTTCCAGGCGAGCGATATTCTGTTCGATCAGTTCGGGCGAATAGGTTTTGCCACTGCTGAGTTTCAGCGCAGCCAGGTATTCGTCAACGTCAACTTCCTCCAGATCGGAAACAACGCTGATTTCACCCACGTCAAACTGCTGCCCCTCCTGAACGTTGAAGGTCAGAAGGAACGCGTCGCGCTGACGTGTCAGTTCGGACGACACCCCCAGCACTTGAAAATCGATATAACCGCGCGAGGCATAGAAATCAGACAAAACCTGACGGTCAAAGTCGATCCGATCCCCAATAAACGTGTCGCTGCGGACAAACCGGCGCAGCAGGCCGGCTTGCTTTGTTTCCAGCACACCACGCAGACGACGTTCCGAGAATGCGCGGTTGCCAACAAAAGAGATACGCTCGATCTCGATCACGCGACCTTCCAGAATCTCAAAGACCAGATCCACGCGATTGTCGCTTCGGCGGATGATCTTGGGCTCTACAGTTGCTGCGATCCGCCCGGACTGTGCATAGGCATTCACGATCTCGGCGGCATCGGCTTCGGCCCGCGACGGGCTGTAGACGCGGCGTGATTGGCTGACGATGATATCGGCCAGGACATCGTCTTTCAGGATACGGTTGCCTTCAAACGCAATCAGGTTGATCGTCGGAAATTCGACAACGCGGATCAGCAACGTGTTGCCACGCGGCTCGAACTCAACAGATTCGAACAGGCCACTGTTCACCACGTTCTGGTAGGCTTCATTCAGCGCGCCAGCCTCGATCGGCACGCCACGTTCGATCCCGGTATAGCTGAGAATCGTTGCCCCATCGACGCGCTGGTTGCCTTCGATCTGTACATTGGTAAAGCGGAAGCTTTGCGCCGCCACATCGTCGGGCAAGGCCGAGAAAACAAGTGCAAAAGAGACAAAAACCGCAATACCAGCTGCTTTTGCACGCGAAACCGCGGCCGCGAAGCCACGCAAGAAATTCGTCATCAGACCGTCCCGCCCAGGTGTCTTTTATATCACCTCTGAGTAGCGGGATTACCGCGCGTTGTCAAAACGCGAAAATCGTCACACGCAATTCACCGCGCAACGAAAAAGCGCGACGTCTAAACGCCGCGCCAAGCCGTCAATCCGGGGAGGTTGGATCAGATATTCGACGCCAGGTAGGAACCTGCAATAAGGGCACCAAACAGAACACCGGTGCACAGCACGCGGTCCCAATTCAGTTTCCAAAGCAGTGACAGGCTGCGATATCCATGTGTCAAAGTTGTCATCTCGTGGCCTCCTACATCTGTTTCGCCTTCGGGTTGGCCCCAAAATGGCGATCAAATGTGGCGCAATTGGGGCCATATTCGGCCCCTTGCGAGGCGTTACCGACAGAAAATATCGTTGCCCAGGGCAAACAGCATCAGCCCCAGAACCAGAACGATTCCAACGCTCATCATGACGTTCAGCACCCGGTCACTGGGCGGCTTGCCGGCAATTGCTTCGTAAAAGTGGAAGACAAGGTGGCCACCGTCCAACACGGGGATAGGAAACAAGTTAACCATGCCAATAGCGGCTGAAAGCATGGCGATGAAGGAAACGAAGTACACGATCCCCTGCACCGCTGTTGCACCCGAAGTTTCAGCAATGGTCAAAATGCCTCGGACGTTGCACGTGCTGATGTCACCTACAGCAACGTGGTACAACATCGACAGGCTACCGGTCAGGACACCAAATGTGCTGTCGATACCGTTCAGAGTCGCATCAATGATGCTGGGTTGCTGGCGGGCCGGTTCAAAGAACAAACCTCCACCCGTCATGCCAATCAGCCACCGCTGCTCGAAACCGCCTTCGTTAAGGGGAACATCCGACAGGCGCGGTGTCAGCGTAAAGTTCAGTTCTTCACCATCACGCCAGACGGACAAGTCCAGGGACTTGTCCTTCGTGTCCCGAACGGTGTCGACCACGTCGCCAAACCCGATAATTGGATTACCATCAATTGCCGTGACATAGTCACCCAGTTTCAGACCGGCATCAAATGCCGCCGATTGCGGTTGCACCAACGAGATACGGGCCGGAAACGGATACGGACCCTCGATTGTCTGTTGTTGTCCATCGCGCTCGATTACGTAGCTCACCGATGGCGAGGATGGCAGGGTGTCCGCCAGATCGCCAATGGCCTCGTAGTCCGGAGTTTCAGTCCCATCAATCTGCAGAATGCGATCACCGGGCTGCAGGTCAACTGCACCATAGGGGATATTCGACAGCTTCCCAACGGTTGGGGGATTAGCCACCTCGCCCTGCACCATCATCAGTGCCGCAAAGACAATGATCGAAAGCACAAAGTTGAAAACGGGTCCGGCTGCAACCGTCAGGGCCCGTGCGTACAAGGGTGCACCATGCATGGTATGGCGCAGGGTTTCCTCGTCCAATTCGCCCATGAATTCGGCATCTTTGCCACTGGCCGCATCAGAATCCCCAAGGAATTTGACATAGCCACCCAGCGGGATCATCGCCACCTGCCACTTGGTCCCATGGCGGTCATAGCCCGAGATCAGTGTCTTGCCGAACCCGATAGAGAATACCTCGGCCCGGATCCCGGTCCAGCGGCCCACAAGGTAATGTCCCATCTCGTGGACAAACACCACCACGCTCAGCGCGATCACAAAGAAAACACCGTTATAAAGCATGGTTCCGATATCGGGGAGACTGTCCACCTGTTGATCCTTCTTTAAAACGCAGTTTTCAAAATAACCGCTTCACTCACATTGCGGGCAAAAATGTCCATTTCTCGGACCAGATCAAGGGTGATCGCGGTTTTTGTAAGGCTATTTTCGCGCGAAAGCTGGTTCAACACCTCGGCAACAACTTTAGCCATGTCCGTAAAGGCAATCTTTCGCGCAATGAATGCATCCAGCGCATGGTCCTTGGCTGCATTGAACGCCGCGCCGGCAAGGCCTCCGATCTCCATCACGTCACCGGCCAGCGCCAGCGCCGGAAAACGAGCCGGGTCCGGGGCGGTGAAGTTCAGCTGCGACACCTTGGCCAGGTCCAGACGGGCGACCGGCAATTCAGCGCGGTTGGGGTGGTGCAACGCGTAACCGATGGCGTGCCGCATATCCGGCGCGCCCAGATGCGCCATCAGCGCGCCGTCGCGGAACCCAACCATCGCATGGATCAGCGATTCCGGATGGACCAGCACTTCGATCTGATCCGGCGTGACGCCAAAATACTCTTTGACCTCGATCACCTCGAGCGCCTTGTTGAACATCGACGCGCTGTCGATCGTGATGCGCATGCCCATTGACCAGTTCGGGTGCTGTGCAGCCTGTTCCGGGGTTGCAGAGATCAGCTTCTCGATCGGCCAATCCCGGAATGCACCGCCCGATGCGGTAATAATCACCCGCTCGACAGCAGACATTTCCTCGCCTACCAGGGCCTGGAACACCGCCGAATGTTCGCTATCGACGGGCAGGATGGTGGCCCCTGCCCGCTTGGCCGTGTCCATCAGCAATGACCCGGCGCAGACAAGACTTTCCTTGTTCGCCAGGGCCAGTGTGCTGCCTTGAGCTGCGGCAGCAAGGCTGGGGATCAGGCCGTCGGTTCCAACAATGGCCGACATGATCCAGTCAGCCGGGCGCGTCGCAGCCTCGGCAATGGCTTCGGGGCCGGCTGCGGCTTCGGTTTCTGTTCCCGCCAGCGCCTCTTTCAGATCAGACAGCCGGTCCGGAAAACATGTCACCGCGACCTTGGCGCCGAAGGCGCGCGCCTGCTGTGCCAGCAATTTGATGTTGCGCCCGCCGGTCAGCGCGACAATTTCATAAGCCGCTGCATCGCGCGACAGCAGGTCCAGCGTGTTGACACCGATTGAGCCTGTGGACCCAAAGACAGACACACGCCGCATGGTCAGATCCGTACCTCGGGCACGTAGACCAGCTGCGAAACCAGCAGCATGAACAAGGCCCCGGCCAACAATCCGTCGAACCGGTCAAACAATCCGCCATGTCCCGGGATGAGCGACGAGCTGTCTTTGACACCCATCCGGCGCTTCAGGGCACTTTCGGCCATGTCGCCGCCCTGGCTGGCCATCGACAATGCCATGGAAATCCACGGAAGGTCCGGCCCGGCATTGGTAAATTGCCGAAATGCCAGCCCCAGCAATGCGGCAGCAACCCAGCCAGCGACGGTGCCCGACCATGTCTTCTTGGGGCTGATCGCGGGCCAGAATTTTGGCCCGCCAACCAAGCGCCCCGCGAAATAGCCGAACACGTCCGTTGCGATCACAACCAGCACCAGCCAGACCAGCCAGACAATGCCATACGTGTCACGGAACCAGGTCAGCCCCGTGCCGGCGCCCAGAATGCCGATGGAAAACAACACGAACAGCAATTTGTTGCTGTTGGAAATCCGCAGGGTAGAGACACCCTGTACCGCGACCGCGCCGATCAGCGGCGCCACCCAAAGGCCACCAAAGGCCCGCGCCACCAGCAAGGCAATCGCAGCCGCCAACCCCAGTTGCAACGCCGCATTGCGCTGTTCGGGTGCCATCATGCGGGCCAGTTCCCACACCATGATGCCGCTGACCAAAGCGGCCAGCGTACCAAACCAGATGCCGCCCAGCCAAATCATCACGACACCGACCAACGCCATGGCCGCGCCAGACGCCAAGCGGCTGTTCAGGTCAGACCACACGGCCATCAGACAGCCACGGCTCCGAACCGCCGTTCGCGGTTGCCGTAATTACGGATGATCTCGGCAAAGTGGTCCTTGGTGAAATCGGGCCACAGGGTCGAGGTGAACTCGTATTCCGAATAGGCCGATTGCCACAGAAGGAAGTTCGAGATCCGCGCCTCGCCCGATGTGCGGATCACAAGGTCGGGGTCCGGCAAAACGCAGGTATCAAGGTATTTGGCCAAGGTTTCGGCATCCACGTCATCCGGTGACAGGTTGCCATCGGCCACGTCGCGTGCCAGCCGCTTGGTCGCCCGCGCCACCTCGTCGCGACCGCCATAGTTCAGCGCGACGGTCAGGTGGATCATGTCGTTGTTCTGTGTCAGCTCTTCCAGGCGGTCCATCATCTCGACGAGGCTGGGACGCAGCCGTACGCGATCCCCGATGAACCGAACGCGCACGCCCGCCTCAAGCAGCGTCTGCGCCTCGCGCTGGATATACCGGCCGAACAGCTTCATCAGACCGGAAACCTCGGTCTGGGTCCGCTTCCAGTTCTCGGTCGAAAAGGCAAAGATCGTCAGATAGCGCACACCAAGACCCGGACAGGCCTCGACGATCTCGCGGACACGTCGCGCGCCCATCTGGTGGCCGAACAAGCGCGGCCTGCCCCGACTTTGCGCCCAGCGGCCGTTGCCATCCATGATGATGGCCACATGTTCGGGCCCGCCTGACGGCGCTTGATCGGTCACCCTTTGCCTGTCCTTTCCGGCAATTGCCGTGGCCTGAACGTGTTCAGACCTGCATGATTTCCTGTTGCTTGGCGTCAAGCGCAGAGTCGATGCCGGAAATGGCCTTGTCGGTCAGTTCCTGAACCTCGTCGCTCCAGATCTTGTGGTCGTCTTCGCTCAGCCCGTCGGACTTGGCTTTCTTCAGCTGGTCCATGCCATCGCGGCGCACGTTGCGAATGGCCACACGGGCGCTTTCGGCATATTGCGCGGCCACTTTTGACAGCTCACGACGACGCTCTTCGTTCAGCTCGGGGATCGGCAGCATCACGATGGTACCATTGGTCTGCGGATTGATGCCAAGGCCACTTTCCATGATGGCCTTCTCAACCGCGCCAACCAGACCCTTGTCCCATACATTGATGGTAACCATGCGCGGCTCGGGCACGTTCACGGTGCCCACCTGGTTGATCGGCGTCGGCGCGCCATAGGCCGTGACCATGACCGGTTCCAGCATCGAGGCCGACGCACGGCCCGTCCGCAATGACGCGAATTCTGTTCTGAGTGACCCCATTGCCCCGTCCATACGACGCTGCAGATCGTCGAGATCCAGTTCAAACTCTTCGTCGGCCATGCTCATACCCTTCCTTATCTGGTCGCCTCTTTGTGGGCTTCCCGTTTTATAGCGTTATCCGTGGACCATTGTATAGGTGCCGTTGCCGGCCAGAATGCCCCGGAACCCGCCTTCGACATCCAATGGGAACACAATCACGGGCAGGTCATTGTCCCGGGCCAGGGCAATCGCGGCGGCGTCCATGACCTTCAGGTTCTTGCGCAGAACCTCGTCATAGGTCACCTCGTCATACCGCTTGGCGTCATCATTTGTCCGCGGATCCTTGTCATAGATCCCATCCACGCCGTTCTTGCCCATCAGGATCGCCTGACAGGCCATCTCGTTGGCGCGCAACGCTGCGGCGGTGTCGGTGGTGAAATACGGGTTGCCTGTACCGGCGGCAAAGATACAGACGCGACCCTTTTCAAGGTGGCGCACCGCGCGGCGGCGAATATAGGGTTCGCACACCTGATCCATCGGGATGGCCGAGATCACGCGGGTGAAGATCCCCAGACCTTCCAACGCAGATTGCATCGCCAGCGCGTTCATGACCGTGGCCAGCATCCCCATATAGTCTGCCGTGGTGCGCTCCATGCCCTGCGCGCTGCCCTGAAGGCCGCGGAAGATGTTGCCGCCGCCGATCACCATGCAGATCTCGACGCCCAGATCATGGACCGATTGCACCTCGCGGGCGATTCTTTCGACGATGGGCGGGTTTAACCCGAACCCTTGGTCCCCCATCAGCGCTTCGCCCGAAATTTTGAGCATGACACGCTTATAGGCCGGTGCGGGCGTATTGCCTGTTCCGTCGTTCATGAATACCACCCCTGATGCTGACTTGGCGTTGCGCGCAAAATGTCGGAAAAGGGACGCGAGTTCAATGCGGAACCTGAAAGGAATTTCCCCTGAAACCGCCCTTTGGCCTGAATAATGAGCAGCCGGTGCTGATCGCTGGTCCAACTGCAAGCGGAAAGTCATCGCTGGCCCTTGAAATTGCGGCACGGGGCGGCGGTGTGATCGTCAATGCAGACGCTTTGCAGGTTTACGGCAACTGGCAGATTCTCACGGCGCGCCCCTCGCCCGCGGACGAAGCGGCGGCACCGCACCGCCTTTATGGCCATGTGCCTTTTGATGGTGATTATAGCGTGGGTCACTGGCTGCGCGAGGTTGGCGATGTCATGTCCGAGGGGCAGCGCCCAATTATCGTTGGCGGCACGGGGCTTTATTTCTCGGCGCTGACCGAAGGGCTGGCCGAGATCCCCCCCACACCGGCTGACATACGGAACGAAGCAGACGCCCGCATGCGCGACGAGGGGGCCCTTGGCATGCTGGCTGAACTGGACACGGCAACAACCGCGCGCATCGACACGCGGAATCCTGTCCGCGTTCAGCGCGCGTGGGAGGTGCAAAAAACCACCGGTCGCGGTCTGGCAAGCTGGCAAGACGCAACGCCGCCGCCATTGCTGCCGCTTGCCAGGGCGCAGGCATTTGTTCTGAACGGCGAACGTGACTGGCTGAACGCGCGAATTGATCGGCGGTTTGACATGATGATCAACGCGGGCGCACTGGACGAAGTCCAAGCGAACCTGCCCCATTGGGATCCGGCACGCCCGTCATCCAAGGCCATCGGCGCGCCCGAACTGGTGGCGCATCTGCAGGGCAGGTTGGACTTGCCAACGGCCATAAATCGGGCGACCATCGCAACACATCAATACGCCAAGCGACAACGCACCTGGTTTCGCTCGCGGATGAAATCCTGGGCCCCGCTGGACCCAAGCGCGCTGTAATCGACACGGCACGCTCATGGAACGCTTGGACTTTTTAAACATTTGTGCTTAGTTGCCGCTGAAACTTGTACAAAATCTTTAAACTTTTCCACAAACCGAGAGAATCTGATGAATTCCGCTGAACCGCGCCTGATAGCGATTTCGCGCATTCAAAACAGCAACCAATGGCGCAATGAAGCGCTGCGCAGCTACTCGGTTGATCAGTTGATCTGGTTCACGCGCGGGCAAGGACGGATCACCGTGGGCGGCGTAACCCGCGGATTCTCGGGCAATAATGCGGTTTTCATTCCGTCTGGCACGATGCATTCATTGCAACCCGGCGCGCAGACATTCGGCCACAACCTGTTCTTCGGCGCAGGCCACAATCTGTCACTTCCCACGGTCCCCCTGCACCTGCGCATCCGCGACAACCGCGACCAAAACGAACTCAACCAACTCTTCGACTGGCTCCAACGAGAGGCCGAAAGCGACCGACCGGCGCGCGTTCAAGCGATGGGATTTCTTTGTGGTTCGATCTCGGTTTGGTTGGAACGCAATCGTCTGCACCACGACGACGCGATGGAGGCAAACGACGCCTCGCGCCGCCTTATGCGAAAGTTTGCCACGCTGGTTGAAAAGGACTTTGCTTCGGAAAAATCCGCCGGCGATTACGCCCGCGAAATGAACGTGACCACCACGCATCTGACACGCGTCTGCCGAACAATCTCAGGCCTCACCGCTTCGGAGTTCCTGGCCGATCGCAAGTTTGCCGAGGCGCGGCGATTGCTGGTCGATACGAGGGAACCGGTCAAAGATATTTCGAAGGCGCTGGGCTATCGATCACCAGCGTATTTCTCGCGGGTATTCTCGAACAAGGCGGGTAAAAGCCCCGGCGCATTCCGGAAATCCGGCCGCCCCTAACTGCCCCAGATTTTGCGGACATAGTTTACCGTTTCCTTGTACGGCGGCACGCCATTGTGCTTTTCAACAGCGCGGGGCCCGGCATTATAGGCCGCCAGAGCCAAGCGCCAGGACCCGAATGTCTCGTACTGCTCACGCAGATACCGTGCGCCACCGTCCAGGTTTTGATAGGGATCATGCGGATCTACCCGCAGCAACTTGGCGGTACCGGGCATCAATTGCGCCAAGCCGATTGCGCCCTTGTGGCTTTTGGCGGTTGGGTTCCAGTTGCTCTCTTGCTGCACAAGGCGCAGGAACAGGTCTTCGGGCACCCCATGCCGATACGCCGCGTCGCGGGCAATTTGCAGGTATTCCCCGCGATAGGATCCCGCATATGCGGCCGAGTTATGTTTGGACGGTGTGATAACCCGTGTCGGCTGCAAACGGTGACTGGTGTTGTACTGGGCCGCGGCGCGGGTATCCAGCAGCTTGGTTTGGGTCTGAAATAGCTGAACACGTGATTTGGTGCTGGCAGATGTTTCCGCACCAACCGGTGTGCCGCATGTAAAAATCAGCGCCGAAGCGATGCAAAAATGAACGAAACGCATACCCCACCCCATTACTTTTCGCGCAAAATATAACCGGAAATGAATTTATTTCCAGTCACATGGCAAATCATCGCCGATCGCCGCCCGCAAGATTGCGCTTTGCAACCGTCGCACGGGGTGGTGTAACGAAGGTCACAACAGCAAAAAGATTCGATGGGAGCGGCGTATGGCTGGATCGGTGAACAAGGTAATTCTGGTGGGCAATCTGGGTCGCGACCCCGAGGTGCGCTCGTTCCAGAATGGCGGCAAGGTCTGCAACCTGCGCATTGCGACCTCGGAGACCTGGAAAGACCGCAACACAGGCGAACGCCGTGAACGGACCGAGTGGCACTCGGTTGCGGTGTTCAGCGAAGGTTTGGTGCGGGTTTGCGAGCAATATCTGCGCAAAGGGTCGAAGGTATACATCGAGGGCCAGTTGCAGACACGCAAGTGGCAGGATCAGAACGGTCAGGACCGCTATTCGACCGAGGTTGTCCTGCAAGGGTTTGGCAGCACGCTGACCATGCTGGATGGGCGCGGCGAAGGCGGCGGCGGTGGTGGCGGCGGCTTTGGTGGACAAGGCGGCGGCAATTATGGTGGCGGCGGCGGAGGATACGATTCCGGCTCGCAAGGCGGCGGCTACGGTGGCGGGGGTCAAGGTGGCCCTGGCCCGGCCTCGGACATGGACGACGAAATTCCGTTCTGAGCCATTTTACGGCCCATTCATCGCCCCGCCGCGGCTTGCGCCTTGGCGGGGCTTTTCATTCAGCGGGTCAGCGCCTCGGACAGGACGGCGTGCACATCGGCGGGGTTCACCTCGGCGGTGACGAAAGCGTCACCGATGCCGCGCGCTAGGATGAAGCGCAGCTGGCCGTCGACCACTTTCTTGTCCTGCGCCATCAGCGCCAACAACCCGTCCGCATCGGGCAGGTCGCCGGGGATGTCAGAGAGGTCGCGTTTCATCCCCATGGTTTGCAGGTGAGCACGCAGGCGGCTGGGGTCTTCCTGGCTGCATAGCCCCATGCGGGCCGACAACTCGAACGCCAGTCCGCAGCCGATCGCCACCCCTTCGCCATGCAGCAGGCGGTCGGAATAACCGGTTGCGGCCTCGAGCGCATGACAAAACGTGTGCCCCAGGTTCAGAAGCGCCCGGTCACCCTGTTCGGTCTCGTCGCGCAGCACGATCTCGGCTTTCATTTCGACCGACCGGTGCACCGCACGGGCCCGGACCGCCTTGTCACCGGCGGCAAGCGCCGGGCCCTCTGACTCGAGCCAATCAAAGAAGGCGGCATCACCCAACAGCCCGTATTTCACCACCTCGCCATAACCGGCCAGAAAGTCGCGCGGTGTCATGGTGTCGAGCACATCGATATCTGCCAGCACCAGGCTGGGCTGATGAAAGGCGCCAATCAGGTTCTTACCCTGCGGAGCATTGATCCCGGTTTTGCCGCCGACCGAACTGTCGACCTGTGCAAGAAGGCTGGTGGGGACCTGAACGAAGCGGATGCCGCGTCGCAGGACGGCGGCCGCAAATCCAACGAGGTCACCAATAACCCCGCCGCCGAGGGCAATGACGATGTCGCGGCGTTCAACTTTCTCGGCCAGCATCCATTCGACGGTGCGTTCAAAATGGGGCCAGGATTTGGTGGCCTCACCGGCGGGCAGGGTCAACGCCGTGGCCTCGATCCCCTGACCGTTAAGTGCGTCCGTCAACAACGGCAGATGCAACGCGGCAACATTTTCATCCGTGACAATTGCAACGCGAGGCCGGTGCAGGATCGGGCCAATAAACTTGCCCGCCTGCGCGATCAGCCCCTCGCCGATCTGAATTTCATATTCGCGGCCAGGCAATGCGACGTGAACGGTGTCTGTCATATCAAATGTCTTCCAAAATATCCGGGCGGGTTTTCAGGGCGCGTACGACCTCGTCCACCATCTCTTCAATGCTGTAGGCCGCAAGGGCCTTCACCTGAAGTCCGGCCTGAGCGTAAATCGGCACGCGGGCCTCATACAGTTCGGTCAACGTGGCGCGGGGATCGGGTGTGCGCAGCAACGGGCGTGTATCCTTATGCTTTACGCGGTTCCAGAGCAGGTCCAGATCGGCGTTCAGCCATACCGACACACCTTTTTCCTTGATTGCCAGCCGGTTGCTTTCGGCCATGAACGCCCCGCCGCCGGTGGACAGGATGCAGCGTTCGGTTTCCAGCAACCGCGTGATCACCTGCGCTTCTTTGCGGCGAAAGAATGGCTCTCCGTCGCGCTCAAAAATCTCGGCGATCGACATGTTCGACGCCTTTACGATTTCCTCGTCGCTGTCCAGAAACGGCACGCCTATGCGTCGCGCCAGAGCTGTTCCAACGGCGGTTTTGCCCGCCCCCATCATGCCAACCAGCACAACGGTCTTGTGTAGAGTAAGCGCCAAGTTGCGCAACCTCCCGCCAAAAGTGATCTCAATTCCCTTCAATGGCGTGAACTTGCAGGAAATGCCATATATAATCGCAACAAAGACATCGCGGAACAAATCGCATCACAAAAGGCAGGCTTATGGGGCGCATTCTGAAACTTCTTCTGATCCTGATCGTGCTCGGGTTCATCGGCTTGGTGGGTTTCGCCTATCTGGCCGATCTGACACCGGAACGGCAATTGATCACTGAACCGGCGACTCTCGATGTGGACTAGGTTGGCGATTGCGGCCCTTGCGGCAGGATTGTGCGCGCCCGCGCATGCGAACGAACCTTTGTCCGCCATTGATTGGCTGTCCAATTCTGTAGCTATCCCGCCAGTTACGCCGGACGCGTCGATTTCGCCAGCCGGCCCGATCGAAGACATTTCTGTTGCACCGCTGGGCGCGCCACAGCTGGACGCCGTTGGATTGTTGCCGGTTTCGGTTACCGGGCTGCCTGCAGATTTGTGGCAAGAATCTTCTGGGCGCGAGCTCTCACGGCAAATTGGCGCTCTGCCGCCGGATTTGCTGCCGTCGATGCAGCGCCTTCTGTACACCTTGTTATTGGCCGAACTTGACGCACCGATTGGTGACGAAAACGCCTTGTTCCTTGCGCGTCTCGACAAGCTTCTGGCGTTGGGTGCCCTTGATCAGGCGCAGGAGTTGTTGGAACGCGCCGGACCAACGAATCCGGCCCTGTTTCGGCGTTGGTTCGACGTGTCGCTGCTGACCGGGCAGGAAGACCGCGCCTGCGCCGCAATGCGCGCAGCACCGGGAATCGCACCAACCTTTCCGGCCCGGATATTCTGCCTTGCCCGCGGCAATGACTGGAACGCGGCCGCGCTGACCTTGGAAACAGGCAACGCGCTGGGTTTTATAACCGAGGCCGAAGATGCTTTGCTGATCCGGTTCCTTGACCCGGAATTTGCTGACTTCGCTGAACCTTTGGACGTGCCGCACCGGCCCAGCCCATTGGTTTTTCGCATGTACGAGGCCATCGGGACGCCGGTCGCGACCGGTCACCTGCCCCTGGCCTATGCACAAGCGGACTTGCGTTCAATCACGGGCTGGCGTGGTCAGTTAGAGGCCGCCGAACGGCTGGCACGCAGCGGCGCGATTGCGCCAAACCGGCTGCTGGGCGTTTATTCCGCGCGATTGCCATCAGCATCGGGTGGAGTCTTTGACCGGGTCGAAGCCCTGCAAGCGCTGGATGCGGCCGTTCTGGGTGGCGACGCCGACATGGTGGCGATGGCCCTGCCCCCGGCATGGGCCGCCATGCGCGAAGCCGGGTTGGAAGCGGCCTTTGCGTCGATCTACGGCGAACGGCTGGCGCGTATTGCGCTGGAAGGAGACGCGGCGACGCTGGCCTTGTGGTTGGGGCTGTTATCGCCCAGTTACGAGACCGTTGCCGCAGCGTTTGAAGAAAACGCCAGTGCGCGCTTCCTCATCTCGGTTGCACGCGGATTGCCGACCGAACCCGACGATGCCCGCGAAACGGCGATCACGGCCGGCTTTGCTGAAACAACCGAGTTGGACTTGCAATTGAAAGCCATGCTGGACGAAGGCCGGTTGGGCGAAGCCATCCTGCAGGCAATCAATCGGATAGCCGCCGGTCAGGATGGCGACCTGGCGGACCTGACCCAAGGCTTGGCCGTGTTGCGCCGTGTAGGCCTGGAGGAGGCCGCGCGCCGCGCTGCCATAGAAGTGTTGATCCTGGGCCCGGAAGCATGAACGCAAGCACCGCCGACGCGCGGGCTATCCAGAGTTTTCTGGACGCGATATCGGCCGAACTGGACGCGGCAACCAACACTCAACTGGCTTATGCCCGTGACCTTATGGATTTCGCAGGGGACCTGTCACGGCATGGCAGCGATCTGGAAACGGCCGGGCAAGACGAGATCATTGCCTACCTGATCCGGTGCGAAACTGCCGGGTTGGCAGCCAGCACCCGTGCGCGCCGTCTATCGGCGATCAAACAGTACTTTCGTTTCGCCTATGAAGAAGGCTGGCGCGACATCAATCCTGCCATGCAGATCAAAGGCCCGCCCAAGGCCAAGGCACTGCCCAAGGTCTTGACCCATTCCGAGGTTGACGCCCTGTTGGACGCCGCCACCCAAGGCCGCAATGCCACGCGTGATACTTGCCTGATGCAAGTGCTCTATGCCACGGGGCTGAGGGTGACCGAACTGGTCTCGTTGCCGGTGTCAGCGGTTCGAGGCGATCCGAACCTTGTCCTGATCAAAGGCAAAGGGGGCAAAGAGCGAATGGTGCCCCTGTCGCCCCCTGCCCGCGCGGCCATCCAGGACTGGCTTTCCGAGCGTGACAGTAACGAAATGAAAGCCCGCGAGGCGGGTGCCACGGCAAGCCCGTTCCTGTTCCCATCACGCGGAGCAACCGGGCACCTGACGCGGATGCGATTTTATGCGCTTGTTAAAGACCTGGCTGCACGCGCTGGCATTTCACCGACAAAGGTAACACCGCATACATTGCGCCATGCCTTTGCCACGCATCTGCTGGAAGGCGGCGCCGATTTACGGGTGATCCAGACGCTGCTGGGCCATGCCGATATCTCGACGACCGAGATCTACACCCATGTTCTGCAGGAACGCCTGCGCAAACTGGTGCTGACACATCACCCGCTGGCCGATCCCAAGCCAGACCCTTGATCGCCACCCCGCCTGCGCGCATACAAGGGACATCCCTAAACGGGCCAAACTTCTGAACGGAAAGACGAATGACCGGTTTTGACACCGCCTTTTGGTTGACCTGCGGGGCCATCGCCACGCTTTTGATCCTGTCGGCCTTTTTCTCGGGCTCCGAGACCGCGTTGACGGCGGCCTCGCGCGGGAAATTGCGCAGTCAGGCGGACAAGGGTTCGCGTGGGGCCAAGCGCGCGCTGGATATCACCGAAGACAACGAACGGCTGATTGGCTCGGTCCTGCTGGGCAATAACCTTGTGAATATCCTGGCCACCTCTCTGGCCACGGCCTTGTTCACGCGCCTTTTTGGCGAAAGCGGTGTGGCCCTTGCGACCTTGGTGATGACCCTTTTGGTGCTGATCTTTGCCGAGGTCCTGCCCAAAACCTATGCCATCACCAATGCTGAAACCGCCGCCGCGCGCGTGTCGCCCGTGATTGCGTTGGTGATCCGCGTCTTTTCGCCTTTGGTCTCGGCAATCCGCTCTTTGGTGCGTGGCGTGTTGGGGCTGTTTGGCGTAAAGATCGACCCCGACAGCCATATCCTTGCCGTCCGCGAAGAGATCGCTGGTGCGCTACAGCTGGGCCATTCCGAAGGCGTTGTCGAGAAAGAGGACCGTGACCGAATCCTTGGCGCGCTGGATCTAGGAGACCGCACGGTTGAAGAGATCATGTTGCATCGCTCAAACATTGAGATGCTGGATGCCGAGGAAGACCCGGAAACGCTTCTTTCCAAATGTCTCGAAAGCCCACACACGCGTCTGCCAATTTTCAAAGACGAGCCGGAAAACGTTGTGGGTGTGGTACATGCCAAGGATATGCTGCGCGCAGTCAACCGTGTGATACGGGGCCCCGATGCGCAGCCCGACGGATTGGACAAGTTCGACATCACCGACGTGGCGATGGAACCTTATTTTGTGCCCGAAACCACCACGTTGGACGACCAGATGCGCGAATTTCTGCGCCGCCACACGCATTTTGCGCTGGTGGTGGACGAATACGGCGCGCTGCAGGGGCTGATCACACTAGAAGACATCCTGGAAGAGATCGTGGGTGAGATCACCGACGAGTTCGACATCGACGATGACGTGACCCTGACACGCACCGATGACGGGCACTTCCTTGTGGATGGTTCCATGACGATCCGCGATCTGAACCGCGCCACGGACTGGTCCCTGCCCGATGACGAGGCCAATACCGTGGCCGGGTTGGTCATCCACGAGGCGCAGATGATCCCGAACCAGGGCCAGGTGTTCTTTTTCCACGGCTTCCGGTTCGAAGTCGCCGCGCGCGAGTCCAACCGCATCACCCAGTTGAAAGTGCGCCCGCTTTAGCGGCCCTTGAAGATGCCACCCAGAACCCCACGCACAATGCGCCGGCCAGTGGTGCCTTTCAGCTCTTTCACCAGCGCTTTACCCAAGGCGGAACCGATCGTATCGGACTGCCGCCGCGCAGTGCGTGCGCGATAGCTTTTGACTCGTGTGCCGGAATAGCGGCGAGCGGCTTGATATTCCCGCTGCATAGGCGCGGCATCTTCCAGCGCCTCTTCGGCTGCCTCGGCTTCTCGCGCGGCTTGTTCAGAGCGCTGCAACAAGATCTCATAGGCCGAGCGTGGATCGTGCAGTGTGTCGTATTTTCCGGCCACCGGTGACGCGTCAATGACGGCCTTGCGCGCTGCCTTGTCCAGCGGACCCAGTTGCGAGGCCGGCGGCCGGATCAGCGTGCGTTCCACCACGCCCGGCGCGCCTTTGCGTTCCAGAAATGACGTCACGGCTTCGCCCACGCCGACATTGCGAATGGCCTCTTCGGTGTCGAACCGGGGATTGTCGCGATAGGTTTCGGCCGCCAGTTTCAGCGCCTTGCGGTCGCGCGCGGTAAAGGCGCGCAGGGCGTGCTGAATGCGGTTGCCCAGCTGACCCAAGATATCCTCGGGGATGTCCGACGGGCTTTGCGTGCAGAAATACACCCCCACACCTTTGGACCGGATCAGGCGGGCCACCTGCTCCACCTTATCCACCAGCGCCTTGGGCGCGTCTTCGAAAAGCAGATGCGCCTCGTCAAAGAAAAACACCAGCTTGGGCTTGTCGGGGTCGCCAACCTCGGGCAGCTCTTCGAAAAGCTCGGACAGAAGCCACAACAGGAAGGTGGCGTAAAGGCGTGGCGCGGCCATCAGCTTGTCGGCGGCAAGGATGTTGATACGGCCATGCCCCGTGGCGTCTTTCAGGAACAGATCGTCCAGCGCCAGCGCCGGTTCGCCGAACAGACGCGCACCGCCTTCGTTTTCCAACACCAACAGACGGCGCTGAATCGCCCCGATCGAGGCCGGCGCCACATTACCATAGCGCAACGACAGGCTGTCACGGTTTTCACCGATCCACACCAGCAGCGCCCGCAGATCGGCCAGATCCAGCAATGGCAGGCCCTGATCGTCCGAGACCCGGAAGGCGATGTTCAGCACGCCCTCCTGCGCGTCAGTCAGTTCCAGCAGCCGCGACAACAAAAGCGGCCCCATCTCGGCGATGGTTGTGCGCACCGGGTGGCCCTGCTGGCCGTACAGATCCCAAAAGGTGACGGGGCACGCGGCGTAATCCAGCGGCAGCCCGATCGTATCGCTGCGTTTCATGAACGCGTCGTGCAGTTTGAAATCGGCCCGGCCCGCGGCGGCCATACCCGATAGATCACCCTTCACGTCTGACACAAAAACCGGCACACCGGCGCGTGAAAACGCCTGTGCCATGATCTGCAGGGTAACTGTTTTGCCCGTGCCCGTGGCGCCGGCGATCAGCCCGTGCCGGTTGGCATATTTCAACAGCAGCTTTTGTTGAATCCCGTAGGCATCTCCGCCACCGCCGATCACGATACTGTCTTGCACGTTTAACCCTCCTGCCTCGGCGCACGCCTTGATCACACCCCGTTAACCACCTTGTGCCAGACTGGATGCTATCCCGCAATCGGCTCGATGGCCGTTTGGGGTTCCTCCCTGTCGACTGGCCGTGCCGTTTGTGCACGGCCTCTTTTTTTGTCTGGTTTCAATTCCGTAGCCGATTGCGTGATTATGTGTTGACGCGTCCCGAATATGATTCTAGCGTTCCGGCAATGATTAAGTCGGCCAGTCCGACGGGGAGAAAAAAGACACGAAAAGGGGCCCTCTGCTGGCCCCTTTTCATTTGCGCAAACGCTTGTGATTGAACGGCGATTTCCCGCCCCGGGCTTTGGCGCACAGAGTTTTCCGCCTGACAGCATTGCCACCGCGTGCTAAGCCGCTGTGCAAAGGAAAAATGCACAAAGGACAAGCACAGCTATGAATGCATTACGCATGGCATTACTGGGCATCGCACTTTCGGCGGCTCCGGTTGTCGCTCAGGACACCGCGACAAACCAAACAGAAGCAGAGACGGCAGCGCCCGAAACGGATGCCCCTGCGGACCCGAACGCACCGGGCACCTCCTATCGGCTGAACACCCATTCAGATTGGGAGATACGGTGCATTCGTGCAAATGAAGGACAGGTTGATCCCTGCCAGCTTTACCAGCTTTTGACCGATGATCAGGGCGGTCCCGTCGCAGAATTTACCGTTTACCTTATTCCCGGCCAGGAAGAAGTTGCCGCTGGCGCCACGATCGCGGTGCCACTGCAGACGTTGCTTAGCCAGCCATTGGCGATCAAGGTCGACCGTTCCCCTGCAAAAACCTATCCCTATCGTTTCTGCACGCAGGTGTCGTGTTTTGCGCGCATCGGTCTGACGCAGCAGGATGTTGATTCCTATCGTCGCGGGAACGGAGCAATTGTTTCGATTGTACCGCTGGCCTTGCCGGACCAACGTGTGAATCTCGGGCTTTCGCTGTCTGGCTTTACCGCCGCATTCAAGGAAATGGTTGAGTCGCAAGAACAACCGGCCGAATAACGGTTTTGGCGCGGCCAGGGCCGCGCCATTTACATTGCCCGCAAGGCAAGAACGGCGTTCAGACCGCCAAAGGCGAACGCGTTCGACAACACCACGTCAACCTTGGCATCACGCGCTTCGTTCGGGACAACGTCCAGAGCACATTCCGGATCTGCCTCTTGGTAGCCGACCGTAGGCGCCACGACCCCTTCACGCAGCGCCAAAATGCAGGCCAACAGCTCTACCGCGCCGGTTCCGCCGATCAGATGCCCATGCATCGACTTGGTCGACGAAATCATTAGGTTGTCGGCATGAGTACCGAATACATCAGCAACCGCCGCACATTCGGTTTTGTCGTTCGCCGCCGTCCCGGTGCCATGCGCATTGATGTATTGTACATCTTCGGGGTTCAGCCCGGCGTCTTTCATGGCCCCGGAAATCGCACGCGCCGCCCCTTGCTTGGACGGCATCACGATATCAGAGGCGTCCGAGGTCATGGCAAAACCGACAACTTCGGCCAAAATCTCAGCTCCGCGGGCTTTGGCGTGCTCGTATTCCTCGAACACGAAAATCGCAGCACCCTCGCCCTGCACCATGCCGTTGCGATTGGCCGAGAACGGCCGGCAGGCGTCCTTGGACATCACACGCAGCCCTTCCCAGGCCTTGATGCCGCCAAAGCACAACATCGCCTCGGTTCCGCCGGTGACCATTGCACGGCTCATGCCGGACCGGATCAACTGAAACGCCTGGCCCATCGCGTGGTTCGACGACGAACAAGCGGTGGCGACGGTAAAGCTGGGTCCTTTGAGGTTGTATTCCATCGAGATATGGCTGGCCGCGGCGTTGTTCATCAACTTGGGCACCACAAACGGATGCACGCGGTTCTTTCCGTCCTCGTAAACGGTGCGATAATTCTCGTCCCAGGTGTTCACGCCCCCACCTGCCGTGCCCAGAACAACGCCGGTTTCGGCAGACAAGTCGCCCGAGAATGTTAGGCCAGATTGGGCAATCGCCTCTTTCGCGGCCAAAAGGGCAAACTGGGTGAAACGGTCATACAGGGCAATCTGCTGGCGATTGAAGTGATCTTCGGCCACGAAGCCCTGAACCTGTCCACCAATTCGAATTGACAGACGCTCTACATCACGCAGTTCCAGCGGGCCGATACCGCATTTGCCTTCGGCCATCGCGCGTTGCGTGGCCGTGGCGCTGTGGCCAAGGGCGTTGATCGCCCCCTGCCCCGTAATGACAACGCGTTTCATTGCTTTTGTTCAGCCACCAGGCCTTCGACGGCCTTGATGATTGCCGCAACCGACGAAATGTCGAAATCGCTTTCCGATGGGTCGTTCGCATTGAACGGCACCTGAATGTCGAACGCTTCTTCGATGGCAAAAATGCTTTCCACCAGACCCAGGCTATCGATTCCCAGATCATCCAGCGAGCTTTCGGGTGTCACGTCGGACACATCCAAAACAGCCTGCTCGGCGATGATTTCGATGACCTTGTCCTGTACTTCGTTGGACATGCCTTGGTCTCCCTGCTCTGGCGTTGGGCGTGATTTAGTCGCTCTTAGCGGTTTTGGAAACTGCTTTTTGCAATTCGGCCACCTGTTTGAACAATCTAGGAAGCCTGCGCAGGCCTTTGTAGATCTCGATATTCTGTTCCATCTTGACCGCCGGGTTGCCCATTACGGCACGACCTGCAGGGACGCTGGACAAGATTTTGGTGCCGCCACCGGCCACTACGTCGCTGCCAATCGAGATATTGTCGACCACACCAACATGCCCACCCAGAACCACACGATCACCCAGCGTAGTGGACCCCGCGATACCAACACCGGCGGCAAACAGGCAATCGTTCCCGATCACAACGTTATGGGCAACATGCACAAGGTTATCGATCTTTGTGCCATTACCGACCCGTGTCGACCGGATTGTGCCCTTGTCGATGCAGGCATTGGCACCCAACTCGACATCGTCACCAATCTCCACTGCGCCCAGCGAATGAATGCGTGTCCAGCTTTGTTCTGCGATCTCGGAGGCCTGTCCCATTGTTTCACGCACGCGTTCCACATTGGACTTTTCCGGAGTGACGAAAGACAGTCCATCAGATCCGACCACCGCGCCGGGCTGCGCGATAAACCGGTCACCGATGGTTACGCGCGAACCGATGCGGGCGCCGTTCATCAACAGAGCGTCATCGCCGATCACCGCGTCCTCGGCAATCGAAACGTGGCTTGCGATTCGTGCGGTTTTGCCAATGCGCACGCGGGCACCGATAACAACAAACGGCCCGACTGCCGCGCCCTTGCCGATTTGTGCGCTGGGATCAACCACAGCGGTGGGATGAATGCCCGGTGCAATTTCCGGACCCGGGTCCATCAACTGTGTCAAACCGGACAAGGCATAGCGCGGCCGTGGCACGAAAACAGCGGCCTTCAGGCCCAACGCTTGCCAGTCGGCGCCATCCCATAATGCGGCCACCTGTGCCGCGCCTTGCGGCAGGCTTTCGGCAAATTTTGGGGACATGGCCAGTGCAAGGTCATTCGGCCCCGCCGATGCCGGCTCGGACACGCCAGTCACCTCTAACGTCCCGTCCCCTTCGACCTTTGCGCCAAGCGCGTCTGCGATCTGGTTCACGGTGTGGGTCATGGCGCGGTCCTGCTTTGCTGTTTAAGGCACAAAACGCAAAACGCCCGGCTTCGGGCCGGGCGTCGTGCCTGCCTTTGAGGCAAATGTTTAGCTGCGAACGGCCCTGAGCACCACCCCGGCTTCGCTGAGTGCGTCAAACAGCTTGGCATCGCGGCCATAGATGTCGGTACGGAATTGAACGCGCCCCTTTGGCTCGGTAAAGGCAGTGCGATAGATGATATGCACCGGCACCTGCTTTTCCAGCGGCACTGTGGTTTCCCGGCCGGTATTCAGACGCTCTGCGAAGAAGCTTTGGGGGTTGGCGGTCTGCTTGCTGAGCAACTCGTAGGCAAAATCAAACGGGTCATTCAGACGGATACATCCATGTGAAAACGCCCGCGCCTCGCGGCCGAAAAGCGACTTATGTGGCGTGTCATGCAGATAGATGTTGTGGCGGTTGGGGAACATGAACTTCACCAAACCCAGCGCGTTGCCGCGCGACGGCGGCTGCTTGATGTCAAAAGGGAAGTTACGAGTGCTGTATTGCGTGAAATCGGTGTTGGCCCGGTCCACCAGCTGTCCACGCGCGTCGGTGATCCGCAGATGGCTGACCGCCTGCGGGTTCTTTTTCAACATGGGAAGGTACTCTTTGGTGGCAATCGAACGTGGCACGTTCCATGTAGGATTGATCACCATGTGCTCCATGATGTCCGAGAACTCGGGCGTGCGGCGGTCCGAGGTGTTCGCTCCGACAACCGAACGCGTCTTGAACGCCACTTGACCGTTTTCCATGATGCGCGCGTGAAAGTCGGTAATGTTCACCAGGATATGGCGCTGCCCGCGTTCATCGCCCAGCCAGCGTTCGCGTTCCATCGCGACAATCACCTGCTCTAGACGGGTCTGTACCGGCACGTTCAGCGCAGCGATCGTGGCGTCGCCGGCGACCCCATCTGCCAGAAGGCCATGGTCGATCTGGAATGCCTGCACGGCCTTTTGCAATTTGCTGTCATAGCTTTGCGAAGGCGACCGTTTCATATACCCCATCGCAATCAGGCGGTTGCGCAGCGCCACCACCTTGGCACCACTGTCGCCAGGCTCCAACTTGCCTTTCGGTACGCCCTCGCCCCAGCCACCGGCGCCCAGCAGGCGCTCCAAACGCTGCTTTTCGGCCATCAGGCGCTTGTATTCAGGGCTTTTGGGAGCCAGGCTCTTGAAATACGCGTTAGGCGCGCTTTTCGAAAACGCCACCAGTTGTGCCGTGCCATCGCGGCGGCTGGGCTTGCGCTTGATGCCCTCGATCAATCGGGTGCCGTCCAGAACGCCGCTTTGCAGATCTTGCGCGTATTGCAGGAACATCTGGCTCAGCTCGACCTCGACACGGCCAAGGTCGCGCGACGATTTTGCTGATTTCAGCAGTTCGCGCACCATTTCCGCGGAATAGCGCGACGACGGCAGACCATGTGCATCAACGGAAGCCAGTGCTTTCACAAAAGCGCGCCGCCGTGCCTTGTCGTCCTTGCCCGTCCAAATCGCTTCGTAGTTCGTGGTTCGATAAAATTCGGACAGCGCCTCACTGCTGGAGGCCGCTTCGGCGACGGCTTGTTTGAACGCCGTTACTTGCCCGAACGCGGGGATTGCCGCCGCCAAAGAAAGAGCCGCGCCTGCAATCAGGGGCCTTGCAAAGGCAGGTAAATTGGAAAACGTCATATCTCGGTCCTCAACAACTTGGCATAACTACGTGGTCGATAGCAGAAAATCGCCAGTTTTGTGCGCATCTGTCTAATCACATTATTGCCAATTGGTTCGCCTGCTTTCTGTCTGTTGCACACATGCCGCGGATTCAAAAGCAATCTTGCGAATCCAGATGGGTAGGCAAAAATCTGCTTATTCCCCCTTGAATTCCCCCAAAGACCTCACAACGGGCTTGGTTAGTGAATCCTTTCATGTCATAAATCGCGTGCACTTGGGGAAAATCAAAATACCGCCGTAAGGCGGGCTTGCGACGACGGGACAGGCGCATTCTATGGCGACGAATAAGAGCGTGATCACACGACGTGGTGTGCTGCGTGCATTTGCGGCAACGGCAGTGGCGGCAGCGCCTACTTATGCCAACGCCTTTGGCTTCAATCGCGGCTCGGGTGATATTCGCAGTATTGCGATGTATTCCGGCAGAACCGGTGAAAGCATCAACACGATCTACTGGATCGACGGCAAATACATCAAAGAGGCCGTGGCCGAGATCAATCACTTCATGCGGGATTGGCGGACCGGTGGCACCATCGATATCGATCTTCGGACGATCGACATCATTTCGGCCACGCGTAACCTGATGGATACGGACGAGCCTTACATGATGCTGTCGGGCTATCGCAGCCCACAGACAAACGCCATGTTGCGTTCGCGTTCAAGGGCCGTCGCGCGCAACTCGTTGCATATGTCCGGTCAAGCCGCCGATCTGCGGTTGAAGAGCCGTTCCGTCAATCAGATCTTTGCTGCGGCCAAGGCCTGCCACGCAGGTGGCGTGGGTAAATACTCGCGCTCGAACTTCGTTCACATGGACTGTGGCGATGTGCGCACTTGGGGTGGCTAAGCCAACTGAACAGAATTGATACAGTTTCCAAAGCCCCGCATCGCGGGGCTTTTTGCTGTACTCAGCCCCGCACCGACATAAAAACTTCAAATGACATTCACATTCCATCGGCGTAGGCCTTTTGTAATCTAAAGAGGTGGACAACCTCGGTTTCGAGCATTGAAAACAGGAGTTTTCCATGAAAATTGCAGTATTGGGCGGTGATGGATTCTGCGGGTGGCCAACGGCCTTGCACCTTTCAGATCAGGGGCACGAAGTTCACATCATCGACAACCTGTCGCGCCGCTGGATTGATACAGAACTGGGCGTTCAATCGCTGACGCCGATGGACTCGATTCAGGAACGCTGCCGCATATGGAAACAGGAAACTGGCAAAACGCTGGCGTTCCACTTGCTGGACTTGGCCACAGAATACGAGCGTCTGCGCGCATGGCTGGCCGAACACCGCCCCGACGCGGTGGTCCACTTTGCCGAGCAACGCGCCGCGCCCTATTCGATGAAATCGGACCGCCACAAGGTCTACACCGTCAACAACAACGTCAACGCCACGCATAACCTGCTGACGGCGCTGGTGGAAACCGGCATTGATGCGCATCTGGTGCACCTGGGCACGATGGGCGTTTACGGCTATTCCACCATCGGCGCGGCGATCCCCGAGGGGTATCTGCCGGTGGGCATCGAAACGCTGGATGGGTCGGTGAAAAGCCAGGATATCCTGTACCCCACCCGCCCCGGCTCGGTCTATCACATGACCAAATCGCTCGATCAGATCCTGTTTCAGTTCTATGCACAAAACGACGGGCTGCGGATCACCGACCTGCATCAGGGCATCGTCTGGGGCACCCATACCGCGCAGACCAAGCGGCATGAACAGCTGATCAACCGGTTCGATTACGATGGCGATTACGGCACCGTGCTGAACCGTTTCCTGATCCAGGCCGCGATCGGTTATCCGCTGACGGTGCACGGCACCGGCGGGCAGACCCGCGCCTTTATCCACCTGCAGGACAGCGTGCGTTGCATTGAACTGGCCTTGTCCGACGCGCCGGCCGCGGGTGACAAGGTCAAGATCTTCAACCAGATGACCGAAACCCACCGCGTGCGCGATCTGGCCGAGATGATTGCCGGCATGACCGGGGCCGAGATCGCCTATCTGCCGAACCCCCGCAAAGAGGCCGAGGCCAACGACCTGATCGTGCGCAACGATCAATTCCTGGGGCTGGGTCTGAACCCGATCACGCTGGCCGAAGGCCTGTTGGAGGAAGTGGTCGAGGTCGCCCGCAAATACGCCCACCGGATTGACCGCAAGCGCGTGCCCGCCGTGTCCGCCTGGACCAAGGACCTGGCCAGCCGGGTTGAGACCGACCCCGAAGGCACACGGCTGAAATCGGTGTCATGAGACGCGCCTATGTGACGCTGGTCACCAATGCCGATTTTGCCCAAGGCGCACGGGCATTGGTGCGGTCGCTGGCATTATCGGGCACAACCGCTGACATCGTGGTGATGCATACCGGCGGGGTGCCCGCGGCTGACCTGGCGCCACTTTCGGCGCTGGGCGCCCGGCTGGCGCCGGTGGATCTGTTGCCAACATCGGATGCGTTCAACCAGCGCCACGCACGCAAGACCCTGCACGACACCGCGCCCTTTACCAAGGGCACCAAGCCCTCCTTTCACACCCCGCTGGACAATTTCGCCAAGCTACGGCTGTGGCAGCTGCCCTATGACCGCGTGGTGTTTTTGGATGCCGATACGCTGGTGCTGCGTAATATCGATGCGCTGTTTGACTATCCGCAATTCTGTGCCGCGCCGAACGTCTATGAGGGGCTGGCAGATTTCCATCGCATGAACTCGGGCGTCTTTACCGCGCGGCCTGACCCGGCCACTTTCGACGCGATGCTTTTGCAGCTGGACGCGCCCGATGCCTTTTGGCGCCGCACCGATCAGACATTTCTGCAAAGCTACTTTCCCAACTGGCACGGCCTGCCGGTGACGTTCAACATGCTGCAATATGTCTGGTTCAACCTGCCCGAACTTTGGCACTGGCCCTCGGTGAACGTAGTTCACTATCAATACGAAAAGCCGTGGCAAGACCATGATAAGGCCGACCGGCTACGCCCACTGATCGATCTGTGGCGCGCCTATGCCGGGGATGGGCCGGTGCCCGACCCGGCCTCCCTGCCCGACCCGGTATGAGGGTTGCCGTCACAGGTGGAACCGGGCTGGTTGGGCGGTTCTTTGTCGAACGCGCACTGGCCCAAGGGCACGAGGTGACCGTTCTGTCACGTACCAAACCCACCGCCGGTTTCTTCTCTGCTCAGGTTCATTGGCAGGCATTCACTCTGGGCGATCATCCAAGCCTGAACGTGAACGAGGTTATCCACTGCGCCTTTGCCCATGTCCCCGGCCGGTACCGCGGTGGCGAAGGCGACGACCCGACGGGGTTCATACGGGCAAATCTGGATGGCTCGCTCGCAATATTCAATGCAGCCCGCAAATCCGGAGTAAAACGTGTGGTCTTCCTGTCCTCGCGCGCGGTGTATGGTGTTCCACAAGACGGCGGACCGATCACCGAAGAAAGCGTTCCGGCCCCCAACACCCTTTACGGCACCGTGAAACTGGCGGCTGAAAAAGCTCTGGCCGAAATGTCGGGACCCGCATTTATCGGGCAATCCTTGCGCGCGACCGGGGTATATGGACCGGCCGGTCCGGGACAATACCATAAGTGGGCCGAGTTGCTGGCGAATTATCTTGCTGGAAAGCCCGTTGAACCCCGACAGGGCACCGAGGTGCACGGCGCCGACCTTGCACATGCTGCTGGTGTTCTGTTCGATCACCCCTCTGGGGCCTATAACGTTTCCGATATCCTGCTGGATCGCAATGAAATGTTGCGCATCGTGGGGCAGATCACCGGCTGCGCGCATACATTGCCGGAGAAAACTGCGGCACCTTTTGACCAGATGGATACCGGAAAATTGCGGCATGCCGGGTGGACGCCCGGTGGTTGGCCCCTGCTGCGGCAAACCTTGCAGAACATGCTGATGGGCGCGGATTAGGTACAATTCGCAACCCAATTGGCGCGATCTGCAATACACGGCTGGCACGGCCCTGCGTAAGTTTGGGGCAACCCGCCAGGATGGCGGCTCAGAAAGTTGAGGAATGCCACATGCCACGCAAAAACACGTTGTGGGTCGATGACGCGACCCTGTCCAAAGATGTCTCGGGGAAAACCTATATTGTAACCGGCGCCAATTCGGGCGTTGGGCTGGAAACCACGCGCCAGTTGATAAAACAAGGCGGTCATGTGGTGATGGCCTGCCGCCGGGTTGAGGCCGGCGAGGAGGTTGCCAGGGACTTCACCGGCCTGAAAGGCAGCTATGAAGTGATCGGTTGCGACCTGGCCGATCTGGCCTCGGTCAGGAGCTTCGCCGAGTCCTTCCGCGCCAAGCACACGCTGTTGCACGGGCTGATGTGCAATGCCGGCGCAGTGATCATGGGGTCCGAGGCGAAATACTCCAAAGATGGGTTCGAGATGACGATGGCAGCCAGTTTCTGGGGCCATTTCCTGTTAACCGAGCTGTTGTTGGAGCCGCTGAAAGCCGCCGCGCCGTCGCGGGTGGGCATCCTGTCCTCGGTCGTGCACGCCAATTCGCCCGCCAAACGTTACGCGGTGAATTTCGACGATATCGACTGGAAAACCCGCAAATACAGCGCCTTTGACGCCTACGGCGAGGCCAAGGTGGCCAATGTTCTGTACGGGGTCGAGCTGGCCGACCGACTGAACGGCACCGGTGTCACAACCGCGTCGATCCACCCCGGCTGGGCAAGGTCGAACTTTGGCCGCGGCAGCGGGTTTCTGATGGACACGTTGTTCACCGTACTGCGTCCGCTGACCCATTTCATGAGCGACAGCAACTGGGCCTCGGCCCAAACTTCGCTACACGTACTGCTGTCGGACGACGCGCCGAACCACAATGGCACCTATTTCAGCCAGTCGAGTGTTTTGTACCGGGACAAGGAATGTCGCGACGGTGGCTGGCCCATGGCCTCGCCCAATCCGAACGCGACCGATCTGGAAGCCGCCCGCAAGCTGGTGGATTTGGCGCGTGAAAAGGTCGGGCTGTCCTGACGCGCGAAAAGGGGGCCGGAGAGTATCCCCGGCCCCGCATTCTGATCAGTTCACGGTGACCCAACGCAGGATGAAGAAGTTATCGGTGCGCTGTGTCAGGCTGACATTGTCCTTGGACGCCCAGATCAGCGGCTGCACATACATCGGCACATAGGCCACTTGATCCTGCAGGATCTTGTGGGTCTCGTCGATCATTGCCTGCCGCTTGGCCGGGTCGATCTCGGTCTGGATCATTGGCAGCAGCTCGTCGACACGGGCGTTCGAGAAGCCACCAAAGTTCCAGCTGCCCAGCTTCTTCTCGGCATTGGGCGTTGAGGCGAGGAAGCGGATCGGATGCTCGGCATCAAAAGTGCCCGGCGACCAGCCCAGCAGGTACATGTCGTAATTGTCTTCCCGCAGCTCGGGCCAGTAATTGCGTACCGGCATCGCGGTCAGCTTGGCATTCACACCCACCTTGGCCAGCATCGAGGCCACGGCCTTGCAGATGCTTTCATCGTTGATGTAGCGATCATTCGGGCACATCAGGCCAAACGAGAACCCGTCCGGGTACCCGGCCTCGGCCAGCAGCGCCTTGGCGGCGTCGGGATCGAAGGCCAGACGGTCATCAAGACCTTCCGAATAGCCCTTCATCTTGTCCGAAACCAATTGCGAGGCAGGCCGCGCGGTGCCGCGCATCACGCGGCTGGTCAGCGCACCCACATCGATGGCCTGATAGATCGCCTGACGCACACGCTGATCGGCGAAGGGGTTCTTGTCGGTGGTCTCGTCCGAATATTTCAGCGCTTCGGCCTCGTGGTCAAAGCCCAGCATCAGCACGCGCGCCTCAACCCCTTCATGCACGGTGAACCCGGCGCGTTCCTTCATGCGCGGTACGTCCTGCAGGGGGATTGGCTCGATAAAGTCGATCTCGCCCGACAACAGCGCGGCCATACCCGTGGCGGCCTCGCCGATGGGGGTGAAAACAGCCTCGGTGATGTTGCTTTCCAGATCGTCCCACCAACCGGTGTTGGGCGTCAGCGTGGTGCGCACGCCCGGGTCGCGGCTGGCCAACATGAAGGCGCCGGTGCCGTTGGCATTGCGGGTGGCGTGGTTCTCGGCCTCTTTCGACGGGCGTTCGGCGCCGTTCGAGGTGGTCCAGCCGCTGTCCATGATCATGAAGTTGGCGATGCTGTCCGGAAACAGCGGGTTCGGCGCGTTGGTCAGGAAGTCGATGGTGTAATCGTCCACCACCTTCACCTCTTTAACCGGCGCGAACCACGACCGTACGTCGGCCTCTTCGGAACTGGCGCGCTCATAGCTGAACATCACGTCCTCGGCGGTGAAGTCCGAGCCATCGTGGTATTTCACGCCCTTGCGCAGGTTAAACCGCCAGCCATCGGCGCCCAGCGGCTCCCAGCTTTCGGCCAGCGCCGGTTCGATCTGCATGTCTTTGCCGCGGCGCACAAGCCCCTCGTAGACATTGTTCAGAAAGCCCAGCACGGGGGCCGAGTTCACGGCATGCGGGTCCATGGTTTGCGGGTCGGTGGAACCGGCCCAGCGAAAGGTTTCGGCGCTGGCGGCGGTCAGGCTGGTGCCCAACAGCAACGCAGACAGCGCAACCGTCTTGCGAATATGCATATAATGTCTCCCGGTTGTGAGCGGCCCGCTGTGCCGCAGGCTTATGGTCAAAGCCTAGGGCGGCGCGCGCCTGCCACCAATGTGCAATTGCGCACCAAGCCTGTGCAGTGCGGCGGCGGGGTATTGGGTCTTTTCAATCCCTTCGCCCACTGCAAGGGTTGGCCCAAGGTGAAAGGGCCCCATGATCGGATTTGTTCTCAGACGTTTGGCGCAGTCGGTTTTTGTGATGCTGGCCGTCAGCCTGCTGGCTTTTGCCATGTTCCACTATGTGGGCGACCCGGTCGAGGTGATGGTGGGCCAGGAAACCTCGATCGAGGATCGCGAGCGCCTGCGCGAGCAATTGGGCCTGAATGACCCGGTGCTGACCCAATATGCCCGGTTTCTGGGCGATCTGGTGACCGGCAATTTCGGCTTTTCCTATCGCACCCGTCAGCCCATCGGCGAGATGATCCTGTCGCGCATGCCCGCCACGCTGGAGCTTGGGTTCGTGTCGCTCCTGATCTCGCTGATCATCGGCATCCCGGCGGGGATATTCACCGCGCTGCGGTCGGGCGGGCTGGCGGCGCAGACGATCCTTGTCACCACGCTGGTGGGTATTTCGATCCCCACCTTCGTGATTGGCCTGTTCCTGATCTATCTGTTCGGAGTGCAGCTGGGCTGGCTGCCGACCTATGGCCGCGGTGACGTGGTCGAGATCGGCTGGTGGAAGACCAGCTTTGCATCCTGGTCGGGGTTGCGCGCGCTGATCCTGCCGGCGATCACGCTGGGGGTGTACCAGCTGACCCTGACAATGCGCCTTGTCCGGTCCGAGATGCAGGACGTGATGAACACCGATTTCATCAAGTTCGCCATCGCGCGCGGCATCGACTACAGATCGGTCCATTACCGCCACGCGCTGCGCAACTCGATGGTGCCGGTGATCACCATCATCGGGCTGCAATTTGGCGGCATCATCGCCTTTTCGATCGTCACAGAAAGCGTGTTCCAATGGCCCGGCATGGGGCTGTTGTTCCTTGATTCCATCCGGTTTGTCGACATCCCGGTCCTGTCGGTTTACCTCGTGCTGATCGCGCTGATCTTCGTGGTGATCAACCTGATCGTCGACATCCTCTATTTCGTCATCGACCCGCGCGTGCGGCTTAAGCCGGAGGCCGGCTGATGCTGACATGGTGGCGCCGGGTGCGCGTGGAAAACGAGATGCTGTACCTGTTCCTGCGCCGCCCCGTGGCGCAGCTGGCGGCGCTGGCGGCGTTTTTGTCGATCATGGGGGCGCTGTTCGCGCCGCTGATCACGCCGTCGAACCCTTACGACCTGGCCAGTTTTGACATCCTGGACAGTTTCCTGCCGCCCGCATGGTCTGATGGCGGCGACCCGCGGTTCATCATCGGCACCGATGATCAGGGGCGCGATCTGTATTCCTCGATCCTTTATGGCACACGCCTGTCGCTGCTGATCGGGCTTTGCTCGGTTGCTTTCGCGGCGGTGCTGGGCACGGCGCTGGGCGTGGCGGCGGGCTATTTCGGCGGGCGGTTCGACGCGGTGGTGATGCGCATCGCCGATGTGCAGCTGTCGCTGCCGGCGATCCTGACCGCCCTTTTGGTGGACGGCGTGGCGCGCGGATTGCTGCCCCGCCAACAGCATGAAGAGCTGTTGCTGGTGGTGCTGACCGTTGCCATCGCCCTGTCGCTGTGGGTGGATTTCGCCCGCACCGCGCGGGCCAGCACCTTTGTGGAGCGCAACAAGGAATACGTCCAGGCGGCCGAGATCATGGGCCTGCACCCAATCCGCATCATGGCGGTGGCGATCCTGCCCAACATCCTTGGGCCGCTGATGGTGATCGGCACGGTGGACCTGGCCGTGGCGATCCTGCTTGAGGCAACGCTCAGCTTCCTGGGCGTCGGCGTACCCGCCGACCAGCCGTCGCTGGGCACGCTGATCGACACCGGCAAGGATTACATGTTCTCGGGCGAATGGTGGATCGTGATCTTCCCGGCGGCGATGCTGATCTCGATGATCATTGCGGTGAACCTGCTGGGCGATTTCTTCCGCGCCGTATTGAACCCGAGGCTGCGCTGATGGAGGATCTGTTAACCCTGCGCGACCTCAGTGTTGTCTATCCCACCCGGTTCGGCCCGTTTACCGCAATCGAAGGCATCAACCTGACCCTGCAAAAGGGCGAAATTCACGGGTTGGTTGGTGAAAGCGGCGCAGGTAAATCCACCATCGGCGCGGCGATTATGGGGCTGATCCCGGCGCCGGGGTATATCGCGCAAGGACAGGTGCATCTGGATGGGATGGACCTGCGGGCGCTGGACGCAAAGGCCTATCACAAACTGCGCGGCGCCCGGATCTCGATGATTTTTCAAGACCCGCAGACCTCGCTGAACCCGCTGCTGACGATCGAGGATCAGCTGGTCGAGACCATCCGCCAGCATACCGACCAAACCCGCACCCAGGCCCGCGACAAGGCCATTGCCCTGTTGCAGGAAACCGGCATCCACGATGCCGAGGCGCGCATGGCTGAATACCCGCACCAGTTTTCCGGCGGCATGCGGCAACGCGTGGTGATCGCGCTGGCGCTGTGTACCGAGCCTGACCTGATCATCGCCGATGAGCCCACCACCGCACTGGACGTCGCCATCCAGAAACAGATCCTGCAACTGATCCGCCGTCTGGCCAAGGATCGCGGCATCGGCTTTATCCTGATCACCCATGATATCGGCGTGATCGCCGAAATCACCGACAGTGTGACCGTTCTGCGCGGCGGCAAGGTGATGGAGCATGGGCAGACCGCCCAGGTGCTGGGCCGCCCCGCCCACAGCTATACCCGCGCGCTGATGGCCGCCGTGCCGCTGCTGGACAAACGGCTGGTCCGGTTCACCAACATCATGGACAGCGAGCCAAAACTATCCGCACCCGAACTCAGCTGGAAGGTCGCGGGCGCCTCGGCCGAATACGCCTCTGACTGGTTGTTGGCCGGCGACCGGGCACAGGCGGGCGATGGCCCGGTTCTGCAAGTCCGCGACCTGGACGTGACCTTTTATGGCAACCGCCCCTTTGCCTTTGGCGCGCGCGACGGGTTCAAGGCGCTACAATCGGTGTCGTTGCAGGTGGATCGCGGCAAGGTGCTGGGCGTGATCGGCGAAAGCGGCAGCGGCAAGTCGACCCTGGCCAAGGCCATCGTGGGGCTGGTGCGCCCCTCGGCGGGCGAGATTACGTTCGAAGGCGCCCCCCTGCCCCTTGGCCGCGACCGCGCGCGCACCCACCCGGCCCGGCGCAAGATCCAGATGGTGTTCCAGGACCCGTATTCGTCCCTGAACAACCGCCGCCGGATCGAGCAGATCATTGGCGAGCCTTTGCGGTTCTTCGGCCTGGCCAAGACGCGGGCCGACCGGCGGCGGCTGGTGGCCTCGGTCCTGGATCTGGTAGAGATGCCGCAGCGGGCGATGCTGAAATACCCGCACCAGTTTTCGGGCGGGCAGCGACAGCGGATTGCCGTGGCACGCGCCCTTGTGGCGCGGCCCGAATTCCTGATCTGTGACGAGCCAACCTCGGCGCTGGACGTGTCCATTCAGGCGCAGATCTTGAACCTGCTGAAAGACCTGCAGGCCACGTTTGGGTTGTCGATCCTGTTTATCAGCCACAACCTTGCCGTGGTCCGGCAGATGGCCGATGACGTGGCGGTGCTGCGCCGCGGCCAGTTGCAGGAAAGCGGCCCGGCCGAGGCGTTCTTTGAAGCACCGCAAGCGGAGTATTCGCGCCAGTTGCTGGCCGAAACGCCCTCGCTTGCGATGTTGTCGGCCACCGGGCACGGCTGACAGCTGGCACAAGGTCAACCCTGCATCCCGCGCGATCCTGCACAGATTGAGGCAACGATTGTGCAATATTCCCGGATCGCAACCCGAACGCGAACTGTGTGGAATTTTAACTGGTTCAGGGCCCGCATTTTGCCGGTCCGATGCGTTTCGAGTTTGGTGGGTTTAATGAAATTGATTTTCCTGACACGGTTTTCGTTCTTTGGCGTATCTGTCTGGAGGTCCCGCGCCAGCCAAGACCCCAACAAACTGCTGGACCCGCAGCGACCGGCGCGCCGGTTCACCCTGTTCGAAAACATCACCGCGGCCTCGCTGCAGGCGCAAAGCGACACGGATTTTGACTGGATCGTGCTCAGCTCGGCCGCGATGCGCCGCCCCGACAAGCAGCATTTGCGCGGGATCGTCAAATCCTGCCCGACGCTGGGCAACGCGAAAGTGCTGTTTGCCGAAAAGTCCCACGCCGCCAATGTGTTCAAGCACGCGATCTGGCGCAATTATCCGCGCGATCAGATCATCAGCACCGTGGTGCTGGACGATGACGACGCCCTGCATCGCGATTTTGTCAAAGACTGCAAAGAGGTTTCGCAACATGCATGGGACAATCGCGCGGCGGATGACGACCACGTCATCACTTCCTTCCCGGTTGGTTTCAGCCTGTTGGTCAAAGACGGCCGCGTGGCGCTTTACGAGCGTGACGTGCCCTTTACCAATCTTGGCCTGACGCTGACCGCGCCGGCGGGCAGCCGGCGCAACCTGTTTTTCATGAGCCACAAGCAAGTGGTCAAACGCCGCACCGCCCGCGTGGTTCGCACCGAACACCCGACCTATTTGCGTACGGTGCATGACAGCAACGATTCACGCGCACAGCTGGGCGACGCCCCCAAAGAGCGCGCGTTGAGCGTGGCCAAATCGCACTTCCCCGACGTGCAGTTCGACCAAATCTGACCACGCCCACCGCAGCTTTGGCGCATTCGACCCCGGGCCGGAATTGGGTGCCTGGCCGTTACAACGAGTAACCGCCATCCATCTTCAGTTCCGTTCCCGTCATGTAGCTGGACGCGGGTGAGGCCAAAAACAACGCCGCCTCGGCCAGATCGGCGGGTTGGCCGACGCGCCCCACCGCAATTTTGCCGGTGACCTGTTCCATCAACCCGTCCATCATCTCGGGCGGGATGCCGGCTTTGCCGAAGATCGGCGTGGCGACCGGCCCGGGGCTCAGCGCGTTCACGCGAATGCCGCGCTCTTTCAGCGCCACCGCCATGGTCCGCGCCATCGAGGCCAGCGCCGCCTTGGTCGCCGCATAGGCCACCGTCATCGGGTCCGACATCTGGTTGGTGACCGAGGTGGTGAAGAAGACCGAGGCCCCGTCGGCCAGGTAAGGCAACGCCTTTTGCACCCCGAAATACGAGCCTTTCAGGTTCACCGCGACCATCGCGTCGAAATCGGCCTCGCCCGTCGCCTCGAACGGGGTCAGCTTGCCGATGCCCGCGTTCAGGAACAGGATGTCGATCTTGCCATAGGTTTCGGCGGTTTTGACATACATCGCCTCAAGCGCCGCCAGATCGGCCATATCGGCCACCTCGACCGCGTCGTAGCTAACGCCAATGCCGGCGGCCGCGGCCTCGGCCCGTTCAGCGTTGCGCGCGTTCACAACAACCTTGGCGCCTTCGTCGCGGAACCGTTTGGCGCTGGCCGCGCCAATACCGCTGATGCCGCCGGTGACAATGGCCACTTTTCCGTCAAGCACCCCCATGATCACACCGCCCGATACTGTTTTTTCAGCACCTTGGGGTCAACACGCGCCTGACCTGTTTCCAGGAAATGCTTGAACCCGGTCAGCGCCTCGCGCGCACCGCCGCGCAGCTTGCCCTTCATGATGCCCGACAGAAACCCTGGTTTCAGACGGTACTTCGAGCGTTGGTAGATATAGGTCTTGCCGCCCTTCACCTTCACGCCAAAGGTGTTGTGCATCTTGTTCAGCGGGAAATTCTCCCATTGGTAAACATCATAGGTCAGGTGCGAGCCCTCTTTGAAATCAATGATCTTTTCCCAGACAAGAATGTCTTTTTTGCCGTTGGGGATCACGCACATCCGGTCCGCGCCCAAGCTGCCTTCATTGGCGGAGCCATTCACCGCCTTCGACGATTTCAGTACGCCGTTGATATCCCCCACGTCACCATAGCGATTGATCACTTCCCACGCTTGTTCTGGCGATACCTCCACGGGCATCTCGTAATATACCTCGGTCAGTTTCATGTCGTTTTCCCTCTTGGAGCTTCGATCTTGCGGTTGTGAGGCAGATTTAAGTGCTTTAGAAATTGCAACGAATGGCTAATTCTTGAACATAGCGGTGCAAATTTGCGCCACGAGGTCCGGAGGGGCAAATGGACCGGCTGACACAGCTGAACTGGGACGACCTGAAGTTCTTTCTGGCCATCGCGCGGGCGGGGTCGGCCCGCAAGGCCGCGCATGGAACCGGAGCCAACCACGCCACCGTTGCGCGACGCCTGACCCTTCTGGAAGAGATGCTGGATGCGCGTCTTTTCGACAGGTCGCAGCAGGGCCTGACCCTAACGCGGATGGGGGAAACGCTTTTGCCCTATGCGGAACGGATGGAGCGGGAACTGGCCGGCGCCAGCCGCGCCATTAGTGGACAGGACACCCGGATCGCCGGCACCGTGCATGTGTCGATCCCCTATTTCATGGTGAATACGCCTGTGGGTGAACACATTGCTGCTTTCACCGCGGACAACCCCGAGATTCAAATCGCGCTGCAGGCGTCAAACCAACTGGCCAGTCTGCAACGGCACGAGGTTGACGTTTCCATTCGCTATGCGAAAGAGGTTGCGGGCGATATGGTTGGTACAGTTTTGGCCCATTGCCAAAAGGCGTTCTACTGTGCCCCCGGTTTGGCCAAACGCATGGCGGACAATGGCGGCCAAGGCATCGATATCCTTGGCTGGAACGAGCCGCACGACGAGTCCGATGCTGAGTGGATCAAAGCCTCACCTTTTCCGAACGCCAACTTGCGCCATCGCCTTGCTGAAGGCGCTTCGCAGACGCTATTTGCAACTGCGGGTCTGGGATTATGCATTCTGCCTTGTTTCTATGGCGACGCGCAGCCGGGCCTGATCCGCGCGCCCTATCATGACCCGATTCCCGATCGCACCCTTTGGCTGCTTTATCACAAGGACATCCGCGATACCGCGCGCGTGGGTTTGTTTATCGACTACATGACTACGAATATTCGGAAACACTCCTCAGATTTCTGAGAAACATGTCTTCCTAAAGGGTAATGCGCGGATCACCCCAAAAACGGAAGTCGTGACCTCTTCGACAACGGAAACATTAAATTCAATTGTGCGCGGAAACCGCTTTTTTCCACATGCACCAAAGACTTTTTCGGGTCTTTTTATTCGAGCATTTCGGCTTTGATTGCGTT
>NZ_JFKE01000003.1 GCF_000647975.1 Actibacterium mucosum KCTC 23349
CTGCGGATCAGAAAACAAAGCAAGATACACCAACCTGAATCCTGCTGAGAACCTGGTCGACTGGGTTGTTGATGAAGTTGACCGAATGGGGAGCGGTTGGTGCCCTCCTGGCATCGTGTCGATTGGTGTTGGCGGTACGGCTGAAAAGGCCATGCTCATCGCCAAAGAGGCGTTGAATGAGCCAATCAACATGTCCGAGTTGTTGCTTGCAGGCCCCCAAAACAGAACAGAAGAGCTTCGCGTTGAGCTCTACGAAAGACTGAACGCCCTTGGCGTTGGAGCGCAGGGGCTCGGCGGTCTTACAACCGTCGTCGATGTAAAACTATCATCCTATCCCTGTCACGCCGCCTCTAAGCCCGTTGCCGTGATCCCTCAATGCGCGGCAAACCGGCATATCAGCTTTTCGCTGGATGGTCGCGGTGCGGCGGTACTTCCTCAGCCTGATTTAACAGAATGGCCACAAGTTGACGGCGGCCTTGGGCTGGGTAGTCGGCAACTAAATATCGATACTGCAACCAGAGAAGACTTGCTTGAAATTCCCGTGGGTGAACAGGTTTTGCTTTCGGGCACCATCTATTCAGCACGGGATGCCGCACATAGACGCATCGCCGAATACCTTGAAGCCGGTCGCGCGTTACCGGTGAACCTAAAGGGCAAGTTCTTATACTATGTCGGGCCCGTCAAAGCGGTCGATGGTGAGGTCGTTGGCCCGGCTGGGCCGACCACCTCGGCTCGGATGGATAGATTTACCAAGCTCATGCTGAAAGACGTTGGTATTCTGGGAATGATCGGAAAGGCCGAGCGTAGCGCAGCAGTTGCAGAGCTCATCGCACGCTATACGGCCCCTTATTTCATCGCCGTTGGCGGCGCCGCCTACCTGATCTCCAAATCGATAAAGAAAGCCGAAATTGTTGCGTTTGAAGATCTGGGGATGGAGGCCATCCATAGGTTCGAAATCAAAGATATGCCTGTGATGATGGCGATCGATTGCAACGGGAACTCAATACACGAAAAGGGCAAGCGAATGTGGCGAACCAGCGCAAAGACTGGGGGCAATCCGTGAGAAAGTACTATCCACCGGTGGTTCCATTATTTGTACCCGCAACACGCCCCGACCTTATAGCCAAAGCGGCCCGGAGCGGTGCGGACGCCATAATTGTAGACCTCGAGGATGCCGTACCTGGTGCAGAAAAATCCTCTGCCAGATTGGCCATTCGAACCGAACTCGCGGGCCATACTGTCCCTGTTATTGTTCGTGTGAATGCTGTGGATACGCCCTGGTTCGATGAGGATTTGGCGCTTGTGCGCGACGTACAGGTTGATGGGATCATGCTCCCGAAAACGCAATCTCCAGAAGACGTTTCGAAGGTCGGAGAGGACATTCCAGTCATAGGTCTGATCGAGACGGCACGTGGTGTTGCGTCCCTCCCTTCGATTTGTTGCTCACCTAACTTGCGACAACTGGCTTTTGGTTCCATTGACTATGCCCTGGACATCGGATGTGTCGAAACAAGAGATGCCCTTTTGCTGGCGCGACTTTCACTGGTGAACCATTCACGGGCATTTGATCTGCCTCCACCGCTTGATGGCATCACTGTCTCCGTCGACAACGAGGATATCATCCGGTCTGACACAAAATATGCCGCGCAGCTTGGGTTTTCTGGAAAACTCGCCATCCATCCCAAGCAGGTTCGAATAATTGATGATGCACTTCATCCATCCGAAGCCGATATCGTTTGGGCAGAATTGATTTGTGCTGCAGATCGCAAAAGCAAAGGCGCTGCCGTGCTCTTGGATGGGCGCATTATCGATGCCCCGGTTGTCAAGAAAGCGAAGCGGATTTTGCAGCGCGCTCACACGCTATGAGGCAGGAACCGAACAAAATATCCAGGGTCAGGCTTCATAGCTAATAGACGACGAAAGCGGCGGGTGCGATGGCTGACAGGAAAACCTTCGGGCATCTGTCGTATCGTGTTGCGACACGTCGCCAATCTTTCGGCCTGCCAAACATGATCTCGATCCGGTTGCGGCGTTTGTGGCGGCGCTTGTCGTTTTTCACCGGTTTCTTGCGTTGCTTTCGGCTGGGGATGCGTGGTCGTATCCCTTTGTCTTTCAACGCTTCCCGGAACCAATCGGCGTCATGGCCGCGATCCCCGAGCAGCCAGTCGACATCCGGCAGACTGCTCAGCAAAACCCGTGCGCCGATGTAGTCACTGACTTGTCCGGCTGTGGCGAACAGGTTGAGGGGGCGCCCCTGGCTGTCGCAGATGGCGTGCAACTTGGTGTTCATGCCGCCTTTGGTTCGGCCAATCAGACGGCCACGCCCCCCTTTTTCACGCCCATGCTGGTCGCGGTGCGGTGAGCTTTCAGGTAAGTGGCGTCCACTGCCCGGCAGTTGATTGCAAAGCAATTAATGAGAGGGGATCATCACGGTCTTCTCTTCGCCGTGTCCAGCCGCCAGACCCACCATCATCTGGGCAAAGATGCCCTTGTCGCTCCACCGCTTCCAACGGTTGTAGAGCGTTTCTGGTGCTTACGCGGCTCCACCGGGGCCACGGTCCCCTTCAACTGTGAGGGCCATAAGCTGCGGGTGCGTCACGCCATCGCAAGCCATTGCGATTGATGAAGATATGTCCACTCAACACACATCGATCATCGACCCGTGGTTTGCAGTGTAACTTTGGATAAAGAGCTCACGGTGCGCCAACTGGGCATCCGTTAGCCAGAAAAGATCAGACATGTTTACCGCTCGTTTTTCGAGCCGTGAATCATACTGCCAACCGGAAATCAATGGGTCCTGACCCTAAGGTCCAACAAAATAACGCCTCCAACCAAAGAAACCGGAAATCCTCTCAAAGCTATCCAAGCAAACGACGCCCGTTGTCTTTGCCACAACAATTCCTTTACCAGAGAGAATCTCTAGATAATACCCCTGCCCATCGCATCGCTGTGAAATGAAATCATTTAACGACTTTGAGTATCGTTTTTCGAAAATACTCAATTCTCCATACCTGCTTGCGACCGCTTCGAAATCGCGCAGAAGTATTTCTCCATAGTATTGCTGCAAACAAGCCGAAACATGTTCGGGCTCTAAGCTGAAGTCGCACCCAAGATGTGCCGCGCCTGGTTCATGAGGTACGGAGGAAGAAATGAGCGTATCACTGATATAATTGCGCGATACGTATGCGACGCAACCAACTGACACAGTGATCGCGAATAAAGTTATATAAAACACCTTCATGTTTCTCACACTCAACCTTCGCAGGTTGTCCCGTTTAAGCTTTCTGGGCACAATAATTTTTCAAATATATCAACTTGACCAAGCCCTGCGTAGGGTCAGGATTCATAGCCAATGAATGACGGTTGCTGCGAGTGCGATGGCTGACAGGAAAACCTTCGGGCATCTGTCGTATCGTGTTGCGACACGTCGCCAATCTTTTGGCCTGCCAAACATGATCTCGATCCGGTTGCGGCGTTTGTAGCGGCGCTTGTCGTATTGGATGACTGTCTTGCGTTGCTTACGGCCAGGGATGCAGGAGCGTATCCCATTGTCTTTCAACGCTTCCCGGAACCAATCGGCGTCATAGCCGCGGTTCTCGCGGAGCCAGTCGACATTTGGCACACTGCTCAGTAGCGCTCGCGCACCGACGTTGTCAATGACTTGGCCAGCGGTGACAAAAAGGCTGATCGGTCGCCCTTGGCGGTCACAGATAGCATGAAGTTTGGTATTCATGCCGAACTTAGTTCGCCCAATCAGGCGGCCACGCCCCCTCTTTTTGCGGCCAAGCTGGTCGCGGTACGATGTGCTTTCAGACAGTTCGTATTGATAATTACTGTCTTTTCCTCGCCATGTTCGGCTACCAAGCAGGCCATCATCCGAGCAAGATCGCTTCCTCACTCCAACGCTTCCCCCGGCTATAAAGCGTTTCCGGGGCTTACTCGGCCCTACCGGGGCCACGGTCCCCTTCAACTGTGTGGGCCATAGGCCGAAGGGGCACCGCGCCAGCGTAAGCCATTGCGAGTGACAAGTATTATCCCGCTCAGAACGCGCCGATCGTCAACGCGAGGCTTACGTTGGGAATTAGGAAAGAAAGGTTCACGACGCGCCATCTGGGCATCTGTCAGCCAGAAAAGAGCAGACATGTTCACCGCTCGTTTTTGAGCCGTGAATCACGCCGCTGGACGGAAATCAATGGGTCCTGACCCTAAGGTAATTCGTCATCTACACGCAAGCACTCCGCTTGCAACTTGCCGATGACTTGAACAGGCAGAGTTTCGCGCTCTTGCACCCCTGATTGCCTATCGAAGTAGACGCCGCTTAAAGGGTAGGTGAAGGAAACACCCATCCCACTTGCAGCGAAGTTGGTGGCTGACCGAACGGTTCCGATGATGCGGGTCATGCTGCTTCCGGACAGGCCACGCTTGATCAGCACATCCAGAAAGGTGTTGGCATCCTTCTTGAAATAGGCCCGAAGACCCTTGCCTCCGGCGACGACGATGACAAAGCCGCAGGACCGTCCAGCAGCCCGGTGAAAGGTGACAGGACGACCATGCCCCTTCTGCTTCAGGTAAACGGACACGGCTTCAGAGAGCGTCATAGAGACGCTCAACGGCATTCCTGGAATGGCTGCAGTGGAAGCCACCATCCTCACCCGATACTTTCCCGACAACTCCGCATCCTTGGACCGCAAGTGATGCCAATACTCGTCAAGCTGGTCCGCCGCCCGTCTTGCCCGAGTCGCGTCGACCGTGACCGACCGAGTTCGCAACGAGTATGAGGATTTCCGTGTGTCGTAGGGCTTCAAGAGGACCGCTGGAACGCGTCTCTCGAAGTAGAAGATGCCGTTTTGGTGAACGAGAAAGGCACCGAATTGTCATACGCCATGTCCTGCGCCCGCGCAGTTTCCCAAAGAAACTGAGAAAGAACAAAGGGTTGGAACATGAGGTGGTGCCCGGGGGCGGAATCGAACCACCGACACGAGGATTTTCAAACCGAAGCTTTTGTATGGAAATCAAACCTTTATCGGTGACTTTCGCGTCAAACCCATGACGGAAAATCAAGCACTTATTCCAATTTTGTCAAACCTTAACCGTGGTCTGACGGATGCTGGAAAATTCGTAGGAGGAAGCTATGTCTGAGACCTTGCCCTTCTGCAAAATCAAACTCCAGTATCTGCTGGAAATGGTCACGGATCATGACCTTGATGACAACGCGTTGCGTGTGGCTCTCTATCTTACTTTGGCCCATGCAGATCATGAAACAGGCGAAAGTCACCCTTCCTTCGAAACCATTGGTGCAGCCATCGGCAAACACGCTAAATCGATAAAGCGTGCGCTAAACAAAGTTGAAGCGGCTGGCTACATGACCATTGAGCGCGGCACGAATAAGGGTAAATCATCTCGCTATCGCCCGGCAGAGACCGCTCTTAAACGCGCTACAATTCGTCGTCGTGAGGGGGACAAGATTGTCCCGTTGTCACGCGCCAAAGGGGGGCATTCTTGTCCGCAAAGCCGGACAGGTTTGTCCAGCAAAGGGGGACAGGATCGCCCCCCGAATAGAAAACAAGAACTTAGAAAAGAACATGGGCTCGGGTCCGCGCCGGATTTGCCTGATGAAGGGCAATCCGGCGTTCCCCACGATCGACACCAACTGACATTCGTTCCAAGGGGTATCTGTTTCGTTCGAGATTGGGATGACAGGCTTTCCCGCGAAGGCATGCCTCCTCTGGAACGTCTTTTGCCGTCCGTGCGCCACGGCCAGCACTTGGGCTTTTGGTTGCCTGCCCGAACACCCGCGCCACTGGGGAGCGCAACATGGGAGGTGCAGAAGAATGCTTTGGAAAGGCTAGTCCGTTCTGCGCACGATCGGAGGGAAAATGCTGCTCTCGATACGGTCTCAGGAACAGCGTTTGTACCGATTTCAGTCTGCACTGCCAGGGTGCAAAATGGGTGAAGATAGGAGGCAATTTCGTCTCATCCCGCAGAGCCATAAAAATAAGGGAAAAAATGGCGGAGGAAGATGGCAAGAAATAGGGATGATTACTTCACATGGATTTTCACCCCAAAATGCGCGAAAATCACCGCCTTCAGTTACTGTAAAGCCCCCCTTAACTCTCCGCGCGCACCAACCTTGACTTGTACGTACATTGTACGTTACCTTGACGCAGTAAGGAGATCACCATGATTCAGGTTCAAGACACCACATCGGCCCTACGTGAGCCGAAGTCACATCGAAAGGATTTGCGCCTCAAGCCATCCGTTTTGGATGCAATTGAACGCGCCTCACTGGCTGTTGGGATGGATGCCAGCACCTTTATCACATCGGTCGCTTATCGTGCCGCGCAGGACATCGAAGCTGCCCAGCACAGGAGTGTTTTGCCCACTAAGGCATTCGATGCCTTTGCTGACGCGATTGACCAACCCACCCAGCCAAATGCCGCACTGGCCGATCTGTTCGCTAAACGACGTGAGCTGATCGCAGATGACTAACCCTAAATTTCGAGTTGAGCGGTTCGACAAGGCCTCGCATGATCGCGGGGCTTTTTCTTGTGGCGTGGCCGGAATGGATCGCTGGTTCAAGGAAAGCATTACCGATCAAATCAAAGCCAACCGCCTGCGGGTCTGGTGCGCTGTGGACGCCGAGAGGCGCGTGGCTGGCTTTTATGGCCTGTCAGCCCATTCGGTGGAGGCGGAGGCATCTCCGGCCCTTTCCAGACGTCGAGAGCGCCATCCGATCCCGGCTATCTACCTGGCGGCGCTGGCGACAGACTTGACCGTGCAGGGACAAGGGCTAGGCGGGGCGCTCATGGCCGATGCTTTGGCAAAAGCGCTGGAGGTGTCAGAAATCATCGGCGCGGCGGCAGTGATACTGGATGTGTTTGAAGACGAACGCTTTGAACAACGTATGGCGTTTTATACAAAGCTGGGATTTCGCCCGTTGAATCCATCGGAAGACCCGAAGCGGCTGTTTTTGCCGATTAAAGCAGTGCTCGAGAACCCCATTTGATCGAATATACGTGGATCGGAAACAAACATCCGGACCCAATTTCGGGTGTTTCCACCTAAGCAACTCAAAGCCGAAGACGTACCCTGGGAGCTAACTGCAAATGTTGGAGTGGTCAGAAGGTTTGTAGGGAGGATCAGAAATTCGTCCTGCGGCAATCCGCAACATGTCCGCGATTTCCACGAAGGGTGCGCATGCGGAGAAATCAGTCATTCGGGCACCCGCGATAGATGACTGCTCTGTAGGACAAACCGGACTTGTGCATTTGCGGCTATTGCTGCCGCAGAAAGCCCTCGTATCTGCAGCATGTCTGTCGCTGCGTTGCGGCTCAGATCGCCGAAGCGGCCATTGATCTCCGTCATAGGATCCGAAAACAAGGGTTCAATTTCGTAACGTTGTGACAAGCCCAGCAAGGAAGGGAAAATTATTTCCATTCACAGTTTTATGCCGTCTGAAATAGCCTTGCGAACTTTGCGCGATGATACTTGCGAGGGAATATTTTCTTGGGTCAGTACCTGAACAGACGAAACTAAATCACTTACTGGTCCGGTTGAGAGCTGATGATATGCAAGAAAGGCGTCAAATACGTTTCTCACATCTGATCGCAAATCGTGGTGCAGAATGAAGTCCAGCCTCTGATCAAAAAGCAAATTATGATTTTCTTGATTGAGATCATGAGCCATAAATAACCTTGGCCTAAGCCCGTTGTGTTCTAGTATGTCGAGGATCGATCGATTGCCAACACCTAACGAATACAGGGCGCACAGATTGGGGACTGTTGCCAGAACATTCGATAGGGTTTTGGATGTTTCAGAGCTCGATCCGCAAATGTTGGGCACTTGGAGTATTCGAAGTTGGGGGCATCGATCTGCCAATGCCTCAACAAATGCCGTCTCGCGTTCCTCTTCACCCAGAACCCGCTCAAGATTCCGGATAACCAACACAGTCCCTGAATCGTCCCCAACGAACTTGGAGACTAGGTAAGCGGCAGTACGACCCGCGCCGATGTTGTCTAGACCCACGTAGGAAATCCGATCACTGCCAGAAATATCCGTCAAAAGTGTCACCACAGGAATTTTGGCGGCAGAAAGCGTGTTCACAGTTTTTCTGATCTTCGGAGTGTCCCTCGCAGTTAGGCACACACCATTGCTGCCCCGCTTCAATATGCGCATCAGGGCGTGTACAATCCCCTCCTCGTCCAAAATGCCATGTTGTACAAAGCGGGGCCGACACACTGCCGCGTCGATTTGGTGTTGGACTGATTCTGCTGCTGTCTTGATCTCGTGGTTGAAGTAATCCGGTCCCATCACGATGAAATCAAAGAACAAGCGTCTGCCACGAGCGGCGGTTTTTGCTTCTCGTGCAGCAAGCTCCTCAATCGCTGCCCTCACTCGTAATTTTGTCTGAGGGCTCACATGATTACGATTGTTTAGGACCCGATCGACCGTGGCCAATCCTAACCCAGCTTGAAGGGCAATCTCTCTAATTGGGAAACGGTGCGTCAATTGATTGGCTGGCTAGGAACGACTGGGTTCGTGATGGAGTGTCTCACTGTCTTGGACACGTTACTGAAGGAATCTCGGGGACGTTTGGGTTGTTCTGGATACGGGACGCAACAGCCAGAGCGATGGTCTGCGCCAGGCAAATTGGTGCGGTCACGGACCGTGACAAAGGCCCGGCATGCTCGTGCGCTGCGAAAAGGACTTGCGCGGATTTGGCCAATGGGGACAGTGAGCTATCCGTTAACGCGATGATTGTCCGCCCCTGCGCTGCGACCTCTTCGACAATCGAAACAACTTCGTTTGCATAGAACCGAAACGAGACCGCCAGCAGCACATCTTTGGTGCCCATCGTACGCGACACATGGGTGGCAAGTCCGCCGCTAGGATCAAGCATTATACATTTTTTCCCTACCATCGTTAAAAGGTAGCGGATCAATTCGACCACTGGCGCAGATCGCAATTGACCTAATAGAAACACCGTTTCCGCATCGCTCAAAATCTCGGCGGCTTGGGCCAGATCATTGGCGTCGATCTCATCAAGCAGGCTTTGCACAGAGGCGGCATCGCTGACGACCATATCCCGTAACAACTCAGCCTCGGAGAGGTCATCGCGTGACTTCAGTTCTTGCTTGAGCGCATGGACCCGCGCCTCAAACCCTGGGGCTGCTGTTGCGAGGCGCTGCTGAAACAACACTTGCAGACTTTTGAAACCATCATACCCAAGCGATTGCGCAAACCGCACAAAGCTGGATGCATGAATGTCACAACTTTGGGCGATTGCATTGACCGAACGGACCGCCACGTCATTGGGGTTTTGCGTGAGATATACCGCAATCTGCTGATATGTCTTGCTCATGCTGTCATGACGATCATGGATCAGACGGATCAGGCTTTCATAATCCTCAGGTGGCGGCGCTTGGGTCATTTTGGATAGTCCCGATTGTCATGTTTCGGCGATCAAACGTTGATCCAGCTTGAAGAAACCGAAGACCTTTGAATGCTTTCAACGAGGTGTTGAATCCGCAGCCCCTTTCGGAATGAGAACGGCTCTGGCCCTTGTCCGGCAATCGCGCGAACATATCCAGCGACTTCGATGGCTTTCAGGTCGTTAAAGCCAAGTTGATGGCCCGGAGCCACACAGAAATTGCCGTAGGGCGCATGATCCGGCGCGGCTTCGATCCGGCGGAAACCGCGGCGGCCGTGCGCATCGTCTGCCGCATAAAAGTGCAGTTCGTTGAACCTTTCCTGACTGAAGCACAGCGCGCCTTTTGATCCATAGACCTCAAAGTCGTGCTGCATCTTGCGTCCAGTGGCGATCCAGTTGCCTTCAATTGATCCGCTGGCCCCGTTTTCGAAACGTAGGAATGCGCGTCCGATGTCGTCAACCTCGATAGCTCGACGTCCACCTTTGCCATCAGGTCGCTCGGAAATCGTAGTCACGCAATCGCCCATGACGCGTGCAATTGGGCCAAGTAGATACTCAGCAGTCGCCAGCGAATGACTGCCCAGATCGGCCAGCGCGCCGCCGCCGGCCGGATCATGCCGGAAGGTGTATGGATCATCGGCATTTGCCATGTAATCTTCGGCATGTAACCCGCGATAGCCACGGATGTCGCCAAGCTCCCCGCCTGCAATCATCTCGCGCGCGAGGGTGAGCATCGGGTTGCAAATATAGTTGAAACCGACCTGCGTCTTGATCCCTGCGGCCTCTGCTGCATCCGCCATTTCAGCAGCGTCTTTGGCAAGCGGGGCAAGCGGCTTTTCGCAATAGACATGTTTGCCAGCGGCAATCGCTTCAAGCGCCATCTCTTTATGCAATGCATTGGGGGCTGTGATGTCGATCACGTCAATCTCGGGATTGGCTAACATCGTACGCCAGTCCGATGTCGCATGGCGAAACCCAAATTCGTGCGCAGCGCGGGTGGCAGCTTCATCATTGATATCGGCTACCGTGTGCAGATCAATCTGCATTGGCAGGTCAAAAACCTTTTCTGCCGTGGCAAAGCCAAAAACATGGGCCTTACCCATAAATCCAGAGCCGATCAGCCCGATAGAGAGTTTTGGTTTTTCAGTCATTTCAATGCATCTTTGTTAACGATCAAGGTGGGATCAAGGGTGCCGTTCAAAGCGTCCATTGCGTTATCAACACAAGAGAGGGCCATGCGCTCGCTGGCTTCTTCCGTCAAGCCTGCGATGTGCGGCGACAGGATCGCGTTGTCGTGGTTGGCCAGCGCCATGTCTCCGGTTGGCGGTTCGATATCAAACACGTCTAGCCCTGCGGCGTGGACCCGGCCATCGGACAGGGCCGCCGCAAGCGCGGTTTCACACAGCACTCCGCCACGCGCCGTATTGGCGATGATCATGCCGGGCTTCATCTGGTCGAACGCGGCGGCGTCCAGTAGTGGCTTTTCCCCCCGTGGCACATGCAGTGACAGGCAATCCGCCCAAGCCAGCCCCTCTGACAGCGTTTCAACCGGGTCTACGGGGCCGTCAGGCCAACCCTGAGATTGCAGATAAGGGTCGTAGGCTCGAACCGTCATGTCAAAGCCGGTCGCCATCCGCGCCAGTTTTTGCCCTGCACGGCCATAGCCGATGATCAGCAAGTTCCGGCCCGAAATTTCGCGCTGTTCCAATTGGTTGCGCCATCCCCATTTCGATAGATCGCGCACGGCGCGGTCGGCGCGGATCGCCTGTTTCGCACCCGCCAACAGTTGCATCATCGCCTGTTCCGCGACCGAGACCGAGTTCACATCGCTGACAATCGCCAGCGGTATGCCACGCGCGTTCAATGCCGCCACATCAACTGCATCATAGCCGACCCCATGACGCGACACGACTTTCAGGCGCTCGGCAAGGGCGATCGTGGCCGCAGTCAGCGGTTGGGTTCGGATCACCAGCGCATCCGCCGTGGCGATGTGTTTGGCGACGCTCGGCTCATTAATTTCTTCGAGATAGGTGACTTTGATACCGTCGGATTTCAGCGCCTCCAGCCGGGCAACGCCCGTGGGATGCAATTTCCCGGCAACAAGAAGATGTGTCATCAATACATCCCCCCATCGCCGCCTGTCCCGCCGTCACGGTTGTTCAACTTGCGCCATGCCGCAACAGAGGCACCTGCGGCCCCCGCGAGCAGGCGGGAATCGCCGCCGACTGTGGTCAGGTCATAGCCCCAGCCAATGGCCTGCGCCGCGTATTCGGGTGTGCCGCAATGCAGGCATGCCTTGATGCCATTGGCCTTGCAGACATCCGCGATGCGTTTGATAAGCGCGATCATCTCGGGTTCCTGCCGATCAAAGCCGGGGGGAAGCCGCCCTTCCTGCGTCCCCAACGTCAGGTCGGCGGGTCCGACATAAATGCCATCGAGCCCTGGCGTCGCGGCGATCTCTTCCAGATTGGCCACACCGTCGGCGGTTTCGATCATCGCGAGCGCCAGCACCTCGTCATTCGCTGCCACGCCGTAGCCGGGCATCGCAACAGCGGCGCGTGTCGGGCCAAAGCTGCGTTGCCCATGGGGTGGATAGCGCATGTAGGACACGAATTCTTCGGCCTCGGCGCGGGTGTTGACCATCGGGCAGATGATTCCCATCGCCCCCGCATCCAGCGCCTTCATGATATAGCCCGGATCGCGCCACGGCACCCGCGCCATCAGCGTCGCACCCGACGCCTTCATCGCCTGTAACATCGGCAGGACGTCGCCGTAATCAAGCGCGCCATGCTGAATGTCGATTGTCACGCTGTCATAGCCCTGTGCGGCCATGATCTCGGCGGTGAAGGGATTGCCGACGGAACACCAGCCATTCAATGCGGGTTTGCCTGTGGCCCACAGCTGTTTAAGCTTATTCTTTTGCATCATATGCCCCTCAAAAGACGATCTGGGACAGCTTGGTGTCGAGATAATCCTCGATCCCCTCGGTGCCGCCTTCGCGGCCAAGGCCGGAATAGTTGGTGCCGCCAAAAGGGGCTTCGGACGCGGCCAACGCAAAGGAGTTGATCCCGACCATACCTGATTTCAACGTGGCCACAGCCCGACGCGCCCGCTCGGGGCTTTGGGTGAATGCATACGCCGACAGGCCCATGGTGGAGGCATTCGCACGTGTCAGCGCCTCATCGTCGTCCGAGAATCGGCTGATCGCGGCAATAGGACCGAAATTTTCTTCAGCAAAGACGCGCATGTCGTCGGTGACATTGCTCAGCACCGTCGGCTCATAGAAGTGGCCCGCATTGAAACCAGCTGCGCGCTTGCCACCCGTTTCCAGTTTGGCACCTGCCGCAATGGCATCTTGCACGATTGCATCGACCTCGGTCATCCGGCCTGCGTTGATTAAAGGTCCCATTTCGGTCGCGTCTTCCAGCCCATCGCCCAAGGTCAGGGCAGCGGCACGTTTGGTAAATTCAGTGACAAATTCATCATGCAGGCTGTCGTGCACAAAAAAGCGGTCAGGTGTCACGCAAACCTGGCCGGCGTTGCCGAACTTCGAAGGCACGCAAACATCTAGCGCGGCTCCTAGATCGGCGTCGTCAAAAATGATGCAGGGCGCGTTGCCGCCCAGTTCCATCGACACCTTCTTCACTGTATCGGCTGCATCGCGGATCATCTGCTGGCCCACGCGGGTGGAACCGGTCAGTGACACCTTGCGCACGCGGGGGTCGGCCATGATGGGGCCATAGGTATCGGCGGTTGATCCAACGACAAGGTTCACCGCACCATCGGGCAACCAGCCTGCGCGGATGCAATCGACCATGACCACAGCAACACCCGGTGTCTGCGAGGAAGGGCGCAGAACAACCGGGCAGCCCGCAGCAAGAGCGGGAGCGATCTTGCGTGCAGGAAGGGACGCCGGAAAGTTCCACGCCGTAAACGCGCCAACAATCCCAACAGCTTCTTTCGTAATTTCAAACCGGCCACCGGGCACGCGGCTTTCGACTACGCGACCGTAGATCCGGCGTGCTTCTTCAGCATACCAACGGAACTGATCAACCGAGAGCACCCATTCGCGACCTGACTGCGCCAGCGGTTTGCCGGTCTCGGTTGAGATCATGCGCGCCGCTTCATCCGCGCGCGCGTTCATTTCATCTGCGATCCGGTGCAATGCGTCAGCGCGGGCAAAGCCACCCATCTCGCGCAGTTGCGGCAGGGCAAGGGCTGCCGCCTCAATGGCGCGTTGCGTATCTGACGTGGATGCGGCCGCAACCTCACCTAGTGGCATCTCGGTCGCGGGGCTTCTGACGGGCACCGTTTGGTCGCCATGCTGCCACTTGCCAGCTATGAAAAGGCCAAAATTCTGATACATTAGTTTACCTCTTTGATGTTGATGAACCGGCCTTCCGCGACAGATTTTATCGCGGCTTCGGCCAGGATGAGCGCACGGTGCCCATCTTCGAAGCTTGACTGAACGGGTTGATTGTTTTCTACGGTATCAATGAAGGCGTCGATTTCCGCGTCAAAGGCCTCGCGATACCGCTCGATGAAGAACTCAAGATAAGGTGTGGCGCTTTCAACAGTTTGCGCTCCAAATTTCCGGACCGCGTTTGGTTTTCGATTCTGGCTTTGAATCATCCCGGCACTGCCCAGCAGTTCGATCCGTTGGTCGTACCCATAGTTGGACGCGCGTGATGTATTGATCTGGCATTGTCGGCCCGACGCCGTGCGCATGATGATCATTGTTGTATCGTGATCGTTCAGCTCGTCCATCAGATCAGGGTCGATCAAACGCCCGCCTATGGCAAAAACTTCGACCGGCTCTTCACCAAGCATAAAGCGGGCAAGGTCAAAGTCGTGGATAACCATATCTCGGAATATACCGCCAGCGGCCTCGATATAATTGCGATCGGGCATACCTGGGTCGCGTGACGTAATCATAACCTGATGCAGTTTGCCGATTTCACCTGCGACAACCGCATCGCGCGCCGCCTTGTGGCCGGGATCAAAGCGACGATTGAAACCGATTTGGATGGGTACATTCGTTCCCGCGATTTTCTTTGCGCAGGCGTTCACCCGTGCTAGTGACAAATCGATTGGTTTTTCGCAAAGCACGGGCTTGCCTGCTGCAACCGCGGCCTCAATGAGGTCCGCGTGCGTGTCGGTTGCAGTTGCGATCAGTACTGCATCTACACCACTATCGGCAAAAATCTCATCAGCAGATCGGGCGGCTGTGGTTGCAAACTCTTCGGCGACGGCCTGCGCTGTTGGCGTGTGAGTATCATAGACAACGGCAAGCTTTGATCTTGGGTGCGCAGCGATATTCGCGATATGCATCCGCCCGATCCGGCCACATCCGAGCACGGCGATTCTGAGCATGTTGTCCCCCTCTCCAAAACATTATGCAATAGTTGTTGCAAAATAATCCAGAAGTCAATAATCATTCCAAAAGCAGAAAAGAAGCTTACCTTTGGGAGGGAGACAATGGTTGCTAAGTCGGTCAGGTTGACGGTTGGTCAGGCGCTGGTGCGCTATCTTATTAGCCAACACACAGAAATTGATGGCCAACGCGTTCCTCTATTCGCGGGCGTATTTGGCATTTTCGGCCATGGTAACGTGACGTGCCTGTCTGAAGCGCTAGAGCAGGTTCAGGATGTACTGCCGACATGGCGTGGGCAGAATGAGCAATCCATGGCTCTGGCTGCGATCGGCTATGGCAAGGCAAAATTGCGACGCCAGATTATGGTCGCAACCACGTCAGTTGGGCCGGGCGCGACCAACATGGTGACCGCAGCGGGCGTCGCCCATGCCAACCGTCTGCCAGTGCTGCTCTTGTCCGGTGACACGTATAACAACCGCCTGCCAGATCCGGTTCTGCAACAAGTCGAGCATTTTGGTGCGCCGTCGACTACGGTCAACGACAGTTTCCGCGCGGTGTCACGTTTCTGGGACCGGATCACCGATCCGGCGCAGATTATTTCATCTTTGCCACAGGCAGTCGCAACGATGCTGGACCCTGCCGATTGCGGCCCGGCGTTTATTGGTCTGCCACAGGATATCCAGGAAATCGCCTATGATTACCCGGTTGAATTCTTTGAGGAAACGCTCTGGACTATTCCGCGGCCGCGGCCGGATCGTGATCAGGTTGCAACTGCGGCAGCTCTTTTGAAAACCGCAAAGAAGCCGCTGATCATTTCAGGAGGCGGAGTGCGCTATTCAGGCGCTGCTGATGCGCTGGCGGATTTCGCATTGGCGCGTGGCATCCCGATGGCAGAAACGATCGCGGGAAAAGGGGCTGTGCTACACAATCATCCCGCCTATGTCGGACCCCTTGGCATAGAAGGCACGGATGCGGCCAAGGAACTGGCCGAAGGCGCGGATGTCGTGATTGCCGTTGGCACACGGTTACAGGACTTCACCACCGGTTCATGGACCACATTCAATCGCGACACTCAGTTTATCAACATCAATGCTGCCCGTTTTGACGCGCGCAAACATCGGTCATTGCCAGTGGTCGGTGACGCGTTGGAATGCCTGTCAGACCTTGATGTGGCCATGGGCGATTGGACCTGTGATCGCGCACGGATGACCGAGGCCCAGACGCTTTACGCGAATTGGAACACCATGCTGGATGCGGGCCAATCGCCCACAGACGCGCCCGTTCCAAGCTATGCTCAAGTCATTGCCGTGGTGAACAGGGTCGCGACGGAAAAAGACACGATGGTCACGGCGGCCGGTGGCCTTCCGGGTGAGACAGTCAAGAACTGGCGCGTGAAAGCGCCCAATACTTTTGACTGCGAGTTCGGATTTTCCTGCATGGGTTATGAAATTGCCGGAGCTTGGGGTCATGCCATGGCCAAGGATGGCGATGGCGTTCCAATCGTTATGGTCGGTGACGGTTCCTACATGCTCATGAATTCGGACATCTATTCTTCGGTTCTATCAGGCCACAAGTTGATCGTTGTCGTTTGCGACAACGGCGGATTTGGTGTCATCAATCGCCTGCAAACGGGCATGGGCGTGCCGGGCTTTAACAATTTGTTGAAAGACAGCCGGGTTTTGAACAAGAACAACCCGCTGCACGTAGACTTTGCCAAACATGCGGAATCCATGGGCGCCTTGTCGCGTCACTGTGACAGCCTAGCCGATCTTGAAGCAGCGATGGAATGGGCCCAGACCACGGATCGCACCACGGTCATCAGCATCAATTCTGACGCCTATACTTGGACCCCCGGCGGGGCCGATTGGTACGTGGGCGTTCCTGAAATTAACGAACGCGAAAGCATCCGCGAAGCCCGCAAGGGGCAGGAAGCTTTCCGCTCCAAACAACGTCGGGGGGTCTGAGAATGCTAAAAGCTCAACTGGGGATCGCGCCAATTGCGTGGTGGAACGACGATCTGGCGGAACTGTCTGATGACGTCAGTCTTGATGAATGTTTGCGTCAAGCGGCCGAGGCTGGACTAACGGGTATGGAAACGGGCCGCCGCTTTCCGATGAACATGGACGAGCTTGGACCCATTCTGGATCGCCACGGCATCTCGGTCTGTGGTGGCTGGTTTTCGGGTCTGCTGCTTGACGGCGATATCGAGGTCGAGAAAGACCGCATCGCCGAACAACATGCCTTCTTCAAAGCCGCTGGTGCGCCCTGTATCGTCTACGGCGAAACTGCGCGTTCAGTTCAAGGCGAGCGAAACACCCCTTTGGCGCAAAAGCCAATTCTGACCGAGGCCGAGATGGTAGCCTATGGGCGCAAGGTATCGGACTTTGCCGATTGGTGTGCCGCCGAAGGCATGCCGCTGAGCTATCATCACCACATGGCGGCGGCGGTGGAAACAGAGGCCGAGCTTGATCTGTTCATGAAACATTCTTCTGTGCCGCTGTTGTTTGATGCGGGCCACATGGCCTTTGCCGGAGGTGACAACCTGCGGGTGATCGAAAACCACCATGCGCGGATCAGTCACGTGCATACCAAAGACGTGCGGATGCCGGTGATCGACGCGCTGGACCGGACCCGAGAAAGTTTCCTTGATGCTATTATCAAAGGCGCATTCACGGTGCCGGGCGACGGATCGCTTGATTTTGAGGTGATCGTAAAAACCCTTGCCGCGAAAGAATATGAGGGTTGGTTTGTTATCGAAGCCGAACAAGATCCCATCGCAAATCCACCACTGGACATGGCGATCAAGGGGCGGGCCGAACTAAAACGCGTGATGGACGCCGCAGGCTATGAGGTGGCCAAATGAACCGTATTGACGGCAAGGTTGCAGTCGTCACTGGCGGTACACAAGGGCTCGGTGCGGCTGTGGCAAGGCTATTTGCCGAGGCCGGTGCCGCTGGCATCGTGATCGTCGGTCGCGGTGCTGCAAAAGGGCGGGCCAAGGCGGAAGAAATCACAAACGCCACAGGCGTCGCAGTGCATATGGTCGCCGCCAATCTAGCTGACATGGATGATGTTCGCAACATCATGGTGCAAACCGACCAATTGTTTGGGCGCGTTGATATTCTGGTCAACGCCGCAGGTTTTACGGATCGCGGCAACCTTCTGAACACAACGCCGAACCTGTTCGATGAGATGATCGCCGTGAACACACGCGCACCGTTCTTTTTGATCCAAGATGCCGCCTTGATTATGGACCGTGAAGGGATCGAGGGGCGGATTGTGAATATCGGGTCTGCCTCTGGTGAAGTTGGTCAGCCGTTTCTTGCGCCCTATGCCACGTCCAAAGGCGCGCTTTCGACGCTGACCCGCCATGCGGGATTTGCGTTGATGCGCAACCGTATCCACGTCAACCAGCTTGATATCGGCTGGATGAATTCGGAACACGAACGCAAGATTCAAGAGGCGGAATCCGGCGACCCCGACTTTATCGACAAGCAGGCGGCATTATTGCCGTTTGGACGATTGCTCGACCCAGAAGAGGTGGCGAAGGCCGTGTTGTGGATGGCGTCTGACGACAGCGGCATGTTGACCGGGTCAGTCATCCATTTCGATCAATCCGTTTGGGGAGGCTACGATGCACAGGCCCCGTCACCGGCTGAGAAGTTGACACCATGATCGCGAAAGCACAGCGCAACAGGCATGGCCTGTTGTTCACGTAATTCCTCAATGAAGAGGAAATGAGCCTATCAAAAGGCTTCCGGACTTCAAAGGTGCGCCGGACACCATCCTATGGGAGGAAACTATGAAAAAAGTACTTATGGCGGCCATGACGGCCTCTATCGTAGCGGGTGCGGCATTTGCCGAAGAGCGCTATGTCATGATCACACACACGCAAGGCACAGATCCGTTCTGGCCTGTCGTTGAAAAGGGCGGCCGCGACGCTGCTGAAGACGTCGGTGCGACACTTGAATATAACTTCGACGTTTCCGGCGACATGGCTGCGATGGCCAAGTTGATCGAAGCTGCGGCAGCAACGCAGCCTGATGGCATCATCGTTTCGTTGCCTGACGCGGCGGCGCTTGGGCCGGCAATTCGTGCAGCTGTCGACGATGGTGTCCCTGTTGTGACGATCAACTCGGGTCTTGAAGCCTCTGCTGAGTTGGGTGCGCTAATGCACGTCGGTCAGCCTGAGCGTCTGGCTGGTGAAAAGGCGGGCGAGCGGGCCGCAGCCGAAGGCGTGACCAACGGTCTTTGCCTCAATCAGGAATCGTTCAACACCGCACTGGTTGACCGTTGCACAGGTTACTTTGATGGCGTTGGTGGTGATCTGAACATGATCGACGTGTCCAACGACCCGACACAGATCGAAACCCGTACAGCCGCCGCACTTCAGGCTGACGAAAGCATCGACGGCATTCTGGCAGTTGGCCCACACGTCTGTGAAGCAGCAACTAAAGCTATCGAAGCTGTTGGTGCCGACGTGCACCTGGCTTGCTTTGACCTGAGCCCCGGCGTGATGGACATGATCCAGGACGGTCGTGCTGCGTTCACGATCGATCAGCAGCAGCGCCTGCAGGGCTACATGCCTGTGATCGTTCTGCACCTCTACAACAACCATGCTGGTCTGTTGCCTGGTGCGAACATCCCATCTGGCCCAGGTTTCGTGGATGCATCCAACGCAGCTGAAGTAGCCGCGCTGGCTGGGATCGACCGCTAGGTTCGCACGCAATGACTCTGGAACAGGCGGGAAAATCCCGCCTGTTCCTCTTACCAAGCGGTGGCACGTTGAAGGGAACACAAAATGGCCGATACAAACGAAGCCGGAAGGCTAAAGCAAGAAACTGCAGTTGAAAAACTACTTCGCCGGCCCGAGATCGGGTCCTTTGTTGTGATGCTGGTGATCATCGTTGCACTTGCAATCGCATCCGATGGCAAATCCTTCAATGCTTTGGGCTTGAAGAACAATATCGCGATTATTGCGCAATATGGGATCATCGCGACTGGTGCTGCCGTGCTCATGATCGCAGGTGAATTTGACCTCTCGATTGGATCCATGATCGGCTTTGCGGGAATGGCAATGTCGATGATGCTCAAATGGGGCTTACCGTTTGGCATGGGCGATGCGACACCCATTACCGCCTTCATAGTCACTTTGGCCATGACGCTGGCACTTGGCTGGCTGATCGGCACGGTTGTTGTGCGCTCTGGCCTTTCGAGCTTTATCGTGACGTTGGCGTTCCTGTTTTTTCTACGCGGTGTTACGGAGGTGAGCTTTCGTCTGATCAACAAGTCAACGCAAATCTCGGGCTTGCCGGACTACAAAGAAGAAAGCTGGTTCGCCAATCTGCTGGGCGGCGATGTCTTCGGTTGGTTTTATGACTTGTGGTTTATGCTTGGTGGGAACCTGAATCGCCGTGGCGAACAATGGGTCGAGGGGTTTGATGCACGTTTCCTTTGGTGGCTTGTCATTGCTGGCGTCGCGTATTTTGTCTTGAGCCGCACGCAGATCGGCAACTGGATTTACGCTACCGGCGACAACAAAGAAGCCGCCCGTGCAAACGGTGTTCCCGTCAATCGCGTTAAGATTGGCCTCTTCATGTTCACAGCCTTCTGCGCGACCATGTTTGCAGCCTGCCAGGTGTTTGACACCAACACATCGGACGCCGCCAAAGGCAATCTGATGGAGCTTTTCGCGATTGCCATTGCGGTTGTCGGCGGGACGTTAATGACCGGCGGTTTTGGGTCGGTCATCGGCGTTGTCTTTGGCGCGATCACAGTTGGCCTCGTCGCGAACGCGGTGTTCTTTATCCCGGCAATCGATGGTGCATGGTTCCGTGTCTTCCTTGGTGGAATTCTTTTGGCGGCTGTGTTTGCGAACGAACGCATCCGGAAACGTATAACAGGAGGTATCTGATATGGCTGATCCGTATCTGCGCGTCGAAGGACTGGTCAAACGGTTCGGTCCGTTCACTGCACTTGGTGGGGTAGATCTCGAGGTTTTTCCTGGCGAAGTCCACTGCCTGCTTGGTGATAACGGCGCTGGCAAATCCACCCTGATCAAAACCCTTGCCGGCGTTCATGAACCGACCGAGGGCAAGATCTACATCGAAGGCAAATCGGTCGAGTTCCGTTCGCCACGTGATGCCTCTGATGCCGGGATTGGCACAGTGTATCAGGATTTGGCCATCAACCAGCTCCTCAGCGTGACCCGCAACTTCTTTATGGGGCGCGAGCTTAAGGGCCCCCTGGGGACCTTGCGCATGGACGAAATGAACAAGATCGCCCATGATGAAATGCTCAAGATCGGAATCGACTTCTCGGACCCAACACAGGCCGTAGGAACGATGTCTGGTGGTCAACGCCAAACCCTGGCGATTGCACGTGCCATCTACTTTGGGGCTAAGGTTCTGATCCTTGACGAGCCGACTTCAGCCTTGGGTCAAAAGCAGCAAATGGGTGTCTTGAAGACAATCAAGAAAGTCCGCGCACGCGGTGACATCGCGATCATCTTTATCACCCACAACGAAATCCACTCTCGGCTTGTGGGGGATCGCTTTACATTCCTAGCGCTTGGCCAAACGATTGGTGCAGGCACAAATGCCGAAATCGGGGACGAAGAGATGCGCCGCCTAATGTCCGGTGGCGCTGAAATGGGCGATCTGGAGCAGGAGTTGGCTGCGATCTAATCCTCCCGGATCGTAGCTTACCAGACGCGGCTTAACGGAACCGCACAACACTCGCTTTCCGGTTCGTCCAAACCCGGTCGACCCAAAAACGATGAACCAGAAAGCGAGAAAAAATGTGCCAATGCTTTGATTGAAGGCAAGATTCTTTCTACTAAAATACTCACCTTCACGGGCCGGCTGAACTGGTCCAAAACCTGCTGAATCCAAACAGTCCGCGCAATTGTGAAGCACCACCGCATAAACTCCAAATTACAGCCTACGAAACATGCTACCTCTTGTGTGAAGGACTGGTTTTCTCGCTGCTCGGCAAGACCAAAGCTCTCGCATATGCAGCATTCATTGCGCTGCGAGCGCACGCAGCACAAAATCACAATGACTGAGTCGGGCTCTTTCCGGCCGTTAGCTGCGTTTTCCGCCAATGTCCGTACTCAGTATCGTTAATGCTTAAAACAATTCTCTCTGTGCCAGGTGACAAACTCGGTCCTTGGCCGGTTGGCGAGGCGGTCCGGCACCAAGATCTTGCCGGACGAGTTAAACATCGACGTCACGGCTTCGATGTCGTTGCTCTGACGGGAAACCAGAATTGTCAGGTCGTCAGCCAACCCAACGAGGCCGCGATCAAACATCCAGTGCGCGGTTCCGGACAGGGCGAGCCCGTTGCTGACGATGTCCGGGCCGTCATGCTCCACCGGTCTGATATGGGCGGCTTCCACTTCAGCGCGGCCACCGCCATTGATCAGACGTAAGCCAGTGATGGCGCATCGTTCACCGTAGGTACGCAGGACATTTTTCCTGAAATTACGGTCGCGAACCGCGCGGTTGGTCAGTTGGTTGACGCGTTCCCGTGCGGGCATGTGTTGGAAAGATGTTTGCGCGTCCTGAAAACCTGGCAGCTGCATCGAGTCACCAACGCGTGGCAGGATGTCCTCATCCCGTCCAAGGCCACGCTCGACTATTCGGGTAAAGTCTTCAGCGGATAAAGTTCTTACTGCGGCTTGCGCGCGTCCGGATATCTTGCCTTGATCGTTCAGCAATCCTCTTTCGATGATTGAATTCTCGTCTCGGAATGAAACTGGGTCCCCGAAATCAAGATACGTTCCTGGCTCTATCACCGCCAAGAACATGTCTGGCCTCCTTGGATCCGGAATGATCTCCTGGACCTTAGCGACAGCAAAGTACCCTTTGGTCTCTTTGACCTTGCTTGGCTCCAGGTAGACGATCCAGTCCCCTTCGCACTGTTGGGCACGCGAGAGGTATTGCTTTGGAAACTGATACCGCTCCGAGGGAATGTCTTCGTAGATCGAGTCGCTGCGATGGATGAAGATACCGAAGGCCATCGGATCACCCGCGTTGAAGACGTTCCAGTTTTCGATCGGCCGCGCGTAGGGTCAGTACCGCACCTGTCAAAAATGGAAGCGCCAAGCCAGCTGCGGCGATCGCAAAAATCAGGATGGCAGCAAAAACCGAGTATTCGGCAGACTGTTGTGCCAACGATAGTTGGCCCAAACCAATCAAGTAGAACACGCTGGTTCCCAGGAAGATCAGGTAAAGCAGCCCAAAGGGTTCAATCACCTCGCGGCGAGTGCGCTCCAAGACCGAATGCCGCAACATGTTCCAGCGTTTGCTTGCCTTGTTCACCAGATTACTCCCTTACCAACTCGATCCATGTGTGCACGTCATCGTCACTGACTTCACGGCCTTCGACGTGTGACTGATACCAGCGAGCTACGATTGCTCCGCGTTTCTCGCTCTTAATTTTGATGTTTTCGTCTGTGAGGTGTTGATCGAGCGAAATCTCGATCCTCTTTAGCGCGTCAAAGTCATGAGCTGCTCTGACAGATTTTGTGCCCAATAGTATCCATGCTGCGTCTACATCGAATTTATCGGCAATCGCGACCAAGGCTTCTACAGGCATTCCGCGTTGGCCCTTTTCGTAGCTGTGATAGGCGCGGTGTGAGACGCCGATCGCGTCCGCCATGGCGGTTTGTGTCAAGCCGACTTCGTTGCGCGCGATCGCAAGTCGAGCACCCATTGCCGAGAAGACAGCCTTTAAATCCCGCACCATGCAAGGTTCCCATTGACCCGACTGTCAATTTGAGCGAAACTGCACAAAATGACAGTAAAAGTTAGATAATGCTATCTGAACACGTCAGAAGGTGCGGAACAAGCGATTCCATTCATATTTAGTGTACGAGGCTGAAATTGAACCAAGAACGTCTACTCTCTCCAAAGCAACTTGGAAGCATGGTCGGGTTGAGCGCGGCGCAAATTCGCGCTCTGATGAATGATGGCAGGTTGGAGTTCGTTGAAATCTCGGCAAAAACCAAAATGCTTACTATGAGCGGATGGGAAAGGTTTCGGAAGAAGGCCACAAAGGTCAAATCGACTGATGACTTGATGTCGAATCATGGGTGCGGGGAAAGGAAGTGACATGGGTACGACCAATCTCAACATCAGCGTGATCGACAAGCGGATGCTCAAACAATCAGAAGCGGCCAGCTATACGGGCCTGCCAATAAAGCACTTCAAGACTGCATGCCCTGTGCGACCCGTTGAACTTAAGCAAGGGACGCTTCTTTGGGATCGCCGCGATATCGATCTTTGGATTGATGATGTGAAATCCGGGTTGGTCACAGATACCCGCGAAACCATCCTGGATCGACTAGGATGACCCAAATTCGTGTCAAAGGGTTCAAGATTTTCAAGGATCGGCATGGAAAACCCAGATGCTACCACCGCGAAACAGGGCATAAGATTGATCTAGCCCAGTCGCCCATCGGCTCCGCCGAGTTTTTTGCGGAATGCGAGACAATTCGTTCAATAGCCGAGGCTCAAAAGGCGAAAGCCCCAAAGGCCGGAACCCTTGGCGGGCTGATCCATTCCTACTTTGCGACCGAGCACTTCCAGAACCTCGCCGAAGCCACCCGGCGCGACTACCGCAAATGCGCTGACTTCCTTGAGCCGATCAAAGGCACACCGATTCATGTGATAGACACCCCGTTGATTGCAGGCGTCCACGACAAGGCCGCGAAGAAGATCGGCTGGCGGCGGGCGAACATGGTCAGGACGCTACTGAGCGAGGTGTTTCGCTACAACATCCCGAAGGGTCTGATCTCCGCCAACTTCGCGAAGGACGTCATTCCGAAACGCCGCCCGCGCGACCGCGCCTATGCTAACCGCCCCTGGACAATAGAAGAACGGGATATTGCCTTGGGCAAAGCCAAGCCTCATGTGCGTGTTGCGCTTGCTTTGATGATGAACACTGGCCTCGATCCGTCCGACGCGCTTCGCTTGCGGAAGGATCAGGTCGATGGCGGCACCATCTGGGGCGTACGCGGCAAGACAGGCGAAGAGGTTGCGATTCCGGTCAGCCCGACGCTGCTAGCCGCCCTTGACCGCATGCCGGACCATAACGCCGAGACTGTGCTTTCCAATTCGCGCGGCGAAGCTTGGACCTACAACGGCTTCTCAACTGTTTGGCACCGTTTCAAATCCGCCCTTGAGAATGAAGGCCTTATCGAAAAAGGCCTGACCCTCAAGGGTCTGCGGCACACGGTCGCCACGACTTTGCGCGAGGCGGGGCTGGATGAACGCCGCATCGCGGACCTTCTGGGGCAGAAAACACCGTCCATGGCGCGGCACTATTCCCGGTCTGCAAACCTTGCCGAAAAGAACCGCGAGACCATGGCGACACTGGAAAAAGAAAACGAAAGGCGCGCGAAGATTGTCAAACCTTCACCGGAAAGCGTCAAACCTGACCAAAGTGAGGATGAAATATGAGTGATAAACTCAATTATATTAGAGAGTTAAATGGTGCCCGGGGGCGGAATCGAACCACCGACACGAGGATTTTCAATCCACTGCTCTACCCCTGAGCTACCCGGGCACGGGTGAAGGAGGCTTCCTTCGGGTTGCGGTGTTCTAGACGCGGTTCGGGGCGGTGTCCAGAGGCCGCGGGCAAAATTTTCACCCCTTTCGCGGATTTTCTGAAGTTGGCAAATCCGGGGTTTCGTCGGGGTCTTCCTCGCGCGCTGGGATGGCGTAGTCTTCGTTGAACCAGCGCCCCAGATCAATGTCGGCACAGCGTGCGGAACAGAATGGGCGAAAGGCGGGGTCAGTGGGTTTCTGACAAATCGGACAGGTCATTTGCGGCCCGCAAACAGCGGCAGGCGTTCGCGTTTTCGCTGCAGCTCAAAATTGCCAAGGGGGGTCCATCCGGCCAGGGTTGTATCCACGGAATCGGCACGGAACGCGGCGCGCAGGACTTGCTCCAACTGCCGGCGCTCTTTCTTCGGCATCGGGGCGAAATCGACGGTGATCTGGCCGCCGAGACCCCGAAGGCGCAGTTGCCGGGGCAGTTCACGCGCGGCGGCGATATTGGCTTTGAGACCTGCGGCAAGCGACGTGTCGGCGCCTGTATTCACATCTACTGCGATCATGGCACGGGTGGGCTCGACGATGATCGATCCGCCGCCGGGAAGCGATGCAACCGGCCCCTGCAAATCTTCGATATCGTCGGCAACGCCGCTGTCCTCAAACGCTCCGTCTGCATCCAGGATCTGATCCGGCGCAGGCTGTGCCCATTCGCGCCATGCGACCAGGTGGGCGTCAGCTGCTTCAACCAGCAGTTCTGGACCGCCTTCAGTGTCGGCGGTGACGGCCTCGGCCAACGCGCGGGTTTCGGCGATATCGTCGGCAATTTCGTCTGGATCGGCCTGGGCGCTGGCGGACCGCAGGATCGCGCCAAAGCTTGGATCAGCGCCCTGCATGCCGTCATGCAAGAGGGCCAGCAACGCGTCGCGCAGATCGTCATCGCGGATGGACCGGGAGACATTCAGGCCCGGTGCACCGGGCGTAAGGATCACGTGGCGGCTTTTGAACAGGACCTTCGTGGTCAGGGGGGGCGCCTTACCGGGTTCCGCATGGCCCGTAACCTGAACCAACAGCGTTTGCCCTTGCGAAACACCTTTGGGAGCGCGCAGAAACCCCTGCCCGTCTGGCAGGGTCACAAACATCCCTCCCTGCCCTTTCATTGGACGATCGGCGCGTGCCCGGAAGATCGCACCGGGTCCGGCTTCGTGGCCCTCGGGGTCAATCAACAGGTCTTCGAGACGACCATCTACGCGTAAAGCTGCCGCCGGGCGTCCATCTATGTGGTCAAGTACAACCTGACGCCCTTTCATGCCGCTACCTTTCGCAAGACGGGATAACCCGCACCTGTCAGCAGTTGGGCGCATTCTGCAAGTGGCAGGCCAACCACAGCGGAGAAAGAGCCGCTGATCCACGGAATAAACGCACCCGCAAGACCTTGGATTCCATAGGCGCCCGCTTTGCCCTTCCACTCGTCCGAGGCGATGTAGGCGGCAATGTCATCTTCGGACAGGCGCTTCATGCGCACCGATGTGACAACGTCACGCTCGCGGATCGTGTCGCCTTGACGGGTGGCAATGGCAGTGATCACATTGTGACGTCGACCGCTCATAAGCCGCAGAAAAGCGGCCGCCTCGGCTGCGTCTTCGGGTTTGCCAAGGATGCGCCGCCCGACGGCAACGGTGGTATCCCCGCACAGCACAAGTTCATCCGCCGTCGCTTGCACCGCGCGCACCTTTTCAACCGCCATCCGACGGCAATAGGGGCGTGGCAGTTCCCCCTTCATCGGGGTTTCGTCGATATCCGCAGGGCGCACATCATCCGGCACCACGCCGATTTGCGCCAACAGGTCGCGACGGCGCGGGCTGGCGGAACCAAGGACCAGCCGCATGGCGGGTTTACTTGAAGCGATAGTTGATCCGGCCTTTGCTCAGATCATAGGGCGACATTTCAACTTGCACCTTGTCGCCAGCCAGAACACGGATGCGGTTCTTGCGCATCTTGCCTGCCGTATGTGCGATGATCTCATGGCCGTTTTCCAGCTCGACCCTGAATGTCGCGTTCGGCAGGAGTTCCTTTACGACACCGGGAAATTCGAGCAGTTCTTCCTTGGCCATGGTCTCTCCTAAGTCAGCATGCCCCTTTTTGGGGCGTGGCCTTAAATGCGCCGCACAGCGCCGATTTTCAAGGGCAAAATGGCGGTTGGGGTGATCACTCTTCGTCAGGTGGTCCGAAACGGGCCAGCAGGCGTTCGGCAATTTGGTCCCGGGTCTGTCGAAACGCGTCCAACCGTGCCTCGCGGCTTTCGCCCAGTCCCGTGGGATCCAGAACAGGCCAGTATTCGACCTCAAGGTGAAACAGGCGCGTCAATTCCAGCGCATGGCGCTGGCTGGCCGGGGACAAGGCAATGACCAGATCAAAACCCGAAAGATCGTCGCCCCATTCCTGCATTTCTTCGAAGGACCGGGTGCGGTGACGTTCCAGCGCCACGCCAATCTCATCGCAAACAGAAATGGAAAAGCCATTTATTTCCAGATCGTTATGCACACCGACCGATTGAACATAAAAGCGGGTGCCATAGAATTTCTTGGCCATCCCCTCGGCCATGGGCGAGCGAACAGAATTGTGATCGCAGCAGAACAGAACCGAGGATGGCTGATCCGCGCCCACTGCCCTAGCCCCCGAAATGCAGCACGCAGATCAGGGTGAAGAGGCGCCGCGCGGTGTCGTAATCCACCTCGGCCTTACCCTCCAGCCGTTCCTGCAACACCCGCGCGCCTTCGTTGTGAATGCCGCGCCGCGCCATGTCGATCGCTTCGATCTTGGAGGGTGGCAGCTTTTTGACCGCCTCGAAATAGCTTTCGCAGATCTGGAAATAATCCTTCACCACCTGCCGAAACGGGCCCAGCGACAGGTGAAACTCGCCCACCAGATCCTCGTCTTCTTGCCGGATCACGAAGACCAGCCGCTTTTCTCGGATCGCCAGCAACAACCGGTAAGGGCCGGGCGGCACCGCCGCATCGGTGCGGTCTGGCAGGGCAAAGCTGTTTTCTTCCAGCAGATCAAAGATCGCCACCCGCCGCTCCTGTTCGATCTCGGGCGTTGGGGCGGGCAGCGCGCTGTCGTCAATCTGGACATCGATCAGTTTGGACATAGCCTACTCCGCGTTCAGTTTGCGCAGGCGCGCGGTGACAGACAGCCCGTGCGCCTGCAGGCTTTCGGATGCAGCCAGCGTTTCCACCGCCGGGCCGATAGCCTTGAGCGCGCCGGGGGTCATGCGGGCCATCGTGGTGCGCTTCATGAAGTCCAGCACCGACAGGCCCGAGCTGAACCGGGCCGAGCGCGCGGTGGGCAGCACGTGGTTGGGGCCGCCGACATAATCGCCCACGGCTTCGGGCGTGTATTGGCCCAGGAAGATCGCGCCCGCATGGGTGCATTTCGCAGCCAGCGCGTCGGGGTCGGCCACGCAAAGCTCCAGATGCTCAGGTGCGATGCGGTTGGACAGGGCGGCGGCCTCGTCCAGGTCGCGCACGGTGATCACCGCGCCATTGTCGCGCCAGCTGGCCCCGGCGATGGCGCGCCGCTCCAACACTTGCAATTGTGCGTCGACCTCTGCGGCCACGGCTTTGCCGAACGCGGCATCGGTGGTGATCAGCAGCGACTGCGCGCTTTCGTCATGCTCGGCCTGGCTGAGCAGGTCCAGCGCCAGAAACTCAGGGTCGTTGTCGGCATCGGCAATCACCAGGATCTCGGACGGGCCGGCGATCATGTCGATGCCCACCTTGCCGAACACGCGGCGCTTGGCGGCGGCGACAAAGGCGTTGCCGGGGCCGGTGATCTTGTCCACGGGCGCGACGGTTTCGGTGCCATAGGCCAGCGCGGCAATCGCCTGCGCGCCGCCGATACGATAGATCGTGTCGACCCCCGACAGCTGCGCGGCCAGCAGAACAAGCGGGTTCGCCACGCCGTCGGGTGTAGGCACGGCAATCGCCAGCCGCGCGACCCCCGCCACCTTGGCCGGGATCGCGTTCATCAGGACCGAGGACGGGTACGAGGCCAGCCCGCCAGGCACATAGAGCCCCGCCGCCGAGACCGGTGTCCAACGCCAGCCCAGAGTGGCGCCGGTATCGTCTGTCCAGCTTTCGTCGGTGGGCAATTGGCGGGTGTGATAGGCGCGAATGCGGTCGGCGGCCAGTTCCAGAGCGGCGCGATCTGCGGATGAAACCTTGGCGCATTCAGCGGCGATTTGTTCGGGTGAAAAGGCCAGGGTCTCGGCTGTCAGCTGCAGCCGGTCGAACTTCGCCGTCAACTCTAACACGGCCGCATCGCCACGAGCCCGCACATCAGCAATGATCCCCGCAACCACGTCGTCCACTTCGGGGCTGTCTTCGCGCTTGGCGCCAAGCAGGTCGGTAAAACGCGCCTCGAAATCAGAATCGGCTGTGTTCAGGAATTGGGGCATATCGGGCCTCGGCAGTACTTGTTACCGCTGCATAGCGGCTTGCACGCCGAAGGAAAAGCCGCGCGGCGCGTGACGGATCGACGCTCAGCCCGGATGGTTGGGCAATTTGCGCGACGGGGCCAAATAGGGGCGCGTCACGTCCTTCAGGGTGACCTCCAGGCAATCCACCTGCAACGCAACGCCGCCATCGCCCGACAACACCAGCTCAACCCGGCCACCGCAATCATTCTGTTCGTCGAAATTGATCGACAACAGTGACAGGACCATTTCCTTTTCGGACAGGTCCAAACCTGCAGTTTGAGCGGTTAGAACATCGTGAAATACCAAAAGCGATTGCACCCGCTCATAAGGGCGATTGCGGCGCTCGGCGGCGTTCTGATCTTCCCAGCGGAACCGGTTGAGCAACAGCGCAAACTGCCGTGTGTCACGCTGATAGGTCATCTCGGAAATCGGGAAAACCGCGTCCTGGCAAAGGGTCGAAATAACCTCCAGATCGTCGGCTGCCACCGCTCGTAATGCCAACGGGGCCTCGCCCCCATCTTCAAACCGCGCGTCTTCGACCATGTCAGTCCTTGATCCGTTCGATATGCGCACCAATCGCGCCCAGCTTTTCTTCCACACGTTCATAGCCGCGATCAAGATGATAAACGCGGCTGACGATGGTTTCTCCTTCGGCGGCCATGGCCGCAAGGATCAGCGAGACCGAGGCACGCAGGTCCGTTGCCATCACGGGCGCACCTTTCAGGCGTTCCACACCATGTACCGTTGCCGTGCCACCCTGCACGTCGATCCGTGCGCCCATGCGCGTCAGTTCGGGCGCGTGCATGAAACGGTTTTCAAATATCTTTTCTTCCAGAACGCTGGTACCCTCGGCGGTGCACATCAGCGCCATCATCTGCGCCTGCAGGTCGGTGGGAAAGCCGGGGAAAGGTTCGGTCACAACGTCCACGGCGTTCACCCGGCCGTTTTTGCGGCTGACCTTCAGGCCGCGCGCAGTCTCTTCAACGGCAACGCCGGCAGCGTCCAGTTTCTCGACAAATGCACCCACCAGATCCAAACGGCCGCCGATGCATTCGACCGCGCCGCCTGCGATCGCCGGGGCCAGCATATAGGTGCCCAGCTCGATCCGGTCGGCGACCACCTGGTGCGTAGCCCCATGCAGGCGGTCGACGCCCTCAATGGTGATCGTCGACGTTCCTTCACCGTCGATCTGCGCACCCATGGCCCGCAGACATTTGACCAGATCGACAATCTCGGGCTCGCGCGCCGCATTTTTCAGAACCGTGGTGCCCTTGGCAAGCGTTGCGGCCATTACCGTGTTCTCGGTCGCGCCGACCGAGGCAAAGCGCAGCTCGTGCACCGCACCTTTCAGCCCGCCTTTGGCCACCGCGTGCAGATATCCGTCTTTCAGCTCGATCTCGGCCCCCATGGCCTCCAGCGCCGAAATATGCAGGTCCATCGGGCGCGCACCAATGGCGCAGCCGCCGGGCAGAGACACAACCGCGTGCCCGTGCCGCGCCAACAACGGTCCCAACACCAGGTTCGAGGCGCGCATTTTGCGCACGATTTCGTAATCGGCGATGTGATTGTCCGCCCCGTGCGAAGACAAGGCCAGCACCTTGCCCTCTTGCATCTCTGTGGCCTCGGCCCCCAGCGATTGCAGCAACTGCGTCATGGTGCGGATATCGGACAGGCGTGGCGCGTTGGTCAGGGTCAGCGGTTCTTCGCTCAACAACGTTGCTGGCATCAACGCCAGACACGCGTTCTTGGCCCCCGCAATCGGAATTTCACCGTTCAGAGGGCCATTGCCCCGCACCAGAATCGAATCCATCTGCCCGCCTTTTATTCGTTATCCGAGTTTGCCCGCGCCTTGGCCTGTGCCTTGCGTCGCGCAAGGTTGGCCTTCAGGGCCGCTTTCAAACGGTCCTCGCGGCCGTCTTTGGCCTTTGGCGCTTTGGTTTTTTCGGGTTTTTCTGCCATGCGGTTTCATAACGCAGGCTTTGGGCATGGTCCAGCCATCAGACGGCTTCCGGCCAGCAGAGGGCCAGCCGAAAGCCAGATGCGTCATCAGCCCCGCTTGGTCAGCAGGATCGTCGATGCATCGAGGTCAAAAATGGTGTCGCGCACAGGAACCTGGGCCTGATACTCAGGATCGCCAGCCATGCCTTTCATCGACACTTCGGGGTTCTCGGTCTCCCAGAAGTTCACGACATCCGCTTCGACCGTACCACGCAAGGCTTTCATCGCGGTCAGCGGTACATCGCTGCGCACCAGCCCGTGACGGTCAAACACGGGCTTGACCGAGTCGAAATATGCAACGGCCTCGGCCGGGGTTTTGCCCGGTTTCAGCTTCAGGATATCCAGAATCAGAAACGTGCTCATGGGTGATTGATCTTTCCGTTCGGGGTGGTGATCGTCTGGCCACGCTGGGTCACGATGATCGTAGCCTTTTCCAGATCGAAAATTGCGTCGCGATCGGGCACCCATTCTGCCAGATAGGTCTCGTCCGAAAAGATACCCTTGAAGGCCGCGTCGGGGTTGTCAGTAACCCACAGGTTCACAACGTTGGCCGTCACGTCACCGCGCACTACGGCACCCACTTCCAACGCGCTGTCGCTGCGCTGAAAGTCGTATTTGGCAAAGATCGGCTCGACCCCTTTGAAATAGGCATAGGCCTGTTCCAGTGTTGCACCTTCTTTCAGCGGCAGGATGTCCAGCACCATAAAGGCCTTGCTGTCTGTGTCGCCTGCAAGGGCACCGGTGGCTGCAGTGATGGCCAAAGTGGCTGCTCCGGCAAGATTGGCCAGGAATTTGGTGAATTTCATTTTTGTCTCCATTCAACGCGCTTCGCCGTTTGTCGGCTTGCAACGGCAATGTACGCACCCCATTTTGTACATCAATGAACACAATTGCGGACGCGGATTGCAAAAATGAAACAAATGGACTGGGACGATCTGAAACTTTTTCTGGCCTTGGTACGTGCCGGGACCTTGCGCGAAGCAGCGGATATCGCGGGGGTCAGTTACTCGACCGTCGGTCGCCGGGTTGACGCGTTGGAAGGTGCAGCGGGCGTTGCCCTGTTTCAAAGATCGCGATCCCGGTACCACCTGACGCAAGCAGGCGAAGACGTCCTTTCGACCGCTGAAGAGATCGAGGAACAGGTGCTGGCCCTGCAACGCCGCACCTTTGGACAGGAACGCGCGCTGGAAGGTCCGGTGTCGATCAGCCTGCTGGACGCGCTGGCCGTCAGCCCGTTCATGCAGGCGCTGGTGGAATTCGCCGAGGCCCACCCGCTGATTACCCTGGACATCCGCGTTGGAAACAACCTGTCAGACCTGGATCGCGGACAAGCCGACCTGGCCCTTCGGTTTGGGGAAAAACAACGCCCACACCTGATCGGCCGCCGCCTGACAGAAACCGCCCGCGCGGTATATTGTGCGGCAGATTACGCCACCCGGCTAGAAAACGGCGCCGTCCCCGGCTGGATCTGCTTTACACCGCGCGGGACCCCTGCCCTTTGGAAACGCTCCACCCCATTCCCGAATGCCCGTGACGTTTGTTACATGTCCCATATGCCGGCACAGCTGCAGGCGTGCCGCATGGGGGCGGGGCTGGCCTCGTTGCCCTGTTTCCTTGGCGACAATGCACCGGGGCTGCGCCGCCTGACCGAACCCGATTTCCCAGCATTCCAGTCCCTGTGGCTGTTGCGCCACCCCGACACGCGCAACAACGCAAGGCTTCGGGTGCTGTCTGATTTTCTGGCCGTGCGGTCACGTGGCTTGGCCGACACACTGCGCGGCGAGGCCGGTCAAACCCTTCCTTTGGCCACCACCGCCATCGCACAGGGCGGGTGAAAATTTTGCCGAAAAAACCGATCAAACCGGGTTGCGCTGATTGCCAATTGGGTCTAATCAGCCGCCCACGGTACGCTGCTGTAGCTCAGAGGTAGAGCACTCCCTTGGTAAGGGAGAGGTCGAGAGTTCAATTCTCTCCAGCAGCACCATTTCAAATTTCTTTGGTGGGAATTCCCCCTAACCCTTTGAAGGGTAGTGGGGTTTGGGGTCTCAACCAGTCGGACTAAGAGTTCCAAGGTATTCTCATCAACAGCTTTGGCTTTTTGAGCCCAGCTTTCTCGATCTGCTTTGGCCATATCCAATCGACCATTCCAGGCAATCTTAAACATCGCAAACAATCATGTCGACCAACGGAGTGGGCGGCTAAGGGCTTTTCGGAGATCCTCGAAACCGTCTTTTAGGCGCGCGTGTGGGATCGACTTGTTTTTCCGGCCACCACCTCGGTGTCGGGATGCGTTGTGACCCACTTGTTCAACGTCGGCAGTCCGGCGCCCAATTCTGACAACACCTGCTTTCTTGTCAGCCCATTCGTCAACGCGATCTGCACCGCATCAGGCCCCGACAGGCCAAGATGCTCCGGAAACAGCTCGAACACGACACAGTTTACGATGTACGCAAAAGCCTGCATTGGGCCGAACGGTTGATTGAAGATCAAAGACCGGTGCAAATGACGCCTCGAAAGTGGTTTTGGTAGAGATCATCGAAATTATCATTGTCGGAATCAGATCCGCCTTGCCTTCCTGGGTCTAATTTCTTTCAAGTGCCAAGAATCACCCTATGAATTGAAAAGGAGATTCACATGAAATCCTCTAAGCTATTACCCGGGGCTATGGCCATATTGACGCTTTCAGCCTGTTATTCAGCCACCTCCGATGACTTTACCCCTGTAAGTTTGCCCTCCCACATCTCTGAAACAGCGCGCCAGCAGGTTAAGTACTCACTGAACGATCCTGACAGTGCACAGTTTCGGAATATACGAGGGTTTTCGTTCTCTGGGCCGGGTGGCGGATATGTGGTGTGTGGTGAAGTTAACGGCAGAAACCGAGTGGGTGGGTATGCAGGTTTTCAACCATTCCGCACAAATGTAGGAAACGCCCAATCATCTGGAAACGTTTATATCAACGATTTGCCCGCCGTTTCTCTGCCTTGCTAGCTAAATGAGTGCATGACAGCTTGCTCGTCAATGCCCGCGGGGGGGCGTTGCTGGCCTCCTTCGCCTATAGTGGCTTAAGGCAATGGCCTAGAAAGGCATTTGCTTGCAGCGCGTCAGACGTGCCGATTACGGAATCGAACTGGGAGTTCAAACCATCTCCTTTTTCTAGCGCACCATTTCTCAACCCAGGCTCTGCAAGACTGCCCAAGTCCTAGATGGAAGCGCAGCTTCGATGGGTTGCGATCCGGTTTTCAGAGGGAATTTGAGTGGCTCAATGAATGCCATGCCGTGCCCTGCTCGAGACAACCGAGCAGAGCATAGTTTTTGAAATGACAGATACTTGAGGGTAAGCGAAGCGCGGGCTCGCAGCCCCTCCCCCGTTTTCGGGTCATCCCTCTGGCCGGGTTCCGTGCCACGCGTTGGTTAACAGTTCGGTCAACGCGTTCCGTTCCAGCGCGCGCGGGTTGAAATAGGGGTTTTCCAACGTAAAGGCGATTGCCCGGTCAATACCGTCTTGTGGCATGCCGATGTCGCGTAATGCGGTGGGAACGCCCCCATTTCTGGCAATGTCGTACAGCGCGCCCGCCGGCGTGGCCGTGCCCGTTGCCCGCTTCAATGCGTCCATTGCCTGTGGAATGACTGGGGCGTTGTAGGCCAGCGCATGCGGCAACACGATCGTGTGGGTTTCGGCATGGGGCAGCCCGAAAGACCCACCCAGAACATGGCAAAGCTTGTGATGCAGCGCGATTCCACCCGAACCCAGACAAACCGCACACAGCCACGCCCCGTAAAGCGCATCAGACCGCACGCCGATATCCTGCGGCGCAGCCTGAACGCGGTTCAGCGCGTCCACCATCTTGGCAATGCCGTCTTCGGCCATCATCGACAGAACCGGGTTCGTCTGCTCGGCATAAAGCGCCTCAACCGCGTGGGCGATGGCGTTCATACCGCTGGTGAAGGTCATTTGCGCAGGCAGCGTCAAAGTGAAGTCGACATCGTAGATCACGGTTTCGGGCAAAACGCGCAGCGTGCGCTGCGTCGTTTTCTTACCGTTTTCGGTTTGCCCGAGGATTGGTGTCATTTCTGACCCGGCATAGCTTGTCGGAACCACCACCTGCGGCGCATCGTTGCGCAGGGCGATGGCCTTGCCCAACCCGATGGTTGACCCACCGCCGATGGAAACGATCCCGTCCGCATTCCTGTCCGCAAACGCGGCCATGGCGGCGTCGGTCACGTCGGATGGGGTGTGCATGGCCGCCTCGGAAAAAACACCGGCCGAAACCCCGGCCAAAAGGTCTGAAACCTGATGGCCCTGCTTGGCCTGTCCCGGTGTTGTCAGCACCAGCGCCCGGGAGATCCCCAGTGCCGCAACCTCATCTGGTAATTGTGAGATGGTGCCTTGGCCAAAAACCACACGCGCAGGCAAACCGGTATAAGTGAATGGGTGCATGAGTCCTCACGGATTTTCGTCGCTCTCCAGACGTTATCCCGGCACGAAGCATTACTGTCCAATATCGATGCCTCGCCGCCTTGATACCACTACGGTATCAAGCCCGAGGGCGTGCAGCCCGGCAAGATGCCTAAACGGTATCAATTTCATGGTAAAACAGTATTGGAAAGTATGGCGTGAGCACGTCAGACCTGTCGGGAGAGCATTCGATAGGAGGACTCACGTGACACTCGGCCTGTTGCCCCGCATGACGCCCAAAACCATTGCCGACATGCGTGTATATGCCTTGTTGGATTCCGTGGGGCCAACGCGACGCCCGGGCGACCTGTTAAAGGATTTGCCCCCAGACACGGTGCAAGCCAACCGCGATTGGTTGGTGCCTGACTATGTAACACCGGACACCGGGCTGATGGTGATGGCCTATACCTCGTATCTGATCATCTTGGGCGAAATGACCATCCTGGTGGATTGCGCAGTGGGCGAGGATGGCAACTATCCCACGCGGTCGGACTGGCATCTGGGCAAATCCAATTGGCTGAACCATCTGGGGCAGGCAGGTCTTGCACCCGAGGACATCGACATCGTGTTCCTCACGCATCTGCACGTGGACCACACCGGTTGGCTGACGCGCAAAACCGCCGATGGTTGGGTCCCAACCTTTCCCAATGCGCAACACCTGACACACGCGGCCGAACTGGACTATTGGCCCAACCGCCATGCCGAGTTCGGCTTTATGTCCACATCGCTGCCCGACAGTGTGATGCCGGTGATCGATGGCGGTTTGGTTAAAACCGTTGACCCTGAAACCGAGCTGGCACCGGGGTTGTTTGTGACGGATCTGGCCGGCCATTCGCCGGGAATGATGGGGTTGGAACTCCGTGACGGAACGCGCGTTCTGGCCAGTTTTGTCGCCGACCTGATGCACCACCCGATCCAGATGGCCGCGCCGCAATGCGCAACGGTTTTCTGCTTTGATACGGATGCGGCAATCGCAACGCGCCGCGCCAAGCTGGCACAATACGCCGCAGACGAAACTTTGATGTTCTGCAACCACTTTCCCGGTGAAAGCGCCGGATTGGCGCTGCCCAAGGGGTCCGGATACCGGTTCCAACCAGTGAAGTGACCGTGCGAAACCATCAAACCAAAACGGTGTAGAACTCTGTTTTCTTTTGGCATTCCAACACGCTTCCGAAAACCGGCAATGCCTGCACCCATTGTGCCATCAAGGACCACAACCCATGCCCGACACCGTTAAGGCCCCAAACGCGCGCCCCCGCGCAACCGGCACGTTGTGCCGTCGTGATCTGCAAGCGCGCGCCAACGCTACGTTGAAAACACTTGGCCTGAGCCGCGGCGACAGCGACAGCGCGCCGGACGGCGCACATACGATGGTGTCGGAGTTTGAAATCGGGTTGGTGATGTCACGCGATGTGTTGCCACCGCGTCAGCGGTTTATCATCTGGCTGGCCGCGGCCTGTGTCCATGGCGCGACAGACCGGGTTGCGTGGTTGGCCGAGGGTGCAAAAGACGGCAACCTGAACGTCCAAGAAATCGCCGAGGTGTTCTTGCAATGCAGCCTTTACGCGGGGTTTGCCAAGGCGCAGGCGGCCTTGGCAGCAGCCGGGGTGGCCAATGTGCATCTGGAAGACACTGACCGCAGCACCGACATCACCCAACGATCTGAACAGATGCGGCAAACGCTGCACGGACAGCGACGCAACGAGGGCTATTCTGATCCCGCCCTCGAACACATGAATGAACTGTACCAGATCGCGTCGTCCTTTGGTTACGGCGTGATCTGGCCCCGCCCGGGGCTTTCCCTGCGTGATCGGCTGGTTTGCGCGGTTGCGTCGCTGTCTTGTCTGCCGTCGGCCTCTGCCTCGCTACAAAAATTCTGCAAAACAGCGCGCGATCACGGGTTCGAAGGCTCAGAAGTCGCCGAGATCGTGATTCAGACCGCACCGTATGGTGGCTTTCCGGCCAGCTTTGCCGCGATGCAATCCACAATCGATGCCCTGGGCGTCGACCTCACTTGAACACCACCATCAGAAGGATAATACCGTGCCACAGACGCTTGTCCCCGGCCAACCGGTTCCCGATCTTGTCTTTTCCACGTTGGATGGAAACGGGTTTGACCTGTCGAAGTCGAACGCCGGTTACCTGACGCTGATTGAGGTGTACCGCGGCCTGCACTGCCCTCGTTGTCACCGGCACCTGCTGGCTTTGGCCGGCCTTTTGCCCCGTTTCGCCGATCGCGGGATCGAGGTTGTTGCCGTTTCCACCGACCCCGAAGACCGTGCCCGGGCGGCACATGAAAAATGGGGGTTGGGACAGTTGAACCTTGGTTTCGGCCTGACCGAAGACCAGGCGCGGCGGTGGGGATTGTTCATGTCCAATCCGATCACGCCCAATGAACCCCGCCCCTTCGCAGAACCGGGAACCTTCTTTGTTCGGCCCGACGGGGTGTTGTTTGCGGCCTCGCTGGGCACAACGCCGTTCGCCAGATCACATTGGCCCGATTGGCTGGAAGGGTTGGACGCTGCAAAGGCGCGCAACTATCCCCCACGCGGCGACCGGCCCTGAACCAGACATTCGGCATAACAAAAGCCGCCGCGAACGGTTCGCGGCGGCTCTTTTTTTTCGTGCTGAAATGGCCTTACTCGGCGGCCATGGCCACTGCGGGTTCAAGGGCGAAGTTGACCTCCATCACCCGAACGCCGTTCTCGATCAGCTCGGGGACGACAAGATCCAGGTGGTCGGTATCGCAGCAATCGTCACCCACCCAGTCACCGCCTTCGAAATAGGCCTGGTTTACAACGTCACGCTGACCGTCGGCGCGCGCCCAGAAATGGATATGCGCCGGGCGCCAGGAATGGCGTTCCAGGTATTTCTCAAGCAACAGGCCGGTCGGGCCGCTGTTCGGAATTTGGTAAGGCACCGGCAATTTTGACGAAACACTGTAGGACCCGTCGGCGCCAGTGATGACGCGCCCGCGATAGAACTTGGGATCGATGTTATCGTGAATGCCCGAATACAAGCCATCAGGCGTGGAATGCCACATGTCCAGCGTTGCACCGGCAATTGGATTGCCATCCAGATCGGTAATGCGTCCGCGAATGATCATATCGGGTGCGCCGGCATCTTCGGGACGATGGGGCAATTTGTCTGTGACCACGTTGTACGCATCTGCACCCAGGTAATACGGTCCCTGGATATCGGCCTTTGTGCCCTTGCGGGTGGCGTTTTCGATGTCCACCACGGTGGCATTAAAGAAGGCGTCGACCAATACCGGCAGCTCGCCGGTTTCCTGAACGTTGATCAGGAATTGCATTGCTGCGCCATAGTCCTGAAACGTCACATCGTGTTTCTTCATGACGTCACGGATGGCCTCGACCAGATCCGGGACCACCTGCTGAACTCTTGCTGACATGGGCTCTCCTCTCCTAGCTAGCGCGTCAGGCGGAAAGCTAGCGCAGGGTGCAAAATACCTTCCAATACTTTATAACCCCGCCCTTCATACCGGTTTGGCATAGAGGCGCAGGCCATGGAACGACATCCAGCAATCCGGTTAGTCCGGTGCCAGAGCGTCCAGAAACACACGCAACACCGGGGCCACGTAGCCCGCCGAGTAAATGCAACTGGTCCCAATGACCGTATCGTCGTCTTCAATGGGAATATAGCGCAGGCCGGGATAGTTCACGTTGGTGATCGAGTTGGGCACCAAGGTACAAAAACCGCCGCTGGACACCATGCAAAGGGCCGCAATCGAGTCGCCCACAAAATCGGCCACATCGATCTCGTACCCGGCAGAGCGGAAGATCGACATGATCTCGTCGGTCAGATTGGGCCGGTCGCCCGACGGGTAGGCCACGATGGCGTTATTCGCCAGGTCGGCCAGCCGAACGGTGGCCTGATCCGCGATCGGGTTGTTGACAGGCACCGCGGCCACAAGCCGTTCACCGGTCAGGTGCTGAATCGTGATCCCCGGCGTTTCGGCAAAGTAGCGCCCGAACCCGATATGGATGCGCCCCTCACGAATGGCGTTGGCCTGTTCGGCCTTGTTCATCTGGGTCAGTGACAAGGAAATCTGTGGGTTCATTGCCTTCAGGCGTTGCAGCGCCCATGGTACAATTTGATAGATGGTCGCACCAAAATACCCGATGTCCAACCGCCCAATTTCGCCGCGGTCAGCGGCCTGAACGCGATCAACTGCGTTGCGAGTATTGGCCAACACGGTTTGCGCGTCACGCAGGAACACTTCGCCCGCATCCGTCAGGGTCACGCCGAAAGGCGTCCGGCGAAACAGCTTGGTGCCAAGCTCCTGCTCCAGTGCCTGTATCTGCCGACTGACCGGAGGTTGCGAGACATTCAGGCGTATCGCCGCGCGGCCGATATTGCCCTCCTCGGCCACTGCCACGAAATACTTTAGCTGCCGAAACTCCATGGCCCAAACATACCGCGCCGCGTCGCGGAGGCAATGGCGAAGGTTGCCGATGGTTGGCGCGGCTTATGCTCGTAAAGAGGACGAAGGACAGCGGGATCGCAGCCGTCCCCCCATCTGCTGCACGCATTTTCGCGCCGCACAACCGTGTAGGATACGCGGCGTTTTATGGGGCTGCCGGAAATTGGCGGAATCCGAGGGGTATTTGTCCTAACGGTCAGCGCTGATTGCCGCTAATTTCTGACTATGATCAAAGTACCCACATATCAGCCAAACCAAAAAGGCCGCCGCGTTCTGATGGTTGTCTACGATGACGCCCATGTTCTTGACGTTGTCGGCCCGCTGGAAGTGATGAACGGCGCGGCATTCTTCCTGCCAGACGAAACCAAGCCCTATTCCGTTTCCGTTGTCGCAGCCAAAGCCGGCAGCGTGAAAACCACGTCCTCCCTGGCCCTGATCGCGGATCAGTCCTATGCCGACGCACTGGCCGATCCCGAGCCGATCGACACGTTGATCGTCAGTGGTGGCGTGGGCACGATGGCAGCCCTCAAAGACAACGAGCTTTTGGCCTTTGTTCAAAAGGCCGCGGCGCGTTCCCGGCGGATTGTATCGATTTGTACCGGCGCACTTATCCTGGCCGAGGTCGGGCTATTGGAGGGCAAACGCGCCAGCACCCACTGGTTCTGGAGCCCGATCCTTGAGAAACGATATCCTCAGGTGAAAATCGAAAGCGACGCCATCTACGTCCAGGACGGAAATATCTGGACCTCGGCCGGTATTACGGCAGGGATGGATCTTGCCCTTGCCCTGGTGGAAGAGGATTGGGGGCACGATATCGCCCTGAACGTAGCCCGCCTGAATGTCATGTACATGATCCGCCCCGGTGGGCAGTCGCAGTTCAGTGCGCATCTGGTTGCCGAGAAAGCCGAAGATCCCGCAATCCACGACGTGATGCAGTACATCCTGAAAACACCGTCGGACCCGTTGACTGTCACCGCTCTGGCGGCCCGCGCGGGGTTGTCTGAACGCACCTTTGCCCGCCGATTTAAGGAAGAAACCGGCCTGACACCCGCCGCCTATGTCGAAACCTCGCGTGTTCAGGCGGCGCGTGTTCACTTGGAAACGACCTCTGACGGCATTGAACAGATTGCCCTGCAAGCCGGTTTTCAGAATGCCGAACGAATGCGACGGGCCTTTCAACGCCATGTGGGTGTTTCGGCGTCAGAGTATCGCGAGCGTTTCCAAAAAACGTTGGTCGAAGCCGACAACATTCGCGACGGCCCCGCCTAGAACTGCAACCCAACATTTGACCAAACATTTTTTTCAGCCCAACGCCTGAGACAGCTTTTCGAGCGCGATAGCTCTTTGCCAAAACGCGGGGAAACGACTTTGAATGCAATGACTTACAGCCCCAGCAAGCCACACCATAAACCGCCCTGCGGCGCGCTGCCGCCCCTTTATTGAACCGGAGGACATAATGCACGATCTAATAAACAATAGAGCCTGCCGCTTCGTTGCCTTGCACGAACTTCTGACGGGTGTCCTTTGCGAAACCGGCGAACGCGTTGCGCAAAGAGCATTTGCGCCCAAGGCCCAGAGCATGGCGCCACAATCACTTCGTGCGCGGTTTCCACAGGATCTGTTGCACAGCCTTCAGGCCTGCGAGGGCCATATTCAAAAGGTGCCAACCAGATGATGTCCGTTTCACTTGCCAGAAAACCGGTGGCTTCAATGCTTGATTTTTCGTCCAACCAAACAGGTTTGCCGCGGAACACACGTTGCGTGGCATGGGTAGGATTGACCGCCATGCTGGGTGTCATTTTGGCATCCCCTTCCCACGCCCATGTCCGTTGGTTTGTGGCAAACGATGCGCTGCAGCAACATGTGATCGAACCCTTTCGCCTGTTCGAGCCCGCTGTCCTGATCTGGATCGCAATTGCGGCGGTTCTTGTGGCCATTGCCATAGTGCTTGATCTCAAACTGCCGACGCCCCCAATCGCGCCAACCAAGATCCGGCATGACGTCATGGAATTGATGCGCATCCTTACCGGCATGTCCCTGTTGCTGACGGCCTATGACGGTGGGTTGATCGCTCCGCACTTGCAGGCAACGGGATACCTGGGGGGATCACTGCTGTTCCTGCAGGCCGGTATCGGCATCCTGTTGCTCAGCAATCACTTCCTGCATCACGCAGCCCTGCTGATGTTGCTGATGTATGTTGGCCTTTTGACCCAATTCGGCGTGGTGCGCACGATCGAATACATCAATTTCGTCGGCATCGCGCTGTTCACGCTGTTCAACTACTTTCCGAACGAAGACCTGCGCACCCGGCTGAAACCATATTCGGTTGATGTGCTGCGGATTTTCACGGGTCTGTCTCTGATGATCCTGGGCTATTTTGAGAAGCTGCACCCGGCTGCTTTGGGGCAGGTCTTTATCGCGGATTTTTCCTGGAATTTCATGCCGCTGGTCGGGTTTGACTGGTTCGACGACCGCCTGTTTGTTCTGTCTGCTGGGGTCATGGAAATCGTGTTTGGCCTGATCCTTGTTCTTGGCGTTGTCACGCGACTGAACATTCTGGCCGTGGCCGGGCTTATGCTGTGTTCGAACCTTGTTTTCATCCTTCAGCAAAACAAAGACGCCGCGCTGATGGAGTTCATTGGACACCTACCGATCATCGCTACGGCGCTTATCCTGCTTTTGCTGGGATATGGCCAACGGTTGAAGGTTACGACGGTCTTTTCGTCGCGCGCGCAGCGTGCCGTGACGGGTCTGACCAACGCGTGAAGGAGCAAACCAATGAGCTTTCGCAATCCTGTATCCGTAAGACCAAGTACCATCCTGTACGTGGCATTGTTTTCCGCAATGATCGGCGTGGTTGCGGCCCCGGTTGTGAACCAACCCTTTGGCGGCACGCAACCCGACATGCAGGCGCATCACGCCACGTTGCATGGCAAGGTTGAAGCTGACCCAGACAACCCACCCAAGGTGGCTTTGCGGGTTGAGGCCGACGCTCTGTCAGGCTGGAACGTTTACGTGGACGCGCAGAATTTTACCTTTGCACCGCAGAATGTGAACCAAGCCAATATCGCAAATGAAGGGCACGCACATCTCTACCTGAACGGTGCCAAGGTTGCGCGTCTTTACGGGCCTGCATTCCACTTGTCCAACGTTCCCAAAGGCCATAATGTCGTCACGGTCAGCCTGAACGCCAATGATCATTCCGATCTCACCGTTTTGGGCGAACCAATCTTTGCTCAAGTCGCTTTCGAACAAGAATAGTTTTTTAATACCGGATTTTTCCCATGACCCTTCAACGTGTTGGCGCGTTCGCCAGCCTCGGATGTGCCGCGACTTACCTGTTCGGATTTGTATTTCTTTTAACGGTACTGGCACCGCTGGGCTTCGGCGGGTCACAGGTTGACGCCCGCGCCGTCGTGGATTTCGCGGTGGCACAGTCTGGTTTGCTCATACTCTGGAACAGCGTCATCTACATCGCCAATGCCTTGGTTCTGGCGCTTTTGGTTGTGGCCCTGGCCGACCACCTTAAGCCAACGACACCCGGTTGGGCTGCGGTGACGCGGGCCATCGGCATTATGTGGTCGACACTGGTGCTGGGGGCCGGAATGATCGCCAATGTCGGGGTCGAGCGCGCTGCGCAACTCGGCGCGTCAGATCCCGAGGCCGCAGTTCGCCTGTGGCAAGTTCTGCACGCGGTTGAACTGGGCCTGGGTGGCGGCAACGAAATCGCCGGGGCGGTCTGGATTGGTGCGGTCAGCCTTGCGGCTAACACGGGCCGCAGCCTAGGCAAAATCGCGGTGTTCCTTGGTCTTGTGACAGGCCTAGGGGGCATTGCCACGCTGATCCCGTCCATCGGCGACGCTGCCGGGGCCGTGTTTGGGCTTGGCGCCATTGCATGGTTCATCGCGGTTGGCATCAGCATGCTGTTGCGTGACAAGCCCGCGGCCCCTTAGAAAACGGGGTTAAAGTGCTGGGTCGTCCGACTTGGCGATATCGCGCAGCACGTGTTTCAGGATCTTGCCCGTCGAGGTCTTGGGAAGTTCACCGAACACAACCCGTTTCGGGCGCATATAGCCGGCAAGCTTGCCGCGGGCATGGGTGATGACCTCGTCCGCGGTCAGATCGGCCCCGGGTTTGGGTTCTACAAAGGCACATGGCACCTCGCCCCATTTGTCATCGGGCCGCGCCACCACGGCGGCGAAAGCCACTGCGGGGTGGTCGACAATGGCGTTTTCCACCTCGATCGAGCTGATATTTTCGCCGCCGGAAATGATGATATCTTTCGCTCTATCGCGAATTTCCACATAGCCATCAGGGTGTTGCACAGCCAGATCGCCGGACCAGAACCAGCCGTCCTTAAAGGCCTTTTCGGTTTGTTCGGGCGACTTGAGGTAACCCTTCATGCAGATATTGCCGCGAAAGACGATCTCGCCCTGCGTCTTGCCATCCCACGGCACCGGAGCGCCGGTTTCGGGATCCACGACACGAACTTCTTCTTCCAGCTCATAGGCCACGCCCTGTCGCGCTTTCAGCCGGGCGCGTTCGTCGGCGGGCAGATCGTCCCAGGCCGGTTTCCATGCGCAGACAACAGCGGGGCCGTAAACCTCGGTCAGACCATAGACATGGGTGACATGAAACCCCCTTGCCTCGATCCCCGCGATCACGCTTGCCGGTGGCGGAGCGGCGGCGGTCATCATTTCGACCGTCTGCGGGAAACTGCGTGCCTCGCCTGCCGGGGCATCGGCGATCAGCGACATGATGATCGGCGCGCCGCACAGATGAGTAACCCCGTGATCGGCGATGGCGTCAAAGATTGGACCCGCACGGGGTGCGCGCATGAACACATGCGTGCCCGCCAGCAAGGTGATCGTCCACGGGAAACACCAGCCATTGCAGTGAAACATCGGCAGCGTCCACAGATAGACCGGGAAATGCGGCATCGCCCAGGTGATCGTGTTGTTGACCGCGTTCAGATAGGCCCCACGGTGCGAATAGACCACGCCTTTGGGCCGGCCCGTTGTGCCGGAAGTATAGTTCAGCGACAGCGCGTCCCACTCGTCCGCCGGCAGGGTATACTGGAAATCCGGGTCACCTTCGGCCAGAAGCGTCTCGTAATCCAGTGCGCCGATGGGCGTACCGGGCGCGGCTGGATCGCAGATATCGATGATCAACGGCGGGTTCTTCAAACCCGCCACAGCCTCGGCCGCGATTTCCGAAAGTTCGGTATCGACCAGCAGAACCCTGGCCGCCCCATGGTCCAGAATGTACCCGATTGTGCTTGCATCCAGCCGAGTGTTGTTCGCGTTCAATACGGCGCCGATCATCGGTACCGCCAGCGCACATTCCAGCGCCTCGGGAATGTTTGGGGCAAGCAGGGCCACCGTGTCGCCCTTGACCACCCCCCGGCCAGCGAGCGCCGAGGCCAATCGACGACACCGCGCATCAACCTCGCCCCACGTCCGACGCAGATCGCCATAGATCATGGCCAGCCGTTCGGGATGCACCCGCGCCGTGCGGGTCAGCGCCGAAACCGGCGACAGTGCCACATGATTGGCCGGAGTCTTGGCCAGTTCCGGCCCCTCAAAGATCGACATTTATTCTCCGGTCCATTCGGGCATGGGTTGCTTGGTCACAAAGGCGCCAATCCCTGCTTCGGCATCGCGGGCCATCATGTTCTCGGCCATGGTGCGGCCAGCAAATTCATAAGCCTGGGCCAGGTCCATCTCGGCCTGGCTGTAAAAGGCACCCTTGCCGATCTTCACGGCGACGGGCGACTTGGCCACGATCTTGTCGGCGATCTGCCGTGTGGCATCGGCCACCTGGTCGCGCGGCACAGCCTTGTTGATCAGACCCAGCTGCACCGCCCTGTCGGCCGGGATAAAGTCACCGGTCAGTAACATCTCCATCGCCGCCTTGCGCGGCACAGCGCGGCTGAGCGCCACCATCGGGGTAGAGCAGAAAAGGCCGATATTCACGCCCGAGGTTGCAAACCGCGCATCCTCGGCCGCCACGGCCAGATCACAGGTCGCCACCAATTGGCACCCGGCGGCAGTGGCAATGCCCGTCACCTCGGCGATCACCGGCTGCGGCAAATTCACGATCGACATCATCATTTTCGAGCAGGTGGCAAAGAGATCGTTGAAATATTGATGCCCGCCATCGGCATCTGCGCGCCGCGCCGTCATTTCTTTCAGGTTATGGCCGGCACAAAAATGATCCCCTGCCCCCCGCAAGATCACGACCTTCACATCGCGCCGTTGCGAAATCTCATCCCAAACCGCCTGCAATCCGGCCAGCATCTCTTCAGACAAGGCATTGATCGAACGCGCCCGGTTCAGCGTCACCGTGGCGATGCCTGCATCGGTTTCCACCAATACCGGCGGTTCTACTGCTGGTGTTCCTTCCATCCTTGTCCTCCCCAGAACATCGGCTTTGATCCGTGGTGCCACAGCACACAGCGTAACGCAATTGCCGCCCGTTTTCACGGGCTGCCCAAAACGCCGCTTTACCCACGCAAAGCTGTGCCATAGACGCCAATTGTTACACAATTGATCCCACACAATTATTGCATTCCCGCGCGGAATGTGGTTGTCGAAGGCATCCCAATCGCCCCACCACCAATGAGTCCACGAATTTGAGCATCTTTCGCAACGGCCAAAACACCCTGAAACTCAAAGATTTTGCCAAGCGACAGGCATATCTGTTTTCACCGGTGCGACCGTGGATGAAGAATGTGACGCGCGGCTCGATCCAGGCGGACCTGATGGCGGCGCTGACAAACGCCGCCATCGTGATGCCACAGGGCGTTGCCTTTGCCATCATTGCGGGTCTGCCGCCGGAATACGGCCTTTACACCGCGATGATCACGGCGGCGATTGCCGGGTTCTGGGGATCGTCCATGATCATGGTGTCGGGGCCGACAACGGCGATTTCGGCCGTTCTGTTTGCCACCCTGGCCCCCTTCGCCGAACCCGAAAGCCACGCCTATGTCATGTTGGCCCTGACGCTGACAATTATGATCGGCGTCTTGCAAATCGCGGCAGGCATGGCGCGACTGGGCGGGTTGATCTCGTTTATTTCGCATTCGGTCATCGTGGGCTTTACCGCGGCTGCGGCGCTGCTGATTGCCGCGTCTCAGCTGGGCCCGGCGTTGGGCATCACGACCGAGCGCGGCGGCGGCGTGGTAGAGCGCGTGCTGCGCGTGCTCGAGCATATCGGTGACATTAACCTCACCGCCCTGATCATTGCCGCCGCGACCTTGGCCAGCATCGTCATCAGCCAGCGCATCTCGCGCCGCATCCCGGCCTATCTTGTGGCTCTGGCCGTCGGGGCGTTGTCGGGTCAATTGCTGAACGCAAAAGACGCCGGCATCGCCTTTTTCTCGGCCTTGCCCTCGGTTTGGCCAGCGGTTTCAATTCCGACGCCAACGCTGTCCCAGATTTCCGAACTGATCCCGGGGGCATTTGCCATCGCGGTGGTGGGCCTTCTCGAGGCGATCTCCATCGGGCGCACCTTCGCCACCCGCCGGGAAGAGACCTATGACTCGAACCAGGAAATCGTCGGACAGGGCCTGTCAAACGTGGTGGGCGGGTTCTTCAGCTGCTATGCCGGGTCCGGCTCGTTTACCCGATCTGGCCTGAACGCAGAAAGCGGCGCGCGATCCCCCCTGTCGGCCATTTTCGCCGCGGGTTGGCTGTTCATCCTTCTGCTTTTGCTGGCGCCCTTTGTGATTTACATCCCTGTGCCCGCGATGGCCGGGATCATCCTGTTCGTTGCCTGGCGGCTGATCAATTTCGCCGAGATCCGGCACATTCGCCATTCAGGCCGCGAGACCACGATCCTGATTGCAACGTTTCTTGCCGGTATCTTTATCGAGCTGGAATACGCCATTGTTGTCGGCGTCATGCTGTCGCTGGTGTTCTACCTTTACACCAGCTCGCGCCCCTTTGTGGGCGTTGGGGCACCGATGATGGTGGATGGTGTCAGCCGCCTGCGAAATGCCTATCGCAGCGGTCTGCCACAATGTCCAAAGATTTCGATCCGCCGCCTGCAGGGCCAGATCTTCTTTGGCTCCATCGAAGAGCTGGAGCGGAACTTTGACCTGATCAGCAAGCGCGAGCCCGAACAGACTCTGATCATCCTGATCTTGCAGGGTGTTGATACCGTCGACCTTGCCGGTGCCGATTTCCTGACACAGCAGATCAGGCGCGCGCGGCGGCGCGGCGGCGATTTCTATATCGTGGGTATCTACCCCGGTCTGATCGCGGCGCTCAGCCGCTTCGGAACACTGGAGGAGCTGGGAGAGTTCAACCTATTCCACTCCAAACGCGATGCAATTGCCCACGCCGTCAGCAAAACCCCCGAAAGCGCTTGCGCGGTTTGCACGCGGCGCATCTTCGAGGAATGTGCCCGACGCCCCGGTGCGCCCGCACCAGCCCCCGAGGGCGAACCGCAGGAAAAGGACTAGGCCCACAAAAAAGCCCGCCATAATCGGCGGGCTTTTGGTTTTCGGCCGCGGCGAAGTCAGCTTTCGTCGGCCCAGTCCCAGGGCCGCGTGAACTCGCCCAGCACATGGCCCAGCTTGTCGTCATCGGTCTCGCCCTCGCGGGCGATCTTCGCAACCAGACCACGTTTCTTGTCCTCGACAACCTCCACCACGCGCGCAGACAGGCCCGCCTTTTCGATGGCGGCGTTGTAGATACGCGTGATCGCGCTTTTGCGCAGGTCGGGTTTGAACACTTTGCCCACGGCGGTTTTGGGCAGTTCGTCCATCACCTCGATATGCTTCGGGATGGCGGCGCGTTCGTGGATATGCTCTTTGGCGTGCGCCATCAGCGCGTCGATGGTCACCTCGGCCCCTTCGACAAGTTCGACATACGCGCAAGGCAGTTCGCCGGCGAAACTGTCCGGCTGCCCGATTGCCCCAACAAAGGCCACGGCGGGGTGGCCGGCCAACGCCTCTTCGATCTCGGCGGGGTCGATATTGTGGCCGCCGCGGATGATCAGATCCTTGGCGCGGCCGGTGATATACAGGTACCCCTCGTCGTCCAGCCGCCCCAGATCGCCGGTGCGCAGATACCGGCCCTCGGCAAACAGGCCCAGGTTCTTGGCGTCTTCGGTATAGGTGGACCCATCAAAAACGCCGGGGCTTGAGATACAGATCTCGCCCACCTCGTCCACGCCGCATTCCCGGTCAATATTGCCCTGCCCGTCGCAATGCAGAATGCGCACGTCGGTATAGGGGAACGGCACCCCAACCGAACCAATTTTCTTTTGCCCTTCGGTCGGGTTGCACGACACCAGACAGGTTGCCTCGGTCAGGCCGTAACCTTCGACGATGGTCACGTCGGTGGCCTCTTCGAAACGCTTGTAAAGCTCAAGCGGCAGCGGGGCAGAGCCCGAGAACGCCACCTGCAAAGTTGAGACATCGGCATTGACCGGACGCTGCATCAGCGCCGCAATGGCGGTGGGCACGGTGATCACGAAGGTGATCTTGTAATGCTCCAGCAGCTTCCAGAAATTGTCGAACACCCCGTCGCCGCGATACCCCTGCGGGGTGGGGAACACCACATGCGCGCCCGAGGCGATCATTGCCATGAACACCACATGGCAGGCAAAAACATGGAACAGCGGCAGCGGGCAGATGATGTTGTGATCGGGTTCAAACAGCAGCGTGTCGCCGATCCAGCCGTTATAGATCATGCCCGAATGCTTGTGCTGCGCAACCTTGGGCATGCCGGTGGTGCCGCCGGTGTGGAAATAAGCGCCGACGCGGTCTTCGTCGGGTTCGGCAAAGGTCAGCGCGTCGGACGGGTGTTTGGCCAGTTCGGCGGTAAAGCTGCGCACATCGGTGGCGCCGTAGTTGGGCGCCTTGGGGCGGATCAACGGCACGATCCAGCTTTTGGGTGGGTTCAGGTAATGCAGCAGGTCCACTTCCAGCACGGTGCCCACATTAGGCGCCAGCACCACCGCCTCGGCCACTTTCTGGGCCACGTCGGTTTTGGGGAAGGCCCGCAGTGTCACCACCACCTTGGCCCCGACCTCGCGCAGGATGGCGCCGATCTGTTCAGGCTCAAGCAGCGGGTTGATCGGGCACACAATGCCTGCCGTCATACCGCCAATCAAAGTGACAACCGTTTCCAAGGCGTTGGGCAGGATATAGGCCACGACGTCCTGATCCCCCACGCCCAGCGCACGGAACATGTTGGCGGCTTGCGTGGTCTGCGCCAGCATTTCGGACCAGTTCAGCGTTTCAGCCTTGTCGCCCGGTTTCGACGTGATCTGATAGGTAACCGCCTTGTTGGCGCCGTAGGTCGCGGCGGTCTGCTGCAGCTGGCGATACACCGAACTGGGCAGCCCCCGTTGCTCCCACGTCATTTCCTGTTCGATCTTCAGAACGTCATCGCGGCAAGTGAATTCGCCCAACTCTAATCTCCCCTCCTAAAGTGAACGCGGGTCTGCGCCCGCTTCACGTTTGCGTAAACGTGTAACCTTAAGAAGCCTAGCGCAAGAATGACGCTACGGCCAAACGGATCATTCCGCTGCGACACCCTCGGTGAATTGCAGCCGCGCCAGACGGGCGTAAAGCCCCCCCTGGGCAACCAATTCGTCATGGCTGCCCTGGGCGACAATCCTGCCTTCGTCAAATACCACGATACGGTCCGCGCGCTTTACCGTGGCAAGGCGATGCGCGACAACCAAAGTGGTACGATCAGCCGAAAGCTGGTCCACCGCGCCCTGCACCGCGCGTTCGCTTTCGGCATCCAGCGCCGAGGTTGCCTCGTCCAGCAACAACACCGGTGCGTCGCGCAGGATGGCGCGCGCGATGGCGATACGCTGTTTCTGGCCACCCGACAGCATCACGCCGCGTTCGCCGACCTGGCTGTCATAGCCGTCGGGCAGTTTGGTCAGAAAATCGTGGGCCGCGGCGGCCTTGGCAGCGGCCTCGACCTCGGCATCGCTTGCCTCTGGGCGACCAAACCGTATGTTTTCACGCGCAGTGTCAGCAAAGATCACCGGGTCTTGCGGCACCAGCGCCATGGCACCGCGAAACGCCACGCGGTTCAGATCGGTTAACGACACACCATCCAGCGTTACGTGACCCGATTGCGGGTCATAGAACCGCATCAGCAGTTGCAGGATGGTCGATTTGCCCGCCCCCGACGGGCCGACCAAGGCCACCGTCTCGCCCGGCGCGATGTTCAGAGAAATGCCGTTCAGCGCGGCCTGATTGGGCCGCGACGGGTAGTGGAACGAGACATCCTCGAACCGAATTGCCCCCCTGACCGGGTTTGGCAAGGCCACCGGTGACGCAGGGTCGTAGATGTCATCCTCGGCTTGCAGCAATTCCACCAGCCGCTCGGTCGCGCCCGCCGCGCGTTGCAATTCACCCCAGATTTCCGAAAGCGCCCCGACCGAGCCCGCCACCATGATCGCGTAGATCACGAATTGCAGGAGCTCGCCCACGCTCATCGCGCCGGCTTGCATGTCGCGCGCGCCGATCCACAGGATGCCGACCACGCCCGAAAAGACCAGAAAGATGACGATCACGGTCATCACCGCGCGTGTACCGATGCGTTTCCTGGCCGATCCAAACGCGAGCTCGGTGACGTCGCCAAACTTGCGGCGGCTGGGGGCCTCATGCGTGAAGGCCTGCACGGTCTGCACCGCGCCCAGCGATTCCGAGGCCGAGCCGGACGAGGCCGCGATCCAATCCTGGTTCTCGCGGCCCAGCGCCCGCAGCCGGCGGCCCAGCACCACGATGGGCACCACCACCACCGGCACCAATAGCAGCACCAGCAGCGCCAGCTTGACCGAGGTCAGCAGCATCAGCACCAGCCCGCCGATAAAGATCAGAACGTTGCGCAACGCCACCGATACCGACGAGCCGATCACCGACAGAATCAACGTGGTATCCGTTGTGATCCGGCTCAGCACCTCACCGGTCAGGATGTTCTCGTAAAACGCGGGGCTCATGCCGATCACACGGTCAAACACCGCCTTGCGGATATCGGCCACGATGCGCTCGCCCAGCCGGGTCACCAGATAGTAGCGCGCCCCGGTACCCACTGCCAAAAGCGCCGCAATGCCGATGGCCGAGCCGAAATAGCTGTCCAAAAGCTCAGGCGCGGCGCCAAACCCGTCGACAACACGGCGCACCGCAAGCGGCAGCACCAGCGACACGCCCGCCGTCAGCACCAGCGCCAGACCAGCCAACGCCAGCAAGGCGCGGTAAGGCCGAATAAAGGGCCACAGCCCGGACAGGGCACCAATACGCTTTGATTTTGCGCGTGGTTCGTCGGCACGTACCGAGGTATCTGCCATGGCGGCCTCCTTTGGATCGCGGTCTGTCTAATGGGCCGCGCCACGGGGGGCAAGTTCACTTTGTCAGAGAAGTTGGAGCGGGTAGCGGGAATCGAACCCGCACCTTAAGCTTGGAAGGCTCTTATGATACCATTTCACCATACCCGCTCAGAGTTTTTGCTTACTATGTCACCGCCAAAATGAGGTCAATAGAGGACTGCCTTTCTGGCAATCGAAAACCCGTTTCAGCGCCGCGGCGATGCCGGGCAGCGCGTCTTGCGGGTCACAAAACGCGCGCTAAAAACGCCTTTGTACGGTCCTCGCGCGGGGCGTTGAACAAGGCGTCCGGGGGGCCTTGTTCCAGAATGCGTCCCGCATCCAGAAAGCAGACCTTGTCGGCCAGTTCGCGTGCAAAACCCATCTCGTGCGTGGCCAGCACCATGGTCATCCCCTGCCCGCGCAGGTCGCGCAGCACGTCCAGCACCTCCCCCACCAGTTCGGGGTCCAGCGCGCTTGTGATCTCGTCAAACAACATGATCTGCGGGGCCATCGCCAAGGCGCGAATGATGGCCACACGCTGCTGCTGACCACCTGACAGCTGATCCGGATAGTGATCCATCCGGTCGCCCAGACCGAAGCGTCCGAACATCTCGGCCAGTTTGGGGCGCAGTTCTTCGCGGCTTTGCCCGTAAACGCGGCGCGGGGCCAGCATGACGTTCTCGGCCGCGCTCATATGCGGAAACAGGTTATAGCTTTGAAAGACGATCCCGATTTTCTGCCGCACGGGCTGTGGGTCCAAACCGGGTTCCGAGATGTCCTGGCCGTCCAACAGGATCACGCCGTCATCCACCGGCTCCAGCAGGTTCATGCACCGCAGCAGGGTGGATTTGCCCGAGCCCGAAGCGCCGATCAGGCAAACCATCTCGCCTTCGTCGACGTCCAGGTCGATGCCCTTGCACACCTCAACCTCGCCGAACCGCTTGCGCACCCCGCGCAGGGACAGTTTTGCGGTCATGACCGTTCCCGGTTTTGCTTGTTCATCAGGTAATCCGCGTATCGCGTTGCCGGGATCGTCAACGCCAGAAAGATCAGCGCCGCGCCAACGTAAGGAGTGAAATTTGCATAAAGCGACTTGTATACGCCTGCTTGGCGAAAGATCTCGACCGGACCAATAAACGACAGCAGCGCCACATCCTTTTGCAGGGCGATGAACAGGTTCATATTGGCCGGCACCACGTTGCGAATGGCCTGCGGCAACACCACGTAGCGCATCGTGTCCCGTTCACTCAGCCCAAGCGAGGCCGCGGCAGCACGCTGCGATTGGTGGATCGAGTCGATGCCCGATCGCAGAACCTCGGCCACATAGGCCGAATAAACCAGCACCAGCGCCAACGTACCCCAGATATACGGGCTGTTCCACGGGCGCGGCAGGCCCAGCCCCGGCACGCCGAAACCGATGATATAGATCACCAGAACCACGGGAAGACCGCGAAATATGTCGGTATAGGCAACACCAAACAGCCGCAGCGGAAACAAGGCGGGCGACCGCGTGTCGCGACACAGCGCAATGCCCAACCCCGTCAACGCGATCAGCGGTGCAGACCACGCAAAAATCATCACGTTCAGCACAAAGGCTTCGACCAGACCCGGAAAAGTGGCTGCGAAAACACGACCGTTGAAGAAGGCGCGTTTCACGTCCTCCCACCCCGGCGCAAGAGGGATGAGGATCACCAGCGCCAGAACCACCGCGATGGTCGAGGCCAGCGCGATCCGGTTTGCCCGGCGTCGCACCCCGGCCTCGTAGACCTCGCGGCGCGTTGGCCCGGCGGCAGGGGATGCCGCCGGGCGATCCTGTGTCGACATGTCGCTCATCTACTGGACGACCGGCACACCCGTTGCCTCGGCCAGCCACTGCGCCTCGATCGCTGCAAGCGCGCCGCTGTCAGTCAGCGCGGTGATGGCCGCATCCACGCATTCCTTCAACGCGCTGCCCTCTTCCATCAACAGGCCGAACTGGTCCGGTGTCTCGGACAGCTCAGCCGGGAACTGCCCCAAAAGCGCACCGTTTTCCACGATAACGGCAGACAGGTACAGCGCGGTTGGCAGGTCATACAGCGCGGCGTCGATCTGTCCGGCCATGATGGCCGCGTTCACATCGGCGTTGTCATTGTAAAGCAGCGGGTCGCTGTCCGGCTGGATCACGTTTGTTAGCATCGGCAACCCGGTGGTGGTTGCCACGGCACCCCATTTCAGGCCCTTCAGACTGTCCAATGTCGCCGTCGCACCGGCATCCACAACACCCTGCGTCGTCAGCACCGCCATGGCCGAGGTGTAATAAGGCAGGCTGAAATCCACCATCTCTTCGCGCTCGGGCGTGATGGAGTATTGCTGCATGTTGAAGTCGAAATTCTTCGCGCCCGGCTGAATCGCTTCGTCAAAGCTGGTGCGCACCCATGTCACGCTGTCGGCGTCAAAACCCATCTTGTCGGCGATGGCATAGGCAACGGCGGCCTCGAAACCTTCACCGCTTTCGGGTGCATCATTCATGACCCAAGGGTAATAAGCCGGGTTACCGGTGGCGATGGTCAGCGTTCCGTCGGTCAACGTTTTACCGGCGGCGCAGGCGGCGTGCCCGTCAGCATATGCGGCCGACGTCAAAAGAGCCAAAGCCATCGCGGTGGTCGAGATCAGTTTCATGCAAATGTCTCCCTGTTTCTAATTGCCAACAGCTTGATACCAGCCGCCCAAGCTTGTCCAGTGCCGAAGGTTATGCCGACACCCGCGCGGTGTGTTCAGGACACCGCTCACAGGCAGTTCTCCATGTTGCGGGCCTTGCGGTTAGGCATGTTATAACATAACAAAACATGCACCTACCTGACGAAACCAAGTGTCTTTGAGCGAAAGGGCAAGCACCGATGACCCTGGATATGGCCGTAACCACCCCGACAGACCTTGCCACCGCCGTTCGCAAAGGCCGGTCCCCCGATGCGTTCGCAGAGATCCGCCAACCGGGTTGCGGCGCGGCGATCTATGACCGGGCGCCGGAACCGCACGCCATTGAATGGCTGGCCAAACTGCCGGCGGATCTCTTGCCGCAGGATCGTGTGATCCTCGCACCCGAAGCCGTGCGCGGGCATGTCCTGTCCTTGATGCCCCTTGTGTCGGCCACCGACGCCCCGGCCCGCGACTGGCTGGTCGACGATATCGCGCAGCTTTCCCGCGCCTTCGCCAACCTGATGGAGGCCCCGTATCTGCGCCTGCGCCTCGACGCCATCACAACCAATGCCTGCCGCAAATTCCACATCGACGCGGTTACCGCGCGGCTGGTCTGCACCTATCGAGGTCAAGCCACGCAATACGGCATGGCCGAACGCGGGCACGTCCCCAACGAGATTGAATCCGTCCCTTCGGCCTGCCCTGTTGTGCTGCGCGGCACCCGTTGGCCAGACGACGCGCCAACGGGGCTTTTGCATCGCTCTCCGCCGATCGAGGGCACGGGCGAAACACGCCTTCTGCTGGTGCTGGACCCGATCTATGATCTGGCCGACGAAGACTGACACCATGGCGCCTGCCGCTTGACAACCACGCTGCGGGCTGACACGAACAATGCTGATGGTTCCCCAAGCTTCAAGCGACGGGAAAAAAGGGAATTCGGTGCGAGCTGACGCTCAACTCCGAGACTGCCCCCGCAACTGTAAGCGGCGCGCAAACCGTAAAGGCCACTGAACCGACAAGGTTTGGGAAGGCACGGTAAGCACCAAGCCGCAAGTCAGGAGACCTGCCATCTTCAAACGCAACCCAACCGGGCGGAGGGCCCGTGGAGGACATGATGACAGAGACATTCAGTCGACCTGACTTTCGCTGCCCGCCTCCGAATACGAGGTCGGGATGGACGCGTATATTTACTTAATCTCAGCAACTTACGTCAGCCAGTCCAGGTTTCTACAGCTTGCAAAAGCGCTGGAAGGCGCCGCACCCGTTCCTGCAAAAGCCGTGCGGCTGGAAGCGACCGGCAACGCCATGTGGCGCGTGCTGGACACCTTTACCGCGCAAGGCGCACAGCGGATCGAACTGCGCCCGGTTGGCCTGCCCTTTTCGCAAAGCCTTGAAAAATGGCTTCCCGGTGCGGCGGGCAGTTGGCTCTGCCAACAGGGCCCAAATGCCCCTGCATTGTTTTTGGCTGGACCCGCCGATCTGGATCACCTGGTGGTGCAGTCGGCTGCCACTGCGCAGGTGCCGCTGACACCGGTTCACCCGCAGCCACACGGTGAAATCGGCAAAGGCTGGGACCATCCGCCCGCCTTTCGCCACCACCTGCTGGTTTGTGCAGGCCCGCGCTGCCATCTCAAAGACGCCCCCAACCTCGTTGACGCGCTCAAGGCCGAACTGGGCCGCGCCAACCTCGGCGCAGATTGCCTGATCACGACCACGGGCTGCCTTTTCCCCTGCAACAATGGCCCTGTCATTGTGCATTACCCACAGGGCCACTGGTACCGCCTGACCGACACCAACGACATCCGAACCTTCGTCGCGCAAGCGCTGCGTGGCGGGCGCACGCCGCAAAACCTATTGATTCACAAGACCGGAGAGACCCATGAAACTGTTTAACCTCCTCGCGCCGCTTGGCTTTGCCGCTGCCGCTGCCGCTGCGCAGGCCGAAGCCGTCACGCTGCACAGCTGCGATGCCAGTTTCGAATTCGAAAAAGCACCCACCCGCGCCATCACCCTGAACCAGCAAGCCACCGAGGTGATGCTGGCGCTGGGACTGGAAGGCGCAATGGTGGGCACCGCCTATCTTGATGATGCAATCCCGGCCCAATGGCAGGATGCCTTCAACTCTGTCCCGGTTCTGGCCGAGAAGTACCCCGCCGCCGAGGTGGTTCTGGCACAGGAACCGGATTTCCTTTTTGCCGGGTTCGGTTCCGCCTTTTCCGAAGACAATCTGGGCGCCGCGCAGAAATGGCATGATCTGGGCATTGGCACCTACCTGGTTGACGCCTCGTGCAAGTCTGCGCACCCCAAAAACGTCCCCCTGACCGTTCAACCGATCCTTGACGACATCGCGGCCATTGGCGCGGTCTTTGGCGTTAGCGAAAAAGCTGACGCGCTGATCGCGGAAACCAGCGCCCGGATCGAAGCCGTGCGGGCCAACCCCGCCGGCGCAGGCCAGACCGCGTTCATTTATGACAGCGGGACCGACACACCCTATTCCATCGGGTGCTGCGGCGGCCCGGCCCTGGTGGCCAAAACGGCCGGCCTGCAAAGCATCAGCGCCGACGTGGAAGGCACATGGGTTGATCTGGCATGGGAACGCGTGGTCGAGGCAGACCCCGATGTCATCTTGTTGATCGAGGCAGGCTGGTCCACTGCCGCCGACAAGCGCGCCTATATGGAGGCCGATCCGGTTCTGTCGCAACTGACCGCCGTACAAAAGGGGCGTTTCGTGACCGTTCCCTTCTCGGAAACCCTGCTGGGTATGCGCTTTGCCGACGGTATTGAACGCGTCAACGCGCAGCTTTCGGCGCTGAACTAAGTGACCCATCGGTTCCCGATCCTCTTTCCCCTCGTGCTGCTGCTGCTTGTTGCGGTGGCGGTTTCGGGCGTGCTGTGGGGCACGGCCCAGATCAGCTGGGCCGATCGCGCCGCAATATTGCTGCGCAGCGATGACGCGCCCAAGGGCCTGTCGCTGATTGTCTGGCAATGGCGTATTCCGCGCGTGCTGGCGGTGGGAATGATCGGGGCCGGCCTGGCCCTTGCGGGGGCGTTGATGCAAACGGCCCTGCGCAACCCCATGGCCGATCCTTATTTGATGGGCCTGTCGTCCGGGGCGTCAGCCGCTGCGGTTGCCGCCATAATCTGGCTGCCGAAATCGGTCACCGACAGCTTCGGCGTGCCCGCCATCGCCTTTGCAGGGGCGGCCTGCGCCTTTCTGATGACCTTGGGCTTGTCGCAACGGCGCGGCCACCCGATGGACCCGCTGATCGTGATCCTTGCAGGTGTCGCCGTGTCGCTGATGTTTCAGTCGTTGACGGCCTTTTTCCTTTATATCGGCGACCCGCACGCCACGCGGAACGCGATCGGCTGGTTGATGGGAACCGCGGCCGGAACGGAATGGGCCGAGGTTCCTTTGCTGGCCATTGCTCTTGTCCTGTTTGCCCTTTGGTCTTTGCGTCACAGCAATGCGCTGGACGCGACCTTGCTGGGGGAAGAGCGCGCGCAGTCGATGGGGATACGGACCGGACGTTTGCGCGTGATGATCTTTACCGTGACAGTGGTCCTGACCGGTCTGGCCGTTTCGGTGGCCGGCATCGTCGGCTTTGTCGGCCTGATCGTCCCGCACATGGCACGCCTGCTGATCGGCGCGCGCCACCGGGTTCTGTTGCCAATGGCGATGGTGGTGGGGGCGACTGTCCTGATCGCGGTCGACCTGATGTGCCGCATGTTGCTGGCCCCCGAAGAGCTGCCTCTGGGCGTATTGCTGGCCCTGCTGGCCGCGCCACCGTTCATCTTCATTCTCAGGGGATTGCGCCGTGCCATCTGATCCCGCTCTGACCATCGAAAACCTTGCGGTCCATGTCGGTGGCAAACCCTATGTTCGCGATGTTTCCCTGACGGTGCCCAAGGGGCAAATCCACGGCCTGATCGGCCCGAACGGGGCCGGCAAAACGTCATTGCTGCGCGCGGTCTACCGGGCCGAGCGTCCGGTGGCGGGCAACATCGCCGCACTGGGGCATCAACTGACGGACACTCCGTTCAAGGACTGGGCGGCCATGGTCGGCGCATTGGTTCAAAGCGCGGGTCTGCTGGCAGGGCTTACAGCAACGGACATTGTCGAGATCGGTCTGGCCGTTCTGAACCTTGATCCGGACGCGGCCGCCAGCAGGCGCGACGCGGCGCTGGATCTGGCGGGGCTGACAGACAAGGCCGACCAACCTGCCAGCGCTTTGTCCGGCGGCGAGCTACAGCGCTGTTACTTCGCGCAGCTTCTGGCGCGCGACCCGGATATCTATATCCTCGACGAACCCACCAACCACCTTGACCTGCATTACCAATTGGTTCTGCTGGACGAGGTGCAGCGGCGCGGCAAAACCGTGCTGATGACGCTTCACGACCTGGACCTGGTACGCCGGTATTGTGACCGGGTCTACCTGATGAGCCACGGGCAGATCGTCGACCAAGGCGCCCCCGACGCCGTCATCAGCCGGGAGAACCTGAAACGCCATTATATGGTCAACGGCGAGGTTTCAGGTGACGCATTGCGGATCGAAGGGCCTGTTCCCCGCGCCAGCGCATAACTGCAAACCCGCCGCAAGATACCGGTTGTCACTGACCCACACGTTGCCTGCGCAATATTTTCAAAGCCTCCGCTTGCTGTCCGGCCTCGCGGTTGCCCAGCGCATGGTAAAGCGTGTGGAACACTTCGTAGGTCTCGTCATACCGCGCCACGAAGGCCGGATCGGGTTCGATGACGTCGAATTCCGGGCAAAACGCCGCCTGCGCGTCCTCAACAGAGGGAAACAGGCCAGCGGCCACCGCCGCAAAAATGCCCGCACCTATGCCGGTTGTCGGGGTCTTGGGAACACAAACGGGGCGGTTCAGAATGTCGGCATAGACCTGATTCAGGAACGGATTCTTGGGCGGAATGCCCCCGCCGTTGATGATCCGTTCAAACGGCACCATCTGGGTTCCGATATGATCAAGGATCAGCCGCGTCTGCAGCGCTGTGCCCTCGATCGCCGCCTGCAACTCGTCCAGCGCGGTGTGCTCAAGATCCAACCCCACAAGGACCCCGCCCAGATTGGCGTCAACAAGGATCGTCCGGTCGCCATTGTCCCACGGAATGCGGACCAATCCGGTTATCCGGCGCGGTTCGGCGTTCAAGCTGTCCGTCATCGCCACCAGATCACTGTTGTTGCGCCGCGCAACCGATTGGAACAGATCACCAACCGCGGACATGCCCGCCTCGATCCCGATACCATCGGGAAGAACGCTGCCCGGAACAACGCCGCTGACGCCCCGAACAGCCCGTGCCTGGCCCGGCAAAACGCCGATCAGGCATGTCGACGTCCCGATGATGTTCACCATGTCGCCGCGTGATGCGCCTGCCCCAACGGCGTCCCAATGCGCATCAATGGCCCCAACGCCCACCGAGATTCCTGCGCGCAGGCCCAGCTTTTGCGCCCATTCATCGCTCAGATATCCGGCCACACCGCCCTGAGGCACAACCTTGCCACGCAACATCTGCGAGGCCTCGGCCAGCAAGGGATCGACCTCCCCAAGAAACGCATCGTCGGGAAAGCCTCCCCAGGGCGTGCCCCACATCCACTTGTGACCCATCGCGCAGGTGCTTCGGACAAGATCATCGGGCCCGCTAACACCGCACAGCGTGGCGGTGATCATATCGCAGTTTTCCAGCGCCAAGGCCGCGCTGGACCGCAAATCCGGATTGTGCCGCAGGAAATGCAGCAGCTTGGCAAAGCCCCATTCGTGCGAATAGGTCCCCCCGCACCACTGGATACCCTCGAATCCTCGCGCATGCGCAGCTTGCGTAATCTCTTGCGCTTCCTTGTGGGCGCGGTGATCGCACCACAGGTAATAGTCGGTGATGGGCTGCAAGTGTTCGTCGGTCACAATCACGCTGGAACTGGTGGCCGAGCACGCCATGCCAACCACTGCATCGCCAGGTGTTTCAGAGGCCCTCAACGCCGCGGAAACCGCCGCCTGCAATGCGGTCATCTGATCATAATGCGATTGTGTCACCAGCAAGGGGTCATCGGCACTGCGCTGCACGGCATAGCCCTGCGCGGCGCTTGACAACAGCTTGCCCGCATCGGCATCCAAAATCGTTGCCCTGACACTTTGTGTGCCAAAATCCACGCCAACAACAATCATACCGCCACGTCCCCCCGTTTACTTGGCAACATGTTTGCGGATGTCAGGTTGTCGGGCAAGCCCCGACTGGGGCCTGCGAAGTTTAAGTGACAAACGCCTGCGTGATGTCGCTGTTTGGATCCCTGAGCCCTTCGATCACCGTAAAGTGGTTGTGAATGCCGTCAACCACGGCCGAAACATCCACATCGAAACTGCGCCATACGATTTCCAGCAACTGCGCCTGACGGATGAACTCGGGCCGCTCGCCCCCACCAACCCAGGCGGTCAACCGCGCGTCCCTGCGCGGTTCCAGCAACGCCGCGCTTTCGGCCCGCGCCTCAGCCAGGTTCAGATGCAACGTCTCGTTCATCTTCGTTGCCATCAGCGGACGCAAATCGTGCAACCCGCTGATCGACAGTACATGTTCGATCCGCCCGGCACACGCAGCCTGCAGATCGCGGCACGCAAAACGTGACACAAGATGCCCGCCTGCCGAATGCCCGGCCAGCCGGATCGGTCCGTCAACCATTTGCGCCGCGTGGTCCAAAGCGGCAACGATCTCGGCCGTCATCTCGTGGATCTTGGCCTGCGGTGCCAGGGTGTAGCTGGGTATCGCCACCGCCCAGCCGCGATCCCGCGCGCCCTTGGCAAACTGGGTCCAGTTGGATTTGTCGAACGCCATCCAATATCCGCCATGTACAAACATGGCCAACCCTTTGGGCGCTCTGTCGGGCCAGATGATATCCAGCTTTTGCCGAGCGCTGCTTCCATAAGCGATATCGGTGTCGATCCGCACCCCGCTTGCCCGGTAAGCAGCAGCGGCAACAGGCCATTCCCCGATCAGGGCATCCACGCCAACCGCGTGGGTGCGGTTGTCAAAAGCATCATCCCAATCCCGGTCGGTCATCGCCGTGCTCCCAGAAACGCGGCAGACCCCGCGTTGCTTTCTCCAAGTCCGGCCCCTTGCCCGCATCCCGCATAGGTCACAGTTGCGCCTCAAGCCGGGTCCGGGGCCCCTCGGGCCACGGCGCCGGACGCCCCGTTTCGTTGACGTTGACCAGAGTACCAGTGGTGACGAAACGCTGTTCATCATCGCAAGTGGCAACCATTTCATAGCTGAACGAGCTGCGCCCCACACGCGTGACCTGCAAACGCAACAGCAACCGATCGCCGTGCCGGCTGGGGGCGGTGAACCTTGTTTCGATCTGTGCAGTGGGCACAGCGCCTGCACGGTGCAGAAGGTGCCATGGCATATCCAACTGGGCCTCGAAAAACGCTTCGAGGCAGTCATTCATCATCTCGAAATAGCGTGGGTAAAAGACGATCCCGGCGGGATCGCAATGTTTGAAAAGAACCTTTTGCGGAAACTCGAACGCCATCATATCCCTACGTATTTGCTGGTGATTTCGGGGGTCAGCGCATCCATCGCGCCTTGCCAGACTGTTGTGCCCCGCTCGACGATGACCGCGCGGTCGCAGACCGTGGCAAGCTCGGCCAGCGACTTGTCGATGACAATCAGGGCCATACCCGTTTCCCGTTTCAGCCGCGCAATCGCGGCCCAGATTTCCTGACGGATGATTGGGGCCAAACCCTCTGTCGCCTCGTCCAGAATCATCAGTTTCGGGTTGGTCATCAGGGCCCGGCCGATGGCCAGCATCTGCTGCTCCCCCCCCGACAACGAAGCCGCCCGTTGCCCGCTGCGCTCGACCAGACGCGGGAAAAGTGTGCCGACGGTCGCAATCGTCCATGGTCCGGAACGGGCGGCAGCGATCAGGTTTTCACGCACCGTCAGATCGGCAAAACAGCGCCGTCCCTCGGGCACCAGGCCAACACCCAAACGCGCCACCTTGTGGCTGGACAAGGCCGTCAGGTCGTGCCCGGCGAACTCCAGCCGCCCACCCGCAGGCATCATCCGGCAGATTGCCCGCACCGTTGTGGTCTTGCCCATCCCGTTGCGCCCCATCAGCGCCAGAACCTCGCCCGCACTGACCGACAGGTTCACGTCGAACAACGTCTGCGAATACCCGTAAGAGGCCGCGAGGGATTCGACGGTCAGCAAACTCATACGCTTTCCCCCAGATAGGCCTCGCGTACCTCGGCCGAGGCGCGGATTTCGTCGACATTGCCGGAGGCGATGATGCGGCCATAGACCAGCACGCTGATCCGGTCCGCCAATGCAAATACGGCGTCCATGTCATGTTCCACCAAAAGGATCGGCGCCTCAGAGCGCAAACCGTCAAGGAACCCCGTCATCGCCTTGGATCCCTCGGCCCCCAGGCCTGCCATGGGTTCATCCATGACAAAGGCTTTGGGCTGCAACGTCAGCGCCACGGCGACCTCAAGCTGTCGGCGCTGCCCATGGGACAGGTCGGCACAGCGGGTGTCTTTGGCTGCGGCCAGACCCACCCGCGCCAGGGCCTCCATCGCGCGGGCGTTCAGGTCCCTGTCGCCGCTTACCCCGCGCAAGAACCGCCATCCGCCGCCCGTTGCGCCAATCGCGCCCAGCAGCACGTTTTCCAACACAGTATCTTCCATCGCCAGCGCCGAGATCTGAAAGGTTCGGCCCAGACCGGCCTTGGCCCGCGCCTCGGTCGCCAGCGCCGTCACGTCGCGCCCCATCAAATGGACCTGCCCGGCATCCGATTTTAACCCGCCGCTGATCTGCCCGATCAAGGTGGATTTACCGGCGCCGTTTGGTCCGATGATCGCGTGGATTTCACCGGCGCGCAGATCGATCGAGACATTATCCGTGGCCTTCAGCGCACCAAAGGATTTCTGCAAATTCCGCGTGGCAAGGATGGTGTCAGACATGCGGCCCCTCCTTGCCGGTCAACAGGCCAATGACCCCGCCCCGCCCAAAAAGGACAATACAGATCAGGATGACGCCCAGCCAGATGTGCCAGAAATCGGTCAACCCGCCCAGCCAATGCTCCAACGCGACGAAGATCGCCGCGCCAATGACCGGGCCCATCAGCCGGCCAACCCCGCCGATGATGATCAAAATGATCAGCTCACCCGACAGCTGCCAGCTGAACATCGTGGGCGAGACAAAGCGGTTGAGATCGGCAAAAAGCGCGCCCGCCAGCCCGGTGATCGCGCCCGAGATGACAAAGGCCACCAGCTTGTGTTTCCGTGGGTTCAACCCCACCGTTTCAACCCGTTGCGGCGTCTGGCGTACCGCGTTCAGCGTCAGCCCGAACGGGGACGTCCGCAACCGCCATTGCACCACAAGCGCCACGCACAGCGCCACTAGGCACAACCAAAAGAACTGAATCGGCACAAGCGTGTTCAGCCCCGGAAATCCGTTGCGCACATAGATCGACAGGCCGTCCTCGCCGCCATAGCTGCCCCAGGAGATCGCGAAATAGAAAAACATCTGCCCGAAGGCCAACGTGATCATGATGAAATATACGCCCGTGGTGCGCAGGCTGAGCAACCCGATCACCCAGGCCGCCAAAGCGGATGTCACCATTGCCACCAGCCAGATCACCTGCATCGACTTGGTGCCCGCCAGCGACAGCGGGCCAAACTGCAAGGGGGTATAGCTCTGCGCGTGAAAGGCCAGGATCCCCATGGCATAGCCGCCCAGCCCGAAAAACACCGCGTGGCCAAAGGACACCATGCCGCCAATGCCCAGCGCGATGTTCAGCCCGACCGCCGCCAGCGCAAGGATCACCGCGCGGGTGGTCAGCGTGATGGTGAAAATCTCGTCCGCCCACAGGGCCCAAAGCGGAACAATCACCAGCCCGGCCAACACGGCCAGATTGACATGCCGTTCCCCGATCATGCCCGTGCTCCGAACAGACCCGAGGGGCGCCATATCAGGACGATACTCATCAGGATATAAACCGCCATTGATGCCAAGGCCGATCCGGTTTGCGTGGCCGTTGTAGTCTCCATGAACAGCTTGAACAGCTCGGGCAGGAAAACACCGCCCAACGTGTCCGTCAGCCCGACCAGAAGCGCGCCAATGAAGGCCCCGCGGATCGATCCGATGCCACCGATGACGATTACCACGAAGGCCAGGATCAGAACCGGCTCGCCCATGCCCACCTGCACCGACTGGATCGCGCCCACCAGCGCACCCGCCAGCCCGGCCAGCGCCGCACCCAACGCGAAGACCAAGGTGTACAGCTTCGAGATATCGACGCCCAGCGCGGCAATCATCTCGCGGTCATTTTCTCCGGCGCGGATCTGAATGCCGATCCGGGTTTTGGCCGTCAGCCACCACAACCCGAGCGCCACGGCAAAGCCGATGCCGATCAGCACAAGCCGATAGAACGGGTACTGAATGCCGCCCGGCAACGTGACGGGCCCCGACAGGTAATCGGGGATATCCAGAAACAGCGGGAAGGATCCAAAGACCCAACGCGTGCCTTCCGAAAAGATCAGGATCAGCGCGAAGGTGGCCAGCACCTGATCCAGATGCGCCGCCTTGTAAAGCCGCCGGATCACCACGATCTCCACCAGCGCGCCCGCGGCGGCGGCGGCTGCCAGCGCCGCAACCAGCGCCAACAGGAACGACCCGGTCGCCCCCGCCACCCAGGCCGCCGCAAAGGCGCCAACCATGTAAAGCGACCCGTGGGCAAGGTTGATCAGGCCCATGACCCCAAAGATAAGCGTCAACCCGGCAGCCATCAGAAACAGCATCACGCCGAACTGAAGGCCATTCAGGACCTGCTCGATGATCAAGATGGAAGACATCAGGTTTTCCGGCTGAAGAAGGTCTCTCGCCCGAACCGGGGTCCGGACGAGAGGTTCGGATCACATCTTGCAGTCAGCCGCATAGGCGTCTGCGTGGTTTTCCAGTGCGGTGGCGACGATCTTGTTGGTGAACACGTCACCCTCCTTGATCACTTCGCGCGCATAGATTGTCTGAACAGGGTGGTGGTTCGGACCGAACGAGAATGCCCCCCGCGTGCTGTCGAAATCCGCGGCCCGCAGCGCGTCCCGGAACGCATCGGCATCGGATACATCCGCAGCCTCGATCGCCGAGATCAGCAGGTTCGCGGTGTCAAAGCCCTGGCTGGCATATAACGATGGCAGGCGGCCATATTCGGCCTGGAAGCTTTCGACAAATGCCGCGTTGGTGGCGTTGTCGATGTCCTTGTTCCACTGGCTGGTATTCACCACACCCAGCGCGGCGTCACCCACCGCTTGCAGGATACCCTGATCAAAGCTGAAAGCGGGGCCAATAACCGGCTTTTCGATACCGCTGTCGGCATATTGTTTCAGGAACGAGATACCCATGCCGCCGGGCAGGAAAAAGAACACGCTGTCAGCATCCGAGGCGCGGATCTGCGCAATCTCGGCGGCATAATCGGTCTGGCCCAGCTTGGTGTAGATCTCGTTGGCAACATCGCCTTCAAAGGTACGCTTGTACCCGGTCAGCGCATCGGTGCCTGCCGGGTAATTCGGGGCCAGGATGAAGCTGTTGCCATAGCCGGCACTGTTGGCATAGGCGCCCGCCGCCTCGTGCAGGTTGTCGTTCTGCCACGCCACGTTGAAATAGTTCTGATGGCACCCCGCCCCGGCCAATGCCGACGGGCCGGCGTTGGGCGACAGGTAGAACTTGCCCTGCGCGGTCACGCTGGGCACCACGGCCATGGCCAGGTTCGACCAGATTATGCCGGTCAGAACGTCCACTTTCTCAGACTGGATCATCTTGTCGGCCAGTTGCACCGCGATGTCCGGCTTGCGCTGGTCATCCTCGATCACAACCTCTATGTCATCGCGGCCCGACTGGCTGATGGCCAGCATGAACCCGTCGCGCACATCCACACCCAGACCGGCGCCGCCGCCAGACAGGGTCGTGATCATGCCGATCTTGGTGTCGGCCAATGCAGGGGCCGCCAATAGGGCCAGCACCGCGGCTGACGTAACAAGCTTTTTCATGTAAACCTCCGTGTTGTCGTCTTTATTGAAACGCTGAAAAAGTCAGTGTCGTCAGCGTCCGTTCGATACCCTCTGTGGGGCTTATCCTGTCATTCACATACCGACCGATATCTTCGCCGGCAGGGACATAGATCTTGATCAGCAGATCGAATTCCCCACTGGTCGAGAACATCTCGGAATGGATTTCCTTCGCGGCAATGGCGTCCGCAACGTCATAGGTTTTACCCGGCGCACAGCGCACCTGAACAAAAACGCATGTCATGCCTTGCCCTCCTCTTGGCGTTGACCGTCAGCCGTTTTCCCCCGCCCGTCCGGGCCTTGTGCAGGTCATCGCGACAAACGATCGCGCGGGGCATTTTTACCCCGCGCTCATGGATTTGACCCGATCTTGCCGAGATTTGGTCAGCTTGTCATCGCCCCATTCACCTCTGCTCAAAACAATATGCACCGCAACAGCAAGTTCACAGCTTTCCTTGAACGGGTGCAGGGGGCGGCCAAGCCTTTGGAAACCTTTATAAACGAGGTGACAGACCGAACGCCAAACTGATCTTGCAGGCCCGTTCCTCCAGCGACAGGAAAAAGGCAGGCGAAACGCCAAAACCACCTTGCATATCAAAACGTTAGGCGATCACAGAGACGTAAAAGGGGAAATGGCGGACAGACAGGGATTCGAACCCTGGAGACGGTTTCCCGCCTACACGCGTTCCAGGCGTGCGCCTTCGACCACTCGGCCACCTGTCCGTGCCGCGTCTGATACCGGGTCCGGGGGGGCCATTCAAGCGGATTGTGCGCCGCAACCGGGATGGCGATGAAATCAATGCGTTTCAGACCACCGGGAAGCGCGATTTGAGGCGCGAAATTGGGCGTTCATAGACATGCCATGACAAGGCGGCCATTGCCACGCTGACCGCCAGCATCACGAAGAAGGTCCGTCCTTCTCGATCGTACAAAGCCGGCACAAATTGTACCAACAGCCACCACAGCATCAGGTGATATATGAACACCGCATAGCTGATCTGGCTGGCATAGCGCATGACCCGGTTGCCAAGGATCGGGTTCAACGGACCACCATAGCCGTGATAGGCCCCGGCCACGATTACAACCAACGCCGCAACGCTCAGCGCACGGTACATCTCACCTGCGCCATAGGCCTCACCCAACAGGAACGGCGCGCCCAGCACGCTCAGTGCCGCCACAACAACCACCGGGTTGCGGCTGTGCCGGGCCACGACGTCATGGTCACGCACCATGGCCAAAAGGCTGCCCGCCGCGATCGGGTCAAACGTGTACAGCGGCAGGATCCGCGCCCAGCCGCCTACTCCCATCATCCCGACGCTCAGTCGCAACGCCACGGGCAGCAGCAGCAGCCCGATCACCACCGCCCACATGGCGCGCTTTGGGAGCAGCAGGATCACCAACGGCCAGATCAGATAGAACTGTTCAAGATTATTAAGGCTCCACAAATGCGCAAAAACCCATGGGTCCCAGGTCTCGTTGGCGTAAAAATAGAAATTAGAGGCTTGCAAGGCATGCCACCCAATCGACGCCCGCGCGTCCTCGGCATTGGTCCACCACGCCACAACCACCAGCAGCACCAGCGCCGGAAACAGCCGCAGCGCCCGCCGGATATAGAAGTTCACCGCCACGCGCAGCCCCGTCGCGCCGCGCGCCCGCGCCTTCAGCAGGATCATGGTGATCAGAAAGCCGCTGACCGTGAAAAACAGCGAAACACGGGCATGTTCCAGAACCGGGTCAGAGTTCCAGAAATGCACGTACAAGACGCCCATCATCGCCAGCGTGCGCAGCCCGTCCAGCTGAACGTGGCGCCCGGCCGTTGGATCGATATAGGTGACCGGTTCGTTGCTCGACTGCACGCTGCCCCCCTTTCCTGTCGCTTACACTGCGGCAGAAAAGGGGTTTTTGGCAAGAACCAAGGGGTTAGCTGTAAAAAACCTCGGGCAACGCGCGCGCGTCACCGTCCAGCCATTGTGGCACGGGCAGGTTCTTGGACTTGAGGAAATCCGGGTTGAACAGCTTGGACTGATACCGGTTGCCATAGTCACACAGCACGGTGACAATCGTGTGCCCCGGCCCCATTTCGCGGGCCATGCGCACCGCGCCGGCCACGTTGATCCCGGACGATCCGCCCAGGCACAGGCCCTCATCGGTCAGCATGTCGAACACATAGGGCAGCGCTTCGGCGTCCGAGATGTTATAGGACATGTCCGGCGTGAACCCTTCGAGGTTCGCGGTGATCCGGCCCTGGCCAATGCCCTCGGTGATCGAGTCGCCAGACGATTTCAGCTCGCCCTGAGTGTAATAGCTGAACAAGGCGGCCCCATCGGGATCGGCAAGGCCGATCTTGACGCCCTTGGGCTGCAATACCTCGGCCACTCCGGCCAGCGTGCCGCCTGAACCCACCGCACAGATGAACCCGTCGACCTCACCGCCGGTCTGCTCCCACACTTCGGGGCCCGTGCCCTCGACATGGGCCTGACGGTTGGCCACATTGTCGAACTGGTTGGCCCAGATTGCACCGTTAGGCTCGGACTGTGCCAGCCGATCCGCGAGGCGTGCCGAATAGCGGATATAGTTGTTCATGTCGCGGTACGGTTTCGCGGGCACCTGCACCAGATCAGCGCCAGCCAGGCGGATCATGTCCTTTTTCTCCTGGCTTTGGGTCTCGGGGATCACGATGACGGTCTTGAACCCCATCGAGGCACCAACCAGCGCCAGACCGATGCCGGTATTGCCGGCCGTGCCTTCAACGATCGTTCCGCCGGGCCGCAACACGCCGCGCGCGATGGCGTCGCGGATGATGAACAACGCGGCGCGATCCTTGATCGACTGGCCGGGGTTCATGAATTCCGCCTTGCCCCAGATCTCACAGCCCGTGGCCTCGCTTGGCCCGTTCAGGCGGATCAGGGGGGTGTTGCCAATCAGCTCGGCCAGATCTTTGCGCATGGTCATTGCTTCCCTTTTGATGCCCCCTAGGTATCCACGCGCGCCCCCGAACTCAAGACCGTGCGCGCAACTTGTCGCGATGGGCGGCCAGCCAGTAAAGCGACAGGATCAGCGGCGCGTTTTCAATCTCGCCCGCCGCCAGCAATTCCATCGCCGCGTCAAAGGGCAAGACATGGCTGCGGATATCCTCGCCCTCGCCGGGCATACCGCCCAGCCCCGCCGCGCTGTCGGGCAGGTCGCATTCAGCGACGAAGGAATACAGGTACTCTGTCTTGGCCCCCGGCGACGGATAGTATCCATGCACCCGATGCAGCGCGCCAAGCGTCAGGCCCGCCTCTTCCACCGCCTCGCGTCGCGCGGTCTGATCGGGCATCTCGCCCGGATCCACGCGGCCCGCAATGGCCTCCAGCGACCAGACCTGCGCATCACCACGCGCCAAGGGGCCCATGCGAAACTGCTCTACCAGCAGCACCCGGTCGGTGACCGGATCATAGGGCAACACCGTCGCCGCATCGCCCGAGACAAACACCGCCCGGTCCAGTTGCGGGCCCATCGTGCCGTCAAACCGGCGATGGCGCAGCTTGTAGTCCTCGATCGCGAAGAACCGTGCATAGGGCTGTGTCTGATCATCGACCACCACGTCACCCGGCCGGGTCGCACGGCGCAGGGTTACCGGCCCGCCAGCCTGCGCATTGGCGCGTGCAGTGGCCCGTGTCAGGATCATCGGGTAACGCGCCATAACCTCTGCCGCCGGACGCAGGCCATATTGGGCCATGACCTCTTGTGCGGCGAACAGGTTGATCTGCGCCCACCGGTCCTGCCACGCCATCAGATCAAACGGCCCGCCATCGGCAAAGTCGCGCGTCGGCAGGTAAACCAGCGCCGTGACCGGCCCGTTCTCGGTCTCGACATCGCGCGGTTCCAGAACATAACCGTGGCCGCCCTCGTAATAATCCAGCCGCGCAACGGCCTCGTCCGACATTCCACGCACCAGGATGCCCGGCGCCCCCGCACCCGGCGCGGCGCGCAATCCGGGATAGTTTGCGTCCTTGACAAGAAAGGCCTCGAATCCCGGCAATACCGCCGGTTCATGTCGCAATAATTCAGTGCCCGCCACGCAGGCCAAAAGCGGCACGTGTCGCAACGTGCCGTAGAAAAACAGATCAGCCAAAAATTATCTCCAGCGGCGGTTGGCAGCTTCCGTAGCCCAGGCCGACAACAAGCCGCCCACAAGCAGTATTCCGATTCCTTCCGGGAAGGTCGCCAGCATCTTGCCGTATTGCCCGGCCAGTTGGAACATGCCAACGATGGCCTCCATCGTGTCACCGTATTTCTTGTCCAGCGCGTTCTGGATCATCTGGTACAGCGAGTGGAACACCAGCACATAGAACAGCCCCACAACCTCGGTCACCAACATGACCGAGATCGCCGGCCCCATCGGGTTCCCCGCTTGCCGGCCATGTATACGCCAGCCAGCGAAGGCCCCGAAGGCGGCATTGATCTCGGAAAACCAGTCCGTTGGCGTGCCATCAGGCAGAAGTTGTGTGAAGCTTTCCGAGGCGAAGAACGCCACGGCGGCGTAACAGATCGCGGCGATAAGACGGGCGGCGGTGGGCATCTTGGGGCCTCTTTTGCGGTTTTACTGCTCTGATATGCAGTTTCAGCCTTTGCCGCGCGCCGCGCAAGGGGGCCACGTCGCATTCACGCGCTCATGTGGCTTTGTCGGCCCGGTGGGCCTGATAGGCCTGCAATGCGCGCGCACGCCCCTCGGCCAGGGGGCGGGGGATTGGGCGCGGCGCATTGGCGTCGATGCTCCAGCTGACCGGCACCGCAGCGGCAAAGTCCCGCGCCCCGGATCCGCTCAGCCAGTGGTTGCGGTAAACACCGTCGGGGTCAAATTTCGCGGCCTGCGTGTCGGGGTTGAATATCCGGAAATAGGGGGCAGCATCCGGCCCGCAGCCCGCCACCCATTGCCACCCCATCGCGTTGGCCGCCTTGTCCCAGTCGATCAGCGTATCCTCGAACCAGTTCAACCCGTGACGCCAATGGATCATCAGGTGCTTGGTCAGGTACGAGGCGGTGATCATCCGCGCCCGGTTATGCATGCGGCCCGTCGCGTAAAGCTCGCGCATTGCCGCATCCACGACATCCACACCGGTCTGCGCCCGCTGCCACGCAATCAGGTCGGGATGGCTGGCATCATCGATCCATGGAAACCCGTCCCAACCGTCGCGCCAGTTCTCTGTTGCCATATCGGGGCGGTCCACCAGCAAATGCCACGCAAATTCGCGCCATGCCACCTGACGCACAAATGGTTCGGCACCGTCTGGACCCTGCCCTGCCTGCCAAACCTGCCGGGCCGAGATCTCGCCGAGGCTCAGATGCGCGGACAGGGTCGAGGTTCCGTCCCCCGCCAACAGATCGCGCCGTTCGGCGTAATCGCGCACCGGTCCAGACACAAAGCGCTGCAGCGTGTCCATTGCCGCGCCCTCGCCCGCCGCGACATGCCGCGCCACAACCGCCGCCCCGCGCCGCATTCCCGCGTCCAGCGCCCAGTCGTTCAGCGGGTCGCTGGCGGGCCAATTCGCGGGCGACGGGATGTCGGGCGTGGGCAGCTTTGCCCCCACATCGCCCGCCCGAATGGCCCGCCAAAACGGGGTGAACACCTTGTAGGGTTCACCGGCCCCGCTGCGCACCTTGCTGGGTTCAAACAACAGCTGGCCACCGAAACTGCGGGCCGCGATCCCGGCATCGCTGAACGCTGCCTTGATCCGTGTGTCGCGCGAGATCGTGTCGGGGTCATAGCTGCGGGTCCAGAATACGCCGCGGGCACCCGTTTCGGCGATCAGCCTCTGCAATGCCGGCAGCCCGTCCCCCCTGCGCAGGATCAACCGGCTGCCTTGGGCGCGCAGGTCCGCGTCCAGGCTGGCCAGGCTCTGCGCCAACCGCCACGCCGCCGCCCGGCCCAGCCCCGCAACCGCCTCGTCAAAGAGGAACACCGGGATCACAGGCGCGGAACTGGCCACCGCGGCACTTAACGCCGCATTATCCGCCAAACGCAAATCGCGCCGCGCCCACCAAAGAACCGGTGCGCGATCGCTCAAAGCACCGCGTCCAGCGCTGTCAGCAGCTGTTGGATCTCATCTTCGGTCGTGTAATGCACAAAGCTCAGCCGCAGCACACCCAGACCGGGATCCACCGCCAGCCCCTCCAGCGCGCGCACCGCATAGAAGTCGCCGCCCCCCGCCATGATGCCATGTGCGGCCAACGCGGCCGCCACGGGTTCGCCCGCCCGCCCAAGGTCCAGCGCCAGTGTGGGCGCGCGGCACGTTGCCTTGGTTGGCCCCAAAAGCCGCACATCGTTGCGGGCCGACAGGTAATCCAACACCGGCTGCATCAGCACCTCTTCGTGCCCGCGCATCAGATCATGCACCGCATGCCCCATTTTGCGGGTAGATACCGCTTGACCGGGATAGTGATGCGCATAAAGCGCTTCGAAATAATCGACCATGCCCGCGCAGGCCGCCACCTGCGCGTGGTCGGGGCCCGCGGGGGTAAAGCGCTTGTACCGCACGTCGGCGTTGAAATAATGCGCCTGGTTGGGCAGCAGGTCCGCCAGCCCACGCCGCAGCGCCATAATACCCTGATGCGGCCCATAGGTCTTATAGGCCGAGAACAGATAGATATCGGCCCCCAGCGCCCCCACATCGGGCACGCCATGGGGGGCATAGCTGACCCCGTCGACACAAGTGAACGCGCCCGCCATATGGGCCTGCGCACAGATCGCCGCCACATCGTTCACCGCGCCCACCACGTTCGAGCAATGCGGAAAACACACCAGCCGCACCGTGTCATCCAGCAGGTCGTCCAGCTTTAGCCGGTCCAGATGCCCGGTCTCGGGGTCCATGCGCCATTCGCGCACCTCGATCCCGGCCTCGGCCAGCCGCCGCCACGGCCCCGAATTGGCCTCGTGATCCTGATTGGTCACCACGATGGTGTCGCCGGGTTTCAACCACCGCCGAAAAGCCTGTGCCAGAACATAGGTATTGGCCGTGGTTGATGGACCAAAGGACAACTCGTCCTCTTCGATCCCCATCAACGCGGCAAGACGCGTGCGCGCCGCGTCCATTTCCGCCCCGGCCTTTTGTGACGCCGCATAGGGGGCATAGGGTTGCACCTTGTAGCTGCGATAAAACCGTGTCAGCCGGTCGATCACCGGCCCACACGTATAGGACCCCCCCGCATTTTCGAAAAACGCCTGCCCTTTCAGGCCCGGCTCGTCAAAGGCGGGAAACTGCGACCGAACAAATCCTGTATCCAGAACCGTCATGCAAAGACTCATCAATTTGTTAAGAAAATCTTGAGTCCAGAGCTAACGCGTTTTCCCGGCCAGTCAATCACGCCAAGCCGTCAAGTCCGTACATCCACCACCACGCGGCCGCGTACCTGGCCTTTCAGGATGTTTGCCCCCAAATCGGGCAGATCGCCCAGCGTCGCGGGCACGATCATCTCTTCCAGCTTGGCCATGGGCAGGTCACGGGCAATCCGCTGCCATGCGCGCTGGCGGCTTTCGGTCGGTTGCATCACACTGTCGATGCCCAAAAGGTTCACACCGCGCAACAGGAACGGGATCACCGTCGCCGGCAGGTTGGCGCCACCGGCCAGCCCCACAGAAGCAACCGAGGCGCCGTATTGCATCTGGCCCAGAACGCGGGCCAGCATCGGGCCGCCCACCGCATCCACGCAACCCGCCCAGGTTTCGCTTTCCAGCGGCCGGCGCACTGTCTCGGCCAGGTCGGCGCGCGCCACGATGCGGTTGGCGCCCAGCCCGCGCAGGTATTCCGCCGTGTCGGGCCGCCCTGTGACCGCCGCCACCTCGTATCCCAGATGCGCAAGAATCGCTGTGGCCACCGAGCCCACACCGCCCGCCGCCCCGGTTACCAGAACGGGGCCGACGCCGGGCACCATGCCATGCGCCTCCAACGCCGAAACCGCCAGCATCGCGGTAAAGCCCGCCGTGCCTACGGCCATCGCCTGGCGTGTCGTCAACCCGTCGGGCAGCGGCACCAGCCACTCGCCCTTGACCCGCGCCTTTTCGGCATAGCCGCCCCACTGCACCTCACCCACGCGCCAGCCGGTCAGCACCACCTTGTCGCCGGGTTTGAAATCGGGGTTGTCGCTGGCCTCGACCGTGCCGGCAAAATCTATGCCGGGCACATGCGGATAGGTCCGCACCAGCCCGCCACCGGGGCCCAGGCACAGCCCGTCCTTGTAGTTCACGGTCGAGTATTCCACCGCCACGGTCACGTCGCCATCGGGCAAACGCGCCTCGTCCACGTCTTGTATGCTGGCCTGCGTTTCGCCGCTTTCGGCTTTCTCTACAACCAATGCTCTGAACATGCGCGTCTCCTTTGTCTTTGATCAGGGGCCCGCGTGGGCCGCCAGAAACGCCCCGATCCTGTCAATGAATTCAACCGGTTGCGTGACGGCCGCCATATGGTCGGCCCCTTCGACATCTGTCACAGTGGCCCAAGGCATGGCCGCTTGCAAGCGCGCCGTGATCGCAGCGGCTGACGGGCGCGTCGCCGTGCCGCGGATCAGCTGGACCGGAACATTGTTCAATGCCGCGCAATCGGCGATCCGGGCCTGCCCCGGCAAGCCGCTCAGCATGCCCGCCCAATCGTCGCCCACCCGGTCGATCACCTGCGTCACATAGCCCTGCGTATCATCGTTCAGCGCGTCCCAACTGCCCGGCCCCGACCAGAATTCCACGAACGAGGCCGCCGCCCGCTCGGGCCGGCCCAACCGCAGCCAGCCGGCAATCACCGCCGCCGAATGCTCGCCATCGGCGGCCAGCGGGTCACCGGCCTCGGCCAAAAGCGGAAACAGCACCGGCTCGATCATCGTGATCGACGCGACACGGTCCGCCATGTCGCGCGCCGCGTAAAACACCGTCGCCCCGCCCAGCGAATGGCCCACCAAATGCACCTTGGCCGGCGCCTCGGCCGCTACCAGCGTGCGCAGAATGCCCGCATCGTGCACGAACCACGGCTGCCCGTCACGCGGCAAGGCCCCGCTGCGGCCATAGCCGTGCAGGTCCGGCGCCACCATCCGGTACCGCCCTGACAGCGCGTCGAAATAAGGCTTGTACTGGCCGCTGTGACTGGCCGAGCAATGCACGCAGACCACCAGCGGCCCATCCACCCCCGCCCGGCGCAGATGGATGTGGTCCGCCAACTCAGGCATCGGGCATAAACGGCAAATCGGTGCTCCACGCCTTGGCGCCCGCCGCGGTCAGCATCGCGTTGATCTGGCCGCGATGATGGGTCTGGTGGTTGAACAGATGCGCAACGCAAACGGCCATCTGCCTCGACATGTCCGACCCCGTCATCCCCGAAAACCACGTCAGGTCGCCATCCAGCGTTTCCTGCGTAACGTCACCGGCCCAAGCGGCAATCGCGGCATCCGTCGCCACCCGCTGCGACCGATAGGTGGCCCAGTCGGTGAAGGCCACCGCGCTGTCGGAAAACGGCGCCTCGGGCGGGGTCACCGCGTTGTCGAACCGTGACATCCACGCCTGATCGCCCCACAGCAAATGCGACATGGTCCGCATGATCGAGCCAAAGAACGCCCCCCGGTCCATCTGCCGTGCCGCATCGCCCACCGCCTCGGCCGCGGCCAGCATTTCGGTGTTTTGCCACGCGTTATAGCGCGCCATCGTCTGTACATACTCTCTGGTGATCATCCCGATCCCCCCCGATATCCCCCAGCCCTCGCCCGCGCAGCCTGCCCTGTGCAATCCGCGCTGACAATTGCTTTTTTCGCCCGCTGCGCTCCGGGGTCGCTTGCGCCAAACCATACACTACTGTATGGAATCGCCCATGGCCAACCGACTGACATCGCAGGACTGGATCACCCACGGTTTCGAGGTGCTGAAAGCCCAAGGCCACGAGGGGCTTAAGGCCGACCGCATGGCGCGCGCACTGAAGGTGTCGCGCGGCAGCTTTTATTGGCATTTCGCCGATCTGGATGCCTTTCACCTGGCGCTGATCAAAGGCTGGTCCGCCGCCATCACCGAGGCGCAGATCGCCGACCTGGCCACCTTGCCCGCCGACGCGCAGCTGGAAACCCTGATCGCCCGCGTGCTGACCAACCCGCAGCGGCTCGAGGCCGCAATCCGTCGATGGGCCGGCGCAGATGCACGGGTGGCCGATGCCGTGGCGCAAGTCGACACATTGCGCATCGGGTACCTGCGCGAGTTGCTGCAGGGCCACGGCCTGCCGCCTGCCGCCGCGCTGTCGCGCGCGCAGTTTATAAACTGGGGTTATGTGGGGTTTGCCCTTGCCCCGCTGCCGGTCGACGCCGCCACCATGGCGCGCGATCTGGCCGCCGCCTTCACCACCAAGGACCACGCCCATGCGCACCGTCACCCTGACCCATGACTACCCCGTTCCGCCCGCCACGCTTTGGGCGCTGGTCACCGATTACGGTGCGCTGGCCGAGGTGATGCGCGGCCTGGTGCATTTCGATGGCCTGCCCCAGGGGCGCACCGAAACCGGCCAGCACCTGCAGGTTGGCGTGTCGCTGTTTGGCCGTCTGCCCAGGCAACCTTATGAAATGACCGTGTTGCGGTCGGACGATGCGGCAATGGTTTTGCAATCATCCGAACGCGGCGCCGGGGTGAAATCGTGGAATCACACGCTGACCGTCACGCCGACCCAGGGCGGCAGCCGTCTGACCGACGTGATCGAGATCGACGCCGGTTGGCTGACTTTTGCTTTCGCCCGCTGGGCGCGGTTCCTCTATGGCGCGCGTCACAAGCCGCGGATGCGGCTGCTTGGGGTGGCGTGAAAGTTTAAACTTGGGGTCCGGGGCGGGGTCAAAACTTGCAAAACCCCGTTAAAGTTTCAGGCGCGCAGCTTGGCGGCCACCTGCCCCTCGAACCCCTTCAACTGCCGTCGCGCGGCGTTGTTGTCGCCCGGTTCGATGGCACCGTTTTCCAACTCGGGGAAGATACGGAACAGCTCGTCGCGCTGCTCGGCACCAAGGGCCGAGATGGTCTGCGCATCCAGGTACAGGCTTTCGGTCTCGACCCCGTTGGCGGTGACAACCTCATGATTTTCAAAGGCAAAATGGTAATACGTGACCGCGTCGACATCCCGGTTGACGCGGATTGTGCCGTCATTGACCAGAGCATGAGCGGGCACAAACACCCCCTCGGACGCGCCAAAGGTCAGCTCGGCCTGCCAGCCGCGCATCAGGAACCGATGCTGGCGCGACACCATCAGGTCGCTTTCCGGCAGATCGCCCCCCAGGCTGCCCTTGGTCAGGCGGATCGGGTACATCGTTGGATTCGTTGACAAAAACTGCTTGTCCAGACGCCGTGCACCGATCCATTTGATCGGCTGCGCCCCGTGGTCGCGGGTGATCACCCGGTCGCCCTCGGCCAGATCCTGAACCGCGACATATCCACCCGGCGTCAGGATCAGTGCCCCTTCGGCAAAGCAAACCAGCGTCGGAATGGTGATCGAGCCCACCGAAACCACCGAGTTGCCATCGTCAAACACCGCGCGGATTTCCACGTCGATATCTTCGCCCACCACGTAGTCATACCCGGTGATCTCAACGCAATCGAGCGTATAGCCAAACGGTGTTGAGCCCACTGCAGGGTGCCCCGGCGGGAAGGTTCCCAGCACTTCACCATCGACGACAATCTCGAACCCTTCGAAATCCGCGGGCACCACGGGGCCGGTGATCACGTCGGATAACTGACTGATATCCGTAACTTTTTGCGCGCCGCCGGTGTTGTCGACCTGGTTCAGCGCGCCCAGCGGCGCGTTGTCCCCCACCCCGATGGCGATGATCTGGGCGTTGAAATCATCCTCCAGATCTTCGACCTCGTCGGTGAAAACCTGGCTGGACGGGAACGGCCGGCCATCGGACAGGAAGAACACGTAATTGGTGTCATCCGCGGTGACGTCATTGTTCGGGTCGCCATCCGTTGTGGTGGCTGTCCATTCATCCAGAACCGTCTGCAGACCGTCTTCGTAATTCGTGCGCCCGCCATCGTCCAGATCTTCGACATCCGAGACAAAATCGTCAAATTCATCAAGGCCATAGCTGCCAACCGTTGCCGCGTTGGTGTTATATTCGATCAGGGTAATCTCAACCTCGGACGTGTCGAACCCCGCGTCCTGAATGGATTGGAACAGGGCCTTGGCGGCCTCGATCTCGGCCTCGAGGTAGGTGTCGATGTCGCCGTCACCGTCCACATCACTGCCCGAAAGCCCGCCGGTTGACCCCGACGTGTCGATCACGATGGCGATGTTGATGTCTTCGGTGACCGGGCTGGTGTTCAGCACCGCCTCGGTCTGGAACGTGTCGGTGGCAAAGGTCGGCAGGATCGCCTCAAGCTCGACCGTCAGCCCCTGAACGGCACCCGTGCTGCTGAACGTGTTCGTTGTTGCCGGAAAATCAACCATTTGCGCAGTCTCACCATCACTGTTCAGGGGGAAGAAACAAAAACACCGATTCCCTGAAAAACCTAAGCATTTCTTAAGTTTGTAGCACGGATGGCGCCGTCGCAAAAGTCAACCTGCTTGCAACGGTAAATGGCAGGGCATATGTTCGGTGTGTCGGCTTGCCGACTATGGACATAAACGCGCTCGTAATAAGCGGATCGGACCCGGGGGCGGTACCCGGCGACTCCACCAACCATCCTTCGTTTGGGGATCATGGGGTCGAAATAGGATCGACGAACGTCTAAAGGGGTTAGCTTTGTTTCGGTGAGATACCACCGTTATCGGTTCATTTAAGCTAGTTGCAAACGACAACAAAGCTCCGATGGCTCTGGCTGCTTAAGCAGTTCGAGTGATCGAAATCTTAAGCCCTGTCGCCTAGCCGCGGCAGGCGGGGTTCGCAGGCACCTGGCAACAGAAGCCTGCACTTTCAACCATTTGACATGTGACTGTTACGCGGACCATTTAGGGCGCATCGAACGGCGATAAACTGCGAGCATGCCATGCCCTCCATGACCGATCTGTTCCGCGTCTTTGGGCGCATTGGCTTGCTGTCCTTCGGCGGACCGGCAGCGCAGATTGCCCTGATGCACAAAGAGTTGGTCGAGGATCGCAGTTGGCTAACCGAGGATCAGTACTTGCGCGCGCTGAGCTTTTGCATGTTGTTGCCTGGCCCCGAGGCGATGCAGCTGGCCACCTATGCGGGCTGGCGGTTGCGCGGCGTGCCGGGGGGTATCCTGGCCGGCGCGCTATTCGTGCTGCCGGGAGCAGCGGTCGTCATGGCGCTGGCGTGGATCTATGCGTTATTTGGTGGGGTACCCTTGGTTGAGGCGCTGTTTGTCGGCATCAAGGCAGCGGTTGTGATCATCGTGCTGCAAGCGCTGCTGAAAGTGGCAAAGAAGGCCTTGCACGGCATAGATCGTTGGGTGATCGCCGGGTTGGCCTTTGCAGGGATCTTTGCCCTGAACGCACCCTTTCCGGTGATCATCGCAGCAGCGGGCTGCTGGGGGTATTTCACCGCCAAAGGCGAGGCCGTCGATAGTGCAACGGTGGCCACGCCGAACACCCTGCGTACAATTGCGATCTGGGGCGCGCTTTGGCTGATACCGGTGGCGTTGGCGTCTGCTTTTGCGCCCGTCTTGCTTGGCCCGGTGGCGCAGTTCTTTTCAATCCTCGCGGTCGTTACATTCGGCGGGGCCTATGCGGTGCTGGCGTACATGACGCAAACTGTGGTCGACAGTTACGGCTGGCTGACCACGGCACAAATGATCGATGCGTTGGGCCTTGCGGAGACAACGCCTGGGCCGCTGATCCTTGTGACCGAGTTTGTGGGCTTTCTTGCCGGGTTCGCGCAGGGCGGTGCGGCGTTGGCCTTCGCCGCGGCGCTTTTGACGCTGTGGGTCACATTTATTCCTTGTTTCCTGTGGATCTTTGCCGCCGCCCCATACATTGAAAGGCTTGCGGCACATCCGCGCATTGGCGGGGCGTTGCAGGCGGTAACAGCGGCGGTTGTTGGTGTGATCCTGAACCTGTCGATCTGGTTTGCGCTGCACGTTTTTTTTACCGATGTCGGTCGGGCGACGCTGGGACCCATTGAAATCCTGGCCCCAGTGGTGTCTTCAGTCGCGATCCTGCCCGTGGCGCTGGCCGTGTTGGCGGGCGCTTTGCTGTTGGTATTTCGCTGGCCCCTGTTACGCGTTCTGGCGGTAATGGCGGGGATCAGCGCGGGGATCAGCCTGATCGGCTAGAATCCGGGTCGCCGCCTCTTTCATAAGTTTTCGAATCCCTTATGCTTGAGACAATTGATTTCACCGAGGTCGGGCATGACGCAATCCATCGAATACGGAAACCTGATGCACAAGGCCATGCGCGGTTTGATCCGCGAGGTACTGGCGGATGTTGCCGATCACGGATTGCCTGGACTGCACCATTTCTTTGTGACCTTTGACACCACCCATCCCGAAGTGGATATCGCCGACTGGCTGCGCGACCGCTATCCGGACGAAATGACGGTGGTCATGCAACACCGCTTTGACGATCTGGAGGTGACGGAGGACGGGTTTGCCGTCACGCTCAGCTTCGGCGACAGCCCCGAGCGTTTGTCGATCCCGTTCACTTCCATTCGCACCTTCGTGGACCCGTCGGTAGAGTTTGGCCTGCGGTTTGAAACGCAGGATGGCGACGACGAGGAAGAGGCCGCGCTTACAGCCGTCGAAGACCCGGTCGAAGACGCGCCCGAAGAAGACGAGGCCGAGCATAAAGACGCCGAAATCGTCAGCCTAGACAGTTTCAGAAAATAGCATTCACCACGAAGGAGGCCACCATGCCCGGTGACCTGAGAATTTTCCTTGGCCAGTTGTTTCGAAAACCGGGCGAGGTGGTTGCACTCGCCCCGTCATCCGAGGCCCTTGCACGGGAAATGTGCCGGGGTCTGTCGCCCGAAACCGGTCATGTGGCTGAACTGGGACCGGGGACAGGCAAGATCACCCGCGCCATCCTGTCTGCCGGTGTGGCGGAAAAGAACATCACGGCCTTTGAATTGAACCCAACCTTCGTCGACACCTTGCGGGGTCAATTCCCTGCGGCCGATATCCGTCGCGCCCCTGCGCAGGAGGTCGGCAACCTGCCCCTGGGCGAACTGGACGCGGTGATCAGCGGCCTGCCCTTGTTGTCAATGCCCAACGACGTTCAGCGCGCCATAGTCGAGGGCACGTTCCGCGTTCTGAAACCCGGCGGCACTTTTGTTCAATTCACCTATGGTCCGGTTCCGCCAATCGCCCAGTGCTTGCGCGAAGGGCTGAAGCTGACATGGACCAAATCCGCCAAGATCTGGGGCAACCTTCCCCCTGCCCGGGTGTATACGTTCCGTCAGGGTTAGGAATCGGCGGTCCATTTTCGATCCACCTAGATGCAAAAACGGCCATTCCGGATAAAAAACGTCACCGCTAGAGTCAGATCATATTCTGACTTTTCAGGTGACACATGCAAAGACGTACCCTTCTGAAATCCCTGCTGGCCAGCACCACGCTGGCCGCGATGCCCGCTTTGGCTGCGCCGCAAACGCCGTTTCCTAAATCCTTTCTGGCCGTGAACGGCCACCGGATGGCCTATGTGGATCATGGCGAGGGGCGCCCGGTGGTGTTCCTGCACGGCAACCCCACCTCTTCCTATCTGTGGCGCAACATCATCCCGCATCTGCCCGCCGGGCACCGCGCCATCGCGCCCGACCTGATAGGGATGGGCGACAGCGCCAAGCCCGATATTGACTATACCTATGCCGATCAGGCCGCGCATCTGCACGGGCTGCTGGACGCGCTGGACCTTACCGACGTGGTGCTGGTGATCCACGATTGGGGCGGCGCGCTGGGGTTTGACTGGGCCATGCAGAACCCCGACCGCGTGTCGGCGATTGCCTTTATGGAAACCGTGGCCCCGCCTGCCATGCCGTTTGAATCCTACGAGGCGATGGGCGAGTTTGCCGGCGGCCTGTTCAAGGCATGGCGCACGCCGGGTGTTGGCGAAGAGATGATCCTGCAAGGCAACATGTTCGTCGACGAGATCCTGGGCAAACAGGCGGTTCTGACACCGCTCAGCCCCGAGGTTCTGGCCCAATACAACAGCTATTACCCCGACGCCGCCAGCCGCAAACCGCAACTGGTCTGGCCGCGCGAGGTACCCATCGGGGGCGAGCCTGCCGCCACCACGCAACTGACCCGCGACATCGCGGCGTTCATGACCTCAAGCGACCTGCCCAAACTGTTGTTCCACGTCACGCCCGGCGCCCTGATCCCGCCGCCGGCGGTGGAATGGATGCAGGCCAACGTGCCGAACCTGGAAACCATCCACCTGGGCCCCGGCGCGCATTTCATTCAGGAAGACTATCCCGACGAGATCGGCACCGGCATCGCCGCGTGGCTGGGTCGGGTTTAACAAGGAGGAACAAATGGCATCGTTTGAGACATCCATCACCGTCAACGCCCCCGTGTCGCAGGTCTGGGCCAGCTGGGATGATTTCGGCAATATCTACCGCTACAATCCCAACCTGAACGGCTCGCACCTGATCAATGACAGCGCGGATACCGGGCTGGGGGCCGAGCGGCGCTGTGACCTGGCGGATGGCAAGAACCACATCCTTGAACGTGTGATCGCGTATCAGCCGGAAAAGCTGATGAAGATCGACATCTACGACGGCACGGTGCCGATCAAGCGCGCCTTTGGAACGCTGACATTCAAACCGGTTGGCGCCGACTGTACGCGCGTCGACTTTGCCTTTGAATTCACCCCCAAGATGGGGCTGCTGGGCAAGCTGATGGCGCCTTTGATGAAACGCCAGTTGCGCGGCGGGCTGGAAAGCCTGCTGGCCGCCAACAAAGCCTATGTGGAAACCGGCGAAACCGTGCAGCGCGCCGCCTGACGCACCGCACCACGACAAGTTTATCGCAAACATTGGCCGGGGCGGTGCAAATGCCGCCCCGCTGCCCGTTGCACGGGGGCAGTCAAGTGGCTAAACCTTCCGCGACCTGTTTCCCGGAGGATCCCATGACCGCCACCCGCACCGAAACCGACAGCTTTGGCCCCCTCGAAGTTCCAACAGACAAATACTGGGGCGCACAGACCCAGCGGTCGATCATGAACTTCCCCATCGGCTGGGAGAAACAGCCCGTGGCCATCGTGCGGGCCCTTGGCGTGATCAAGAAGGCCTGCGCGATGCAGAACAAGGCCAATGGCAAGCTGGACGCGCGCATCGCCGACGCTATCATTCAGGCCGCGGGCGAAGTGTTCGAAGGCAAGTTTGACGACAACTTCCCGCTGGTGGTCTGGCAGACCGGCTCGGGCACCCAGTCGAACATGAACTCCAACGAGGTGATCGCCAACCGCGCGATCGAGATCCTGGGCGGCGAGATCGGCTCGAAAGACCCGGTGCACCCGAACGATCACTGCAATATGGGCCAGTCGTCGAACGACACCTTTCCCACTGCAATGCATATCGCCGCCGCCATGTCGGTGCGCGACGTGCTGCTGCCGGGCTTGGAGAAACTGGCCGAGGGGTTGGAAGCCAAGTCAGATGAGTTCAAAGACATCATCAAGATCGGTCGGACCCACACCCAGGACGCCACGCCGCTGACCCTGGGTCAGGAGTTCTCGGGCTATGCCCACATGATCCGCCAGGGCATTGCACGCGTGAAACAGGCGCTGCCGGGCATTTACGAGCTGGCCCAGGGCGGCACCGCCGTGGGCACCGGGCTGAACACCGCGCCGGGCTGGTCGGAAGCCGTTGCCGCGAACATGGCCGAGATCACCGGCCTGCCCTTCGTGACCGCACCAAACAAGTTCGAAGCGCTCAGCGCCCATGACGCCATGGTCTTTATGTCGGGCGCTTTGGCCACGGTTGCGGGCAGCATGTACAAGATCGCCAACGACATCCGGTTCCTGGGCTCAGGCCCCCGCTCGGGTCTGGGTGAGTTGATCCTGCCGGAAAACGAGCCCGGCAGCTCGATCATGCCGGGCAAGGTGAACCCCACGCAGGCCGAGGCGATGACCCAGGTCGCCGCCCATGTGATGGGCAACGACGCGGCGATGAAATTTGCCGGTTCGCAGGGCCATTTCGAGCTGAACGTCTATAACCCGATGATGAGCTATAACCTGCTGCAGTCGATCCAGCTGTTGGGGGATGTCGCGGACAGCTTCACCCTGCGCATGCTGAACGGCATCAAGGCCAACGAGCCGCGCATCGACAAGCTGATGAAGGAAAGCCTGATGCTGGTGACCGCTCTGGCGCCTACCATCGGTTACGACAACGCCACCAAAGTGGCCAAGACGGCGCATAAGAACGGCACCACGCTGAAGGAAGAGGCCATCGCTTTGGGCTTTGTCGACGCCGAAACCTTTGACGCGGTGGTTCGGCCCGAACAGATGATCGGCCCCAAATCGTGAGCAAACCCATCAACCTGCGCGCGGCCCGCAAGGCCCGCGCCCGCGACGCAAAACGCGCGCAGGGGGATGAAAACGCGGCGAAGTTCGGCCAGACCAAGGCCGAGAAGGCACGCAACAAATCCGAGCAAGCCGCGCAGGTGGCGCGGCTTGACAGCCACAAGCGCGACGACAGATAGTTTGACGGTCTTGTCAAATTCGGGTGCTTCATGGTTTCTCGGCGGTCTGTGCTGAACTACGTCACGCTCGGAGCTGCGTTTGGCGTCGTGAGCGTGGGCGCTTCGGGTCTGCTGCGCAGCTGCGCGCCAAGTGCCGATATTCGGGCCGAACACCTGCCCTTTTTGAAAATCGACATTGCACAGCTTGAACCCGGCAAGGATCATCGGTTCCTTTTGGATAACACACCATTGGGCATTCATATTCTGACCGACGCGGAATTGGCGCAGGTCAACGCCTTGCATTTGGGACTAGATCCGTGGGTCAAGCGCAACTACCCGCACCCCCAAATGCCAGCCACCGCGGAAAACCTGATCCAACCCGGCCCGATCCCCTTCGTGGCCCTTTGGCTGACGACAGAGCCTTGGCAAATCGTCGTTTTAGGCGATGGGGCGGGAGAGTATGGCGGCTTTTTCGATCCGCATAGGGCCGGTCACTATGATGTGTTGGGGCGAATTCATAAAGGCATTGGGCACAATCTGGCGGTGCCTTATCTGACGCAAATTAGCGAAACCGTTTATGGCGTCTACGCCGACAGGTTCGTGGCCCGTCTTAAAGCGGGAAATACATGATGCCCACCCGCCCGCAAAAGCATTCGCTGACCTTGAACGGGCACCGGACGTCGGTGTCGCTGGAACCAGAGTTCTGGGATGCATTTCGCGAAATTGCAGCGGAGAAGTCGCAGCCGATCAACGCCTTGGCGGCCGAAATTGATGCCTCGCGCGGTATGGAGATCGGCCTGGCCTCGGCCATCCGCGTATTCGTGTTGTTACATTATCAGTCAAAATGAGCGCCTGACGGCGCCGGTCTATGTCTCGCTTGTCGCCTTGCGGCGCCTGCGCTCGGGCGGGATGAGACTGCAGCCGTTTACGCCGCCGCTGCCTTTTCACGAATGCGGGCAACCATTGCGCGCAGACCGTTGGAGCGTTGGGATGACAGGTGTTCGTCAAGGCCCAGACGCGCCAGTTCGGTCGGTGCGTTGACAGCGGTGACTTCGGCCGGTGTCAGACCGTTATAGAGCGCTTGCAGCACCGCGATCAGGCCGCTGACGATCATCGCGTCGCTGGCGCCTTGGAAAGTGAACACGTCGCCGTCGATCCGGGTTTGCAGCCAGACCTGGCTGGCGCAGCCATCGACCTTGTTGGCGGGCACCTGCAAGGCCGGGTCCAGCACGTCCATGGCACGGCCCATGTCGATCACGTGGCGGTAACGCTCTTCCCAGTCGTCAAGGAAATCGAACGTATCCACAAGCTCTTCAAACGCGTCGCTGGCCATATCTGTCTCCGGGTTTATCGTGGATTGAGTTAGGGCTTTGTGGCGCAAAGGTCCAGCCCGTGCGAGCGGTGGGTTTTCAAGGCGTCTCAATTGGGCTAACTCAGAGTGAGCCACAAGAGGACGTGCAATGAAAACACCGGTTCTGGCCCTGCTGACGGCGTGTCTTGTTTTGACGGGCTGCGCCCGCATTGGGCAATCGCGACTGAACCCGTTCAACTGGTTCGGACGCAGCACGTCCGAGGAGGTTGAGGTTGTCACCCCGACAACGATCCGTGGCCCCTTGGTTGCGCAGGTTACGTCGATGACCGTCGACAAGGCCCCCGGCGGAGCGATTGTGCAGGCCGTTGCGGTTCCCCCTGAGCAAGGTTACTGGCGGGCAGAACTGGTGATTGCGGATGATATCGACGTGGAAACCGGTACACTGGTGCTGTATTTCACGGCGTTTCCGTCGCCATTGAAAGAGCCAGCCGGCAGCGAGTTCTCACGCGAGTTAACCGCCGGTCTGTTTTTGTCAGACCAGACATTAGCAGGGGTTCGCACCATCGCGGTGCGGGGCGCATCCAACCAGCAGACCAGCCGCAGGTGATGTTGACCTAAAGGCGGATGACCTCGACACGGCCCGCTTTGGCGGCGAGGCCCAGTTCGCCTTCGCAAAGCCGCAACGCGTCATCGCCAAAGACCTCGGCGCGCCAACCGTTGAGCGCTCGTACATCCCGCAGCCCGGCCGCGATTCTGTCCAGTTCGGCCGCCGTCGCGATGAGTTTCTGCGCCACTCCTGCGGATTCTGATTTTGCTTTCAGCAACACCCGCAAAAGGTCCGCCAGCGCCGGATCGACTTGCATCTTTTGACCGGTGGATTCGACCTTTGGGTAGTCTTCCGGTTTGATTTCACCGGCTGTTTTCACAGCGCTTAGAATGCCGTCGGCGATCGCCCCTTTGCGCGCCTCGCGCAGCAACAGGCGCGAGCGGCCCAAATCGCCGGGGTTCTTGGGCTTGGTCGAAGCCAGTTCCAGCAGCGCGTCGTCTTTGAACACACGGCTGCGCGGTACATTGTTGGACTGTGCATAGCCTTCGCGGAATCGTGCCAGTTCGCGCACATGGGCCATGAACTTTCCCGAGTTCGTGCGGGTTTTGACCCGACGCCACGCCTCGTCCGGGCGCACGATATAGGTCTCTGAGTCGGTCAACGCGGACAGCTCTTCCACTAGCCACTTGCTGCGGCCGTTTTCTTCAAGCTTTTCCGCAAGGAACTCATAAATGACCCGCAAATGGGTGACATCGGCCAGGGCATAATTCTTTTGTGCATCAGACAGCGGACGGCGCGACCAGTCGGTGAAACGCGAGGTCTTGTCCAGCTGCGCTTTGGCAATCTTGCGTACAAGGGTCTCGTACCCCACCTGCTCGCCAAATCCGCACACCATTGCGGCGACCTGTGTGTCAAACAGAGGTTCAGGAAAAACCTTGCCTTCGACAAAGAATATTTCAAGGTCTTGCCGCGCGGCATGAAAGACCTTGACCACGGACGTGTCGCGGAAGAGCTCGTAGAGCGGTTCCATGCTGAGCCCATCCGCCAGCGGGTCCATCAGAACCGCCTCGCCATCTCCTGCGATTGCCAATTGCACGAGGCAGAGCTTGGCGTAGTACGTGCGTTCACGCAGGAACTCGGTATCGATCGTAACGTAGGGGCCTTTGCGTGCCTCGGCACAGAAATCTGCCAAAGCTTCGGTCGTGGTCAAAGTTCGCATTCAACACCCCTAGCATCCCCATGCTTCGCTGCAAGGGGTATTCAAGTGTTAAAAAACTTTCACAGAAATGAAAAGGCTTAGCTGATCTCAACCAGTGCGCGATTTCCGATCACATATTGTCGCAGAACGGCTGGGTAGAGCTTGTGCTCCATCGGCAATACGCGCGCGGCCAGAGTTTCAGGTGTGTCATCGGCCAAAATGGGCACACGGGCCTGACCAAGGATCGGGCCATCATCCAATTCCGCCGTCACCTCGTGCACGGTACAGCCATGTTCGGCGTCTCCGGCCTCAAGCGCGCGGGCATGGGTATGCAGGCCTTTGTACTTGGGCAACAGCGAAGGGTGGATATTCAGCATCTTTCCGGCCCAGCTGTCTATGAATTCAGGGGTCAGAATGCGCATGAAACCTGCAAGGCACAGGATATCGGGGCGCGCTTCGGTCAAGATTTTCTGTAGTTCAGCTTCGAAGGCCGCGCGGTCGCCTTTGAACGGGCGGTGGTCTACTGACGCAGTGGCAATACCCATGTCGGCCGCCTTGGCCAACCCACCGGCTTGCGGATCGTTCGAGGCCACCAACACCGGGCGCGCCGGGTGATCGCCGGTCATCGACCGGGCCAGCGCCACCATGTTCGAGCCGCCACCCGAAATCAGGATCGCAACGCGCTTGGTCACTTGAGCGTGCCCCGATACGTGACGCCTTCGCCTTCGACTAATTCACCCAGGATGCAAATGCGCTCGCCCTCTGCCTCCAGAAGTTCCCCTGCTTCCTGAGCAACCTCGCGCGGCACGATCACAACCATGCCGATCCCGGCGTTGAACGTCTTCAGCAGTTCGGTTTCGCTCAACCCGCCTTCTCGTACCAACCAGTCAAACACCGGCGGCAGCGGCCAGGCGGCCAGGTCAACCACCGCGCCCACGCCCTCGGGCAACACGCGCGGCAGGTTCTCGGTCAGACCACCGCCCGTGATATGGGCCAGTGCCTTTGCATGTCCCGCGCGCACCGAGGCCAGCGCCGGTTTGACATAAAGCCGTGTGGGCGTCAGCAAGGCGTCGCCAAGCGTGCCGTCGCCCCAGGGGCAGGCATCTTCCCAGGCCAGACCGGAATGTTCGACGATCCGGCGCACAAGGCTGTAGCCGTTCGAATGCACCCCGTCCGAGGCCAAACCGATCATGACATCGCCCGCCTGCACGTCGCGCGGCAGGTCCGCGCCGCGGTTCATCGCGCCGACCGAGAAGCCGGCCAAATCGAAATCGCCATCTTGGTACATGCCAGGCATCTCGGCGGTTTCGCCACCGATCAGCGCACAGCCCGAACGCTGGCACCCCTCGGCAATGCCTTCGACAACCTTGGCGGCCTCGTCGACCGACAGCTTTCCCGTGGCGAAATAGTCGAGAAAAAAAAGCGGCTCTGCCCCCTGGCAGACCAGATCGTTCACGCACATTGCGACCAGATCGATGCCCACGCCGCCCAGAACGCCTGTGTCGATGGCAATGCGCAGCTTGGTGCCGACGCCATCGGTGGCCCCCACAAGGATCGGGTCGTCGTATCCCGCGGCCTTTAGATCGAACAACGCGCCAAACCCGCCCAGACCCGCCATCACGCCCGGACGGTTGGTGGCGGCGGCGGCGGGTTTTATCCGGTCAACCAGCGCGTTTCCCGCATCGATATCCACGCCAGCTTCGGCATAGGTCAGCCCGTTTTTTCCAGAATTCGTCATCGCCTGTCGCCCCGATAGCCCGCAATTGGCGGTGACTTATCGCAAGGCGGGCCGGATGGAAAGCGGCGATCCCGCCGCTTTCCGATGATTCAGCGGCCCTTACAGCACGTAGCGCCACGGCATTGGGTCAAACCGATAGGCCGAACCCATTTTGCCAACATATCCGAAACCCGGGAAGTCAAGGTGCATGCCAGCGACCGGTACGTTGTCAGTCACAACCATGTCCAGCACCTTCAGACGCGTCGCGCGGGCCTGCTCGGCGTCGGTGTCAAAGGCGATGGTCCAATCGGGATTGTCAAACTGCAGGGCGGTCGCATGAACGATGTCGCCCCAGATCAACAGTTCTTCACCTTCGGACCGCAGATGAAGGCCAATGTGGCCCGGAGTGTGGCCGGGCAGGTCCACAATCTCGATCCCTGGCACGATCTCGGCGCCGGTTTTGGCCAGCGTAAGCTTTTCGGCGTAAGGCGTGGTCTGGAACCGCGCGATATCGAAGAAACCTTTGAAGTTGTCAGGTACCGACGCGCGAATTTCGTCGTTGTACCAAAAATCCCACTCGCTCGCGGTGCTGACCAGTTCAGCATTGGCAAATCGTGCGGTGCCGTCTTTGGCGGCCAGACCACCGATATGGTCCAGATGCAGGTGAGTTGCGATCACCATGTCGACCTGATCGGCAGAGTAACCGGCCGCGGCCAGCGCGCCGTGGTAGCCGCCAAGGGTTGGGCCCATGGCATCGTTGGTGCCACAGTCAACAGCGATCAACTTGTCACCGGTGTTGATCAGGTAACCGGTCACGGGGATCAGGGTGCCGTTGGGTTCAGGCTTGCGATGCTGGCGCGCCAGGGCTGCAGCTGCTTTGGCTTCATCATAGCCGTTGATAAGTTCGGGCCCAATTGGCAGGTGGCCATCCAGCAGCGCGGTAATCTCGAACTTGCCTACTTTCTGACGGTAGATGCCGTTCACCTGTGCCTCTGCTTTGTCTGCTGCTGCAAAAGTGGGTTTGGCGAGGCCTGCCAGCGGCAGCGCAGCGCTGGCGGCGAAGAATGTGCGACGATTGAGGGTCATGTGGAAACTCCAAAAATTACACGCCTTAAAACCGGCGTGGTCATGTATATATTTAGCTTCAGGCGCATCGGCAGTGGGCTGCTGCTTATCTTGGGTATAAGAAAGGCTTATCGCCATGGATCACCTGACAACCTTCGAGAGCTTTCTTGGTGTCCTGAAACACGGCTCTTTCGCCGCTTGGGCCCGCGAAAAGGGGATCAGCCAGCCAGCCGTAAGCCAGCAGATCGCGGCGTTGGAAGCGCATTACGGCAAGACACTGATCAATCGCAGCCGTGGTGGTGCCTCGGCAACGCGGGCGGGCGAAATTTTGGCCCACCACGCTCGCAGTGTTTTGGGCCAGCACAAGATGCTGTCGGACGAACTGACCGCTCTTGAAAATGAAACCGCTGGGGAGTTCCGCCTGTCGGTGAGCCAGTTTATGGCGCAATCCGAAGTTGGCCACGACATTCAGTCATTGTGCTCGGAACACCCCGAACTCGACCTGATCCTGCGGGTTGAAGACCGGGTCGTGGATGTGGTCGGCGAAGGCTATGACATGGCGCTGCGCATAGGTGCGCCGGGCAATACAAGTGGCGTGATGCGCAAAATCGCCGAAATCGAGTCGCACCTGGTCGCTGCTCCCAGCTTTCTGGACAAATACGGCCGACCCGAATGTCCCGAAGGATTGAAACCACTTCCGTTTATTCGCTATCGCGAGGTGCATGGACAAAACATCGTTCCCTTGAAACGAGGTGATGAGGTTTTGAATGTGTCTATGCGCGAGGGCATGGTTGTGGACAGTCCACCCCTTTACCAATCTGCAGCCCTGCGTGGCTTTGGCGTGGCGCGTATGCCTGCGAACGCCTGTAACGAGGCTGTTGCTGCCGGGCAGTTAGAGCGCTTGCTACCGGCGTATTCGTTGCCGCCGAAACCGGTATTTGTCGTTTATCCGCATCGCGATGCGCTGAACGCAACAGGACGCCTGTTGATTGAAACGATTTGCAGGTCGTTGGAACAGGTGGACCACGTCACGCTGATGCCGGATTTCAGACCTTCGAAAGCTGCTTGACGCGGCCCGTCTGTCTGGTAGGCACATAGGAATGGCGGGCCTGTAGCTCAATTGGTTAGAGCAGAGCGCTCATAACGCTTTGGTTGCGGGTTCAAGTCCTGCCGGGCCTACCATCTCCCACACGTCATCGCGCGATAACAAACTCTGCGCACAGCCCGCCCAGATCGTTGCTGTCTTTCAAACGCAACGCACCACCATGTTGGCGCGCGATGTCGGCAGCAATGGCCAGACCCAGCCCGACCCCGCCCCCGGCGTTTTGGTTGCGCGCCTCGTCAAGGCGCATGAATGGCTGCATCGCACGTTCGCGCGCAGCTGGCGGAATGCCTGGACCGTCGTCTTCTACCACAAATTTCAGAGACTTGCTGGTTGCGACAACGCTGAGCCGCGCGCGAGATCCGTAGTTGAGTGCGTTGTTCACGAGGTTCTGCACGGAACGGGTAACCGCCAACGGACGCATTCCTACCGGCCCCGAAGACGCAATTGGCCCTAGTTCCAGCACATCGCCATTGCGCTCGCATATCCGCGCCACAAGCGCGTCGGGGGTGATCAGTTCGGATTTTTCAACCGCATCTGACCGGGCGAAGTCAAGGAATGCATCCAACATCCTTTCCATATCTTCGATATCGGCGGCCATGTCCTTCTGATCCGGCCCCTCTGGCATCAGGGACAATGCAAGTTTGAGGCGGGTCAATGGTGTGCGCAGGTCATGTGACACGCCAGACAGCATCAGGGTGCGCTGCTCGATCTGCCTTTCGATCCGTGCGCGCATATCCAGAAAGGCAGATCCGGCCAGACGCACTTCGACAGCCCCCGAAGGCCGGTACGAGACATGCTGCCCTTTGCCGAAAGCTTCGGCCGCCCGCGACAGGCGGCGGATGGGGCGCAACTGGTTTCGCAGGAAGAAAAACGCGATCAGTGTCATGACCAAGCCGGTGAAAATCATCAACACGAGCAATTGATGGGGATTGGACGCGGAAAAGCGCCGTCTTTGAACCTCGACCAATAAATCACCCTTGCCGGTGCCAACATACATCCGCACGCGTCGGGAATCGGATTTGAGGTCAACAACCAGCAATGCCGGCAAAACATTGTGGAGTTCGGCGACGAGAGTGATGCCCGAAAAGTCAAAAACCCCGCGCTGATCCGTGATCGGACGTTGAGCAGTGGGACCCGCTGTCAGTTCAAGCGCTTCGGCGAATTCAGCTGTTTCCGCCAGCCCGGTCTGCAAGTCTGGGGACTGGCCAACTTTGTCCAGAAAAAACTGAACTTCGATCGCGACATTCCGTGTCATCTGACGCGTCACGCCTTCGAAGTGACGTTGAATGAACACAACAGACACCACCAATTGCAAGATCACAATCGGCAGGATCAGGATCAGTGCCGCACGGCCATAAAGCCCCCGTGGCAATCGCAGTTTGCTCAGAACGCCTTTCATGGCTAGACCCTAGTAGTGCCAAGAACAGGTGGAAAGCCCTCAATGTCTTCTACACAGCGCCCTTTGAAGGCCACAACGCCTGAACCCGGTATCCGCCAGGTCCTGGCGCCAAATGGCTCGCCGATGACGTATCACGGCACCAACAGCTATATCCTGGGCGAAGGGCGTGTGGCGATCATCGACCCAGGCCCCAACGACCCCGCGCATCTGCAGGCCTTGCTGGATGCGCTGCAACCAGGCGAAGTGGTCAGCCATATCCTGGTCACCCACAGCCATGTCGACCATTCTGCCGGTGTCACCAACCTGGCCCAGGCAACCGGCGCGCCTGTCTATGCATTTGGCGACACGCAAGCTGGCAGCAAGCCGGTTCTGGCCGACATTGGGGGCGGTGAAGGTTTGGACCATACTTTCGCACCGGACGAGATTGTGCCTGATGGCGGTTGGATCGAGGGCGAAGACTGGCGCGTGCAGGCCCTCTGGACACCGGGGCACCTGGGCAATCACCTGTGTTTCGCGTGGGGCAACGTGGTGTTTTCAGGTGATCATGTGATGGATTGGGCCACATCGATGGTTTCGCCTCCCGACGGCAATCTGAACGACTTCATGGCGTCGTTGCAGAAACTGATGGGGCGGCGTGACAGGGTGTTTTACCCCGGACACGGCAACCCCGTCATCGATCCAGAGGCGCGGGTTCGAAACCTGTTTGACCATCGCAAAGGGCGCGAGGCCCAGATACTGGACGCTTTGCAAGACGGCCCCGCCGATGCAGCCACCCTGACGCGTCGCATTTACACAGATGTCGACGCCTACTTGCTGCCTGCTGCTCAACGCAACGTGATCGCACATCTTTTGGCTCTGGTTGAGGGTGGCCGGGTCGTCAGCCAAGGCCCGGTTTCGGCCAGCGCGGTGTTCGCGCTGACCGAGGGAGGCTGATTACTCGGCCGGTTCCAGCGTCAGCGCCGGATAATCGGAATACCCTTCGGCATCCGGGGTATACAGCAGGTCGTCATTGGCCGTGGCCAACGGATGATCACCTTGCATCCGCGCTACCAAATCGGGGTTGGCCACATAGGCATACCCGAAAGACACCGCGTCGCCCGCGCCGGCTGCAAGCGAAGCGTTGGCGCGATCCTTGTCATACTGGCCATTCAGGATCAGCGTTCCGTTATAGGCCTTGCGGATATCGGCAACCACGGGATCCTGATCCGAAGACATCATGTGTTCAATGTTCTTCGGCACTTCGAGGATGTGCAGGTAAGCCAGTTCAAAGGCGTTCAGCTTTTCGGCGGCTACAGCGAAGGTTTCTGCCGGGCGACTGTCGCGAATGCCAAAAGGGCTGGCAGTGGGCGAGAAACGCACACCCGTACGGTCCGCACCAATGGCGTTCGACACGGCCTCGACCACTTCGATCAGGAACCGCGCGCGATTTTCAGGAGAGCCGCCGTATTCGTCGGTTCGTTCATTCGTGCCATCACGCAGGAAGCTGTCCAGCAGGAAGTTGTTTGCCGCGTGAATTTCGACCCCGTCCAGACCTGCCTCAACCGCGTTCTTGGCGGCTTGCGCAAAGTCCTGAACGATCTCGGAGATCTCATCCTTGGTCAGTGGTCGCGGTGTTGGGAACTCTACCGGAACGCCATCAGGGCCCGGAATAGCGCCCTCTGCTGCAATCGGCGAAGCCGAAACCGGTGCGTCCTGTCCGGTGTAAACCGGCAGCGCGGCGCGCCCCATGTGCCAGATTTGCACGAAAATCCGGCCACCCTGTTCGTGAACCGCATCGGCCACCTGTTTCCATCCGGCAACCTGTTCGTCCGAGAAGATACCCGGCGCTCCTGGCCACCCTTTGCCTGCCTGATTGATGGCGGTGGCTTCAGCGATGATCAACCCGGCTGTCGCGCGCTGCGCGTAGTAACGTGCGTTGATCTCTCCGGGAACCCCCTCGGCTCCGGTACGGCCACGCGTCAGCGGAGCCATGAAAACACGGTTCTTCAAGTCATACCGACCCACGCGGATCGGCGAAAAGATGTCAGTCATATCTTATCCTCTTGATCAGACGCATGCGAAAATGCACCCGTCTGACGCAGAGTTGGGGTGCCGCTCAATAATATTCATCACTGGACATTTAAGTAATTTTTTGGTATGACAGTGGGGCGATACAAAAAAAGCGAAAAAATCGCTGCCTCCCACTGGACGCCGCCAAACGCTGTTGCTATATCGCCCGTCAAGTTCCGGCGTAGCTCAGCGGTAGAGCAGTTGACTGTTAATCAATTGGTCGTAGGTTCGATCCCTACCGCCGGAGCCAAATCTCTCTGTATTCGTTGATGAATCTGGCGCGGACTAAGATCTATTAACATTCTACTACTTGCTTTCAATGGGCTTGTGGGGTTGGAATGTATCTATGGATGGCTGTCCGAGCCACACTGCGCACATTGTTCAAAGTAAGCCCCGTCGGGTTCAATAGCCCTGTCGTACCAAGTACGTATGTCGCGGGAAGCACAGTTTGGGCATTGTTGAACACGGTCAATTCTTTCGCGACCAAGCATTTGGACGTAGTAGTTGATTATCGCTGCTACTGAGTCCGCCGCCACAAGCGCGGAACTTTGCCCAGCATTCCGATGGTGTGTTAGCCAATTAACAAGAGGCCAAGCTTTTTCTACTACCGCTTTTAGGTAGGCTCGAAGTTCGCCGTTTCGTATCAATCCTTACTTCTGTTTTTTTGAGTTAAGCATGACCTTTTGACAGGTAATAGCTTAAAAGAGCAGCGCCTCAATGAGACGCGGCCCCGGCGCGCTCCATGACGCGCACAAGCATCGGGGAACAGGCCGCAAGCTATTCCGCTTCTTCGCATTTTCTTGCCGTCACGGGTGCTTGCACAGGTCCGCGACGGTCGGTCGAAGATCGGCGGGTAGTACCCACAGGGGCACGCAGAGGCAGGCCACGCGTCTAAGTCTATATCGGCCAGCCCCTTCGCCTGCCAGCACGTCTAGGACGCGCTCTTCGGGCGACGCCAACGCCATAGGTTCCGTTTCAATTTGTCACGAAATCCAGGGCGCGCCTTTTCGAAACGTAGTTGGTGTCCGCTAGCGATTGTTCCAACGTCTGAGCAATTCGACTAGGCTCGGGGGTCGGGTTTGCGACGCCGTGGCCGCAGCAGCAAGACAATGCTCAGCACCGTTGCGGCGGCCAGAACGGCGCTGATGGGGCGGGTCAGGAACGGTTCGACCGACCCTTCCGACAGGATCAGCCCGCGCCGCAAGCTTTTGTCCAGCAGGTCCCCCAGGACCAACCCCAACACCAGCGGCGCCATGGGATAGTTCATCTGGCGAAGCACAAAGCCAAGGATACCAAAGGCCAGCATCGTCCACACATCAAAGGGGCGCGCCGCGATGGCGAAGGCCCCCACCGTGCACAGCACGAAGATCACCGGCAGCAACCGTTCGCGCGGCACCCGCAGCACCGCCAGCAGCGGTGTGGTCAGCGCCAGCCCGGCCACGGTCATCGTGGCGGCGGCCAGCACGATGGCGGCAACCACGCCGTACACCAGTTCGGCGCTGACGATCATGATCATAGGGCCGGGCTGAATGCCGTGGATCACCAGCGCCGCCAACAACACCGCCGACGGGGCCGAGCCGGGGATGGCCAGCGTCAGCACTGGGATGATCGCGCCGGGTACAGCCGCCGAATTGCCGGTTTCGGCGGCGATCAGCCCCTCGGTTGAGCCGCGCCCAAACAGCTCTTTCGCGCGGCTCAGGCGCTTGGCGATGGCATAGGACACCCAGGCGCCGATGTCCTCGCCCACGCCGGGGATCAGCCCCATGACGGTGCCCGCGATGCCCGAGCGCGCCATCGTGCCCGCATTGTTCACCACATCGCGCACCTTGGGCAGCAACCGGCCGGTGTTTTGCGACATTTCCGGCGCTTTGGTTGACGAGATGCCCGACAGGATCTCGACCAACCCGAACGCGCCGACCATCGCCGGGATCAGGCTGATCCCGCCGGTCAGGTCATGGATACCGAACGAAAACCGGGAATAGGCAAAGACCTGTTCCTGCCCGATCATCGCAAAGGTCAGCCCAAGGAACCCGGCGATCCAGCCTTTCAGCGGATCGTCCAGCGCGGTCAGGTGGCCCGAGATGACAACCCCGAAAAACGCCAACCAGAAGAACTCGAACGAGCCGAAGTTCAGCGCGTAATCGGCCAAAATAGGCGCGGTGAACAGCAGCAGGACAACACCGACAAGCGTGCCAAAGAACGACCCGACCGTGGCCAGCGCCAGCGCCTCACGCGCGCGGGCTTGGCGCGCCAGCGGATAGCCATCCAGCGCCGTGGCCGCGCTGGCCGGTGTGCCGGGCATGTTCAGGATGATGGCGGTGCGGCTGCCGCCATAGATCGCCCCGACATACAGCCCCAACAGCGCGGTGATCGCCGTGGCGCTGTCCATGTGGAAGGTTAGCGGCGTCAGCAGCGCCAGCCCCATGGTCACCGTCAGCCCCGGCAACATACCGATCACGATGCCAAGCAGCGTGGACCAGACCGTGACGAATAACAGGTTCAGGGCAAGCGCATCAGAGAACCCGGCGAGGATGGCGGAAAGCTCGGGCACGGGCGGTCAGGACAGCTGTATCAAGAACAAGGTCTCGAACAGGAACCTTGTGCCCAAACTGGTCACCACGCCCAGCACAATGGCGACAATCACCGACCGGACCACCCCCTTGGTGCGGTTCTGGGAGTTTAGCCCAATCTCGAACACCAAAACAAAGGCGGTGACAAACAGGAACGTTGCTACAAGGTAGGGTGTGTTGCCGAACAAAACCGCGCCGTAAATCACGGTCAGAACCACCGCAGCACCGGCGCGCCGGCGGCTTTGCGGGGCGCCGAACACGTTTTGCCAGAACGTGGTTGTCTGGGCCCCGTCGCGCCCGCGGCGCAGGGCCAGAATGGCGCCGGATACCGCCAGCGCCACACCCAAAAGCCCTGGCGTCAGGCCGGGGGCCTGATAGACCGGCGCGCCCTGATCCTCGAACCGGGGCATGAGCCACGACCCCCAGACGACGAGGCAGCCCAGCCCCACAAAGACCAGGCCCGAAATCCTGTCCAATGCACCGTTTGTCATCCTCACCTCCGGTTCCGGGGGCCGCCCCTGCCGGGACGGCCCGATGGTATTACGGCCGCGGAATACCCAGCGTGTCGGGGCTGGCGGTCGAGGCGCCGCTATCGTGCAGCAGCCAGGCGTTCAGCTGAATCGACGGCCAGACCTTGTCTTGCGCCTCGTCGCCGGCATGCACCGTCAGGATCGAGCCGCGCTGTTTGGTATAATCCTTCAGCGCCTGCGAGTTTTGCAAGCCGGCCCAGGCGGCCTCGATCTTGGCCGCCACATCGTCCGGCACGTCACCCGGCACGAAGACACCGAAATAGATCGGGGCCAGGGCAAGGTCTGGCAGCGCCGAGGACACCGATGGAACCACGCCCACGCCCGGGACGTCAACGTCGGCATCCGACAAGATCGCGATGGGTTTCAGCTTGCCGGCGCGCAGCATGTCGACCTGCTCGGAGATCAGCTGCGTGGTCACATCGGTTTCGCCTGACACGGTCGACAGAACCGCCGCCGCCCCGCCATCATAGCCGGCGTGGATATAGTCGCCGCTCACCGCGCGCGACAGGCTTTCGATGGCCGAGTGCCCGGCTGAGTTCACGCCCGAGGTGGCAACCTTCAGCCCCCCTGCCTTCAGCGCCGTAAGAAACCCGTCCAGGTCATTGATATCCGAGCTTGCAGGCACCGAGATGATGCTGGCCAGCGCCGAATTCAGGTACAGGTCCCAGTCCTTGATCGACGTGTCCATCTTGCCGGTCACCGCATAGGTGCCCAGGTCCTTTGCGGCACCGGCCGTCCAGGTATAGCCGTCATGCGGCGCGTCCCAGGCCGCTTTGGACCCGATCGAGCCCGAGGCGCCGGTCTGGTTGATCACCACGATCTTCTGGCCCAGCGCATCGGCCATTTCGGCCGCGACCACGCGGGTCACCTGATCGGTGGCGCCGCCGGCACCCCAAGGCACGATCAGCTGAATGGGTTTCTCGGGCCAATCGGCAAGCGCCGACGTGGCCACGGTTGCCGCGGCAATGGCGCCGAGCAGAATTCCGGTTAGTTTCATTGTTTCCTCCCAAGTCCTGTTTGCGTCCGCTTCGTGTCGGCCATTGCCTGCGCCTCGAATGCCAGCCTCGTGACCGTCAGCGTGTGACGTTGTGGGCAGGCTTTTTCGGTTCGGTTCAAAACGTCGTCGCGTAAATTCGCGAAATAGGGCGTGCCGGCCTCGCGCGCGTCGAACCGCGTGCAGGTGTCGCCATTGACCAGAAACACGTGATCCGTGCCGGGCTGGCCGGCCACATCCATGTATTTGCGCAGCTCGATATACCCTTCGGTGCCCACCAGCGTCAGGCGCCCGTCGCCCCAGTTCGGGGCGGCATCAGGGGTGAACCAGTCCAGCCGGACATAGCCGCGCACATCGCCAGCCATCAGGTTCATCTCGCCGAAATCCTGGAAATCGGGGTGATCGGGGGTCGCCAGGTTATCGACCGTGGCAAAGGTGATCTGCGCGGAGTCGGACTGGCTGAAATGCAGGAACTGGTCGATCTGATGCGTGCCGATATCGCCCAGGATGCCGCCATATTCGGGCGGGGTCCAAAACCAGTCGGGTCGCATATGGGCGTTCAGCCGGTGCGGGCACTGGCTTAGAATATGGATCAGCTTGCCGATCCGCCCCTCATCCAGCAATTGCTTGGCCAGGGTGGTGGATGGCACTTCGAACCGTTCGGAAAAGTCCACCGACCAAATGCGCCCGGTCTGCGCGATCTTGGCCTCGATCCGGTCCAGCTCGGCCACGGTCAGGCAGCCCGGCTTGTCCAGCATCACATCCTTGCCCGCCGACATCGCCATCAACGCCAGATCGGCCCGGTCCGCAGGCGCTGTCGCGATCAGAACCAACGGGATATCGGGGTCGTGCAAAATGGCGTCCAGCGTCTTTTCAGGCACGTCAGGAAAGCGTTTCTTGAACCCCGCATAAGGGTGCGGCCGCCCAAGTGTCCAATACCCGGCGAAGTCACAGCCGGCATCTATCATACCCTGCGCCATGCCGAAAATATGGCGGTGATCCAGGCCCAGGGCGGCAAAACGCAAACTCATGCCTCGGCCTCCACCTGCGCGATTGCCCTGGTGCGGGCCGACCGTTCGATCGCGTCGATCAACCGGTGCACCCGCAGCGCGTCCCGGCCCGACACCCGCGGCGCCTGCCCAGCCTGCACCCGTGCGGCGAAATCCGTAATCAGGTCGCGGTGCCAGTCACACGGAAAGTCCATCGGATCGCCCCCGCCCCCGGTCCCCGTCACCTCGCCCACGGTTTCGGTCTGCCCGTTGCGCCAATGCAGCGTCAGCGCACCGGCCTCCAGCTTCAGCGCAACATGCGTGCATTCCAGTTCCAGCGTTTCCGCCCCACCCGGATAGGCCGCGGTTGTTGCCACGACCGAGCCCACCGCGCCGTTCTCAAACCGCAGCCCGGCGGCGGCGAAATCCTCGGTCTCCATTTGATGCAGCGGCGTTTTCCCGGTCAGGGCCATAACTTCAGCGACCGGCCCGGCAAGGCTGAGCATCAGGTCCAGCACGTGGATCGCCTGGGTGATCAGAACACCGCCGCCATCCATGTCCAGCGTGCCGCGACCCGGCGTGTCATAATACCCCTGATCGCGCCACCACGGCAGACTAACGCGCGCCATCAGCACCTTGCCCGCCCGCCCCGAGGCCATCAGATCGGCCAATGCTTCGGCGCCGGCGCGATAGCGGTGCTGCAACACGATCCCCAGCGGAACCCCAAAACCCTCGCAGGTTTCCACCAGCGCCTTGGCGCGCGCCAGGTCACGCTCCACCGGTTTTTCCATCAAGATCGCCTTGCCCGCCGCGCCAAGTGTTTGCACAAGTTCAGCCCGCGCGTTGGGCGGGGTGATCACAATCACCACCTGGGCGTCGCTGTTGGCCACGGCCTGCAAGCTGTCGAAGGCTGGCCACCCGGTTTCGGCGGCCATAGCCGCGCGGCGGCTTTCGGACCGGCTGTAAAGGCCCACCACCTCGATCTGATCGGCCAGCAGTTTCAACGCAGCCAGATGCGGTTTCGAGGCCATCCCCAACCCGATCACAGCCAGCTTTATGGGTGTATTGCACACAATCGGCCTCCTGCTACCGATGGATCGAACGATGGGTTACCGGTGCCGCGCACCGGGTCATTGCGGTGCCGGAACGGCCACTAGGGCGGCGTTCACGTGCTTTGTGATCAGCGCTTTGGCCAGCTCGACGTCGCCGTCACGGATGGCATCCAACAGCGCCAGATGCGCGTTGAAGGCAACGTTGTTGCGCTTGTGCCGGTCTCGCGACAGCATGAACCGAACCCGGTCGGTGTGCCCCTTTACCGAATGCACCAACCGCCACGCTGTCGGCAGGCCGGCCAGATCGGCAAGGGCGGCGTGGAACCGCTCGTCCTGTGTAAAAAACTCCAGATGGTCGTCATGGCTGACGGCAACGCTTTGCAGCGCGATGATCGAGTCCAGCGGCCGCAGATCGGGCGGGTCAGCCGCAAGGATGGCCACCACCTCGCGCTCCAGCGCCCGGCGGATCACCGTCCCCTCGCGCGCCCGCGCTTCGTCCAGCGGCGCAACCAGCGTGCCGGCCTTGCTGCGCGATTCGATCAACCCATCTTCGATCAGTTGCTGATAGGCCTCGCGGACGGGTGTGCGGCTGACACCCAATTGCGCGCTAAGCTCGGTTTCGTTGATCGGATCGTTGGGGCGCAGGCGGTCCTGGATGATGCCCAGACGCACGATTTCATAAACTTGCGGCCCCAGCGGCCTCGATCGGTCAATGGTGCCAAGCGCACTGAAATCTGTCTGTGGTCCCACCACGGTTTCACCCGTTCGTGTCTTTGAGTTCTGCATGCCTGCCGCCTGTTTCAGATTCGCTGGAATACTTGCATACAAGAACACAAATACACAAGTACCCCTGCCCAACTCATGGATCGAAACGTGTAAGGCCCTGTGAACATGGGACTTTCTGACCCGGCGGCTGGCGGGCAACGAGCAGATTGCGGCGTGGAATTGACCATTATAGGGCCCGCCCCCGGGGTAGGCATCTGCGCCACGCCCAGAGACCCGACCACTCAATGGAACCAACCCGGCGCATTTCCCGGCTTCGCTTCGCTCGTGCGGCGCGCTCGCTGCTGCGGCGCAGCCAATGAAGCGAGAGAGGTCATTCAAAGAATTGATGACCGGCCATGTTCGTACCGCGCATTTGCTCTATGTCACCAGAAACATCGCGAGGCAGAGTTTTGCCGCCCAATGACCAATATGCGAGCGTGGCGCGGGGCGCCTTCTATGGTCATGTACAATCCCCAAAAGCCCTGTTCGTCGATTCCGACCACAACGCAGAATGGCCCGCGCCTGACGGTGACCGGCACCAGATGTTTGCCGTGCTTGTCGATGCCTGTGTGATCAAGAGCGAACCTGTATCGCCTCGGCGCGGGTTCGAAAACGCTCTATGAGGTACGTCCGAAACGATCCTTTCACCTGCTGCGGAACATCTTCGCGCAATAGAAGGCACCATGCGAAAAAAGGGCGATCGCAGCAGGTTTGGTGGGACCTGCGCCTGCTGGTTATTTGTCGTGCTTTACATACCAGTCGTGCATGCACATGAACATATCGGTCAGATCCAAGGCCTTTTGCGTGGCGGAATACTCCACTCTGGGAGGCACTTCCGCGTAGACCTTTCGTTTCACCAACCCGTCCTTTTCCAACGCGCGCAACTGGTTCGTCAGCATCGTCTGCGTAATGTCGCCACACAGCCGCCGAAGCGCGTTGAAGCGCTTCATCCCCTGAAAAATCAATATCTGCAAAATGATCAGTTTCCATTTGCCACCGATCAGTTTGGCAATGTTCGGCATGGGGCAACCGGCGGCTTGCACCAGTCTTTCTTGATGCGTGATATCGTCGATTTTGCTCACTAAATTCAGACCCTTGCGTCGTATTCAGTATTATTTTTAATACTATATACAATTATACTGCCTACTTGTCCAATCAGAGTGCCGATCGCTAATTTGCAAATCAATTGGTGAAACGCTCGACATTGTGTCGACGAACTCAGGACATGACATGACCCAAGCAAACATCGGAACACGCGAAGATTGGCTCGAAGCGCGGCTGGCCCTGTTGGAGAAGGAAAAGGCGCACACCCGACAAAAGGATGACCTTTCGGCAGCGCGCAGGGCCCTGCCATGGGTTCCTCTAGATAAAGAGTACGCCTTTGACACAGAAAAAGGGGAGGCGACGCTGCTGGACCTGTTCGGGGACAAAAGCCAGTTGATCGTCTACCACTTCATGTTCGGGCCCGAGTGGCAGGAGGGCTGCAAGAGTTGCTCGTTCTGGGCCGACAGCTTCAATGGTCTCGAACCACATCTGAACGGGCGCGACATTGCGTTTGTCGCTATATCCCGCGCGCCCTTGGCGCAGCTGTTGCCGTTCAAGAGCCGTATGGGATGGCAATTCAACTGGGTCTCGTCGTTCAAGAACAGCTTCAACGCCGATTTCGACGTCAGCTTCGGCTCGGATCACCGCGCAGAAGAACCGGTGCGGTACAATTTCAAGGACAACGCGATTTACCCGATGGACGAGGCGCATGGCACCAGCGTCTTTGCTCGCGATGATGCTGGCACTGTTTTCCACACCTACTCTACTTATGGCCGCGGGCTAGACATCACAAACGCGGCATACAGCTACATCGACATGACACCGGCGGGTCGCAACGAACCGACCGAGGGCAACCCGATGGCGTGGGTGAAGCACCATGACGACTACTGAAGACCACAATCCGCTCCGCACAAATAGGGCGGTTGGGTTGCTCGTTGTGCTGGTCCTACTCTGCTGGGCCTTTCTGCTGGCCGGTGCAGGTATGGGCATGAGCATTTCCAAGATGTCGTATCCCGGGATCGTCGGGCATCGGACCGGCGACGCGCCAATGATGGACATGCCTGTGGCGGGGCCAGGGCCAATGCGGGTTCTGGGCATGTGGTGGGGGATGATGTTGGCGATGATGCTTCCGGGCATCTGGACCCATTTGCCGCCTGACACGCAGGCTGGCCGCTTGCCCGTTTGGCGCCTGGCCTCTCACATCGCGGGCTATTCAGTGGCGTGGCTCGGTTTCTCTATTGCAGCGACGGGTGTGCAATACGGGTTGGTGTCTGTTGGGCTTTTGGACCCTATGAAGTTGTGGAGCACCAATCTCATCTTGTCCGCCGCACTTCTGGTTTGTGCTGGTGCCTATCAGTTCCTGCCCACCAAACGACAGAGCCTCGAATCTTGCCGGAATATGAAGGGAGCTACGCCCTCTTTTTTTGCTGGCCTGAGCTATGGCCGGACTTGTCTGATTGCCACCACGCCGATGATGGGACTGCTGTTTGTTGGCGGCGTGATGAACATCTACTGGATTGTCGGTCTCACGATAGTGGTCACCGTCGAAAAATCATTGCCTTCGCCGGGCTGGTTCAGCACGGTCGCAGGTGCCTCTCTCCTTGCAGCCGCAGGATGGCTGCTTGCCTCAACCATATAAATTAAAGGAAAATTTGCATGCTGTCCAAACGGCAACTCCTGCTGGTGTTCCCGGCTTCGCTGGCGATTGGTCTCACCTTTCGGGCTGCAAACGCCGTGGGGCATACCGGGCAAAACGCCTTTGCTCAGATCAACGCACTTCTGACGGAATACGCTTTTCGTCTGGACGCTGGCCAGATCGAACAATGCGCGGCGATGTTCACCCATGCCGAATTCACCATTGAAGGTCTGGGAACGGTCCAGGGCAAATAGGGCGTGTAGAACCTGTTTTCCGGCATCATCCTTTCTCTGGGCCCGCGGGCCGTTATTGCAGACTCACGCCGCGACTTTCGCAGACCTTGTTCGCAATCCTTTTCATATCCTTGCAGATCTTCAGATTATGAGGCGGACGGTCGCGCCTGACAGTTCCGGGATCGACACCAACGAACTTGCAGGCCCGGCGATGCGAGATGTCGTGATCCCGCATTGCCCTGAGCGCCGCATTCCGCCGTTCGCTTGATGTCGTCAGCTCTTTCCCAGTAGGTCCTTCAGGACGACTTTGTCCCGCATGGTGTCCGCCAACGGCCGCTTGAGCTGAGCATTCTCGTCTTCCAGGGTTTACAATTAAGACGCGTCGGAAACTTCCCTGCCGCCGTACTTGGGCTTGAAATTGTCGAATGTGCCCTGGCTGAGGCCATGCTTCCGTCACCCTCCGGACGTCAGCATCCCGGCTTCATGTTCCTTGTTCATCCCGATGATCCGTGCCTCGGTAAAACGGCTCTATCGCATTTGTTTGCTCCTTCAAAAGGTGAGCAAACTCTCTATCAAAACCAGCGAAGTTTCGGGGGCAGGTCATTGCATACATCTTTCTTGCAATATCCGTACCCGGTATGTGCCACGAAACCTCGCGGGTTGTTTGGCCAATAAGGCCGGGAATAGTCTGTGGCCATCACTTGGAATACCCTTTGTTATCCGGGACCCGTTTTAACATCGGGCTTGACTTAAACCGCCCGGACCGGTGATCGTATAACCCGAAAAAGGGGGCTGGGATGAGTATCGAATACCTTTGCGTTGCCGGCGTATACGTTGTTGGCTTTGGAACGCTTTTTCTAGCCCTCGCGAAAGCGATTATCGCGCTCAACCACATGGACTTGCTGCTTTTTGCGATGCCTTTTGGATAATGGATCAGGACCTAAGAAAGACAGCCTTTGAATCGATGATCAAAGCCCTTTCGGGGCCAATTCGGCAGGACTTGGAGCATTCCGAAGTCAGCGAGATCATGATCAATGGCCCCAACCAGATCATCGTCGAACGAGGGGGCACCATGGTGCCGCCACTCACCGGCGAGGACCGGTTTCGGTCTCCGGAAAGCCTTCGGTCGCTGGCGCGTGCAATTCTTCAGTTTTCCGGCAAACGTCTTTCTGCAAACGATTTGTCGCAGGAGGCCCGCCTTCCCGACGGATCACGGGTTCACATCGTTCAGGACCCGGCCAGCCGCGAAGGCTTGTCAATTACGATCCGAAGGTTCCGACAGGCCGGGTTGGAATTGAGTGATCTTGTCGAAAACGGATCGCTGAGCGCCGCGGCCCTGACCTACCTAACCGACAAGGTGACCGGCAAGGGCGACCACGCGCCGGCAAACATCGTGATTTCCGGTGGCACCGGCACGGGTAAAACCACTCTTTTGCGCCTGCTTGCCGGCCTATGCAAAGACGACGAGCGGATTATCACGATCGAAGACGTGGCCGAACTGGACCTGCAGAACGATCACGTGGTCTCGTTGGAAGCGCAGATGCCGGACCACCTTGGTCGCGGTGGTGTGTCTATTCGCGACCTGTTTCGTGCAACTTTGCGCATGCGTCCGGATCGCATTATCGTGGGGGAATGCCGTGGTGGCGAGGCGCTGGACATGATGCAGGCCATGAACTCGGGCCATGGCGGGTCGCTGACCACAGTTCACGCCGATGACACAGACCGCGCAATGACCCGGCTTGAGACGCTGTGCCTGATGTCGGACGTCGAAATCCCGATGACGGCAGTTCGGCGACAGATCACCGAAGCCATCAATGTTGTGGTGCAGGTTGAGCGTCACGGCAAGCGCAGATTGATTACCGCAATCGGCGAAATGGACCTGAGCCAAGGCATCCCGGAAAGCGGGTATCCGATGCGAAACGTTTTCCGGCGAAAGGGTGAAGGCGCATTGGAAGACTTACGATAGTGCGATTGTTGACTGTACCATTTGCTTGAATAGCAGGCAGAGAAATTTCCGCCTTGTTTCGAAATTTGCTTGCTATTTAACAGATCCGATTCAACTCTGACGTCGCGGAGGTTTGTTATGTCTTTGGAATATTTATTGGTTGTTACTTTGGGGATCGCCGTTGTCACCGCCTTAGGTTTGATCGCGCAGGACATTGTTAGTTTTGTCTCGACCGAGATAAGCGATCTGACGGCAAATTGATCCGATAGAGAGAGGGTAAGCACATGAAAATTGAGTATATTTTGGTTGTGATCCTGGCGCTTGGGGCTTTGGCGTTCTTGGGTACAAGCTTCCTGACACTTGGCGAGGATGCGCAGGGTGGCAAGGACAACGCGATCGAGATCATCGACAACGTTGGCAGCGGCGGACTGGACTAAGCGTTCGGTCCAAAGGGAAAAGGCATGAAGGTTGAATACCTCTTGATCCTTCTCCTTGGCTTGGCGGCAGTGACCTATTTTGCGCGTACGGCGATCACCTTTCGCGACTTCGCGCAAGAAAAAGAAAGCGTTTACGAACAGACGGTGTTGGATTTGAAAGACGCCGTCGCAGGTCAATGACGCGGGTGCGGAGATTTACGCGCGCCACGGAGGGATCCGTGGCGCTGGAAGCCGTTATGGTTTTGCCAATTCTTCTTTTCGTGACAGCTTTGGCCGCCGAGTTCTTTGTTACCGCACAGCGGCGTGTCGCTGTTGAAAAAGCGGCCTATGCCGCCGCACGTTCGGCGCTGGTGCATCTTTGCCCGTTGCCAAGTCTGGGCACCCCGTTCGAACTGATCACTGGCGCGACCGCCGCGCCATGTGTTGATCAACCGGACCGGTGGGACCACGCCGCAAGGTGGGCGTTGATCAGCGCGGCACCCGGTTCGCGTCACGCCGTGAACCGAGGCGCTTGTGAAACGGTGCCCGCAGCCGAGCGCGCAATTCAACAGGCCGGGCTGCGCGGAGACCTGACACAAGCTATGCGCAACCGTATTTGCTATGCCTTTGAACCGGAAAACGTTGGGGTTCAAGTCGCATGGCGGGTCAGCCCGTTCGACTTTATCGGCGCATTGGAAGGCCCGGTTAGTCACGCAATCGAGGCCAATGTAACCTTTCGCTATCCGGCGGCAACGCCGCTTGCCCGCTTCATCGCGGATGGGCAGCGCGGCGACGGGTCATACTGGATCGAGAAAAGCGCCCGGGTGGTGATCCGATGACCGGCCGGACACGACACTTAACTTGGTTGGGCCGGGCGCGAAAAGGCGGCGTTGGACTTGCGGCATTGATTGGGCTTATTCCTGTCGCCCTGATCTTGTTAGCGTCCATGAACTCTGGCCAGGCCATGCAAGAACGCCGTGCCTTGCAGGATGCAGCGGATGCCATCGCGATGAGCCATCAAAGCTGGGCCGCGCGATCACTTAACACGATCTCTATGAACCAAGTTGCAGCGGTACAGCTGACAGCAACAGCGATCGGCGCCGAAGCCCTGGACGACGCGCTAGACGTTCTGGCGATCTATTCTGGCATCGCGACGGGTTATATCGCCATCCACGCCGGTATCAATTGTCCGCCCCTTTTGCTTGGTGCACCGGCATGTTTCGCGCAACACGCGCTCGAGGCGTCTGAAGCGGTCAGTGCTGCGCTTTATGTTGCCAGCACCAAGAGCAAGTACAAACCAGGACAGGTTGAAGATCTGGCCCATCGCGCATTGCGGGCAACCGAAGAGATGAACAAAGAGATCATCGCCCGCTTTCCAAGGGCAATGGAAGACGCCACGCAAGCTTATGCAGAACGCGCCGGGCTGGAGGCATGGTATTTTCTAGATTCCTGTGTGGGCTCGGACATTCGGGCCTGCGCCCCCTCGCCCCGTCAGGGTGGCAAACCACTGCCGGTTTACGACGCTGGCACCGCCGGGCAGGTCGAAAAATGCGCTGCCATGTTCTTTGGCACAATGAACGGGCGCACCGGTTTCATGGCGCGCGGATTTCCGATTTTCCGTGGCCCACTCAGCTATGGCGGGTCTTCCGGCAACCCCAACCTCAAGCGGCATATCAACGAGGAAACCGACATCGGCAACCGGTTGGAAAGCTTCTATGACTGGTACAGCCGGTCCTACCTAATTGGTTCGCCCCCCAAATACCCGCAAATTCTGAACCTCCCGTTCAAGCAGAGCGAAGACGGCCTGAACATGTTCACCCTGTTCTTCGCCATGAAGACAATTGATGTGTGCATTGGTGGTGGGGTCCCCTCCATCATGGGATTTGGCGGCTTGCGCGCGCCTTTGACCACCGTTTGGGCCGCCAACAATGTTGGGCAATTTGATCGTCTGTCGCTCAAACGCCCCGAGCATATGCCGGATGACTTTCACACACTGGTGGCTGTGGCTGCCCTGTCAGGCACGCGATTTGGACAGTCTCACTTTGGTGCGGTGCCGACCCGCCATTTTGCATATGGTCAGGCAAGTCTGATCAATCGCAGCTCGGTCGACACGTTTTCGGCCCTGTGGGAAGCCCAGATGATGCCAGCCAGCGAGCTTGACCAGCCCGCCCCTCCAGCCGCGGATATCAGTGCCAACGCCGCGCCCGCTTTTGCGGAACTGGCCAACTTGCTGAATGCCGTTGACGGTGCCGAGAAATGGGACTGGATTAATGCGCATTAGGATTTTCACACATACGCGCCCGGGTGGGGTGTCATTCGAGGCGATCCTGATCCTGCCACCACTCGTTGCGTTGGTTCTGATGGCCCGGGTGGTCGCCGAGTCGCATCTGATCCGGTCCGACACGGCGTCGGATGCCCGCCAGTCGGTGGTCGCAATGTCGGAAACCGAGGCCTGTTGGCCCACGCGCACCGATGGCGGACCGCGTATCGACGTCCGGCGGCGGGTCCGCACCTTTTGTTGGCTGGATGACGCCGAAGAGATCGCCGAAGAAGAGTTGCGGTTTGACGACGCGATGCGTAACGCGGCATCCGCAGCCACTTTCCTGTTAGACGACGTTGGGCCGGAAATGCGTGCAGACACTGTATTTGCACAAGCCTTTGGCCGTGCCCGGTTCCGTGCCCCGGATTTCCTGCACAACCGCCGGGCGGCGCAGACAACCCAATTGCGCGACTGGCCGACAAAAGACACCTGGACCGAAGACGATCAACCCTGGCGTGACGGGCTCGACCCCACGATCTGGCGCCAGATTCAACAAATTGGCGACGCCGAGAAGCTTTTCCCGCGCGTTTTTCCCGCCGCAATTAACTGACCGGAGGCCCCAATGCAGATGACGAAAAGCAGGCTGATTTCGATCTACCTAGGCATCGCGATTATCGCTGGACTGGCGGCTGCGACCTATTATCAAAAGGTGACCGAGGCCCAGCAAACCGTGCGCAAGCTGGCTTTGGCCGCAACGCCGTTTGAGCCGTTGCCCAAAGGGACCGAGGTCAACGACGACATCATCAGCAAGTTTCGCATTATCACGCTTCCCGCTAACGTCGCGAATAGTCAGCTTGACTGGGCTATGGCAGGTTCGCGTGCCAATGTTGAAAGCCTGCGCGGATTGGTCCTGAAAACAGACCTGCAACCCGGTGATTTCCTTCGGGCCGAAGATTTCGTGGACCAGTCGAACAATGTTCTGTCGCTCAGCGTCAATGAAGGCAAACGGGCCTTTTCAATTCCCGTGCGACCCGGCAGTGCGGTCGGCATCTTCCTGACACCGGGCGCGCAAGTTGACGTGTTGCACACCACATTGACGCAGGATGAACGGTCCGAGACCGCCACGTTGCTGGAGGATGTCACTCTGATGGCCGTTGGAGATTTTCAATCAGAAGCAGCATTTGTTCAGGCCGGCCGGCCAACCTATACGTCGATAACCGTTCAGGCAAACCCCGACCAGATCGCCAACTTTCTGAACCGAACCGAGGCATCGCGCGGCCAGTTGACAGTAGTGCTGCGCAAAGCGGCTGGTGAGAGCCAATGAACGAATTCAGCCTGGCCAAACGTTATCACCTCTATATGACCGACGCGGGGTCGGTGCATGACAGGATGCGCATCGTGGGGCCGGACACGTATTTTGTCGGCGGCGATCCAAGCAGGCTGCATGACCGCAACTACGTGTTTCTGAATGGCAGTGCCCTGCCTTTGCGTGGCTTCAAACTGGACCTGAACGGCCCATTTGACCAATGGACGGTAACAGCCCTTGCAGACGGCATGGTCGACATGGGTGGCGTCCCCTTGCGTGAGGGTGAGGCTGTTCCGATCCAGTACGAGTCCCGCATTCGCCTGCGCGATGCATCGCTGATCGTCAAATTGCCCAACGCCGAGCGGTCCGCACAGCTGGGAACCTTGGATCTCTCCGAAATTCAGCTGACCGTGCACAACCAGCTTTTGGATTTCGAAGAACGTCAGCCCAGCATCACGCAGATGGCTGAAAACAAACGCAAGCTTGCCTTGTCAGAGCAGGTCAATGCGTTCCTGAACGAGATCAATCGCAAAATTGATGCCAAGCAGCGCGCGTCGTTGGCGAAACAAGCACTTCTACGGCATTTGGAACTGCATTGTCTATCGACCAATGATGCCGGGCACCCGGCCTCGTTTTCGCCCTATGCGGAAATGAACGACGCCGAGCGGAACGAAGTCCGCAAGGTGATCAACCTGGTTTCCGTTCAATTGGGCCTGTCCACCAAACCCATCGATACGGCGGACGATTTGGAATTGCTGCGCACCAAGTACGAACCGACCATGGCAAATGCCAAGATGCCTATGTCTGACCTGTTGCAACGGTCCATTGTAGACGACGCGGTACGCGATTGGGTCATGTCACAAAGGTTCGGGATGGGGGCATTGGAATACCTTCTCGAGGCGCCAGTGATCTCTGAGGTCATGATTTGCTCGTATGACCGCATCTTCGTCGAAAAAGTGGGGCGGGTGTTTGATACCGGGCTGCGGTTCGAAGAAGAAAGCGAGGTCGAACGTATCGCAAAGCGCATCGCCAGCGCAGACAACAAGGCGCTGACGATGCGCGACCCGTTGCTGGATGCGCGCCTGCCTGACGGCAGCCGCGTGAACGCTGTGTTGAACCCCACGGCCTTGCAGGGCAACGCCATCACCATTCGCAAATTCTCCAAATCTGTGCTGACGCTGGGCAAGCTGAGCGAGTTCAACATGATGAGCCCCGAGATGGAACGTTTCCTGCGCGCGGCCGTCAAGGCACGGCGCAACATCGTCGTCTCGGGTGGGACGGGCACGGGCAAAACGACCTTGCTGAATGCCCTTGCCCTGACGGTTCCCTATGACGAACGGATCGTCACCATCGAGGATACCGGGGAACTGAAGATCACGGATTCAGCAGACGACCCCGACGATCTGGGTCGCTCGCGCAACCTTGTCGCGCTCGAGGCGCGCGATGGGACCTTCGGGTCACCCATCACAATCCGAGATCTTCTGCGCAACGCCCTGCGCATGCGGCCGGACCGGATAATCGTTGGCGAATGCCGCGATGGTGCGGCGCTGGACATGCTGCAAGCGATGAACACGGGCCACGATGGTTCGATGACCACTGCCCACGCCAACTCGCCCGAAGAGTTGTTGTTGCGGCTTGAAAACCTTGCGCTGCAGGGCGCTTCGAACTTGCCTGCGCGGGTGGTTCGACAGCAGATCGCGTCAGCCGTAGATATCGTTGTGCAGGTGCATCGGACAGCCTCCATCGACCCGCAGAAACGCGCTGAAGGGCGCAAGCAGCGGTCCGTGGTCCAAGTCGCCGAGATTGGAGATTTTGAAGAAGAGACCGGCGAAATCCCGGTATTTCCGATCTTTGAAATGGCACAACCCAGTACCGAGCCATTTTTTCTTGTGTCGGGTTACGTGCCAAGTTTCCTCGAGGAACTGGCTGAACGGTCCGGCTTCCACATTCAGGACTTTTTCGCGGAGGTGACGCAGTGAACGCGGACAATCCCCTCTGGTTAATCGTTGGTGTCGTGGGTTGTTTCCTTGCAACCGCCGCCATTCTTTCCCTGCTATTCCAACTCTACCGGGATCGGGCCGAAGAGACAGCAGCCGAAGACAACAGTCTGATGAACCCGAAAGTCAGCATCCTTGGTCTGCTGATTTATGGGATATTGGGCGCGGCTGCGTTCTTTGTGCTGGCTGTGCCGTTGCAAATGCCTTTTGTCGGGCTGGTCGCCTTTGTGGGGGCGCTGGTCATTGGGTTCTTTCAACAAGAAAAGGCACGGCGCGAGGCGATCTTTAAGTTTGAAGAAGGTCTGCCAACCCTGCTTGCGCGCTGGTCCAACGATATGGCAGGCGGGTTGTCCTTTGATCGGGCAGTGCAGGCCTCGTATGCAGATGCCACCCCATTGATCCGACAAATCCTTGCGGCCATCTTGCCCAAGCTGGGCGAAGATCCGGTGTCGGCCTTTCAAGACGCACAAATGCGTATGGAGCGACGCGGCGTACGCTCCGAAGCCTTTGCGATGGTAGTTGCCGTTGTTTCAGCCGGGGCACGGGCTGGCAAGCTGGGCCCGGCTCTTGCCTCTGTGTCCGAAGCGTTGCAGGACGTTGAGAACCTGAAACTGAAGGTCGCAAAAGAGTCTGAATCTGGCCGTCGCAACGTCGCCCTGATGATGGGGCTGGGCGTTCTGATCGCAATCGCCGTAAACGTCATCGAGTTGCCCGGTGATGAGAAGGCCGCCCCCACCGTTGTCAGCCAGATCATGTTTGGCATGTCGATCGCGATGGTCGTTGGCGCATGGATTGCCGCCTATTTGGTGTCGAGGAGCAAAGTATGACCTCGATTGATCCAAACCTCCTTTATTCCGGCGCCATCTTTGTTGTCGTTTTCGCGTTGGGCCTTGCGGTGCTGCATGCTGGCCTTGCGTTTTTCGAGGCGCAGTTGTCTGCGGCCGACCGCGCGGGCCTGGGGCAGACACCCGGTTCCGACCAGGCCAACTGGAACGACGAAGCATGGCGCATGGCCTTCTTTTATCGTCTTGCCCCGCGCAGCCTTACAGCCCCCGAAGGGATGGCCGCGGAATTTGATGACTTGTTCTGGTCGGGCGGCCGGCCGGTGGGCGCGCTGACGGGTGATCAGTTCCTTGTCGGCTGCATGATGATGACCATTATGTCAGCCATCGTGCTGACCATCACCTTTGCGGTGGCCTCGTTCATTGTACCAGTATCGCCGCTCTTTGCGCTGGGAACGATAATCGTGGTGCCCCTGCTTATTGGTTTCAACCAAATGACGCTGATCCGTCGCAAAGCCAAAGAGCACATGGCCGACGTCGTGCGTGAGATACCGTATTTCCTGGACCTTCTGGTGTTGGTTTTGCAGGCTGGCGGCAACTTCCGCACAGCAATCGAGACCTATATTCAATCTGTGCCCTCGGGCGCCATGCGGCGCGAAGCACAGATGATCCGGCAACAGCTTTCACTGCAGGGGGATGCGGCTTCGCTGATGCAATTGGCCGAGCGCATTCCGGATCAGGCCATCGAGCAGGTTATCGGAACAATCGCCAAAGGGATCGAAACCGGGGGCGACCCCACTAAGGACGCCGAACAGGCGGAACGCTTGCGCCTGATCCGGCAAGAGAATGCAAACGCCTTGGCCAAAAGCATATCGACCAAAATGAACCTGATCACGTTCGTGGCGCTGGGTGCGGTGTTTCTCAGCATCTTCGCAACCGTCTACCCAATGATCAGCGCTTTCGGATAACAGGAGGGAACCATGGCACAAACAGACGCATTTGCCCTACGCGTTGTGAAAGGTCCCGACGCCTCACGCGAGGATCCTTTGGGATACAATACCATTACGGTGGGCTCGGGCCAGGATGACACGCTCAAGGTCTTTGAAACCGGTGTGCAGGCCGCACATCTGCGCATTTTTCCGGACATAGACAGCACCAATCCCGACGCGGTTCCAGAGACATGGCGGTTCGCCTATCGCCCCGGTGTCGAGATCAAGAACAGCGAAGGCAACGCCCGGTTTGGGACGATCAAAGAAGGATTGACCTTTGATCTTGGCGAAACCCGCCTGCAGATCGTTGACGACACGCAAGGCCCTAAGGCCAAGCCGACCCGGGAGAAGGGCGAGTTGCCTCTGGGGCTGTCGCTTGCCATCATTGTGCTGGTACTTGCAGTCTTTGGCGCCGGCTTTTGGCATTTGAAGCTGCGCCCGGCGGCCACTTCAAATGCACCCAAGTTCGTGTTGCAGATGAACGAGTTCAAATCCGACGGGTCCAGAGCCGCCGCAAGGTTGGACGAGTGTCTGAAAGCCAAGCCACACTTGCCCCCCGAAGACATCGCGACGCCACGACCGAACCTGCCGAATTTCGCCTTCCTGACGCTGCACAACCAAGTTTCGGGTGGGGAAACCGCGGATCCCGCGTTGAAGTCTGCTTTGCTGAACGAACTATCCTCGGCCGTGCACCGGGCCGGCTTGTTGTATCAGGCAGGCAATACAGCCGCGATAATCAACGAGTTGGAAGCCGTCGTGAACATGATCCCGGTTTCGCCGGTCGCTTGCGATTTTGTTGAATACGCATACGCTGATATGACTAGGCTAACCCGGGCACGAAATTAAATTGCGATTTTTTGGAAGATTAACATGAGCGGAACAGAGACGCGAATAAATGCCGATATCGAGGCGCTTCTGGAAAGCGTGGTATTTCAGTCCGGCAGCGTGCCAGACAAACAGGTCCTGGGCGATCTGGTTCGCTTCACCGCGCCGGCCCGTGGCGAACTGGTAGCTCAGATCGACGCCTATGTGCCGCGCCACTTGATCGGAAAAGACGCAGCCAAGCTGAAACTGATCAAAGGGCATTTCGAGGCAATCGAGAACCTGCGCTCACTCAGCGCGCCGCAATCGGTGCCCGACGTCATTTCGCCCGCATCTTTGAAAGGGCTGCCGCCGGTGGCCGTTGTTGCCGGCTGCCCATATGGCTACTTCCCGGACGCAGACAACACGTGGGCGCATGAACGGCTGGCGGATTTCAAAGGGTTGATGGCCTCGTTGGCCGAGTTGCATACGCTGGGCCTGATCCATGGCAACATTCACGAGGGTTCGATCCGCAAAGAACATCACGAGGATCACCCCCGCCTGTGCGATCTGGCCATGCACACGGGCGAGCCAACGGCCCTGCCCGAAGAGGCGCTGTTGTATCACAGCGCGGAACTGCGCCAATCAATGACGCCCGACGTACAGTCTGACCTCTATGCTGCCGGTATGATCGGGTATCGCATCATGCTGGGTGTCTCGGGCCCCTACCGCGCGCTGACGGGCGGCGACGCACCCTTGGACGAAGTGTCTCTGGCAACCGCTGTAAAACGCGGCCCACAGACCATTGTCCAAGCAGATGCATTTACCGGCCTGGCAGGCAACGTCCCGCAAAAGCTTGCGAAAATTCTGGCTCGAATGGTCGGTGCGCCTGGCGAACAGCCATACAGCTCGATCGACGAAGTGAACGCCGCTTTGCAATCTGCCGATATGGGCGGCGCCGTAGAGCAACCCGTGGCCGCCGAAGCCAAGACGTGGAGCACGGCCTCTTTGGCTGTCGCGGCCAGTTTGGCCGTTCTTCTGCTGGGCTCGGGGGCGTATAACTTCATCCAGCGTGGCGAACTGGCCGACCTGTCTGCGACCAATGCCAACCTCGCTTCGACCCTACGCAGCAGGTCTGAAGAGGTGACCACACACCTGGCCACCATCGACGCCAAATCGTCAGAGATCGATGGTTTGCAAACCGCGGCAGCCGCGCAACTGGCGGCCGCGAAAGCATGTGTTGGCAACATGGCCCCTATCCAAGACGGCTTGCCCGGCAGCTACCTGTGGCCTGCGCTGCAGGCCGCGCAAGCTGACATTGCCAATGCAATCGACCAAAACCCCGACGCGTTGACACAGGCCTGTGCCCGGCGCGACGCCGTGCTGGCCCTTGCCCCTGCCGCGCGTCAGCTGGACGCCGCGCGGTTGTCTCTGGCCGCGCAGGTTGACGATGTGCGGTCCGCGCCGTTTGCAGATACCGCTGCGATCGACCTGTCGGTGGCCAACGGCCTGTTGCAATCTGCCTTGGCGGCCGGCGCAGACGTGACCGCGGATGGGATCGATCAGACCGCTGCGGCGCTGCGGGAAAGCTCGGCGCAGTTGGAAGGCGAGGTTTCCGCATACCAAGCCGCATTATCGAGCGACCTCGTTGCCGCCCGCCAAGCCATCGCGCAAAACCAGGACGGGCTTCATGCATTTTGGCCACCCGAACCAGACCCGGCTGGCAATGCGACGTGGACTGACCTTTTGATGCAACAACGCGCTTTGCATGACGGGTTGCGGGCCGCAACGGCTGCATTGGACGCAGCACTTGGAAGCGGCACGTTTGTTCCGCCATCTGAACCGGTGGCACCATCGGAATATGCGGGATACGTGTCCGAGTTGCGCACGGACGTCGCCACGCGGCTGGAAACGGCCAAAGCCACGGCAACCGAGTTACAGCAAAACGCCGCCGCCTTCCGATCAAGATCCCCGGAAACCTTTCAGAATGCACAGGACCAGTTGGTTGCAGCCGACAGCCAGCCCAACGTCATCGCACGGGCTGCCGCAATAAATGCGGCAACTGGCGGCTTCCGCGCCGTTGTTCAGGCGGCCGAGACGCAGCTATCGCAGCAAGTGGAGGAGTTGGCAGGCAAGCTTTCGCGTCTGGCCGAGGGTGGCGCCGCCCAAGCCGACGACCAGACCAGCAAAGCCTTCGAGGCAGCCAGCGTCGCCCTGGGCGCCGTGCAGGATGCCGAGGACCTGAACGCGGCCTTCGCCCGCGCGGACGAAGCAGATGGACTGATCACAGTTGCGGCAAAGGCTTTTGCCAATACGCAGGCCGGTCTGACAGCAGCCATACGCAGGCATGCTGAACTGGTTGATCAGGCCATTTCGGCGCAATTGACTGAATTTGGGATCAATCAAAGCAATGTAACACCCGACACGCTTGGCCAAGCGTTGAAGAAACCCGAAACCAATGGCATTCCAAGCGCAACATTGCAACAGCAGGTCGCGCAATCCACCGAAGTGCTGCAACAGGCGTTACAGTTAGCGTCACGCATGGTTGAAACCGAATCCAACGCCGCCCGCAGCGCGCTGTCCGACTTGGGACCGGTGGACGACACTGCAGCGCTTGGGCCATTGTTTGACGCCGACGAAGCCCGCAAGAACGGCGCACTTTGGACGGCAACCTTGAACTACCGCAAAGCAGCCCGCACCTTTGCCCAGATTGCAGCAGCCCGCAGCGCGCCGCGCAATGTGACCATTGGCTTTGCCGAAGAGACGCTTGCACAACTCAATAATCCATCACGGGCCAATGAATGCTTGCGCTGCAAGATCTTCATAGATGGTGCCGAAGAACGCAGTGCAACGTTGCGGCCCTTTGGTTTGGACCGCGAAGAAGCAACCTTTAATGCGGTTCTGACAGCCTTTGATCAGGCGGACTATGTTGCCGACAGCACCAACGGCACCCGCGTTGGCCTTGTGCGAAATGGCGTTATGAATTGGGATACGGCCACGACATTGTCTTTGGCTGGCAAGGCAGAGCGTCTTGGCCCCTTACGGCCTGCCTCGGGCCTCAGCGCCCGCGACGCGGAAACCTATTGCAAACTGGTTGGCAAACGGCTGCCGACCGAGGCCGAATGGGAATACCTTGCCTCAGGTGGCGGCAAACGGCTGTTTTCATGGTCCGAGAACGAACGCCCCAAAACCCCTTGGGATTCGTTTAACTGGTCCAGCACCGCAGGCGCGCTCAGCCAGCGCGTTTCACCCGAAGGCTACCTTGGCCTGTCAGGTGGTGTTGCGGAATGGGTAACCACAGACGGCGGATTTGTGCTAAAAGGGGGATCATACCGCGCACAAACGGGTATTCAGCTGGCCGTATCCTCGCGGCTGATTGCGCCATTGGATATTGCCGGTGACGACCACGGTGTGCGCTGTGCCTTTGATTTGGAACGGTGGCCGGAATGATGAATTTGAACAAAGTTCTTTTTGCCACGGCTATGGCAGCATTTGGCACGACATCGCCTGTTATGGCGGATCGTGCCGTTTTGATTGGGGGGCAAAGCCCCACAGTGGACGGCGCCGCAGATGCGCAGCGCTTTGCGGATGCACTGATTCAAAGCGGTGGGTTTTCGGCTGCGGACGTCCTTGTGTTGACAGGCCGAAACGTAACCCGCGCGGTTGTGTTGAATGCCCTGACCCATGACCTGCAAGCAAATACCACAGCTGGCGACGCTGTCGTGATCTATTTCTCGGGTGTCGGTGGGCAGGTAGAAGGTGCACAGGCAAGTTCCGAAGCCGATGGTATGGACGAGGCGTTTGTCCTGAACGCGCAAGAGCATTTGCTGGACGACGAGTTGGAGGCCGCCATTGACGCTCTGGAGGGTCGACGGGTCAGTGTGTATCTGGACACTGCGTTCAAGGGGATGTCGCCCACCAAAGCCGCGGGATATCGTGGCGTTGGTCGGATTGCCCCGCAAACCCAGCCTGAAACCGTCGCCGTTGAAACCGAAGAGAAGGTCGAGGTTGCGGCCGAGCCTGGTCCGCTGGAGACAACCAACCCAACTGCCGAGATTTGGAGCGCCGCCACACCGGATTCGGGTGCATGGAGCGATGCGACCGGCATCGGGTCGTTCACGTCGATGCTGGTTGACGCAATGACCAAGGGCAATGCTGACCTGAACGACAGCGGCGTGACCAGCAGCACGGAATTGATGAGCCATTCCGTCGAGACACTTGCGCAGGTTTGTGCGTCGATCGAATATTGCGAGGTTGGCCGGCAGGGGTTCAACCCTTCACGCGTGGTTGTCGAGGATACGCGGCTGGTGCTTTCAGACGCGCGTTTGGATGGCATCCTGTCAGACGCCCTGCCCACCGATGTGTCCTCATTCGCACCACCCCCGGCTATCCCGGAAATGTCGCATGAACAACGTGTGGCCTTCGTTTCCGACCGCTTCGGCAGCATCAATCGAGCGAACGTTCAGCTTGAGGTTTTCCCCGGCCCGACCATGTCTCTTGGTGACAAGGTTTGGTTTGAACTGTCGGCAGAAAAGGATGGCAGCTTTATTCTGATCGATATCGACCCGCTGGGCCGGGTCGTTCAGGTTTACCCGTCATCCCTCAGCCCCACCGACAGCACAAGTGTCAAAGCAGGTACCGAGGTTCTGATCCCGTCGATCCTGAGTGCAAATGGGATGCCCTTACAGATTTCTGTGACCGAGCCGGTGGGCCAAGGTCTTTTGATGGCCATCTTCGTGGAAGGCGACCTGAAGCAAATCGACAAGGTTCTGCCCGAGGACCTCGCCGGGCGCCCGGCCAATGACGGGTTCAATTTCCTGTACGAATTGGCCGACTCTTTGCTGGGCCTGTACGCAACGGCCGGCACGGCCACACAGATTTGGTCAACGCAATACATTGAATACGAAATTCGAAGGTAACGCAGGAGGACACGAAGAATGCTGAAATCTTCTCTTTTTGCATCTACGGCAATTGTTGCTTTGTCATTGGCAGGTGCGGCGTGGGCCGATTGCACCGAGTATGATCCCTTTACGGCGGCCGTGCAGAACAACGCGTTCGAAGACGCAACCGCGCTTTATGAGACATTGTACCTCAACCCCAGCTGCGACACCGCACTGCGGAATTGGGGGGCACGCTACCTGGCGCGCGAGAACTTCATTCGCGGTAAGAAAGCGGATGACCCCGCAGCGTCGGAGGGATACTACGAAGCCGCACTGAACTACGAAGAGCATTGGCGGACCTACGCGGAACTGGGCCACCTGGCATGGGATCGCAGCGACTATAACGCCTCGGCCAAGTACTATCAGATGTCGGTCAATATGCTGGCTGACGGGCCGGCGGAACACCACGCAACGCAAGAGGATATCGAAACCGTTTTCGATCTGGCATCAGCGGCGGTGGCCTTGGCAGATGGCGAGATCGAGGTCCCCAAGACACGCAGCGGTGCACCTGGCGGGATCCTGGTTGGATCTGTTCGCGGTTTTGTCGTGGAAGAGGTTTCCTTGCCGGTGACCTTCCTTTTTGGCCAGACAACCTTCGATGAGGGCGGAGCGCGGTTTGCATCCCTGCTGGCAGACCATTTGGTCGAAGTCGGCGCCAAGCGTGTTGAACTCAGCGGTCATACCGATCCAATTGGGGACGAGGATGCGAATATGAAGCTGTCGCTGAAACGTGCCAAGGCATTGGAGGAATTCTTGGTCGAACAAGGGTTCGAAGGCGAGATTTCGGTTCAGGGCTTTGGTGAAACGCAGCCACCCCAAGCGGTCAACGGCATGGATACAGACAGCCAAGAATTCCATCGCCTGTCGCGCCGTGTTGTGTTCAAACTGGGATAACCTTATGCGCCCTCTTTGTTTTGCAAATCTGGCCGTGATGGCTGCGCTTGGCCTGATGCCGGTGGACGTTCAGGCCCGCGAACCGCAAGTGCACGCGCTGGTGATCGGTATCGACGAGTATGAACATATTGGTTCGCTCAAAGGGGCGGTAAACGACGCCAACGATATCTCGGACGCCCTGTCAGACTTGCCGGGCGCTCAGGTCACCACCTTGTTGAACGACGCCGCGACGCGCGATGCCATTCTTGATCACTGGCGCAAAACGGCCAAGCAGGTGCAGCCCGGTGACACGATGATCGTGACCTATGCCGGGCACGGTTGGCATGAACCCGAAGCACATCCTGGCAATGAAACCGACGGGCAGGATGAAACATTCCTTCTGGGGGCCTTTGCAGAACAGGGCGCGGCAGCAGCGCACCGCATTCGAGACGACGAGGTTGCCGAACTGGTGGCCCTGATCCCGGACGGCGCAACGATGATCCTTGTTGCCGACAGTTGCCATTCCGGCACCATGATGCGTAGTGTGCGAAATGTGCATGGGTACCGCTATTTCGATGGCGACAAGATTACCGATGACCCCCTGCCACCTCCGCCGCCGAAAACACGACCCGATGATCTGGTGGCTGCAAATACGATTTTTCTGTCCGCCGTCGCGGACAGCGAACTGGCGCCCGAAATGGAGGTTGACGGCGAAATCCGTGGGGCTCTTTCGATTGCTTTCGCTGAGGCGATGCGCGGCTTTGCCGACGCCGACCGCAACGGAGTTCTGACAAAAGGCGAGTTGGAAGTGCACGTCTTGGAAACGGTCAAATCGATTTCCAGCGGCATCCAGCGCCCTCAGGTCGGCCCCGCCGGACATGTCGACACGCATGCGGTGTCTCTTTCGGCGGACGCGGTGGCCTCCATCGATAACGTTGTCAACGCCAACCCCTTTACCTTGGGTTTTGACGCGTTGCCCCCGCAAAAAGTCTGGACCAGTCAAAGCGGTGTTTTCTTTCCAAGTGGTGCACAAAGCGTTGACTCCGAAACAAGCGCCTCACTCATCATTGATACGCAATCGGATGCGATGTTCTCGTCAATTGGGGATACCCTGGCGACTTTGCCGGATGACCCAGCAGACGCCGCAATCGCCGTACAACGCATGGTGGACAAACGTCGCATCCTTGACGAACTGCGCCAATACGATCCGGGGCAACCTCTGGATGTCTCGTTCCAGGGGGGCAATGGCACCTATAAGGATGGCGAAACCGTAGTTACCCATATTGGAGGACGGGAAAGCGACAAGATCTGGCTGCTGCATCTATCGTCAACCGGGACAATTACACACTTGTTTCCGCTGGCCGAGTACAACGACCCAACGACCAGCGCGCCCTCGGACACTTTGGCCATCCCACTTGGGGTCACGTCGCCTTTTGGAGCAGACGCAATAATCGCAATTGAAGCAAAAGGCGAAATTCCCGAGCTGGACCAGACACTTCGCTTGTTTAATGGTCAATCTGACATGGCCGGGCTTTGGGACAGCTTGCACGGAACTCTTGCCGAGCGCGATGACGTGGCGGTGGCCGTTTTCTCGTTCTTCACAACACAAAGCGACGGATGACGTCCGCATTGATGGCGTTTTGCGGAACGCTTGCGGTTTGGCCGGCTTGCAAAACAAAATCGTCGCGTTGGCTGCTTGCCCTCATGGCGGCCTTCGCAGCTGTTTGCAGCTTTGCCGCGTCACAGCTGTATTCGGTGTCACTGCTTTGGGCCGTTTTCAGCACGGTATTAAGCGCCTTGTTGGCATTGGCCGCAGTCATAGACCATCAAACCGGGCGTATCCCTGATGTCGTTCCTGCGGTGCTTGCTTTGACAGGGGCCGCAATGCTGTTCCTGACTGGGGCGCAGTGGCTTCCGTTTGTGGTCACGTCCGCAGCGATCGTTGCATTGCTTGTGACCGTGCGCGCCCGCAACCGACCCATTCCAATCGGCGAAGGCGATCTGTTGCTAATTGCCGCCGCCGGAATGTGGCTGGGGCCCATCCACCTGGCGTGGGCCATTTTGGTTTCAACCGCTGCACATCTCTTGGGACTGCTTGTTCAACGTTTCGCAGGAGGCCCCTCACCTACCCTCGCCCCGTTCGCGCCCGCCATGTTTTTTGGAATATTTTGCGTTTGGGCCTTGTCGCGTTAACATCGTTGCGTTGCCGAAACTTCAAGAATCATGTGCCAATAGGCACGTCCGGGTATTGTTATGAAGAAACTATTTTTAACTCTCTGCGCCACGATTTCTTTTTTGATGGTGCCTTTTGCCGCAACGTCTCAGGACTTGCCGGTGGAAACGATTGTTCAATCCTTACTGCCGGAACGCACAGGCCCCGTGATCTCGGGTGCGACGGCTGAACTGACGCGCGGCATTCAACGCCAAGCCCCCATCCCCGAAGTGTTCGACCTTCCCAAGGCGCAACTGATTGTCAGTTTCGAAGGAAATTCGCACCGCTTGACGGAACCGGGTTTGCGTGCCCTGCGCTCGATTGCAGCAGCCTTGAAAGACCCGCGTCTTGCCGACGCTCCCTTTCAGGTTGGAAGCCACGCCTATGATCCGGCGAATTTGGCCGGAGCGCAGGTTCTGACAACGCGACGTGCTACGACGATAACGCAGCATTTGAATGTCTTCTATGACATTCCAACCGAACGTCTGATCCCTGTGGGGTACGGCACAAGTGCACCTTTTGATCTGGCCCAGGCGGCCCATCCGATGAACAATCGGATCGAGCTGATCAACCTGGCCCCACTGAACAAGTAACGTGAAAGGACATTAAACATGTTGGCATCACTTTACCTTAAGAAAGCCGGAAAGCTGGCCGCGGCCATTTCCCTGGCAATCGTTGTTATCTCTGGTCAGGCCATGGCGGAAAAGCGCGTTGCGCTTTTGATTGGCAACAGTGCCTATCAACACACGGTACAACTGAAAAACCCATCGAACGACGCCAAGGCAATGGCGGCAAAGCTGCGTTCGCTGGGGTTCGAAACGGTTGAAGGGTACGATCTGGACTTCCTGGGCATGCGATCCAAAGCGCGTGAGTTTGCCTCTCTTGCCCAAGGCTCGGACGTTGCCCTGTTCTTTTATGCAGGCCACGGGATTGCCGTGAACGGCACAAACTACATCGTTCCGGTCGACGCGCAGCTGTCGGACCCAACCGCCGTCGATTTCGAAACCGTCCCCGTCGACATGATCACCGATCAGATGAAGTACGGAAACGGTGTAAACCTTGTCTTGCTGGATGCATGTCGCGACAACCCGATGGCCACCCAATTGTCTGCAGTTGGCGCCACCCGGTCGATGCGCGTTGGCGCCGGATTGGCTGAAATGGGTCTGGACAATGCGGGCGAAGGCCTTGCCATTGCCTTTGCAACAAGCCCCGGCGCGGTTGCCGAGGACGGCCAAGGAGAGCATTCGCCGTTTACCACGGCGCTGCTGAACAATATCGGCGCGGCCAACACGGATTTCACCGAAGTGATGTCGCGCGTAACCGGCGAGGTCTACAACTCGACCAATCAACGTCAACGCCCGTGGCTGAACGCGTCGCTGACCGGCTCGGTGGTCCTAAACCCCGTGACCGCGGTTGTTGCAGACACGACAACAGTTACACCCACCCCAACACAGGCCGAACCCGCCGCGACGGCTCTGGCCGCGTCTTTGGAAACGCAGAAATTCATGTTTGAAGTTGCGCAAAAATCCGGAGATTCCGCAGACTACCAATCCTATCTGGACGCTTTCCCCGATGGTGTTTTCGCCCCAATGGCCCGGAACGCGATCGAGCGGAACAGTGCAAAGGAAACGCAAACCGCTGCCCTTGAAAAATCCACGGCCACCCTCGCGACACGCAGCTTGCAGCCATCGGGCCCCTTGCTGCTGTCCGTGACACCTGCGTTGGCGGCTATGCCTTCGTCGGCAGAGACCGAAAACGCGCTATTCCTGGACAAGCAGGCACGCCGCGTTCTGCAGGCCCGCCTGAATGCGGCCGGGTTCAACGTCGGCAGTGCAGATGGTGCATTGGGCCGCAAATCTCGTGCCGGTATCTCTGGCTGGCAGGCCAGTCAGGGCTTGATCCCCACGGGATACATGAACCAGCTACAGTTGGAGCTTTTGACCAGCCAGACCGAAGCAACCTATCAACAGCACCTGACGGCTGTGGTTGCGCGCCCCGCCACGTCAAGTAGCTCTAGCAGCAGCACCAAGAAAAAGACCACATCCTCGAACCAGCAGCTTAACAACGCGCTAAACAACTTTGCCCGCGGTCTTGGTCAGGGGCTCGGCGCTCGGATCGGTCAATAAACGTACAAACACCGTTGAGAAGAAAGCGGCACGGAACTGTTCCGTGCCGCTCTTTTTACGACCGATACACGACAGTTTTTGCTGCGCGATGCACCGCAGCGAGAGGTAAAAAACTGCTTAGAACGCCCCTGTCAGTAGATTGGTGCACATGTCACAAGGCAGGTGCTGACCTGTTGTGAGACACCGTGTTTCGACCATCCTTAACGACGATGCCTTCGCCGTTTCTGGCTATGACTGATCGAGACAAAAAAGGCCGCGTTGAACGCGACCTTTCGGATTGGTGGCTAAGAATTTCTTATCGACCAGTGCGGTCAAAAACAACCAGAACGGTCTTCAGCACCATCTTCACGTCCGACAAGAAGGTCAGGTCGCGAAGGTAGTCGTTGTCAAAGCGAACACGGGCAACAAAGCTCGTCTTGCCGCGTCCTTCCAACTGCCATGTCCCCGTGATACCCGGACGCAGTTTGAAGTAAGCCGTACCGCCAGCTTCCACATACATATCCTGCTGCTCGACCATGAACGGGCGCGGACCCACAAAACTCATGTCGCCTTTAAGAACGTTGAAGATCTGCGGCAGCTCATCAAGACTGGTTGCCCGCAGAACCTTGCCAACCCGTGTAATTCTTGGGTCATTCTGCAGTTTCTGGTTCAGGTTCCATTCGGCGGCAGCCTCTGGATCTTCGTCACAAAGCTTCTTCAACACTTCGTCGGCATTTTCGACCATGGTGCGGAACTTGAAGCAACGGAAGGTTTTTCCGTTCTTACCAACACGGTCTTGGATGAACAGAGCTTTGCCGCCGTCCTTACGGATCAAAACCCAGATCAGCGCCAGAACGGGCACCAACGCCGGAAGGGCAAGAACACCCAGGAAAACGTCAAATACACGCTTACCCACGGTTGCATACAACCCTGTACCGGGAGCGTCAGAAATTTGGACGCTCGGTTCGGCAACATCAAACTCAGTAAGAATATCTTTCATAATTTCCCACCTACGCAATTCGCTGGAACATTGTCATAGGAACGTAACTGCTAATTAACAACTACAGCAGGGTCTACGTGCGCCAGACAGCCCTTGTCAACGATGCCGGTTCAATTTTGGGCAATTCGTGAGCGGATGATTGCAAATAGGGCAGGTTTCACCTTCGCAGGCGCAGAAAATCACGCGAATCTGCAACAGAAATCACAAGTGATGTTAGCGTCCAAAAAACCGACTGCGGCAACCCGCCGCGGTGTTCCACGCACTTTGTGAACAATCGACCCTTTGCGGGCTTGCCTCTTGGTCCGGATTTGGCGATTCCGGGGGACACAAAGAATCAGGTGGCTTGCCGGAGGCTCACAATCATGACGAAACTTGTCCTTACCGTTCGGTGCAAAACCGGGCTGGGCCTGGTTGCCGCCATCTCGGGATTCTTGGCGGATAACGGGTGCAACATCACGGATGCGTCACAGTTTGACGACGCCGAAACCGAACGCTTTTTCGCACGCATTGCGGTCACGGCCCCCGACGGCGCAACACCACAATCTTTGACAGATGCGTTTTTGCCCATAGCCAAGGCGCGCGCCATGACTTTTCAATTTCTTGAAGAAGGCGCCCGGATGAAAACCATCATCATGGTTTCGCGCTTTGGCCATTGCCTGAACGATCTGTTGTACCGCTCGCGCATTGGTGCGCTGCCGATCGAGATCGTGGGCGTGATCTCTAACCACCTCGACTATCAGAAGGCGGTGGTCAACCAGGACATCCCGTTCCACTACATCAAAGTCACCAAGGACAACAAACCCGAGGCCGAGGCCGCCCAGATGGCGATTGTCGAGGAAACCGGGGCCGAGCTGGTGGTGCTGGCGCGCTATATGCAGGTGTTGTCGGACGCAATGTGCCAGAAAATGTCGGGCCGCATCATCAATATCCACCACTCGTTCCTACCCTCCTTCAAGGGCGCGAACCCGTATAAACAAGCGTACGCGCGGGGCGTCAAACTGATCGGGGCGACGTCGCATTACGTGACCGCTGATCTGGACGAGGGTCCGATCATTGAGCAAGATACCGTCCGCGTTACCCACCGGCAGTCGCCCGAAGACTTCGTTTCGCTGGGCCGCGAGGTCGAGGCCTCGGTACTTGCGCGCGCCATCCACGCCCATGCCGACCGCCGCGTGTTCCTGAACAGCGACAAAACCGTGATCTTCCCTGCCTCTCCGGGATCCTTCGCGTCCGAGCGCATGGGCTGAGGATTAGCGCTGTGCCTTCACCCGTGCTAAGCCATTAGAACGACAATTCAGGGCAAGGGCATGGCGGTAACGCTGAAAGAAGTGGCGGAGTTGGCGGGCGTCTCGCGCTCGGCCGTATCGCGCTGTTTTACCGAAGGCGCTTCGGTCAGTGCCAAGACACGCGCCCGGGTGGTCGAAGCCGCCGAAAAGCTGGGGTACCATCCAAATGCTCTGGCCTCGTCCCTGACGACCGGCCGTACCAAGCTGATCGGGTTGGTCAGCAACAATTTTCACAATCCGGTTTTCCTTGAGGTTTTCGACCTGTTCACCCGCATGTTGCAGGATCGCGGTTTGCGGCCTTTGCTGGTGAACTTGTCAGACGAAACCGACCCCACCCATTCATTGCGCATGCTACGGCAATACTCGGTAGATGCGGTGATCGTGGCGTCCTCGACCCTGCCTGTCAGTTTTGCTGACAGCTTCCATGCTGCTGGCGTGCCGGTGGTGCATGCCTTTGGGCGCCATGGCACGGTTTCCCCGGTGCCGGTAGTTGGCATTGACAACCGCGCAGCGGGGCGATTGGCGGCCGAGGAATTGCGCGCGCGCGGTTATACCGACATTGGGTTCATGGGCGGCCCCGAGGATGCAACGTCGACCCAAGACCGACTCGCCGGGTTTCGTGATGTGCTGGGCGATGATTTGGGCCTGTCCTTTGCAGAAAGTTACTCCTATTCGGCCGGGCACGCGGAAATGGCGCGCCTTATTGGCAAAGGTCCCTTGGCACAGGCCTATTTCTGCGGTGACGACGTATTGTCCATAGGAGCAATTGGGGCGCTGCGTGCCGCCGGTCGGAACGTGCCGGCTGATGTCGGGCTGTTGGGTTTGAACGACATGCCGATGGCCGCTTGGCCCGGATTTGACCTGACAACGATCCGCCAACCCATCGCGCGGGTGGTGGAGATGTCGGTGGACAACATCTGCGCGTTACTGGCGGGCGAAACACCTCATTCGCAAATCCTGCCTTGCAGGATCATCGAACGCGGGTCACTGGCCCCTAAGTGACGGCGGCCGGGCATCGACCCACGCGCCATCATCGCGGGCTGAAATGACGGCCTGATGGATTGCCGCAATGGAGCGAAGCCCATCTTCGGCCGTCGGCAAGGCGCCATGCGGCTGCCCCCGGATTGAAGCGGCCAGGTCGACATAGATATTGGCAACGGCCAATGGGAACCCCTCAGGATGGGCAATCGGCACACGGGACAGTCGCGCAGCCTCGTCCGACAAGCCGCCTTCACCCTTTTCAATGATCTGCGTTCGGCCGTTCAGCGGTGTATACAGCACCTGGTTCGGTTGTTCGGACGCCCAGCGCAGACCGCCGGTTTCGCCAAAAACCTGAATGTCGAACCCGTGTTGCCGCCCCAACGCAACCGACGACGTCCAAAGCCGACCCACCGTGCCACCCTGCATCCGGAAATTCACCATTGCATCGTCTTCCAGCGTCCGGCTGGCAACGGTCGAGGCAAAGTCGGCCTGCAGAGCGGTGACCTGGTCGTTGCAGATGAACCCAGCCATGTGCAGCGCGTGGATGCCGCAATCGGCAAATTGCCCTGAAACACCCGCCATCGCCGGATCATATCGCCAACGCAGGCGTGGATTGTCGGCGTCTGCGGCATCGGCGTGATGGCCATGACTGAAATTGGTGACAACCAGGCGAACCTTGCCGATCTCACCATCCGTCACCATGCGGCGCATCTCGCGCACAAGCGGATATGCAGAGTAGCAATAGTTCACCGCGCAAATCTTGCCGGTTTCCGCGACGGTTTGCACAATTTCCTCGGCCTCGGCCACCGTCATGGTCATCGGTTTTTCGCACAGCACGTGAAAACCGGCCTGCAGAAAAGCCTTGGTGATCTCGAAATGGGTTGCGTTTGGGGTGGCTACAGTCACCAGATCAACACGATCTTCGCGCGCGGATTCCGCCGCCAACATCTCGGCCCAGTCGCCATAAGCACGGTCGGACGCGATTCCCAGATCTTGTGCAAAAGCCCGGCCACGATCTGCATCGTGGTCCAATGCTCCTGCGGTCAGGGTGAAAAGCCCGTCCGCCTGCGCACCCAGTCGATGGGCCGGGCCTATCTGGCTGCCCTCGCCCCCTCCAACAAGGCCCCATTTCAACTTAACCATGTCCTGCCCTTTCAACCTGTACCCACGCACCGGCCCTGGCAGACCGCAACGCTGCATCCACGACCTCCACTACGGCCAGACCATCAGCAAACGTGGGCCAAACCGGTTCGCCGGTTTCGATAGCCCGCAAAAAATCGCGCGCCTCGATGATGATCTGATCCTGGTATCCCGTGCCATGGCCCGGCCCCAAACAGAACGGTTCGTAATCCGGATGTGCGGGCCCCGTAAGGATCTTGGCAAACCCGCGCGTCGCCTCGGGCCCCTCCATCTTATAGAGCCAGATCGCGTTTTGATCCTCTTGATCAAAGCGGATCGCACCTTTGGTTCCAGTGATCTCATAGGCGTAACCCATCTTGCGGCCAGTCGCGACGCGGCTGGCAAAAATATGCCCCATCACACCGCTATCGAACCGGCACATCATCTGAACCTGGTCGTCATTGGTCACACGGCCACCCGGGCGGGTGACGTGGACCGTCTCAAGTTCCGCCATCACTCGGTCGATCGGGCCCACAAGACCCAGCGCGGCGTTGAAAATATGTGGGGCCAGATCACCGATACAGCCATTGGCCATGCCGTCCGTTCGCCATGTGGCGGGCGCTTGCGGGTCGGCCAGAAAATCTTCGGTGTGTTCGGCCCGAAACCATGTGACGTCACCGATCACGCCTTCGGCCACCAATTGCCGTGCGAATTGCGAGGCAGGTGTGCGGATATAGTTATAACCGACCATATTCACATGACCCTGCGCGGCACGGACCATGGCCTTGGCGTCGGTCAGCGACGCCCCCATCGGTTTTTCGCAAAAGACCGGTTTGCCAAGTGCAAATGCGGCCTCGGCGATCTCGCGGTGCAGCGCTTGCGGTGTTGCGATGATGATGGCCTCTACGGCCGGATCGGCCACAAGCATTCGCCAATCGTCGGTTGCCCGTGCGAATCCTAATGCTCGACGATGCGCGTCGGCCGATTTTGGACTGCTGGCGCAGATCATTTCAAGCCGGGGACGCAGGGAAGTGTTGAACACTGCACCCACGGCAGCCATGGCCACCGCATGCGCCTTGCCCATGTAGCCGCCCCCTACAATCCCGATGCCAATTTCCGCCATGTCTCCTCCGCCAGAAAATTCTTGCAACCGGTTGCAAATTTTGTAGCCTAACCCTGATCAAGGCACAAGCTGCAATCATCTTTCCACGTCGGAGGGGCCCTTGTCTCAGACAAAGATTGACCTTTGGGCTGCTATCAAACGCAACCGACACCTGGTCGTTGGCCGGGCGGGGATCGACTTGTTCACCGACCCCGGCGTGGCGTTGGAGGATGCACAGACGGTGAACCTTGGCCTTGGCGGTTCGGCGGCAAACATCGCTGCGGGCATTTGCAAGCTGGGCGGTAAGGCGTCGCTTTTGACCTGTGTTTCTGATGACGGCATTGGCAGTTATTGCCTGGACCAACTGGTCGGTTATGGTGTGGGTGCCGAATATGTGCGTGCCGTTGCCGGAGAGAACCGAAATTCGCTGGCATTGTATGAAAGCCGGGTCGAGGGGCACCGCAGCGTCATCTACCGCAACGGCGCCGCTGACTTTCAAATGGATCAATCGGATGTTCAGCGCGTGGACTTCGACCGGTTCAGCGGGCTTATCACCGCTGGCACGGTTTTCGCCGCCGAACCCTCACGCAGCGCCGCGTTCCACGCGATGGAGCGTGCGCATCAGGCGGGGCTGCCGGTCATCTTCGACATCGACTATCGCCCCTATTCCTGGCCATCAGCCGAAATGGCCAGCCGCGTCCTGAGCCGTGCGGCCGAGCAAAGTGATGTGATCGTCGGCAATGACGAAGAATTTGCGTTTCTCGGCGACGGGTTGTCATCAGCCCGAGGCTTAGCGCGAAACGAGCGTTTGGTCGTCTACAAGATGGGCCCCAAAGGCGCGGTGACCTTCTGGCAGGGTGAAGAGATACGCACCGGAATCTACGCCGTTGAAGCGATGAAACCCACCGGCGCCGGAGACAGCTTTCTGGCGGGCCTTCTGACGTCAATTGCCGATGGCCACGCGTTGAAGTCGGCGATCCTGCGCGGGTCAGCCTGCGCTTCAATCACCGTGTCCCGGCCGGGATGTGCACCTGCCATGCCGACCCCGCAGGAACTGGCCGCGTTTCTGTCCACCCACCCCGGCCCCCAGACAGGTTAGGAGCTTGTGATGCATATCCCCCCCTTCAATAACCAGAACCGGCCGATCGTGGGCGTCGATGACCCCACGGTACCCTTGAACTATTTCAACATTCTCCACCTGGAACCCGGGCAAACATTTACATACCGCGTGCCGGGCTATGAAACCTGTGTCGTGCCTGCCACCGGCAGTGTAGATCTAGAAGTTGAAGGGTTTGCCGCAAGCGATCTGGGTGGCCGGGGCATCGATGTCTGGGATGGCGAGCCCGAAGGGGCCTATGTACCATCCGGTGCCGAGACAACGATCATCGCGCGCGACAAGGCGGAAATCTTTGTGGCTGGCGCGCGCTATGACAAGGTTCTGGACCCCTTCACCGTCCGCGCAAACGAGCTGGACCTGGTTCAATATGGTTCTGACGACACAAAAACCCACCGGAAAATCAAGCATATACTGGGGCAAAAGCAACATGGCAAAGTCGGGCGGCTGCTGGTGTCCGAACTTTATACGGTAGGCGCCGGTGGATGGTCAGGCTTTCCCAGCCACAAGCATGACACCGACCGCCTGCCTGACGAAACACGGCATGACGAGACCTATAACTTTCGCTTTCGGCCCAAACACGGCTCGGGCTTGCAAATGCTGCAACGCGAGGACGGCCAGCCGGGCGATGCCTATCACGTGGTGGACGGTTCGACGATTTGCCTTGATCGCGGGTACCATCCCTGTGCAGTTTTGCCGGGATACGAGATGTATTATTTCACCATTTTGGGTGGATTGTCACAACGCAGCCTCGTGCAGCATTTTCAACCCAGTCATGCGGACCAAATCGAAACCATACCGGGCATCAAAGACATGATCGCCAAGTTCAAATGACGCGCGCCACGCTGGCCGACGTTCTGCAACCTGCCCTGCGGGGCGGCTATGCCGTTGCAGGTTTGGTTTGCCTTGGATGGGAAGACGCGCGCGCCTATGTCGTCGCGGCCGAGGAGGAAAATTGTCCCGTCATCCTGCTGATCGGACCGGGATGTCGAGCCCATACGCCGTTGCACGTGCTTGGGGCCATGTACGGCCATCTTGCGGAACGATCGCAAGTTCCCGTTGTAACCCTACTTGATCACGGCGCCTCGGCCGAAGAATGCCGCGCCGCGCTCGAGGCCGGGTTTACATCGGTGATGTATGACGGCTCGGCCCTGCCTTTCGCTGAAAACGCTGCCCGGACCGCGGCGATTGCCGAAATGGCCCATGATCTGGGCGCGTCGTGCGAAGGGGAGATCGGGTTTGTCGGCTACGCTGAAGGCGCCGCCTCGACGGGAACGGATCCCGACGAAGCCGCCGAGTTTGCAGCACGGACTGGTGTGGACGCATTGGCGGTTTCCGTTGGCAACACGCATTTGTCCCCGGATCAATCGCGCCCCGTAAATACCGAAAAACTTGCGCAAATCGCCGAACAAACGGATGTACCGCTGGTGATCCATGGCGGCTCGGGTGTGCCAGCATATCAGCGACAGAACTTGGCCCGCCATACACCTGTCTGCAAGTTCAACATCGGCACCGAATTGCGGCAGGTCTTTGGGCAAGCCCTTAGGCAAAAACTGGCTGCAGACCCTGAGAATTTCGACCGGATTGACATCCTGTCAGCCACTCATGACCCCTTGGTCAGTGCCGCCCGGAAGGTGATGCGCAATCTCGGGCCGGCGCGCTAAAGTTCAGCGTAACTCGGCCTCGGTGTTACCGCCATCCACTGTCACCACATGGCCTGTGGTCCGCTCCATCAGCGCCAGATTGACGAAGCCATCGGCGACGTGGCGCGCTTCAACTTCACGGCCCAACAGGTTGCCACCCATATATGTTTCCTCGCTGACACCGCGCGCGGCAGCGCGTTCCTTGATGAAATCGTCGGTCAACAAGCCTGACCGGATACGGTCGGCATTCATGCCGTTCACACGGATGCCAGAACCGGCCAGTTCCAACGTCAGTTGCCGCATAAGGAACAGGGTCGCCGCCTTTGGCGTGCCATATGCGCCCATGTTCTTACCCGGATTGATCGCCTGTTTGGAAATATTGAACAGAATTTGCCCCCCACGCCCCTGTGTCTGCATAAGTTTTGCAGCAGTCGTCGCAAAATTCTTGTGGGCAAAGAAGTTTAGCTCGAACGCCTTGCGGAACGCCGCATCATCAAGGTCCAGCATCGCACCGCCTGTGGCGGAACCAGCGTTCGACACCAAAATGTCCAGCCCGCCAAAGGCAGCAATCGCGGCTTGCACCGCGGCCTCGGCGGCACCCGAAACTGTGATATCCGCAGCGTGGGTTGCATGCCACTTCCCAAGGCTTTCCAGCGATTTATCAAGTGCACCTTGGTCCATATCAACCAGCAGGATATTAGCACCTTTCGCCGCAAAAGCCTTGGCCGTCGCCAATCCGATGGCCCCGGCCCCGCCGGTCACCATCACGACCTTCCCCTGAAATGGCGGTGGCGTTCCTTTGCCCATCTTGGCCTGTTCCAGCGACCAGTACTCGCAATCAAACTGGTCTTTTTCGTTCAACGGGTAAAACCCGCCGGCGTCCTCGCCAACGGCACGCACGCGGATATTCTGCTCTGCCAAGTCCGCCGCGGCCGAGGCCGCCTTGGCATTGCCGCCCATGCCGACAAGACCAATCCCTTCGATCCATGCGTGTTTGGGATCAGGCGTCAGCAGCTTTTTGGGCTCGTTGGCATTTGGCGCCTGGCGGTCAAAATAGGCGCGATAGTCGTTTGCAAATGCCTCGACCTTGGCCTTGATCGCGTCGCGGCTGACCAAATCTGCCTTGCGCAGGATCAGCGGCTGACCCTTGGTGCGCAGAACATGATCGGGCGAGGCCATACCACGCTTTGCAAGGGCCTCGATATCGTCGCGCAGCATGAACTCATGTGTCGCCGGCCCGTTGCGCAGATCAAAAACCGGCATCGCTCCGTCGCGGTCTGCCGTCACCTCGGCGATCACACCGCGCAGAACAGGCAAGGCGTCCAATCCGGCTGCTGGCACGCGTTCACCGATGGGTGTAAGACTGTTCAGCCCGAAATAGGCCGCAACCTCGTTGGAATGGCGCACAATCGTGTCATAACTTTCCTTGGCAGTGCCGCCAAAGGCAAAATGGCCGTGCTGGATCAGCAAAAGCCCTTCGACATCGGGGTTTTGCTCGTAAACCTCCGCGGCCTTTTTGGCCAGCCCGAAACCCGGCATGATATAGGGCACAATGCCCAGCCGGTCACCAAAGATTTCGCGACAGATATCCGCGGCATTTGGCAGGTTTGCCAAGACCAGGAAGGGCGTGGCATGAGTGTGATCAACGTATTTATGCGGCAGGAATGCGTGCAGCAAGGTTTCCACTGACGGGTTTGGCGACGCCGAGTTCAGCAGGCTTGAGCGCTGATAGTTCACCATGTCCTCGTCCGACATTGCATCCAGCGCCCGCAGTTTCAACAACGGGTCGAGCCACACACCCGGCAATCCCGGTGCCTCGATCACGTCCAGGTCCCAGCCTGACCCTTTAACATGCAACACCCGCTGCATATTGCCGAAGATATCAGGCCGTTCCAATTTGACCGAGGTATTGCCACCGCCATGCATCAAAAGGTCGGGGTTCTGGCCAATCAGGCGCGAGGTATAGACACGCTCTCCCAGTTCCTGATCTGCTGGATCATCGCCTGCATTGCTGCGCCATTCTGCGGCTTTGGCGGCGTCGTACCAATTCTCAATCATCGTCCAAGTCCTTGCTGTTCCGGCACTTTTGGCCGTGCATCATATTGTTCAGGCCCGCGCCATCAGGTCGCGCGCGGTAGAAACGTCGGTGACAAAATGGCTGACATAGCCCCCCAGGATCGCCGCGCGGGCTGGCGCGGCCCGGTCAATCCCCGAGGCGACAAGCAACCCGGTTTCCTTGTTCTGCATCTCGGGCAGGGTGACGCCGATCATGCGTTCATCCACCTCGGCCGGGATCGGCGCACCATCGGCGTCGATGAACCGGCCGCAGATCACAGCCGCTGCACCTTTCCTGCGAAACGCGCGCAATTCATCCTGGGTTACAACACCCGAGGCGACAACGTGGCTGTCTTCGGAACAACTCCCGGCGGCGAAAATGGTCTTATTGCAATGGCGCACGGCTTGCAGCTGCTGGGCAATCACCGGTTCCCGAGACAATTGATAAGCCAAGTCAGCGGTCGACAACACAAGCGGTGCGTGCAGGTTCACGCATTCGGCCTGAAACGCGCGCGCGAGGTTGGCCGAACAGGTCTCTGCGGCAAAGCCCAACGGCGTGACCTGCGAGCCAACCAGTTGCACCACCGTCAACCCTTCGATGGGTGCGCGGCTGGCGACTTCGGCCACCTCATAGACGGTTTGCCCCCACGACACGCCTAGCCGGTCGCCCGAGCTCAACAGCTTTGGCAGCCAATCCGCAGCAGCCTTTGCCACGCGCCGCAGCGAGCTGTCGGGGGTTGGTCCATCTGGCACCACCAAAGCTTGTTCAAGGTTAAACGCATCGGCCAATTCACGGCCCAGTTGATGCTCCATGAACACGTCAGGATGCATGGTGACGCGCACATATCCGCGCGCGCGCGCCTCGGCCAGATAGTTCACAACCGACGCCCGGCTAACCTTTAGCATCGCCGCGATCTCGGACTGCTTCATGCCATCCTGATAATAGGCCCAGGCGGCCTGTGTGATCAGTTCCAGGTTGGCGGCATCCGTCTGCGGCATTTGTCAGCCAGCCTTATCGGGAAAAAGCGCGGCCAGCCCTTCGAAACTGGCCTCGCAAATGCCGCGCTCGGTGATCAGCCCGGTGACCAGCCGGTTTGGTGTCACGTCAAAGGCCGGGTTACCCGTTCCTGCCCCTTCGGGCGTTACGCGTACATCGCCGATGCCAGCGTCGGTCATACCAAGTACATGCGAAATCTCGCGGGAAGGACGTTCCTCGATCGGGATCTCGGCCACGCCGTCGTTGATAGACCAGTCAATCGTCGGCGATGGCAAGGCCACATAGAAGGGCACCTTGTTGTCCCGCGCGGCCAAAGCTTTCAGGTAGGTGCCAATCTTGTTGCACACATCGCCGCGCGCAGTGGTTCGGTCTGTGCCGGTGATCACCAGGTCAACCATCCCGTGCTGCATCAAATGGCCGCCCGCATTGTCGACAATGTATTGGTGACTGATCCCAGCTTCGCCCAGTTCCCATGCGGTCAGCGCGCCCTGGTTTCGCGGACGCGTTTCATCGACCCAAACGTGGATCGGAATGCCAGCGTCCTGCGCGTGATACATCGGGCTGGTGGCGGTGCCCCAATCCACCGTAGCCAACCAACCCGCATTGCAATGTGTCAGCAAGTGCACCGGCTCGCCCTCTGGTTTGCTGGCGGCAATCTCGCGGATCAGGGCAAGGCCGTTTTCGCCAATGCGACGGTTGATCTCGACGTCTTCCTCAACCACCTCTTCCGCAAGCACCCATGCCGCCGCCGCCCGGCTTTCGATCGCCAAAGGCGACAGCGCTGACTTGCACCGGTCCAGCGCCCACTTCAGGTTCACAGCCGTAGGCCGGGTGGCGTTCAGCACCTCGCAGGTTTCGGCCAGGTTTGCATCTGACGGGTCTCGCGTCACCGCCGAAGCGACGCCATATGCTGCTGTTGCCCCGATAAGCGGCGCACCCCGCACCCACATATCACGTATCGCCACCGCGAACTCGTCGAGGGTGTTCAGCGTAACGACCTTAAACTCGTGCGGCAGCCAGCGCTGATCGATAATCCGCACTTCGCCACTGTCGCCATCGCGCCAGATCGACCGGTAATGCGTGCCACCTACTTTCATAGGAAATCCTCCCCGTTGAACTGCCTTGCGATGTCTGACAGCCTCCGGACATCTGCCACCATGTCACGGCGCAAGATCAGATCGCGCCCCATCATAAGGTTGCGCGCCTCAAGCGGGGCGCGAATGGCAACGTCATCGATGGCCTCAAAATCAGCGTTGTGGGCCAGCGACAGGATACGGCGGTGCATCTCGATCCCGCAAAAGCCCAGCGCATCCGACCAAATCTCGTCCAACAGCGCATCGCGTGCGTTATCGGAACTATGCCCCTGATCTTCGAATTGTGAGCGGTCATAAAGCATACCGGTCCGCTCGGCCGCCCAGAGGGCTTTGAACTCGGCCATGAATGTATCCACGGTCTCGATAATTACCTGCAGAATCCACTCCTGATACGCGTTCAAGCTGTCGGCGGACCTATGGGCGGGTTGACTGAAATAGGCCATCAGGTAGTTGGCGACCAACATCCCCAAATCGAAGCCCATGGGACCGTAGAACACAAACTCTGGATCGATCACGCGGGTTTGGGTGTCTGTGCACATGGCCGAACCGGAATGCAGATCACCGTGGCACATGGTTTCCGCCTTGGCCGAAAACGTGCGGAACAGATGCTGCACCTGTTCCTTCATCGCAACGTCGCTGCGCAAATGTGCGACCACGGGGTCCAACCCCTTGGTGTGGTGGTTCATCTCGGCGGCAAAGTATGGATCGCGAAAAATCAGAGCCTCGGTAATCGCAGGTATTTCGACGCTGCCTGAAAACAGCGCAAGATCGGCCTTCTTTTCCGCGGATTTCATGCAAAGTTCCGATCCGCGAAACGCCGTTCGCGCGCAAAACTCACCCAACCTCTGGCCCAAACCGGCGACCTGTTCTCCGGCAATCAGCTTGGTGCGCAGAATCACATGCGGGCTGAGATACTCCATCACGATCAGGGCCTGCACCTCGTCAAAATGGTAGATCTCGGGCACGGATCCGGGATCGCGTGTGGCCTGCCGTGTCAGGGCGTGAAACTCGTAGAACGCGCGATAAAGCGGCAATGGCCAGCTGTCGCCAACCAACCGCACATAGGGCAGCGCTTGCTTTACAATTACGGCGCCATCCGGGCCGGTTACGATAAAAACAAGGTTCAGATTACCGTCGCCAACCTCGGTCACCGACCAGCCTGCCGGATCGCCGCCAACGCGGTCTGTCACAGCGGAAACCTGACCCAATCTTGGGATCAGATTTTCGACGGTCAGGGCCTCGTATTCCGCGTCTTCGCTCATGCCGCTCCCCGTTGGTTGGAATGGTGGTCTTTCACTGTCTTCGCGACTCGATTGTCATTTGTCAAGGATGTTGACAAATGACACCGGTCCGCCAATCATGCCGCCAGGGAGGCATGTTGTGAACACCATCGTTTGCAAAGTATCGGGGTTGGAAAAAGCGTTTGGGCCCAACAGGGTTCTGCGCAATATCGACCTTGAATTGCCTAGTGGGCAGGTCACCGTGTTGATGGGGGCCAATGGTGCCGGCAAATCGACGCTGGTGAAGGTTCTGTGCGGCGTGCACGAACCGGATACCGGCCAGATAACTCTTTTTGATCAACCCTTTACTCCACATTCCCCGCGCGACGCCTTCGCAAAAGGGGTGGTCACGGTGCACCAGTCGATCAATGACGGCGTCGCGCCCGATCTGGACGTGGCCTCGAACCTTATGATCGACCGCCTGACAGAATCGCGAGGCTTTTTCCTGTCAGACCGGGCCCTGCGTCGCGAGGCGCGCAAAATCGCCGAAGCGATGCAGTTGGGGTTGGATGTACGCGCGCCGGTCTCGTCGCTGGGCGTGGCTGACCGGCAAATGATCGCGATTGCACGTGCAATGGTGCGCGAACCCAAAGTTCTGATCCTGGACGAGCCGACCTCTTCCTTGTCCGCGGCCGAATCCGAGCGATTGTTTACCCTGATTGACCGTCTGCGCGCGACCGGGGTGGCGATCCTCTATATCTCGCATCGCCGATCCGACATTCAGCGGATCGCCGACCGCATTGTATCGATGCGCGACGGGCGAATTGCCGGGGTTTTCGAGGAAACGCCGCTGGATTACGAAGGCGCGGTGACTGCCATGCTGGGCCACGCCATGACAGATGTGCCCGTGCGCCCGACTGCACCTGGCGCGCCGGTGTTGCACATCGAGAATCTGTCGATGCAACCTGGCGGACCTGCAATAAACCTGACAGCCCACAAGAACGAGGTGATTGCTGTCACCGGCCTGCTTGGCAGTGGGAAATCGCGCCTTGCTTCGATCTTGTTTGGATTGGAAAAACCGGCAATTGGTCGTCTGACGCTGAACGGTGCGCCCTACGCGCCGGCCAATCCAGCCGAAGCCATCCGCGCCGGCGTGCATTTCAGCCCAAAAGACCGCGCGTCGAACGGAGTTGTTCCCGAGTTTGACATCACCAACAACCTGACCCTGCCCTTCCTCAAGAATTTCTCACGTTTGTCGATGCTGGGCCGGGGCGGCCAGCGCGCGGCAACCCGATCAATGATCGAAACGCTGGGCGTGGTTTGTCAGGGCGAAACCGATGGAATCGGCACGTTGTCAGGCGGCAACCAGCAAAAAGTGATGGTGGGGCGGTGGCTGAGCCAACCTTGCGCGCTGTTGGTGCTGGACGAGCCATTTCAGGGCGTAGACATCAAGGCGCGCCGCGACATCGGCGAGCACATTCGGCAAACAGCGGGTCAGCGCGCCACGATTGTCTTTGTCGCCGAGATCGACGAGGCGCTGGAAATTGCAGACCGCATTGTTGTGCTGAACGAACAGGCCCTGGTGGGTGAACACAAAAATGAAAACATCGAATTGGCGACGCTGATGGCCCAGATTTCCGGGCGGTCCGAGGCCATTCTGGGGGCATAACGTGCAGAAGAACTCCAACCTGATCCACTTTGCCATCCGATACGGCTTTTTGCTGTTGCTGGCGGGGCTGGTCCTCTATTTCTCGATCTTTGCGCCTGGCTTTGCCGGGCCACGCTCGGCGGTCTTCGTGTTCCAGTCGGTGGCGATCACCGGCATTCTGGCCTTGGGGGTAACCTGCACGCTGGTGGTGGACGGGTTCGACCTGTCCATCGGCTCGGTTGCCACGTCGGCCTTAATGATGTCGGCCTATTTCATGGTGATCCTCGAACAGCCCGCTTGGGTGGCGGTGCTGGCTTGCTTGGCGATGGGCGCCTTCGTTGGGCTGGTCAACGGGCTGTTGATCGTGAAAATGCGCGTGCCGGACCTTCTGGCGACGCTGGGAATGATGTTCCTGCTGATCGGCCTGCAGCGCATCCCGACCGAGGGGCGCTCCATCTCCACGGGCATGGCGTTGCCCGGCGGAGGCAATGCCGAGGGGACGTTCTCCGCCGCCTTCCTGTGGCTGGGTCGTCACCGGTTTGACTTTTTCCTCGAAAAACTGATCCCGGTTCCGGTGATCATCTTCGTGCTGCTTGGCGTGCTGATCTGGATCTTTCTCCACCTCACCCGGCATGGGCGCCTGATGTATGCCATCGGATCGAACGAAAGAGCGTCCGAGTTGGCCGGGGCAAATGTACAGGGCTACAAAATTGCCGCCTACATGATCTCGGGCGTAACGGCGTCGATCGGGGGCATATTACTGGCTGCACGTCTTGGACGTGGCGATGTGGCATCCGGCAACAACCTGCTGCTGGACAGCGTCGCCGCCGCGCTAATCGGGTTCGCAGTATTGGGGGCAGCCAAACCAAACGCTTTTGGCACCGCCGTCGGGGCGATCTTTGTGGGCATCCTGTTGCAAGGTCTGACGATGATGAACGCCCCCTACTACACACAGGATTTCGTCAAAGGCGCCGTGCTTGTCGTAGCGCTTGTATTCACTTTCGCGCTGTCAGGGAGGAAGCGCGGCTCAGGGCACTAGCCCGCATTATCTTCATGGGAGGAAGAACAATGAAACTACTAAGACGCAATGTACTGGGTCTGATCGGCGGCGCAGCCACCGCGCTTGGCGCAGGGGCTGCACTTTCGGCGGACATGCCCGCGCCGTTCGACAATGCCGGCGACGTGAAGATTGCGCTTGTGCGCTATCTTTCAACCGGAGACTTTTTCCAAGCCTATCTGTCGGGCGTGGAGACGCAGGCGGCTGCGCTTGGCGTTGATCTGCGCGTGTTTGACAGCCGTCAGGACGCCGCGCTGCAATCGGACATGGTAGACCAGGCGATTGCCCTGGGCGTGGACGGCATCGTGATTCAGCACGGGCTGACCGAGTCGATGAAGGACGCGGCCCAGCGCGCCGTGGATGCGGGCATCAAGGTTGTGGCCTTTGACGTGAATGTCGAAAACGCCGCCATTCCGCAGATCGAACAGTCGGATTATCTGTTGGGCAAGCTGGCGCTGGAACAGGCGCTGGAGGATAACGGCTCCACCTGGGAGGCCGGCTATGTCTATGTCCCCGGCATCGCGCCATTGGATCGCCGCCACGTTGCATGGGAAGAAGTGAAAGCCGCCAACCCCAATATCGTAGAGAAAGTGGTGATCGGCACGCTGGACAACCCCATCGCGAACTCCAATGCCAACCAGGCACGCGCGGCGCTGCAGGCCAACCCGAACATCAACGTGTTCTTTGCGCCCTATGACGAGTTCGCAAAGGGTGTGAAAATCGCGGTGGACGAGGCCGGCATGACCGATCAGGTATCCATCTATTCGGCTGACGTGTCGACCGCCGACATTGCCGCTATGCGCGAGCCGGGCTCGGCCTGGAAAGCCACCGTTGCCACGAACCCGGCCGTTGTGGGCGAGGTTTCGGTGCGCGCCTTGGCTATGCTTCTGGCCGGCGAAGACCCCGGTGACAGCGTCATTGTCCCACCGACCCTGATCACCCAGTCATTCCTGAATGACAAAGACATCAAAAACATGGGCGATCTGGCTGCCAACATGCCGCAATTTGCACACGCAGACGTAGCCACCCCCGATTGGATGCCGCTGCCAGCACGCTGATCAAACCAATAAGGGCAGCGGCCCCAACCGGGTCGCTGCCCTACTTTGCTTTCCGGACAAAGCTTTGCAGCTTGCCTTTAGACACCTCGATTTGCAGTGGCGAAGTTGCGCCCCCGGTTTATCGCACCAGGTGTCCACATGACGTTTTCCGACGCACAACAGATGCCCAAGCGCTCAGACGCTAAGACGGCAAGCAATTGGCCAAACGTGCGCGCTTTTGGCTCCTTTAGTCCACGCGCGCATTGGCTTATCTGCTTACCACGAATTGTACGCCAAGAATTTCCCTGACATTTCCAGCTTTACACGGTCACCTTTCTCATGGGGGACCTTGGTGACGGACATGTCAAAGTCGATCGCAGACATGATCCCTGTGCCGAACTTTTCTTCGATCAGAGCCTTCAATGTAGGGCCATAGACGCCAACAATTTCGTAAAACCGGTAAATGCACGGGTCCGTTGGAACCGCCTGCTCCCACACTTTGGTGGGCGCTTCATTCAAAACGCTGGCTGCTTCCTGCGGAAGCCCCAACGCTGCAACCAAAAGCGCGGCCTTTTCCTCTGGGAATGCGTTCATACCCATAGAGGCGGAATGGGTAAAAACAGGTGACATATCGATCTTTTCTGCAATGTCTTCCCAGGTCAGACCCGCCGTTTTCTTGGCGGACAGGATCATCATTGTCACGTCTTCTTTGGTCATCATCGTTGGCACCTCAATTGCATCTTTCATGGGTTTTCCTCTTGGTGGATTTTTGCGTCATAGGCCAAGTTCGCTGAGCCCGGGGTGATCGTCCGGGCGTCTGCCCTGAGGCCAATGGAACAGGCGATCACTCTCTGCGATCGCCACGTCATTGATCGAGGCATGGCGCACCGCCATGTGGCCTGTCTGGGTGAACTCCCAGTTTTCGTTGCCATGGGCGCGGAACCACTGGCCCGTCTCGTCATGCCATTCATAGCAAAACCGAACGGCGATCCGGTGGCCCTCATGGGCCCAGATTTCCTTGATCAGGCGATAACCGTTCTCTTTGGCCCATTTGCGCTTCAGGAAGGCGCGCACGTCTTCTCGGCCGTTCAGGAACGCGTCCCTGTTGCGCCAGCGCGTTTCCGGCGAATAAGCCATCGCCACCTTATCTGGATCGCGCGTGTTCCAAGCGTCCTCGGCCATCCGCACCTTCTTGACTGCGTCTTCATGGGTGAAAGGCGGCAGTGGGGGGCGAAGTTGGGGCTGATCTGTCATTTCCAGCGCCTCACTCGTTCACAACCGCCTGCAGGGCCGGTGCAGGCTCCGGGTCTGTGTCGTCTTTTGTCTTGTCAATCACTACGCTTTGCGGCGACTGGTCATCTTGGTCGGACTTTTGTCCGGCAAGCTCCAGCGAGCGCTGACCAAGAAACTGTACGAGGTGGTTTCGGATCGCATAGTAATTCGGATGCTCGACAATCTCGGTCCGATTGCGCGGACGCGGGATGGTGATCTCAACGGACTCGGCCACACGGGCAAAAGGGCCGTTTGTCATCAACAATATCCGGTCGGCCAGAAGGATCGCCTCGTCGATGTCGTGGGTGATCATGAACACGGTCTGTTCGGTTTGGCTCCAAACCTTGATCAATTCATCCTGGATCGTGCCACGTGTCAGGGCGTCCAGCGCGCCAAACGGTTCATCCAGCAGCAGCAGTTTTGGCTGGTTGGCAAAAGCCCGCGCGATCGAAACCCGTTGGCGCATCCCCCCTGATAGTTGACTGGGTTTACGGTGCACAACATCGCCTTCAAGCCCCACCATTGCCAGGTATTGGCGTGCGTGATCCTCTACTTGCTTTTTCGACCAATCCTTGTGCCGTGCAGCGACGCCAAATGTGACGTTCTTCAACGCCGACAGCCACGGCAGCAGCGAATAGTTCTGAAACACCACACCACGGTCCAGCGACGGGCCAGACACGTGCATACCATCCATCTTGACAACGCCCGAGGTTGGCTCGGCCAGACCGGCCAAGATGTTCATGATTGTCGACTTGCCACAACCGGAATGGCCCAGGATGCAGACAAATTCACCTTTCTCCACACCGAAAGTGCTGTTCTCGAACACGGTGAGCGTCCCACCCGCCCCGTCCGGAAACTGTTGGGTAAGGCGTTCAATCGAAAGAAACGGTTTAGCCATGTTGGTTTCCTTATTCCGAGTAAGCAACGGCGCGTTGCAGGCGGGCAAACGCCGCGTCCAGCAGCATGCCGACAACACCGATGAACAAGATCGCAACGATCATGCGATCGAGCCGCAGCCCGTTCCATTCGTTCCAGACGACGTAGCCGATACCCGTACCACCAACGAGCATCTCGGCCGCGACGATCACAAGCCACGCAATGCCAATCGAAATACGCATGCCCGTTATGATGGTTGGTGCGGCAGCTGGCAGGATCACCGTCAAAGCTGTGCGCATTGAGCCCAGCTCGTGCGTGCGGGCAACGTTGACCCAATCAGAGCGCACGTTTGCAACGCCAAAGGCTGTATTGGTCAGCATCGGCCAGAGCGAGCAAATGAAGATCACGAACAGCGACGAAAGCTCGCTGTCTCCAATTGTGAAAAGGGCAATTGGCATCCAGGCCAGCGGCGAAATGGGCTTGAGAACCTGAATGTAGGGGTCAAGGGCACGAAAAAACAAAGGCGACATGCCAATAAGAAAGCCCAGCGGGATCGCAACCGCGGCGGCTAGGGTATAGCCAATCACAACGCGCAATAGCGAATAGCCCATCTGGATTCCAAACCCCATGTCATTGGTTCCATTGACATAAAATGGGTCGGTGATGGTGGCCCAAAGCTCTTTGCCGATTAGCGCCGGCGAGGGGAAGAGCGAACCTGGCGCCGGGGCCGAGTTTTCGTCGGGCACACTGATTCCAAGCGCACGAATGCCTCCAGCAGCTTCAATCATGGCGCGGGACAGGCCAAGATTGGCGATTTGTTCAAGCTGAGCATAGGCCACGCCCTCGGCCGCATAAGTGTCGATATCTTCGCCGCTCATGTTGGCGGCCAACAGGGTGTCGCGCTGTTCTTGCGAAAGTTGAACGCCGATCGGTCCGGTATCGGGGACATGTGTTGCCGCATGCCAGATCAGAAGACCGACGACGAATATGGCAACCGAAAGCAAGGTGCTCCGTGCGTCAAGATTTGCGAACATTCCGCTGCTCCAGATAAAAAATTGGGGGTCGGGGCACGCACGCACCCCGACCCTGTGGCTTCACTACGCCTTAGATGGTGCGGCTAAACGGCTGGTTGTTGATGAACTCTTGCGCCTGCGCGGGCGAAAACTGTTCACCCTGGATCTCAACCGGCGCATACACGTCCTGTTCTGCGTCCGAGAAGGTCAAGTTCGCATCCGCCGCCATCATTTTGCGCATGGTTTCACGCGTCGTGGTGGTCAGAACGAGGTCCTCTGCCAATGTCGCATAGTTCGTATCGCTGTCGATATAGTTCCAGCGACGCAGCTGCGACAGGACCCAGGTGCCCATGGTCTGTGTCGGCAACGGCATGAACGAAATCCGGTCCGGCACGTTCTTGATGTTCCCCTGACCATCCGGGAATACACCTGTCAGGATCTGTTTCAGGATTTCGACCGGTTGGTTGAGATAGTTGGCCGGCGCCATGGATTCGGCAAAGGCGACGCGTCCTTCCGCGGTCTCAGCCGCGGCTGTAGATTCCAGAATGGACGTTGTCAGGGCCATGGTTGTGTTCGGGTTCTCGTTGATGAATGTCTCTGACAGGCCAAACACACAGCACGGATGCTGCTTCCAGAGATCCAGTGTCAGCTTGTGGATAAAGCCCACCTGGTCATAGACGGCGCGCTGACAGAACGGATCCGGTGCGAGGTACCCATCCACGTTTTCCGAGCGCAGGTTAGCGACCATCTCGGGCGGCGGAACAACGCGGATCTGAATGTCGCGGTCGGGATCCAAACCTGCGGCGGACACGTAGTTGCGCAGCAACAGGTTGTGCATGGAATACTCGAAGGGAACGGCGAATTTGAAGCCTTTCCAGTTGGCAGGATCCTGATTATCGCGGTGCTTGTTGGCCAACACAATGGCCTGACCGTTGGTGTTTACATTCGACACCACTTTCCAGGGTTGCGCGGTCGAGCCGATCCCCAAGGACATGGCCATGGGCATCGGGAACAGCAGGTGCGAGCCGTCATATTCACCATTCAGACACTTATCACGAGACACGGCCCAACCAGCGGTTTTCACGATATCGACGTCCAGCCCGTAGCGCTGATAAAAGCCCAAAGCGTGGCCACCGATAATCGGCGTTGCACAGGTGATGGGAACAAAGCCAAGCGTCAGTTTGGTTTTTTCCAGGTTCTTCATGGCCTCTTCGGCCATCAATTGCAGCGATGACAACGGGAAGACGGTCGCGACAGCTGCAAGAGCACCGGTGACGCCCGCGCTGCGCAAAAAGGCGCGGCGCGAAATATCGGTTTTGAAGAGCCCCTGCATAACCGAGCTTTCAAGCGCCCGCGTCATCCCGACCTCGGCGTTCAGCGACTGCTTGGCCCTGCGACGCAGAACATCTGCATCCTCCGGCGTAAGCCCGGCATAGGGGTCCGCCGGTTCGCCCGACGCTTCGCCGCATTCATTCCAAACATCAATGTTTGGGTTAAACGGATCTTTAAAGTGGGTCATCGATTATCCCTGTTTTGGTTTTCAAAACGTTTGCGCGACGAACGACGGAGGGGGATCATTGCGTTGGGCAACGACTCGACTCTGTCGATTAAATCGCGTCTCAACCCATTTTGCTTTGGCCCTTGGGAAAAAAAAGGCGTTGCCAAAAATTTGTGCTGTCTAAAAATTTACAACAAAAACAATGCCTAACTCAGTGTTAGCGGAAGGGATGAAATACGATTTTTCGTAATTTACGAAATTTCGTTGGCTCTGCGGCGGAATGTGTTAACGCTGGAACCATGAATACAGCCCATCATGCTTCCGCCTCTCCTGTCGCGGGTTTGCCCGAGGCGGCACTCGTTCTGTGCACCCGCACGGATACGATTAGCGACATCAACGACCACGCGCTCAGCTTGCTGGGCTTAAAAGACGGCCCGTTTCCGACTTTTGCGCGCTTTATTGGCGCTCAGCTTGCCGAGTTCATGGTCTTCATCGACGAGGTGGACACCCGTGGCGAGGCATGGACGCGCAAAATCAGCATCACTTCTTTGCAAGACGATGTCCTGAGGTGCGAGCTGAAAGCGCGCCGATACGAAGACGGCACGAACCGTATACTGTTGATGATTACCGACCTCGACTCGATGGATCGTCGCGCTCATATCGAAGAGGTGGCCGAGCTTCAGCGCGCCGGACTGGACGAATGGCGCCGTGCGGAAAGCTTCTTTTCCGAACTTGAGCGTCGCAATCAGCTGATCCTGAATGCGGCCGGCGAAGGCATTTATGGGCTAAATGCCGAAGGCAAGACGACCTTCGTCAATCGTGCCGCGCAAGAAATGCTGGGTTGGACAACCGACGATCTTTTGGGCAAAGACATCCATTCAATCATGCATCATACCCATTTGTCCGGCGAACCTTACCACCACCATGACTGCCCCATCTACAAGTCCTTCCGGTTCGAACAGGTTAATCGCATCGAAGACGAAGTGTTCTGGCGGAAAGACGGCAAACCGATCCGCGTCGAGTATATTTCAACCCCAATTTACGACCACCAGATCCTCGCCGGGGCGGTTGTCATTTTCCGCGACATAAGCGAGCGCAAGGAAAACGAGTTCAAACTCAAAACCGCGCTTCAGGAAGTGGCAGAACTGCGCGACCGGCTGGAAGAGGAAAACGCCTATCTGCAAGAAGAAATCAACTCTGAGCGTGCGCACCACGATATTATCGGTACATCCGCGGCTACTGCGCAGGTTCTTGCCCAGATCGACCTGGTTGCAGAAACCGAAGCGACAGTGATGATTTCGGGGGAACCCGGCACGGGCAAGTCTTTGATTGCGAAAGAGATTCACCAAGGCAGCCCCCGACGCAAACGCCCCCTCATCCATTTCAACTGCAGCTCTGTTGTGCCGGAAGCCGTAGAGGCGGAGTTGTTCGGGCAAGTGCGCGGCGGGCCGAACGCCGCCAAGCACGACAAGCCCGGCAAGCTGGAGCTTGCCCATGGCGGAACGTTGTTTTTGGACGAGGTTGAAGACCTGCCGACAAATATCCAGGGAAAGCTGCTCCACGCTTTGCAAAACAAGTCCGTCACTCGTCTGGGCGATACACGCGAAAAACCGCTGGACATCCGTGTGATTTCCGCCACGACCCTTTCGCCCAGTCGCGCCTCTGCAAAAAAGACGCTTCGCGAGGCTCTGTATATGCACTTGAGCGTGTTCCCGATTTCATGCCTTCCACTTCGCGAAAGGCCCGAGGACATCCCGTCTCTGGCGGCACATCTTCTCAAAGATGCCTGCAAAAAGCTCAACAGGCCGGTCCCCAAGATCACAGAGCGGGTCATGCAGCAACTGCAAAGCTATTCCTGGCCCGGAAACGTGCGGGAGTTGCGCAACCTGATTGAACGCGCCGTCATTGTTTCCAAAGGGAACAAGCTGCAAATTGAGCTTTCGGGCAACATTTTCGAAGGCGCAACCAGCGAAGACAACATCAAAACCGAGGCCGAGCTGCAGGCCTTCGTTCGGGCAAACCTTGCTGCTGCATTGCGGATCACCCAAGGCAAAGTGTCGGGGCCAACCGGTGCTGCCGCGATCCTGGATATGCCGGCGACGACCGTGTATTCGCGCATTAAGTCTTTCGGTCTTTCGGAAGCAGACTGGGAATAGACGCCCCCCTTAGGAACGCCGTTCGGCCCAATGGATCAACATTCGCCAGTTCGACGACTACGCCACCACTTCCCTGTTTTTTAGACAAGCGCTTAGTAGGCACCAAGGTTGGAAAGCGGCGCTCCACGTTTTGAACTACGCAAGGAAGCTTTGGCCCTATACGCACTGCTCAGACCAACAACAAAATGCGGCAAGGCAACTCCCGCGACCCCTCGTAGGAACAGGAGGGCTCTGCAACCTAAAACGAGCTCTTTCACTGTCCACGGTTTTCGTGGCGGAGGAGGAGGGATTCGAACCCCCGGAGGGCGTTAACCCTCAACGGTTTTCAAGACCGCCGCATTCGACCGCTCTGCCACTCCTCCGCGGAAGCTTCGGATTAACCTGCAAGAAATGATTCTGAAACCCCAATCGACAGGCCGAAAATTGCCCAACTGCCGGGTAGCGGCCTTTCCATAGGTCGGCATCACGGTTATCCTTCGCGCGTGCGCGCCATCAAGAAGCGCGTATTCGAGGGCAACTCGGCCAGACCGGCATGGATCAGGATGGCCAGGTAAGGGCGGTAAAGGGGCAAGTTATGGCGCATCGGATTTCAGCGCGCATCGCGGCGGCGGGAATTGGATTGGTTTTGCTGGCAGGGTGCGAAGAAGGCACCGGTCTGTCGCTGTTCGAAGGCGGCAACGTCTCAAGCGAAGATGCCACGAACCAAACAACACTGGTCGAGCGCGAGGTCGAAGCGCCCGAGGTTTTCCAAGCCACCGAGAACGGATTGTGGGACGGACGCCCAAGCTTTGGCGGCGTTTGGGTCACGTTTCCCGACGTAAAGAGCCCCGAACAAGTCATCATCCGTAACGAGGCCAACGGCAAATTCGTGATTGGCGCACTGTTCGACCGTGAACGCGACAACCCCGGCCCGCGCCTGACGGTGTCGTCGGATGCGGCTTCGGCATTGGGCATGTTGGCCGGTCAGCCGACGCCGCTGAATGTCACAGCCTTGCGCAAAGAGCAGGTTCCGGTTGCGCCCCCAGTTACCGACGCACCACCGGCAGAGGCGGCGCCGGTTGACGAAGTGTCGACCGAAACCCTGGACGATCCGATTGAAGCCGCCGCGGCCGCGATCGATCGTGCCGAAGAACAGGTCGGAGATATCGCACCGGCCGACGCGCCCGCTGCTCCGGCTGTCGCTCCAGCAGCGCTGCCCAAGTCGGCGCTGGACAAACCATTCATCCAGATTGGCATTTTCTCGGTAGAAGCCAATGCAAACCGGACCAGCGACAACCTGCGCAAGGCCGGCGTGGTACCCACCGTCAAAAAAGGCGAAGTGAAGGGCAAACCGTTCTGGCGTGTTATCGTTGGGCCCGCGGGCACCAAGGCCGACCGCGATGCCTTGTTGGAAAAAGCACGAGGGCTGGGCTTTGCCGACGCCTATTTCGTGACGAACTAAGGAAGCAGTGATGCTCAAGATGCGCGCGAATCTCATCGGGCTTTGCCTGGCCGCTTTGGTTGCCAGCCCGGTGATGGGCTTCGAAACCCGGGCGACCTCGGCCTTTGTACTGGATCAGACCACCGGCACGGTGCTGTTGAACAAGAACGCCCAAGTGCCATTGCCGCCCGCCTCTATGTCCAAGCTGATGACGCTGAACATGTTGTTCGAGGCCCTGCGCGATGGCCGCGTGACGCTGGACACGCAATTCAGCGTGTCAACCCGCGCCAAGTCGATGGGCGGGTCCACGATGTTCCTGAACGAACGCGACCGCCCAACGGTCGAGGAATTGATCCGCGGCATCGTTGTGCAGTCCGGCAACGATGCCTGCGTGGTTGTGGCCGAAGGTCTGGCCGGGACCGAAGACGCCTTTGCCCGCCTGATGAACACCCGCGCAAAAGCGCTGGGGATGAACAACTCGACCTTCGCCAACGCCTCCGGCTGGCCCAATCCGAACCAGCGGATGAGCATGGAAGACCTGGCCGTTCTGGCCAACCGCCTGATCACCGAATTTCCAGAGTATTACGGCTATTTTGGCGAGACCGAGTTTGGATATGATGGCCGCGCGCCGGACAACCGGTTCAACCGCAACCCGCTGCTGAAACTGGGCATCGGGGCGGACGGCCTGAAAACCGGCCACACGAACGAGGCGGGCTATGGCCTTGTTGGATCGGCCCGGCAGGGAACCCGGCGTGTGATTGTCGTGTTCTCGGGGCTGCAATCGGCAGCAGACCGCGCGCGCGAGGCCGAAAGCCTGATCAACTGGGCCTTCCGCCAGTTTGTTGAAAAATCGGTGGCCAAGGCGGGCACACGCATGGCCGAGGCACAGGTTTGGATGGGCGCGGCCCCCCGCGTTGGCCTTGTGGTGGCCGACGATGTAACGCTGCTGGTACCTGCGCTGACCCAAGGTTCGGTTCAGGCCGAGGTGCAGTTCGAAGGCCCAATTCAAGCGCCAGTTACAAAGGGTGACGTACTGGGCAAGATGATTGTTCAACTGCCAGACATGGAGGCGGTCGAAATCCCGCTGGTGGCTGAAAGTGATGTTGCCAAAGGCGGCTTTCTGCCCCGCGTCAAAACCGCTGCGATGATCCTTTTGGATCGCCTTGGCGCGCGGGCACAGACCCTTTAAGTGATGACCGGGCATTTCCTGTCGTTCGAAGGTATCGATGGCTCGGGCAAGTCCACCCAGGCGCGGATGCTGGCCGACCACCTGCGGCAAGCGGGGCGCGACGTGGTTCTCACGCGCGAGCCTGGCGGCTCCGCCGGGGCCGAGGAAATTCGGCGGCTGGTGCTGGAGGGTGATCCCGACAAATGGTCAGCCGAGACCGAGATTCTGCTGTTTACCGCCGCCCGCCGCGACCATCTGGAAAAAACCGTCTGGCCTGCGCTCGAGGACGGCAAGGTGGTGATCTGCGACCGGTTTGCCGATTCCACTCGCCTGTATCAAGGGATTACACGTGGCGATCTGCGGGGCGTGGTGGATCGGCTGCATGATCAAATGATCGCGTGCGAACCGGATTTAACTTTTGTCATCGATATGGACCCGGCGATGGGTTTGGCCCGCGCCAAGGGCCGCCAAGGGACAGAGGAACGGTTCGAGGATTTTGGCCTTGGCCTGCAGGAACGCATGCGCGAGGGTTTCCTGAACCTTGCACATGAATTCGCGGACCGCTGCGTTGTCGTCGATGGCGCGCGTGCAATCGACGCCGTGGCCGCCGACGTGGCGCGAATTACGATGGACCGTCTTTCACCCGACGCCGCATCCGCGTAGCCTGCCCGCCATGAGCAGCGACGATATCCCCGAACCCGACCGCATCGAAGGTGCGCCGCATCCGCGTGAAACCACTCGGCTGTTCGGGCAGGACCCGGCTCAGGCGGCGTTTCTGGATGCGTTCAATTCGGGTCGTTTGCATCATGGATGGATGATTACGGGGCCAAAGGGCATCGGCAAAGCCACGTTTGCTTGGCGCGCCGCAAGGTTTCTGCTGACACAACCCCTGGACGCGGATGACGGTCTGTTTGGCGCGCCCCCTGCCCCGACCTCGCTGGAGGTTGATCCTGACCACCCGGTCGCCACGCGCCTGCGCGCCCTTTCGGAGCCGAACCTGTTCCTGCTGCGCCGCGCATGGCGCGAGAAACCTTCCCCTGCCCGCCTGCAAACGGTGATTACCGTGGACGAAGTGCGACGGCTGAAAGAGTTCTTTGCCCTTTCCGCCGCAGGCGGTGGGCGACGGGTAGTGATCGCGGACGCGGCCGACGAGATGAATGTGAACGCAGCCAATGCGCTGCTGAAACTGCTGGAAGAGCCGCCCGAAAACGCCACGATCTTTCTAATCGTGCACCAACCGGCGCGCCTGCTGCCCACCATCCGCTCGCGCTGCCGCGAGTTGCGCCTGTCGCCCTTGGCGCCGGGGGATATGGCGCAGGCCATGCAGTCCGCTGGTACGGAAACGGATGACAGCGCTGCCCTTGCTACGCTGGCGGCCGGGTCCGTGGGCGAAGCAATCCGGCTGACCCATCAGGACGGGTTAAAGCATTATGCGGGCTTGCTGCAACTTCTGAACTCCATGCCCAACGTCGACCGCCCCGCCGCTCTTGCGCTGGCCAATAGCTGCGCGGGCAAAGCGAATGAGGCGCGCTATGACCTGACGCTGCGCCTGCTTGACTTGCTGTTGACACGCCTGGCCCGTGCCGGCGCCGGTCAACCGCCCGAGGTCGAGGCCGCCCAGGGCGAGATCCAGATTTTCGCCCGTCTTTGCCCCGACATCCCCGCCGCCCGCAAATGGGCGCAGGGCGCCACCGAAATCAACGCCCGGCTGGGCCATGGGCGCGCGGTGAACCTTGACCCTTCGACGCTCATCCTTGATACGGTTCTGAGGATGAACGAGATGGCGGCAGAACTTGTCGCCCGATAGGCGCGGCCATTGCAATGACACCACCCGAAATCACCGACAGCCACTGTCACATCGACTATGATGTTTTTGCCGACGAGATGCCCGAGATGATCGGGCGCGCGGCCGAAGCAGGCGTGACGCGCATGGTCACCATCTGCACCCGCCTGCGCGAGTTGCCCAAGATCCGTGCCATCGCCGAGGCCCACGCACCCGTCTTCTTTGCGGCCGGCACTCATCCGATGAATGCCGCCGATGAGCCGATGGCGACGGTGGACGAGCTGATCGCCGCCGCCGCGCATCCGAAATTTGTCGGGGTCGGGGAAACGGGGCTCGACTATCACTACACGGCCGAAAGCGCTGATATGCAACAGGCCAGCCTGCGCGTACATATCGACGCCGCACGACAAACCGGCCTGCCGCTGATCATCCATTCGCGTGACGCCGACGACGACATGGCCCGTATCCTGGCCGAAGAGCACAGCAATGGCGCCTATAGCTGCGTGATGCATTGTTTCTCGTCCGGCGCTGAACTGGCACGTGCCGCGCTGGATCTGGGGTTTTATCTGTCGATGTCCGGCATCACCGCCTTCCCGCGGTCGACCGAACTGCGCGAGATTTTTGCCGCCGCGCCGATTGACCGGATCCTGCTGGAAACCGACGCCCCGTACCTGGCGCCACCCCCCTATCGCGGCAAACGAAACGAGCCGGCCTATACCGCCCATACCGCACGCGCAGCGGCCGAGACATTTGGCATGGACTATGCTGCCTTTGCCGCACAGACGCAGCAGAATTTTGATCGGCTTTTCACCAAGGCCGCCTCGTGGAAGGCCGTTGCGGCATGAGCCTGCGCTTTACCATCCTTGGCTGCGGGTCATCGGGCGGCGTACCCCGTTTGGGCGGGCATTGGGGCGAATGTGATCCCAACGAACCACGCAACCGGCGCAGTCGCTGCTCTATGCTGGTAGAGCGTATCGGCGCAGAGGGGACAACGCGTGTTCTGATCGATACGTCACCCGATATGCGCCAACAATTGCTGGCCGCCGGTGTCGGCACACTGGACGCGGTGGTGTACACCCATTCTCATGCCGACCATGTGCACGGTCTGGACGATCTGCGGCAAGTGGTCTTCAACATGCGCAAACGTCTGGATGTCTGGGCTGACGGCGCCACACAGAACGATCTGTTTTCACGGTTCGGATATGCCTTTGTACAGCCCGAAGGCTCGCCCTATCCGCCAATCCTGGACATGCACACAATCGACGGGCCGTTTGAAATCGACGGTGCAGGTGGTGGCCTTAGTTTTCAGCCACTGCGCGTGGGGCATGGCGCCATCGACGCGCTTGGGTTCCGCATCGGCGATCTGGCCTATATCCCAGATGTGGTCGAGATGTATGACGAGACCTGGCCACAGCTTGAGGGTTTGGAATATCTCGTTCTGGACGCCTTGCGGCGCAGCCCGCATCCAACCCACATCAATCTGGCCACCGCGCTGGAATGGATCGCCCGCCTTCAGCCCGCCCACGCGGTTCTGACCAACATGCATATCGATCTGGACTATACGACCGTGGCCACCGAGACGCCGGACCAGGTGACACCTGCCCATGACGGGCTTGTCATAGAATTGGCAGAATGACGCCATGGCGCTGATGGTTCAGGTCATCCTGCCGGTCGCCATCTTGGTGGCCTGCGGATACCTGGCGGCGCGGTTCCGTGTGTTGGGTGAGGCTGCGGTTGACGGCCTGATGCTGTTTTCGCAGAAATTCGCGATCCCGTGCCTGCTTTTTGCCGCCATCGCGCGGCTGGACCTGGCCACGCAGTTTCGCGGAACGTTGCTGGCGTCATATTATGTCGGCGCGCTTTGTGTCTTTACACTTGGCTTTCTTGGCGCGCGCTTTCTGTTTGGGCGCCCCTGGCAGGACAGCGTGGCGATCGGCTTTGCGGCGTTTTTCTCGAACTCGGTGCTGCTGGGCCTGCCGGTGACCGAACGCGCCTATGGCGCCGATGCGTTGCAGGCCAATTTCGCCCTGATCTCGATCAACGCGCCCTTGTGCTATTGCGTGGGTGTCACCGCGATGGAGCTGTTGCGGTTTTCGGGCGCGTCCAGCCTGGTGAAACTGCGCGCGGTGCTCAGCGCGATGTTTTCAAACGTGCTAGTGGTGGCGATCATGTGCGGGTTTGTGGTGAATCTGGGCGCGATTCCGGTGCCCGACACCCTGTGGCAAGTGATCGACATGGCCGCCGCCGCGGCCCTGCCGGTGGCGCTGTTCGGCTTGGGCGGGGTGTTACTGCGGTACCGCCCCGAGGGCGACATGGCTACCATCCTGTTCATCTGCGCATTGTCCTTGCTGATAAACCCCGCGATTGTCTGGACAATGGGACAGACGCTGGACCTGACCACAGCGCAATTCCGATCAGCGGTCATTACCGCCGCCATGGCCCCGGGCGTCAACGTCTACCTGTTCGCGGATTTCTACGGTGTGGGACGACGGGTTGCGGCGTCATCGGTGCTGCTGGGCACGGTCCTGTCGATCCTCAGCGTCTGGATGTGGCTGTCGATCCTGCCCTAAACGCCGCTGATCGATTTCACCGCCTGAAATGCGCGGATCCCCCACAGCCCCGCCTCGCGCCCAAAGCCCGAGGCCTTACGCCCGCCAAACGGCGCGCCGGGTGCGCGCGAGGTGCCGTTGATCTGCACCATGCCCACCTGCAAGCCGCCCGCCACACGGGCCGCACGTTCGCGGTCAGCGGTTTGGATATACCCGGCCAGCCCATAGGCGCTGTCATTGGCCAGGCGCACCGCCTCGGCCTCGTCGGCAAAGCGCGAGATTGCCAGAACCGGGCCAAACACCTCTTCGTGGAACAGCCGCATTTCGGGCGTGACATCTGCAAAAACGGTCACGCGCGGGCAGAACGGTCCGGCCATGTCGGTGCCAAGACCGCCCGCCACCAGCCGCGCGCCATCCTCGATCGCCTCGGCGATACAGCGCTGCACCCGGTCGAACTGCGTGGCCGAGACCAGTGGGCCCAGATGCCCCCCGGCGGTTGCGGGCGCGTTGAAAACATACCCCCCCGCCTCGGCCACCGCCAGCTCAACCACCTGATCATAGATCGCCGCGTGCACCAACATTCGCGAGGCCGCGTTGCAGGATTGACCCGAGTTGCGCACGCAATGCGCCATACCCTGCTGCACGGCCAGCGGCAGCGCGCAATCGTCAAACAGAATATTGGCAGACTTCCCACCAAGCTCCAGCAGCACGGGCCGCAACATTGCGCCCGCCGATGCGGCCACCTGCCGCCCCGCCGCGGTGGATCCCGTGAAGCTGACCACATCCACCCCTTCGGCGCCGACCAGAGCCGCGCCGGTCTGCCCGTCGCCCTGCAACACCGTCAGAATGTCGCGCAAACCGGCGTCATCAGCGACTTCGGCAAGCATCGCTCCGCTTTCGGGGGACAGTTCCGAGGGTTTCAGTACCATCGTGCAGCCCGCCGCCAACGCCGCCCCAACCTTCAGTGCCGCCTGGTTCAGCGGCCAGTTCCACGGTGTGATCAGCGCCGCAACGCCCAATGGCTCGTACCGCACCGCGTGCGGGGCCAGCGGTTCGGGCACCTGCGCCGCGGCCTGATCCATCGCCGCGCGGATCACCCGCAAATGCGACAATGCCGCGTCCACCTGCTTGGCGCGCGCAAAATCAATGGGCGCACCCATCTCGCGGCTGATGGCCTGGGCAAAATCCTCGTGCCGCGCCTCGATCCCGGCAATCAGCGCCTCCAGCAGCGCGGCGCGATCCTCGGCCGCGCGCAGGTCAAACGCCATCCGCGCACGCCCCACCGCGCGCGCCACATCCCCGTCATCACCCAGCGGCAGCCGCGCCCTCGGCACGCCCGTCGCCTGATTGGCCAACACCGCAAAGCGCCGCGCATCCGCATCGGCGCTGCGCGGCAAAAAACAGGGCGCATCGCTCAGCCCGGCATATGGCAAATCGCTTGCATTCATACGCCCACTCATGACAGAGCCCCCGGCAAAGCGCCATCCTGATTGCGCGCACATTTTCCTCTTTCCCTTTGCTGGATTCTGGCCTATACGCGCGTCTTCACTCGGGCATGCACCCTTGGAGGATGCCCTTATCAAAATTGGAGAGATCTCATGGCAGGACAGATTCCTGATCTGAACGCCACGGTCCGCGCGGGGACAGGCAAGGGGGCCGCCCGCCAAGCTCGTCGCGAGCAGTTGGTACCGGGCGTTGTATATGGTGGTGGCGAAGACCCCATCGCAATCAACATCAAATTCAACGAATTGCTGAAGCGCCTGAAAGCTGGCCGCTTCCTTTCGACGCTGTTCAACCTGAAGGTTGAAGGCCAGGAAGACGTGCGCGTGATCTGCCGCGGCGTACAGCGCGATGTTGTCAAAGACCTGCCAACCCATGTGGACCTGATGCGCCTGCGCCGCACCTCGCGCATCAACCTCTATATCCCGGTTGAGTTCATCAACGAGGAAGAGTCCCCCGGCATCAAGCGCGGCGGTGTTCTGGCTGTTGTGCGCCCCGAGGTTGAGCTGAAAGTGACCGCCGGCGATATCCCTGAAAAGCTGGTTGCCGATCTGACCGGCCTGAATGTTGGCGATACGATCAACATCTCGGACATCGCGCTGCCCGAGGGCACGCGCCCGATGATCACCGACCGTGACTTCGTGGTTGCCAACATCGCAGCTCCGTCGGGTCTGCGCTCGGAAGACAACGAGGGTGACGACGACGCCGAAGCACCCGCCGAAGAGGCCGCTGCCGAGGAATAAGCCCTCGACGACCCCTATCAAATACCAAAGCGCGGCTCTTGGGCCGCGCTTTTTTTTGTTGCCCGCCTTCCGTGCCATCCCTAGGAATACTGCAAACGGAGGCACGCGATGCAGATCTTTGCAGGTTTGGGCAATCCCGGCGCGAAATACGCGAAAAACCGGCACAATATCGGGTTCATGGCCGTTGAATCCATTGCCGAGGCCCACGGGTTCGGCCCTTGGCGCGCCAAGTTTCAGGCGCTTGTGGCCGAGGGGCGTTTGGGCGGCGGCAAAGTGCTGTTGATGAAGCCCGACACCTTCATGAACAAATCCGGCCAGGCCATCGGCGAAGCGATGCGATTTTACAAGCTGACCGCCGCGGATGTCACTGTTTTCCATGACGAGCTGGACCTTGCCCCCGGCAAATGCCGGGTCAAAACCGGCGGCGGGCTGGCTGGCCATAACGGGTTGCGGTCCACCGACGCCCATATCGGCAATGACTTTCACCGCGTGCGGCTGGGCATCGGGCATCCGGGCCACAAAGATCGCGTATCCCCTTGGGTTCTGGGCGATTTTGTCCGGGTGGAGCAGGAAGGCTGGCTCGAAGATCTGCTGCGTGGCATCGCCGATGGCGCCCCGGCGCTGGCTGATGGGGACAAGGGCAAATTCATGAACGCAGTGTCGCTGCGCACTGCCCCGCCCCGCAGTTCCAATAACGCGGCCGAAAAACCCGCCAAGGCCGCAAAACCCGCGCCCGAACCGGAACCCGAAGTACCGCAAAAGTCGCCTTTGGAGCGCCTGATGGACAAGTTTCGATGACATTGCGCGACGCGTTTCTGCGCCAGGCGACGGTTTGTCCGCAGCTTGGCTCGCCTTTCATGGGACAGCTTTGCGGCCTGCTGGCCGATATGCTGGACAGCCCCGGCCCGGTTTTTGAACGGATGCGCGCGTGGCCGGGCGATGTCTCGGCGGCGGGGCATTCGGTGCCCTTGCGCCTGTGCGGGGCGCTGCATGGCTTGGTGATCGACGGAACCGCGCCCGAATTGGCCGCCGTCTATCCACCAAATCAGACCGACGACGACGCCCTTCGGCGCGCGGTTTTGGCGGCAATTTCAACCCATGAGACGCGTATTCAGGCGTGGCTAGACAATGCCCCACAGACCAACGAGGTGCGCCGCAGCACCGGAATAATCGCTGTAGGTCAATGGCTTAGCAATCGATGCGGCCTGCCGTTCAACTTGCTGGAACTGGGCGCAAGCGCAGGATTGAACCTGCAATGGGACCGGATGGCGCTGGACCTGCCCGATGTCCGGTTTGGCCCAGACGACGCGACGCTACGCCTGTCACCAGACTGGACCGGCCCCCTGCCCCCGCAGGCCCCGGTGCACGTGACCCGCCGGCGCGGTGTTGACCTCTCACCGCTGAGCATCGCCGATGAGGGCGACGTTCTGCGCCTGCGCGCCTATCTGTGGCCCGATCAGCCGGATCGGCGTGCCCGGACAGATGCCGCGATTAAGCTGGCGCATAAACACAAGCCAGAGGTCGCCGCGGGGGACGCCGCACCGTGGTTAGAGCGGGTGCTGCAAGACCTGCCTGAAGGCGAGATTACCTTTATTTATCATACGATTGCATGGCAGTATTTTCCTCAGGAAACGAAGGAACGATGCGCCGCCGCAATCGTCGCCGCCGGGGCGCGGGCCACAGAAAATGCCCCCCTCGCGTGGCTGGGCATTGAGGCAGACGACCAAAAGCCCGGCGCGGGAATGTGCTTGCGCCTTTGGCCGGACGATGTGACGCTGAATATCGGACGGATGGATTTCCACGGTCGCTGGCTGATCTGGACCCCACCGAGCTGAGAGAACGGAGCCTTTTATGGAAAAAGACCCTTCTATCAACGCATTAGGAACCGAATTGCAGCCGTGCTCGATGGACCCGGTGACCGGGTTTTTCCGCGATGGGGCGTGCAATACCTGCGCGGCGGATACCGGCAGCCACACGGTCTGTGCGGTGATGACGGCCGAGTTTCTGGCCTATTCCAAATATGTAGGCAATGACCTGAGCACCCCGCGCCCCGAATACCATTTCGCCGGCCTGAAACCGGGCGACCAATGGTGCCTGTGCGCAGCGCGTTTTCTGCAAGCCCATGACGAGGGTTGCGCCCCTAAGGTCAGCCTGCGAGCCACCCACCAGCGGGCGTTGGAGGTGGTGCCGTTGGACGTTTTGCAATCCCACGCGGTGTGACCGGTGCCATGGAAAGTTTAACGGGGTTCTTAAACTTTCACTGCCGCCCGAAGGCCATAGTTTAAAGATTTTCACCCGGCCGGATGGCTGGCCTTGAACCGCGCGATCCAGTCGCGGCTCTGTTGATCAGCCAGCTTGCCGACGCCAATCTGAACCGCGTTCGCGGCATCGGGATTCTGACCGATATGTTCCAGAACCCGGCGCAGTTCACCGATGGGATCGGCGGACAGCGCGTCATAGGTCAGGCGCAGGGGTTCGATCCCCTGTTCCGCGAACCAGTTGTTCCAGCCGGCATGGTCATCGGCGAACTGCGCCGCGTTCTTGGCGATGAACGCGGCGTCATAGCGGGGCTGTTCCGGGGGGGCGGTGCGTTCGATCTCGGACCCGTCGGGGGCCCGGTGCCACAGACCCGATTGCGTGGCTTTCAGATAAGACACCGCCTGTGCCACCTTGTCGTCGCGGTTCAGGTAGATGAAGGCCGTGGGGCCAAAGGCGCATTGCAGGAGGTCGAGATCGCACGCCCCAGCCGCCGTTTCGCGTGCCAGGGTTTCAAGGAACACCACCCGGCTGTGGCTTTGCAGGCGAAGGCCGAACACGCCGGCATCCCCGCGGCCCTGCCCGATCGCGGCCCGCAGGATATCGGCAAAGGGCGCGGTTTCAGGCAGGCCGACACCGCGCGCCCATGACGCCATTTCGGGCCGGTGGAAATAGGATTCAGGGTGACCGGCCACACCGCTGCGGGCCAAAAGATCGCACAGCAAAGTGCTGCCGCTGCGGGGCGAGGTGCACAGAATATAGGACGCGAATTTAGTCATGCCGGGCCTTTAACACCGCAATGTAACACCCCGCCCGGCACGGGGCCGGACGGGGCTTTGTCAGCGCATTTTGACAAGGTCGTTCATCAACCCCTCGGTCCCGCTGAGGACGGTCAGGTTGTCGACCTTGTCGGCGACGGCTTCCAGAGCTTCCAGCTCTTTCAGGCGCATCATCACCGGATGCTCGGCCATGACCTTGGCCGTGTTCAGAAGCGAACGCGTGGCGTTCGTCTCTTCCCGACGACGGATCACGTTGGCCTCGGCCTCTTTCTGCGCGGTCACAACCTGGTTCAGGATCTCGCGCATCTCGCCCGGCAGGATCACGTCTTTCAACGCGATCTCGCCCAGCTCGATGCCGATCCCGGCCATTTCGACCCGCACGGCCTCGGCGGCCTCGGCATCGACGCTGACCTTGTCAGCCAGCAAAGCGTCCAGCGTCAGCGCGCCAAGCGTCTTGCGGAAGGCCAGTTGCAGCGCCCGGTGCAGCGTTTCGGCGAAGTCTTTCACCAACTGCACCGCCTTGACCGGGTCAACCACACGGTAATCGGCGGTGATGTTCACCCGCAGCGTCACGCGGTCACGGGTCAGCATTTCCTGCCCGTTCACCTCGTGCATCTGCCAGCGCAGATCGACCTGTTTCACCAGGTGCTTGCGCCCCAGCATCCAGAACCAATAGGTGCCCGGCTGCAAAACGCGGTCAAACACGCCATCCACGGTCAACAGACCCACCTTGCCCTCGGCCACCTCGGTCGCGACCATCTGCTTGGTCAGGCCCGAGCGCATCAGACGCTGCGCCAGTTCGGCCGGCACCTCGTGGCGCTCGCCCAGCGGCACCATTTCCACCGACCAGTCGGCGGCGTCCTTCCAGAACAACATCTGCTTGTCCTGGCTGACCACCGCATGGGCGCGCCCCGAACGGGCCACCACGGCCACCTCGTCCGGGCCGGTGACAACCTCGAAGAAATGGCGTTCAACCAGGTCCGGGCGGGTGTTCCGCAGCGGCTGTTCAAGATGCGAGTCAAAGCGCAGATCGCTCAGCGCGAAGGAGTGCATGTCGAGGTTCCGCGCCTTCAGACGGTGCTCGCCCGGGCCCAGAATATCGACGAAACGGCCTTTTTGCAGAACAAGCACACGCTTGGTCTCGGCCACGATCACACGCTGGTAGCCCAGCATTTTTTCAAACAAATACGTCATTGGTTACATCTCCTTCTTCTTCGTCTCGCTAACCGCGCAAACGCATTCTCCTTTTGGTTTCAGTTGGTTGCACCCGGAACGGGTGACAGGTGTGACATCCACGCGGGATTGCGCGGACGAAAATGAAGGGCGCCGGGGCCGCCTTTGCCGTGGCCAGAGGCGGGGCCGAAGGGGGCGACAACGCGGGGACCGGGCGGCGCGGCGTGGGATGGATCGAAACCCACCCGGCCGGGTTGCCCTTGCCCGGTTGCCGCGCCCAGCTGCCCGGCCAAAGGCCAGAGCGTGGCGGGCCCGCATCGCAGGTCGCCCGAAGGCCACCCTTGACGCACGGACCACCCCGCAAGGCAGCCCCGGAACCGATATGGTGCGTTCTTTCGAGACGCGTTCAATAAGCCGGGAGTCGAACCCGGAACCTCTAGATTCGTAGTCTAGCGCTCTATCCAATTGAGCTACTTCATTCGGAGGGATTCGAACCCTCAACCCACAGAACCTGAATCTGTTGCTCTATCCATTGAGCTTCGAATAACCGTCCATTCACGACATTCCTGGCATACGGAACCGGCAGCGCCGTCCGCACCGGGGGAGTGATCACCTCCGACCCGCTAGGATATGCCCGTCAGGACAGGGCGCCCTTTTAGGCGGCGAAACTGGATTCGCGGTAAAGTAATTTTTGCGGCAAATGCACCCGTTGCGCGGGCGCAACATTATTTCAACGTTGCGCAACTTTTGCAAAGCCGAATGGCAAATCACGGCCGAAGGAACGCCGATCCGGTCTGCCAGGCATGTCGAAAATTGCCGAATTCAGAATTCAGATCCTCAGACCTTCATCCATCAATTCGTCGATGAACAGACTGAGCAACTGAGGTCGTCCAGTAACGCCAGCCTTGCGGTATATCGCGGCGGTCTGGGCTTTCACTGTGCCTTCGGACGTGTTGCGGGTTTTGGCAATCTCGTGCGTGCTGAGTCCTTTAATGGCGAACAGAGCGACATCGCGTTCGGCAGGGGTCAGTGCCCAGTCCTGAAAATGTTCTTCCAAAACGTCGGCGAAGGCCCCCGAAGCAGCCCGCAGAGCGGTGCGCGCCTGTCGGGCCTCGCGCAGAGAACCGCGCAACAGGACAAAGGCCAACACTCCGCCAAGGATCAGCCCACCGGCGGCTGCGATTTCCATCAATTCGCGCAACTGCCAGTTCAACGGCCGGGCCCGAAGGCCAATCAAGCTGGACAGCAGGTCGGACAGAAAGAATAGGGTGCAGATCGCCTGAATTACCAATATCACAACAAAGACAATGACTTGTCGGTTCATTCGCGGCCACCGCAACAACAATCAATCGTCATCGTCGTCTCCGTTTTCGCGCCCGTCATCGTCCAGCTGCCAAACGTCACGCAGAACTTCGCCGGTACGCGCGTTCACGACGATCACACGTTCATGACCGTTGCGTTCAGCCTCGATCAGGAAACGGCCCAACCACGTGCGTGAAACCTCGATGTCAGCGTATCCGTCAGCCAGCAATTGGGCGACGATCCGGTCGACATAGGGCGTCTGCGCCCCAGCAACCACCGGTGCGCACAACGCTGAAACGAGGACCAACATAGCGATGTGGCGGGTCATGGAACCTCCGTCAGATACCCTGCCCCACTAAAGCGGAACAGGGAAGGTCGTACAAGATCAACGTGTTAGATGATCATTCATCGTCGTCGTCTTCATCCTCGTCGTCATCTTCGTCCTCGTCATCTTCGTCCTCGTCATCATCATCATCTTCTTCATTTTCGTCGTCGTCGTCCGCGTCGTCGTCATCTTCGTCGTCGAGGGGTTCCAATTCCTCGGATAGAAGATTACCTGCGGCATCGTATGTCCGTTCGATCTCGTCGGTGGCGCTAACCGCTTCAATTTCATAACCATTTTTGGTCTGGATCACTTCGATCTGCGAGTAACCGGCACTGGTCAGATCCGCGACAATTGCATCGGCAACCGGGTCGGTTGACTGAGACAGAACGCTGGTGCCCAGCAAGGCGGCCGAAACCGAGATTGCGCTAAGTTTAAACAGTTTCATGATGGGGTCCTTTCCCGTTTTCGGCTGCGCCTTTTGCGCTGCCTGTGGGAAAAGCCTGGCGAACCGGCCGCCGAAAAAAAATATGCCACAGGGTTAGGGGCAGCGTCATAAACCGGCGAATGAGGGCCATAAACTTTGGTTTATGGTAAAATTACAAAAAACCCCGCCCGGTGAAGGCGAGGTTTTCAACTTTGGGCCCACGAAACCGGCGAAGTTTGAACTATTCGACCGAGCGACCCTCGGGGCCGGACATGTCAAAGCCCAGGTGGCGGGCGACGGTGAAGATGTCTTTGTCGCCGCGTCCGCACATGTTCATGATGATGATGTGGTCGGCGGGCAGTTCGGGGGCAATCTTCATCACATGGGCCAGCGCGTGGCTGGGCTCCAGCGCGGGGATGATGCCTTCGGTCTGGCAGGAAAGCTGAAACGCCTCCAGCGCTTCGACATCGGTGATCGAGACATATTGCGCGCGCCCGATCTCGTGCAGCCAGGCGTGTTCGGGGCCGATGCCGGGATAGTCCAGACCCGCCGAGATCGAGAAGCCTTCGAGGATCTGACCATCATCGTCCTGCAACAGGTAGGTGCGGTTGCCGTGCAGCACGCCGGGGCGCCCGCCGGTCAGGCTGGCGCAATGTTCCATCTTCTGGTTTACGCCTTTGCCGCCGGCCTCGACCCCGATGATCTGCACATCCTTGTCGTCGAGGAACGGAAAGAACAGGCCCATGGCGTTGGAGCCACCGCCGATGGCGGCTATGATCGTGTCGGGCAAGCGCCCCTCGGCCTTCATGATCTGCGCCTTGGCTTCCTTGCCGATGATCGCCTGAAAGTCGCGGACCATGGCGGGGTATGGGTGCGGGCCGGCCACGGTGCCGATGCAGTAAAACGTGTCGCGCACATTGGTCACCCAATCACGCAGCGCGTCGTTCATCGCGTCCTTCAGCGTGCCGCGGCCCGAGGTTACCGGGATCACCTCGGCCCCCAGCAGGCGCATGCGGAACACGTTCGGGGCCTGCCGTTCAACGTCATGCGCGCCCATATAGACCACGCATTTCAGGCCAAACTTGGCGCAGACGGTGGCGGTGGCCACCCCGTGCTGCCCGGCGCCGGTTTCGGCGATGATGCGGGTTTTGCCCATGCGGCGGGCCAGCAGGATCTGACCTAGCACGTTGTTGATCTTGTGCGCGCCGGTGTGGTTCAGCTCGTCCCGTTTGAGATAGATCTTGGCGCCGCCCAGATGCTTGGTCAGGCCCTCGGCAAAGTAAAGCGGGCTGGGGCGGCCGACATAGTGTTCCCACAGGTCATCCATCTGGGCCCAAAACGAGGGGTCATCCTTGGCGCGGTCGTATTCTTCCTCAAGCGACAGGATCAGCGGCATCAGGGTTTCGCTGACGAACCGGCCGCCGAAATCGCCGAACCGGCCGTTTTCGTCGGGGCCGGTCATGAAGCTGTTGAAAAGATCGTTCGGCATGGCGCGTTCCCTCAAGATGTTAGGAATGTCCTAGTGAAGCACGGGGCCGAGCGCAAGCGGCTCAGCGCAGGGCGGGCGGGCCTTTGACGGCGTCCATAAAGGTGCGGATCAGGCCCGCGTCTTTCACGCCCGGCGCAGTTTCAACGCCCGAGGACAGGTCGATCTGTTTGGCACCGGTCAGGTTGATGGCGCGGCTGACATTATCGGCCGTCAGACCGCCCGACAGCATCCACGGTTTCGTCCAGTATTTGCGGCCTGCCAGCAATTGCCAGTCAAAGGGCAGCCCATTGCCGCCGGGGCGGTCGGAATCGGGGGCGGGTTTGGCGTCGATCAGCAATTGATCGGCCACGGGGGCATATTCGTCGATCTGGGCCAGGTCGGCGGCCTCGGCCACGCCGATGGCCTTCATCACCGGCAGGCCATAGCGCGCCTTCACCTCGGCCACGCGGGCCGGTGTCTCGGCCCCGTGCAGCTGCAGCATGTCCAGCGGCACGGCCCCGGTGATCGCGTCCAGCGCGTCATTGTCGGCATTCACGGTCAGCGCCACCTTGGCCACGCCCAGCGGCACATGCCCGGCCAGAGGCACCGCCTGTGCGATGGACACGTTGCGGGGCGATTTGGGAAAGAAGACAAAGCCCACATAGGCCGCGCCAGCCTGCGCGGCGGCGTCGATATGGGCGGTGTCTTTCAGACCGCAGATTTTCACACGGGTTTGCTGTGACATGCAGCCGGTTTACCCGGCCTTGCCGCCATCCTCAAGCAGGGCCAGCACGTCGTCGGCCTGTTTGGGGCTGCCTTTCAGGCGATCCACTTCGCGTTTCAGGCTGGCCGCGTCGCGCTGTGCGCGGTTGCGCTGACCGCGGATGCGCATTTCGCGCAGGCCTTCCCAGCCAAAGCCAACCAGCAGGCCAACCACCACCGCGGCCAGCACCACCAGGAACAGCGGCAGTTGCAGCGACAGGTTGAACCCCGCAAAGGTGGCCATTTCAGCCGGCAGCAGGTTCAGCGTGACCGGACCACGATTGGCCAGGGCCACGACGACAAGTACCAGGGCCAACAGACCCCAGATCAGATACCTAAGATAACGAAACATGAGTTATTCCGGTTCGATTCCATTGAGACGGTCGCGTAGCAGCTTACCCGTCTTAAAGAACGGAACGTGTTTTTCTTCAACCTCTACCGCGTCACCGGTGCGCGGATTTCGGCCAGTGCGGGCATCGCGTTTCTTGACAGAGAAGGCGCCAAAACCGCGCAGTTCCACGCGGTCGCCATCGGCCATGGCACCGATAATCTCTTCAAAAATCGTGTTCACGATGCGCTCAACATCCCGCTGATAAAGATGCGGATTGTCATCAGCAATCTTCTGGATCAGTTCCGACCGGATCATCGAGCATCATCCCCCTGTTATCGGCGCCTATTCTGGCCCCTTTGTTGGCAACGTATTTTACCCGTCGACTATAGGCGTGTTTTTCCTGCGTGAGAAACAGAAACCATTGAAAAATGGGGGAAACATGGCGTTGCCGCCATTAATTTCACCGTTAAAGGCGACTGCTGCGGCGCGGCATGGCGCAAATTTGGGTCCGCCCCGGACCTAGTTCGGGGAAACAAGGTACTCGATTCGGGTCAAAAAGATTTGGGCCCCACCATTTCTGGCGGGGCCCAAAATGAACTTTGTTCACACCCGAGGGCGTGTTCGGGATTATTCGTCGCCCTTCAGAGCGGCGCCCAGGATGTCGCCCAGCGATGCACCCGAGTCCGAGCTGCCATACTGTTCGACGGCCTCTTTCTCTTCCGCAATCTCGCGTGCCTTGATCGACAGACCCAGACGACGCGACTTGGCGTCGACATTGGTGACGCGCACGTCGACCTTGTCGCCCACGCCGAAACGCTCGGGGCGCTGCTCGGCACGGTCGCGGCTGAGGTCGGAACGGCGGATGAAGGACTTGGCGCCTTCGTATTCCACCTCGATGCCGCCATCTTCGATCGCGGTCACTTCGACCGTGATGATCGAGCCACGCTTGACGCCATCAACGGCCTCGGCGAACTGATCCGAACCCAGGGCTTTGACCGACAGCGAGATGCGCTCTTTGTCGACATCCACCTCGGTGACAACGGCTTTGACCACGTCGCCCTTGCGGTAGTTCTGCATGGCTTCCTCGCCACGCTGGTCCCAGCTGAGATCCGACAGGTGAACCATGCCGTCGATGTCGTTGTCCAGACCGATGAACAGACCAAACTCGGTGATGTTCTTGACCTCGCCCTCGACCTCGGTGCCGACCGGGTGGGTTTCGGCGAACACATCCCACGGGTTGCGCATGGTCTGTTTCAGGCCCAGCGAAACGCGACGCTTGGCGCCGTCGATTTCCAGAACCATGACCTCGACTTCCTGGCTGGTCGACACGATCTTGCCCGGGTGAACGTTCTTCTTTGTCCACGACATTTCCGAAACGTGCACCAGACCTTCGACGCCGGCTTCCAGCTCAACAAAGGCACCGTAATCGGTGATGTTGGTGACGCGGCCGGTATGCACCGATTCCAGCGGGTATTTCGCGGCAACGGTATCCCACGGATCGTCCTGCAGCTGTTTCATGCCCAGGCTGATACGGTGGGTTTCCTTGTTGATCTTGATGACCTGAACCTTGACGGTCTCGCCGATCGACAGGATTTCCGACGGGTGGTTCACACGGCGCCAGGCCATGTCGGTGACGTGCAGCAGGCCGTCGACACCGCCCAGATCCACGAAGGCACCGTATTCGGTGATGTTCTTGACGACACCATCCACGGCCTGACCTTCGGCCAGGTTGCCGATAACTTCGGCACGCTGTTCGGCGCGGCTTTCTTCCAGGATGGCGCGGCGCGAGACAACGATGTTGCCGCGGCGGCGGTCCATTTTCAGGATCTGGAAGGGCTGCTTCAGACCCATCAGCGGGCCGGCATCGCGTACGGGGCGCACGTCAACCTGAGAGCCGGGCAAGAAGGCCACGGCACCGCCCAGATCGACGGTAAAGCCACCTTTGACGCGGCCAAAAATGGCACCTTCGACGCGCGCGTCGTCGGCATAGGCTTTTTCCAGGCGGTCCCAGGCTTCTTCGCGGCGGGCCTTGTCGCGGCTGATGACAGCCTCGCCACGGGCGTTTTCCACGCGGTCGAGGAACACCTCAACTTCGTCGCCAACTTCGATCTCGGGGGCTTCGCCGGGATTTGCGAATTCTTTCAGCTCGACACGGCCTTCCATCTTGTAGCCGACGTCGATGATGGCCTGACCAGCTTCGATAGCGATCACACGGCCTTTGACAACAGAGCCCTCGTCGGGCGTGTCAATTTCGAAGCTTTCTTGCAGGAGGGCTTCGAATTCCTCCATCGATGCGTTTTGAGCCATAAGGTCTCGGTTTCCTTTACACATGTTTCTGGCCGCGCGGTTGTCTCCGCCGGTCTTGGTTGGCGCCCATCAGCGGGCCGGTTGGTCTGGACGAACCACAAAACAAAGAGGGCCGGTGGACCCGACCCTGCTCGAATTCTCTGTGCTGTGGCGTTTTCGCCTTGTTGACGGGCGTTTCTATAGAGGCGTTTGAGCATGGAGGCAAGGGGGGCGCTGTCAAAAGGAATGGCCTGGCGGCCATACGCCATTGGTCTCGGCGCCTTGCGACGCCTCGGGTTGCCGCAAGTGGCCAGGTTCTGGTTTGTCGCCGCTGGTGCCGCAGGCGGCAACCCGAGCATGGAGCCCTTGGCGACAGGCGAGATAAAGAAATGCGCCTTCAGGCGCGCAATTTGGCAATATGCGCAACGGCAGCAGCAGTGGCGTCTTTGGCCGAGATTTCGGACGTATCAAGCACCAGCGCATCCGCCGCCGCCGTCAGGGGCGCCGTGGCGCGCGCGCTGTCGCGGGCGTCGCGTTCACGTAGATCGGCCAGAACCTTGGCGCGGCTGGTTTCGGCGCCTTTTGCAGCCAGTTCGAGAAACCGGCGTTCGGCCCGCACTTGATCAGAGGCCGTTACAAACAGTTTCACGTCTGCATCGGGGCAGATCACCGTGCCGATGTCGCGCCCATCCAGCACCGCGCCCCCTGCCCTGCGGGCAAAGGCGCGTTGAAAGTCGACCAGTGCCGCGCGCACTTCGGGGATCACGGCCACCTTGCTGGCGGCCTGAGCGATCTCGGCGGTGCGCAGATCACCATTCAGATCCTCGGGGCGCAGCGCCTTTGCGGCCTTTATGGCGTCCACGCCGGTCAGCATCCGCGCGCCAACCGCCCGGTACAGCAACCCCGTATCCAGATGCGCAAAGCCGAAATGGTCAGCCACCGCGCGTGCGATCGTGCCTTTGCCCGCTGCGGCGGGGCCATCAATCGCGACGGTGAAGCTCATACGTTCCTGCGCACCAGCTGCGCGCCAAGCTCACGCATCAATGGCTCGAAGATCGGAAACGAGGTCACAATCGGCCCCGCGTCGTCGACGGAAACCGGTTTCTGCGACCCCATACCCGCACACATGAACGACATGGCGATCCGGTGGTCCAAACGTGCTTCGGCAGTGCCGCCGCCGGGCAGGCCGCCGGGGCCCATGCCGTGCACGATGAAGGTGTCTTCATCCTCTTCGATGGTGGCGCCGCAGGCCTCCAGCCCGCGCGCCATGGCGTCGATGCGGTCGCTTTCTTTCACGCGCAGCTCTTTCACGCCTTTCATCACCGTCTTGCCCTCGGCATAGCAGGCGACTACCGACAGGATCGGGTATTCGTCGATCATCGAGGGCGCGCGTTCTGGCGGTACTTCGATGCCTTTCATGTCGGGCGAAAAACGGGCGCGCAGGTCGGCCACCGGCTCGCCGCCCTCAACCCGTTCGTTTTCATAGGTCAGGTCGGCGCCCATTTCGCGCAGAGTGGTGAAGAGGCCGGCGCGCGTCGGGTTCAGCCCGATATTGGGCACCAAAACGTCCGAGCCTTCGACGATCAGCGCGGCGCAGACCGGGAAGGCGGCCGAGGACGGGTCGCGCGGCACCACGATGGATTGCGGCGACAGCTCGGGCTGACCTTTCAGGGTGATGACGCGGCCCTCGTCGGTGAGATCGGTCGAAATCTCGGCGCCGAAACCGGCCAGCATGCGTTCGGAATGGTCGCGGGTGGCCTCTTTCTCGATCACCACGGTTTCGCCGGGGGCGTTCAGACCGGCCAGCAGTACCGCCGATTTCACCTGGGCCGAGGGCACGGGGCTGGCATAGCGCACGGGCACCGGATCGGCGGCCCCCACGATGGTCAGCGGCAGGCGGCCGCCCTGACGGCCATAAGATTGCGCGCCGAACAGCGCCAGCGGATCGGTGATGCGGCCCATCGGGCGCGAGCGCAGCGAGGCATCGCCGGTGAAGGTGGCGGTAATGGGCGATGTGGCCATGCACCCCATGATCAACCGCACCCCGGTGCCCGAATTGCCGCAATCGATCACGTCCTCAGGCTCGGCAAAGCCGCCGACGCCAACGCCCGAGACCGTCCATTCCCCTGCCCCGTGCTGTGTGACCTCGGCCCCGAAGGCGCGCATGGCCTTGGCGGTGTCCAGCACGTCCTGGCCTTCCAGCAGGCCGGTAATATGCGTCTCGCCCACGGTCATGGCCCCGAAAATCAGTGACCGGTGGCTGATCGACTTATCACCGGGAACATGGGCCACGCCTTTCAGGGGGGCAGCCTTGCGCGAGGTCATCGGGATCGGATCGCCATGTGCGGACATGCGGCGGGGCTCCTTGGTTGTTTGCGCTCGCAGGCTTAACGGCTTCGCGCGCGGGATTCCACCGCGATTTTACGTACCCGGCGCGAACGGGCGCTCACAGCCGGTTAACAGCGCCGCAGGGGCCCGGCTGATCCATTGGCAACAGGTGTTTCAGAAGGAAACACCGAGTGCGCCAGACCGCCCCAGAGGGCTGGCGATTTTGCATCCCGCACCGCGCGACAAACCCCTTGCAGGTATGAGGCACCATAAAGCGCTTCGAAACCAGGGTTTGATCGCCACCCCGCGGTCTTTCGCGTCAAGCACCAAGAACTGGGTTAGTCAAACCTACGCCTCCTCGCCCAGCCAGACGCGCGGGTTCTTTTCGGCGATCTGACAAAAGCAATCTTCGCCCAGATGTTCGCGCAGACGGATCGAAACAGCCTTTTCCGACAGGTGTTCCTGACGGGTCATGTAGAAATCGGACCCGAACAACACACGTTCCTTCAACTTCGGATCTTCAAGGAACAGCGCCAGCAACGGCATGTATTCGTTGAACTTGAAGATCGTGTAAGAGATGTCGGTATAGAGGTTCGGATAATCCCCCGACCGGATCAGGTCGGCGATGGCGGCCACCCAGTTTTCGCGGCGCGCCGCCGGGTTCAGGGGATCGAACCCCTTGTTCATGTAATCGGCCCACTCCGCATCGCCGCCGAAATGCGCCAGGCATACCCGCAGGTCGGGAAATGCCTTGAGCACGGGCAGGAACGCGTGCGGATCGGTCACCGCGTCACCACGCGCGCCGTTCCAGCCTTTGCCATAGACCCCGCCGCGCGAGCAATGGCTCACCACCGGGATATTGTGTTCGACACACAGGGGATAGATCTCGTTCATCAGCACCGGGTGATCGGGGGCAAATCCCAGCTTGGGATAAAGCTTCAACCCCTTGAAACCGTGGTTTTCAACGCAGCGGCGAAACTCGGACGCGGCATTGGCGCGGGGTGGAAAGACCGAGGCGAAGGGAATCACACGATCTTTGAACTGGTCCTTGCGACAGATTTCGGCCAGTTCGTCGTGTTGTTCGTCAATGTCTTCTTCGACCGGGCCAAACCCGATCTCGGCCATGTCCATCGGCAACACCACGAATTTGGTGTCACCGGGGTAGTGGCACAGAACCTCGCGCAGGATGTCCTCTTGGCAGCGGCGGCGCGACGTGTCGTGAAAATTCTCCATCCGCAACATCCAGTCGTGCAGATTCTCCCATGGCAGGATCGATGTGACCCAGCGCAGGAGTTTCACCAGACCGGGCATCTTGCGAAACGCGGCGACGGCCTGAAACGGAAAGTAGAGCGGCACATGGGCCGTGGTGAATGTGTGGATGTGGCAATTGATGATCTTCATGAAAACGTACCTGAAACGCGGAAAAAACCGGGGGTGAATAGGCCCAGCTTACCACGCCCGGATGACGTTTCGTCATCACTTAGGTGCGAACAAAGGTCAGGTAGTGCGGGGTGCGGCCTTCGCGCAGCGCTTTTTGTTCATACCGGGTTGAATACCAGTCGGGCCAGGCGACGCGCCAGTCATCGGGATGCTCGGCCAGCCATTCAAACCCGTGCCGCGGCACCTGTTCCAGCGTTTGGCGCACGTAATCGGGGATGTCGGTGGCCACGCGAAAGATCGACCCCGGTTTCAGCTTGGCGGCCAGCGGTTCCAGATGCTCGGGCGTGACGAAGCGGCGGCGGTGGTGGCGCTTTTTCGGCCAGGGATCAGGGTAAAGCAGGAAGGCGCGCGACAAAGAGCGGTCGGGCAGCACGTCGAACATGTCGCGCGCGTCACCGGGATGAATGCGGACATTGTCGCATTGCTGCTGGCGCAGCTTGCCCAGCAGCATCGCCACCCCGTTGATGAAAGGCTCGCAACCGATGATGCCGACATCGGGGTTCTCAGCGGCCTGATGCACCAGATGCTCGCCCCCACCAAACCCAACCTCAAGCCAGATATCGCGGTCACCGAACAGCGCCTGCAGATCCAGAGGGGTGCGGTCGGGGTTTTCGTCCCATGTCACCGGACCCGGCGCGAATTCGGCAAGGTCGTTTTCCAGATACTCTTTCTGGCTGTCGCGCAGGGTTTTGCCACGAAACCGGCCGTAGAAGTTGCGCCATGGCGCGCCAGAGGGGTGCTTGTCGGTGCTCATGCGCGCGGATGTAGCGCCGCACGGCCGTGCACACAATCCCCCAACTGGCCCCCAACCGCCCCCCAACTGACCCGCGCAGGGCATCACGCCATCGAGCTTAGCCCGAACATGTTGCCTTCGGTATCCATGCATAGCGACACGAACCCATGCGCCCCGATCGAGAATTTCGGGCGCACAACCTGCCCGCCAGCATCCTGCACGCGGTCCTGTTGCACCGCACAATCGGTGCAGTTGAAATAAACGATGGTACCGCCGACACCCGGACCTGCATGGGCGGATTTGCTCAGCGCGCCGCCTGCACCGTATTGGGTCATGTCAGCCGGAAAGCTCATGATCTGCGTCTCGCCGGTGGGGTCTTCGATCGGATCCATATGGCAGCCCAGAACCGCTTGGTAAAACGCAACCGCGCGGTCAAGGTCTGTAACGAAGATATCGAACCAGCCAATGGCATTCATTTTGGACATGTTGGTCTCCTGATTGGGTTGCCTTCGGGGGCGGGATATCAGGGGACGCCAAGCCGGTATTGTAGATTTCAGACATTGAACTTGCGCGCGTATTGACCGGGGGTATAGCCGGTGGCACGGCGAAAGGCGTGGATGAAGTGGGACTGGTCCGCATAAGACAGCGACGGCGTGCCGCGCAGCGATTGTTGCAGACGCAGGACCTTCAGAAAGTCATGCGGGGTGAACCCGGCGGTGGATTTCAACACACGTTGCAACTGTCGGGTGGACAGGCCCGCCACCGCGGCCATGTCGGCCACCGAGTGAATGTCGACGATCCGGGCAAAGATTGCCTGAGTCACCGGGTTGGGTTTCAGCAGCCCCTGCCCCACTAGGTTGCGGGCGAAATCCCAAAGTGCCGGAAGCGCGGTGTCGAAGCTGTGCCCGGCGATGGACCGGTTCAATGCAAGCAGCGGCAAATCACCGTCATAGGGGGCCTCCACCTGCCCGTAAGACAGCCGCGGACCCTGCCACACGCCGGGCAGCAGGCGCATGTTGACGAAATGAAAATCGCGGCCAAGGTTCAGTTCCTCGGACGAGGCACGCAGGCGGGTCACCCCGGCAATCGCCGGGTCACGCTGGTTCAGCACCACATAGGCGCAGGCATCGGGCAGCGCGTGAAACCGGTAATCGGTGGCCAGCGGTGCGCGGGTCTGCACACGCAGCGCCCGGTGCACAACTGCCTGCAGGTCAGCGGGCGGCGCGGCTTCGGCAAAATCCACGTCGTTGACAACCTTGTCGCGGCCATGCCCTGTGGGCTCGTACATGGTTATTCGGTCAGCAACCCGGCCTCGAGCAACTCGGACCGGCGCGGGTACCAGACATTGTCGCCCTGATTGCGGATGGTTTCGACGGCAAAGACCGGATCAACCCCGCGTTCGAGGTAATATTGCAGTTCCAGATAGGTTTCCTGCTGCGTGTCCTCGTACATCCATTCGGCAAATTCATAAGGCGAGGCCCAACCGAAGGCTTCGGTCTTGGAGGTATAGAACTGTTCGATGGACTCTGCCGACCACGAATTCTGATGAAACCCGATCCGCGCGCCGCGGGCCAGCGTGCGTTTGAGGCCGCCAAGGAAGATGTAGACGCATGAACTGGAACAGATCCCGGATACATGGGTGTTCACTTCGAAATCCAGCAGCACCTCGCCCATCTCGAACCCGGCGAAATAGCTGCCGCCGCCGCTGTTCAGATCGACATTCCTGATGGCAGGATTGTCGCGCAGAAGCGCCCGCATGGTATCAGCATCTGCACTGACGATCTCGGACTCGTTGCCTTCGCTTTCGGTATCAAAGAACAGCGTATCGCCCTTGACCTGAAACTTGGAGGTCTCCTGCGCGAAGCCCGACAGCGGCGCAAAAGCCAATGCGCCCATAAACGCGGCGCGGAACATGTGGTAAATCATTGAAATCCCCAACTCACTCCCCTTGAATGCACGTTACGCGCGCAAAGGCCGGGCAATCAAGCCTGCGGGGCGCACAAGGGTGGGAGGAGCCGGAATGGCCGGGCAGAGCTGGATCGTGCGGGCAACCGAAAGCATCGCGTTTATTAGGGAAATCGGGACAATGGTGGCCATTTGCGGCACCATCGCCTTCTTCGTCGCCCCACCGGTCGAGCGGATTCTGGTGGAAACATTCGGCGTGAAAGCATGGTATTTTGCAACCGAAATGCAAATTTCCGAAGAAAACGGCGCCATCGTGAAATCCACGCGGGCCAATAATTTCTACAATTTTCTGTGGTCAGAACGGAACGACTTTGCCGGCATCCAGGTGGCCGATAACGACGCGGCGGTGGCGTTTGTTCTGAAACAGCTTAACCTGTTACCTGGCGATCTGGTATACGCCACGGCCTCGAACGGGGACGAGCCGACGCCGGGACGCGCAGACATCCATGTCACATCAAAAATGCGCGCCCTGGCAGGCGCGCATGAGTGTTTTCGGGTGAAGAAGGTGAAATACCGCAAAGGGCGCGGTGATTTCCCCCACAATGTCTATCTGAAACTGGTGCGCACACCCTGCCTGTAGGCCCGTCTTGCCCCTAGGCCCGTCGATTACACTGCAGATTTCAGCGCATCGACCAGATCGGTTTTCTCCCAGCCAAAGCCGCCATCAGCCTCGGCCGCGCGACCAAAATGGCCATATGCCGCGGTGCGCTGATAGATCGGGCGGTTCATGCCCAGATGCTCGCGGATGCCGCGCGGGGTCAGGTCCATAACCTTGGCCAGCGCCTGTTCGATCTCGGCCTCGCCCACCTGGCCGGTGCCATAGGTGTCGGCATAGATCGACAGCGGCTTGGCGACACCAATGGCATAGCTCAGCTGAATGCAGCACCGTTCAGCCATACCAGCGGCCACAACGTTCTTGGCCAGATAGCGCGCGGCATACGCGGCCGAGCGGTCCACCTTGGTGGGGTCTTTGCCCGAGAAGGCGCCGCCGCCATGGGGTGCGGCACCGCCATAGGTATCCACGATGATCTTGCGCCCGGTCAGGCCCGCATCACCATCCGGCCCACCGATCACGAACACGCCGGTCGGGTTCACGTGCCATTCGGTTTCCGGCGAAATCCAACCCTCGGGCAGAACTTCGCGGATATAGGGCTCGACAATCGCGCGGATCGCGGCGCTGTCGGTGCTTTCGGATTTATGCTGGGTTGACAGCACGATCGACGTGACGCCCACCGGCTTGCCGTTTTCGTATTTCACCGACAATTGCGATTTTGCGTCGGGCTCCAGCTCGGGCTCGGTGCCGTCTTTGCGCACCTCGGCCAGACGGCGCAGGATCGCGTGGGCATAGTGAATAGGGGCGGGCATCAGATGCTCGGTCTCGTTCACGGCATAGCCGAACATGATGCCCTGATCGCCCGCGCCTTCGTCTTTGGCGTCACCGGCATCCACGCCTTGCGCGATATGGGCGGATTGTTCGTGCAGGTAGTTGTCCACGGACATGTTCTGCCAGTGGAACCCGTCCTGTTCATAGCCGATGTCGCGCACACAATCGCGGGCGATGTCTTCGACACGGTCCATCACCGATTGCGGTCCGCGCACCTCGCCGCCGATCACGACGCGGTTGGTGGTGGCAAAGGTTTCACACGCCACTCGGGCCTGCGGCTCCTCGGCAAGGAACGCGTCCAGTACGGCATCCGAGATGCGGTCGCAGACCTTGTCGGGGTGGCCCTCGGAAACGGATTCCGAAGTGAAGAGATAGTTCTGACGTGTCATGAAAATGCTCCGATAGATTTTTCCCACCCCGTCAGGAAGCCGTTGGGGCAGGTGCTAGATGGCTGTTACGCGGGTTACAGGGCCGGGTCAATGAGGTAGGCGACGGCGAAAGGCGATGATCAACCCAAGCAGCAACAAAAACGCACCACCCGCCGGCGCGTCACCGATCCGGGCATAGGGCGTTTCGGGCAAGGCGGCGGGCAAAGGCGCGTCGAGGAAACCGGCGGTATTCAGCGCCAGCGCGTGGGTCACCTGACCCCGCGCATCGATCACCGCTGACACCCCGGTATTGGCGACACGCACAACGGGCAATCCCATCTCGACCGCGCGCAGGCGGGCCTGATCGAGATGTTGGTACGGCCCCGAAAACCGCCCGAACCATGCATCGTTGGTGATCTGCAGTACCCAGTCGGGCCGGGTGGGCGCGGCGCGCAGATCCTGCGGGAAAATCGCCTCGTAACAAATCAGTGGCAACATCGTGCCCAGCGCGCCGCCCAGGTTCAGCACGGCCGCACCTGGCCCGGGCGTGTAGCCGGATGTGTCTTCCGCCGCCAGCCCAAAGATACCCAGCCGCGCAAAGGTGGCCGCAAAAGGCATATACTCGCCAAAGGGCACAAGGTGGTGCTTGTCATATTGGTGGCTGACGCGGCCCAGCGGGTCGATGGCGATCAGGCTGTTATAGATCCGGTTTTCCTGCCAGCGACGGATACCGGCGATGATCGGTGTGCCGTCAGCGGCCTGGGCCATCGCCGCAAGCGCCTGATCGGCGTTTTCAAGGAAATACGGCACCGAGGTTTCGGGCCAGATCACCACGTCGGGTGCACCGGGGGCAGCGGTTTGGGCCATCATCCGGCGCCAGAATACTGGCACCATATCAGGGCGCCATTTCAAATGCTGCGCGGCATTGGGTTGCACGAGGCGCAGGGTTGGGGCGTCGGGCGCCGCGGGTGGTGCCGGTTGCAGGGTGCCGAAAACCCACACGGCTGCGACCACCGCAACGCCCCCCGCCAAACCACGCGCGCCCCACAGCAACGGCAAAGCCACCACCAGCAAGCTGAGCGCCGACAACCCGTGCGCGCCGGTAAAAGCCGCCAGTTGCACCACTGGTGTGTCAATCCAATGATGGCCGATCAAGGCCCACGGAAAACCCGTAAAGACGTATCCCCGCGACAGCTCCATCAGGGCCAGGGCCGGCAGGAACAGCGCGATCCGCGACCGCCACCCCGTGCCCAGCCATCCGGCCAGTGTCCCCGCCACGGCCCAGAACAACGCCAGGCCGAATGACATCAGCAAAAGTGCAAACGGGGCCATCCAGCCGTGTTTGGCGATATCCACCAGGAAAGGTTCGACAATCCAGGCCAGCGCCAGCGCGAAATAACCGGCCCCCGCGACCCAGGCGCGACGTGCTGTTGCGCGGCTGTTTTCGCCCTGCCCGACCAGCCAAAGCACAGCAGCAAGCCCCAGCAAAGCCAAGGGCCACAGCCCCAAGGGCGCCAGCCCCGTGGCCGCCACCGCCCCTGACAGAAAACATGCGGGAAGGATCAAGCGGCGGGGCACCCCGCGCGCCCAAAGCCCGTCAGCCCTTGGCGACATCCGGCACCCAAACACGCAGGCGCTTGATCCGGCGGGGATCGGCATCCATCACTTCGAACTCGGCGCCCGAGGGGTGGCCAACAACCTCGCCGCGGGTTGGCACACGCCCGGTCAGCATGAAGACAAGTCCGCCCAGCGTGTCGGCCTCTTCCTCGTCCTCTGCCTCAAGAAGCTTGACGCCAATCTCGGCCTCGAACTCATCCAGTGGCGCGCGGGCCTGCACCATGTAGCAGCCCGGTTTCTCCTGCACCCAAAGGGCAACCTCGTCGGCGTCATGCTCGTCTTCGATCTCGCCCACAACCTGTTCGATCAGATCCTCGATCGTCAGCAGACCGTCCACACCGCCATATTCATCGATCACCAGCGCCATGTGCCGCCGTTCCGACTGCATTTTCTGCATCAGGACACCGATGGGCATCGAAGGCGGCGCAAACAGCAACGGGCGCATCAGCGCGCGCAGGTTGAAATCGCCATTGCCGCCGTTGAACCCGAATTTCAGTGCAAGGTCCTTGAGGTGCACCAGGCCCAGCGGGGTGTCCAGCGTGCCATCGTAAACCGGCAGGCGGGTCATGCCGCTGTCGCGGAAGGTGGCGATCAGCTCGTCCTTCGAGATGTCATCGGGCACGGCAACGATCTCGACCTTGGGAATCGCCACATCGTCCACGCGCAGTCGGGTCAGTTGCCCCAATCCGGTGGTCTGTGCGGCGCCATTCACGGCGGTTCCATTTGTGGGAATGTCAACGCCGGTGTCTTCGGGCGCATTACGCGCGCCGAAAAGCCGGCTGATTAATCCGGGTTTACTTTGTATGTCCGGGTCCGGCGCGCTCCGCGCCGCATTAGACGACCCGTCGGTCTCTACGTCCATCTTTCCTTACCAAAAACCCAGCGGCCCACGGCCCCTGCGCTATTCATATGGGTCCGGAAGGCCCAAAGATGCAAGTATTTCCACCTCAAAACCTTCCATTAGCGCGGCATCACCGGGGCGAATGTGGTCAAAACCCAACAGATGCAAGGTTGCATGCACCAGAAGATGGGCCACATGCGCATCAAATGTCTTCCCCTGTTCCACCGCCTCGCGCGTGCAGGTTTCATGGGCAATGGCAATGTCGCCAAGCTCCGGATCGGGCCCATCTGGCGGCGCGGGCATTGCCCCATCGGCGGCGGCGCCACGTTCGGCAGACGGCCAGCTGAGCACATTGGTCGGGCGCGGTTTGTCCCGGAAATCGCCGTTCAACACGGCAATCCGCGCGTCGTCACAGGCCAGCAAGCTGATCTCCCACGCGTTGGGGTCCAGCTTGAGATGCGCCAGGGTCGCCGCGCAGAACCGGTCGGCCAGCGCCTGCAGCTGGGCTGCGCCCCAATGGTTGCTGTCAATGGAAATGTCGATATCCATGACCAATTCCCTAGCGCACCATAAAGCTCGTGGGAATGGCTCTTGTGCGACTCGCGCTGGCTTCTTAGCTGTTGAACAGACCATCACGAGTAAACCTATGCACACATTCGGAAAACGCCTTTTGGATCGTCTGGACCGCATTCAGCTGCCCAGCCTGACCAAGGAGGTGCCGGTTGCGGTTTATGTCATCCACAACTCGCGCGACCCCGAGGATTACTTTTTCCTTTTCGATTTTGAAGAGTTCGTATCCGCGTCGAATGCTGGATTTTTTGCGCGACCAAAGCTTCACCTGTTCGCAGGGCGCGACGACTTCAGCCGTTTGAAATTTGCGCGCCAATTTCGCGAGGTTTTCGCGACTGAATTTGACAACATGCGTAACGCGTTGGCCCAACAGAAGAAATCGGGCAGCGGCTGGCTGAGTTTTGGCTGGGACTTGGGTGCGGCGACTTTGTTGTCGCTGCGTGGGGTTATCCCGACCCTTGTTCTTGGCTCGGCCCTTGCTGTTGGTGGCAGCCTTTGGATGTTGTTCGGCCGCGGCAAAAGCAGTGCGAAGCGTGCTGTCACCGCACAGTCGGTTGGTGAAGAAATCGAAAAGACCAAGTCTCAAGTCGAAGACGCCCTGACCCGGATTGAGGTGACAGTGCATCCCGAACTGCACGACTTTGCCTGGCGCGACGGGCCGCGTGGCCCCATCGGTGGCATGGACCGCAATGCCTGGCCGTTGCCCGATTACGTGCGCGCCCACTTGAGCGACGGCAAAAGCGGGTCGTGGTGGTAGTCACTTCGTCTGCGAGACGGCCTTGGCGTCGGCGGCGTCGTAGGCCTCGATGATCTTGGCGACCAGCGGGTGGCGGACGACGTCTTTGGAGGTGAAATAGTTGAAGGCGATGTTCTTGATGCCCGACAGCAGGTTTTCGGCATCGCGCAGGCCCGATTGCACCCCGCGCGGCAAGTCTACCTGCGACCGGTCGCCGGTGATCACCATGCGGCTGCCCTCGCCCAGGCGGGTCAGGAACATTTTCATCTGCATCGTCGTGGCGTTCTGCGCCTCGTCCAGCACCACAAACGCGTTCGACAGCGTGCGCCCGCGCATGAAGGCCAGCGGCGCGATCTCGATCTTTTTCTCTTCGATCAGCTTGGCCACCTGCTTGGCCGGCAGAAAGTCGTTCAGCGCGTCGTAAAGCGGCTGCATGTAAGGATCGACCTTGTCCTTCATGTCGCCGGGCAGATAGCCCAGCTTTTCGCCCGCTTCGACAGCAGGGCGCGACAGGATGATACGATCCACGTGGCCGCCAATGAACATGTTCACGCCCACCGCCACGGCCAGATAGGTTTTACCGGTGCCCGCCGGGCCGATGCCAAAGGCCAGTTCGTTGTCAAACAGCGCCTTCACATAGGCCTTTTGCGCCTGCGTGCGGGGTTCGACCAGCTTCTTGCGTGTCTTGATCTCGACCGCGTCGCCTTTGAACATCTCGATCTGATCACCGTCGCGCACGCCGGTGTCAGCGCCCGTGTCACCAAAGCGCAGCGCGGCATCCACGTCACCGCTTTCCAGCGCTTTGCCCGATTCGAGCCGGGCATAAAGTTGCTCAAGAACCTGCACCGCCTGTTCACGCATCTCACCCTCGCCGACAATCGCCAATTGGTTGCCGCGACGCAGGATATGCACGCTCAGTTTCTGTTCGATACGTGCAAGGTTTTTGTCAAATTCCCCACACAGATCAATGAGAAGGCGGTTGTCGGGAAACTCAACCAGCACTTCGTGGTTGTCGCTCGGCTGAGACGGGGGGGTGGGTGCAGAAAAGCCCAAATATAGCCTCTTGAGATTAAACCTGTACAGATATGGTGGCTGGGCCGTGCCAATAACGCAAGAGGCAGTCGCGATCTTTCACAGATTTGAATCAAAAAACCGCGCCCGGGGCAAAATGGGCGCGGTTCTTGGTGTCAATGTTGACGGTCGGTCAGACCGGGTCGCCGATGCCCGAACCCGACTTGAAGCCACCCACGGCCGTGCCGGGTTCACCTGCGCCCGAGCAGACCGGTTTGCCATAGCGGTCCAGCCGCTGCGACAGGTAACCTTCGATGCCGTCATCGATGATCCAGTGGTCACAACCGTTCGGGTCGGTCCAGATACCGGCCTTCAATTCGGTCAGCGGCTTGGCGTCCAAACCGCGGTCTACGGTTTTGTTCTGCTTGGAGCCGACACATGCCGAGAGGCTGAGTGTGACCGTTGCCAGCAGCAATCCTTTAACAATCGTCATGTTCCGCTCCCTCAGCGAATGCAAATAATCTCGACGCGCCGGTTCTTCTGCATGCCGGCGGCGGTACGGTTGGTGGCAACGGGCTGACGCTCGCCATAGCCGCGCACATCCACGATATTGGCGCCGACCGACTGGCCAACGGCGGCAACCGCATTGGCGCGGCGCAGCGACAAGCCCATGTTGTATTCATCCGAAGCGCGGGCGTCGGTGTGGCCTGTGATCACGAAGGCACGGGCCGAAGAGGATTGAAAGAAACTGGCCAACCGTTGGCGCCCGGCCGCGTTGATATGCGACTTGTCGGTGGCAAACAGCTGATCCGAGGGCATCACACCGCAGGTGTTGCCACGGCGGCAGACAGGAATACCATCCCGGTTCACGTGGGGGGTCATGAATCCCTCCCAGCCATCATCCATCACCCAGTGTTCGCAGCCATCCGGATCAACCCAGATTCCCGGCACGTAACGCTCTTTACGCTGCTGCGCGACAGACGCTGTCGCAACAAGCGACGCGGCCACAGCAGCCGACAGGAAAACTCCGACCAATTGGCGCGGATTTGGAAACAAATTCTTTAGCACGGTTTTGCCCCTTACATACATCGCAGACCCCCGCCAGCGATACACGCGCGGACAGTCCCCCTAGATGCCGAGAGGGTACCAGAGTTCGTTACAAAAAAAAGAAATTTATCTATATATTGTGTCCAAAGCGGCAACAATCACAGCCACATGGCGCATTTGTTGGCATCTCCCCGGAAATCAGTCTTCCAGAAGCGTGGCCGCCAGCGAATTCGTGGAGCTTTCCGTTACCCGAGCGCGAACAATCTGGCCTTTCAGGCTGATTGGACCGTCAAGATGCACAGCGTGCAGGTGCTGTGATTTGCCAACCAACTGCCCGTCCAGACGTCCGGGACGTTCGATAAGCACCTGAACTTCCTTGCCAACCATCGCTTGTTGGATCTCGGTTTGTTGCTGGTTCAGCAACGCTTGCAACCGTTGCAAACGGTCACTGGCCACGTCGGCGTCCACTTGCGACCGCTCGGCCGCAGGGGTTCCCGGGCGGGTGGAGTATTTGAACGAATAGCACTGGCCGTACCGGACCTGCCGGACCAGTTCCAATGTGTCGTCGAAATCGGCATCGGTTTCCTCGGGGAAGCCCACGATAAAATCGCCCGACAGCAGGATATCGGGCCGCGCGGCGCGGATGCGCTCGATCAGCTTCAGATAGCTTTCGGCGGTGTGGCTGCGGTTCATGCGTTTCAGGATACGGTCGCTGCCCGATTGCACCGGCAGGTGCAGATACGGCATCAGCTTGTCCACCTCGCCATGGGCGGCGATCAGGTCATCATCCATGTCGTTGGGATGGCTGGTGGTATAGCGGATGCGTTCCAGCCCATCCACCTTGGCCAGTTCGCGGATCAGGCGCGCGAGCGACCATTCGCCCCCATCCGCCGCGCCGTGATAGGCGTTTACATTCTGGCCCAGCAGGGTGATCTCGGCCACGCCGCGTTCGACCAGATCGCGGGCCTCGGCCAGCACGCGGTCAGCCGGGCGGCTGACCTCGGCGCCGCGCGTATAGGGCACCACGCAGAAGGCACAGAACTTGTCACAGCCCTCCTGCACGGTCAGAAACGCCGTCGGGCCGCGCTTGGCCTTGGGGCGGGATTTGAGGTGGGCAAATTTGTCTTCCTCGGGGAAGTCAGTGTCCAGCGCGCGTTTGCCTTCGCGGATTTTCGCCTCCATCTCGGGCAGGCGGTGATAGCTTTGCGGACCCACCACCAGATCCACCATAGGCTGGCGGCTCACGATCTCTTCACCCTCGGCCTGCGCGACGCATCCCGCAACACCGATCTTCAGATCAGGATTGGCCGCCTTCAGCCCCTTATAGCGCCCCAGCTCGGAATAGATCTTTTCCGCCGCCTTTTCGCGGATGTGACAGGTGTTCAGCAGGATCATGTCGGCATCGTCGGGGGTTTGTGTTTCCACATACCCCTGCCCGCCCAGCGCTTCGGCCATGCGTTCGCTGTCATAGACGTTCATCTGACAGCCATAGGTTTTGACAAACAGCTTTTTCGGCGCGGTTTTGGTATCGGCCATGATCGAGGTCCTGTCGCGGGGTTGGCCCTGCCCTTTACAGGGTTCAGCCCTGCGCCGCAATGGTCTGTGAGCCGCTCGCAAGGTCAGACAGGATCGGGCAATCGGGCCTGTTGTCACCGGCGCAGGAATGCACCAGCGCGGCAAGCGTGGCGCGCATGGCCTGCATCTCGGCCAGTTTGGCGTCAATCTCGGCCAGATGGGTCTGGGCGACGGCCTTGACCTCGGCGCTGGCACGGTTGCGATCGGCATACAGTTCCAGCAGGGCACGGCATTGTTCGATCGAAAAGCCTAGGCGCCGCGCGCGCGCCAGAAAGGCAAGCCGGTGCAGGTCTTGATCCGAAAAGTCGCGATACCCGTTGGCCCCGCGGGCAGGCGTGATCAGGCCGATATCCTCGTAATACCGAATGGTCTTGGCGGGTACGCCCGCGCGTTTGGCAGCTTGCGAGATGTTCATGCGATCCCTCCGGCGTGGCGCAGCCTGAGCGCGTTGGCCAGCACGAAGAGGCTGGACAGCGCCATGGCGCCCGCCGCCAGCATGGGCGACAACAGCGTGCCTGTCACGGGGTAAAGCACCCCTGCAGCGACCGGAATCAGTGCAACATTGTAGCCGAAGGCCCAAAACAGGTTCTGCCGGATATTGGTCATGACCCGGCGTGACAGGAACAACGCGGACGCGACCCGGCCCGGATCGCCCGACATCAGCACCACATCGGCCGCGCCGATCGCCACATCGGTGCCGGTGCCAATGGCAAAGCCCACATCGGCCGCCGCCAATGCGGGGGCGTCGTTGATGCCATCCCCGACGAAACCCACATGATGGCCTTGTTTCTGCAGGGCATGAATATGCGAAAGCTTTTCGGCCGGGGACAAAGCGGCCTCGACCCGGTCCATGCCCAGCGACGCCCCCACTGCATCGGCGGCCTCGGCCCGGTCGCCCGAAAGCATCAGCGTTTGAATGCCCTGGGTGCGCAGTGCGGCGATGGCAGGGGCGGCTTCCGGTTTGACCGGGTCCTCGAACGCAAAGATCGCGCTCAGGGCCTCGTCAACGGCCATGTACACAAGGCTGGCCGTCACGCTGCCCGGTGGGTTCAGCATGTCGGTGGCAACGCCATGCAGCGCCAGCAGGTCGCGCTTGCCGATCAGGACTTTGCGCCCGTTGACCAAAGCCTCGGCCCCTTGCCCCGCAGTTTCGCGGATATCCGTGGCGGGGGTGTAGGCTGCGGGCGCGGCCGCGACCAGTGCCTGCGCAAGCGGGTGGGTTGACCCGGCCTCTACCGCGGCGGCGATGGCCAGCGCCTCGTGCCGGCTGATACCAGGGCCAAGGGCAATGTCCGTCATCACCGGCTTGCCGGCGGTCAGCGTGCCGGTTTTGTCGAAGGCGACAATGTCCAGATCCCCCACCGTCTGTAACGCCGCACCCTGGCGGAACAAGATCCCCTGCCCTGCCGCGCGACCGACGCCCACAACGATCGAGACCGGCGTCGCCAGCCCCATCGCGCAGGGACAGGCGATGATCAGGACCGACACCCCGGCCACCAGCGCCTGGTTCACCGCGCCCCCCAACAGCAGCCAAACCATCACGGTCAGCGTCGCCAGGGCCAAAACCGCAGGAACAAACCACAGGGCGATCCTGTCAACCAAAGCCTGCACCGGCAGGCGCAACGCCTGCGCGGCACGCACCATCGCGGTGATCCGCGCCAACGCGGTATCCGCGCCGACCGCGGTTGCACGATAGGTTAGAACACCGCCAGCATTAACCGTGCCCGCCGACAAGATGTCGCCCGGGGTTTTGGTCACGGGCAAGGGCTCGCCGGTCAACATGGCCTCATCCACTGCCCCTGTGCCTTCGATAACTTCTCCGTCCACAGCGACACGCGCGCCCTGGGGTAGCAGCAGGCGATCACCCGGCGCGACATCGGCAAGGTCCGTTTCCACAAACTGGCCTTCGCGCCAGACCGGCGCGGTATCCGGTTGCAGCCCGACCAGCGCGCGAATTGCGCTGTCGGACCGGGTTTTGGCGCGCGCCTCCAGCCAGCGACCGGTCAGGATCAAGGTGACGATGACACCGGCGGCCTCGAAATAGACTGCGCGGGCTGTGTCGGGAAAAAGGGTTGGGGCCAACAGAACGAGGGTGGAGTACAAGAACGCCGCGCCAGCGCCCAGCGCCACGAGGCTGTCCATGTCGGGGCTGCGGCGCAGAAGGCGACGAACGCCGTTCACCATCAGCCCGCGCCCCGGACCAGCCAAGACCGCGCCAATCAGCACAAGCTGCGCCGCCCAGAAGGGCACCGCGCCCAGCGACATCAGCGTGTGGTGCAACGGGGCCCAAAGATGCCCCCCCATCTCGGCCAGAAACACGGGCAGTGTCAGCAGCCCGGCCAGCAAGGCTCGCGCCCCGTCGCGCGGGGTGGCGGTCAGCGTGCCGGCCGGGCGTGCTGTCACCGGATATCCGGCACGTGCGGCCAGACGCGCCACCTCGGCCGCGGCGGCGGGGCTTGTCAGTGTGACATGCAGGCTATGATCGGTCAGCATTGCGCGGGCATCCAGAACCTCGGGCGCTTCGGCCACGGCCTTTTCGACGCGAGCAACGCAGCTGCCACAGCTCATCGAGGGAACATGGAACTGCAATTCGGTCAATTCGGGGGGATATCCGACTTCCTGCAGGGCTTGCAGAACGGTGTGAGGATCGCCTTTGACGTTCAATCGCGCGCTCTGCGATATCGCGCTGACAGACACGTCAGACGCACCGGGTGTTGCCTCAAGGGCCCGCGTCACCTTTGCGGCGCATCCGGCGCAGTGCATGGCCGGTATCGAAAGTTCTATTGTTGCAACGGACATCGCATTTCCCGGAATGGAATCTTAACTTTACTGGCACATAAGGGTTCCACCAGCTGGAAGGTCAAGCCTGCATGATGGACCGCGAAGAAATCATCCTCTAAGGTCCGGGCAACGGGCGGAAAACTAGGTAAATCATGCGTTACAGGGATCTGAAACATTTCCTCAAGGATGGGGTGGGCGCGCTGGCCAAGGGCCCCATTGCGGTGATTTTCGTCGAGGACGAGATCGAGATCGATACGTCGGTCCGCCATCACCTGCACCTGGGTTTCCGGGCTGTACTGGTCTTGGCGCCGCCCGAATTGGCGCTGCCATCGGACCTGACGGAGCGCGTGCACCGGATCGATACGCCCGTGTTCAATGATCTGGCCCTTGTCAGGGCCATGAACCAGATCATTCCAGCCGCTGAAGGGCAGTGGATATACTACTGCTATAACGCAGAATACCTGTTCTTCCCGTTTTGCGAGACACGCACAATCGGCGAAATGCTGGCCTTTCACACCGAGGAACGCCGCGACGCGATGCTGACCTATGTGGTCGATCTGTATGCCGGCGACCTGGCCCAGTACCCGCAGGCCGTCTCACTGGAAGAGGCGATGTTGGACAAATCCGGCTATTACGCGCTGGCTCGCCCCGACGAGAACGAACACCCGCGCGAGCGGCAGCTGGACTTTTTTGGCGGGCTGCGCTGGCGGTTCGAAGAACACATTCCCAAGGAACGCCGCAAGATCGATCGCATTGCGCTGTTCCGTGCCAAGGCGGGTCTTCAATTGCGGCCCGACTACACGTTCAGTGACGAGGAGTACAACACGTATTCCTGCCCGTGGCATCACAACCTGACGGCGGCGATCTGTTCATTCCGCACGGCCAAGGCGCTAAAACTGAACCCCGGCTCAACCTTCGATATCTCAACCTTCGAGTGGCACAATTCGACCCGGTTCGAGTGGAATTCGCAACAATTGCTGGACCTCGGGTTGATGGAGCCCGGACAGTGGTTCTAGGCGCTTAGTCTACCCTGCAGCCGGTGCCGCCGATACCGTCGCCATCTGCCGACGTGATGCAATCGGGGGTGTCGTGGGGGGCGTTCAGAACCTCTTCTTCCACCAGAACCGGCTCTTCGACCACGGCCTCGGGTGCCATGATGACCGGATCGGTTATGGCGCAATTGGACAAGGTGACCAGTCCGACAATGGCCAAGCCTGCGCGAAGGTTCTTGTTCATTCTTGATCCCCCTTGGGATGATAGAAATAGGCGCCGGCACGGAACCGGTGCGGATGGTCGGGGTTGGTGGTCTTTTTCATCTCTGCTGCGCGGGAACTGAGATCCCGGAACAGTTTCATCTGGGCCGTGTGGTGCATCGATTGAAGCTTCGCCAGGTCATCTGCCGACAGGCCGGTATAATGCACGGCGCGTTCGAAATGCGGGGCGGGGTTGGTGGTGACATTATCAGTGGCCGCATCCAGATGGTCCCCCACATTCGCCACCAGATAGGCGATCTGGTCGTCAGAGCCCGTGGCGGGCTGAAATGACGCCTCGATCAGTTCCACCGCGCCGGTTTCGGCATGCACGCGCACGGTTCCCGCCGCCTCCAGCGCGTCCAGCATCGTGCGCGGGTGCACGTCGCGCCGAACAAACCGGGCAAGGTCTTCGAACGAAGGCGCCGCGCCGTTTTTCGGCAGGATGCGGGGCTGACCATTCGACAAGTAAGCCGCCTCGGTCTGCCAAAGCGCAACAAGCCGCGACAGGTGGTTCAAACGTTGCGGTTTGGGGGTAAAATCACGCAGCCGGGCGACATCACGCCGTTGCAGCCCGGTCATGACCGACAGTTTGCTGTCGGTCACTTTGCCTTCGGAAAGCGTCTGCGCCGCTTCGACGTAATGCGCTTTCAGCCGTTCAGCGAGATCCGGAAACGGAATGCCGCGTGCGACCATAAGCCGGGCAAAGGGCGCAAGAAGGGAATCGAGCATATCAAACATAATGTGCAATGTGCACATTTTTCTTGACTCGATCAAGCGACCCGATAAATGTGCAAATTACACATTTTTTGGAGACTCAAAAATGCCCCTGTCCTTTTTCCGCCCCGCGCATGCGGCCGCCTTGTCCGGAATTGCCGCGCTGGCGGCCTGTGATCCAGCGCTCATCGCGTCCATCAACGCCGGGATGACCAACCCGGTTGTGGTGGCCGAAGACGTTCTGGCTGAACCCGAATTGGCCATAATTGAACCGGAACCCCCGACAGGCCGCGTCCCGGCCCCGCGCGCGGGTGTAATCACCGCCGGTGATATCGACGACACGCTGAACCTGGGCGCATTTGGCCGGTTTGCCAGTCGCGCCCGCCGGGAATTGAACCTGCCACTGGCCGATCTGCGCCGCCCGATCCTGTTGCAACTGACAGGCCCCGATGGTCGCCCGGCCCCGGGTGCGCGTGTCACGTTGCGCAAACCCGGTGCTGCCGATCCCTTCTATTCCGGCTATGCCGCGCCGGGCGGTTACGTCACGGTCTTTCCGTCGCTTTTTGGCCAGACCAACTTGTCGAAAGTCGAAGTCCGCACCTTCGACGACGCACAGCAGGGCGCGGTACAGTCCCATATCGTGACGCTGAACGGATCACGCGAGCGATTGAGCATTCCGCATGCGCAGGGCTGGACGCCAGAGTTCCTCGACCTGCTGTTTGTGGTCGACACCACCGGCTCTATGGGGGACGAATTGGCCTGGCTGACCAAGGATCTCAGACGCATCGTGCGTACCGCGCAAAAGGCGGCGCCCAAGGCCGATATTCGCTATGGACTTGTGGTGTATCGTGACCGGCAGGACGCATATACCGTCCGCAATTTCGGCTTTACCAAAAGCCAAAGGCAAATGGTGGGCTGGCTGCGCGCACAAACGGCCAGCGGGGGCGGAGACTATCCCGAGGCCGCAGCAGCCGGTTTGCAAGCGGGTGTCGATCTGAACTGGCGCCGTGGCAAGGGGGAACGCCTGCTGTTCCACATTGCCGACGCGCCGCCGCATGACCACGAGGCGCGCGCCTATCTGCATGCAGCACAGGCAGCGGCGAAGAAGGGTGTGCAGGTGTTTGGTCTGGGAGCCAGTGGCGTGGGAATTGAGGCCGAGTTCCTGATGCGTCAGGCCGCGGTGCAGACTGGCGGGCGCTACCTGTTCCTGACCGACGACAGCGGTGTGGGATACGGCCATGCCGAGCCTTCGATCAGCTGCTATAGGGTCACGGACCTCAGCGGGTTGGTCACGCGTGTCCTGCGATCCGAGCTTGACGGCATTCGCCACGAGGCCCCTGCATCGGACATCATTCGCAGCGTCGGAAGCTACCGGGGCGGCGTATGCAGCGATTGATGGGGCGTTGGCGGTTGTGGGGTCAGGCCTTGCTGCGCAGTCGGATCACCACATCAACCTTGGCGATCTCCATCCCCTCTGGCGCGTCGGGCAACGCGGTGATCTTCACAGCATCAGACGGCGCGTCAGAAATACGGCCCTCGTCTTCCCAGAAGAAATGCGGGTGATCATGGGTATTGGTGTCGAAATAGCTTTTGGCACCATCGACCATCACCTCTTGCATAAGACCAACGGCGCAAAAGGCTTTGAGCGTATTATAGACCGTGGCCAGCGACACCTTCTCGTCCATCTCGCTGGCCGAGGCAAACAGGCTTTCGGCGGTGACATGCCGATGCCGACCATCGCCCACCAACAACGCCGCCAAAGCCACGCGTTGGCGCGTGGGGCGCAAGCCGGCCTGCGCCAGCCATTGCGTTCCGGTTTCAAGCTGCGAAGGTGTCATCCAGTTAAGCCTACCTTATGGTGCAACCCATATATAAAACCGGCAACGGGTCGATTTCAAATCAAAAACCTGCGCGCCCCAGTGTCGCACCGCCCCTTGCAACGCTGCAAAGCCCGGTGATACATGTCGTCAAACCTAGTCCAGACCCTATATAAGAGGCGCCGCTACATGACCCAGTACCCCACAAGCTTTGACAAAGAGGCGCTGCTGAAATGCGCCCGCGGGGAACTGTTTGGTCCGGGGAATGCACAGCTGCCGGCGCCGCCGATGCTTATGATGGACCGGATCACCGACATTTCGGGCGACGGCGGGGAACATGGCAAGGGCCACGTGGTGGCCGAGTTCGATATCGTGCCCGACCTGTGGTTCTTTGACTGCCACTTTCCCGGCAACCCGATCATGCCCGGATGTCTTGGCCTGGACGGGCTGTGGCAATTGACCGGGTTCAACCTGGGCTGGCGCGGCTGGAAGGGGCGCGGTTATGCGCTGGGTGTGGGCGAGGTTAAGTTGACCGGAATGGTCCGCCCCGATCGCAAGATGCTGACCTATTACGTGAATTTCACCAAAGCGGTGCAAACACGTCGCCTGACCATGGGCGTGGCCGACGGCCGGGTTGAGGCCGATGGCGAGGTGATCTATCAGGTGAAGGACATGAAGGTCGCTCTGTCGGAGAGCTGACCTCCGCGGCAAACGGCAGCCGCGGGCACGATTGCAACGTGGTGACACCGTCAGACGCCGCGAAACTTCCGGAATTTCAGATCATTCGCCCACTTGGGCTAAACACCCCGCTTCAAGCATGGGATCGGGCGCTTCTGCATGCAATGGCGAAACCCTCAATATCAATCCAGAGTTGCTGCGGGTGTCAAAAATGCCTACGAATGGCTGATTGGCATTTTTTATTTGCGAACCGCCAGTTTTAATGATCACCGGGAGGGCCTAGAAATGGTCAAACATCTAAAAACACTGTTCTTTTCCACTATTTTTTGCGCAGCAGGTCTTGATGTTGAGGCGCACGAAACCTTTGATCCGAAAGAGCATGCGGATATCCCCAGCATTTGCGTGACGCATACCAATTCGGACTTTTTTGGAGTGCTATGTCACGTGCTTGCCCACCAACACGAGCCAAAACGCACGCCTTTCAAGGCTACCTATCGTGAAGTCCGCACCGTGGGATCGAACGCCGAATTCTGTATTGAATTGCTGAAATACAAAACGTTTTTGGTCATCCCTGACCCCAATGGCGGCACGGGGATTGACGACGTGGACGAGATTACCATTTGCCACGATTGAGCAGCCATCCGTAAGTCAGCGCTCCAACGAAACAATGCCTTTCGCGCGCGTTTGCCCTTTGACCAAGTGCGCTTGCACCCCTTTATTCCATCGCCTAGTAAGGGCTTAGAAAACGAAGGGAGTGCAGGCATGCGCCGTGTTGTGATTACCGGGATCGGCATCGTGTCGCCCATTGGCAATAACGTGGCCGAGGTCGAGGCCAGCCTGCGCGACGGGCGCTCGGGCATTGTGACCGAACCGGTTTATGCCGAGAACGGGTTCCGCAGCCAGGTGGCGGGTATTCCGCAGATCGACCTGGCGGCCGAGATCGACAAGCGGCAGCTGCGGTTCATGGGCCCCGGCGCGGCGTATAATTATATCGCGATGGAACAGGCCATTGCCGATAGCGGCTTGGAAGAGAACGAGGTTTCGAACGAGATGTCGGGCCTGATCATGGGATCGGGCGGGCCGTCGACCTCGAATTTCTTTACCGCCTTTGACACGGTGAAAAAGAAAGGCGCGCCCAAGCGCATGGGCCCCTATATGGTGACGCGCTGCATGTCGTCGACCAACTCGGCCTGCCTGGCAACGCCGTTCAAGATCAAGGGCGTGAACTATTCGATCACCTCGGCCTGTTCGACCAGTGCGCATTGCATCGGCAACGGGGTTGAGCAGATCCAGATGGGCAAACAGGACATTGTCTTTGCCGGTGGCGGGGAAGAGGTCGACTGGACCCTGTCGTGCCTGTTTGATGCGATGAACGCGATGTCCAGCAAGTATAATGACACGCCGGAACTGGCCTCGCGCGCCTTTGACGCGGCCCGCGACGGGTTCGTGATTGCCGGTGGCGGCGGGGTTGTGGTTCTGGAGGAACTGGAACGCGCCAAGGCCCGCGGTGCCAAGATTTACGCCGAGGTGACCGGGTACGGCGCCACGTCGGACGGCCACGACATGGTGGCCCCGTCGGGCGAGGGTGGCGAGCGGTCGATGCGTCTGGCCATCAAGGATCTGGGCGACCGCAAGGTGGATTACATCAACGCCCACGGCACCTCGACGCCCGCGGGCGACGTGACCGAGGTTGAGGCCGTGCGCCGCGTCTTTGGCGAAGGGTCCACGCCCCCGATCTCGTCCACCAAATCGCTGACCGGCCATTCGCTGGGCGCGACCGGTGTGCACGAAACCATTTACAGCATTCTGATGATGCAGGGTGATTTCATCGCCGCATCGGCCAACGTGACCGAGCTGGACCCCGCGTTGCACCCCGACGAAATCGTGACCCAACGCCGCGACAATGTCAGCCTCGATACGGTTCTGTCCAACAGCTTTGGCTTTGGCGGCACCAACGCGACCTTGGTTCTGAGCAAATTCCACGGGTGAGTTCCAGATGCCTGATTTGATGACAGGAAAACGGGGCCTCGTGATGGGTGTGGCCAATGACCGGTCCATCGCCTGGGGCATCGCCAAGGCGCTGCACGCCGAGGGGGCCGAGCTGGCCTTTTCGTATCAAGGCGAGGCGTTTGGCAAGCGCGTGGCACCCTTGGCAGAGACGCTGGGATCAGACTTCCTGCTGGATGTTGACGTGAACGATGACGCGTCACTGGACGCGGCGTTTGAGCAGATCGAGGCGCGCTGGGGCAAGCTGGATTTCCTGATCCACGCCATCGCCTATTCCGACAAGAACGAGCTGGCCGGGCGGTTCATCGACACCTCGCGCGACAACTTCCGCAATTCGCTGACGATCTCGTGCTATTCGCTGGTGGATGTGGCGCGCCGGGCGCGGCCGCTGATGACCGATGGCGGGTCGATCACCACGCTGACTTATGCCGGGTCCAACCGCGTGGCGCCGCATTATAACGTGATGGGCGTGGCCAAGGCGGCGCTGGAAAGCGCGGTGCGCTATCTGGCCAACGATCTGGGCCCCGAGGGTATCCGCGTGAACGCGATTTCGCCCGGCCCGATGAAAACCCTTGCCGGGGCGGCCATCGGCGGGGCGCGCAAAACCTTTCGCTATACCGCCGCCAACGCCCCGCTGCGCGACAACGCCACGCTGGAAAGCATCGGCGGGACGGCGGTGTATCTGGCCTGCGACCACGGGCTGTGCACCACGGGCGAGATCATCACGGTTGACGGCGGCATCCACGTTCTGGGCATGCCACAGCCGGAGAACCTGTAACCCGCCGCCGCCGCGGCCCGGTTACGCCGACCACAGCCCCATCGGCCCGCCGGTCACCGGGTCGCGCGCGGGCACCGGCAGCGCGGCAATGCGTTCTACGGCGTCGTCGTATGCCTGCGCGGAAATCTCGGCCACGCGCATATTGTCCCAATTGCCCTCGCCCGGATAGCCGCCGACCACAAGGTTATCGTCGGACATGGCCACCATCTGATGCGACACACCTGCCGGTAAAACCGCCGCATCGCCAGTTTCCAGGCGGATCGTGGTGCCGCCTTCACCGAACACCAAAATGTCGATCCAACCGGCGGCGCAGCCAAGGCATTCATGCGTGGACGAATGGAAATGCGCATAGGTGAACAGTCCGGCAATACACCAGTTATGCCCCTACCCCTGCGACTGAAACTGCCGATAAAACGCGGCCGCACCACCCCCGGGCACTGCATTGCGATAGACCAGCAGCGCAAGCGGGTTATTGGGCGCCCGCCCCGCCGGTTCGGAATAATAGGTCTCGGGCCCTGCCATCATGTCCCCGTGTTCTGGCGACCGTCAGCCGATCGACACCAGCTCGATCGCAAAGGTCAGGTCTTTGCCAGCCAGCTCGTGATTGGCGTCCAGCGTGATGTGCTCGTCGGTCACCTCGGTGATGGTCACCACCATGACCTGCCCGGTGGGCGATTGCATCTGCAGCTTGGTGCCAAGATCGGTGGGGATGTCGTCGGGCACTTCGGCGCGCGCAACCTGCTGAATCGCGCGGTCGTCGCGGGTGCCATAGGCCTCGTCGGCGGGCACGTCGACCACTTTCTTGTCACCGACAGCCATGCCTGGCAGCGCCTTGTCCAAACCCGGGATGATCTGGCCCGACCCCACCTGAAACTCCAGCGGATCGCGCCCGGTCGAGCTGTCGAATGTGGTGCCGTCGGCCAGCGTGCCGGTGTAATGAATGGCAACCTTGTCGCCGGACTTCACTTCGGTCATGGAACCCTCTTTCCTTGTTGCGGGACAGAGGCCACCCGAATTCCGCGCAGAGCTCTGAAACAGGGGGCCAATCTAGGGCACTGATCACAGATGTAAACCGATACAGCTGAATCGGTACAAACGTAGTCTTTTCCCCTGCCCCCGGCTGTGCCAGTGTCGCAACGAAGTGGAGGACCGCCATGACGATCAAGACCTGTATTTTTGACGCCTACGGCACGCTGTTCGACGTGGCCGCCGCCGCGCGCGAGGCCGCCGCCGAACCCGGCAACGAAGCGCTGGCCGGGATCTGGCCGAAGCTGGCCAATGACTGGCGGCTCAAGCAATTGCAATACACGTGGCTGCGGGCCGTGGCCAATGCTCATTGCGATTTCTGGGAGGTCACGCAAAACGGGCTGGACTGGGCGATGGAGGCTGCGGGCCTTTCAGACGACCATCTGCGTCAGCGCCTGCTGGACCTCTATTGGGAACTGTCGGCTTATGCCGAGGTGCCCGCGATGCTGGCCGCGCTGAAGGCGGCGGGGATGCAGACCGGCATCTTGTCGAACGGATCGCCCGCGATGCTGGACGGGGCGGTGCAATCGGCGGGGGTTGGCGACGTGTTAGACGATGTGTTGTCCGTCGAAAGCGTTGGCGTCTTCAAACCGCACAAATCGGTCTATGACCTTGTTTGCAAACGCTTTGGCGGCACGCCCGATCAGGTGCTGTTTGTCTCGTCCAACGGTTGGGACGCCGCGGGGGCTACGGGGTATGGGTTTCAGACCGTCTGGGTGAACCGCGCCGGCGAACCGGTGGACCGGCTGCCATGGACCCCGCCCAATATCCTGACCGACCTGACCACCATCCCCGAACTTGCAGGACGTCTTTGATGCCCCATTTCCACGCCGATGACGGCGCGCGCATTCATTTCACCGATACCGGCGACGGTCCGGTTCTGCTGTGCCTTTCCGGCTTGTCGCGCAATTCGGATGATTTTCAGTATCTGCGGCCGCATCTGCCCGGCATACGAATGATATGCATGGATTATCGCGGGCGCGGCAAGTCGGACTGGACCGGGGCAGAGACATACACCTTGCAGCGCGAAGGCACGGATGTGGTGCAGTTGCTTGCGCATCTGGGTCTTGGTTCGGTGCCGATCCTTGGCACCTCGCGCGGCGGGTTGATCGGCTTGGGACTGGCACTGACGGTGCCCGATGTTGTGGCCGGGTTGTGCATGAACGACATCGGCCCGGTGATCGAGCCCGAAGGTTTGGAGCGCATCCGCGACTATGTCGGTGTCAACCCGGGCTTGCCCAGCTTCGACACCGCGGCGGCCCATTTGGAAAAGGGCGCGTATGGATTTGCCAATGTCGCACCCGATCGATGGGTGCAGGAAGCCCGCACCCATTTCCGGGAAGAGAGTGACGGCCTGCGCATCAACTATGATCCGGCCCTGCGAGATGCGTTTCTTGAGGCCTTTGTGGTGCCCATGCCCGAAGCATGGCCGTTCTTCGAGGCGCTGAATGGCAAGCCGGTGGGACTGATCCGCGGTGCGGGGTCTGACCTGATGTCGCGGGAAACTGCACTGAAAATGAAGGGCCTGCGCCCTGACCTTAACTGGGCCGACGTGCCGGATCGCGGCCATGTGCCGTTCCTGGACGAACCCGAGGCGCTGCAGGTAATCAACGATTTTATGGCGGTAGTATGAATTTCGAGATGATCAAAGCCGCAGCCGGACGTTTGGACGGTCATGCACGTCAAACGCCGATCCTGTCTTCGCCCTTTCTGGACGAGATCGCAGGCCGCAAGCTGATGGTAAAACCTGAATGCCTGCAACGCACAGGGTCATTCAAGTTCCGTGGGGCTTGGTCGGCCATATCGGCCCTGTCGCCGGAAACGCGTGCACGCGGTGTGATTGCCTTTTCCTCGGGCAATCACGCGCAGGGGATTGCGCTGGCTGCGCGTGAACATGCGATCCCCGCTGTTATCGTCATGCCCAACGACGCGCCGGCGCTGAAGATCGCCAACACCAAAGGCTATGGCGCCGAGGTGGTGCTGTATGACCGCCCCGGCGGCGAAAGCCGCGAAGCCGTGGGCGAAGCGCTGGCACGCGAGCGGGGGCTTACGCTGATCAAACCCTTTGACGAGCCGCTGGTGATTGCAGGTCAGGGGACGGTTGGGCTGGAAATCGCGGAACAGTCACAGGACGGCGACGTTTTGGTGTGCTGCGGGGGTGGCGGGCTGACGGCCGGGATCGCGCTGGCGCTTGCTGAAACGGCCCCGAAGATGCGGGTGCGGCCGGTTGAACCGGTTGGGTTCGACGACATGGCGCGCTCGATGATTTCTGGGGTCATCGAAAAGAACGACACCGGGACCGGTAACATTTGCGATGCCATTCTGACACCGCAACCGGGCGAGATCACCTTTCCGATTATCCAACGCCTATGCGGCCCGGGCTTGGTGGTCACCGAACAAGAGGCCTGCCGGGCCATGGTTTTGGCATGGCAGCATCTGAAAGTCGTGGCAGAACCGGGCGGGGCCGTGGCGCTGGCAGCGGCCCTGTTTCACGCCGACAAAGTTGAAGGTCCGACCGTGACGGCCGTCGTATCGGGCGGTAACGTCGACCCAACCCTGTTTGCCGAAACCTTGCAGAGATACGGATAGATGACCGAATTCACGATCGCCAGTTTCAACGTCAAAAACCTGATCGGGGCCGACAAGGAGTATTACCGGTTCGAGAAATACACGCCCGAAGAATACGCGTGGAAACAGGATTGGCTGGCCGATCAGGTGCTGACCCTGAACGCTGATATCGTCTGTTTTCAGGAGATCTTCGAGGAAGAGGCGTTGCGCGACGTGGTGGACGAGGCCGACGCGCGTGGTGCTGCACTGAACGCGGCCTCGGTTCCGGACCGGTCCAAACGGTACGCCCGCAAGGCAATTTTTCGCAAGCTGGCAACCGACAGCTACAAGGACGCGGCGCTGGCATTTGCGCCCAATGCCTCGGACGGTGAACCGGGCGAGCGGCGCCCCGGCCTTGCGATCCTCTCGCGCTTTGGCTTTGCCGAGCCGCCGGAGATCGTGCAGGATCTTGATCCGCCACTGCAAATCCCCTTTCCGGGGCAGGAAGGTGGCTATAGCCTGCCGCGCGTTTCCCGCCCGATCCTTAAGGCCCGCGTGCCTGTAGGGGACCGGGTGATCACGGTCTTCAACTGCCACCTGAAATCAAAACTTGGCGAATTTGTCCGGCCCGATGACGCGGATTTTGCACCCGAGGCGAACCTGCTGTCCTATGACGCGGCGGGCCGCGCGATGGGTTCACTGCGTGCCGCTGTGCGCCGCATGGCCGAGGCATGGGTCCTGCGGAACCTGATCCTGGGTGAACTGAAACAGGGGCGACCGGTGCTGGTCCTGGGTGATTTCAACGATGGCGAACATGCGGTGTCGTCCGAGATCATCTCGGGCGAAGTGCCGTTCAAGAACTACGCCTGGATGCGCCGCCACGACGCCACGCATCAGGCCGACCGGTACAGCCGCGAAGAAGCCGAACAGATCACCGAAAGCGTCGAGGCGATGCGCCTGCATTCGGCCGAAAAGCTGTTTGTGCGGAAATCGTCACGCGACATGGTCTATACGGCGGCCTTTGGCGGCGTGTTCGAATCCATCGACCAGATCCTGATGTCACGCCATTTCCTGCCCGAATGGGACGGGGCAATTGGCGAGATGGAGTATTTCTCGGTCTTCAACGACCACCTGACCGATGGTTCGCACCCCGAAGCGCCGTATAACAAGCTGGCCTCGGATCACGGACAGATCATGGCGCATTTCCGGCTGCGGGGATGAGGGGAAGCATCCACATCAACTGGCGTCAGGACGGCCCCGAAGACGGCCCGGCTTTGGTGTTGCTGCACCCGCTGGGCAGCGACTTGCGGGTGTTTGACGGGCTGTTGCCCCTGTTGCCCGACGATATGCGGATTATCCGGATCGATATGCGCGGTCATGGCGGTTCGGAATGCCCGCCGCCACCTTATGGCATGGGCACCCTGATCGCGGACACTGAAAAAGTATTCGCTGAGTTGAACTTGCGCGATGCGGTGTTGCTGGGCGTATCCATCGGGGGGCTGATTGCCCAAGGCTTGGCGTTTAAACGGCCCGAGCTTTTGCGTGGACTGATCCTGTCGAACACTGCGCCGCGGATCGGCATTCGCACCATGTGGGAAAAGCGGATTGCCGAGATGCAGAAGGCCGATATCAACCAATATGCCAAGGACACGTTCGAACGCTGGTTCGGCCCTCTCGCGCGGCGCAAAGCGGATATCGGGGCGGTAGAAAAGATCGTTTTGCAACAGCGGATCGAGGGGATCATCGGTTGTGCCCATGCCATCGCCGGCACGGATTTTTACACGCAGACCGCCACGCTGAACCTGCCGGTGATGTGTGTCGCCGGCGATATCGACGGCTCTACGCCTCCTGACATGGTCCGCGAGATGGCGGCGCTGATTGAAGACGCCCGGTTCGAACTGCTGCGTGGTGCGGGCCATCTGCCCTTTGTTGAAAAGCCCGACGACTATGCCACGCTGATCCGCGATTTCACCCGCGGTCTGGATGTGAATTGAGGTTCGTTCTGGTGCATGGCGCGTGGTGCCGCGCGGTGCATTGGGGCCGGGTGCCTGCCCTGTTGCGACAGGCCGGGCACGATGTACTGGCGATAGATCTGCCCGACAGCCCTGCAGCTGACATCACGTTGGACGCCTATGCCAACGCGATTTTGGATGCCACGATAAAGGGCGATTTGCTTGTTGGTCATTCTATGGGCGGCATGGCCATCTCGGCTGCGGCGGCGCGGGATCCGGAGCGGTTTCCGCACATGGTCTATGTCGCCGCGTTTTTGCCGGAAGATGGGCAGAGCCTGATCGACATCAAGAAATCTGACAGCCGCAGCCTGATCGACTCGGTTCAAGTCGAGGACGCACACAGCACCCGACTGATTGCCGCGAAGGCGGGGGGTGAGCTTATGCACGATGCCCCCCAGGATCTGGTTGATTGGGCCGCTGCGCAGTTGCGTGCCCAACCCAACCGGCCGCAAACTGACCCGTTTTCAATGCATGATCCAAGGTTTCGACTGATCCCGAAAACCTTTGTCCAATGCCTGAACGACCGCGTGATCACACCCGCCAAACAGGCCGCCATGTCTGGTGCCGCACCGATCTGCACGACAATCCCGATACCCACGGGTCATTTTCCGCAATTGTCGCACCCTCAAATGCTGTCCGACATCCTTTTGAGCATCCATACAGAGTTGCACTAAGGGATTACCCGTATTGCGTGTTGCTTCCTTGACATGCTGCAATGCAGCATGAGAGTATGAGGTGCACAGGCACGGAGGTGACCATGTTAGAGACCCTGCCCCCCAAACGCGCTGCGTTGCGTGACCGCGTAATTGAAATTGCCGAAGTCAAAGCAGAAAACGAAGGAATTTCAGGGCTTAGGGCCCGCGATCTTGCGTCCGAGGCGGGTTGTGCCTTGGGCAGCATCTACACGATCTTCGGTGATTTGGGTGATGTAGGCGCGGCGGTGAACCAACGCAGTTTCGACCAGATTCTTTCTGCAATGCAGCAGGTCGGTGACAGCCGTGGCGGTGCTCTGGACGTTCTTAAGTCGCTTGCCGCGACATATGCCCAATATGCCACCGACCACACGCCGCGTTGGAAGATGGCATTCGAAACCGGCCTGCCCGAAGGTGAAGGCGACGCCGCCCTTGCGCCAATCATCGACATTTTTGTCGACCCGATGGCGGAACTGCTGCCTGCGTATTCAACACGGATGGTCCTGCGCAGCGCGCGCGTTCTGTTCGCCACGATCCACGGCATTACAGCCATGTCACTTGACCCTCGGCTGCCGGTTTTGCCCGAAGGTGACCTGCGCCGTAATCTGAATGCCGCGGTTACCGCCATGGTTTCCACAAACGAACATGTTTGAGGCCGTCACAAAAACTTAATTGCGAATAATTCGCATTTGCATTGACACTTTCGAGTCGTGCGGCATATTTGCCTCAGACTCGAACAGGAGAAATGTCATGCGCGCAGTGGGATTCGCAGCGGCTCTGGCCTTGGGCGTCGCCACGCCGGCCGTGGCCGACAAGTTGAAAGTGGTTACAACCTTCACGGTTCTGGCCGATATGGCGCAAAACGTAGCCGGTGACGCGGCCGAGGTGGTTTCGGTCACCAAGCCGGGGGCCGAGATCCACGGCTATCAGCCCACCCCACGCGATCTGATTCGCGCGCAGGACGCCGACCTGATCCTGTGGAATGGCATGAATCTGGAGCTGTGGTTCGAACAGTTCCTGGCCAATCTGCGCGACGTGCCTGCAGCCATTGTCAGCGACGGGATCGAGCCGATGCCCATCGCCGAGGGCAGTTACGAGGGCAAGCCCAATCCCCATGCCTGGATGTCGCTGGACAGCGCGCTGATTTATGTGGACAACATCGCCGCCGCGATGTCCGCCCAAGACCCTGAAAACGCCGCTGTTTACGCCGCAAATGCTGCCGCCTACAAGGCGCAGATCGCCGATACGATTGCCCCGCTGAAAGCCGCCGTGGCCGAAGTGCCCGAGGCGCAGCGCTGGCTGGTGACGTGTGAGGGCGCGTTCAGCTATCTGGCGCGCGATTTTGGGCTGGCCGAGGTGTATCTGTGGCCGATGAACGCCGACGCCACCGGCACACCGCAGCAGGTGCGCAAGGTGATCGACACGGTGCGCGAAAACGACATCCCCGTGGTGTTCTGTGAAAGCACCGTCAACACCGACCCGGCCAAACAGGTGGCGCGCGAAACCGGCGCGGCCTATGGGGGGGAGCTCTATGTCGACAGCTTGTCGTCAACAGACGGCCCGGTGCCCACCTATCTGGACCTGCTGCGGGTCACCTCGCAAACCGTGTCTCAGGGGCTGACGGCTGCGGTGAACTGATGGTGCCGCCCCTGCCCCCGTTCGAACAATCGGGCCTGTGGGCCCGCGATGTGACCGTGACTTACCGCAACGGGGTCACCGCGCTGCATGCGGCCAGTTTTGCCGTGCCCAAAGGCGCCATCGCGGCGCTGGTTGGGGTGAACGGGGCGGGCAAATCCACATTGTTCAAGGCCATCATGGGGTTTTTGCCCTTGGCCGCCGGTGACATTCGCGTGCTGGGCCAATCGGTGCGGCAGGCATTAAAATCCGGGCTGGTGGCTTATGTGCCGCAAGCCGAAGAGGTCGACTGGTCCTTCCCGGTTCTGGTCGAAGATGTGGTGATGATGGGCCGCTATGGCCGCATGGGGCTGCTGCGCATCCCCTCGGCGGCGGATCGCAAGGCGGTGGCCGAGGCGCTGGACCGGGTCGGCATGGCCGATTTCCGCCATCGCCAGATCGGCGAGCTGTCGGGCGGGCAGCGCAAGCGGGTGTTTCTGGCCCGCGCCCTGGCACAGGACGGGCAGGTGATCCTGCTGGACGAGCCGTTCACCGGTGTGGACGTCCAAACCGAAGACGCCATCACCGCCCTGCTGCGCGAGCTGCGTGACGAGGGGCGGGTGATGCTGGTCAGCACGCACAATCTGGGCTCGGTCCCTGAGTTCTGCGACCAGACGGTTCTGGTCAAAGGCACGGTGCTGAATTACGGCCCCACGCCGCAGGTCTTTACCCGCGAGAACCTGGAGCTGGCTTTTGGCGGCGTGCTGCGGCACTTCGTTCTGGGCGGGCAGGATCTGCATGACGATGACGACGCGCGCGCGGTCACCATCCTGACCGATGACGAGCGCCCGGTGGTCATGTATGACGACAAGACCAAGACGGCGGCGGGCGAAGATGACGCTGCTTGAACCCTTTACCTATGGCTATATGACCAACGCGATGTGGGTCAGCGCCTTGGTGGGTGGGGTCTGCGCGTTTCTGTCGGCCTATCTGATGCTGAAAGGCTGGTCGCTGATCGGTGACGCGCTGAGCCATTCCATCGTACCTGGCGTCGCGGGGGCTTATATGCTGGGCCTGCCCTTTGCGTTGGGCGCGTTCCTGTCGGGCGGGCTGGCGGCCGGCGCGATGCTGTTTTTGAACCAGCGCACCGGGCTGAAGGAAGACGCCATCATTGGCATCATCTTCACCGGGTTTTTCGGGCTGGGTCTTTTTATGGTGTCGGTATCGCCGGTGCCGGTGGACGTGCAGACGATCATCCTGGGCAATATCCTGGCGATCACGCCGGGCGATACGCTGCAACTGGCGATCATCGGGTTCGGGTCGCTGGCGGTGCTGCTGGTGAAGTGGAAAGACCTGATGGTGGCGTTCTTTGATGAAAACCACGCGCGGTCCATCGGGTTAAACCCGGCGCGGTTGCGGTTTTTGTTCTTTGTGCTGCTGTCGGCCAGCTGCGTGGCGGCGTTGCAGACAGTGGGCGCGTTTCTGGTAATCGCGATGGTGGTGACGCCGGGGGCCACGGCCTATCTGCTGGCAGACCGGTTTCCGCGACTGTTGATGATCTCGGTCGCCATCGGTGTATTGTCGAGCTTTTTTGGCGCCTATATCAGTTATTTCCTGGATGGCGCGACAGGTGGGATCATCATCACGCTGCAAACACTGATCTTCCTGATTGTCTTTGTGTTCGCCCCCAAACACGGGTTGCTGGCGGCCCGCCGCAAGGCCGCCGCGGCGCTGCGGGGGCGATGATGGAGACGATCCTTCTGCCGTTTCAGTTTCCGTTCATGCAAAACGCTTTTCTGGTGGCGGCGCTGATTGCCGTGCCATGTGCGATGCTGTCCTGTTTCATGGTGCTAAAGGGCTGGTCACTGATGGGCGACGCCATCAGCCACGCGGTGTTGCCGGGGATCGTGGTGGCCTATATCGTCGGCATCCCGCTAATCATCGGCGCGTTTTGTGCAGGGATGTTTTGCGCGCTGTCGGTGGGGTATCTGAAAGATCACAGCCGGATCAAGCAGGACACCGTGATGGGGGTGGTCTTTGCCGGCATGTTTGGGTTTGGTTTGGTGCTTTACACCAAGATTCAGACCAATGTACATTTGGACCATATCCTGTTTGGCAACATTCTGGGTGTTGGCTCGGTGGATCTGTTGACGGCCGGGCTGGTGGCGGGTGGCGTTACAGCTGTGTTGCTGGTCTTCTGGCGCGACTTGCTGCTGCACGCGTTTGACCCGGCGCAGGCGCGCGCCATTGGTCTGCCAACGCAGCTGCTGCATTACGGATTGCTGGCGGTGTTGTCCCTGACCATTGTGGCCACGCTGAAAGCTGTGGGGCTGATCCTGGCCATCGGGTTGCTGATTGCACCGGGTGCAATTGCCTTCCTGCTGACCCGGCGGTTCGGCGCCATGATGGCGGTGGCTGTGGCGGTGACGCTTGTGGCCGGCATTGGTGGTGTCTACCTGAGTTTCTGGATCGACAGTGCACCGGCACCCACGATCATCCTGATCCTGACACTTCTTTTCATCCTGGCATTTGTCGTACGCAGCCGTGCGCATGCAGCCTAAGGTTAGTGGCTTCCAACCGCTTGTCGGACCCTGACGGGCCCTTCGCGCGGGCGGTGCGAAGAACGCCGCCCACGGCGTGATGAGCGCCGCCGGCCACTCCGTGCACCATCGGCAGGCTTTTCCTTCCGCCCCCTCGCTTGTATGGCTACCGCTATGATGGACGACGCAAAGTACTCACCGGGCCTGCACGTGCTGGCCGATTTCCACGGCTGCACTGCGCTGGACGACCTTGGCCGGATCGAGGCCGCGCTGGTCGCGGCCGCTAATGCCGCGGGCGCCACCGTCCTTGAGTGCAGTTTTCACCATTTCGGCGGCGCGGGCGGGGTGACGGGCGTGGTCCTTTTGGCCGAAAGCCATATTTCGATCCACACGTGGCCGGAAAGCGGGTTTGCCGCGATCGATATCTTCATGTGCGGCACTGCCCAGCCACTGAAGGCGCTACAAGTGTTACGCGACGGGCTGCAGCCGAAGCGGGAACAGATCACCGAAGTGGCACGCTCGGCCTAGCGGAACCAGCGGTCCCATCCGTCCAGGTAATACCCAACCAACGCATGGTCCTGCAGGCTATTGACCTCGGCTTCGATAGGCTCAATGTCGCTGGCGAAGACCTGTGATGCCACCCATTGCTGCGGTGTCCAGAATTGCAGCCCACCAGGAAGCGCCGCCGCGTCGCGCGCCAAAACCGGCGCTGCCATCACGAACCCCCAGTCGCCGAAACTGGGCACATAAGCGTGATAGGGTAGTGTTTCCAGTCCTTTACCCGGCGCAAACGGGTTGGAAACCGCCGCCAAAGTTGCCTCGATTGACCAGAACGCCTGCCGCGCAAAAAGCGGTGATCCGGCCTGCGTCGTCACAACGCCCTGTGCCGAAAGGTTTTGAACCAGCAAGCCATAAAACTCGCGGCTGTAAAGCTTTGACAGGCTAAGCGACTTCGGGTCCGGCAGGTCCAGGATCACCACGTCGAACGGCCCAGGCATCTGTTCCAGGTATTGCCAGGCGTCGCGGTTGATCACCTGCACGCGCGGGTCCGATAATGCACCGGCATTCAGGGCGGCAAGGTCATCATGATCGCGGAATAGTTCGGTCACGCGCGCGTCCAGATCCACCAGAACCACCTCGCGCGCATCGTCCCAACGCAGCACCTCACGCGCCGCCATACCATCCCCGCCGCCCAGGATCAGCACCCGCGCGCGGCGCGGGGCATGCGACATTGCGGGGTGCACAAGCGCCTCGTGATAGCGGTGCTCGTCATAGCTGTCGAACTGGATCGAATGGTTCAGAAACAACCGGGTGCGGTCGCGGAACCGGGTTATGGTCACCTGCTGGTATGGCGTGGTTTCCGACAGGATCACGTCATCCTCGAACAAGGCCGCATCCACCACAGCAACCATCTGCTCGGACTTCCACACCCCTGCAAGGCTGGCCACCAGAGCCACCGCCCAAACCACATGTACGCCAAATCCCAAGCGCCCGCGGAAAACCAGCAATGACAGCCCCGCAACGCACAGGTTCAACACACCAAAGGCCAGGCTGGCCGACATCAAACCAAGATGCGGAACCACTAATATCGGAAAGGCCAGGGACGCCGCGAAGGCGCCGACGTAGTCTACCGTGAGCACATTTTCGAAGCGAAACTCGGGCGCTCCGATTTCCTTCAATACGCGGGCGATCAGGGGGATCTCCATCCCCGACAGCACGCCCACAAGGCCCAGCATTGTGTAAAGCAGACCCTGCACCAACCCTGTTGCCGCATAGGTAAAAAACAGCGCAGGCGCCATGAACCCGCCAACAACGCCCAGCATGATCTGCGCCCAAACAAAGCCGGGTAACGCCGCGTTCACGAACCGCGACAGCCATGCGCCCAGCCCCATCGCGGTCAGAAACACACCGATGACAAGGCTGAACTGCCGGACGGAATCGCCCAGCAAGTAGCTCGACAAGGTCGCGGCAATCAGCTCGTAGATCAATCCGGCGACGGCTACCAGAAAGGTAGCAATCAGCAACCAAACCTCGCGACCGCGAGAGGCCGATGTCATGAAAGCAGAACAGCCGCGATGATGATCGACAGCGCGATAAAGATCGACCCGATCAGGATCGACAACGCCATGTTCTGATCTTGTTCGATCTCTTTCATAATCGGAAAAGGCGTCAGCCAGTCGATCACTTTCCAGCAGACCCCCATCAGCACAACGCCCAAAGCGGTGTACAGGATCGTGCTGACAACTTCAGACAGCTGGATGGCCGAGAAAATGTCCATGAAGAAACCTCCGTTACTTGATGCGCCCGGAAACGCCATAAGTGCCCACGCGCACTGACCGGTCCAGGTCGCGGCTTTCACCCCAGACGCCGTTATAGGAAAGATAGCCCGCCCCGCCCAGGATCAGGGCCGCAACAGCGGCTATGGCAATGGTTGTTGGTGACATGTCAGTCGTCGTCCTCCTCAACCCAATCGGATCCGGCCCAGCGCCGGCGATCGTGCAGCCAGTGGCGACCGGTCACAGCCAGCGCCCCGAACCCCAGCAGAAGACTGCTGTATATCAGCCAACGTATCGCGACGACACCTTCAACGGCCCCAACGGAAACTGCAGAGACCGGCGTGCCCGTGCGTTGCCAATTGCCAGCCGCCGCCAAGTCCACCTCGATTGTATATGACCCCGCGGTAAGCGCACGAAATACCAGGCTGGCCGTGCCTGATCCTTCGGTCCACGACCCTTCGGAATCGCGACCCGAATAGCGTTCTACGAGGCGTCCGGTTTCAAAAAGAGGCTCTTCTTGAGGGTCGTACACTGTGACATCCATTTCGGCCCAACTGTTTGACACATCCGCGTCAAAGGTGATCCGTGTCAGTTTGCCGGGGCGTGTCAGGTCAAAAGTGATTTCAGCAGGCAGTTCGGATGCGTCGAATGTGGTGCGCGGAAGAACGACGTTGCCCCCTGCCAATAGCAAACCCAGCAAAACGAGGCTGGCCGCCGCTGCCGCCATAAAAATCTTTTTGCGCAACGCCTCGTCGCGCATTTCGCGATAGGGCATAAGCGGGTGGGTGCCACGAGGCGCTACAGAGGGCGCGCCAAACGCTTGCAGCGTTTCCTCGGCATCGAGGTAAACGCTGTGTTCCACCTCCCGCTCGTTTTCGGTTTCGACAAAGGTCAGCATCGCGTTGTCGGACATGGTGGAAACAGACGTGGACTTGGCGCCCTTCATAGGGCTCCACGTAAACTCACCCTCGGCAAAGGTCAGCGTTGGCTCGGACGTTTCGTAGTATTCGTAACGTTGGCCTGCTGCGTGGGCACTGGGGCGGTGCTCAGCCCGTTCCACGCGGTTTGAGGTTATGAAACCGGGATGCACTTCCTTGCGGAAGCGACGGGTAAACGTGATGTGGCCGTCCTCGACCGTCAACCAGGCGTAGCCATGTGTCGGCGAGTACAGTTGGTGATCCACCCATTCCCACCGGCCTTCGGCATAGCCAAGTGTGCCGATGATCGTGAATTCCACACCGTTGATCTGACCCACCATACCAATCTTGAACGGGGAATCGGGGCGCGGCATTTCAGTGTATTTGCGCAATGCCTTGTAGCCGGCCGTCGCGTCCAGTTCAGAGCCGCAATAGGGGCAGATATGCGTGGTCACCCGGCCACCACCAAGGATGTCCAGCCCCGCACCGCAACTGGTGCAGTTGATGGCCGTCAGGTCAGCTTGCCGCGCCATTGGCCCTCACAATTTCGATTTCGAACGGGTCCAGCCAACGTCCGACGAACCACGCCTCACCCTGTGGCCAGAACTCACCCGAGGCCAGCCCGCCATATTCGCCGGTGCAATTCAAGAATGTAAAGGTCTCGCCAACCGCGAGTTCTTCATCGAAACTGCCGCGTACAGCAACGCATTCTGCCGTTTCCCTCTCGGTCACGGTGTATTCGACATCCATCATGTTGAACGTGGTGCCCATCGAGGCCCGTGCGTCAATTGGCGCCTCGTGGACTTTGCGCTGCAAAACCACATCTCCCTCGTCCACCGAGATCCAGACCGGGTTCTGCGCTTCGTCCAGCCCCCAAAACTCGTCCCAAAACCCGCGGCCATAGCTGAACCGTGCATGCCCATGGATCGCGACCGTCACGCCGCCGTTGATCACCAGATCGCCGACACCGAAAAGCATTGGTGCGTCATGCATAACACCCTGTTCACCCGCCAGCCGCGCAACGTCGTCCTGCAAAAACAGGGCTGTTCCACAAGACGCACAACTTGTCATCTTGAGGCCCGCAATGACGGGCGCAAATTTATCACCACAGTTCGGGCATGTCACATCAACCATGGGGTCAATCTGACCGATTTCGCGACAGAAACAACGAAAATCTTCAATGGCAATTCGTTGACATACAGCCTGTCAAAAACGTTGCAGTCTTGCACAAATGCCTTGAGAAACAGTTTCCCAAATTTTAAGCTTTGATAGAAATTTCATTCCAACATTGCGCATTCTGCAGAAAACCGTCGCTGATCGCTTGAAATTGGCCCGCAAGTCATACACAAGTGATACACATCAGGATTGCCCGGGGACACTTCTTTGACCTTCCAACAACCAAGCCTCGACACCTCGCCCAAGGTTTCCGATGAGGTGCGCAAAACCACCTGCTATATGTGCGCCTGCCGCTGCGGGATCAACGTGCATATGAAAGACGGCAAGGTGGCCTATATCGAAGGCAACCGCGACCACCCGGTGAACAAGGGGGTGCTGTGCGCCAAGGGCAGCGCCGGGATCATGCAGGTCAATGCGCCCTCGCGCCTGCGCACGCCGCTGAAACGGGTGGGCCCGCGCGGATCGGGCGAATTCGAGGAAATCAGCTGGGACGAAGCGCTGCAAATCGCCGCGGATTGGCTGGAACCCATCCGCCGCGACAACCCCGAAAAGCTGGCCTTTTTCACCGGCCGCGACCAATCGCAAAGCTTCACCAGCTTCTGGGCACAAAACTACGGCACCCCGAACTATGCCGCGCATGGCGGGTTTTGTTCCGTCAATATGGCGGCGGCCGGCATCTACACGATGGGCGGCGCGTTTTGGGAATTTGGTCAGCCCGACTGGGACCGCACGCAGCTGTTCATGCTGTTTGGTGTGGCCGAAGATCACGACAGCAACCCCATCAAGATGGGCATCGGCAAAGTTAAGGCAAATGGCGGCCGGGTGATCGGCGTGAACCCGATCCGCACCGGCTATAACGCTGTTGCCGATGACTGGGTCGGCATCACGCCGGGCACCGACGGTTTGTTCATCCTGGCGCTGGTCCACGAATTGCTGCGCGCTGGCAAGGTCGATTTCGATTATCTGGCGCGCTATACCAACGCGCCGGTGCTGCTGGACGCCGAAACCGGGCTGTTCCTGCGGGACGACAATGACAAACCGCTGGTCATCGACCGCAACACAGGTGACCTGGCGCCGTTCGACAAGCCCGGCATCCGCCCCGACCTGCGCGGCACTTCCGGGCCCCACCGCGCCGTGTTCTATCAGCTGATCGAACGCTACCTGTCGCCCGACTATGCGCCCGAGGCTGTGGCCGAACGCTGTGGCATCCCCGCCCCCCGCATCGGCGCCATCGCCGCCGAACTGGCCCGCGTCGCCTTCGACCAGGCCTTCACCCTGCCCATCGAATGGACCGATTTCCGCGGCGAAACCCACCCCACCATGACCGGCCGCCCGGTCAGCTTTCACGCCATGCGCGGCATCTCGGCCCATGCCAACGGCTTTCAGACCTGCCGCGCCCTGCACATGCTGCAAATCCTGCTGGGCACGGTCGAAGTGCCCGGCGGCTTCCGCTTCAAGCCCCCCTATCCCAAACCGGTCGAGGCGCACCCCACCCCCCATTGCCACGCCAAACCCGATTGCCCGCTGGACGGCCCGCATCTGGGCTTCCCGCGCGGCCCCGAGGGTCTGGCGCTGAAAGATGACGGCAGCCCGGCGCGCATCGACAAGGCCTTCACCTGGGAAAACCCGATGTCGGCGCACGGGCTGATGCATATGGTGATCTCGAACGCCCATGCGGGCGATCCCTACAAGATCGACACGCTGTTTCTCTACATGGCCAACATGGCCTGGAACAGCTCGATGAACACCAAGGCCGTGACCGAGATGCTGACCGACACGGATGATGACGGCAATTACGTCATCCCGCGCATCATCTATTCCGATGCCTACAGCTCGGAAATGGTGGCCTTCGCCGACCTGATCCTGCCCGACACCACCTATCTGGAACGCCACGACTGTATCTCGCTGCTCGACCGCCCGATCTGCGAGGCCGAGGCCGCCGCCGACGCCATTCGCTGGCCGGTGATCGAACCCGACCGCGACGTGCGCGGCTTTCAGACCGTGCTGATCCAGCTGGCCAACAAACTCAAACTGCCGGGCTTCACCACCGACGACGGCACCGCGCGCTATGCTGACTACGCCGATTACATCACCAACCACGAACGCAAACCCGGCATCGGCCCGCTTGCCGGCTGGCGCACCGCCCCGGAAGGTTCGGGGGTGGGTGGGTCGCCGGCCCGTGGCGCAGCCACAGGTCGCGGGTCACCGAACCCCGACCAGATCGACACCTATATCGAAAATGGTGGCTTTTTCATCCACCACATCCCCGAAGCCGCGCAGTTCTACAAACCCTGGAACAGCGCCTATCAGAACTGGGCGGTTGATCTGGGCCTTTACGACACGCCGCAACCCTACCTCTTTCAGCTTTATTCCGAGCCCATGCGCCATTTCCAACGCGCGGCCGAGGGCCATGGCGACCGCCAGCCGCCCGCGCATCTGCGCGACCGCGTGCGCACCCATATGGACCCGCTGCCCTACTGGTATGAAAGCAACGCCAGAGAAGGTGAGTTCACCATCACGGCCCTGACCCAGCGACCGATGGCCATGTACCATTCCTGGGGCACGCAAAACGCCTGGCTGCGGCAGATTCACGGGCGCAACCCGCTCTATATCCCGCAAAAGCTCTGGGACACACATGGCTTTGCCGAAGGCGACTGGGCCCGGGTCAGCAGCCCCCATGGTTCAATCACCGTGCCCGTCGCGCTGCATGGTGGGCTGAACGACAACACCGTCTGGACGTGGAATGCCATCGGCAAGCGCAAAGGCGCCTGGGCGCTGTCTGACGACGCGCCCGAGGCCACCAAGGGCTTTCTGCTGAACCACCTGATTGGCGAGCTTTTGCCGCCCAAGGGCGACGGGCTGCGCTGGTCGAACTCGGACCCGATCACCGGTCAGGCCGCGTGGTTCGACCTGAAGGTCAAGATCGAGAAAACCGCCCCGCCCGCCGACGCCGAAACCAAACCCGGGTTTGACCCGCAGCACTCCCCGGTGGGAAAAGGGCCGCAAGACCTGGCCTGGAAGGTGGGCAAATGACCGACCTGCCCGCCAAAACCGACCGCAAGCTGGGCCTTGTCATCGACCTGGATACCTGCGTGGGCTGCCATGCCTGCGTGATTTCCTGCAAAGGCTGGAACACCGAAAACTACGGCGTGCCGCTGGGCGACGCCGACGCCTATGGCGCGGCTCCGTCGGGCACTTTTCTGAACCGGGTTCACACCTACGAGGTGACGCCCAAGGATGGCCCGGCCCAGACCGTGCATTTCCCCAAATCCTGCCTGCATTGCGAGGATGCGCCCTGCGTCACCGTCTGCCCCACCGGCGCCAGCTATAAGCGGGCCGAGGACGGGATTGTGCTGGTGAACGAAGACGCCTGCATCGGCTGTTCGCTCTGCGCCTGGGCCTGCCCCTATGGCGCGCGCGAGCTGGATCAGGTCGCAGGCGTGATGAAGAAATGCACCCTGTGCGTCGACCGCATCTATAACGAGAACCTGCCCGAAGAAGACCGCGAACCGGCCTGCGTGCGCACCTGCCCTGCCGGCGCGCGCCATTTCGGCGATTTCGCCGATCCCGACAGCAACGTCTCGCGGCTGAGCGCCGAACGCGGCGGCATGGACCTGATGCCCGAACAGGGCACCCGCCCGGTGAACAAATACCTGCCGCCCCGCCCGAAAGAGCAGATCGACGTGCTGGCCCCGTTGCTGGAGCCGGTGGCCGAGACGCCCTCGGGCCTGCTGGGCTGGCTTGACAAAGCGCTGGAGAAACTCTGATGCATCCCGCCCCTTCCGTGATCCTGTTCACCGCGCTGTCGGGTTTGGGCTTTGGCCTTTTGGCCTTTTTGGGGCTGGGCCTGCCGGATGTCACCGGCTGGGTGGCCTTCGTGTTCTTCGCCATCGCCTTTGCGCTGTCGGTGGGCGGGCTGGTCGCGTCGACCTTTCACCTGGGCAACCCGAAAAACGCGATGAAGGCGTTCAGCCAGTGGCGCAGCAGCTGGCTCAGCCGCGAGGGCTGTTTTGCCGTCGCAGCGCTCATCTCCATGGGGCTCTTCGCGATGGGGGCGGTGTTCTTTGGCCAGCGTTGGAGCGTGATCGGATGGATCGGCGCGGCGCTGTCGGTGGGCACGGTGTTCACCACCTCGATGATCTATACGCAGCTGAAAACCGTGCCGCGCTGGAACCAGCCGCTGACCCCGGCCCTGTTCCTGTCGCTGTCGCTGGGTGGCGGGGCGTTGCTGGCCGGCCAGGTGCGCGTGGCGCTGGTGCTGCTGGTCCTGGCCGGGCTGGTGCAATTGGCCACCTGGCGCGTGGGCGACCGGCGCTTTGCCGAGGCCGGATCAACCCTGTCAACGGCCACGGGACTGGGCGACATCGGCACGCCGCGCCTGTTCGAGCCGCCCCATACCGGCACAAATTTCCTTTTGAAGGAAATGGTTTACGTGGTTGGCCGCAAACACGCGGCCCGGCTGCGGGTGCTGTCGATGATCTTTATGGTGGGCCTGCCCGTGGTGATCCTGGCCACCGATCCGGGCCATTTAACCGCCGCGATTGCCGTCCTGTCTCATCTGGTTGGGGTGCTGGCCGCGCGCTGGCTGTTCTTTGCCCAGGCCGAACATGTGGTTGGCCTGTATTACGACAAGCGCTAGGCCAGATCGGGATCCAACGCCTGCAGGGTGCGCGCCACGCCGCGCAGTTCAGCCAGCCCGCGCAGCCGACCGATGGCCGGATAGCCGGGGGTCGAATTCACCGCCAGATCGCTGAGGATGCGGTGCCCGTGATCAGGCCGCATCGGGATCACGCGGCCATCGGCGCGTTCCTGGCGCATCAGCGCCTGCATCACGCCAACCATGTCGACATCGCCGCCCAGATGGCTGTCTTCGAAGAAGCTGCGCCCGTCCTCTTCGCGCCGCACAGCACGCAGATGGGCGAAATGGATGCGCGGGCCAAGCTCTTGCGCCAGCATCAACAGGTCATTATCTGCCCGCACACCCAGCGACCCGGTGCACAGGGTAAAGCCGTTGGCCTGCATCGAGCAAATCTCGGAAATGCGGCGCAGGTCCTGCATCGTCGACACGATCCGCGGCAGCCCGAACAGGGCATAGGGCGGGTCGTCGGGATGGATGGCCAGCACCACGCCCACCTCGTCGGCCACGGGCAGCACGTGTTTCAGAAACGCGGTCAGGTTGGCGAACAACCCGTCACCGCTGATGCAGCAATAGGCGTCAAGCTGCGCGCGGAAGCTATCAAGCGTATAGCTTTCCTCGGCCCCCGGCAGCCCGGCCAGGATCGTGTCGGTCAGGGCCTGCACATCCGCATCGGTCGCGGCGTCCATCCACGCCTTGGCGCGGGCCTGAGTGGCGGCGTCATAGTCAGTACAGGCACCTTCACGGGCGAGGATATGCATGTCGAACGCAGCAAAGGCCGTGTGATCATACCGTAAGGCCAAGGCGCCATCGGGCAGAGGATGGTTCAGCTCGGTCCGGGTCCAGTCCAGCACGGGCATGAAGTTGTAGCAGATCGTGGTGATCCCCTCTGCCGCCAGATTGCGGACCGTCTGCGCCCAGGCATCCGCATGGGCCCGCCAGTTGCCGGCGCCAATCTTGATTTCCTCGTGCACCGGAATGCTTTCAACCACGGCCCATGTCAGACCCGCGGCCTCGATCATCTCGCGGCGCGCGCGGATCGCATCCACCGGCCAGACGGTGCCATTGGGCAATTCGTGCAATGCGGTCACAACGCCTGTCGCTCCGGCCTGCCTGATATCGGCCAACGAGACCGGATCTTCGGGGCCAAACCAACGCCAACATTCCTGCATTTACGCCCCTCCGGCGATGCCGCCTGCAGCGGCGTAGAGATATCCGTCAAAATCCGGGTCGCCCACATCGGACAACTCCAGCAAAGTCAGCCGCACGTTTTCAAGGTGCTGCCACATGGCCTGCCGTGCACGGTCGGGGTTGCGGTGGCGCAGCGCCTCGAGGATTTCCTCGTGATCGTCCAGCCATTGGGTCCGGTAGCCCATGTCAAAGATGCGCCGATGCAGGCGGTCCCACATCGGGCTGACCTCGCGTTTGTCCCACAGCTCTTCGACCAGATCGACCAGAACGGAGTTCTGTGTGGCCTCGGCGATCTGCACATGGAACTGCCGGTCGGCCTTGTAGTCATCATCGCCCGCATCGATGGCCGCGCGTTCCAGGGCCAGCGTTTCGCGCAGGCGCAGTATGTCGGCCTTGGTCACGGTTGAGGCGGCGAAACCGGCGATGTTGCATTCCAGCAGCTGCCGCGCCTGCAGCAATTCGAACGGCCCCACATCCGACCGCAGCGTCGCGGCGGCGGGTTCGGGGCGCGCGTTCACATAGCTGCCCGAGCCTTTGCGGACATCCAGCCAGCCCTCGATCTCGAGCATTATGAACGCCTCGCGCACCAACGAGCGGCTGATGCCCATCTCTTCCGAGATCTGGCGTTCGGTTGGGAACTTGTCGCCGGGCTGGAACCCCTCGGTTTGGATCCGGGCCACCAACTGTTCCGCCACATCCTGATATCGCCGCTTTGCCGTCATTCGTCCGCGGCCCTTTCAGCGTAATAGGCAGAAAGGATGCCAAACGCCTCTTTGCGGGTGGTCTTGTCAGCGGCAATCAGCCCCTTGTGGTTATAGCCCAGCTGGAACGCATTTTGGCGGCGTTCAACGCGAAAGTCGTAAAGGATCCAGGGCGACATGCCCTTAACATAATCGAGTTTGCGCAGGGTGGCGATCTGTTTGCGATAGACCTCGGATTGGTAGGCTTCCGAGAACAGCCCCGCCTTTGGTCCTTGCGGCTCGATCACCCCATCGGCCCCGGTTTCCGAGATCACAACGGGCCGGTCGGGGGCCGAGTTCACGCCGATACGCTCCAAGTCTTCGAAATCCTCCTCGTACCACCCGTAATATTCGTTCAGGCCGATCACGTCGATATGGTCGGCCAGGCGGTCCTCGATCTTCAGCTTGGCGTGGTTCACAAGGCACGCGGCCGAGGTCAGGCGCGTGGGATCCAGCGCCTTGGCGGTGTCGGCCAGCCCGCGCATAAAATCCAACCGCGCATCGGTGTCGGGGTTCTCGTTGCCCACCGACCAGATGATCACGCTGGCCCGGTTGCGGTCGCGCAGGATCAGCTCGGAGAGCTGGTTTTTGGCATCGGCATAGGTGGCCTTGTTGTCAAAGGCGATGGCCCAGTAGACCGGCACCTCTTCCCACAGCATCATGCCAACCTCGTCGGCAATCTCCGCCGCCCGTTCGTGATGCGGGTAATGGGCCAGCCGCAGAAAGTTGCAGCCCAGCTCGCGCGCATCCTGAAACCGGCGGCGCAGGTCGGCCTCGGACGTGACCTTGCCGGTTTCGGCGTCATCCTCATGCACCGAGATACCGCGCAGAAAGACTGGCACGCCGTTCAGCACAATCTCGGTCCCGCGGCGTTCGATCTGGCGGAAACCCACGCGGTCGGTCACCCGGTCCGCGCCCAGCGTCGCCGTCACATCGTAAAGACGCGGGGTTTCGGGCGACCATAAATCCGGCGAGGCAGTCATCACCGCCTCGCCCGCCCCGTCATCGGCAATCGCAATGTCCTGAACGATGTCCAATTCGGGGATTTCCACCCGCACCGGGCCGTCCGCCGGCCCGTCGACGCGCAGCGCCACGCGGATCTGCGCATAGGTGCCATCGGGTACAAGGTGCACAAACAGGTCGCGGATCATCGTGCGCGGGGTCTGGTACAGCGCCACCTCGCGGTAGATGCCGCCATAGTTGAACCAGTCGGTGTTGCGCATCGGCACGCGGTCCAGCGTGCGGGTGTTGTTCACACAGGCCATCACCCAGTTGCGGCCGGGTTTCAGATGGCCCGTCAACTCGGCGCAAAACGGAGTGGAACCGCCATAATGGTTGCCGATGAATGCGCCGTTCAGAAACAGCTTGCAGTCATATTGCGCCGCGCCAATCCGCAGGAAATAGCGTTGGTCGGCGGCGATCTCGTCCATATCCAGCGCGCGCGTGTACCAGGCCGAGCCTTCGAAGAAATACCATTTCTCTTTCAGCATCGCCCAGCACGCGGGCACCGGCACGGTTTCGCCTAGATAGGGGTCGTAGTCCCAGGGCTCAAGCCGGTCGATCGGGTCTTCGGGCAGCATCGCGAACCATTTCTGGCGCAGGCCCGTGTCCAACAGATCGACACAGAAATTCCAATCACCATCCAGCGGGCGCGCATGGCGCCCGCCGGTGAAGAGAAGCGTTTCCGCGTTCAGGTTCTGCGTATTGAACGGGGCGTCATAGGCCTCGTCATGCAGCGCCTGCAGCGCGTTTTCCGCCAGGTCCGAGCGTTCAAGCATCGGCTCTTCCTTGTTTTAGGGGCCTTAGTTGGCCATGGCCTTGATACGGTCGATCAGATCGGCCACTTTCTGCGAATTCGCCGCAGCTTCTTCATGCATCGGCAGAACCGCTTCGATGAACGGGCCTTTCTCCACCTCGATGAACTTCACACCCAGCTCGGACTTGGCTTGCTCGATGGCTTCGGCCACCATCGAATCCCACTGCGTGCGGTGGAAAACCATGCTGTCCTTGGCCGCAGTGCGCAGGGCGGCTTGTTCGTCTGCCGACAGACCTTCCCACGACTGGGTCGAGATCATCACAACCGACGGGATCATGGTGTGGCCGTCATTCGAATAAACCTTCGACACCTCACCATGACGCGCGCTGGTCAGCGCCATCGGGTTGTTCTCGGCCCCGTCGACAACACCCTGCTGCAGCGCGCTGTAAAGCTCGCCCCAGGCGATCGGCGTGGGGTTGCCGCCCAGCAGTTCCACCATGCGGATGGCCGAGGGGCTGGGCTGAACGCGGATCTTCAGGCCCTGCAGGTCGGCGGGCGAGTGGATCTCTTTGTTGGCGTAAAAGCTGCGCGCGCCTTCGATGTAATAGGTCAGCCCGATAAAGCCCTTATCGGCCGACGCGGCCAGGATATCGTCGCCCACATCGCTGCTGAGCACGTCGAAATAGTGATCGGCCGAGGTGAAGATATAGGGCAGGTTCAGCGCGCCATAGCTTTCTTCGAACGCCTCAAGTTCCGATGCGTTCGACCGCGCCATATCCAGCGCACCGTTCTGCATCAGTTCCATCGATTCGCGCTGCGTGCCCAGCTGCGCGTTGGCAAAGATGCGGATCTTCAGGTCGCCATTGGTCAGCTCTTCCACACGCTCGGCCATGAACTCCATGGATTTGTGCAGCGGGTGATCTTCGGGGTTGTTGTGGTTCAGACGCAGGGTCTTGGCGCTTGCTGCACCTGTCAATGCCAGTACGCTGACCATCGCGGCCGCGGTAATCTTGGTGAATTTCATGTTTCCAGTCCTCCCATCTGGCGAATTGGCGAGCCGATTCGTTGAATTTGGCCCGATAAATCTGTATTGCGGTCAGCCAGAATCCCACAATTCGCGAAAATTGATCGACCAATTTTGATGATTAGTCAAACATTTTTCGAAATTGGTTGACCAATTAGCGATTCCGCGCCACTCATGGCCCAAAGGGAGAGAGAGATGCACCACACAACCATGGTTGTGAACGGGGTGCTGCGTGTCGTGATCATTGCAGCATTCGCCGTTCTTGTCGCCTGTGTCACATGGCAGGTCTTTTCGCGCTATGTGCTGGGCACGCCAAGCACGGTGACCGATGAAATGGCGCGGTTTCTGTTCATCTGGGTGGCACTGCTGGGCGGGGCCTACACGCTGGGCCAACGGCGGCATCTGGCCATCGACCTTTTGTCGTCCACCTCGACCGGCCTGCGCAAACGGGTGGTGGATCTGCTGATCATCACGGCGATTGCCGGGTTTGCCGGGGTGGTGATGATCTATGGCGGGCTGGACCTTGTGGCGCGCACGCTGAAAACCGGGCAGGTGTCGCCTGCACTTCGCCTGCCAATGGGCTATGTCTACATCGCCATTCCCTTCGCGGGTTCGGCGATGCTGTATTACTGCGTGATCTTCCTGATCGACTTGCTGCGCACCGGTCGCGGCCCAACTGAACAGCTGGGGCCGACCGCCCCCGGCGGACCATTGGATTAAGGGGCGCAGATCATGGACATTCAATCCGTCGCCACCCTGTTCGGCACCTTCGCCATCCTGATGGTTCTGGGCGTGCCGATTGCCTTTGCCATCGGTCTGGCCGCGCTGGCCACCTTCCTGCTGTTCATGAGCTTTGATCAGTCGGTCTTTATCGTTGCGCAGCAGGTCGCCTCGGGGTTGGACAGTTTCACCCTGCTGGCAATCCCGTTCTTCATCCTAGCCGGCAATATCATGAACCGCGGCGGCATCGCCCTGCGGCTGATCGAGTTCGCCAAGGTTCTGGGCGGCCGCCTGCCCGGCGCGCTGGCCCATTGCAACGTGATCGCCAACATGATGTTCGGCTCGATCTCGGGCTCGGCCGTCGCCTCGGCCGCCGCCGTGGGCGGCGTGATGGCGCCGTTGCAGAAGAAGGAAGGATACGACCCCGCCTTTTCAACCGCCGTGAACGTGGCCAGCTGCCCCACCGGGCTGCTGATCCCGCCCAGCGCCACCTTCATCGTCTATTCGCTGATCACCAACGGCACCTCGGTCGCCGCCCTTTTCGTGGCCGGATACGTGCCGGGCATCCTGATGGGCCTTAGCCTGATGTTCGTGGCCGGTGTCATCGCCAAGCGCCGCGGATACCCCATCGCCCCACGCGCCAGCTGGGCCGAGGTGGCCGAAAAGGCGCTGAACGCCGCGCTGCCGCTGGGCCTGATCGTGATCGTGATGGGCGGCATCGTCGGCGGCGTGTTCACCGCCACCGAAGCCTCGGCCGTCGCGGTCATCTATACCCTGTTCCTGGCGTTGATCTGGTATCGCGAGATCACTTGGCGCCAACTGCCGGGGATCATCCTGGAAAGCGCGGTGACCACGTCGATCGTACTGCTGATGATCGGCTGCTCGATCGCGATGTCCAAGGCGATGGCCTTTGCCGATATCCCCTATTCGATCTCGGACAGCTTGCTGGCGCTGTCGGAAAACCCGCTGGTGCTGTTGTTGATCATCAACATCGCGCTGTTGGCGGTGGGCACGTTCATGGATATGACCCCGGCCCTGCTGATCTTTACCCCGATCTTCCTGCCCGTGGTTAGCGATCTGGGCATGGATCCGGTGCATTTCGGCGTGATGATGACGTTCAACCTGTGTATCGGCATCTGCACGCCGCCGGTCGGTTCCGCGCTGTTTGTGGGCTGCTCGGTTGGGGATGTGAAGATCGGTCAGGTGATCCGCCCGCTGCTGCCCTTTTATGCCGTGCTGGTGTGCCTGCTGCTGGTGGTGACCTATGTGCCGGAGTTGAGCCTTTTCCTGCCGCAATTGCTGCTTGGCTACCAATGAAGCCGTTATGCGATTGGCAGCTGGCCGATGTGTTGCCCCATGGCGCGGTCCTGCGCGTGGGTGGGCGGCATGCGTTCAAGGTGGAATTCCTTGGCCCCGCCCTGGCGCGCGTCACGCTGACCAAGGACGGCGCGTATCGTCAAGGGCGCAGCTGGTCGGTGGCGCCCGACGGCGATGTGCCTTGGACGGGCCGCAGCCGGGACGCGGTGGCGGGGTTCAACCTGCCCGATGTCACGCTGCGCGAGGATGACGGCACGCTGATCCTGCAAACCGATACCCTGCGGGTGACGGTTCAAACGCCGCTGACGCTGACATGGCAGGCGCGGATGGGCGATGACTGGGTCCAGATCGCCGCCGACCGGCCCACGGGCGCCTACCTGCTGGGGACCGCCGACCACAAGCACGCGCATTTCATGGCCCGCCACCCCGACGACCGGTTCTATGGGCTGGGCGAGAAATCGGGGCCGCTGGACCGCAGCGGCCGCCGGTTCGAGATGCGCAACCTCGACGCGCTGGGCTATAACGCCGAGACCACCGACCCGCTCTATAAACACATCCCCTTCACCCTGACCACGCGCCCCGGCGCCGGCACGCTGGGCCTGTTTTACGACACGATGGCCACCTGCTGGTTCGATCTGGGCAACGAGCTGGACAATTACCACGCCCCCTATCGCGCCTTCCGGGCCGAGGATGGCGACCTGCAATTCTATCTGCACTGGGCCCCCGACATGGCCGAAGTCGTCCGCGCGCAACACCGGCTGATCGGCGGCATGGGGTTTATGCCGCGCTGGGGGCTGGGCTATTCCGGCTCGACCATGGCCTATACCGACGCGCCCGATGCGCAGGATCAGATGGCCGGGTTTCTGGACCAGATCGCGGCCCATGACATCCCGTGCGACAGTTTCCAGATGTCGTCGGGCTATACCTCGATCAATGGCAAACGGTACGTCTTCAACTGGAACACCGACAAGTTCCCCAACTTCCCCGCTTTGGCCGCCCAGTTCGATCAGGCCGGCGTGCGGCTGGTGGCCAATATCAAACCCGTGCTGCTGACCGATCACCCCCGATATGCCGAGGCCGAACCCCTGTTCATCCGCGACAGCGAAACCGGCAAGGCCGAGGTCTCGCCCTTTTGGGATGACAATGGCAGCCATCTGGATTTCACTAACCCCGACACGATCCGCTGGTGGCAGGACAACGTCCGCACCCAGCTGCTGGACAAAGGCGTCACCGCCACCTGGAACGACAATAACGAGTTCGAGGTCTGGGATCACAACGCCCAGTGCGCCGGTTTTGGCCAGGCCCTGCCCGCCGGGCTGATCCGCCCGCTGCATGGCCACCTGATGACCCGCGCTTCGTACGATGCACAGCGCGGTTTTGCGCCGGGCAAGCGGCCCTATCTGATCTCGCGCTGCGCCATGCCCGGCACCCAGCGCTATGCGCAAACCTGGACCGGCGACAACCGCACCAGCTGGCACACGCTGCGCTGGAACATCCCGATGGGGCTGGGGCTCAGCCTGTCGGGGTTTTACAATATCGGCCACGATGTCGGCGGGTTCGCTGGCGACAAACCGGGGCCCGAGCTGTTCCTGCGCTGGGTCCAGAACGGCATTTTCCACCCACGCTTCACCATCCACTCCTGGAACGATGACGGCACCGCGAACGAGCCGTGGATGCACGCCGAGGTCATTGACCTTGTACGCGACGCAATGGCCCTGCGGGTGCAATTAATGCCGTATTTTTACACGCAGCTTTGGCTGGCCCATACCACTGACCAACCGATGCTGCGCCCGCTGGTCATGGAGTTTCCGGACGATCCCAAAGCCACAAACGCACAGTTCGAGTTCATGTTTGGCCCCGATCTGTTGGTTGCCTCGGTGATCGAACCCCTTGCAGTAGAGCGTGTGCTTTACCTGCCCGATTGCCCCGAGGGGTGGTGGGACTTTGAAACCGGTACCTGGCTGGCAGGTGGCCAAACGGTCCAGCGTCCGGTCGACCTGGCCTCGATCCCCTTATACGTTCGCGGGGGCGCGGTTGTGCCAATGGCCAATGGCGATCTGGCCCTGTTTCCCGCCCCCGATGGCTGCGTTGCCCGTTCCTCGGACCTATACGAGGATGATGGCGAAACTGAAAATGGCCCTGCGCGTGAAACAAGTTTCATACTGCGCAGCGCGGACAACGCTGTCGCGCTGGACTGGGCCCAAAGCGGCGCCTATCAGAACGCTTGGGCACGGATTACGCCGCGCCTGCCGGCATCCGAAAGCCGAACGCTGTTCATCGACGGCAACCCCATTTTGCCGGGCACCGCCATCCCGTTTGCCTGAAAGGCAATGTAATGACGATCACTTCGCCCAGCTATGACCGCGCCTTGCTGCGCCCCCGTATTCTGCATATCGGGTTCGGCGCCTTTGCGCGGGCGCATCAGTTGGTCTATCTGGACGAGGTTCTTGACCAGACGGATGGCGATTGGGGCGTCGTGGCGGCACGTCTGAATTCCGGCGCGGCAGAACTGTCGGAACTGGACGCGGCAGACGGCCTGTACCACGTTGTTGCGCAGGATGGCAGCGGTACGGATACGCGCGCGGTTGGTTGCGTGATCGGTACGGCCCACCCCGCCCGCGACGGATCCGAAGCCCTGCCCGACCTGATCGCCTCGGCCCCATTGTCGATCATCAGCCTGACGATCACCGAAAAAGGCTATGGCCTGACGGACGGTGCCTTTGACCCCGCCCTGCCCGCCAATGCCGCCGATATCGCAAACCCTGATGCCCCGCGCAGTGCGGTGGGCGTGATCTTGCGGGGTCTTGCCCGGCGGCGCGCTGCGGGGCTGGGCGGGGTGACGGTGCTCAGCTGCGATAATCTGCCTCATAACGGCGCGCTCTGCCGCGCAGCGGTGTTGGGTATGGCCAAGCGGATCGATCCAGACCTGGCCGCCTGGGTCGCACAGGAATGCCGCTTTCCGGCCACCATGGTGGACCGGATCGTGCCGGCGCTGACCAACGACAGCCGCGCCCTGATCGCCCAATGCGCGGGGCGCGACGACCCTAACGGCATCTTGTGCGAACCCTTCCGCCAATGGGTGATCGAGGACAGCTTTGCCGCCGGTCGTCCAGCCTTTGAAAAGGCCGGTGCGCTGATGGTCTCGGATGTTGCGCCTTACGAAGATATGAAGCTGCGCATGCTGAATGGCCCGCATTCGTTCATTGCCTATCTCGGGGCGCTCAGCGGATATGAAACCGTGGCGGATTGCATGGATGATCCCACATTGCGCGCGGCCACACGTGCGTTGATGCTGACCGAGCAAGCGGCCAGCATCGCGGCCCCGGCCGGCGTTGACCTGACCGGTTATGCCGATGATTTAATTGAAAGATTCTCAAACCCCGCCTTGCGCCACAAGACCGTGCAGATCGCCATGGATGGCAGCCAGAAACTGCCCCAAAGACTGCTGGCCGGTGCGTCCGTGTTGGCCAAACGTGGCGCGGAATGGCCATTGATTACCGCCGGTGTGGCGGGCTGGATGGGTTTTGTGCGCAAGGCCGTGCTGAACCCAGATTTCGCCCCCCTGCAAGACCCGCTGGCCGACCAGATCCGCGCCGCGGCCAGCCTGCCCGACGGCCCGGAATTCGTCGCGGCAATGGTGGCGTTGCCAGGCGTCTTTCCGGCCGACACTTCGCTGCGCGCCACACTGGCCAGCCCCATCGCGCGGACCTATGCCGACCTGGTTGAAAAAGGCCCGCAGGGCCTGCTGAAACCGCTGCTGGGCGCGACCTAGGCGTTGAACAGGAAGTGCATCACGTCGCCATCCTTGACGACATAGCCCTTGCCCTCGGCGCGCATCTTGCCCGCCTCTTTCGCCGGCTGTTCGCCGCCAAGTTCCACGTAATCGGCATAGGCGATGGTTTCGGCACGGATAAACCCGCGCTCGAAATCACCATGGATAACACCCGCCGCGGCCGGCGCGCCGGTGCCCTGGGCAATGGTCCAGGCGCGCGCTTCCTTGGGGCCCACGGTAAAGTAGGTCTGCAGGCCAAGCAGTTGATATCCCGCACGAATTAGGCGGTCTAACCCAGCCTCTTCCAACCCCATTTCGCCCAGAAACATTTCGGCCTCATCAGCTTCCAGCTGGCTGATCTCTTCCTCGATCCGGGCCGAGATCACCACTGAGGCAGCGCCTTGTTCGGCGGCCATCTTGGCCACCGCATCGGAATGGGCATTGCCCTCGGCGGCCTCGTCCTCGGCCACGTTGCAGACATAAAGGATGGGCTTGGTGGTCAGCAGCTGCAGCATCTCCCACGCTTTCTGGTCATCCTCGGCCACATCGACGGTACGGGCGGGCTTGCCCTCCTCCAAAACCGCCTGTGCGGCGCGCAGCAAACGCTCTTGCTGAACGGCTTCCTTGTCGCCGCCGCGGACCTTGCGGACGATATTTTGTAGCCTCTTTTCAATGCTTTCCATGTCGGCCAGCATCAATTCGGTCTCGATCACTTCGGCGTCTTCGACCGGGTTTACGCGGCCCTCGACATGGGTGACGTCGTCATCCTCGAAACAACGCAGCACATGCGCAATGGCGTCACATTCACGGATATTGGCCAGAAACTGGTTGCCCAGCCCCTCGCCCTGCGAGGCGCCCTTGACCAGCCCGGCGATATCCACAAAGGTCATGCGCGCCGGAATTATCTGTTTGGATTCAGCGATTTGCGCCAGCTTGTCCAGCCGCGCATCGGGCACGGCCACGTCGCCGACATTGGGCTCGATGGTGCAAAACGGAAAGTTTGCCGCCTGCGCCGCGGCGGTTTTGGTCAACGCGTTAAACAGCGTCGACTTGCCCACATTCGGCAGCCCTACAATCCCGGTTTTGAAACCCATTGGTCGTCTCCATCGAAAACTCGGGATGCTTCTAGGGGCAGTTGGAGGGCGGCGCAAGGGGCCAGCCCCAAAGCCCGCCGAAATCGGAAAATTGCAAGTTTTCTTGTAACTTTCGCGGCTATCAGAGGCCCGTTCATTAAAGTTTTGGCCCCACCGAACGCCGAGGATTTTGTCGAAACCTGATTGATTTTCCGGCGGCCATAGCGCACACCGCACAGAAGGCTGAACACGAGGGACCCGATGACCCGGATCGACGACACATTCGCGCGGTTGCGCGCCGAGGGTAAGAAAGCATTTGTGGCTTATGTGATGGCCGGCGATCCGGATGAGGCGACGGCGTTGGAGATCATCAAGGGCCTGCCCGGCGCGGGCGTGGACATCATCGAGATGGGCCTGCCCTTTACCGATCCGATGGCCGATGGCCCCACCATTCAGTTGGCCGGGCAACGCGCGCTGGATGGCGGCATGACGCTGGAAAAAACGCTGGCCACCGCGCGGGCCTTTCGCGAGACCGATCAGACCACGCCGATTGTGCTGATGGGCTATTACAACCCGATCTACAGCCGCGGCGTTGACCGGTTTCTGGAAGACGCCAAGGCGGCCGGGATCGACGGGCTGATCGTGGTGGACCTGCCGCCCGAAGAAGACAGCGAGCTGTGCATTCCGGCGCAGGCGGCGGGAATGAATTTCATCCGTCTGGCCACACCCACAACCGATGACGCGCGCCTGCCCAAGGTGCTGCAAAACACCAGCGGCTTTGTCTATTACGTGTCGATCACCGGGATCACCGGCGCGGCCGAGGCTCAGGCAACCGACGTGGCGCCGGAAGTGGCGCGGATCAAATCGGCGACCGACCTGCCGGTGATCGTGGGTTTTGGCATCAAGACGCCCGAGGCGGCGCAATCCATCGCCGGCGTGGCGGATGGGGCGGTTGTGGGATCGGCCATCGTGAAGCTGGTCGAAGAAGGCAAACCGGTGCCCGAGATCCTGGCCTATGTGGCGTCGCTGGCCGATGGGGCGCATCGGGCTTAGGTTTACGCCGTCAGCCGGTTAACAGCGCCGCAGGCGCCCGGCTGATCGCCAGACCGCCCCAGAGGGCTGGCGATTTTGCAGCGGCCCTGCCCGGTATCCGCTGGTGGAGGCATGTCGCGGCCATAAAGCGTTTCATTACAACGGTTTGATCGCCAACCCGCGGTCTTTCGCGCAAAGTTGAACGGCAGGCGTTTCTTAGTCCATCTCGTCGCGCAACTGGTCGATCATCTGTCGGAACGCGGTAAGCGTGGGCAGGATATCTTCGGCATCCTTGCGATCAAACCGCCGCGCGATCTCGGCAAAGATGGGGCCAACAGCGGCCAGCGTCTCGTCGCGAAAGGCGCGGCCAGCATCGGTGAGCCAGACCTGTTTTGACCGCTTGTCATCCGGGTTGGGCCGCATCTGCACAAACCCGTGCTTTTCCAACCCGGCCAAGGTATGAGTCATCGTCGTCTTGGGTACCTGAAACGCGCGGGCCAGTTCCAGAGGCGTCGCGCCATCACGCACACGCATCAGGTGGTTGACCACCCCGAAATGCGAGGCCAGCAGACCATCAGACAGGCGCTTTTCAAGGAACGTAGTGCCGATCTGGTTGATGATGCCGGCCTCGAAGAACAAGGCAACAAAGGGGTCGGGATGTATCTCAGGCATGCACCATTCTTGTGTCCAACGGCCAGCGCGGGCTGGGGTCAATAGACGGACCATAGCCCAGCCGCCCCAGCATTTGTACCGTTTCTCCGGGTTCGGCCAGCATGTCGTGAACCTGCGCATAGTATTCCGCCTGTTCGGGGTATTCCTGCAGGGCCTGGCTGACCGGCTGCATCGACAGCCCACGCGCGGTGGCGTCCAGTTGCATGCGCACCCAAACCCGCCCGGCCTCGATCTGATCGCGGCGGGTATTGCCCGGCGTGCGGACCACCGCGTAGGCAAAGGTGGCGTCCATGCTGGGTTTGATCACGTTCAGGGTTTGCTGAAACTGGGAACTGGAGCTGTCGGCCTGCCCTTCGCGCGAAAGCTGCCCGACCAGCATCAGGGTTTCAAGGAACGGACCACCCAGCGCGATGCCGTCGGGGTTGGCGTTGATCTCGGCCTTGCCGAACCGCATGACATTGACACTTTCCATATGGGTGCGGTGGGTCTGAACCTCGGTCATCCAGGCGGTCCAGGTCAGGTCACGCAGGGGGGCGACCTGCGCCGGATCGGTCAGGATGTCGCCGTGGCTGCGCAGCGCGGCCACGTCTGCGGCGGGGATGGCGCGGTCGTCATAAGCCTGGCGGTTGGTGCGCCGGTGCAGGATCTGCGCGAACAGAGGGTCGGGCGTGGCGCCGGGCGCAAAGGTGATGCGGGCGACGGGGCCGTCTTCGCCCTGCGGAAACAGGTCTGTCTGCAGGGTGTGGCCGTTTTGGGCGGCGGCGATGCGCATCACCTCCAGAAAACAGCCCATGCCGATGGTCAGCTGCCGGTCGAACGGGTCGGTTTCCGGCAGGTTGCGCGTTGGGTCGCGGTGCAGGATCACGGTGGCGTCACCGGAAAGCTCGGCCATCCAGGGCTGCAGGTTGTGCGGGTTGGGCGCAAGAATGGCGTAGGACAGCGCAGCAAGGCGCGGATCGGTGGGCGTACCGGCGGCGGCCCAGGGCGCAAGAGCCTGATCGGGACGACGGGTTGCGGCAAAGCCGCCATAAGCGCCAGCGGCGACAACAATGCCCCCACCAGCAAGACGCAGGAAATTTCGACGGTTGAGTTTCATGGCTTTTGGTCCGATGTGTTTTGGTTCGATATCGCACCATTTAGTCCGATATCGAACCAAATGCAACCCTCCAGTAGAGTTTCTTGTGACCGATGGTGTTGGAGAACGTGTCGGAAGCGTTTGGGAAGATGCGCCACTGCCGCTAGGGTGAGGCATGGGCTATCCCCTTACACACATGTCCGCACGCGCATGATCGGGCCCGTCACCCTGCGCTGGGTTCTGGTTCTGACCTTGTGGGTCGCGCTGTTTGGCGGCGGCGCAATGGTGGGCGGGTTCTTCCTGATGGAGGCCGAAGTTCTGGCCGACGAGGACAATCGCTTTGCCATGAACAAGATGGTTCTGATGATCCTTGCGCTGTTCGTCGTGGCCTCGGCCCTGCCCTTTGTTCCGGGGGCCGAGATCGGGTGGATCATGCTGGCGGCCTTTGGCGCGCCGGTGGTGTTGCCGGTTTACCTGTGCATGGTGCTGGCGCTGTCACTGGCGTTTTGCATGGGGCGGCTGGTGCCGCCGGCGATGCTGCAACGGGTGTTCCGCTTTCTGAACCTGCGCCGGGCGGCAGAGCTGGTCGAGCGCACCGCCGGCATGACCCCGCACGAACGCCAGGCGGTGCTGGCGGAACGTGCACCGGCGGCCATTGGGCCTGCGCTGTTGCGGCATCGCTATCTGGCGCTGGCGGTGGCGTTCAACATCCCCGGCAACTCGGTGGCCGGTGGCGGCGGGGGGCTGGCGCTGTTTGCCGGGCTGTCGCGGCTGTTTAGCTGGCCGGGCTTTCTGGCCTGTGTCCTGTTGGCGGTGGCACCGATCCCGGCCATGGTCTGGGTGTTGGGATGGTCCCCGTGAGGGATTGATCGACCCCCTCGATTTCGGTAAGTCATTATGACCAATACCAGAGGTTCGGCATGCCCATTATCACCTGTATCGAAGACCTGCATCGCATCTATAAACGCCGTGTCCCCAAGATGTTTTACGACTATGCGCAGTCGGGCAGCTGGACCGAGCAGACGTTCCGCGAGAACTGCAAGGATTTCGAACAGATTCGCCTGCGTCAGCGTGTGGCCATCAACATGGAGGGGCGCAGCACAGCCAGCCAGATGGTTGGTCAGGACGTGGCGATGCCCGTGGCGCTGGCACCTGTCGGCATGTTGGGCATGCAGCACGCCGATGGCGAGATCAAGGCCGCCACCGCCGCGCGCGATTTCGGCGTGCCCTTCACGCTGAGCACCATGTCGATCTGTTCGATCGAGGATGTGGCGGCAGCCACAAACGCGCCGTTCTGGTTTCAGCTGTACGTGATGCGTGATCAGGACTATACCGACCGGCTGATCGCGCGGGCCAAGGATGCCGGATGCAACGCGATGGTTCTGACGCTGGACCTGCAGATTTTGGGCCAGCGGCACAACGACCTGAAAAACGGGCTGTCGGCCCCGCCCAAGCTGACCCTGCCGGTGATCGCCGATCTGGCGACCAAGTGGCGCTGGGGCCTTGGCATGCTGGGCACCAAGCGGCGGCAGTTTGGCAATATCGTCGGCCATGCCAAGGATGTGGACGATGTGCAAAGCCTGATGGCGTGGACGCATAAACAGTTCGACCCGCGGCTGGATTGGGACAAGGTCAAGGAATACCGCCGCCGGTGGGACGGCAAGCTGATCCTGAAGGGTATTCTGGACCCCGAGGACGCGGTAAAGGCGCTGGATGTCGGCGCCGATGCAATTATTGTGTCCAACCATGGCGGGCGGCAGATCGACGGCGCGCTGAGCTCTATCCGGATGCTGGCGCCGATACTGGACGCCGTGGGCGACAGGATCGAGGTCCATCTGGACAGCGGCATAAGGTCCGGCCAGGACGTGCTGAAGGCGCTGGCCATGGGGGCCACGGGCACCATGGTCGGCCGGGCGATGGTCTTTGGCCTGGGCGCGATGGGTCAGGACGGGGTGACCCGCGCGCTGGAAGTGATCCACAAGGAGCTGGACACCAATATGGCGCTGTGCGGGCGCAAGTCGGTGCAGGATCTGGATCGCGATATCTTGTTGGTCCCCAAGGGATTTTCCGGCGATTGGGCCTGAGGCCCCGCGCCTGCCCTGCCGGCCTTGTCGGGTGGGGGACTCAAAATTGATACACTATTGCTTCACCTCGCGAAACGGCCTAAAACACAGGCCAACAGAGTCGCGCGCCATGACAGAACACGGCCAGACCCTGTAGGCTTGCAATAATACGGAGGGGCAAGGGCATGACGACGGTATATGGTGTGATCGGTTGCGGGATGATGGGACAGGAACACATCCGCAACCTTGCCCTGATCCCCGACACAAAGATCGGCGCGGTGTATGAACCCGATGCCGGTATGCTGGCCGTGACCCGGGAATTGGTACCTGATGCGAAGGTTGCAACCTCCATCGCGGATCTGGTGCAGACGCCCGAACTGGACTGCCTGCTGATCGCCAGCCCCAACTATATGCATGTGGACCAACTGCGCGAGATTACGGCGCTGCGCACCCTTCCGATCCTGGTGGAAAAGCCGCTGGCCACCGATCCGGCCGACCGTGCCACCGTGGCCGAGATGGCCGCGAATTACGGCGCACCGATCTGGGTGGCGATGGAATACCGCTTTATGCCGCCGATCGCCAAGTTCCTGGAACTGGTTGAAGAGGCCACCGGTGGGGTCAAGATGCTGACCCTGCGCGAGCATCGCTTTCCGTTTCTGCACAAGGTCAACAACTGGAACCGTTTCAACAGCCAGTCGGGCGGTACAATGGTCGAGAAATGCTGTCATTTCTTTGACCTGATGCGCCTGATCACCAAGGCAGATCCGGTGCGCATCGTGGGCAGTGGCGGCCAGATGGCCAACCATAAGGACGAGCGGGTGGATGGGGTTGCGCCGGATATCTGGGATTCGGGCTATTCCGCCATCGATTTCGACAATGGCGCCCGCGCCATGCTTGAGATCTGCATGTTCGCCGAGGGCTCGGACTATCAGGAAGAGATCTCGGCCGTGGGTCCGAAGGGCAAGATCGAATGCCTTGTCCCCGGTCCCGCGCGGATGTGGCCCGCCCATCGTGGCCCGCAGCCCGAGGCCAAGGTGGTGATCAGCCCGCGCGACAAGTCGGCGGTGACGGTGATCGATGTGCCGGTGGACGAAACGCTGGCCACGGCGGGTGATCACCACGGTTCCACCTTCCACCAGCACGAGCAATTCGTGCGCGTGGTGCGCGGCGAGATCGACCCGCAGGTGACCCTGCGCGACGGCTGGATGGCCGTCGCCATGGGTATGGCAACGCAGCAATCGGCCAGCGATGACGTGGTTGTGGATTTCGCCGGGCAATATGCCTGGCCCAACGACTGAAATCTGACCCTATGCGGGGACGGCCCCGGTGGGTCGTGCCCGCGATCGCATCAGTACAAACAGCACGATCAGGATGTTCAGCCCGTTCCACGCAATGCCGTTCAGGAACGCCGCCGAGTAAGACCCGGTGATGTCGTAGATCCAGCCCGACATCCACCCGCCCAGCGCCATGCCCAGCACCGTCATCATCATCACGAATCCCACGCGGGCCCCGGCCTCGCGCGCGGGCATGTATTCGCGGATGATGATGGCATAGCCGGGCACGATGCCGCCTTGCGACAGGCCAAAGATCGTCGAGACGATGTAGAGCGACACCATGCCGTCAAACGGCAGGTACAAAAACAGCGCAAGGCATTGCAGCGCCGAGCCGATCAGCACCGTGCGCGCCCCGCCTAGCTTGTCCGCCAGCGCGCCAGAGATCAGGCGCGACACCACCCCGCCGGCCAGCATCAGCGACAACATCTCGGCCCCCACAGCCGGGCCATAGCCCAGATCGACGCAGAAGCTGACGATATGCACCTGCGGCATCGACATCGCCACGCAGCACGACAGCCCCGCCAGCGCCAAGAGCGCCTGCAACATGCGCGGCGACAAGCCGGTGCCATGGGTGCGGGCCGTGGCCTGCGCCTCGGCATGGGCACCGGCGCCTTCGGGTAATTTCTCGCGCAGCAGCAGCGCAAGCGGGATCACGATCACAACGGTCAACCCGGCCAGTGTCAGGTAAACCGCGCGCCAGCCGTCATTGGCCATCATGCCGCTCAGGACAATGGGCCAGATCGCTCCGGCTAGGTAATTGCCGCTGGCCGCCAGCGCCACGGCAATGCCGCGCCGTTTGTAGAACCAGTGCGAGATGTCCGAGATGACCGGCGCGAAACCTGCGGCGGCTGCAAAACCGATGATGACCTGCACCACGCAGAGCCAAAGGAAAGACGGCGCAAGCGCGGCCCCCGAAAACGCAATCGCCACGACGATGGCCGCAACGATCAGCGCCTTGGACAACCCATAGCGGTCGACGGCACGACCAATCACGAGGTTGCCCACGGCAAAACCCAACATGGTCAGCATGAAAGGCGCCGAGGTGCCGGCGCGGGTCAGGCCGAACTCGGCCTCGATGGCGGGCATGACCACGACGATCGACCACAGGCCGGCGCTGCCCACGACCGAGGCGGTCAGGGCAATGGCAAGCCGCAGCCATGATCGGCGGCTGTCAAGGATATCGGATGCATTCATGGGCAAATCTGTGCGGCGGCCCGGCGCGCAACTCAAGGTAAAAGGCGTATGCACACAATAACGTTTGAGTGCGTTTGCCGCATTTTCGCGCTTGCCCCCTGCGCGCGCACAGGCGAGTTTGGGGCAACGCAACAATGGATGCCCGCCTTGTTCCTGTACCGGATTGTTTTGACATTGCTGTCGCCGTTTTTCGCGCTGCACATGCTGCGTGCGGATCAGAACACCCGCCGGGCGCGGCTGGGGCTGGTTGGCCCGGATGGCGCCACGCGCGGTCAGGTGCTTTGGCTGCATGCCGCATCAAACGGCGAGGCGACGGCGGCGCGCGGTTTGATCGAAACGCTTGTGGCCCGCGACCCGGCACTGACCTTGTTGGTGACATGCAACTCGACCACAGGACGCGCCTTGGTCGAAAGCTGGAAACTGACCGGGGTGACCGCCCTGCCGGCACCGCTGGATTACCGGCTGGCGCTGCGGTCGTTTCTGGCAAATTGGACGCCCGAGGCGCTGATTATCGTTGAAAACGAGCTGTGGCCGAACCGTATCGCCGCCATGGCCCGCCGCAACCGCCCGGTGCTGGTTGTGTCGGCCCGCATGTCGTCGGGCAGCGCCCGCATGTGGTCGCGGTTCCCGGGTGTGGCGCGACGTGTGATGGCCGGGCTGACGATGGTCTGGCCGCAAAGTTCGGCCGATGGCGACCGGCTTGGCGCGCTTGGCCTCAGCCCGCTGCGCCTGTCCGACCCGGTGAACCTGAAACTGGGCACCGCAGCGATGAAGCCGGATGCACAAGCGCTGGCGAAACTGGCCGGGGTTCTTAAGCGGGAAAACACGTTTCTTGCCGCGTCGACCCATGACGGAGAGGACGCCCCCCTGATCCGCGGCTTTGCCCGGGCGCGGGCCGAGGACCCCAGCCTGAAGATGATCCTTGCCCCCCGCCACCCCCGCCGGGGCGCGGCAATCAGCGCGCTGTTGAACCGCGAGGGGCTAAGCCACGCAATGCGGTCGGCGGGACAGGGCCCGGCGCCCGACACGGCGGTTCTGCTGGCCGATACGCTGGGCGAAATGGGGTTGTGGTACAGCCTTGCCGGGGTGACATTCGTGGGTGGCTCGTTGGTGGACAAGGGCGGCCACACACCGGTGGAACCGGCGCAATTCGGCTCGGCCATCCTGCACGGGCCGCATCTGGACAATTTTGCCGAGCTTTATGACAGGCTACAGGCCGACCGCGCGGCAACATTGGTGCAATCGGCCGATGAACTGAAAACGCATTTGTTGAACCGCCGCGCCTTGGCGGTAACGGCATTGCGAGCGCAGGCCGCGGTCGACGGGCTGCGCGGGCAGCTGGCCTTGCACCCGGTGCTGCAAGAATTGGCGCGTTTGACGGGAAATCCGGCGTTGGCCCAAGAAAACGGTGGATAACTTAAGGAAAACTCCTGCTGCTGTGGTATTCACGGCGCTGTGACCTTACATTCACCCCTATAACAAAAATCCCGGAGGAGCGCGGCATCTGCATTTAGATCCGCAGGGCAAGTGTAAACGTGAGTTTGATAAAAGCATCCGATTTTCCGCTTTTCGCAAAGGCGCCAGCATCAAAATCCGCGCGCACGCAGTTTGGCGCGTTGTGTTATCGCGGTGCAGGCAAAAAGACTGAGATTCTGTTGATTACCAGCCGCGACAGCGGCCGTTGGGTGGTGCCGAAAGGCTGGCCCAAGGGCAAGGAAGACCCTGCCGCCAATGTCAGCCGCGAAGCATGGGAAGAGGCCGGCGTGGTCGGCAAACTGGGTAAGAGCCTGCTGGGCTTTTACAGCTATTCCAAGGTTATGGATGACGGCAAGGCAATGCCATGCGTTGTGGCCGTATACCCGATCCAGGTCGACAAACTGTCGGACAAGTTTCCCGAAATGGGCCAACGCCGTCGCAAATGGTTCCCGTCCAAAAAAGCGGCATCGCGGGTGGCCGAGCCGGAATTGGCAAGGTTGCTGAAGCGTTTTAAGGGATAAGCGACACGAAACCGCGTTGATTTCCGCGCGGAATTGCCTAGGTTTGGGCGACTGAACAACAGAGGCACGTGATGATCCGTTATGCATTGACCTGCAAGAATGGGCACAGCTTTGACAGCTGGTTCCAATCAGCCGACGCGTTTGACACGCTGTTGGCCCGCGGTTTGGTCAATTGCGCCCATTGCGGCGAAACGGATGTGCGCAAAAGCCTGATGGCGCCCAATGTCGCACTGTCCGAGGCCAAACCGCCTGCCCCTGCATCCACCCCTGAACCCGCCGAGGCGCCGGGCCCCGAGGCCGCGCTTGCCGAATTGAAGCGCAAGATCGAGGAAAACTCGGACTATGTCGGCGACAAATTCGCGACCGAGGCGCGCGCGATGCATGACGGTACCGCCCCCGAACGCGCGATCTATGGCGAGGCCAACCTGGCCGACGCCAAGGCGTTGATCGATGACGGCGTGCCGGTGGCACCGCTGCCTTTTGTTCCAACCCGAAAGACCAATTGATGCATGTCCTGATCACCGGTGCCAATCGCGGCATCGGGCACGCGCTGGCGCAGAATTTCACCGCCAGCGGCGACCGGGTGACCGGCACCTATCGCGGCGACCAGCCGGCCGGTGACGGCTGGCAACAGCTGGACGTGACCGACCCGGCCAGCCATGCGGATCTGGCCGCGCGGATGGCGGGCGATCCGGTTGATCTGCTGGTCTGCAATGCCGGTATCTATCTGGACAAGGGCGCGCGGATCGGCGCGGGGTTCGAGGCGCAGAAATGGGCCGACACATTCGCGGTGAATGTCACCGGCGCCTACCTGACGATCGAGGCGCTGCTGCCCAATCTGCGCCTGTCGCGCGCGCCGCGCATCGCCATCATCTCGTCGATGATGGCCAGCCACGAACGCGCGCCAGGCGGGTCGTATATCTATCGCGCGTCCAAGGCCGCGGTGCTGAACCTGGGCCGCAACCTGGCCGCCGACCTGGCGCCCGAGGGCATCGCGGTGGGCATTGTCGAGCCGGGCTGGGTGCAGACCGATATGGGGGGCGGCGTGGCGGACCTGACGCTGGCGCAATCCATCCCGATGCTGCGCGCCCGGCTGGACGCGATCGACATGGCAACCACCGGCTTTTTCGCCCGGCTGGACGGCGCGCCGCACCCCTATTGAGACCCTAACGGGATTGTCGGCGGCGGCTGAGCGCGTGGATCACGGTGCGGGCTTCGGGCGATGGCTTCTGTTCGATGCGCCGGTATTCCGAACCGTCCGACTTTCGGGTCATCAGGCCCTCGGCGATCATCGTGCGCCGCAAGGTGGCCACGTCATCAAACAGGTGTTGGGCCGCCAATGCGTCGTTCACCTGCCGCTCGGACAGCGCCCGGCCCGCGGGCAAGGTGGCCCACAACGCCCACAAGGCCAGCGATTGCGTGGCGCGCTTGGACGGCCATTGGCGCAGGCGGCCCTGCGCGTCGAACTGGTGCAGGGCGCGCTCCACCGTGCGGGCGTCGGCCATGGCAGGCTGCGCGGGTTGCGCCAGCCGCCGTGCGGCAGCCGTTGCGGCGCGCATATGCTGCACATTCTGAAACCCGGCGGACCGGGCCAGCATGTTCATCAGGGACAGATGCGAGGGGCTGTTTTCGCCCAGTTGTCGCGACATGGCGCGGGCAAAATGGGTCAGGTCATCGACTCGCAACGGGATCGGAGATTTTGTCATCGGTCATCCATTTCGGGCGCGGTGCTTGGTCGTTGGTCGCTGGCTTGACGAAAGGCGCCCATGGGAAGCGATGTCATTTTGCGTATTCGGGCAGGTTTAGCACTCCTGTCAGGAGCAGCGACGCCTCGGTGTCTGCCGACCGTGCCTTGGGCATACGGAATCATGCGGTTTATTGCAACCGTACCGCCGTGGCCTCTTTTCCCGGCGCGCCGGTTGTGAAACAAAGTGAGAACACACAGGGAGAGCAGCCCATTGGCCCCGTTGAAGATCGACAATTCCACCGCGCGGGCGCTGTGGCTGACCTCGCACGGGTTGGCGCAGACGCCAACCGGGCCGCTGGACACGCTGGCGCTGATCAAGCAGCTGGGCTTTGTGCAGCTGGACACCATTCAGGTGATCGCACGCGCGCACCATCATATCCTGTGGAGCCGCAACCAGAACTATCGCGAAACGATGCTGGACCCGTTGTTGCGCGACAAACGGCAGGTGTTCGAGCACTACACCCATGATGCGTCGGTCCTGCCGATGGATTTTCTGCCAATGTGGCAGCGGCAGTTCCGGCGCAAGAAGGAACAGGTGGGCAAATCGAACTGGTTCGGCAAGCACCTGCATCCCGACCTGATCGCCGAGGTGTTGCGGCGCATTGCGGATGAAGGCCCCCTGTCCACCCATGATTTCGAAACCAAGGTGCGCGGCAAGAAAGAAATGTGGAGCCGCCCGCCCCACAAGATGGTGCTGGATTACCTGTGGTATTCGGGCGAGTTGGCCACCTGCCATCGCGACGGGTTCACCAAATACTACGACCTGGCCGAACGGGTGTTCCCGCAGGACCAGCCGACGCTTGGCGACACAGAACAGATTGCGCAGCTGTGCCAGTCGGCGCTGGAGCGGATCGGGTTCGGCACGCTGGGCGAGATCCGACGGTTCTGGGACGCCTGCGCGGTGCCCGAGGTCAAGGCATGGTCCGAAACGGCAGACCTGGTTGAGGTCGAGGTGCAGGGCGCCGATGGCAGCTGGACCAGCGCCGTGGCCTGCGCGGATATCGAGGCGCGGATCGCCGCGCTGACCACGCCCACCGCCCGTCTGCGCGTGCTGAACCCGTTTGACCCGGCCATCCGCGACCGGGTGCGCCTGAACCGGCTGTTTGGCTTTGACTATACAGTCGAAATGTTTGTGCCCGCCGCCAAGCGTAAATGGGGTTATTACATCTTTCCCTTGTTGGAGGGCGGACGGTTCGTTGGCCGGATCGAGGCCAAGGGCGATCGCGCGAAAGGCACCCTGACCCTGTCGAAATACTGGACCGAGTCACCACGCCTGAATTCCGAGAAACGCGCAGCCAAGCTGCATGCAGAACTGTCCAGGCTGGCCAGGCTGGCGGGGTTGGATACGGTTGAATGGGCACTGCCCTGAACCACTGCAAACGGGTGCGATCTGCCGGTCACGCCGGTTTCACACAGAATTTGCCCCACAGGACCCCTCGTCGCACCCGGATTGGGCACCCTGCCCTTGCCCTTGGCGCGCCCATGACCTAGACGGTGCCGGACTTCGACTAAGGCAGAGGGGCCGGCATGCCGCTTCTTGTAATGAAATTTGGGGGCACCTCGGTGGCTGATCTGGAGCGTATCCGGAACGCCGCCGACAAAGTGCGCCGCGAGGTGGAACGCGGATACGACGTGATCGTGATCGTGTCGGCCATGTCGGGCAAGACGAACGAGCTTGTCGGTTGGGTCGAAGAGACCTCGCCCATGTTCGACGCGCGCGAGTATGACGCGGTTGTCAGCTCGGGCGAGAACATTACCGCGGGCCTGATGTCGTTGACTTTGCAGGAAATGGATATTCCGGCGCGCAGCTGGCAGGGCTGGCAGGTGCCGCTGAAAACCACCAGCGTGCATTCAGCCGCCCGGATCGAGGAGATCCCGCGCGACAATATCGACGCCAAGTTTGCCGAGGGTATGCGCGTGGCCGTTGTGGCGGGGTTTCAGGGCATCAGCCCCGAGGGCCGGATCACGACGCTGGGCCGGGGTGGCTCGGACACCACGGCGGTGGCTTTTGCAGCCGCGTTTGATGCCGAACGTTGCGACATCTATACCGATGTGGACGGTGTTTACACCACCGACCCGCGCATCAGCGCCAAGGCGCGCAAGCTGGACAAGATCGCGCTGGAAGAGATGCTGGAACTGGCCTCGCTGGGCGCCAAGGTGTTGCAGACGCGGTCGGTTGAACTGGCGATGCGGTACAATGTGCGCCTGCGGGTGCTGTCGAGCTTTGAGGAAAACAACGAAAACTCCGGCACGCTGGTCTGCGCCGAGGAGGAAATCATGGAACAGAATATCGTCTCGGGCGTGGCCCATTCGCGGGATGAGGCAAAGATGACCCTGACATCGGTTGCCGACCGCCCCGGTATCGCCGCCGCCATCTTTGGCCCGCTGGCCGAGGCCGGCGTGAATGTCGACATGATCATTCAGAACATCTCGGAGGACGGGCGCACGGATATGACCTTTTCGTGCCCCACCAACCAGGTGGAACGGGCCAAGGCGGCCATGCAGAAGGTCAAGGATGACGGCGTGATCAACTATGCCGGTCTGGTGGCCGATACGGATGTTGCCAAGGTCTCGGTCGTGGGGATCGGCATGCGCAGCCATACCGGTGTGGCCAGCCAAATGTTCCAGGCGCTGTCGGCCGAAGGCATCAACATCAAGGTTATTTCAACATCCGAGATCAAAATTTCCGTGCTTGTGGATCGGAAATATATGGAACTTGCGGTGCAAGCCCTTCATGATGAGTTCGGATTGGAAAAGGCAGGCTGACCCCCGGAGGGCCATGGCGCAAACCACCGAAAGCGAAAGCCGCAAGCTGCTGCAACGGCTTCGCGACACGCTGGCAGAAGCTGGCGAAGGGCAGGAACGGCTCGATCGGATCACGCATCTGATCGCGGACAGCATGCGTACGGGCGTGTGCTCGATCTATCTGTTTCGCGATGCAGAAACGCTTGAACTGTGTTCAACCGAGGGCCTGAACCCCGACGCCGTGCACCAGACACGCATGCGTGTGGGCGAGGGCCTGGTGGGCCGGGTCGCGGCCACCAGCCAGCCAATCAACACCGGCGACGCGCCGTCTGAACGCGGTTTCCGCTATATGCCGGAAACCGGCGAAGAAGTGTTTTCCAGCTTCCTCGGCGTGCCTATTCAGCGCCTTGGTGACGGTCTGGGTGTGCTGGTTGTGCAGTCACGCGAGGCGCGGCAGTTTTCCGAAGACGAGGTTTACGCGCTGGAAGTGGTCGCGATGGTGCTGGCCGAAATGACCGAGCTGGGCGCGTTCATCGGCGAAGGCGCGGCCCTGTCGGCGCTGCACCAGCGGGCCACATCGTTCAAGGGTGGCGTTGGGCAGGAAGGCGCGGCAGCGGGCCGGGTCTGGCTGCATGAACCCCGTGTCGTGGTCACCAATCCGGTGGCCGACGATCCGGCGGCCGAGGTGGAACGCCTGCGCGATGCTGTGGCGCAACTGCGCGTGTCGGTCGACGATATGTTGTCACTTGCTGCTGCCGGTGACGTCGAACAGCGCGAGGTGCTGGAGGCTTATCGCATGTTCGCCCATTCGCGCGGTTGGCTGCGCCGGATGGAGGAAGACATCGACCGCGGCCTGTCCGCCGAGGCGGCGGTAGAGAAAGAACAATCCGTGGCCCGCGCGCGCCTGCAGACCGCGCCCGACGCCTATCTGCGCGAGCGCCTGCATGATCTGGACGACCTGTCCAACCGGCTGCTGCGCATCCTGACCGGGCAAGGCAGCGATACTGGCGCTGAAATGCCCGGCGATCCGATCCTGATTGCCCGCAATATCGGGCCGGGCGAATTGTTGGCTTATGGTCGGTCGCTGCGCGGGATTGTTCTGGAGGAAGGCTCGGTCGCCAGCCACGCGGCGATTGTTGCCCGCGCCCTTGCAATCCCCTTGGTCGTCAATGCCGATGGCATCACCGCCGAGGCCTTGAACGGCGATGCGATCCTTGTGGATGGCGACGAAGGCGTGGTGCATCTGCGCCCTGAGGACTCGGTGGAAACCGCCTTTGCCGACAAGATGGCGATGCGCGCCAAGGCACAGCAACGCTATTCTTCGATCCGCGAAAAACCTGCCGAAACGCTGGATGGGGACCGCATTGCGCTGCATATGAATGCGGGCCTGATGGCCGATCTGCCGTCGCTGGAAGGGTCAGGCGCCGAGGGCGTGGGCCTTTTCCGGACCGAACTGCAATTCCTTGTGCAGTCGCAAGTGCCCAAACGCGGTGATCTGGCCGCGCTTTACGCGCGTGTCATGGATGCCGCCGGAGGCAAGCGCGTGGCCTTTCGCACGCTGGATATCGGGTCGGACAAGGTGCTGCCCTATATGAAACGCCCCGACGAACCGAACCCGGCATTGGGATGGCGCGCGATTCGGGTTGGGCTGGACAAGGTTGGCGTGATGCGCATGCAGTTGCAGGCGCTGATCCGGGCCGCCAATGGCCGCCCCCTGACCGTGATGTTCCCGTTTGTTGCGCAGTTTGACGAGTTCAAAGCCGCACGCGAGCACCTGATGCGCGAGATTGATCGCGAGGAAAAGCTGGGCCACACCCTGCCCGCCAGCGTCGAGGTTGGCGCGATGTTGGAAACGCCGTCGTTGGCCTTTGCGCCCAAGCAGTTCTTTGACATGGCCGATTTCATCTCGATCGGCGGCAACGACCTGAAACAGTTCTTCTTTGCAGCCGACCGCGAAAACGAGCAGGTGCGCCGCCGATATGACACGCTGAATGTCAGCTATCTGAGCTTTCTTAAACAGATCGTTGAGCGGGCCAGCGCCTCGGGCACGCATCTGTCCTTCTGCGGAGAAGATGCCGGGCGCCCGTTGGAGGCGATGTGTTTTGCCGCCATTGGGATGCGGACACTTTCAATGCGCCCGGCCTCCATCGGGCCGGTGAAACACCTGCTGCGCCGCACCGATCTGGCCGAGGCGCGCGATGTGATCGAGACCGCCTTTACCTCGGGCGCACAATCGGTGCGACCGGCGGTAATGGAGTGGATGCGCAACCGGGACTAAGGCGTCAGCCGGCCCGTTGCACCGGGGGTTTCCCCATCTTTTCAACCAATTGCGCGCGCAGGTCTTCTTCGGGCACGTCATTGTCGATGGCCAGTTTCTTCAGCCCGAACTGCACATGCGCGATCTCTTGGTAATAGCGCGTATAGGCGGCGTTGATGCCGGCCCCGGCCACGGCGCCAAGGATCGGCACCGATTGCGCAGCCAGTTTCGGGCCAAGCGCGGCGGCAAGGCGCGGCGCCACGCGGGCCACGATGGTTTGCAGCGCCGGACCCGTGATGGCCACGCGGGCCGACAGGAAACCGGTATTGGCCCCGTCATCATCCGTCAGCGGCCCGGCGGCCGCGAAAACCTGCACACAATCGGCTTTCAACGCCTCGGTTTCGGGGTCAAATCCGTATTCGGCGGCGATGCCCTGAATGGCGCGCATCAGCAGGGTAACGGTGACCGGCAGCTCGGCCATGGCGGATGGCAACCCGCCAACGCCGCCCGCTGCCCCCATCACCGCCGAGGCCCATGTGTTTATGCGGGCCGAACCGTCCGGCAGCCCCTGCCCGCGCGTGCGCGCTGCGGTCTCGAGCGCAGCAAAGAGCGCTTTTTCGGTGATCTCGTCCATGCGGTTGCGCATGGGTTCGGGGATGCGGGTCAAAAGGTTCTCGGCCTGTTCGCCGGCCATGTTCAATATCTGGATGCCAATCCCGTTTGCCTGCCGGTACCGGGCCGCCAACGCATCAACTTCGCGGGCGATCTGTTCGGGCGACAGGGTGGTCAAAGCGGTCATCGGCACCTCCTACACGGTATTGTTACCGGTCAAAGATGGGGGCGGAACGGGCCGCGCGCAAGTCCCTAGGGTTGCCTCACCTGCCCGGTCACACCGTCCCATGCACCGTCACAGAGCGCCGCACCCAGCACCCGCGCAGGGTTGGTGGGCGGGGGCATTTCCACATCTTGCAGCCGTTGAAACCCAAACCGTCCGTAATAGGGCGCGTCCCCCACCAACAACATGCGCGGATGGCCCAGCGCCCGGGCGCGGTCCATGGCCTGTTGGATCAAAAACGCCCCCAAACCCTCGCCCTGGTGGGTTGGGTGCACGGCAATGGGGCCCAGAAGAACGGCCGGATCGCCGCCCACGCGCACCGGCCAGTGGCGGATTGCACCGGCCACGGCATTGTATTCGTCGCGGGACACAAGGCAGAGATCGGCGATGGGCGGCACCCCGTCGCGCAGACGATAGGACGACAGCGCCTCGCGGCCCGGCGCGAAACACAGGTCATACAGCGCCTCGACCTCCCACCAGTCTTCGGCCGTTTCGGTGTGCAATGTCAGCACCGGCTGCCCTCTTTTCCTCTGGATTCGGGCGTAGCACGTGCTTAGGTGGGGGGCAAACACCATCCACGCGGAGCCCTTGATGTTCTATCGCCCCGAGGAAGGCCACGGCCTGCCCCACAACCCGTTCAACGCCATTGTTACACCGCGGCCCATCGGCTGGATCTCGACCCGGGGGGCGGATGGCCGCGACAACCTTGCGCCCTATTCGTTTTTCAACGCCGTGGCCTATGTGCCGCCGCAGGTGATGTTCGCCTCGACCTCGACCAAGCCCGACCGTGGCGACACCAAGGACAGCGTGGCCAATATCCGCGATACCGGCGTGTTCGTGGTGAACATCGTGGAATACGCGGCGCGGGACGCGATGAATGTCACATCGGGCGCCTTGGCGGCGGACGAGGACGAGTTTGTCGCGGCAGGTCTGGAAAAGGCCGAGGCGCAGGTGATCAACTGCCCTTACGTGGCCAACGCCCCGGCGGCGCTGGAATGCAAGCTGACACAGATCGTGGACCTGCCCGGCGCGGCCAACAAGCTGGTGCTGGGCGAGGTTGTGGGCGTGCATATGCGCGACGATTGCCTTGTCGACGGCATCTTCGACGTCACCACCTTCCGGCCGCTGTCGCGGCTGGGCTATCGCGACTATTCGGTTGTCGAAAACCTCTTTTCGCTGAAACGCCCGGGCGAGTGATACCCGGGCGCCAGTGTCTTAGTGGCCGCCGCCGAACAGACCGGTATTGACCGAGTAATTCGCCGCCAGCTGATAATCGGGGTCATCTTCGGATTTCACGATGATCATGCCGGTTTGCGACAGCAGGCGCTGGCAATCGGGCGACAGGTGGCGCAGCTGCAACTCTTTGCCCAGCTCTTTGTATTTCACCGTCAGCTCTTCGATGGCGTTCAGCGCCGATTGGTCGGCCACGCGGCTGTCAGCGAAATCCACCACAACCAGCTTGGGGTCATCCTTGGGGGTGAACAGCTCGGTAAATCCGGCGGCGGAGCCAAAGAACAGCGGGCCACGCACCTGATAGACCTTTTCCCCCTCGGGCGTGGTATAGCTGCGGGCCGAAATGCGCGTGGCGTTGACCCAGGCATATTGCAGCGCCGACACAATCACACCCACCACTACGGCGACGGCAAGGTCCTGCCACACGGTCACAACCGTCACCAGGATGGTGACAAAGCTGGCGAACTTGGTGCTGACCCGCATGATACGGAACGTGTTCCAGGCGAAGGTGCCGATCACCACCATGAACATCACGCCCACCAGCGCGGCCAGCGGGATCTGCTCGATCAGGGGCGAGGCAAAGAGGATGAAGCTGAGCAGGAACAGCGCCGCCGCGATGCCGGCAATCCGCGTGCGACCGCCCGATTTCACGTTAATCATCGACTGACCGATCATTGCGCATCCGCCCATGCCGCCAAAGAAGCCGGTAACGGTATTGGCCACACCCTGGGCCACACATTCCTGGCTGGCACCGCCGCGCTTGTCGGTCATCTGACCCACCAGGTTCAGCGTCAGCAAGCTTTCGATCAGGCCGATGGCGGCCAGGATCACCGCGTAGGGCAGGATGATCTCGAGCGTTTCAAGATTGAACGGCACCATCGGAACGTGGAACGGCGGCAACCCGCCTTCGACCGAGGCCATATCGCCCACCCGCGGCACGTCGATGCCAAAGCCGATCACGATCAGCGCCACGATCAGGATCCCGGCCAGCGGCGCCGGGATCACGTTGGTCACCTTGGGCAAAAGCCAGATGATCGCCATGGTCAGCGCCACCAGCCCCAACATGATCGCCAGCGGCCCACCCGACAGCCATTCACCGCCCGCCATGCCATGGCCCGAAGCCTCGGCACTGCCGGGCACTTTGAACTGGCCCAGCTGGGCCAGGAAAATCACGATGGCCAGCCCATTCACAAAGCCCAGCATGACCGCGTGCGGCACCAGCCGGATAAACCGGCCCAACCGGAAGATACCCGCGAGGATTTGCAGGATGCCCATCAGCACCACGGTGGCAAACAGATATTCGACCCCATGCTCGGCCACCAGCGCCACCATCACCACCGCCAGCGCCCCGGTTGCGCCCGAGATCATGCCCGGACGCCCGCCAATCAGCGCAGTGATTAGCCCCACGATGAAGGCTGCGTAAAGCCCCACCAGCGGCTCGACCCCGGCGACAAAGGCAAAGGCCACGGCCTCGGGCACAAGGGCAAGGGCCACGGTCAGGCCTGACAGGATCTCTGTCTTTAGAACGGCCGGCGTGGGACGAGTGGTATCGAAACCAGAGACATTCGACATCAGGTTTCGGGCAAAGGTCGAGTAAGGATTTATGGCCAAGGGATCACCAATTGCTTCGCGCGGAGGAGAGTTGCGCTTGCGCTATCATGTATGCGTACAGATTGGTAGGCCCCCGCCGCGGTGCAGCGCCCCGCGTGGCCAAATTGACAATAATCGCGTAATCTATTCGTCTTGGGCGTGGTTTTTCAGGAAATCACGAATGAACGCGCGGATCTCGCGCGCGGCACTTGTGTCCAGATCATTGCACAGCTGCACGAAGGCATCACGCTGTTCCTTATCCAGTCGCAGCACCAGCTGGCTGTCTTTTTTATTCTTCTTCTTTTCGGTCTTCTTGGACATTTTCGTAGCGCGGCCTTGAATTTAGTGCATGCAATGTATATACATAGTGCATGCGTAGTAGATGCAGTGAGTATCGGTATTTAGTACAGAAAGGAAAGAAAAAATGATCTTACAGGCCGCAAAAACCATGTTGGTGCATGATCAGATGGACTGGAACAAGCCACATCTGCGTTGGATTCCCAGCTGGAACTACCGCTTGTTTCGCCAAGTAACTGGCAAATAACAAAGAAATGCGCGGGCCGTTCGCGGCCCGTCGCATTGACGGTTGCACGCCCTGCGCCCATGGGCCACGGTGCCCGCGTATGAACGCACAAGGCCGGGCCGATGAACAGCAAAGCTTCTGTCAAAGACTATATCCGCACCATCGTTGATTTCCCCCACGAGGGCATCATGTTTCGCGACGTGACGACCCTGTTTGCCGATCCGCGCGGGTTTCGCATGGCCATCGACCAGATGCTGCACCCCTATGCGGGTGTAAAAATCGACAAGGTTGTGGGGCTGGAAGCACGCGGGTTCATCCTGGGCGGTGCGATTGCGCATCAGTTGACCGTTGGCTTTGTACCTGTGCGCAAAAAGGGCAAGTTGCCCGGCACCGTGATCAGCCAAGACTACAAGCTGGAATATGGCGAGGCGATTGTCGAGCTACACGACGACGCGATCGAGGCTGGCGAGCGCATTCTGGTGGTCGACGACCTGTTGGCCACGGGCGGCACGGCCGAGGCCGGGATCAAGCTGATCGAACGGTTGGGCGGCGAGATCGTCGGGTGTTCGTTCATCATCGACCTGCCCGATCTGGGCGGCCGCAAGAAGCTTGAGTCGCTCGGCGTGGACGTACAGGCCCTGTGCGCTTTCGAAGGGCTTTAGGCCGCGTCTGCGGCGCCTTCCTGCATGACGTTGCTGACAAAATCCAAAAGCCCACGCCAGGCCCGATCATGGGCAACGTCCCAGGCGCTGCCCAAGGTGGTTTCAAGCGTTTCGATGATTGTATCCACAACCAGTTGGTAATCCGCCTGAGACAACCCCATTTGCGCATGCGACGCGCCCAGCTGCTTCAACGGTTTGATCAGCTGCGACGGCGTGTCGAACATGTTCACCGCAGTGACCAGCGTTGTGACCAGTTTGGCCTGCTGCGCCGACATGTCATCGGCGAACAGGCCCCGCATTTCGGGGCGTTTCGCAAACAGACGATCATAGAACCCCCGCGCAAAGGCATCCGCGTCGGTGCGGACAACCTGAAAACTATCGCGAACGGTTTGCACACGGCCTTTATGAGCCATCGGATCCTCGGGGCAGAACTGTGGAAAGACCTGACCACTGTGCCCACAAGGTCTGAATGAGCCGTTAATGCCCTTGGGCCAGCATGGCACCGGGGTTCATGATGCCGTTAGGGTCCAGCGCCGCCTTGATGGCGCGCATGGCAAACAGTTTGCCCGGATCGCCATAGGTTTCCAGATCGCCGGTTTTCATGCGCCCGACCCCGTGTTCGGCACTGAATGACCCCGCCATTGCGTGCACGTGGTCATGCACAATCTTTGTGGCCTGCTTGCGGATGTTGTCATATGCGTCACGGGATTGGCCTTGGGGCGGGAACAGGTTGTAATGCAGGTTGCCGTCGCCCAGATGACCGAAGCAGTTGATGCGGAACGGCGCAAGAGCGGCCAACGCGGTGCTGCAGGTTTCGATGAAGTCGGGAATTGCGGAAAGGGGCAGCGAGATATCGTGCGACGCGATGGAGCCGATGCGCTTGTTCGCTGCCGGGATGGTTTCGCGCAGGGCCCACAGCGCGGCACTTTGCGCCTGCGAATGGGCGACAACGCCGTCGCTGACCAACCCCGCCTCGGCCGCTTGTTCAAAGAGCGCTTCCAACGCGGCCTGTGCGTCGCCCCCGCCAGACAGGCCAAGCTCGGTCAGAACCGCCCATTGCGGCGGCCGGGCAAAAGGCTGTCGCAGGTCGGGAAAATGCTCGGTCAGGAAATCGAATCCGGTGCGGCCGATCAATTCGAAGGCCGAGATCGCCTCGCCCGCAACATCGCGGGCCAGCGCCAGTAGGTCCAAAGCGGCGGCAGGGCTGTCGACAACAAAAAGCGCCGTCATGCGGTTGGCCGGCTGCAGGAAAAGCTTCAGCGCGGCGGCGGTAATGATACCCAGCGTGCCCTCGGCCCCGATCAAGAGATTGCGCAGGTCATAGCCGGTATTGTCCTTGCGCAGGCGCGTCAGCCCGTTGAACACGGTACCGTCGGGCAACACCGCCTCGATCCCAAGGCACAGATCGCGCGCGTTGCCATAGCGCAGCACGTTCAGTCCGCCCGCGTTGGTCGACAGGTTGCCCCCGATGCGTGTTGACCCCTCGGAGGCCAGCGACAAGGGAAAAAGGCGGCCAACCCGTTCAGCCTCGGCTTGCACGTCGGCAAGGATCATCCCCGCCTCGACCACCAACACATTCTCGCGCGGGTCTGCAGGGCGGCGGATGGCGCGCATGCGCTCCAGTGACAGGACCACGGGCGCCGGTCCGTCGGGCTGTATTTGCCCGCCCACAAGACCGGTGCCGCCGCCATAGGGCACGACGCCAACGCGCGCCGAATTGCAGGCGCGGATCAACGCAGCGACCTCTTCGGTGGTAGCCGGGGCCAGAACCGGTGCAGGCACGCCATGGAACCGTCCGCGTGGCTCTTCGAAATAGCCCGGTGTAGGCGCGCGAAAGCACGCCGCCGGCAGCAGCGATTGCAGATGGGACACAAAGGGAGGATCGGCAGCGTTCAGCATGGGACTTCTCCGGGGTTTGGGCATGGTTCAATCACGCCCGGCGCCGCGGGGCAAGTCAGTCCTCAGGGCTGCGCAGAAAGGCGGGTTCCAGCACAAACACCGTGGGCCTGCCCGGCAAGGTGTTCAGCGACACGGTCAAGTCACTTTGCCCTGGGCGCACCTTGTCGAACCCATCGGGCACGCCGTCAAGAAACTGCTGCAACGAAAACTCGGAAAACCAGTGCATGGGAATGATGATTGATGACCGCAACCGCCCCACGACCTTTAGCATTGTAGGCAAATCCAATGTCATGCCCCCATCCACGGGCGCCATCACGACGTCCAGTCGCCCGATGGCCGCGTATTGCGCGGCGTCGGGTTCGTGATGCAGGTGCCCCAGATGGCCGATGCAAAGGCCCGCGACCTCGAACACGAAGATCGAATTTCCGGCAACACGGCGTTCAATGTCGAACCGCCCGCGCGTGTCGGTGGGGATGTTTCGCACCAACATCTCGCCCAGATCCAGATGGTGGTCGGCGGCTAAGCCGTCCTTCGCCCACCCTTCCAGCACGTGCGGAATGGCCGGATCGGGGAAGGCCGTCCAATGCGAGGAATGCGCGTTGTTCATGCTGACAACGTCGGGGATCTTGGCCCCCACACCGATAAAGCCGGTATAATCCGTCGCCGCAGTCAACCCACCGGCGGTTTCAAGCAAAAAGGTGGAGTGATCCACATAGTTCAGCCGCACCGTCTCGGCCTGCAACGGGTCACCATAGGCCGCGCGGTGCACGAAATGCAGCGCCGGGTTGGCGTCGGCCAGCGCGATGCAATGGCTGGGGGTACGTTCCTGTGCGGACAAGGCCGCAGGCAGGGTCAGGCACAGGGTCAGGGCAAGTCGGAACAACATGGGCAAACCTCCGTGCTGCAGCCTAGCACAGGTTTGCCGGTTTCAATTATCCCGATTGCGTGCGTCCGCGCCGGTCGTTGCGCAGGCTGGAATACAGCACGTGATTGCGCCAGCGCCCGTCGATCTGCAGATAGCTTTGCGCGACGCCTTCATATTTGAACCCGCAGTTTTCCAGCACCCCGCGCGAGGCCGTGTTTTCCGGCAGGCAGGCGGCTTCGAGGCGGGACAGGTCCATGTTTACGAAGGCGTGGTGCAGGACGGCCAGAATGGTCTCGCTCATGTAGCCCTGCCGGGCAAATGGCTGCCCCACCCAATAGCCAAGGGTACCTGACTGCGCGGGGCCGCGGCGGATATTGTCCAGCGTGATCGCCCCAACGATCCGGCCATCCTGACGGCGTTCCATGAACAGCGGCACCGCCGTGCCGCCACTGATGGCGCGTTGCGCCCAGTAGACACGGTTGGTGAAGGATTTGCGCGTCAGGTGGTCGGGGGCCCATGCGGGCTCCCACGGGGTCAGGAAATCCCGAGACTGCCGGCGCAGGTCTGCCCAACCCTGAAAATCGGCGTGCTGCGGAGGGCGCAGCGTCAGGCGCTCGGTTTCGATCCGCACCTTCCGCCGAAAGCCAAGCATCAGGCCGCAAGCCCACCCTGCAGATCGGCCAGAGTAGGCGCAAGGTCAACCGGACCGTAAAGCGCCATGGCCATCGGAGCCTGCCCGGCAATGCGGGCGGCAAACGCGCGTAGCTGATCGCGCCCAACCGCATCGATCCGCGCAACCGTTTCGTCCAGATCGGGCACCCGATTCCAGATCGACACCAGCCGCGCAATACGTTCGGCCCGCGACGAGGGGCTTTCCAGCCCCATCAGCAGCCCGGCCTTCATTTGCGCACGGGCACGGTCCACCTCGGCCGATGTGACATCATCGCCGGCACGCACCAGCTCGTCCACGGTCAAGCGGGCCAGCGCATCGATCTGGTCGCCCGACGTGCCGGCATAAAACGTCATCATGCCAGTATCGGCATAAGCGCCGGCCTGTGCGAAGATCGAATAACATAGCCCGCGTTTCTCACGCACTTCCTGAAACAGGCGCGAAGACATGCCGCCGCCCATGACGCTGGCATAGATCTGAGCCGCATAAAAATCATCGTCGCGGTAGCCCGGCGATTCGAGGCCCAGAGTAAAATGCACCTGCTCCAGTGGCTTTACCTGCCGACGTTCGCCACCGGCAAAGACGCCGGGTGCCAGTGCGTGATCGGCCACAGGTTTCAGATGACCAAACAGCTGTTCCGCCATTTTCACGATCTGGTCGTGGTCCACAGCACCAGCGGCCGACAAGATCATGCGCGACGGGGCATAGTGCTGTTTCACGAATCCAAAAAGGTCTTCGCGCGAAAAACTCGAAACGCGTTCCGCCGGGCCGAGGATTGACCGGCCCAATGCCTGATCGGGATAGGCGGCTTCTTGCAGCCAGTCGAACACCACATCATCGGGCGTGTCCATGACCTGACCGATTTCCTGCAAGATCACCCCGCGTTCGATCTCGATCTCGGCGGGGTCAAAGACCGGGTTCAGCACGATGTCCGAGATCACGTCCAGCGCCAGCGGCACATCGGCCTGCAAAACGCGGGCGTAATAGGCTGTCATCTCGCGGCTGGTATAGGCGTTGATATAGCCGCCCACGTCCTCGATCTGTTCGGCGATCTGCAAGGGGCTGCGGGTGGCGGTGCCTTTGAACGCCATATGCTCCAGAAAATGCGCGATGCCGTTCTGCGGCGCGGCCTCGTGCCGCCCGCCAGCCGTTACCCAGATGCCCAAAGCGGCCGATTTCAACCCGGGCATGTGTTCTGTAACAACCCGAAAGCCGTTGGAAAGCTGGTGAATTTCTACGGTCAAGCCCGTCGCCTTTCGTTGATCAGGGCCTCGATCGCGGTCAGGTCATTTGCCACGCGGGTCACCCGTTCAGACCGCTCATACATGTCCGCCATCCGATTTGGAAGAGGCGGGCGCGTTCCGGTGGCCGCTTCGACCGCATCGGGGAACTTGGCCGGGTGTGCGGTGGCCAGGGTGATCATTGGCGTGGCACTGGTGGGCAATTCCGAGGCAACCTTGACACCCACCGCCGAATGCGGGCACAGGATCTCGCCATTTGTCTTGAACTGCGTGGCGATGGTGGCGCTGGTTTCCTCTTCGGATGCGCGGCCCGAGGCGAAGGTTTCCGACAGCACCTGCATGGCGCCCTGGCTGATCTGGAACCCGCCATCGGATTTCAATTCGTCCATCAACTGCGCCACCGCACCGCCGTCGCGGTCATAGGCGTCAAACAACGCGCGTTCGAAGTTCGAGCTGACCTGAATATCCATCGACGGGCTGATCGACGGCGTGACGCCCTGGGTGACATACCCCTGCCCGCTGAGCGCGCGGTGCAGGATGTCGTTCTGGTTGGTGGCCACCACCAGCTGGTCGATGGGCAGGCCCATGCGCTTGGCGATATAGCCCGCAAAAATGTCACCGAAATTGCCGGTGGGCACGGTGAAGCTGACGGCGCGGTGCGGCGCGCCCAGCGACACGGCCGCGGTGAAGTAATAGACCACCTGTGCCAGAACACGCGCCCAGTTGATCGAGTTCACACCCGCCAACCCCACGGCATCGCGGAACTCGAAATGGTTGAACATGTCTTTTACGCGGGCCTGGCAATCGTCGAAATCACCATCCAGTGCCAGCGCGTGCACATTGTCCTCAACCGGAGTGGTCATTTGGCGGCGCTGCACCTCGGACACGCGGCCATGGGGGAACAGGATGAAGACATCCACATTGTCCAGCCCCCGGAACGCCTCGATCGCGGCGGACCCTGTGTCGCCCGAGGTGGCGCCGGCAATGGTCACCTTCTTGCCCGACCGCGCCAGAGAGGCTTGAAACAGCTGACCAATCAGCTGCATCGCGAAGTCTTTGAACGCCAGCGTGGGGCCGTGGAACAGCTCCAGCAGATAGTGGTTTGCACCCAGCTGAACCAAAGGCGCGCGGGCGTCGTGGCCGAAGCCTTGGTAGGCACGCGCGATGATGGCGCGGAATTCATCATCGGTGAAGGCGTCGCCGATAAACGGGCGCATGATGGTAAACGCGGCCTCTTCGTACGAGGCACCGGCCAGTTCGGCAATCTGCGCATGGGTCATCTGCGGGATGGTTTCGGGCACGTAAAGGCCGCCATCGCGGGCCAGCCCGGTCATCATGGCTTCTTCAAAGCTCAGAACCGGGGCCTGCCCCCGGGTCGAAACATACCGCATCGCGCGACATCCCTTCAGTCTGTTTGCCGCCTGATACGCCAGACAAACAGCGCTGTCATCCCCAGCCAGACAAATGCCAGCGAAAACCACGTAATTGCATAGTTCAGATGGTCGTTCGGAATACCCTCGGTGCCCACGGGCCAGGGATCCACCCCCTGCCCCGTGTCGCTGCGCGCCACCACCAGGATCGGCGCGGTGTTCAGCGCGGCGGCCATCTGGTCGATATCGCGGGCGAACCAGATGTTTTGGGCCGGGTCATTGTCGGGCGTGGCGTTCGAACGTTCGTCGGGGATATGCACATTGCCGGTCACCGTCAGCCCGGTCTGCGCCGGGCGGCTGTCATCCCGTGCATCCAGCGCCACAAAGCCACGGTCCAGCAGCACACGCTGCCCCGACAGGCTGTCGTCCATCGCCACGATCACCCGATACCCCGCGCCGACCAGTTTACGGCTGACCAGAACATGCAGCTCTGACGCCGCGAGGTCGCCTTGCAGGCGCACGGGCTGATACTTGTTGGGGGCATCGCCCAAAGGCACGGGATCGGCGGAGATCTTTGCCTCGATCTCGGCCAACACCCCCTCTTTCCATTCCAACCGCTGCATCTGCCACAGGCCCAGCGAGATGAGGGCCGCCGCCCCGGCGAGCCCGAAGATCAGCGGAAGGATGGCGCGGCGCAGCATGGTTCGAGTCCCTTAGACAAACAAAGCGCGAAGCATCGCTCCGCGCTTTGGGCATTTAATCAACGGGCGTCGCCCGGCGGGCGTTACTGACCCCAGACATAGATGGCGGCAAACAGGAACAGCCACACAACGTCAACGAAGTGCCAGTACCACGCAGCGGCCTCGAACCCGATGTGCTTTTCCTGCGTAAAGTCGTTTTTCATGGTCAGACGCAGAAGGCAGACAAACAGGAACACCGTGCCGATGATCACGTGCGCACCGTGGAAGCCGGTGGCCATGAAGAAGCTGGCGCCATAGACATTCCCGGCAAAGCCAAAGGCGGCGTGGGAATATTCGTAGCCCTGGAAGAAGGTGAACAGCACACCCAGAGCGATAGCCAGGATCAGACCGTTCTTCATGTCGGTCTTGTTGTTGTCATGCACCAGCGCGTGGTGCGCCCAGGTGGCCGCACAACCCGAGCACAGCAGGATCAGCGTGTTGATCAGCGGCAGGTGCCAGGGGTCAAATGTCTCGATCCCCGCGGGCGGCCAAACGCCATCAATTGCGGGGCTGTCAGGGCCCATCGGGTACAGCGCGTGCTTGAAGAAGGTCCAGAACCACGCGAGGAAGAACATGACCTCGGACATGATGAACAGGATAAAGCCATAGCGCAGGCCGATGCGCACAACGGGCGTGTGGTCGCCGGCGCGGCTTTCGGCCACAACGTCCGACCACCATGTGAACATGACATAGAGGACAGCAATCAAACCAGCCAGGAAAAGAAACGGCCCGGAGATTGTCAAAGGCGTACCAAACAGAAGACCCAGCACTTCGATGCCGCCGGTCATCCAAGCGACGCCGCCCAACAACATAAAAAACGCCCCAACAGCGCCGATCAAAGGCCAGATCGACGGGTCGATGATGTGGTAATCGTGGTTTTTTGCGTGCGCCATGGCAGTCAGGCTCCCTCGTTTAAGCCGTGTTATTGGGTTGCGGTCCGTGGCCCGGTCAGGTCCACGGCAGCATCTGTCTGTGCAAGCTCCTCAGGAAGCTCGATTTGATGAAACGTATAGCTCAGCGTGATGGTGTGGACAAACTTGCCCTCGTCATCGTCAACAATCGCCGGGTCAACGTAGAAGGTCACGGGCATCTGCACCCGTTCGCCGGGTTGCAGCACCTGTTCGGTAAAGCAAAAGCAATCGATCTTGGTGAAATACCCACCCGCCGCATAAGGCGCGACGTTGAAGGCGGCACTGCCGGCGATGGGCCGGTCTGTCGGGTTGTAGGCCTCGTAAAACGCCAGCCCGGTTTCACCGATTTTCACATCCATCTTGCGCTGCACGGGTTTGAATTCCCATGGCATGTCACGCTCTTTCGAAGCGTCGAAGCGCACGGTTACGGTCTTGTCCAACACCGCGTCGGCACCCTGTTCGGACACCAAAGGCGTGCCGCCATAGCCGGTGACGCGGCAGAACAGATCGTAAAGCGGAACCGAAGCCCATGCCATGCCGCCCATGAACAGGATCACGCCAGCCAGTTGCATCACGGTGCGCTTGGGGTTGGGGGCAACGCTCACTCGCTGGCCTCCTGCGCAGATTCGTTGCCCGGGCCGATCTCGCCCACGCGAACGATGGTCATGCCAAAGATCAACACAACAAAGCCCGCCAGAACGGCAAACAGGGCCATGTTGCGGCCAAAGCGGCGCTTGTGCAATTCGTGGTCGTCGCGAAAGCTCATGCCAGCAACTCCCACCCGAACCCGGGAACAAGGTTTTGCACCATGAGCGCCAGGAAATGCAGGAACAGATAGGCCAGCGACAGTTTGAATACCGATTTCTCGGTCGCATAACCGTCGGCCTCGGCCTGCGCCTCGTCCCGGCGCCAGATGTCCCATGCGCCTTTCAGGAACAGGGCGTTCAACAGCAATGCGGTGCCCATGTAGACCGGCCCGCCAATCGAAGTCACGCCCAACGCCAGAGCAAACGGAACCAGTAGAACGGTGTAGACAAGGATATGCGCGCGGGTGGCCTTGCGCCCGTGGGTCACGGTCAGCATCGGCACGCCGGCATCCTTGTAATCGGATTTCATGAACAACGCCAAGGCCCAGAAATGCGGCGGCGTCCACATGAAGATCAGCATGAACATCAGCACGCTTTCGACGCTGACACCGCCGGTGGCCACGGCCCAGCCGATCATCGGCGGGAAGGCCCCCGCCGCGCCCCCGATGACGATGTTCTGCGGGGTGGAGCGTTTCAGCCACATCGTGTAGATCACGGCGTAAAAGAAGATGGTAAAGGCCAAAAGGCCCGCCGCCAGCCAGTTCGAGGCCAGCCCCAGCATCATCACCGACAAGCCCGACAGCGCCAGCCCCACGGCCAGCGCCTCGTCTGCGGTCACGCGGCCCGAGGGGATCGGGCGGTTCCGAGTGCGTTTCATCACCCGGTCGATATCGGCGTCCCACCACATGTTCAGCGCACCGGACGCGCCGCCGCCAATGGCGATGAACAGGATCGACGCAAAGGCGAGCAACGGGTGCACATGCACCGGCGCCACAAGCAAACCGGCCATCGCGGTGAACACCACCAGCGACATCACGCGGGGCTTCAGCAGGGCGATATAGTCGCCGAACTGCGCTTCGCCGCTTTGGGCCAGGTTCGAGGTTGCGTCGGTCATTTGCTACCTTTTCGAGAAGGGTGGCGCAGGGCGGCCTGCGCCGCCCCGATCTTAGTCGGCCGAGGCCAGCTGTACGTTTTGCGGCACGCCGGTCTGTGCGCTTGCCGTGCGCGACAGCCATGCATCGTATTCATCCTGCGTTACCGCCTTGACGGTGATCGGCATATAGGAGTGATCCTTGCCGCACAGCTCGGAACACTGGCCGAAATACACGCCTTCCATGCCTTCATCCACTTCGAACCACAGCTCGGCCAGACGGCCGGGCACCGCGTCCTGCTTCACGCCGAAGGCCGGGATGGTCCATGCATGGATCACATCGGCACCGGTGACCTGCACCACAACGGTTTTGCCGGTGGGAACAACAACAGTGGTGTCCGTTGCAAGCAGATAGTGTTCGGGCTCATAGCCATAATCAGCCAGATCTTCCTTGGGCAACATGAAGCTTTCGAACTCCACGCCCTCGTCGACATATTCGTAACCCCAGTACCACTGGTACCCGGTGGCCTTGATCGTCACGTCGGCAACCGGGATCTCCTGCTGTTTGAACAGCACCGGCAGCGAAAAGGCGCCGATCACGATCAGGATCAGGATCGGGATCAGGGTCCAGGCGATTTCCAGCGGCGAGTTATGGGTGAACTTGGCAGGGGTCGGGTTGGCGCGCTGGTTGTAGCGCACGACGCAATAGCCCAGCAAGACGACTACAAAGATCGTGATCACGGTGATGATCACAAGGATCAGGCTGTTGAGACCTTGCAGATCCCGGGCAAGCTCGGTCGCGGCGGGTTGGAAGCCGAGGGCGCCCGGTGTCGGTACACCGATCACGTCCAGCCCTTCAATCCCGTCCTGCGCCGCTGCTGTCTTGGCGCTGATTCCTGCCGCAGCCATGGCCGAAAGGCCCGAAAACAAGTTCGAAATCCGCATGTTTTTTTCCCGTTCGTAGCGCGACAAATGCCGCCGGCGGGCCCGGTTTGGCCGGTACCCGTTGTGTTTCGCGGCCCAAAAACCATATTAGGCGAGGTGAAACAAGCAAATCTGTTGCGGCATTGGGCCGCGATTTGCGACAGATCAACGACACAAAGGTTCGCACGCCTCATGAGCTATGCCCCCTTCGACCCGTTTCAGACCAAACTGGACCGTGAAACCACGCTGACACAGTTGCGCGCAGGGCTTGAAGGGGCTGACGATGGCGAACTCTTCCTTGAACGGCGTCGGTCCGAGTCGCTGGTTCTGGATGATCGGCGCATCCGGACGGCCAATTACGACGCGTCCGAGGGATTCGGCCTGCGCGCGGTTCGTGGCGAGGTTTCGGGCTATGCCCATTCCACCGAGATCAGCGAATCGTCGTTGCGCCGCGCGGTCGAGACCGCACGACTGGCTGTTGGCGATGGCGGCGGCGTCATGGCCCCCGCTCCGCAACCAACGAATACGCGACTATATACGGATGCCGATCCTGTCAGTGCCGCACCGTTCGGCGTAAAAATCGACGTCCTCAAAGAGATCGATGACTTTGCCCGAGGTCTGGACAAACGCGTGGTGCAGGTTTCGGCCACCTTGGCGGCCAGCCTGCAAGAAGTGTTTATCATGCGTGCCGATGGGCATCTGGTGTCGGACACCCGCCCGATGAGCCGGCTGAACATCTCGGTCATCGTGGAAGAGAACGGCCGCCGGGAAAGCGGCGGGGCCGGCGGTGGCGGGCGCTACGGGCTGGACGGCCTGATTGCGCAGGACCATTGGCAACCTGTTGCGCGCGAAGCCTTGCGCATTGCCCTGGTCAACCTGTCCGCCGAACCTGCGCCGGCCGGCCAGATGGACGTGGTGCTTGGGCCCGGTTGGCCCGGTATCCTGCTGCACGAGGCCGTGGGTCACGGGCTGGAAGGCGATTTCAACCGCAAAGGCACCTCGGCCTTTGCCGGGCTGATGGGCCAACAGGTGGCTGCACCGGGTGTCACGGTGCTGGACGATGGCACGATCCCGGATCGACGCGGATCGATCACCGTGGACGACGAAGGCACGCCATCAGGCAAGAACGTTCTGATCGAGGACGGCATCCTGGTGGGGTACATGCAAGACCGCCAGAACGCACGCCTGATGGATGTGGCCCCAACCGGCAACGGGCGTCGCGAAAGCTTTGCCCACCCGCCCATGCCGCGCATGACCAACACCTACATGCTGGGCGGCGATGCCGACCCGAAGGACATCTTGGCCGATCTCAGGGATGGCATCTATGCGGTGGGCTTTGGCGGTGGTCAGGTCGACATCACAAACGGCAAATTTGTCTTCTCGTGCACCGAAGCTTATCGCGTGAAGAACGGCAAGGTCGGGGCGCCGATCAAAGGTGCGACGCTGATTGGCGACGGTCCGGCGGCCATGCAGCAGATCCGCGCCATCGGCAACGACATGTCTCTGGATCCCGGTATGGGCAATTGCGGCAAGGCGGGGCAATGGGTGCCTGTGGGGGTGGGACAACCCACCCTGCTGATGGGCGGGCTGACGGTTGGCGGCTCGGCGGCGTGAGACGTGAAAAAAACGCGAACATCGGGATTATGGTAACCACGCGTTAACCCTCTTTCGCCAAGACTGGCTCCACGAATGAGCGGAGCTGCGCGACCAGTGGACACATATTCTTCCACCCACCCTCTCGCACCACCCACCCAGGAAGAGGACCTGGTGGCGTGGCTTCGGCTCATTCGGTCGCGCCGTGTTGGCGCGACCACCTTTTACCGCCTTCTGAGCGAACACGGATCGGCGCAAGCAGCACTGGACCATTTGCCCGAAGTCGCCCGAAACGCAGGGGAAAAGAAATACACCCCTTATCCCGAAACCCTTGCCATTCAGGAATTGGCCCAAGGCCGCGCAAGCGGTGCCCGGTTGGAAGCTGTCGGGGCTGTCAGCTATCCACCGGCATTGGCGCAGATCACCGACCCGCCACCACTTTTGTGGATACGCGGCGACGCGGCCCTGACCCGGCGCCCGATGGTGGCGCTGGTGGGGGCGCGCAACGCCTCGTCTCTGGGCACGCGCATGGCGCGGCGACTGGGCGGAGAGTTGGGCGAAGCCGGGTTTGTCGTGGTTTCGGGCCTGGCCCGCGGGATCGACACCGCCGCACATCTGGCGGCCCTGCCACACGGGACTGCGGCGGTTCTTGCCGGTGGCGTGGACGTGATTTACCCCGCCGAGAATGCCGCCCTGGCAGACGACATTGCCAAATCGGGGCTGTTGATCTCGGAACAGCCCCCGGGGCTGCAACCGCAGGCGCGCCATTTCCCGCGCCGCAACCGCATCATCTCTGGCATGGCGCAAGCCGTCCTTGTGGTTGAGGCAGCGGCAAAATCCGGCAGCCTGATCACCGCGCGCGACGCGTTGGACCAGGGGCGCGAGGTGCTGGCCGTGCCGGGCCACCCGTTCGACGCCCGCGCGTCGGGGTGTAATATGCTGATCCGTGATGGCGCCACCTTGATCCGGGGCGTGGATGACGTGATTGAGTTGCTGCAGCCCGCGACAGCGCCGGTTCAACAGGACATGTTCGACCAACCGCCCGCACTGCCGGCCGAAACGCCGCCTGAACGGCCCCGCGCCCTTGCCGAAACCGCGCAGTTGCACCGCCAAATCCTTGACCGTCTTGGCCCCTCTCCACTGGCAGAGGATCAGTTGATCCGCGATCTGGCGCTGCCGGCACAGTCCGTGACCCCGCAATTGCTGACACTGGAACTGGAAGGGCGCATTCAGCGTCAGCCCGGTGGGCTGCTGGCACGGGTGAACTAGCAGACTTCGGGGATCACGGGTGAAAACCGCAGGCAAAGCGAGGGATCTGCCCACCATACGTCGGTTGCCCCGAACTCCCAATGCAATGCAACCCACAGCGCGCCCGATTGCACGTACAGCACTTGTAGCGCCACACCGTCCATATAGATCGGATCAAACTGCCCGCGCATAGCGGCAGGAGTTCGCGCAGGATCAATCACCGCGCCACCGGGGCGTTGCGGTGCCAAGGACGCGAAGGCGATCCCACCGGCGACACGCAGATCGTTTACGACAAACTCCACCGGCGCACCCAATGCCCATTCGGCATGCGGCCGAATTGCATTCATCAGGTCGCTACGCGTGGCGCTGCCGCGCTCTGGCTCCTGCCACCCTTGCGCCGCGCCCATTTGGGCCAAAAGAACAACTGAAACCAATGTTAGAATTCGACCGATCTTCATCCTGTTTCCTCATCCATTCCACGCGCAAAGGTTGTTCCGGGCGATTGCCCGCATTGACAATACCCGCTGTCGCGCCACATGTTGCCGCGCCAAGGGGACTGCCCCGAGTCGAAAGGAATTCTATGCCCGTCGTTGTTGTTGAGTCCCCCGCGAAAGCGAAAACAATCAATAAATACCTGGGGCCTGACTACACCGTTTTGGCGTCTTACGGCCACGTGCGTGACCTGCCGCCCAAAGATGGCTCGGTCGATACTGAGAATGCTTTTGACATGAAATGGGAGGTCGGCACTGACAGCCGCAAACATGTCAAAGCCATCGCCGACGCGCTGAAGGATGACAACGCGCTGATCCTCGCAACCGACCCCGACCGCGAGGGCGAGGCGATCAGCTGGCACCTGGAAGAGGCGCTGCGCAAACGCCGGGCCATCAAGAAGGACACACCCGTCAGCCGCGTGGTGTTCAACGCCATCACCGAGGCCGCCGTGACCGACGCAATGAAGAACCCGCGCGCCGTGGACGAGCCGTTGGTACATGCCTATCTGGCGCGCCGGGCGCTGGACTATTTGGTGGGTTTCAACCTCAGCCCGGTTTTGTGGCGCAAGCTGCCGGGGGCCAAATCGGCGGGTCGGGTGCAATCGGTCTGTCTGCGCCTAATCGTCGAGCGCGAGATGGAGATCGAGGCCTTTCGTCCCCGCGAATACTGGTCGGTTAAAGCGCAGCTGGCCACGCCGCGCGGCCAGACCTATGAGGCGCGCCTGACGGTTCTGGGCGGCCAAAAGCTGGACCGCTACGATATCGAGAATGAAACCGCGGCCGAACTGGCGGTGCAGGCGATCAACAGCCGCGAGCTGACGGTCAAATCGGTTGAGGCCAAGCCCGCCAACCGCAACCCCAGCCCGCCCTTCATGACCTCGACCCTGCAGCAGGAGGCCAGCCGCAAGTTTGGCTTTGGCGCGCGGCAGACCATGAGCCTGGCGCAGCGGCTGTATGAGGCCGGGCACATCACCTATATGCGGACCGACGGGATCGACATGGCGCCCGAGGCCGTGGCCGCCGCCCGCGATGCCATTGGCGACCGTTACGGCAAGGAATACGTGCCCGACAGCCCGCGCATCTATAAAAACAAGGCCAAGAACGCGCAGGAAGCACACGAATGTATCCGCCCCACGGACATGACGCGCGATGCGGCGAACCTGCGGGTGGCCGATGACGACCAGCGCAAGCTTTATGACCTGATCTGGAAACGCACCCTGGCCAGCCAGATGGCCGGTGCGCGGCTGGAACGCACCACCGTGGATGTCAGCAGCGCCGATGGCCAAGTAGTGCTGCGCGCCACCGGTCAGGTTGTTCTGTTCGACGGTTTCATGCGGGTCTACGAGGAAGGCAAGGACGATGTTGTTGTCGATGACGACGACAAGCGCCTGCCCCAGATCACCCAAGGCGAAACCGCCGACAAACGCGCGATTTCCCCGGAACAGCATTTCACCCAGCCGCCGCCCCGCTACACCGAGGCAACGCTGGTGAAACGCATGGAAGAGCTGGGCATTGGCCGCCCGTCGACCTATGCGTCGATCGTGACCACCATTCAGGATCGCGGTTACGTTCTGAAGGACAAAAACCGCCTGAAGCCCGAGGATAAGGGCCGCCTGGTGACCGCCTTTCTGATGAACTATTTCCGCAAATATGTGGGCTATGAGTTCACTGCGAACCTGGAGACCGAGCTGGACGATGTCTCGGCAGGTGAACGCGATTATATCGACGTTCTGGGCCGTTTTTGGCGCGAATTCACGGCAGCGATCGAAGAAACGGCCGAGCTGCGCATTTCCGAGGTTCTGGACAAGATCAACGAGGTTCTGGCCCCGCATCTGTTCCCCCCAAACGAGGATGGCACCGATCCGCGCCTGTGCCCGAAATGCGGGGTTGGCACGCTAAACCTGAAAACCGCCCGGTCGGGTGGGGCTTTCATCGGCTGCTCGAACTACCCCGAATGCCGTTATACCCGGCCTTTGGGTGTGCCCAATGGCGACGATGGCAATGCCGAGCTGGACGGCAAGGTTCTGGGCCATGATGGCGAGGATGAGATCACCCTGCGCATTGGCCGCTTTGGCCCCTATGTGCAAAAGGGAGAGCCCACCGAAGAGGAGCCGAAACCACCGCGCGCCTCGCTGCCCAAAGGATGGGAACCGGCCGAGATCGATTTGGACCGCGCGCTGCAATTGCTGAGCCTGCCGCGCGAGATTGGCGCACATCCCGAGGATGGCGAACTGGTCGAGGCCGGCATCGGCCGTTATGGGCCATTTGTGAAACATGGCCGCCTTTATGCCAACCTGCCGGATGTCGAAGAGGTGTTTGTCGTCGGCATGAACCGCGCGGTCGAGCTGTTGGCCGAAAAGGCCAAGAACGGGCGCGGGCGTGGAAGCACGGCCAAGGCATTGAAAGAACTGGGCGAACACCCGCAGGACGGTGGCCCGGTAAACGTGATGGAGGGGCGCTATGGCCCCTATGTGAAATGGGACAAGATCAACGCCACCTTGCCGAAAGACATGGACCCCGCCACGGTGACCATGGAACAGGCGGTAGAACTGATCGCCGAACGCGCCGCAAAGAAGGGCGGCAAGAAAAAGGCCGCCCCCAAGAAGACCGCCGCCAAAAAGACCACGGCGAAAAAGACCGCGACCAAAAAGACGCCTGCAAAGAAGACAGCGGCCCAAAAAGACTAGGTCAGCGCGGGTATCAGAATGCCGGGGTCAGTCGCTGACCCCGGCCACCTTTTCAGCAATCAGCGTGTCGATCTGTGCCGAATCCAGCCCCAGTGTGGCCAGAATCTCGCGCGTATGTTCGCCAACCATGGGCGCGTGCCGCGTGATCGCGGGCGGCGTTTCTGACATGCCGATAGCCGGTCCGACCACACGGACATGGCCCGCCTTGGGGTGCTCATAGCCCTGGATCAGGCCCAGATGTTGCACTTGCGGATCTTCGGCCGCACCCAGATGCGATTTCACCTCGCCACACCAAATGTCGGCAGCCAACAGCGCCCGCAACAGGTCATCGGTCGACCATTTGCCGGTTTCGGCGGCCAGTTTTCGCCACACCTCATCTCGTTTGGTGAACAGAGTTTCGGGGTCGTCATAGGCCAGCAGGTCGTCATTGCCCAGCACGCCCACCAGCGTGGCAAAGGGGCTCATCGCGATGGTGACCCAGCCATCGGTGGTCGGATAGGTGCCAAAGGGCGCGTCCATGCCCGGATGACCTATGCCAGAATTGGGGCGCTGGAAATCTTCGTTGAAATTCATTGCCATAACCATTTCCTGGTTTTGATGCGCCAACATCCCGGCCAGCAGGTTGATGCGCACCTCCTGCCCTTTGCCGGACCGTTCGCGCCACAGCAGCGCGGACAGAATGCCGTAGACCATGTTCATGGCGCCCACCTGGTCCGAGAACCCCGCACCCACCGGCGTGGGCGGGTTGTCGGCCTGCCCGGTGGCGGCCATTACCCCGGTCAGCCCCTGGATCAGCATGTCCTGGCCCGGACGCGTCACATAGGGCCCGTCCTCGCCATAGCCTGAGCCCGAGCAATAAACGATTCGCGGGTTAACGGCGGCGAAGTCATCGTAGCCATAGCCCAGCCGCGCCATCACACCGGGGCGAAAGTTCTGCACAACCACATCGGCCTCGCGCGCAAGGTCCATGATGATGTCGCGCGCGCGCGGCTCTTTCAGGTTCAGGGCCAGACTGCGCTTGTTGCGATTCCAAGCCAGGAAGTTTGGGCTTTCACTGCCGCCGACCCACTTGTTGCGAAACGTGAGCGAGCGGAACAGGTCGCCTTTGCCGGGCCGTTCGATCTTGATCACATCGGCCCCCAGATCGGCCAGCAATTGCGTGGCAAACGGGCCTTGCAGAAGGTGAGAGAAATCGAGGATACGCAGGCCGCCAAGCGCCTGCGGTTGGGATGCATCGGTCATGTTGCCGGTCCTCTGTTGTCGTCAAGTTCACCACGTGCGGCAATTCGGGCGCGGTGCCATTGGTTCTTGATGGTTTGAATGGTGTTCGGGATCGGGGTGCCTGCCGCCAGTGCCTCGCGGATCACGGCGGCGGCGGCGTTCTGGAAAGCGATATAGCCGTCAAAGCGCGGGCGCAGCAGCGCGGTTTCTGCAGTTTGCAACGTGCCCGCATAGAAATCTCCCCAATCGGCATTCACGTCGGCATCACGCCAAGCCGTGCGCGCCGAAGGTTGGCCGCCAAAAGCCGGGATCAAGGCGGTTTGTGTCATGGTCTGCATCAGCCACGCAACGTGATCCAGCAGGTCGCGGTCAGGTTTGGCGCGCTTGGTGAAGGCAATGCCAGTGCCCCCCAGCACGCCGCCGGACCCGCCGGGTTTGGCCAAGCTGTCGCCAAAACGGATCGCGTGGCCGTGGGGACCCGGGCGCGCATAAGTAACGTAGCCAAAGATCAGTGGGATCAGCGCGATGTCATGCCCCGCCGCCATGGTTTCCAGCAATTGGATCGGATTGGCATGTTCCGAACCCTTGGGACGTTGCGCGTAAAGGCGGTGCATGATGTCCAGCGCAACGCCCATCATTTCGCCGGGCAACAGGTCGTTGCCGCCGACCCTGTGCCCCTGCCCTGCCGCTATTGAGATCAGCGTCAGAAAGGCATGCGGCCCGCCCAGCGACTGGGCCACCGGTGTTTTTTCGGCAAGCGCCAAAACATCAGCCCAGTTGCCCGGTGCCGCGACGCGGTCGGCGCGCCAGGCCATAACCTGCGTGGCCACGTCCAGAGGCAAGGCCCAATGCACGCCGTTCCAAGCGTAAGAGGCCAACGAAGGCCCAACGCATTCTGCCTGCCATGCCGTAATTTGGCGGGCTTCATAGAGGTCTTCCAGCGGGATCAGGCACTGCTCTGCCACGGCTTCGCCAATATGGGGATGGTCCAGCACCAGCAGGTCGTGACGCGCGGCAAGATCGGCAATGGGCGCGCTTTCGAACCCTTCCAAGGGCTGTTTCGCCCATGTGATCAATGGCTTGTTGCGGGGCGCGTTCACCCTCCGCGCTGCCTCGGCCAAGGCGTCATAGCCGCGCGGGTGATCCCATGTGAGGCCCAGAAAGCTCATGTCAGGCTCCACAAGGCAGGCGCGCCAACATCCATCTGAACCTCGGTCAGGTGCCACCGGCCCAGATTGGCGGTGAACAGGCGGTCACCGTCAAAGGCGACATTGGTCGGGTGGCAGAAAGTATGCGCGGTCGTATCCTCGATCAGCAGATCGGTGCGCGAACCGTCGGGCGTGATGCGCAGCAGGCGCGAGGGCTCGTAGCAGCCGACGACCATGTTACCGGCGCCATCGAAAGCGATGCCGTCGGGCAACCCCGGCAGATCAGTTGCAAAATCCACGGCTTGTCCCGCGCGGCCATCGGGCCGGATCGGGATGCGGGTGATCTTGTGGCCAAAGGTTTCGGCAACGTAGACCGCCGGATCATCCCCCCGAAGGGCCAGACCGTTGGCAAATTGCATCGGCTGATCGTACCAAAGCCCACCCTCGCCCGTCACAAGGTCGAAGGCCCAGATACCCGGCCCCGACTGGCCGGACGCATAGCTGTCAGACACAAAGAGCCGCCCGCCGGCCGGGTCAATGGCCGGGAAATTGGGGATGCGTATGCCGGGTCGGGTGAACCGCCGCAGATTGCGGGTTTTCAGGCTCAGCCGGAACACAGCCGCGTGTTTCATATCGCAAATGAACAACGCCCGGTCGGCGTCAAAGGCCAGGCCCAGTGCGAAGCCTCCGGTCGAGGCGACCCGTTCCAGAACCGCGCCATCGGGCGAGATGCGGCAGATATCGCCATCCTGATTTCCCGCCCAGATCCAGCCATCGGGGCCCACGGCCACCCCTTCGGGATGGCTGAGCTTGGGGTCAGAAAACGTGCCGTCGAAGAACACGCGCGCCTTGTTCAGCGGCAGGATTGGTGACGTGTCGATCGCATAGCTCACGCGCGGCGGTCTCCGGTTTCGGCGTCAAACAGGTGCAACTTGGCCCGGTTCAGTGTCAGGCCAACGGGTGCCCCCATGGCGCGACCTTCGTCAGGACCGACTTTGGCGGCGACCAACCCGTCACCCACGCGGATGTTCAGCAAGGTGGAATCGCCCAGCAGCTCTGAGGAATAGACCGTCCCGGTCAAATCACCGGTGTCACTCACGCTGATGTTTTCGGGGCGAATGCCCAGTGTCACGGGACCTGCCGCGCCATCAACGGCAACCTGTCCGGCGGTATGACGGAACATGCCCTCGGCCAGGGTACCGGTGATCAGGTTCATCGGGGGGGAGCCGATAAAGCTGGCGACAAAGGTGTTGGCAGGGCGCGCATAGATCTCTGCAGGGGTGCCCATCTGTTGAATGCGCGCATCATTCAGGATGACGATCCGATCGGCCAGCGTCATCGCCTCGACCTGATCATGGGTGACATAGATCGTGGTGGTGGCCAGCTCTTTTTGCAGGTGTTTCAGCTCTGCCCGCATCACGGTGCGCAGCTTGGCGTCGAGGTTCGATAACGGTTCATCCATCAGGAACAATTGCGGACGACGCACGATGGCGCGGGCCAGCGCAACACGTTGCCGCTGCCCGCCGGACAATTCGGCAGGGCGGCGGGTGAGCAGATGGTCCATTTCCACCTTGCCAGCAGCCTCGGCCACTTTGTTTGCCCGTTCCGCCTTGGGAATGCGGGCAATTTTCAACGGATAGCCAATGTTCTCGCCCACGGTCATATGCGGGTACAGCGCATAGTTCTGGAACACCATGGCAAGGTCGCGGTCGCGTGCCGCCATATCATTTACGCGCTGCCCGCCAATCAGGATGTCGCCCGATGTCGGCTCTTCCAGACCGGCAACCAGCCGCATCGTGGTGGACTTGCCGCAGCCCGAGGGCCCCAGCAGGACCAGAAACTCGCCGTCTTCGATGCAGAGATTGAGGTTTTCCAGCGCCGTGTAAGCGCCAAAGTTCTTTTGCAGATTGCTCAGCTCTACCGTGGCCATTCAGCCGTCCTCCTCAAAGAAACCTGCGTGGAAAGGCAGGCCGTATTGCGCGCCATTTGATCCGGTCAGGATCAGATGCGCGCCATCGATTTCAATATTTTCAACCATGTCCCAACCCGCCGGCCGGGCGATGGCGCCGATGACATGGGGAATACGGTGTGTCGTACCCGGCGACAGATCAAACACCGTCGGCACACCCAGGGCGTTGACCGGGTTGGGACCGGCAGCGTTGGACCCTGGCTCTCCCCCCAGGGCGCGACCGTCCTCGATCCCGATCACGCCGGTATGCTGGCCGTTCCACGGGGCATAGTCGCGCGCGCCGTTGGAAAACCACAACATGGTAGACGGCAAAATGCGCGGGTGTTTCAGGACAAAAACGATGTCATCTTCGGCCTCGCGCAGTATCGCCGTCCAGCCAAGCAGGCTGTCTTCGGCCTCGATCATCACGACCATGTCCTCGTGCCGTGTACCGATGGGTTGGTGGGTCAGGTCCACGGTGCCACCATCGGCCGCCGGAAAGGCCGTCAGGTCTTGCGTCTGTACGCCCACGGCAAGGCGGTTGAACCCGGGATCCAATGGTGTTTTACGACCGCGGATCATGCGTTTGGGTGAGCAGCTAAGCCGCCCCCGCCCGGCAAGCCGTGTCATAGGATGATGAGCGACGGGCAACTTGCCCTCGCCACCTTCGATCCAGTGTTCCTGATAGATCAACGGGGCGTCTGCACCGAGCTGAACCCGTTTGCGAACCGTCGCGCCAAGGATCGGAAAGGCAGAGCGCATGGTGACCTGCGCAGCCTCACGCGCCTCAATGTCCCAAGGGGAATTGGCAGTGTGGCCGTGGTTGGGAACTCCATCGATCTCGCTGCCCCCGAATGGTGCGCAGAAAAAATCGCCGCCCAGCCGTTTCTCGATGGGCAGTAATGATGGATCAGCCTGAATGGCCGGGTCATCCACCCAAGGCGCGCGGTTCAATGGCGCGATAAGGCGTTCGCCATCGGTCAGGAACACCTCGAACAACTGCCCCAAAGCCGGGTCGATGGTGATCGAACCGTGGTTGTTGGAAAGGGTGAACATCTGGCTCATCGTTCTGCCTTCATGGCAAGGCCACCATCCACACGGACCACCTCGCCGGTGATGAACCCCGCTTTGTCCGAAGCAAGAAAAACCGCTAGCTCGGCAACCTCTTCCGGCTGCCCAAACCGGCCCAGCGGGTGCGCCGCGTTCCATGTTTCGATCAGTTCTTCGGCATCCGGACGCGTCGCAAATATCTTTTCGTTCAGGGGGGTCATGATCGTGCCCGGGGCCACGGCGTTGACGCGAATGCCCGCCGGGGCCAGATCGACCGCCGCCTGTACCGTCAACGCGTTTACCCCACCCTTGGCTGCCGCATAGGCCGGCCAGCCGCGAAAGCCGCGCAGCCCCTGGACCGACGACATGTTCACCACTGCCCCTCCGCCACGCGCGCGCATCATCGGCACGCAGACCCGCATGGCGCGCCAATATCCCGTCAGGTTGGTGTCGATGACCGTGGTCCAACGATCCTCGTCAATCTCGTCGACCACGCCGTCCAGCGCGATGGCGGCATTGTTGATCAGGATATCGACGCCACCAAAAACGTCAGCGGCCGTATCTGCCATGGCCTGAACTGCGTTCATGTCGCGCATGTCGGTGGCCACGAACCGCGCCCTGTCGCCCAGTTGGGCAGCAGCGGCGGCCCCTTCTTCGGCGTTGACATCCGCCACAACAACCGAGGCACCGCGGGTATACAACATCTGCGCGCAAGCAAAGCCAATTCCCATGGCCCCGCCGGTGATCACGGCTGTTTTGCCTTCAAATTCCATCCTTCACGCCCCCTTGAATTCCGGGGCGCGTTTTTCAAGAAACGCATCGATCCCCTCTTGACCGTCCGCGGTGGAATAGAGGCGGAACAGCACCTCTTGCTCGTAGCTTTTGGCGGTCTCTGCCGGCGCATCGGGGCCTTGCAGCGCCAGCCTCTTCATCTCGGCCTGGGCCAGCGGCGCAATCTTCAGACAGGCGCGGGCACGTTGCATCAACGCGGCGTCCAGATCCTCGGACACCTCTGCCGCTATGCCCAGTTGATGCGCGCGCTCACCGCTCATCCGCCAACCGGCCAGCATTAGGTCAAGGGCCGCATATTTGCCCACGGCACGGGTCAGGCGCTGTGTACCACCGCCGCCGGGGCAAAGGCCCAAACGCCCCTCGGGCAGCCCCAACTGCGCATTGGGCGTCACAAGGATGATGTCGCAGCACAGTGCGATCTCGAACCCACCGCCAAGGGCAAAGCCATCAATCGCGCAGATAACCGGTTTGCCCAGCGCCTCCAGCTTGTCAAATACCCGGCGCGAATTCATCTGATACGCAATGAACGCGGCCCGTTTGTCGCCTTGGTATTCGGCAATATCCGCACCCGCCACAAAGGCCTTGCCGCCTGCCCCGCGCAGCACCAGAACCCGCACCGTTTCATCTTTTGCGACCGCATCAAGTGCCGTATCGAATTCGGCCATCAAAGGCGTCGACAGCGCGTTCAGCTTGTCAGGACGGTTGAACATCAGTTGCCGCACACCGGGGATCAGCTGGGAAATCTCGATCAAAGCCATGGGCCTTATCCTTTCACCGCGCCGGCAGTCAGCCCGGCGACGAAGTAGCGTTGCAGGAAGAAGAACACCGCGATCACCGGCATCGAGACCATCACCGAGGACGCCATCAACTCGCCATATCGAATACCGTATTGGCCGATGAAGTCGTTCAGTCCCACGGGCAGCGTGCGCATCTCTTTGGTCGAGGTGAAGCTGAGCGCAAAGAGGAATTCCTGCCACGTCACGATCAAAACGTAGACGGCGGTGGCGATCACGCCGGGCCGGGCCAGCGGTACCACGATCTCGCAAAAGATGCGCAGGGGGCTGGCCCCATCAATAGCCGCGGCCTCTTCCAGCGAGACGGGTAGCTTCAGCAGAAAACCGCGCAACATCCACACCGCAACCGGCAGCGTGACCGAGACATAGGCGATGATCAGGCTGGCATAGGTGTTCAGCAGATCCGCCGCGCGCATCATCTTGTAGAACGGGATGATGATGGCCGAATGCGGGAACATCTGCGCCAAAACCACACCGCCCATCAGGACCGTAATGATCAGCAATTGCGCGCGGCTGAAGGAATAAGCTGCCAAAAGGCCCAGTACCACGGTGATTACCACCGACGCGCCTGAAACGATCATCGAGTTGACGAAATAGGTCCGGAATTCGGGCCGGAAGGCAGTGACATAGTTTTCAAGCGTCGGATCCTGCGGCCAAAGGCGCGCGGGGATGGCAAAGGGCTCGGTCGCGGGTTTCAGGCTGACCGAGATCATCCAGAAAAATGGCAGCAGCACGAAGGCCGCCAGCGCAATCTGCAACGCAATCTGGATGACACGGGTAGATTTCGATGCGTTCATGCCACCGGCCTCCGGTTTGCGGTGGCGCGCTGCACGATCACGTAGATCGCCACCAGCACCGCGAGAACAAGGATAGAGAACACGCCATAGGTTGCGGCCTCGCCAAACCGAAACTGGCCAAATCCGGTTTCGAAGATCTTGGTCGGAAAGATATGCGTGGCGTTCTGCGGACCGCCGCGGGTCAGCACCCAAACGATGTCGAAATAGTTGAAGGTCAGGATCAGCGTCAGGACGAAGTTCACAAGGATCACGTCACGAATTGCGGGTAGCACCACGTCGATCAGCCGCCGCAAAGCGCCGGCACCGTCCAGCGTTGCGGCCTCCATCTGGCTTTTGTCAACGTTCTGCAGGGCGGCCAGATAGATCAGCATCGAAAAGGGGAACCCTTTCCAAACTGCCACAAAGATCACCGCCGCCATTGCCGTATCGGACGAGGCCAGCCACGCCGCGCTGTCTTCAAAAAGCCCCAGCCGTATGAAGATGGAATTCACCAGTCCCAGTTGCGGGTCATACATGAACCGCCACAGGATCGCAGTGACAACGCCCGGCAAAACAAACGGCAGTAACACCAATGCCCGGATTACCCCCTGTCCCGGCAGCCCCTGGTTCAGCAGCACCGCGGTGAAGAACCCCAACAGGTTCTGCAAGACCACAACGCCCAACGTCCAGATGACAGAATTCCAGACGATCTCGGAAAATTGGCGCGAGTTCAGGACCTTCTCGTACACGGCCCAGCCGACAAAGCGCGGCTCAGGCGAGATGAACGAGGTGTCGTAAAAGCTTTCGATGACCGTGCCGATCATCGGGTAGTAAAGAAACACCCCCAAAAGGGTGAGTGTGGGGGCAAGGAATGCCCAGATCAGCCAATTGTCTTTGCGTGTCATCACTTTGTCCGTAAGTGGGCGCGGCAGTTGCCCGTTGCCGCGCCCGGGGAGGGCCGGTTTCCCGGCCAGCTTAGTTCAGGGCGTCGATATCGGCGCAGGCGGCGTCAGCAGCCTCCTGCACATTCGCGCCCGAGAATACGTCCTGGTACAGGGTCATCTGGATGTCGGCGACTTCCAGATAACGGGCTGAAAGCGGGCGCGGATTGGCGTTGGACAGATGCGCCATGATGTCGTCCGCACCCTGCCGGTTGGCCTCAAGGAAAGGTGCTGCGGCGGCTTTGTTTGCCGGGATCAGGTCGACAACGTCGCCATTGACGTCTTCACGCACCATGAACTCGATGAACTTCCACGCGGCCTCTTGCTGAGCCGAGCTTTCGAACACGGCCAGGTTCCAGCCACCAAAGGTGCCCACACCCTTGCCGGATGCCCCGGCGGTGCCGTTCACGAAACCCCAGTTGATGTCGGATTTCTGCAGGGTCGGCTGCTCCAACGCCGGCCAGAATTCGATCGCCAACGAACCATTCAGGAACAGCTCGCGCATGTTGCCGGAATTGGCGTTCAGGATACCTTCGGGGGCGAATTGGGCCAGGTCCTGCACATATTCCATCGCCTCCACTGCCGGAGCCGCGTTCAGAGCGCAGGCACCCGCGTCATCCAGCACCGCACCGCCATTGGAGAAGATGAACGAGTTCATCACAACCACGGTGTCTTCGCCGCGGTGCCCAAACAGGCCAATGCCGAACTTGCCGTCACCGGTCAGTTTCTCGGACGCCGCGCGCAGCCCTTCAAAGGTCGTCAGATCAGACGGGCTGACACCTGCCGCATCCAGCAAGTCCTTGTTGTAGAAATTGAACTGCCAGACATCGACGTTAAAGGGGATGCCATAAAGGCCGTCATTATAGCTGGCGGAATCCCAGGCACCGCCAAAGAACTGATCGCGCGACAGGCCCGCACCGGCGGCGGCCTCGCTTAGATCAGCAACGGCACCAGCTTCAGCAAATGCAGCCACCCAGATCTGGTCCAGCGTCGCGATATCGGGCGCGTTTCCGCCCTGTACCGCGGTCAGCAGGCGTTGTTGGTATTCGGGATAAGGAATGGTGGTGACTTCCACCTTGATGTCAGGGTTTTCGGCCATGAACCGATCAACGGCGGCCTGCTGAAACTGCGACAGGCCGCTTTCGGTCTGTTGGTTGTCCCAGAATTGCAGCGTGACCTCGGCCGATGCGGCCGACGCCAGCGCAATGGCCGAGCTTGTCAGGGTTGCGAGCAGTTTGGTTTTCATCATTTCCTCCCAGAATTTGGATGATGGTTTCAGGTTTCCCGCACCAGCGCCCGGCTGATGTCGGTGTTCTGCGGTGACGGATCGTCGGCCTCGTTTGCGATCAGAACCTCGATCCCTGCAGCGCGTAGCCGTTGACGGTCGGCGGGCAGCGCGCCGTCATCGGTGATGATCTCGTGAAGCTCGTCTGGCCGCGCGACGCGATGGTTGGATTCGGCCCCAATGGCGGTGTGATCGGCCAATGCCACAACCCGACGCGCAGCTTGCACAAAGCGGCTGCCGGCAAGGGCGCGACGTTCATCCATGGTGGACAGGCCAAACTCGGCCGAAGCACCTGCGACGCTCAGAAAAGCCACATCGGCGCGCATGCGTTCGAACAAGGCACCAAGGCTGGGGCCCACAAGGCAGTGATCGGCTTTTTGGTATTCGCCGCTGGTCAGGATCACCTTGAGGGGCGGCTTGCCTTCAAGCTGCATCATCACATCCAGCGCGTTGGTGACGATGGTGACCCCGCTCAGCTGTTCGGGCGCGGCAACAGCGCGTTGGTGAAGGGCTTCGGCCATGTATCGGGTCGCTTCACCTTCGCCGACGATCACCGTCTGGCCGGGCTGGATCGAGGCCGCAGCACGGCGACCAATCTCGCGACGCAAACGCGACATTTCGGCCGCGATGCCTTGATGCGGTGGGGAAACAACCAACTGCAGGCCCAGTTCCACCGCGCGCAGCTGCATCGCCTGCATCATCACCCGGTACCAATCATGGGCCGGGTAATGCGGCATGAACCCGACGCGCCCCTGCACCGCATGCACGAACGGTGCATCGGGTAAAAGCGCGGCGCGCTTGTCATCCAACAGCGTCCAGCCCCCGGGGCCGTTGGTGTAGTATTCGGCGAGATTCTGTGGCGTGATCACGGCATGTGGGGTCTCGCAACTGCCCGGTTGCGCTGCACCGGCCAGAACGCCTGCGACCAAATCAACGGCACGTTGCCCAACAATATCGGGGAAAAAGGCAACAAGGCCGCGCAGCGCGCCTTGTTCGGCCAGTTTTGCCACGAAGTTCGGACTTTCGCCCCCAGCAGCATAAACATCCAACGCCCGGCCCAGCTTTTGCGCCGCATCCATCGCCGCCATAGCCGAATGATCGTTTACACCGAACGCAACGCCGATCCGCGTTTGTGCTTTCAATGCGTCGACGGCCACACGCAGGGCCGGACGATAGCTGCCCTGCCCATTCACCCGCGTCACTTGAACCTGTCCGGCAAAGGCATCGCGGAACCCGGCTTCGAATCCCTCGCAGCGATCGCTGGTATTGGCCAGTTCAGGCTGCGTGACAAGCAACAAGTGCGCCGTTTCACCCGGCGTGTTTCGGGCCGCATGCTGTCCCAGATCGAACCCGGCCTGCCGGTTGTTGGGTCCCAGATAGGTGCCGCCAACCTGCGGGGCACTTTCGGCAATGAACGGTATCCCGGATCGCGCAATCTGACGACGCAGGGCGTCCCCGCCATGGCCGGGGATAGGCGGCAGGATGACAGCATCCAGATGGTCCAGCTCGGACGCAAAGCCTTCGGTTTTGGCCAAAACCTGCGCGCCGGACTTGAGGATTTCCGCATCAGGCAAGGTCGCGCCCCCATGCGTGCGCCGCAACGCCCCGGCGTCGGCCAACTCGCTCAGGTCACGTCGGAGCGTGACAAGCGACACTTCCGGCAGGACGCGCGCCAAAGCGCTCAATTCGATCACCCCTTCCTTCTGAAGGATCGAAAGTATCCGCTTATGCCGAAGGCTTTTGATCATTTATCGCTCCCTTTCGCTTACATTGCGCAGATGGCGAGAACCGACAACGCAAAAAGCCTCAATACGACTAAATTCGAAAAATATCGATCAAATTCGGTCAAAGCCAAGCCGGATGGGGGAAATGCAACGCGGAATCAGGCCCAAGCATTCGCTGAACCGATCAAAAACGATAACGATGGGACTGTTTGGTGCCCCCACACGGACTCGAACCGCGGACCTACTGATTACAAATCAGTTGCTCTACCAGCTGAGCTATAGGGGCACGTTGCGGGCGTTCTAGCGGTGTGTTTCGCCGAGTTCAAGCCCGTTCGCGATTGGCGCGCGCAAGGATCAGGACCGCGACCAGACTGACGCTCATGACCAATAATGCAGCGGGCGAGGCCTCGGCGATGTTTTCCAACGATGCTTTCTCGTAGACACGTGTCGCCAAGGTGTCGAAGCCGAAGGGGCGCAGCAAAAGCGTGGCCGGCAATTCCTTTGCGCAGTCGACAAAGACCAGCAGCAGCGCTGTGCCGAACGAACTGCGGATCAAAGGCAGGAACACCTCGCGCAGGGTCTGCCCCGGCGTGCGCCCAAGCGAGCGTGCGGCCATCGGCAAGCTGGGCGAGATTCGGCCCATCGCGGCATCAACCGCGCCTTGGGCGATGGCAAAAAACCGGATGCAATAAGCATAGATCAGAACCGCCGCAGAGCCTGTCAGCAGCAGCCCCATCGGGCGCCCGGTTACCTGCTCGATCACATCGGCCACGGCATTGTCCAGCGCCGCCAACGGGATCAGCAACCCCACCGCCAGAACCGCCCCCGGTGCCGCATAGCCCAGCGTGGTGGCGGGCAGCAAAAGGCGCGGCAGGCGGCTGGACGAAAGGCGCACGCCGTAGACAAGAAACGTAGCCGCCAGAACGGTGGTCAGCGCAGCAATGCCGCCGACCGACACGGTGTTCCACACGGCCTCGGTCAAACCGGGGGCCTTCCACACATGCCAGTCGCCCACCGCATGGCCCAGCATTACCCCAACCGGCAAGACAAACCCCATGGCAAAGGGCAGCACACAGACCGCCGCCGCCCCCAAGCCCGCAAAGCCGGTCAGGTGTATCCGGCTGACTGCACGGCTTTGCCGCACGGTTGTGAAATAGCGCATGCGATTGCGGCCAATTTTCTCTAACGCCACAAGCAACAGAACCATTCCCAGCACCAGCGAGGCGATCTGTGCCGCACCGCCGGGGTTTCCGGCCTCTAACCAGACCGAGAAAATGCCGGTGGTCAGAGTCTGCACGGCAAAAAACTCGACCACACCGAAATCGCTGACGGTTTCCATCATCACGATGGCTGTGCCCGCGGCGATGGCCGGACGCGACAGCGGCAGCCCAACGCGCCAGAACCGCATGAAGGCGCCTGCCCCCAAGGCGCGCGCGACGTCATAGATGCCGCCCGATTGCTCGCGATAGGCCGCGCGGCACAGAAGATAGACATAAGGGTACAGAACCGAGGCCAGCACCAAAATCGCCGCCCCGCGCGAGCGGACCTCGGGGAACCAGTAGTCGCGCGCGGTTTCCCAGCCGAACAGCGCCCGCAAGCCCGTCTGTACCGGCCCCGCATATTCCAGAAAATCGACCAAGGCATAGGCACTGACATAGGCGGGGATGGCCAGCGGCAACAGTAACAGCCACTCCAGCAGTCGGGCGCCGGGAAAGCGGTACATCGCGATCAGCCACGCAGTCCCGCAGCCCATGACAGCCGCCAGAACCGCCACACCACCTGCCAGCAGAACCGTGTTGCCCGCATAGCGGGGCAGCGTGGTCGAGATCAGGTGGGGCCAGATATTGTCTTCGGGTGTCAGGGCCATGAAAAGCACCCAAACCAACGGCATCAACACCAAAACTGCGATGATCAAAGCGCCAATGGCCCAAATGCTGGGCAAACGGCGTCGGCGCGTGGCCGTAGACACAGAATGGGGCAGATCGGTCATGTGGCTCGCCCTACAGGAAAGCGGTTTTACTGTCCAGAAACCTCGGTTATCCATAAGGACAACAGAAAGTTACAGAATTCGGACCGGCATGCAGATTGTTTATCACCTGGGAGTGCATTTCACCGACGAAGAGCGGTTGCTGAAATGCCTTCTGAAAAACAAGGGCGCACTTGCCAACGAGGGCACCGCCGTGCCGGGGCCCAGCCGGTATCGCAAATTGCTGCGGCAAACCTTGTTTGGGTTGCGCGGCGGACCGGCCACGCGCGATCAACAGCAAGAGATTTTGGAAGCCGCCCTAGAAGGTGAATATGCCGAACGCATCATCTTCTCGGCCCCGAACCTGTTGGGCAATCCCGGCGCGATGCTGCGCGATGGGGCGCTGTATGAACGTGCAGGCGAACGGGTTGCGTCGCTGTGTTCGATATTCCCCGACGCGCAGAACGAATTTTTTATTGGATTGCGCAACCCGGCGACGCTTTTGCCAGTTGTTCCGGGATCTGTCGAGGCGCCTGCGGACTTTATGCAGGTGCTGTCCACAACAGACCCTCGCGGCCTGCGATGGTCAGATATGGTGGCGCGTATCCGGGGCGAAAACCCCGATGTTCCGCTGACCATTTGGTGCAACGAAGATACCCCGTTGATCTGGCCGCAGGTTCTGCGGGAACTGGCCGCGCATGATCCCTTGTTGGCCCTTGAGGGAACCAATGATTTCCTTGCGTCTATCATGTCGCGCGAAGGGATGGAGCGGATGTTGGTGTATATGTCCACCCATCCGCCAGCCACCGAAGTACAGCGGCGCCGCATCGTTGCCGCGTTCCTGGACAAGTTCGCTATTCCGGACGAAATCGAGGTAGAACTTGACCTGCCCGGCTGGGACGACGCGCTGGTCGACGAATTGACCGAGCTTTACGACGAAGACGTGTACCAGATCGAGAAAATGGCGGGCGTGAATTTCATCGCGCCCTAAGACACGGGCTTACATGCCCAGCGCTTCTTTATACATTTCCAGAACCGCCTCTTCCTCGGCGATGTCGTCTTTGTCGCGCTTGCGCAGGGCCACAACCTTGCGCATCACCTTGGTGTCATAGCCCCGGCCTTTGGCCTCGGCCATCACCTCCTTCTGCTGCTCGGCGATGTCCTTTTTCTCGGCCTCCAACCGCTCGTATCGCTCGATGAACTGACGCAGTTCGTCGGCGGTCACACGGTAGGAAGTATCGGGGGAATGCTCGTTCATCTCGGCCTCGTGCTGCAAAATTCGCGGGGGTTCTGAGCAAGAACCGATACCTGCCCACGCGCAATGCCGCAAGCCCTGCCTTGTCTCGCGGCCTTGGTCAGGCTAGATGCTGCGGCGTCATTTGCGAAAGGGATGCGGGATGGAGCTTTTGGTCTGGGCCGGCGCGGTGCTGTCGCTGTTGGGGATCGGTGCGTTGGTCTGGTGCATTCTGCAGGCGGTCAAGGCGCGCCGCGAAAGGTTGGAGGGCGAGGCCATGAAAGCCCGCCTGCAACGTGTTGTCGTGGTGAACATGGCCGCCTTGTTCGTTTCGGCCATCGGTTTGATGATGGTGGTGCTGGGCGTTTTCCTGGCCTGATCAGGACCAACCGCGATCCATATCGGCAAACCGTTTGCCATTCTTGATCAACTCGTCGAACAGCGGCGCCGGGGCCCAGAACTCGGGGTCTTCGCCCTGTCGGGATCGCATTCGGTTCCGCACGGTCAGCAGGCCACGCATATCTGCCGCGAACATTGGCCCGCCAAGCGCGCGCGGCAAACCAAAACCGTGCACCATGGCAATGTCGATATCGCCGGGCCGCTGTGCCACCCCCGCCTGAACCAGCAACGCGCCCGCATTTCCCATTGCGTCAAAGCACCGGGCAACCACGTCCTCGGCCGAAACGCTGCGCATGGCGCGGCCCATCGGCACCTGACGCCCGCCAAAGGGCAAAACCTTGAACCCTTCGGCCGCCAACGCGTCGTCGACGACCGCCGGGTCAGCGCCCAGTCTGACCAGATCACGCGCCGCCAGAACGCATGCGCCCCACACCGCCGTTGCAACACCACCCTCGCCGGGCGTTGACCGGATTGGTGTGCCGCCCAGTCGCTGCACGAATTTGGCCATGCCATTCAAAAAGTCATTCTGTGCTTCGGCAGGGGCCACAAGTTCGACCAGATCCGCATTTGGAAGCCCGCCGGAATGCCGCAGGCCCAAGGTCCGCAAATCCGTGCGCACCGGCCATGACGGTTCGGCGTCACCGGACACGACCAAGCCAACGATACGCCCCGGAGGCATCGCGGCGACGGTGTCGGGCACCCGTAACGGATCCGCGATCAGCACCAGATCGACATCGCGCAACACATCCGGATGCGCGGCAGACTGAAACCTGAGTGCACGTGCATTCTTGTCATCCGCTTGCGGCGCATCCGGCAACTGGGCCAGACGCTGACGCACTTGTTCCGCAACGTTTTTGTCGGCCGATGCGTCACCCGAGGCGATATGAGACACCGACAACCCCGCTTGCAACGCAGCCGTGCTCCACCGGACAACATGGCTGGAGGTTCCCAGAACGGCCATGCGACGAATGTCCTGTGTCTCGGCCGACGCTTTCGCATCAACCGGCACAAGGCGCGCCGTTGCACCGACAAGGTGACGCAGCGCGCGCGAGGTATCATCGGCCTGACTTTCAAGGAAAGCGGCCCCCTCGTAGTCGATACCTGTTTCAAAAGGCAGCAACTGGGCAGCTTCGACGCAATCCACCAGACGCTTCTGTGTGGCGGGCAAATCCATTTGGCGATAGTGCTTGATCGTTGCAAGAAACTGACCGGGCTTGACCAGATGCTCGTGGCGTTCAGATACGGGCCGCAAGACGTCCGTATGCGAATTGGGGTTGCGCAGGATCTCGCGCGCCTTGTCCATGGTGCCCCCCTGCGCAACAACCACATCAACGAGGCCAAGCCGAGCGGCCTCTTCTGCCGAAATCGGTCGCCCGGCGCGCAGAAATTCCAACGCAACCGCCGGTCCGGCAAGGCGTGTCATGCGGTGCGCGGCCCCCATAATCGGCAGCAACCCCAGCTTCAGATAGGAATGTGCGATACGCGCGTTCGCGCCGGCAACCCGGGTATGCGCCGCCAGCGCCAGTTCCAACCCCGCGCCATGGGCCAATCCATCGATCACCGCAACAACGGGCACTTTGCTTTCCTGAATTGCGGTTTGAACCAGCGCCAATGCGGCATGTTCCCCACGCAGATCACTTCCGGAAAGGTCGGGTCCTGTTGCGAAAATCGGGCCGTCGGAATGCAGGATGATTCCCACAAGATCCGACTGCATGCCAAGGTCGGTGATTTGCTGGGCTAACGAACGGGCAAGCTGAACGCGGAGCGCATTGTCTGGCGGTGCTGACAAGCAAAGCCGCGCTATACCGCCTTCTTCGACTGCGCGCCGCAGCATCGCAAGCCCCCTCCTGTATTGTCTTTTGCTTCTTGGCGGCGCGCTATGATCTTATGGGCGACAACCGCCGCATGCCTTCTACTATTAGTATCCAGAAGGGCAAAAAGCGCAAGACCTAGAGGGAACCATGTTCACACAGGCATATTGTTGTACAATTCATCTGCGTCGTCTTCCTCCAACTCAGCCATAAGGCGAGTCAGATCCTCGGGCACCGGCAGACCAAGCGAACGCAATTCTGAGACTTTTTCACGCAGTTCCTCAAGCAGGATATGCCTATCCTGCGGGCGTTTCTCGATTTCCTGCATAATCAACGCGATGCCGGCACGAAGGGCTTCAAAAGCCATATTCAACCTCCCATTGCAAAGGGCGCGTGGGCAGCGCCCACATTCACCCTATCATATTTTCGCGCGCTTTATTTGATACCTGCGCAATGGACTGGGTGCCTTGACCCAGATCAACGGTGGTAAGGCTGCCCACCCGGCCTCGGACTGTTTTGGTGGCTAGGCTGTTGCGGCAGGTTGCGGCTCTGGCTGACCAAGTTGCGAGTGGGATCCTGACGCGGCATTCGCGACGCGCACGGCACGGTCGCCCGACGCGCGACCAAGCCGCCCGGTCAGGATGGTCCGGCCGTCGCCGGATTCGAGTGAAACGCCGTCCAGACAGTTTCCCGGCAGGCTGACGATCTGGCCGACCTGCAGAGACAAAAGCAGTGAAAGGGGCAGTTGCAATCGCGCCAGAACAGCGTCCAGTCGCATAGGTGCGGCATGCACATTCTGGCCCAGAGCCTGCGACCATTCTTGCGCAGGGCGTTTGGGGACGTCCCGTTCAGGTCTTGAAACACTGGGCGACGGCAGGATCACCTGCAGGCTGCCGCTGATGCCCGAGCTTGCGAACTGAACCTCCATCCGGGCGCGGGTTAACGGGCCTTCGGGCAAAGCGAATTGTACCAACCGCGCATCCGCCAGAAAGCCGCTGTAATTCATGGTGGCGAACGTGTCACCGCCATCGCCCAACCCGTGTCCAAACGCCTGTACCAGCTTGCCAACGAAGCCGCTTGTCAGCTTGGCGTCAACCCGCGTGGCCGGGCGTTCCGCCAAGGCGCCTGGCAGCTTGCCCGTCATCCGAAACGCGACGAATGCAGCAAACGCGGCCGGATCCCACGCCACCAGCCCCGACATGCCGCCATGCCCCTCCAACAGGCAAAGCAACGCATTGTCCGCGATGTTTTCGGCGGCATCGGTGGCCTGAACCGTGTCGCAGGTTATGTCCTGCACCATCAAGGTCAGGCCAATCTCGGACTGCGCAACCCGGGGGAGCGCCTGTCGCCATGCGCGCGCGGCGTCCACGGTGTTTTCCGCCGCACTCTCTGCCCGGTTTGCAGCCATTTTACGAAGAACGGATTGAGAAAGCTCTGCCATTTTGCAATGTCCGATGTTGTTTCCCCCGAACATTGCGGAACAGGGTTCACAAATCCTTACCTCAGGCTGCTTTCGCGACGTCCAGAGGCAGACGGACACGGAAAGCTGCACCGCCCTGACCGGGGACGTAGGCAATGTCGCCCCCAAGATTTGCCATGATCTCGCGGCAGATCGCCAGGCCAAGCCCCGCGCCACCCGCGGCATTACGGTCGCCAAGGCGCGAAAACTTCTCGAAAATAATGGACTGGCTGCGCTTGGGAATACCGTCGCCATTGTCGACGAAATCCACCTCGACCGACCCCTTGTTTTGCCGTACGCGAATGGTCAGCCGCGGGGTCTCGGCCGTGCAGTACTTGCGCGCGTTGGCAATCAGGTTGATGAACACCTGGCTCAGCCGGTCCGTGTCTGTGGTCAGAACCACCGGATCAGTGGTTCCGTCCCGCGCTACACGCAGGTTTGGCCCGTCACTGGCCGTGGCCGCCGTAATGGCGCGCGATAACAGGTCCTGCAGATCGCCGGTTTGGGTGTTCAACTGAACCTCGCCGTTTTCCAGTACCGACAGGTCCAGAAGGTCATCCAGCAGGCGGGTCAGCCGGATGGCCTCGTCATGGATGATCTGGCTGTACCTTGCCCGATCCTCGGCCGCCAGCGGGGTGTCGCTTTTCAAGATTTCCGAGAACGCCCGGATCGAGGTCATGGGTGTCCGCAATTCATGGCTGACCTGGCTCAGGAACGCGTCCTTTTGTACCGAAATCTCGGTCAGCTTTTCGTTGGCCTCACGCAACTGGCGCGCCGTCCGCGAGATTTCTTCTGATTTCGCTTCCAACTGGATCGAGTGTTCCATCATCTGCGCGGTTTCGTCAGCCACCGCCATCAGATCCTCGACCGATACAGACGAACGGCCCACGATCTGCCCAACCATCGCGTGACTTGTGGCTGCGCCAACCGAACCTGCCAGTTCGCGCTCTAACTGTTCCAGAAAGCCTGGCGTAGTGTCGGGAAGGTATCCGGCCTTGCCCTGCCCGCTGGCGGCGGTGTGGAACATTGTCTGCGCTTTCTCGCTGCCAAGGATGCGTTGGGACATGACCAAAAGGTCTTCGGCTTCGGCCGCGCCTCGCAACCATCCCTGCACGCCCGTGGAATGTTCGAACACGTTGACGAATTGCGCCCCTTGCAGCCGCTCCAAGGGCGAGGGAAAGCCGCTGAGCGACACCGCAAGGAAGGCAACGGTGTTCAGGGTCAGCGACCAGAACACCGCGTGGATCAATGGATCGAGGCCGGCGACACCCAGCAAGGCGTGCGGCCGCAACCATTCAATACCCCATGGCCCGTGTTGCAACAATTCCGGGCTCATCACCCCGCCGGGGCCAAAGCTGGGCAGGAACAGGGTATAGCCCCACAGGAAAAACCCGGTCAAAAGCCCCGCAACCGCGCCTCGTTTCGTTGCCCCCCGCCAAAAGATGCCGCCAACCAACGCCGGCAAAACCTGCGCCACACCGGTAAAGGCGATCAGGCCGATAGCGGCCAGCGCCTCGGTCCCGCCGGTCAATCGAAAGTAGAGATAGCCCAGTGTCATGACTGCCGCGATGGACAATCGCCGCGACATCAGCACAACCCGGCGGACATCGCCTGACACGGTTGCACCGCGACCCTGCACATACAGCCACAAGGGCATGACAATATGGTTCGACACCATGGTCGACAGCGCGATGGATGCCACGATCACCATCGACGTGGCGGCCGAGAACCCGCCAAGGAACGACAATGTTGCCACGCCCTCGGCCCCCATCGACAGGGGGATCGTCAGTACGAACAGGTCGGGATTTGCCCCTTCGGGCTGCGTTTGCAGTCCAACAACAGCAATTGGCACGACGAAGAGGCTCATCAGGAACAGGTACAGCGGAAAAGCCCAACTGGCCGTTGCAAGGTGGCGTTCATCCGCGTTCTCCACCACCAGCACCTGAAACATCCGAGGCAACGTGATGATAGCAGCGGCGGAAAGGAAGGTGATCCCGGCCCAACGCCCGCCCTGAAAGGTTGTTTCGGCCAACGGAGATTCTGCGATACGATCTGCCACCTGCCCCATGCCACCGGCCACGCCCCAAACCACAAAGACACCAACGGCCAACAACGCCAGAAGTTTAACCAGCGCCTCGACCGCGATGGCCGTTACGACGCCGTGGTGACGCTCGTTGGCATCCAGGTTCCGCGTGCCGAACAATACCGTGAACAGCGCCAGCCCGGCGGCCACCCAGATGGCTGTCGCGTTCAGATCGCTGGGCACCCAGGGCCGCAGATCCTCAAGCGCGAAGACAGAGAAAGACAGCGTCACCGACTGCAATTGCAACGCGATGTACGGGGTCGTGCCCACCACGGCCAGGATCGTGACGATGGCCGCAAGAAAATTCGACTTGCCATATCGGGACGAGATCAGGTCGGCAATCGAGGTGATCCTTTGCGTTCGACCGATCCGCACCAATTTGCGAAGCAGCCACCACCAGCCAACGAAGACCAACGTCGGCCCGATATAAATCGTGACGAATTCCAGCCCCGATCGTGCGGCATATCCCACCGCCCCGTAGAACGTCCACGCTGTGCAATAGACCGACAGCGACAGGGTATAGATCAAGGGCGAGCGCAGCCAGCCCAGTTGCCCTGCCTCGGCACGGCGTTCGGCAACAAAGGCCACCGCGAACAGGAACGCGGCATAGGCGACACAGACGGCGACAAGAATGTTGAATGGGATCATCCGCCATCCTCGTCTTCGGTCTCGTTACGCGGGGGGCTCAGGCGATTTGACAGGAAAGCTGCGGCAATGATCAAGGCCAGCCAGACCATAAACATATAGGCAGAATAGGCCGCCGTGCCCCCACCCCCGCGCAACAACGGGAAGAGAAACAGCAAAACGCCCAGGATCGGCAACAACCGCGCGGCATCTGTGGCTCGGCGCCATCTATAAGTCTGGCGCGCAAGAAAGAGCGGCTGGCGCGGCGGGCGGCTCACGCCTCGGCCATGTCCCGCACGGCGCTCAGGACATCTTCGTTTGAGAATGGTTTGGTCATGAACTGCGTGACGCCCAGACTTTCAGCCATCTCGCGGTCACGCGTTTGGCCCTTGGCGGTCAGCATCAGCACGGGCAGCGCCGCAAGCGGCCCCGTCGCCCGAATTTCGCGTAAAATGTCGAACCCGCTGCGCCCCGGCAACATCACATCGAGGATAACCACGTCCGGTGCGAATTGCTGCACCTTGTCCATGGCGGTTGTACCGTCGGAATGCGTGCGCACATCCCACCCGTCGCGCGACAGGATAAACCTTATGGCCTCGATGATGTTGGGCTCATCTTCGATCAAAAGGACGTTTCGGCCCATTCCCCCTCCAACTGGTCAGGCAGGCCGTCCTCCCCGGCCCGCAAGGCACTATTGCCGCTTTGCCGCGCCCTGTCAAAACCCTCCGGCCAGGATTGATGGCTCGCGTCGGGCCGCGCACGTCTCGCGCGGGCAAATCCGACAGCTGGGCCCAACGGCGACCGGACGCGACGGCACCGTGTCACTTGGCGTCGGCGGCAAAATCAGCATTGTCGAGCGACGTACAGGGGGTTGATCGAAACCGCCCTGCGGCAAGACTTCGCACAATGCAAAACAGACATATCGCTGCACCGGCTGCCCGGGCAGCTCCACATGATCGCAGATCGGCATCCCTGGCTGCGCCAAGGCACGATAAAGTGGCCAAAGCGGGCAACCGCCGCCGAAACGAGGCATCTCCAACCCCGGCAGCGCCCGGCGAAACACCATCGTGCCCGATCCATCACAGATCACCAACCCGGCCGGGCCACGGGGCGGAGAGGTAAGCGCGACACCCAAGCGCCGCATTACAACCGCGACATCCGCACCCGTCTGCGCCGCCAGAAGTCCCGGATCGACACCAAAGCGTTCGACCGCGGCTTGCAACACATCGAAGGGCAAAGCCACCGCGTCCTGCCCAAACCGCAGCAGCATTTCCCGCGCCAGCGTTTTTGCAGTGGCGCTGGTCAATTGCGGACTGGCCACCATCGTGTCGACCAGTTCTGCGTGTTGCGCAATCTGGGCCCGTTCCAATTGGGCGATCATTCCGGCCGGATCGGTCAGAAAGGTCTCAACCTCGTCCTGCGGCAATTGCTGCCCGGCAGAGTCCGCAGGGCTGGTATCAAGGTGATCGATCAGTGATTGCGCCGCGCCGGCAAGGCGCGTGCTGTCCTCGCCCAGATTGCGCCGAAACCGGGCCTGCCATTCCGGGTCCAGCGTGTCGTCTGACAAAATCGCGGCGGTAGAACGGATCGACGCCGCCGTAGAGAGAACTTCGTGCAGCGATTCCGACAGGAACGGGTCTTGTGCCAACCGGTCCGAAAGCACGCCAACCACACGTTCCAACGCGCGCACCCGGCCATGTTGTTCCGACATCAGCGCCGCCCATGCCGGAAAACGGCCGGCAAAGCCTTCGGGTTGCTGCAACTCTTCGGTGGTTTCACCTTGTACACCGGCAACTTCGCGGAGGGTCTGGATCAACGCCCCTTCTGCGCCCTCGGAAAGGGCCTGAACATCCACCTCCAGCACGTCGGCCAGGTCCAAAAGCAGCTTGCCACCGATTCTTCGACGGTTGTGTTCAATCAGGTTCAGATAGGCGGGCGATACGCCAACCTGACGTGCCAGATCGCTCTGCCGCACGCCACGGGCGAGCCGGCGCTCGCGGATTCGCGTACCTGTCAGTGCCCGCTGCGGCATGCCATACCTCCGGAATCAAACGATTGCTGCGGCGCAGTGAAAACCAATTTACAACAACCTTATCCTGTCAGAATATTTTTTTACAAAAAAATCGTTTCGTGTAAACGCCTTGTTGCGAAATTTTCGTTCTGGGCCCGATAATCAAGGTGCTTTGTAAAAGCGGGTCGACGCGGGAAGAGGAGCCTGCCCGGCCAATTCAACAAACGGGAGGATTTTAATGTCCAAAACAACTGTATCGCGTCGTGGGGTCCTGAAAACCGGTGCTGTAGCCGGTGCAGGTCTGGCCGCGCCGAAACTGTTGCTGGCTGACGGCCACGCCTACACCAACGCGCCTACCGGCAGCACAGTGACCCTGGGCTTCAACGTGCCGCAGACCGGCCCCTATGCTGATGAAGGCAATGACGAACTGCTGGCACAGCAGTTGGCCGTCGAGCACCTGAACGGCGAAGGCGATGGCGGTTGCCTGAACACTTTCACCTCGAAGGCGCTGCAAGGCAACGGCATCCTGGGCAAGAAGGTCGAGTTCGTGACCGGCGACACCCAGACCAAGTCGGACGCCGCACGTGCATCGGCCAAGTCGATGATCGAAAAAGATGGCGCTGTGATGATCAACGGCGGCTCGTCCTCGGGCGTGGCTGTTGCTGTTCAGGGCCTGTGCCAGGAAGCTGGTGTGATCTTCATGGCGGGTCTGACCCACGCCAACGACACCACCGGTAAGGACCGCAAAGCCAACGGTTTCCGCCACTTCTTCAACGCCTACATGTCGGGTGCCGCTCTGGCACCGGTGCTGGCCGCCGAGATGGGTACCGAACGCCGCGCGTATCACCTGACCGCCGACTACAACTGGGGCTGGACCCAGGAAGAGTCGATCGTGGCATCGACCGAAGCCATGGGCTGGGAAACCGTGAACACGGTGAAAACCCCGCTGGCCTCGACCGACTTCTCGTCCTATATCGCCCCGGTTCTGAACTCGGGCGCCGACGTTCTGGTTCTGAACCACTACGGCGGTAACATGGTGAACTCGCTGACCAACGCGATCCAGTTCGGTCTGCTCGACAAAGTCGTGAACAACAAAGACTTCAAGATCGTTGTTCCGCTGTATTCCGAGCTGATGGCCGCTGGTGCGGGCGAGAACATCAAGGGCGTGCTGGGTTCGATGAACTGGAACTGGCAGCTGCAGGATGCGGGCACCAAAGCCTTCGTTAAATCCTTCGGTGAAAAGTATGGTCGTCCGCCAAGCAACTCTGCGCAGACCTGTTATGCCCAGGTTCTGCTCTATGCAGACGCATGCGAGCGTGCCGGCACCTTCAACCCCTGCGGTGTTGTTGAAGCTCTGGAAGGCTATGAGTTCGACGGTCTGGGCAACGGCAAGACGTTGTACCGCGCAGACGACCACCAGTGCTTCAAGGACGTTCTGGTTGTGCGCGGCGCGCAGAACCCGACCAACGCCTACGACACGCTGGAAATCGTCGAGGTTACCCCGGTCGAGCAGGTTACCTATACCCCTGACCACCCGATGTTTGCGGGCGGCGATCTGGGCACATGTAACCCGGGCGCTTAATCGCGATCCTGTCCTGCTGCGCCCTCCCCGGCGCGGCAGACTCCCAACCGGTCGGGGTCCCTTTGCCCCGTCCGGTCCCTTCTTTAACCCCAAATAAAAAGGGTGAGACCCGATGGACGCCATCCTTCTGCAAACCCTCAACGGCCTCGACAAGGGTTCAGCTTATGCGCTGATTGCCCTCGGCCTGACGCTTATTTTTGGCACGCTGGGTGTGGTCAACTTCGCCCACGGCGCGCTTTTCATGATCGGTGCCTTCTGTGCCGTCACGCTGCAGCGCGTGCTCAGCCTTTCCTATGAAACCATCGACGAAACGCAGAAGGACTTTCTCGGTAATCCGCTGAAGGTCAAAACGCCTTATGTGGAAAGTTGGTTCGGACCAGATGTGGGCGGGGCGATCATCGAATGGTCGGTGCCGCTTGCGCTGCTGTTTGCCATTCCCATCATGATCGGCGTCGGCTTCGCGATGGAGCGCGGCCTGATCAAACATTTCTACAAGCGCCCGCATGCGGACCAGATCCTGGTGACCTTTGGCCTGGCCATCGTGTTGCAAGAGGTTGTGAAATACTTTTTCGGCGCCAACCCGATCCAGACCCCGCCGCCAGATGCTCTGAACGGGGTGGCCAATGTCGGCATCATCTTCGGGATGGACATCGTCTATCCGGTTTGGCGGCTTGTCTACTTCCTGTTCTCGCTATTGATCATTGGTGCGGTCTTTGCCTTTTTGCAATTCACCACCTTCGGCATGGTGGTGCGCGCCGGCATGGCCGACCGCGAGACCGTCGGCCTGCTGGGCATCAATATCGACCGCCGCTTTACCATCATGTTCGGCATCGCCGCCGCGGTGGCAGGGCTTGCGGGCGTGATGTACGGGCCGATCAACGCGCCGAACTATCACATGGGCATGGACTTCCTTGTGCTCAGCTTTGTTGTGGTGGTTGTGGGCGGTATGGGTTCGTTGCCGGGCGCGGTTCTGGCCGGGTTCCTTCTGGGCATCCTTGAAAGCTATGCCTCGACAACCTGGGCCACCACGACCATTCCGGGCATCAACCAAATCATCATCTACCTTGTCGCAATCGTCGTGCTTTTGACCCGTCCGCGCGGGTTGATGGGCCGCAAAGGCGTGATGGAGGACTAATCCATGCTGGGACTTAACTCAAAAGACTTTCGCCTGTTCCTGGTGGTGATCGGCCTGACCTTGTTCGCCCCGGTCCTGCTGAACCCCTTTCCAACCGAAAGCGGACTTGCACAGTTCAACGCCGGCTATCCGGACCTTATGCAGCGTTTCGTGATCTTCGGCATCTTCGCAATCGGGTTTAACATCCTGTTCGGACTGACCGGGTATCTGTCCTTCGGTCACGCCGCGTTCCTGGGCGTGGGGTCTTATGCGGCGGTTTGGATGTTCAAACTGCTCAGCTATAACGTGTTGCCCGCCATCGCGCTGAGCGTGATCGTCGCGGCAATCTTCTCGCTGGCCATCGGTTTCGTGTCACTGCGCCGGTCGGGGATCTATTTCTCGATCCTGACGCTGGCCTTTGCGCAGATGTCCTTTGCGCTGGCCTATTCGGTCCTGTCGAACCCCAAGTTCAACCTGACCAATGGTGAAACCGGCCTGCAGGTCTATAACGACGACCCGCAGATCTTCCACAGCGACCGCCTGCCTGACCTGCCGCACCTGTTCGGGCTGTCCATGCGGGCCAGTACCGATATCGCGCTTGGACCGTGGACCTTTACCCTGAACGCGGGCTACTACCTGAGCGCTGTGTTCATGGTTGCAGCGTTCTATATCGCGATCCGCCTGTTCCGGTCGCCCTTCGGCATGATGCTGCGGGCCATCAAGACCAACCAGACACGCCTGAACTATACCGGGCTGAACTCACGCCCCTACACGCTGGCCGCGTTTGTGATCTCGGGTGCTTATGCCGGTCTGGCCGGTGGCCTTCTGGCCGCGATGGATCCGCTGGCTGGCGCCGAGCGGATGCAGTGGACAGCCTCGGGCGAGGTGGTTCTGATGACCATCCTTGGCGGTGCCGGCACGTTGATCGGGCCGATCCTGGGCTCGGGCTTGATCAAGTATTTCGAGAACATCTTCTCGAAAATCAACGACGACGTGCTGCACAGCTGGTTCGCGTTCATGCCTGATGGCCTCGAAGACGCGATGGTCTTTATCGTGCACCCCTTTGTGGGCAAAGGTTGGCACCTGACGCTGGGCATCGTGTTCATGCTGGTGGTGATCTTCCTGCCGGGTGGCCTTGTCGAAGGTGGACAGCGCCTGTGGCGTTGGATCACCGGCGCAAACCGCAAGAAGTCCGACGATCAGGACACCAAACACGCGCCGCACGCGGCCGAATAAGAGGAGGACGAACAATGGGAATCCTTGAAGTCAAAGGTGTTGGCAAACGGTTCGGCGGCCTGCAAGCGCTGGGTGATGTGAACCTCAGCGTCAACGAACGCTCGGTCCACGCCATCATCGGCCCCAACGGCGCCGGCAAGTCGACCTTGCTGAACTGTCTTGTGGGCAAGCTGATCCCCGATACCGGGTCGGTGATGTTCGACGGGCAATCGGTCCTGGGCCGCAAGCCGCATGAGATCAACCAGATGGGCATCAGCCGCGTGTTCCAAACGCCCGAGATCTTTGGTGATCTGTCCGTGCAGGAAAACGTGATGATCCCCTGCTTTGCCAAACGGGACGGGGCATTCGAACTGAATGCGTTCAGCCCGGCGCTGGGTCAGAAAGATATCCTCGCGCAGGCCGAAGAAATCCTAGAAGACGTCAACATGGCCGACAAACGGCACATGCATGCGGCCTCGTTGTCTCGCGGCGACAAGCGGCGGCTCGAGATGGCGATGTGCCTGGTGCAGCAGCCCAAACTGTTGCTGTTGGACGAACCCACCGCCGGCATGGCGCGGGCCGACACCAACAACACGATCGACCTGCTGAAAGAGATCCACGAAAAGCGCGACATCACCATGGCGATCATCGAACACGACATGCACGTGGTGTTCAGCCTGGCGCAGCGGATCACCGTTCTGGCGCAGGGCACGCCCCTGGTCGAGGACACGCCGGAAAACATCAAAGGTCATCCTAAAGTACGGGAAGCCTACCTGGGCGAAGCCCATTAAGCTGAGGGAAAGGATAAAGACATGAACGTGAAACCCGACTTCAGCAAGAACGCGAACCAGGCCACAACGGCCCCGGCTTTCCTGTCGGTCTGGGACCTGCACGCCTATTACGGCGAAAGCTATATCGTGCAGGGCGTGACCTTCAACGTGCACGAGGGCGAGATCCTGGCGCTTCTGGGCCGCAACGGGGCGGGCAAAACCTCGACCCTGCGCGCCATTGCCCGGCTGGGCGACCCGCAGGTCACCCACGGCGAGATCTGGCTGGACCACCAGCACCTGCACACCATGTCCTCGCACGAGGCGGCGGTGTGCGGCATGGCGCTGGTGCCCGAAGATCGCCGCATCATTCCCGGCCTGACGGTTGAGGAAAACCTGCAGCTGGCCCAGATCATGGAGCCCGTGGGCTGGACGCTGGATCGCCTTTATGAACTGTTCCCCCGCCTTGGCGAGCGCCGCAAGCAGGAAGGCGTGACCTTGTCGGGCGGCGAGCAACAGATGCTGGCCATCGCCCGCGCGCTTGCACGGGACATCAAGGTGTTGCTGCTGGACGAACCCTACGAAGGGCTGGCCCCCGTGATCGTGGACGAGATCGAAAAGACCCTCATCCACATCAAGGAACAGGGCATCACGACGGTGATCGTGGAACAGAACGCCGTGCGCGCGCTGGAACTGGCAGACCGTGCCGTGATCCTTGACACCGGCACGATCGTCTTTGACGGTACCGCTGCCGAGGTTCTGCACGACGAAGCGTTGCGCGCCGAATACCTGGCCATCTGACACATCCCCTGCCCGGCCGTCGGGCCGGGCATATTTATTGACGACGACAACCCGGTTTTCGGGGGAGGAGACCTATGCCAGACACCACTTATCCGCCCAGCGCAGAATTGGCGGCCAACGCTCATGTCGATGCCGCGAAATACGACGAAATGTATGCCGCATCCATCGCCGACCCCGAGGCGTTCTGGCGCGAACAGGCGCAGCGGACGACCTGGATCAAACCGTTTACCAAGGTCAAGGATGTCTCGTACGAGTTCGGCAATGTCTCGATCAAATGGTTCGAAGACGGCACCCTGAACGTCGCGGCCAATTGCATCGACCGTCATTTGGCAACGCGTGGGGATCAGACCGCCATCATCTGGGAGCCCGACGATCCCAGCGAAGACGCCCAGCACATCACCTATAACCAGCTGCACAGCAATGTCTGCAAGATGGCCAATGTTCTGGCTGATCTGGGCGTTGGAAAAGGCGACCGCGTGGTGATCTATCTGCCGATGATCCCCGAGGCCGCCTATGCCATGCTGGCTTGCGCGCGCATCGGCGCGATCCATTCGATCGTGTTTGCCGGTTTCTCGCCCGACGCGCTGGCGGCCCGGGTTAATGGTTGCGACGCCAAGGTGGTGATCACCGCCGACGAGGCCCCGCGCGGCGGCCGCAAGACGCCTCTGAAAACCAATGCCGACCAGGCGCTGTTGCACACCGCCGACACGGTGAAATGCCTTGTGGTCAAACGCACCGGCGGCCAGACCACCTGGGTAGACGGGCGCGACGTGGATTACAACGCGATGGCGGCTGAAGCCTCGGACCAGTTCGAACCGGCCGAGATGAACGCCGAAGACCCCCTGTTCATCCTCTACACCTCGGGCTCTACCGGGCAGCCCAAGGGCGTTGTGCACTCCACCGGCGGCTATATCACCTATGCCGCGCTGACCCATGAGATCGTGTTTGACTATCACGAGGGCGACATCTTCTGGTGTACCGCCGATGTGGGCTGGGTCACCGGGCACAGCTATATCGTCTATGGCCCGCTGGCCAATGGCGCCACCACGCTGATGTTCGAAGGCGTGCCTACCTTCCCCGATGCAGGCCGGTTCTGGGCCGTGTGCGAAAAGCACAAGGTCAACCAGTTCTACACCGCCCCCACCGCCATCCGCGCGCTGATGGGTCAAGGCCCCGAATGGGTGCAGAAATACGATCTTTCCGACCTCAAGGTGCTGGGCACCGTGGGCGAGCCGATCAACCCCGAGGCCTGGAACTGGTACAATGACGTGGTCGGCAAGGGCAATTGCCCCATCGTCGACACCTGGTGGCAGACCGAAACCGGCGGCCACCTTCTGACCCCCCTGCCCGGCGCGCACGCGACCAAACCGGGCTCGGCGATGAAACCGTTTTTCGGGATCGAGCCGGTGGTTCTGGAGCCGCAATCAGGCGAAGAGATCCACACCTATCCCTGCGAAGGCGTGCTGTGCCTGAAAGGCAGTTGGCCCAGCCAGATGCGCACCGTCTGGGGCGACCATGAACGGTTCGAGAAAACCTATTTCTCGGATTACAAAGGCTACTATTTCGCCGGCGACGGCTGCCGCCGGGACGAAGATGGCGACTATTGGATCACCGGCCGCGTTGACGATGTGATCAACGTCTCGGGCCACCGCATGGGCACCGCCGAGGTCGAAAGCGCGCTGGTCGCGCATGCCAAGGTGGCCGAGGCCGCCGTGGTTGGCTATCCGCACGACATCAAGGGCCAGGGCATTTATTGCTATGTCACGCTGATGTCGGGCGAAGAGCCCTCCGACGAGCTGCGCAAAGAGCTGCGCACCTGGGTCCGCACCGAGATCGGCCCCATCGCCAGCCCCGACCTGATCCAATGGGCGCCGGGCCTGCCGAAAACCCGTTCCGGCAAGATCATGCGCCGCATTCTGCGCAAGATCGCCGAGGATGATTTCGGCGCGCTGGGCGACACCTCGACACTGGCCGATCCCGGCGTGGTGGACGAGCTGATCGAGAACCGGATGAACCGGCAAGACTAAAAACACCACTCATGAAACACTCAAAAAGGGCTGGCTTTACGCTGGCCCTTTTTCTTTGTCACAACCCACCGGGTGTCAGTCCAGAACCTCGCCAACCAGCATTTGCGGCGCGGCGTTGTAGTATTTGGGAATATCTTCCAGAACGGGACCTGCCGCGCCCATTGCTGCGCCCAAGGCCGCCTCGTTTTCAAAAAGCATTGTGACGATGACCGCAAAACCTGCCGGTTCCTCGCCACCGCCGGACAACCCTTTGCTCGCCTGGATCGACCGCATATGCGGGCCCATATGCTTGGCCACCAAAGGCAAATGCGTTTCTGTGTAATAGGCGTGGTCAAAGCTGATCCCATCGCCAATGGGGTACAATACCTGCAAGCTGATCGTCATCATTTCCTCCTGAGAGATAAGTTTTCGCCGCTTCACCTTAGGCAGGCCTGGGATCATTTCGAAACGTGCGTTTTTGCACCGTCTTGTCACATTTTCGCGACGCAAAGCACCCCGGGAAACCGGGCGTTTTCACCCGTGCATTGCCATTCAATTCGTGGTTCAGTTGTTCGACGATCGAAGGCGGAGATGAAAATGAACGGCGCTGAGTCCCTTGTAAAAACCTTGTTGGCCAGCGGCGTCGACACCTGTTTCGCGAATCCCGGTACGTCCGAGATGCATTTTGTCGCCGCGCTGGACGATCACCCCGACATGAACTGCATTCTGTGCCTGTTCGAGGGCGGGGTATCCGGCGCCGCCGATGGCTATTTCCGCATGAAGGGTGATGTGTCGGCAACCCTGCTGCATCTTGCGCCGGGCTTCGGCAACGCGTTTGGCAACACCCATAACGCCCGCAAAGCCGGCAGCGGCATGGTGCATGTTGTGGGCAACCACGCGGGCCGTCACATGAAATACGAAAGCCCCCTGCGCGGGGACGTGCCCGGCGTGGCCGGGGCGGTGTCGCATTGGGTGCGCGAAAGCGCCGATGCCACGGATGTGGCCGCCGACGGCGCCGCCGCGATCCGCGCCGCGCGGTCGAAAAACGGCCAGATCGCCACGCTGATCCTGCCCGCCGACACCGCGTGGGAGGCTGGCAGCGCCCCCCTGGTGGCCGAACCCGCCCCGGCCCCTGATCGGCCCAGCGCCGCACAGGTCGAGGCCGCCGCCGCCGCCCTGACGCAACCCGGCGCGATCCTTTACATCGGGCGTGGCGCGATGTTTGGCCCGGCCCGCCGTCTGGCCGGGCAAATCGCCGCCCATACCGGCGCGCGGCTGATGGCCGATACGTTCTTTGCCCGCGCCGAACGCGGCGCCGGCACGCCGGTGATGGGGCAGCTGCCCTACCCTGTGCCGCCCAAGATGGAGATGCTGAAAGACGCGACCCAGATCATCTGCGTCGGCAATAACCGCCCCGTCGCCTTTTTCGCCTATCCCGACCGGCCCAGCCTGCCCGAACCGCCCACCGCCCGTGTGCACGAACTGTGCGATCCGCAGATGGACGCGCCCTGGACGATCCAGGCACTGGCCCAGGCGCTGGACATCCCCGCCGACGCGCCGTTTAACGCCCAGCCTCTGGCGCTGCCCGATGCGCCCACCGGTGCCGTGACGCTGGAAAAGGTTGGGGCGTCGCTGGCCCATTACCTGCCCGAAAACGCCATCGTGATGAACGAATCCATCACCTCCAGCTTTGTTGTCATGCCGCCCACCGTGGGCGCGCGCCCGCATGACCTGCTGACCGGTACTGGCGGGTCCATCGGCATCTGCCTGCCTTGTGCCACCGGCGCCGCCGTGGCCGCGCCCGACCGCAAGGTGCTGGCGCTGACCGGCGACGGTTCGGCCATGTATACGCTGCAATCGCTGTGGACCATGGCGCGCGAGCAATTGGACGTCACCGTCGTGGTTTTTGCCAATCGCGGCTATCAGATCCTGCATGGCGAGTTGAACGACGTGGGCGCAGGCCAACCCGGCCGCAACGCCGCGCGGATGTTCGATATTGTCGAGCCTCAGCTGGACTGGGTCTCGCTGGCGCGCGGTCACGGCGTGCCCGCCACCCGCGCCGACACGATGGAGGCATTCAACAAGGCGCTGGCCGATGGCTTTGCCTCGGACGGGCCCAGCCTGATCGAGCTGGTCTGCCCCTAACAGCCCTCGGGCGAGATATCGCCCACCTGTCCCGGCCCGGTGTTGCAGGCATCCGCGGATGAGGTCAGCACCGGCGCTTCCATACATCCGGCAAGGGTCAGAACGAACAGGGCGGTGACAAGGCGTTTGGTCATGGCAATCCTCTTGGGCTTTGCCCCCCGTGATACCACATCCCAGACCACCGACGACAACCCCATGAAAAAAGGCGCCCCGAAAGGCGCCTTTTCGCTGTTTCTGCAGGCCGCTTAGTTCAGCGCGGCATCGGTGATGACATGGGTCCAGGCCCCTTCGGGCGCCTTGGTGATCACCGGGTCCGAGCCACCGGACAAGAGCGAGGCCACCGTGCGTTCGTAATCGGCCGGGTCCAGCGCGCCGTTTGAACCGGCGGTCAGCTTGGCAATCTCGCCCATCATGCGGCGCTGATGCTTTTCGGTCTGGGCGCCGGTTTCGTCATATTCCAGCACGATATCGGCGGCCTCATCCGGGTTCGCCTCGGCGTATTTCCAGCCCTTCATCGACGCGGCCACAAACCGGGTCAGCTTGTCAACTTCGGCCGCATCCGACAGCTTGTCTTCCAGCACGTACAGCCCGTCTTCCAGCGTCGCCACGCCCTGATCTTCGTATTTGAACGTGATCAGCTCGTCCGGGGTCACGCCCGCATCGATGATCTGCCAATACTCGTTATAGGTCATGGTCGACACGCAATCGGCCTGCTTGTTCAGGATCGGGTCAACGTTGAACCCCTGTTTCAAAACGGTCACGCCGTCGCCGCCATCGGTGCTCAGGCCCAGCTGGCTCATCCAGCTCAGGAACGGGAACTCGTTGCCAAAGAACCACACGCCCAGCGTTTTGCCGCCGAAATCATCGGGGCTGGTGATGCCGGTATCCTTGCGGCAGCTCAGCATCATGCCCGAGCTTTTGAAGGGTTGCGCGATATTGACCAGCGGCAGACCTTTTTCACGGGCGGCCAGCGCGGCGGGCATCCATTCCACCGTCACATCGGCGCCGCCGCCGGCGATCACCTGCGTGGGGGCGATGTCCGGGCCGCCGGGTTTGATGGTGACGTTCAGATCGGCCTCGTCGTAAAAGCCTTTCTCCAGCGCCACGTAATATCCGGCAAACTGCGCCTGGGTCACCCATTTCAGCTGCAGCGTCAGGTCGTCGGCGGCATTTGCCACGCCGGCGGCCATCGTTGCGGCAACGGCACTTGCGATAAACTTGTTCATTTTGGAACCTCCATGTTGTGGTTTTGCTCTTATCCTCGTTGCGAGGGGTGCCAGAACGTGACCCCCTTCTCGATCATTGCCACCGTGCCGTAAAAGACCGATCCGGCCAATGCGGCAACCGCGATTTCGGCCCAGACCATATCAAGGCCCAGCCGTCCCACCTCGGTGGAAATTCGAAAACCCATCCCGCGCGTGGGCGAGCCGAAATATTCGGCCACAATCGCGCCAATCAGGGCCAATGTTGTTGCAATCTTAAGCCCGTTGAAAACAAAGGGCATCGCCGCCGGCAAACGCAATTTCAGCAATGTTTGCAAATAGCTGGCGGCGTAGGTGCGCATCAGATCGCGCTGCATGGCATCCGTTTCCCGCAGGCCCTGAACGGTGTTCGTCAGCATCGGGAAAAACACCATCACAACCACCACCGCGGCCTTGGAATGCCAGTCGAACCCGAACCAGTTCACCAGGATCGGCGCGGTGCCCACGATGGGCAGGGCGGCGACGAAATTGCCAAAGGGCAACAGGCCGCGTTGCAGAAACGGCGACCGGTCTACCGCCACCGCCATGGCAAAGGCCGCCGCGCAGCCGATGACAAATCCGGACAACGCGCCTTTCAGAACCGTCTGGCTGAAATCCACCCACAGGGTTGGGATCTCGGTCACAAATTTCGCCGCAATCGCCGATGGGGCGGGCAGGATGATCGGGCTTACCTCAAGCCCGCGCACCACGCCTTCCCACAGGATCAAGGTGGCCAGGCCAAAGATCAACGGCACAGCCGCGCGCACGCCGCCCGCCGCACTGCGCGCCAACCGCACGTTCAGCGCCCACAGCGCCAGCCAGACCAGAACCGCCAACAAAACCATCATCATCGCGCCATCCCCATCCGTTTCAGGGTGACGGATTGCAGCAGGCTCATGAGCGTCACCAGGGCCCCCGCAAGGATCGCCGCCGCAAACAGCGCCGACCATATCATGATCGGGTTGCCGAACTGATCTCCGATCAGGATGCGCGCGCCAAGGCCACGGATTGCCCCCGTCGGCAGCTCACCCACGATCGTGCCCACCAAGGCTGCCGCGATGCCGATCTTCAGCGAGGTGAACAGATACGGCACCGAGCTGGGCAACCGCAGCTTCCAGAACACCGCCGCCCCCGATGCGCCATAGGTTTTCAGCAGGTCCAGCTGCATCTGGTCGGGGCTGCGCAGCCCCTTGACCATGCCCACCAATACCGGGAAGAAACACAGATAGGCCGAGATAATCGCCTTGGGCACCCCGCGCCCCTCGATCCCCACCGACGAGCTCAGCACGATGATCATCGGCGCCAGCGCCACGATGGGGATGGTCTGGCTGATCACCGCCCAGGGCATCACGCTCATCTCCATCACGCGCGAATAGACAATGCCCACGGCCAGCGCGATGCCAAGGCTGACCCCCAGCGCAAATCCCCACAGCGTGGCACCCAGCGTGATCCAGCCATGAAACACAAGGCTGCGTTTGCTGGTCACCTTCTTTTCCACCGTGCTGTCCCACAGCTCGGCAAAAACCTGATGCGGGCTGGGCAGGCGCGGGCGTTCCATATCCATCGTGGCGCGGATCAGGTCGGCGGTGCCCAGCGTCACATCGCTGCGCGCCGCCTGCTCCACCGCGCGGGCGGCGTTCATCGGCACCACGGCGATGTACCACAGCGCCAAAAGCGCCGCGATCACGGTCAGAACCGGCAGGACGCTCCGCATCAGGCCGCCCTCCATTCATAGAGGATATCGGGCAGGTTTTCCTCGTTTTCGCCATCGGTCCGGGCCGCCTCGGCAAAGCCTTCGCGAAGGTAGAACCGTTGCGCCCCCTCGTTGGCCTGAAACGTCCACAGCTTCCAGCCATTGCCTCGCATCTTGGCGTGATCCAGCAGGCGTTTGCCCAGCCCCTGTCCGGGACGGGCGGAATAAAGCGACGCGATGAACCCATCCTCGTGGTCTAGCGACACAAAGGCCTGGACCGGGTCGCCAATCACCCAAACCTCGCGGTTTTCAAAAACAAATTCGCGGTAATGCCGGCGCACATCATGATCGGGATGCACGCGCGGCATCCACGCGGTGCGGTCGATCCACGCGTTCAGAATGTCCGCGCAGGGCTCGGCATCGTCAGGCCGCGCGGCGCGCACACCGTGCCACTCCATCCGCAGTTCGGGCAGGCCGTCGCCGCCTTCGGGGTTGCGTTCCACGCGGCAAAACCCCTCGCGGTCATAGAACCGGTGCGCCGCGGTGTTGGGTTCATGCGTCCACAGCTGAAGATAGTCGTTCTGCGCCTTCACATGGTCCATCAACGCCTTGCCCAATCCGCGCCCCGGCGCGTTGGTGTAAAGGCCCACAACCTGCTTGTTTTCGGGGTTGAAGGACAGGTACCCGGCCACCGGGTCACCCACCACATAGATCTCGCGGATGGGCAGCCCGTTGCGGATCATCCCCTCCAGCTCGCCCAGCGAAAACCGCGCGGGCATCCAGCTGGTGCCCGTCACCCAGCCATGCACCACGGCCGCGCAGGCAGCGGCGTCATCGGGCGTGGCGCGGCGGATGAGGGGCGCGTCAGTCATAGGCATGGCCCGCCCGCAGCCCCTCGCGCACCCGGTGCGCCACGGCCAGAAACTCGGGCGTGTCGCGGATATCCAGCGGCCGTTCCTTCGGCAGCGGACTGTCGATGATATCGGTGATCCGGCCCGGACGCGGGCTCATCACCACGATCTTGGTCGACAGGTACACCGCCTCGGGGATCGAATGGGTGACAAATCCGATGGTCTTTTCGGTCCGCGCCCACAGCGCCAACAGCTGTTCGTTCAGATGGTCGCGCACAATCTCGTCCAGCGCGCCAAAAGGTTCGTCCATCAGCAAGATGTCGGCATCAAACGCCAGCGCCCGCGCGATCGAGGCCCGTTGCTGCATACCACCCGACAATTGCCAGGGGTATTTGCTGCCAAACCCCTCCAGATCCACCAGTTTCAGCACCTCGTCCACGCGGCGCTCCTGCGCGGCCCGGTCAAAGCCCATGATCTCAAGCGGCAACTTGATATTGCGCGCAATTGTCCGCCACGGATAAAGCCCTGCCGCCTGAAACACATAGCCATAGGCCCGGCTGCGCCGCGCCTCGTCCGGCGACATGCCGTTGACGGTCAGGCTGCCCCCGGTGGGTGTCTCCAACGCCGCGACACAGCGCAGAAAGGTTGTCTTGCCACAGCCCGACGGGCCGATAAAGCTGACAAACTCGCCCTTGCCGATCTGCAGGTCCACACCTTTCAGCGCATGCACCGGGCCGTCATTGGTCTGGAACGTCAAATCCAGCGATTTGGCTTCGATCACGGTCATTCGGTGCCCTTGGTCTTCGTCATTCGTCTTGTCCCTCGCCCGTTTCGGGCCTTGTTTTCTTTGTGCCTTGGCAGTGATCCACCAAAGATAACACTTGTCGCTTAGTGGAGGAAAACCCTCCGCCCTTCGATGAGATCAGGGGCTACTTGGCCTGAAACCGATCAATTTTTCTGCCCCCTCCGGCAAAGATTTCCATTCCTTCGCACACTGGTCGCCCGCGTTGTGAAAAAGGTCCAGGAAGATGGTTGAAGGCGCGCTCTCAATCCACAAAACCCTTTTGCTGCGCCCTCTTCAATTCTTCGGAAAGGGTTCCTTGCCAACCCGGATTGGTTGCCTGTTTTTCGATCATCCAAGCAAGTCGCCATTTGCGCGCCCATTGCTCCACCTGGAACCAAAACATCCCGCAAATCGCCCCGTTCAAGACCAAAACTGCCAATACAATTACGTTCTCAAATACAAATAGAAGGCCAACGACCGAACCGACGAGCGCCCCGGAAACCGCAAATTTCCAAAGTTGGTAGGGTTTGTAAGTTGCCAACATGGACCTCATAACCACAGCCGGGGCAAGGCAAATCACCAATCCAAAAGGTATAAGGCTAAGACCCGTGAAAAGTATCGATATCGATTTTAGTTGCCCGGGCTCCGCAAACATCTCATCCGCAAACATCACAGCCACGCCCCAAGGGGCATAAAGGCAGGCCACAACGTAACCCATCACAACGCCAATTATTGGCGTTCTGATGGCTTTTGGGTCTGCGTGCCCCGTCTTCACGTTCCTAAACCCCCGTTGCCGGAATACCGGTGCGCTCAACGGGCCGCGGACTGGTCAGCTCTTTCCACGTGCTCAGCGCCTTGTTCACCGGCTGCCCGGTATCGCGGCGCACGAACTTGCCGTGGCCTTCCTGCGTGCGCACCTCGCCATCATAGATCGCCACCTGCCCGCGGGTCAGCGTGAACCGAGGCAGACCCTTGACCTTGTGGCCCTCGAACACGTTGTAATCAATGGCCGATTGCTGGGCACCGGCGGTAATGGTTTTCTCTTTCTCGGGGTCCCAGACCACCAGATCGGCGTCAGCCCCCACCAGAACCGCACCCTTTTTCGGGTAACAATTCAGGATCTTGGCAATGTTGGTCGAGGTCACGGCCACAAACTCGTTCGGGGTCAGCCGCCCGGTATTCACGCCCTGCGTCCACAGCATCGGCATGCGATCTTCCAGCCCCCCCGTGCCGTTGGGGATCTTGGTAAAATCGCCCACGCCGAACCGTTTCTGGTCGGTGGTAAAGGCGCAATGGTCGGTGGCCACAACCGACAGCGAGCCTGATTGCAGCCCCGCCCACAGGCTGTCTTGATGTTTCTTGTCGCGGAAAGGCGGGCTCATCACCCGGCGCGCGGCGTGGTCCCAATCAGGGTTGAAATACTCGCTTTCATCCAGCGTCAGATGCTGGATCAAGGGCTCACCCCACACGCGCTTGCCCTGCATGCGCGCCCGGCGGATGGCCTCGTGCGCCTCCTCGCAAGAGGTATGCACCACGTAAAGCGGCACGCCGGCCATATCGGCGATCATGATTGCGCGGTTCGTCGCCTCGCCCTCTACCTGGCTGGGCCGCGAATAGGCATGCGCCTCGGGGCCTACATTGCCCTCGGCCAGCAGTTTCGCCGACAGCTCGGCCACCACATCGCCGTTTTCGGCATGCACCAGCGCGATCCCGCCCAGCTCGGCCAGACGGGTGAACGAGGCATACATCTCGTCATCATTCACCATCAGCGCGCCTTTATAGGCCATGAAATGCTTGAAGGTGGTGATGCCTTCCTTCTCGATCACCGTCTTCATCTCGTCGAACACCTGCTCGCCCCACCAGGTGACCGCCATATGATAGCTGTAATCGCAATTGGCGCGGGTTGATTTGTTGTGCCACATGGCCAGCGCATCGTGCAGCCCCTGCCCCGGGCTGGGCAGCGCGAAATCGACAACCATCGTGGTGCCGCCCGACAAGGCCGCGCGCGTGCCGCTTTCGAAATCGTCGCTGGAATAGGTGCCCATGAACGGCATCTCAAGATGGGTGTGCGGGTCGATCCCGCCCGGCATGATGTAACAGCCCGAGGCGTCCAGAACCTCGTCACCCGTCAAGCCCTGGCCAATCTCGGTGATCACGCCCCCCTCAACCAGAACATCCGCCGCGTAACTCAGATCTGCGGTGACAACGGTGCCGCCTTTGATCACTGTGCTCATGTGCTATCTCCTTGTTTCACCGCGCGCGGCGTTCACGAATGGCTGCCCAGCTGGTTTGGCGAGGCAAAACTTACGATTCCTTAAACATCTGCTGCGAGCCTGAGGCCGAACGCCCGAAATCGGAGCAAGTGTATGAGTATTCTGGGTCTTCGTCCCTGGATTGGTGCAATCGCTGTTGTCTTGGGACTGGCCGGGCCACTGGCCGCGCAGTCCAAGGAATGGATTTATGTTGAGGCGCGAACGCTGCCGACCGGCTGCAGCGACCCGCTCAGCTGTCTTGATCAGGCCCGTCCGATCTTGCGCAACCTGATGCGGATCACCAAGGATGAGCGCGCCACGTTGCTGCGTGTGGTCAACACCATCTCGTCCATTCGCGGCATCACCGACGCAGACATTCAGCCCAACGATGTCATGGCGATGGTGCCGCAGCTGCACAAGTTGCCGGTTGCTGACCGACTTGCGCCGCTGGTTAACCATCCCGGCGTTTATTTCGACAGCAGCGCGCTGGACGCTGACCCCGATCTGGCCGGTTTTTCGGCCTTTGTGCGGCGTGAGCTTTCGGCCGCGGGCCTGACATTCCTCACCAAAGAGCAGATGGAGGCCACGCCGGGCCGTCCCACGCTGACCGTCCGCTATTCCGAACGCCGCGAAAGTGCGGGCTGCATCATCCCCTACGCCATCTCGTTTGCCATCAACGAGGAATACGTGATGGTGCGCAATCCGAACCTGAAAAAGACCACGGCGATCTGGTCTGCCGCGACCCGTGAAAACCTTGCGATTGCGCATTTCACGGCCATGGATGCGCTGAAAGAAGGGGTCGAAAAGCTGGCCGCCGACTTTCGCGACGCAAACAGCACCTGACGGTGCAAGATCTATGCGGCCATTCCCGATCATTGCGGATCACACACCTGCGTGCCGCTTTCATCGCGCACCCGGATCCAATAGCCGCTCAACTCGTCCTCGGTCTGGATGAAGTAACAGCCGTCGTCGCGCCGCACCACGGTGCGCAGATCCGTGCCCTCTGGCAGTGCCGCCAAGGCCGCGGGCGAGATATAGCCCACCGGGTCGGCCGACATGCAGCCAGCCAGCAACAGGCCGGGCGCCAAGACCCAACCGTGCAGCAGCCGCTTTCTAAAAACCTTACCCGTTGCCAAATTGATCACCAATATCGTTGTGCCAAATCATACCGCTTGTTTCCTTCGGCCCGCCATCGCGCAGTTTGGTGAATCAGCTGCTGATGGCTGGGCCTCGTTACCTCAAGCGCCATAAACCGGCTCCTTTGCATCCAGTAACCACTTCATCTCGGTAAAATGGGCAAACAGCGTCATCACATAGAGCGGGAGAACATACAGGGCGACCCGCGCCAGTTGCAGCCGCCGGTGCAGCGCAGAGAGGATCGAACATGGACTGGGGTCCGGGGCATCGGGGCGCGCATTCGTAGCAAGATCGCCGGCATCCATTGCAATCAGATCGCCTGCACGCATGCGGCTCAAGTACGCCCAACGCGCGTTGATCGCAGACATGTTGCTGTCTGCGCTGGCAGCCACCGAAAGGTGATTTGCCACACCCTTGTAGCAGCCTTCCTGGCGGTCCAGCCGCAAGGCTGCGGCCAGGTCGAAGCGAATTTGCGCTCCTTTAGGAGGCGATCCAAATTGGCTCACGCCATTGCTCCACTATCCTCTACCATCGTCCGAGTTTCCTTTGTCCGTAAACTGCCCCTCCATCCACTTAATCCAGAAGTCATCTGGATCCCGTTTATCCGGCCTTCCACCACGTCGCCCCCAGCTCGATCTGCCGCCAACCCGAGGCACGTCAGGATCAAAATATGCATCGAACTCAACATAATACCGCAGTGCAATGTGGTTTTGCGGACGCTTGGACTGAGGCAATGCACCAAGCCTCTTGATAACATCACCAACGGTGTCGCCAGAAAATTCCAGCGAATAGGTGAGACCTTCGAATTCGATACCATCCTCACCATCATAGTAACCGTCAGTTACACACAGTACCGCGTCTTCTGCTATTTCACCGTCCTCCCACCGAATTCCAAATTCGTTCCAGTTTCCAGCATCCTCTCCGGTACCGAACGTCCCAGACGCAATGCGTACAAAGCTCACACGCTGTACCGACAACAAGCCTTGTTCGCTATTCACCCAACAATCTCAGCCGTTTCGACCACCGCGTGAAACAGCACATCGGTGCCGGCGGCGGCCCATTCGGGGCTGATTTCTTCAGCCTCGTTGTGGCTCAACCCGTCGACGCAGGGGCACATGATCATTGCCGTGGGCGCAACATCGTTGATCCAGCACGCGTCGTGCCCCGCGCCCGAGACGATGTCCATGTGGCTGTATCCCAGCCGCTCGGCCGCGTCGCGCACCGCGCCTACACAGCCTTCGTCGAACGCGGGCGGGTCAAACTGGCCGACGATCTCGGCGGAAAATTCAACCCCGATTTCTTCGCACATGCCTGGCGCGCGGGCCATCAGCTCGTCATACATGCCGTTCAGCTTGTCCAGCAGATGCGTGCGGAAATCGATGGTGAAGACCACCTTGCCGGGGATGATGTTGCGGCTGTTGGGATAGACATCCACATGCCCGATCGCCCCCACCGCGCCGGGCTGGTTCTTCATCGCGATCTCGTGCACCAGCTCGGTCACCAAGGCCAGGCCGCGGCCGGCGTTTTTGCGCATATGCATGGGTGTCGAGCCGGTATGGCTTTCCTTGCCCGTCACCGTGCACTCAACCCAGCGCAGCCCCTGCCCGTGGGTGACCACGCCGATATCCTTGCCCTCGGCCTCCAGGATCGGGCCCTGTTCGATATGCAGCTCGAACATCGCGTGCATCTTGCGATCGCCCACCACCTCGTCACCGCGCCAGCCGATCCGGTTCAGCTCGTCCCCAAAGGATTTGCCCGCCGCATCCACCCGGTCATAGGCCCAATCCTGCGTATGCTTGCCAGCAAACACGCCCGAGGCCAGCATCGCCGGGGCAAACCGGGTGCCTTCTTCGTTGGTCCAGTTGACCACCACAATGGGATGTTTGGTCTGGATATTCAGATCGTTCAGCGTGCGGATCACCTCCAGCCCGCCCAGAACGCCCAGCACGCCATCGTATTTGCCGCCCGTGGGTTGCGTGTCCAGATGGCTGCCCACGTAAACCGGCAGCGCGTCGGGGTCGGTGCCTTCGCGCCGGGCAAACATGTTGCCCATCTGGTCCAATCCCATGGTCATGCCTGCCGCCTCGCACCAGCTTTGGAACAGCGCGCGGCCTTCGGCATCTTCGTCGGTCAGTGTCTGGCGGTTATTGCCACCGGCGATGCCGGGGCCAATTTTGGCCATGTCCATCAGGCTGTCCCACAATCGGGCGCCGTTGATCCTCAGGTTTTCTCCGGGGGCTGGCACAGGCTGGCTCCTTTCTTAGTCGAGCGTCGTCAGCACATCGCGCAGCGTGCCAACCAGTTGGTCAATATGTTCTTTTTCAATGATCAGCGGCGGCGACATCGCGATGATATCGCCCGTGGTGCGGATCAGGATGCCCTTTTCATAGGCCTGCAGGAACGCGTTAAACGCGCGCTTGGTTGGCTCACCGGCCATCGGTTCCAGCTCGATCGCGCCGATCAGGCCGATATTGCGAATGTCGATCACGTGGCGACAATCACGCAGCGAATGCAGCGCCTCTTCCCAATAGGGCGCCATGTCGGCCGCGCGGGTAAACAGATCCTCTTCGCGATAGGTCTCCAACGTCGCCAGACCGGCGGCCGCGGCCATCGGGTTGCCCGAATAGGTATAGCCATGGAACAGCTCGATCATGTGATCGGGGCCGGTCATGAACGTGTCGTGAATGTCGCCGCTGACCAGCACCGCACCCATCGGGATCACCCCGTTGGTCAGGCCCTTGGCGGTGGTCATCATGTCGGGCTGAATGCCAAACGTGTCGGCGCCAAAGGCCGCGCCGGTGCGCCCGAACCCGGTGATCACCTCGTCAAAAATTAGCAGGATGCCGTGTTCACGGGTGATCTTACGCAGTTTTTCCAAGTAGCCCTTGGGCGGCATGATCACGCCCGCCGAACCGGCCACCGGCTCGACGATGACCGCCGCGATGGTATCGGCACCGTGCAACGCAATTTTACGCTCCAGATCGTCAGCCAGATACGCACCATGTTCCGGCACGCCCTTGGTAAACGCGTTTTCGGCCAATTGCGTGTGCGGCAGATGATCAACACCGTTCAGAAGCGTGCCGAAAAACTTGCGATTATTCACCAAACCGCCCACCGAGATGCCGCCGAAATTCACCCCGTGATAGCCCTTTTCGCGGCCGATCAGCCGGGTGCGCGTGCCCTCGCCCCGCGCGCGGTGATACGCAATGGCGATCTTCAGAGCCGTTTCCACGCTTTCCGAGCCGGAATTGGTGAAAAACGCGTGGTCGATCCCGTCGGGCGCCATATCGCGCAGCGCGCTGGCCAGCTCAAACGCCTTTGGGTGGCTCATCTGGAATGCGGGGGCATAGTCCAGCTCACCGGCTTGTTGGCGGATCGCCTCGGTGATCTTCGGGCGGTTATGGCCCGCGTTACAGCACCACAGCCCCGCGGTGCCATCCAGCACGTCGCGGCCATCATGGGTTTTGTACCACATGCCATCAGCGCCCACCAAAAGACGCGGCGCTTGCTTAAACTGCCGGTTCGCCGTGAAGGGCATCCAAAAGGCCGACAGGTCGTTCGGGACGGATTTGCGATCAAGCGCCATTGCTGTTTCCTCTCTGTGGGTTCCGCGTGCTCTTTTTGGCATCGTCGGACGGAGATATTTTTGCTATGTTTTACCAAATGGTCAGAAATACGGTAACAAAGCCTTGCAATCAGTCAAGACGTAGCAGAATTTCCGTTTTCCGCGAAGGAAACTCTGCCTTGCCATGACGGCTTGTGCCCAAGTTTTGGGCAGCGCGCGAAGGCCGCTGTACTGGACATTGACTGACGTCACGTCATAGAAGGGTTTTCCATGAACGAAATGAAACCGCTGACCCGAATCCAACGCAAAAACCGCGAAGCCATTCTTGGCGCCGCGTTGGAGGTGTTTTCGCAATACGGGTTCCGGGGTTCCACGTTGGATCAGATTGCGCAGGCCGCGGGATTGTCAAAGCCGAACCTGCTCTATTACTTCCCGTCCAAGGACGCGATCCATGCGCAACTTCTTGAAAGTCTTCTGAAAACCTGGCTTGATCCACTGTACAAGATGGATCCCGACGGCGAGCCTCTGGACGAGATCATGGGCTATGTTCAGCGCAAGCTGGAGATGAGCCGCGACTATCCACGCGAAAGCCGTCTGTTTGCCAACGAGATCCTGCAAGGCGCGCCGCGCATCCATGACGCGCTGACCGGCGAGTTGAAGACATTGGTCGATGAAAAGGCCGCGGTGATCGCGGATTGGAGCAAAGCAGGCAAAATTGCCCCAGTCGATCCCTATCACCTGATTTTTTCGATCTGGGCGCTGACCCAGCATTACGCCGACTTCGACGTGCAGGTGCGCGCGGTGCTGGATGCCGACGACCCATTCCCGGCCGCCGGCACGTATATTGACACGCTGTTTACACGCCTGCTGTCGGTTTAGGCCGCAATTTCGGCCGGCGCGGCATGCACGCTGCGGAAGGCGATGCCCAACCGGTTCCACGCGTTGATCATGTTCACCAACATTGTCAGCTTGACCATCTCGGCACCGGGAAACTGTGCCTCTACCTTTGCAAAAAGGGCGTCGTCCGGGGAGTGGTCCCCCAGTTTAGTCAGCGCCTCGGTCCATTCCAGCGCCGCTTTTTCACGGTCTGAGAACAGAAAGCTGTCATGCCAAACTGCGGTCAGGTAGAGGCGCTGTTCGGTTTCACCATCTTTGCGGGCTTCGCGCGTGTGCATATCGGTGCAAAAGGCGCAGCCATTGATCTGCGATGCCCGTAGTTTGACGAGGTGCAACAGGCTTTGTTCCAAGCCGCTGCTTTCGACCGCCATGTTCAGTGCCACCAGGGCCTTGCCCAACTCGGGCGCAGCCGCCCAATAATCCATCCGGGGTTCCATTTTCATCTCCTTTAGTTTGCGGCATTTGGTTGAAGCCGTTGAAATTGTTCGACCATCGCGCAGCCATGGCGCACAACGCGCGGGTCTGAATTGGCCAGATGATCCGCCAGCAGGTCTGACACGCGCACCTCGCGCAATGCGGCGCGATACGCCCGCTCCGCCCGCAGCATCGCGGCATTGATCCCGCAAGGGTTTGGATAGGCATCCGCCCCCGGCGCGCCCGGCCCGCGCCGGCGGATTTCGGCGCAGCGAAAGGCAGGCTCGGCCCCCTCCACCGCCAGAACGATATCCAGCAGGGTGATCTGGTCGGCCGGCCGCCCGATCCGGTAGCCGCCCTTGGGTCCGGGCACCGAGGCCAGGATACCCGCCCCCGTCAACGCCTTGAGATGTTTCAGCAAATAGCTTGCCGACACCCCAAAGCCGTTGGCCAGATCGGCCCCCGAAATCACCGCGTCAGACCGCAGCCCCGCCAAAGTGGTGGTGCAGTGAATGGCCGCCTCGACCCCGTCGCCCAGTTTCATATCGCGCCTCCTGATTCGTAGATAAGTTTTATCATGGATTCAACGTAGCCACAATATAAGCAAAGAAATACCCGGCCCGGGGCTCGCCGGACCGGGGTCTCATCCCGTCACTGGAAGGGCATCACTCGGCGGCAGTTGCCGCTGGGTTGTTGGGATGAGAGGTCCAGTTGGAATAGGTGTCGTCGACCACCTTGCCGGTGCGCGGATCGGTGGCGCCGTTGGGCATCTTCTCCATCGTGATACACTCCTCGACCGGGCAGACATTGACGCACAGGTTGCAGGCCACGCATTCCTCGTCGATCACGCTGAAGGTGCGGTCCTCGGACATGGCGATGGCCTGGTGGCTGGTATCCTCGCAGGCGGCGTAGCAGCGGCCGCATTTGATGCACAGATCCTCGTTGATCTTGGCCTTGGCGATATAGTTCAGGTTCAGGAACTGCCAGTCTGTGACGTTCGGCGTGGCACGGCCGACAACCTCGTCGACCGAGGTGATGCCCTTTTCGTCCATCCATTGCGACAGGCCCGATGCCATCTCCTGCACAACGCGGAACCCGTATGTCATCGCCGCCGTACAGACCTGCACGTTACCCGCGCCCAGCGCCAAGAACTCGGCCGCGTCGCGCCATGTGGTCACGCCGCCGATGCCACTGATCGGCAGGCCGCGCGTTTCGGGGTCACGGGCAATCTCGGCCACCATGTTCAGCGCGATGGGTTTCACTGCCGGCCCGCAATAGCCGCCATGGCTGCCCTGCCCGTCAATCGACGGCTCGGGGCTCATCGTGTCCAGGTTCACCGAGGTGATCGAGCTGACCGTGTTGATCAGGCTGACCGCATCCGCGCCACCGTTATGCGCCGCGCGCGCCGGATAGCGGATATCGGTGATATTGGGCGTCAGTTTCACGATCACCGGGCGGTCGTAATATTGCTTGCACCAGCGGGTGACCATTTCGATGTATTCGGGCACTTGCCCCACGGCGCTGCCCATGCCGCGTTCGCTCATCCCGTGCGGGCAGCCGAAATTCAGCTCGATACCATCACAGCCGGTTTCGGCCACCCGCGGGAGGATGGCTTTCCACTCTTTCTCTTCGCAGGGCACCATGATCGACGCGATCAGCGCCCGGTCGGGGTAATCGGCCTTGACGTTGGCCATCTCCTCCAGGTTCACCTCTAACGGGCGGTCGGTGATCAGCTCGATATTGTTCAGCCCCAGCAGACGGCGATCAGCGCCGTAGATCGCGCCGTAACGCGGACCGTTGACGTTCACCACCGGCGGGCCTTCGGCGCCCAGGGTTTTCCAGACCACACCGCCCCATCCGGCCTCGAACGCGCGGCGCACGTTGTATTCCTTATCCGTGGGCGGCGCCGAGGCCAGCCAGAACGGGTTGGGGGATTTGATACCTACAAAATCGGTCGTCAGATCAGCCATGGTTCAGCCTCCCATCAGCGTTGCGTGAATGTCTTCGGCGGCATCGCGGCCTTCGGCCACCGCCGTCACGGTCAGGTCGTCACCACCCGCCGCACAATCGCCCCCGGCCCAGACGCCGGTCAGGCTGGTGCGCCCGGCGCCGGTGACGCTGATCTTGCGACCGGTCAGTTCCAGCCCCGCCGGCACCCCGTCCAGTGTCTGACCGATGGCCTTGAACACCTGATCGGCCTTCAGACGGAACGTGTTGTCGGTCAGCGTCAGGCCATCCGGCCCGGCCTCGGTATAGGCGAACTCGATCTCGGCCACCGCGCCATTGCCGTGCAGCCGCAGCGGTGCGGCGCCGGTGATGATCCGCACGCCCTTGCTGGCGGCGTGGTCCTGTTCGTATTCCGAGGCGCTCATCGCGTCGCGGCCACGGCGATAGACCATCGTCACGTGTTCCGCGCCCAACAGTTTCGACTGCACCGCGGCATCCACCGCTGTCATGCCACCGCCAATGACCACTACGTCGCGGCCAACCGGAACCGAGCCGAAATCCCCGGCCTGACGTAAGGCGGCGATAAAGTCGACCGCGTCGGTCACATGTGTCTTTTCCTCGCCCTCGGCACGCAAGGCATTCACACCCGCCAAGCCAATGGCCAGGAACACGGCGTCGTAATCACCGCGCAGTCCGTCCAATGTCAGATCGCCACCCAGTGCTTTGCCAGTCTCTATGGTAATGCCACCGATCTGCATCAGCCAGTCCACCTCGCGCTGCGCGAAATTGTCGGCCGTCTTGTAGGTTGCGATACCGTATTCGTTCAGCCCGCCGGGCTTTTCGCGCGCGTCAAAGATCACGACGTCATGGCCCTTCATCGCCAAACGGTGCGCCGCCGACAGACCCGCAGGCCCCGCGCCAACAACGGCAACCTTCTTGCCGGTCGCCGCGCCCCGTGTAAACGGATGTACATCCGCGGACATCAGCGTGTCGGTTGCATAGCGCTGCAGTCGGCCAATCTCGACCGGCTTGCCCTCGGCCACTTCGCGCACGCATTTCTCTTCACACAGCTGCTCGGTCGGGCAGACGCGGGCGCACATACCACCCAGAATGTTCTGTTCCAGGATTGTACGCGCGGCCGCTTGCGGATTGCCGGTCTGGATCTCGCGGATGAACATCGGAATGTCGATATCCGTCGGGCAGGCCGTCACGCAGGGCGCGTCATGGCAGAAATAGCACCGATCCGCCGCAACGGCGGCCTCGTGTGTATCCAACAAGGGGTCCTTGTCGGCGAAATTGCGGCTGTAGTCTTGATCACCCAATCGTTGCGCCACAACGCCTGGCGTCAGACGAGAGTTGGCCATTTTGCTTGCTCCCTAGATCCGATTTGTTGCATTCAGACTGCCATGGGTCTTATTTTTTATCAAATGGTAAATTTTGGATGGGCGCAGAATCCCCCTTTCTGCGCAACCTGCCGTCGGATTTCGGGCTTGGTGCCTTCAAAACGAGCACATCCGGTGCGTTCCAGTCCGGAATTCCCGCCGAGAAGCGCATATCAGATACTTTCCACACCCGCGGCGGTGGCGTATAAGCTCCCAAAGTTAACGGCCCATCCCGGGGGAACGGGACATGGGCAGCGATCGAGGACGGCATGACAAAAAACTCCCACGAAGCAGACGTAGCCTTCATTCAGGCCCTGGCTGAACTTCTGAGCGAGAACGACCTGACCGAATTGCAGGTAAAGCGCGAATATGGCGAAGATGACAGCCTGGACGTGCGTGTTGCAAAAACCACCAACGTCGTCGCACAGGTTGCGGCACCGGTTGCCGCCGCGCCAGCGCCAGCTGCTGCGCCTGCTGCACCGGCGGCAGCGCCCGCTGCCGAGGTGGCCGAGGACCCCGCCCAATTGCCGGGCGCCGTGACATCGCCCATGGTCGGCACGGCCTACCTTGCCCCCGAACCCGGCGCCAAGGCGTTTGTTTCGGTCGGTGACAAAGTGGCCGAAGGCGACACGATCCTGATCGTCGAAGCCATGAAAACCATGAACCAGATCCCCGCCCCCACGGGCGGCACCGTCAAGCGGATCCTGGTCGAAGACGGTGCGCCGGTCGAATTCGGCTCGCCCCTGATGATCATCGAATAAGGCCCTGCCCATGTTCGAGAAAATCCTGATTGCCAACCGGGGCGAGATCGCGTTGCGCGTGATCCGTGCCTGCCGTGAAATGGGCATCAAATCGGTGGCGGTGCACTCCACCGCCGATTCCGACGCGATGCATGTGCGCATGGCCGACGAAAGCGTGTGCATCGGCCCGCCGCCGGGCACGGCCAGCTATCTGTCGATCCCGGCCATCGTCTCCGCCTGCGAGATCACCGGGGCCGAGGCCATCCACCCCGGCTATGGCTTCCTGTCGGAAAACGCGACCTTCGTGCAATGCGTCGAAGATCACGATCTGGCCTTTATCGGCCCCACCGCCGAACATATCCGCGTGATGGGCGACAAAATCACCGCCAAGGACACGATGAAGAAACTTGGCGTGCCTTGCGTGCCCGGTTCGGATGGCGGTGTGCCCGATCTGGAAACCGCCCAGAAACTGGGGGCCGAGATGGGCTATCCGGTGATCATCAAAGCCACCGCGGGTGGCGGTGGGCGCGGCATGAAAGTGGCCCATTCCGCCGACGAGATGGAGACCGCGTTCCGCACCGCGCGTGCCGAGGGCAAGGCCGCCTTTGGCAATGACGAGGTCTATATCGAGAAATACCTGACCACGCCGCGCCATATCGAAATTCAGGTCTTTGGCGATGGCAAGGGCAACGCCGTGCATCTGGGGGAACGCGACTGCTCGTTGCAGCGCCGCCACCAAAAAGTGTTCGAAGAGGCCCCCGGCCCCGCCATCACGCCCGAGGAACGCGCCCGCATCGGCAAGATCTGCGCGGATGCCGTCGCGCAGATCAACTATATCGGCGCCGGCACCATCGAGTTCCTGTACGAAAACGGCGAGTTCTATTTCATCGAGATGAACACCCGCCTGCAGGTGGAACACCCGGTGACCGAGGCCATCTTTGGCGTCGATCTGGTGCGCGAACAGATCCGCGTGGCCGCCGGCCTGCCGCTGTCGTTCAGCCAGGATGATCTGACGATCAACGGCGCCGCGATCGAGGTGCGCATCAACGCCGAACGCCTGCCCAATTTTGCCCCCTGCCCGGGCAAGATCACCCATTACCACGCCCCCGGCGGGCTGGGTGTGCGGATGGATTCGGCGCTTTATGACGGCTATTCGATCCCGCCCTACTATGACAGCCTGATCGGCAAGCTGATCGTACACGGCCGCGACCGGGCCGAGGCGCTGGCCCGGCTGGACCGCGCTCTGGGCGAGCTGATCATCGACGGCATCGACACCACGGTGCCGCTCTTCTCGGCCCTGCTGGCCGAGGCGGATATCCATTCCGGCGACTACAACATCCACTGGCTGGAGCGTTGGCTGGAAGAGAACGGCGATCTGGCCGGCTAACGCCGGATGAGCGACGAACTGACGCCTCAGTTGCTGCTACAGGCCTATGGGATGGGCATCTTTCCCATGGCCGAATCGCGGGACTCGGACGCGCTGTTTTGGGTGGACCCTACCGATCGTGGGGTCTTCCCTCTGGATGGCTTTTACATTTCTCGCTCGCTGCGCCGCGCCATTCTGGCCGCCGACTACCGCATTGCCGTCAACAGTGATTTCGAGGGTACGATGCGCCATTGCGCCGACCGGCCCGAAACATGGATCAACGACGACATTTTCGCGCTTTATGGTATGCTGCACGACATGGGCCACGCCCATTCGCTGGAAGTCTGGCGCGGCGATACGATGATCGGCGGTGTTTATGGCGTGTCGCTGGGCGGTGCGTTCTACGGGGAAAGCATGTTCTCAGGCGCCACCAACGGTTCCAAAATCGCGCTGGCTTATCTGGTGGATCGCTTGCGAATGGGTGGATTTGCCCTTTTCGACACGCAATTCATCACACCGCATCTGGCCACGCTTGGTGCGGTCGAAATTCCGCGCGCCGCGTTTCAGGAAGAGTTGGCGGCCGCGTTGGAGTTGAACGGAAATTTCAACGCCCCGGCGACGCCCAGCCCTCAGTTGCTGATACAGCGCAGCACCCAAACGTCGTAACGCGGGTGGTCCAGCGCGTTCAGCGCGGGGGATGATGCCACCATCCAGCCTTCGAACCGGATCGTGGGGTCAATCATGTCTTCGATGGAAAGGAAGGCAAACGCGTCCGAGGCCGGGTTGTCGGCCGGAAACCGGCAGCCATTTACGCCAATGCGGACACGGCCATATTCGGCGCTTTGCCCGTTGCCCATATCCAGATCCACCAGGTTGCCCGTCACGCGGTCCAGAACGCGGATCACCGCACCGGGCGCGCTTTCGGTCAGCACGCGGCTATCCTGTGCCACCGCAGGCACCGCCGCAAGGGCCGCCGCGCATGCTGCCAGGGCGCGCAGGATCAATTTTCGCCCTCGTCTTCACCGGCTGCTGCGCCCACAAACCGCATCAGCAATTGTACAAGGCTGACAGCGCCTTGGGTGTCGATAATCTCGCCGCCGGGTTCCAGATCAAAGGGCGACCCGCCCGGCACGATCTCGATGAAATTGCCGCCCAGCAGCCCTTCGGACGAGACCAGAATCGCGCTGTCATCGGGTAGGATGATGGCCTCGTCGATGCGCAACGTGGCGTCGGCGCGGAACGTGGTTGGGTTCAGGTCCAGCCCGGTGATCGTCCCAACCTTCACACCGGCCAGTTTGACGTCACTGCCAACTGAAATGCCCTGCACCGACCGGAACGAGGCCGTCAGGTCATATTGCCCGGTCTCGGACCGGGTCAGCCCCGCCACCTGCGCGGCATAGAGGGCAAAACCAAACGCCACGGCCAAAACACCGGCGCCAACAAGGATTTCTGTGCGGTTTTCCGACATATCGGGGCCTTATTCGGGCTGCCACGCCTCGTAATCGCCACGCGGCGCGGGGTCAGCCTGACGGATCGAGCCACCGGGCGCATAAGCCAGCGCGGTGCCGGTCAGGTTCTCCTGATGCGGCTTTTCCCAATCCTTGTGCGCCAGCGGCGCCTTGGTGGGCGGTTCTTTATAGGTGTGGTGCAGCCAGCCATGCCAATCGGGGCTGACGCGGCTTGCCTCGGCCTCGCCATTGAACATGACCCAGCGGCGCTTGCCGTCGCGCGTCTCGTAAAAGACGTTGCCCTGATCGTCCTCGCCGACTTTCACGCCCTTGCGGCGCGTATAGATGGCAGTGTTCAGCGTCGACCCGTTCCACCAGGTCACGGCGCGCAGCAATGTGTTCAGGATTCCCATCAGGCCCTCCGGCATATCTTCATCGATGATATGACCCAATCGCGCGGCAAGGTCCAGTCTTGATCCCCGCACCCTGCCCTGATGCGCGTTATTCCGGCACCACCGCCGTGACTTCGATCTCGATCCGGTATTTCGGGTCAATCAAGCCGCATTCGATCATCGTGGCCGCCGGCGGGTTTGCGCCGAAGGTTTCGGCCAGGATCGGCCAGCAGGGTTCGAATTCGGCTGCGTCGGGCAGATAATAGTTTACGCGCACGGCGTCGGCGAAGGACACGCCGGCTTCGGCCAGCGCCTTGCCAATGATCTCCAGCGCCGATTTGCACTGTTCGGTCACCGTGTCGCCCTGCCCCACCGTGCCCGCCACGTGCACAAAGCCACCGGCCACAACAGCACGGCAATATCCGATCTTCGCCTCGAACGGGCCACCGGAATGGATACGTTTCATCACAGCTCTCCTTGCCAAAAGAAAAACGCGCGGAGGTTTCGCCCCGCGCGTCGGTATTCAAAATGTCGCCGCCTTAGCTGGCCGAGGCTTCCTCGGCCTTGTCGGCGTAGATCATCAGCGGCTTGTTGTCGGCGGCCACCGCCTCTTCGTTCACCACAACCTCGGTCACGTCATCCATGCCCGGCAGGTCGAACATCGTGTCCAGCAGGATGTCTTCCATGATCGACCGCAACCCGCGCGCGCCGGTCTTGCGTTCGATCGCGCGTTTGGCGATGGCGCTCAGTGCATCATCGGTGAATGTCAGTTGCGTGTCTTCCAGATCGAACAGGCGCTGGTATTGCTTGACCAGCGCGTTTTTCGGCGCGGTCAGGATGGTGACCAGTGCGTCTTCGTCCAGATCCTGCAAGGTGGCGATCACTGGCAGACGGCCAACAAATTCCGGGATCAGGCCGAATTTCAGCAGATCTTCGGGTTCCAGCTCGTTGAACATCTCGCCAACGCCGCGGGTGTCGTTTTCCTTCACATCGGCGCCAAAACCGATGGCTGACCCTTTGCCGCGCTGTGCGATGATCTTTTCCAGTCCGGCAAAGGCACCGCCACAGATGAACAGGATATTCGTGGTGTCCACTTGCAGGAATTCCTGCTGTGGATGCTTGCGGCCGCCCTGCGGCGGTACGCTGGCCACGGTGCCTTCCATGATCTTCAGCAGCGCTTGCTGCACGCCTTCGCCCGACACGTCGCGTGTAATCGACGGGTTGTCGGATTTCCGCGTGATCTTGTCGACCTCGTCGATATAGACGATGCCACGCTGCGCGCGTTCCACATTGTATTCGCTGGCCTGCAGCAATTTCAGGATGATGTTTTCCACATCCTCGCCCACGTAACCGGCCTCGGTCAGGGTGGTGGCGTCGGCCATAGTAAAGGGCACATCCAGAATACGCGCCAGCGTTTGCGCCAGCAGCGTCTTGCCACAGCCCGTCGGGCCGATCAGCAGGATGTTGGATTTCGCCAACTCGATATCGCCGGATTTCTGCGCGTGGTTCAGGCGCTTGTAATGGTTGTGCACCGCCACCGACAGAACCCGCTTTGCGTGGAACTGCCCGATCACATAATCGTCCAGAACCTCGCAGATTTCCTTGGGCGTTGGCACCCCGTCCGACGATTTCAGCCCGGCCGATTTCGTCTCTTCGCGGATGATGTCCATACACAGCTCAACGCATTCATCGCAAATGAATACGGTGGGCCCGGCGATCAGTTTGCGCACTTCGTGCTGGCTCTTGCCGCAGAAAGAACAGTACAGAGTGTTTTTCGAATCGCCGGAATTGTTCGCCATGATCGTCCTCTGGAAACCCGCTTGGGTCCAACATGGCCCTTCGCGGTTCGGTATTTCTGCCAGCCTATGGCAGAGAAATTCCGGGCACAACGCCAAAATCGGCGCAATGCCCGAATGGTGATATGCGGATCACTCCGCCGTGTCGTCGTCCTTGGCGCGGTTGATCACGATCTCGTCGATCAAACCCCAGTCTTTCGCGTCTTCGGGCGACATGAAGTTGTCACGCTCCAACGCGTCCACAACCGCCTTCATTTTTTGGCCCGTGTGTTTGACATAAATCTCGTTAAGACGGTCTTTAAGTTTCTGGGTTTCCTGCGCGTGGATCATGATATCCGTCGCCTGACCCTGGTAGCCGCCCGAAGGCTGGTGCACCATGATGCGGCTGTTGGGCAGCGAGAACCGCATGCCTTTTTCACCGGCCGCCAGCAAAAGCGAGCCCATCGATGCGGCCTGCCCAACAACCAGTGTGCTGACCTTGGGCTTGATGTATTGCATCGTGTCATAGATCGACAGACCGCTGGTGACCACGCCACCGGGGCTGTTGATATACATTGAAATTTCTTTCGTGGGGTTCTCGGCCTCCAGGTGCAGCAACTGCGCCACGATCAGGCTGGACATGCCGTCATGCACCGGGCCGGTCACGAAAATGATGCGCTCTTTCAGCAGGCGCGAGAAAATGTCATAGGCCCGTTCCCCGCGTGAGGTTTGTTCAACCACCATCGGGACCAGGGTGTTCATATACGTTTCGTATGGATCGTTCATCTTTGCCTGCCTGTCTGACATGGCCCCATGTTAGGACCGCAATACCTGACAGAGTCTTAGGCGCGCGACCGAGGGGCTGCAAGGGGCGGTGTTTCAATCGGCGCCCATGGCCGTGCCAGCCACCCCCCGCCGCGACCGATTTTCCGGCGGATTTTACACAAAAACTTGTATGGTGTTCCACCAGCGGATTGTTTTCTAACCGCCGCACGGAAATGGGAACGGATGAATTGAATGAAACCTTTGCACGTCTTGGCGGTTGCCGCCGCGATCCTTGGCACCTCGGGCACGTCCGCGCAAAGCGGTGACTGGACCAAAGTAGAGAGCGCCGCGCGCGGGCAGACCGTGTATTGGCACGCATGGGGCGGGGCCACCACGACCAATGACTTCATTCGCTGGGTGGGCGATCAAGTCGCGGCCAGCCACGGCGTGACCCTTGAACATGTCAAACTGTCCGACACCGCAGACGCGGTGGGCCGGGTCGTGGCGGAAAAGGCCGCGGGCAAAGACACCGGCGGCGCGGTGGACCTGATCTGGATCAACGGCGCCAATTTCGCCGCGATGAAAGAGGCCGGGCTGCTTTACCCCTCTTGGGTCGAAACCCTGCCGAACTGGCAATATGTCGATGTGGCCGGCAAACCTGCGGTGACCTCGGATTTCACCGTACCAACCGACGGGCAGGAAAGCCCGTGGGCAATGGCGCAGGTGGTGTTCTATTACGACAGCGCCCGCCTGCCGGAACCGCCCACCAGTATCGCCGCATTGGGCGACTGGGCCGCCGCCAATCCCGGCCGGTTCACCTATCCGCAGCCGCCCGATTTCCTGGGCACTACCTTCCTGAAACAAGCGCTGATCGAGCTGACGGCGGACGCCACGCTGCTGCAACAGCCCGCCGACGCGGTGGATTACGACGCGGTCACCGCGCCCCTCTGGAACTGGCTGGATCGCGCCCATCCGCACCTCTGGCGCGCCGGCCGTGCCTTCCCGCAAACCGGCCCGCGACAGCTGCAGATGATGGCCGATGGCGAGATCGACCTGGCCATTTCCTTCAGCCCGGGCGAGGCTTCTGCCGCCATCGCAAACGGGCAGCTGCCCGATACGGTGCGCACATTCGTGCTGGAGGGCGGCACCATCGGCAATGCCAGCTTCGTTGCCATCCCCTATAACGCCTCGGCGCCCGAGGGGGCGATGGTTCTGGCCAATTTCCTGCTGTCGCCCGAGGCGCAATCCCGCGCCCAAGATCCCGAGATTCTGGGCTATGGCACCGTTTTGGACATGGACGCGCTGGCCCCTGCCGACCGCGCACTTTTCGATGCACTGGATCTGGGTATTGCCACGCTTAGTCCGGCCGAGCTGGGTGCCGCACTGCCCGAACCCGATCCCAGCTGGGCCACCGCGCTGGCTGACAGCTGGACAGAGCGTTACGGAGTGGCGCGCTAAGGCATGACGCGCCGCCTGATCCCCATACTGGTGCTTGGCCTTTTGGCCGGGCCCGTGCTGGCCGGTGTGCTGGGCACGCTGCTGCCCGCACTGGGGGTCACCGGGCAGCCGGGCGCCTTTACCGCTTTGCTGAACTGGCCCGGCTTGCCGCGCGCGGCGGGTCTCAGCCTTGGCACCGGTTTGGCCGCCACCGCCCTGTCACTGGCGCTGACCGCGCTGATATTGGCGGGATGGTCAGGGCGGCGTGGCTTTGGCGTGATCGAACGTCTGATCTCGCCTCTTCTTTCGGTGCCCCATGCCGCCGCCGCGCTTGGATTGGCCTTTCTGATTGCTCCGTCAGGCTGGATCATGCGCCTGTTGTCGCCCTGGGCCACCGGGTTGGACACACCGCCAAACTGGCTGATCCTGAACGACCCATACGGGTTGGCGCTGACATTGGGATTGGTGGTGAAAGAGGTGCCGTTCCTGCTGCTTATGTCGATCGCCGCCCTGCCCCAAACCCAACCGCGCCGCAGCGCGCTGGTGGCCGCCACGCTGGGTTATGGCGCGGCGACAGGGTGGCTGAAAACCGTCTGGCCGCGCCTTTATCCGCAAATTCGCCTGCCTGTTTATGCCGTGCTGGCCTACGGGATGAGCACCGTCGACATGGCCATCATCCTTGGCCCCTCCACCCCGCCGACCCTTGCGGTCGAGGTGGTTCGCTGGATGAACGCGCCCGACCTTTCGGGCCGCAATGTCGCCGCGGCCGGGGCCGTTGCGCAACTGCTGCTGGTCCTGCTTGCACTGGCGCTTTGGCGGCTGGCCGAGATGCTGGGCGCGCGCCTGATGGCGTCGTGGACGGCAAGCGGCACGCGCGGGCATCGCGCCAGCCGCGTGATCAGCCTTGCAGGTCTGGGTGCCACCGGCCTTGTGGCCGGTGCCATCGGGCTGGGTCTGCTGGTCCTTGGCCTTTGGTCGGTGACCCGCCGCTGGCACTTCCCCGATGCCTTGCCTGCCGAATGGAGCCTGCGCAGCTGGCACAGCCAGACCTCCACCATCGCCGGGCTGACCAGCCAGACGATGCTGATCGCCGCTGTCTCTGCCACGCTGGCCGTGATCCTTGTGCTTGCCAGCCTCGAGACCCACCGCACCCATCCCCCCAACCCGCGCCTGCGGCCCTTCGCGCGGCTGCTGTCCTATCTGCCGCTGATCATCCCGCAGGTGGCGTTCCTGCCGGGGCTGCAATGGGGCATGTTGCAGGCCGGGCTCAGCACCGGCACCCTTGCCGTAATCGCTGCGCATCTGGTCTTTGTGGTGCCCTATGTCTACCTGTCATTGTCGGCGCCCTACCACGCCTGGGACAGCCGGCATGCCTGCGTGGCCGCCAGCCTTGGCGCATCTGACCGGCGCATTTTCTGGCGTCTTCGCCTGCCGATGCTGCTGGCCCCGGTGCTGACAGCCGCCGCCGTTGGTCTTGCGGTATCCGTCGGACAATACCTGCCCACGCTGGTCATCGGAGGCGGGCGGGTGCAGACCCTGACAACCGAGGCCGTGGCGTTGGCCTCGGGCGGTGACCGTCGCGTGATCGGGGTCTTTGCCTTGGTGCAAACCGGACTTGTGGCGTTGGGTTTTGCGCTGGCCATTGCGGCCCCGCGTCTTTTGTGGCTGAACCGCGCGGGAATGCGTCATGGACAATGAGATGACCAAGGGCCTGCAACTGAACACCCTCGCCGTCTGGCATGGCACCCGGCAGGTCGCCTCGCTGGATGCGCGGATCGAACCGGGACAGATCCTGTCGCTGATGGGGCCGTCCGGCGTGGGCAAGTCCAGCCTTCTGGCCGCCATCACCGGCACGCTGGACCCGGCGCTGCGCTGTACCGGCGCGGTGTTGCTGGATGGCGCGGACATCACCAATACACCGGCACATCTGCGCCGCACGGGGCTGTTGTTTCAGGACGATCTGCTTTTCCCCCACATGTCGGTCGGCGCGAACCTCGCCTTTGGTCTGCCCGCCACGCTGCGCAGCCGCCTGTCGCGCCGCGAACGGGTCGACGCCGCGTTGGACGAGGTTGGCCTGAGCGGTTTTGCCCCGCGTGATCCGGCCACGTTGTCAGGCGGGCAGCGCGCCCGGGTGGCCCTGATGCGTGTGCTTCTGTCGGAACCGCGCGCGCTGCTGCTGGACGAGGCCTTTGGCCGCCTCGACGCCACGCTGCGCGCGCAAGTGCGCGATCTGGTCTTTGCGCGTGCCCGTGCGCGCAATCTGCCGGTGTTGATGGTTACCCACGATGCCGAGGACGCGCAGGCGGCCGGTGGTCAAGTGATCACACTGGGCTAAAGCACCCGCCGGTCAAACGAGATCGCCTTCAGCACCGCAAACACCTCGCGCCCCGGCGCCAGCGCCAGCTGATCCACCGCCGCCCTCGTCAATCGCGCCCTTAACGGCTGTTCGGCGACGCGCAGAAACACCTCGGCAAAGGCGCGACTTTCCTCGGGCTCGATCCGCTCGATGGTCGCGGTCAGGATGTTCTGCGCGCTCAGCCCCTCGGGCCGGACCGTTGCCACCATCACGTCGCGCGCGCGCACGCGCAATTGTACCTCGGCGCCGGCCTCCACCGGGGCGGCAGGCATCACCAGCGTTTGCCCGTCCAGGTCCAGGCGCGTCAGCTGATACCCCGCATCCGTCCCGGTCACCGTCGCACGCAGCACCACGCCGGCCTCGAACCGGCTGCCACCCAGGCCAAGGTCCAGCTGTGCCACCATCTCGGCCATTGGGCCGCTGCCCGCGATTTGCCCGTCCCGCAGCGCAATCAGCCGGTCGGCAATCCGCGTGACCTCGTCAATCGCGTGGGTCACGTACAGAACCGGCACTCCGAACCGGCGCGGCACCTCGGCGATCAGCGGCAGGATCGCCGCCTTGCGCTTCATGTCCAGCCCCGACAGCGGCTCGTCCATCAGCATTAGCGCCGGGCGCGTCAGCAGCGCGCGTGCCAGCGCCACCCGCTGCCGTTCACCGCCCGACAATCCACCCACGGCCCGCGGCATCAGCGGCGCAAGTTCCAGTGCCGCCACCACTTCGGCCACGTCCGGCCCGGCCCGCGGTGCGGCCCGACGCGCGGCGTATTGCAGATTGCCCGCCACATCCAAATGCGCGAACAGGGCGGCGTTCTGAAACACGAACCCCACCGGCCGCTTATGCGCCGGCAAGGCCTTTTGCCCTGCCCCCTGCCACAGCGCGCCGTCAAACCGCACCGGCCCCTCGGCCGCCTCCAGCCCTGCAATCGCGCGCAGCAGCGTTGATTTCCCAGCGCCTGACGGGCCGAACAAGGCCGTCACCCCGTCCACCGCGCCCTCGAACGCCGCCTTCAGGTGGAAATCTCCGCGCGACAGCAGCAGGTCAAACGACAACGCCCCCATCACCGCGCCCCCATCGGAAAGCGCCGGTTCAGCACATAGACCAGCAGAAGCACAACAAACGAGAACACCAACAGCCCCGCCGACAACAGGTGCGCCTGATCGTACTGGATGGTTTCAACATGTTCGTAGATCGCAATCGACAACACGCGCGTGCGTCCGGGGATGTTGCCACCCACCATCAACACCACGCCGAACTCGCCGATTGTGTGGGCGAAGGAAAGGACGATGGCGGTCAGGTATCCGCGCAGCGACAAGGGCACCACAACCGTAAAGAACCGGTCCACCGGCCCGGCGCGCAGGCTGGCCGCGGCCTCTAACGGGGCGCGGCCCAACGCCTCGAACGCCGCCTGCAGGGGCTGCACCATGAAGGGCAGCGAATACAGGCACGACGCCAGAACCAGCCCCGTGAACGAAAAGGACAGGCTGTCACCCGTGACCGTGATCCAGAACGCGCCCAAAGGCGCATCCGGGCTGAACAGGATCAGCAGGTAGAACCCCAGGACCGTCGGCGGCAATACCAATGGCAGCGCCGTCAAGGCCTCGATCACCGGTTTCACCCGCGCCCGCGTCTGGCTCAGCCACCACGCCAGCGGCGTGCCGACGATCAGCAGAACCAGCGTCGTGACCGCCGCCAGTTGCAGTGTCAACCACACCGGCCCCATGTCCGGCCAGCTCATTCGCTTGCCCCCGCGATCATGCCATGCGCCGCGATGATATCGCGCGCGCGCGGTGATTGCAGAAAGGTCAGGAATGCCTTCGCCTGCAGATCGTCGCGCAACAAGATCGCGTCCTGTCGGATCGGTGCATGCAGGTTGGTCGGCACCGTCCAAACCCGGCCGGTATCCGGCGCAACCGACGCGGCAATCAACGCAAGCTGCGCATTGCCGCTGGCAGCCAGTGCATGCGCCTGCCCGACATTCTGTCCGTATACCAAACGGGCCTCGAGAGTGTCGAAGACGTCCAAAGCCTGCAACACCTCAACCGCCGCCGCGCCATAGGGGGCAAGGCCCGGATTGGCCACGGCGACATGGCGCACGCCACTGTCTGTCAACGCATCAGTCAGACCCTCGCCCGGAAGGTTGTCTTTGCCCGCCCACAGCACCAACCGCCCCGTGGCATAGGTCACCGGTTCGCCGCCGCGCCCCTGTTCATGCAACAAGGCGGGCCGCTCCCGGTCCGCTGACAGGAACACATCAAACGGCGCGCCGGCGCGGATTTGTGCGTAAAGCTTGCCGGTAGAGCCCGCCGTGATCACAACGTCCTCGCCCGTCGCGTCGGTGAATGCCGCCGCGATCTGGGTCAGCGGCCCGGCGAAATTTGTTGCCACGGCCACGTCCAAAGCCCGCGCCACACAAGGCACGGCCATCGCAACACAGAACAGAACAGCGCGGATCATGGCCCCCTCGCAACGCGGCGTGATCCTGAAAACATACCGCGCGCCGGGCAGGTTACAACCCGCCCTTAGTCGACCAAGCCCATCGCGCGTTCCAGTGCGGCCAGACCCTGCTCCAACGCCGCGCGATCACCGGGGGCCAGCTTGGCCTGTATCGCGGCATCCGCATCCGCGACCGGCCCCGCAATCTGCCGATAGGCCGCGTGCCCTGCTGCGTTCAGCTGCAAGATCTCGCTGCGCCGATCGGCCGGGTCGTTGTCGCGCGTGATCCACCGTCGTTTCTCCAACGCCACAACGGCGCGACTGACCTTGGTCTTGTGCTGCGCCGAATGGCGGCACAGCGCCGTTGCCGTCGCGGGGCCAATATGCGCCAAAGCCACCAAAACCCGCCATTCCGGGCGGTTCATCCCGTGCAACCCTTTGTAAATCGGCCTGATTTCGTCACTGACCGCTTCGGCCACACGGTTCAGGCGATAGGGTAGGAATCTCTCCAGATGCAGCATGGTGCCCTTGTTAGTTACAAAATTAACAGTCACGAATGTAACCAAATTGACCGAATCTGCAAGAGGCCACCCATGAACCGCCCGATGACCCAGCAGCTTGCCACCAATGGCACCACGCCCGGCTACATGCCCGGCTTTGGCAATGATCACGAGACCGAGGCCCTGCAAGGCGCCTTGCCGCAAGGCATGAACAGCCCGCAAAAATGCCCCTATGGTCTTTACGCTGAACAGCTTTCTGGCACCGCCTTCACCGCCGACCTGCCCGAGCGGACGTGGTGTTATCGCATTCGCCCCTCGGTTAAACATTCCACCCGCTACGCGCCGGTCGCGCTGCCCTATTGGAAATCCGCCCCCTGCGTGGACCCCGAAGTGGCCAGCCTGGGCCAGTATCGTTGGGATCCCGTATCTGCCGATGGCACCGCGCTGACCTGGCTGACCGGCATGCGCACCATGACCACGGCGGGCGACGTGAACACGCAGGTGGGCATGGCCAGCCACATCTACCTGATCACCGAAAGCATGGTGGATGACTATTTCTATTCAGCCGACAGCGAACTGCTGGTGGTCCCGCAAGAGGGTCGCATCCGGTTCTACACCGAACTCGGCATCCTCGACCTTGAACCGCAAGAGATCGCCATTATCCCCCGCGGCCTCGTCTACCGGGTTGAGCTGATCGAAGGCCCCGCCCGCGGCTTTGTCTGCGAGAATTACGGCCAAAAGTTCGAGATGCCGGGCCGCGGCCCCATCGGCGCGAACTGCATGGCCAATCCGCGCGATTTCAAGGCCCCCGTTGCGGCCTTCGAAGATCACGAGGTGGCATCGACCATCACGGTGAAATGGGCCGGCCAGTTCCACAAAACCCAGATCGCGCAAAGCCCGCTGGACGTGGTGGCCTGGCACGGAAACTATGCGCCCTACAAATACGACCTGCGGACATATTGCCCGGTGGGCGCGATCCTGTTCGATCACCCAGATCCTTCGATTTTTACAGTTCTAACCGCCCCATCCGGGATTCCAGGCACGGCAAATATTGATTTTGTGCTATTCCGAGATCGCTGGATGGTGGCCGAAAACACCTTCCGCCCGCCTTGGTATCACAAGAACATCATGTCCGAGCTGATGGGAAACATCTTCGGCATCTACGACGCCAAGCCGCAGGGCTTTGTCCCTGGCGGGATGAGCCTGCACAACATGATGCTGCCCCACGGGCCCGACCGAAGCGCGTTCGAGGGCGCCTCGACCGCCGAACTGGGCGCCGAGAAACTGGAAAACACCATGTCCTTCATGTTCGAAACCCGCTTTCCGCAGCATTTGACCCCCTTTGCCGCAACCGAAGCACCGTTGCAGGATGACTACATCGACTGCTGGTCAGACCTTGAAAAGAAATTCGACGGCACACCCGAGGGGAATTGGAACACATGACATCTGTTACGCTTTTGGGGGTAAAGGGCGGCCCCGCCATCCGCCCCGGCGCGCCCATGCCCACGGCGCATCTGTTGCAGATGGGCGGGCAGAACGTGGTGGTGGATTGCGGGCTGGGCGTGTCGCGCGGGCTGATCGATCAGGGCGTGGGCGTGCATCAGGTCGACCTGATCCTGATCACGCATCTGCATTCCGACCATTATCTTGAGCTTGGGCCGCTTCTGCATACCGCCTGGACCGCCGGGCGGCGCGATCCGGTCACCGTGATCGGCCCCTCGGGGCTGCGAGCCTATGTCGACGGGTTCTTTGCCGCAATGGCCGAAGATATCGACCTGCGCATCGCCGACGAGGGCCGCCCCGACCTGCGCGATCTTGTACATCTGCAGCTGCTGGAACCCGGCGACGTGCCCAACCCCGCCGGCCTGCGGATCACTGCCATGCTGAACGACCACCCGCCCATCGCCGAAAGCTTCGCCTTGCGGTTTGACGGCGACCACAGCGTGGTCTTTTCCGGCGATACCGCCACCTTTCCTGCCATGGTGGACTTCGCCAAAGACGCCGATCTGCTGGTGCACGAAGCGATGCTGACCGCCGGGATCGACGCGCTTTGCGCCCGGGTTGGCAATGGCGACGACCGGCTAAAAACCCACCTGCTGCGCAGCCACACCCCGGCCGCCGAGGCCGCACGAATCGCCACGCGCGCGGGCGCAAAACAACTGGCGCTGAACCACCTCGTCCCCTCGGACGACCCCGATTTCACCGAAAACGACTGGCGCGCCGAGGCTGCACCGCATTTCGCCGGCCCCCTGCATATCGGTCGCGACGGGCTGAGGATCCCGCTGTGACCCTCTATTCCTACTGGCGCTCAACCACGTCTTACCGCGTGCGGATTGCCATGCATCTCAAAGGCTTGGCGTTCGACATTCACCCTGTTGACCTGCTGAAAGACGCACAGCGCGACCCGTCCTATACCGCCCTGAATCCCGGCGCCGGGGTGCCTGCCTTGGCATTGGAGGACGGCACGGTGCTGACGCAGTCGATGGCCATCCTCGACTACCTCGACACCGCGCATCCCACCCCGCCGCTGCTGCCACCCAACCCCGTCGCCGCCGCGCAGGTCCGCGCCGCCGCGCTGACCATGGCCTGCGACGTGCATCCGGTGAACAACCTGCGCGTCACCCAGCGGCTGCAGGCCATGGGCCACGACAAAGACACGGTGCTGAACTGGATGCATCATTGGATGATCCAGGGGCTGGCCGCCTTTGACGCGCTGCTGCCCGATGGCCCCGTTTTCGCCTTTGGCGACACGCCCGGGCTGGCCGATATCTGCCTGGTCGCGCAGCTTTACAATGCCCATCGCTGGGGCGTCGACATGACCGCTCTGCCCCGCCTCACCGAAATTGAAACCCGCTGCGCCGCGCTGCCGGCCTTTGTTGCCGCCCATCCCAACGCGCAGCCCGACGCCGAGATCACATCATGACCACTCTTTTGCCCAGCTGGGTCACCAGCGCCAACAGCCCCGACACCGATTTCCCGCTGAACAACCTGCCCTATGGCGTCTTCTCTGCCGATGGCGCCGCACCGCGCTGCGGGGTGGCGATCGGCGATCAGATCCTCGATCTGGCCAGTGCCGAAGCCGCGGGGGTGATCACCGCGCAGGGCACACTGCAAACAGGCCGCTGGAATGCCTTCATGGCGCTGGGTCAGGCCGCCTGGGCCGATCTGCGGGCGCAACTGACGCGCGGGCTGTCCGCCGATGCCGAGCCCGCTCCGTTGCAGACCCACCTTTTGCCCATGTCCACGGCCCGGCTGCACATGCCGTTTGACGTCGCCGAATACACCGATTTCTACGCCGGCCGCCACCACGCCCAGAATGTCGGCACCATGTTCCGCGGCCCCGAAAACGCCTTGCCGCCCAATTGGTTACACATCCCCATCGGCTATAACGGCCGCGCCTCGTCGGTGGTCATCTCGGGCACCGACATCACCCGCCCCCACGGCCAGCTGAAGGGGCCAAATGACGACGCCCCGCGCTTTGCCCCCTCGGCCCGGTTCGATATCGAGCTTGAGATGGGCGCGATTGTCGGCCAACCCTCGGATGGCCCTATTTCGGTGGCCCAGGCCTTTGACAACATCTTTGGCTACGTGCTGCTGAACGACTGGTCGGCGCGCGACATTCAGGCGTGGGAGTATCAGCCGCTGGGCCCGTTTCAGGCCAAGGCGACCGCCACCACGATCAGCCCGTGGATCGTGACCGCCGCCGCGCTGGCGCCGTTCCGCACCGCCACGCCGCCGCGCGAGGTGCCGCTGCTGGACCACCTGCACGAGCCTGGCCCGATGCTCTATGACATCGCGCTGCAGGTCGGCATGACCCCCGAAAACGGCACCGAAACGGTGATCGCCCGTACCAATTATGCCGAGATGTATTATTCCGCCGCCCAGCAACTGGCCCATCACACCACCTCGGGCTGCCCGATGCGGGTGGGGGATCTGCTGGGCTCGGGCACGATCTCGGGGCCGGAAAAGGGCAATCGCGGCAGCCTGCTTGAGATCAGTTGGGGCGGCAAAGAGCCCTTTGCCCTGTCCGACGGCCAGACCCGCAGCTTTATCGAGGATGGCGACACCATGACCCTGCGCGGTGCGGCCATTGGCGCGGGCTACCGGGTGGGGTTTGGCGACTGCGTCGGCACATTGCGCCCCGCGCGCAGTTAGTCGCGGGCCTTTTGCACAAATTCCTCGGCGGCGTCGGCATCGGCAAACACTGCCGGTTCCACGTCGCGCGTGAACACCTTGCCCAGCTTCATCCGCATAAAGGCCGACCCCGAATAGCGGCTGGTCAGCCCGTAATAGGCATCCTCCAGCCCGTTCACCATCGCGGCCCAGCGGTCCTCGACCTCGGGATAAATCGTCGTGCCCTCGTAGTTCACGATGGCCGCCACCTTGTGGTCCAGCGGCGCGCACAGCGTCTCGACCCGCGCGCGGACCTGTTCGATATCGCCGCCATTGCGGATGCGCATGCGCGACAGGTTGATGAACAGCCGCTGCGTGTCGTCGCTCAGCGTGATGCGCTCGTCCAGATCCAGATGCAGCAGATCCGCCGCCAGCCCCATCGGGCCGTCCTCGAAAATCCGCGGGTCCATCTGGGCCACATCGTTCATAACCGGGGCAAAGGCCATCTGGTCCAGAATGTCCTTTTGCAGATCCACCCCCGGCGCGATCTCGATCAGTTCCATCCCCTCGGGCGTCAGACGGAACACGCAGCGTTCGGTGACATACAGCACCGGCTGGCGCAGCGACGCCGCCCGGCGGCCCGAGAACGTGACCTGTTCCACCCCGTTCACAAATTTCCGCACCCGGCCGTCCTGAACCAGCTTCAGCGCACCGTTGGCCACCTCAACCTGCAACGCGACCGATGTGAAGGTGCCGCAGAACACCACCCGCCGGGCGTTCTGGCTGATATTGATGAACCCGCCTGCACCGGCCAGCCGTGGCCCAAAGCGCGAGACATTCACCGCCCCGGTCCCGTCCACCTCGGCCATGCCAAGGATAGCGATATCCAAACCGCCGCCGTCATAGAAATCAAACTGCGAGGCCTGCGGGATCACCGCATCGGTATTGGCCGCCGCGCCAAAATCCAGACCGCTGGCCGGTTGCCCGCCAATCACGCCCGGCTCGGCCGTCAGGGTGATATGCTGCAACAGCTTTTCCTCGGCGGCCACGGCGGCCACCCCTTCGGGCATGCCGATCCCCAGATTGGCCACCGCGTTCACCGGCAGTTCAAACGCCGCGCGCCGCGCGATCACCTTGCGCGCGTCCAGCGCCATGGCCGGCATCGCGCTGGCATCGGTGCGGTATTGCCCGGTGAAGGCGTGCGAGAACGGGGTGGCGAAGGTCTGCATGTGATCCTCAGGCGCGGCAATCACCACCGCGTCGACAAGCGCGCCCGGTATCTGCACCTCGCGCGGCGACAGCGTGCCGCGCGCCACGGTGCGTTCCACCTGCACCACCACGATCCCGCCCGAGTTCTTGGTGGCCATCGCCTGCGCCAGGTTGTCGATCACCAGCGCCTCGTGCTCCATCGTCACGTTGCCCGCCGCGTCCGCGGTGGTGCCGCGCAGAAAGGCCACATCGATGGGAAACCCTTTGTAAAACAGATGCGTATCGCCGCCGATCTCGACCCGGGAAACCAGCTCTTCGGTGGTGGCGTCATTGATCCGCCCGCCGCCCAGCGCGGGGTCCACAAACGTGTCCAGCCCCACCGGTGTCAGCGTCCCGGGCTTGCCCGCCGCGATGTCACGAAACAGGTGACTGATCACCCCTTGTGGCAGATTATAGGCCTCGATCTTGCCCTCGGTGGCCAGCCGGCCCACCTTGGGGATCAACCCCCAGTGCCCGCCGATCACCCGTTTCAGCAGCCCCTCGTGGCCCAGATGGTTCAGCCCCCGGTCCTTGCCATCGCCTTGGCCCGCGGCAAAAAACAGCGTCAGGTCCAGCGGCGCTTTTTCCTCCATAAACCGCGCCGACAGCGCTTTCAGCAACGCCTCGGGCACGCCGATGCCCACGAACCCGGACGTCGTAACGGTGTCGCCGCTGTTCACCAAAGCCGCCGCCTCGCGGGCCGACATGATCTTTTCACTCATGACATTGCCTCCTCCGAGGGCCTGTCCTCCACCGGCCCTTTCAACCTTGTTACCGCAAAGCGGCCTTTTGCTGCCAGCTTTTGCTGCACCTGCATAGTTGAATTCATTGGAAATATATTTCCAGCAATGAAGTATATTCAGTGAATCGCCACAACCCGCTACAAAACCCCCGACACATTAGCGGAGGGCAATCCCATGGCGGATCTGGACGATATCAAGGACGGCAAAGATTTTGGCGCAGGCACCCCGCCCGACACCAGCCGGTTTTTCCTAAAGGGCGCGGCCCATCACGACTGGGGCATGAAGGCGCGGCTGTCGGCGATGTTCCGGCCCGAAACCGGGCGCACGGTGATGCTGGCCTTTGACCACGGCTATTTTCAGGGCCCCACCACGGGGTTGGAACGGATCGACCTGACGATCGCCCCCCTGGCCCCTTACACCGACGTTCTGATGGGCACCCGCGGGGCCATCCGCACCATGATCCCGCCCGAGGTCAACAAACCTGTCGCGCTGCGCTGTTCGGCCGGCAACTCGATCCTGACCGAGCTGTCGAACGAGCTGATCTCGGTCGAGATCGAGGACGCCCTGCGTCTGGGCGTGTCCGCCATGGCCGCGCAGGTCTATATCGGCGCCGAGTATGAGCACAAATCCATCGGCAACGTGGTCAAGCTGATCGACAGCGGCCTGCGCTATGGCATCCCCACCATGGCCGTCACCGGCGTGGGCGCCGACATGGTGCGCGATGCGCGCTATTTCGGCCTGGCCACCCGGATCGCCGCCGAGATCGGCGCGCAGGTGGTCAAATCCTATTACGTTGACGAAGGGTTCGAAAACATCGTGCTGGGCTGCCCGGTGCCCATCGTGATCGCCGGGGGCAAGAAACTGCCCGAGGCCGACGCGCTGGAAATGGCCTACCGCGCCATTGATCAGGGCGCGGCCGGCGTGGATATGGGCCGCAACGTGTTCCAGTCCGAAAAACCGCTGGCGATGCTCAAAGCGCTCGAGGCTGTGGTGCACCACGGCGCCACCGGCGCCGAGGCTTACCAGCTGTTTCAGGACAGCTGATCACCACATAGACGTGGCGGCGCGGCCCGGCCATTCTGCGTCATAGGCTTTGCCGTCAATCTCGCCTTGCGTCATTTCCTGCAGCAGGTCCCCGACGCTGGGCAAGCCATCGCTTTCGTCGCCCGACGTCCAGGTGCGTGCCCGCATCAGGGCGCGGGCGCATTGGCTGTAGATCTCGGCGATGGTGATCACCGCCACGGTACGCGGCTGTTTGCCGTCGCGATCGAACCGGGCCAACATCGCCGGGTCAGCTGTCAGCTTCGCCGTGCCGTTTACCCGTATCACGTTGTTTGATCCCGGCACCATGAACATCAGCGACACCCGACCGTCGCGCACAATATTGCGCAGGCTGTCGATCCGGTTGTTGCCGCGCCAATCCGGCAGCGCCAGCGTGCCGGGGTCCAGCTCGACCACCACGGGGCCATCGTCGCCACGCGGGCTGCCATCGGAGCCCTCGGGGCCCACCGTCGTCAGCACGCAAAACCGCGACGCCATGATCCACTTGCGATAGAGCGGTGTCATTTGGCGCGCCACCTTCCGCGTGGCCGCCGGGCCGGGGGCACCGTAAAGCGCCTCCAGCTCATCCAGAGAGTTTAAAAAATCCATGTTCCGGATCCCTGAAAGTTTAAAGAAAAGCTACAATTTTCCCGCTTCCGCCATCAGCGCATCGGATGCAGCCTCGATCGTGGTTTCCAGCGTTTCCATAAACGCCTCGGTGCTCAGCCCCGGTTTAATGGGCGGTAAAAACTCTACCACTGCCAGCCCCGGTTTGCGGTATATGCCCGTGCGCGGCCAGAAGACACCCACGTTGGTTGCCGCTGGCACACAATCCTGTGACAACTCGCCATACAGCACCGCAGGCCCTATTTTATAAGGCTTTTTGGCCCCCGGCGCGACGCGGGTCCCTTGCGGATAGATGATCAACTGCCCCGGCGTCTCAACCCCTGCCCGCACCCCTGCAACCATCTGCTCAACGGCCTTGGCTTTCTTGCCCCGATCCACCGGGACGCAGCCAATACGCAAGGCAAACCACCCAAGGATCGGCGCCCATTTCAGCGAGTGTTTCATGATGAATTTCGGCCGCGGCACCACCGACACGATCATGATAATATCAAAGAAACTCTGATGCTTAGAGGCAATCAGCACCTCTCCGTCCGGCACGTCGCCACGGATCTCGGATCGCAGGCCGATCATCCACGACGCCGTCCACCGGACCCACCGGCAATAAGTGTGCACCCCTCTGAACGCCCAAACCCGGTTGATGGCTGCAAGCGGGGTGAAATACAGCGCCATAATCGCCATCGTCAGGTACATCTGGGCTACAAAGACCAGCGACCTGAACCAACGCCAAGCATATGCCAACATTATGAAATTCCTCGCAAAACCCGAAACGCCGCCAGCCGCGTTGACCAAAACGCAACCACTGCTGCGGCCACCGGAATGATCACCGGCAAAGCCCAGCCCGCCCCGGCAAATCCCAGCCCTGTCAGAAACCCACCTGCGCTGTCCGCCCCCGGCAACAGCGCTACGCCACCGGTTGCCAAAGCGGCTCCGACAGCCGCGCCTTGCAACGCGCGCCCGGTGAAACGCCGTACAAAGGCCCGTGCGATATACACGTCGCGCGCGCCCACAAGTCTAAGCGTGGCAATGACTTTTTCGTTTGCAGCAAGGGCTGCGTTGGCCGACAGAACGATCATCGCACCCGAGGCCGCCGTGATCAGCGCCAGTGACAAGACGGCAAGCAGGCGCAGCCGGTCCGCCGCCGTGACCAGCGGTTGCCGCCAGCGTGTGTGATCGTCCAGAACCGCCCCCGGCGCCTCGGCTGACAGGCGCAAGCGCAGCGCGGCCGCGTCAAAACCTTCGGCCGTTTCGCGCAGCTCTACCAGGGCCGGAAGCGGTAAGTCCTCTACCGGCAAATCCGGGCCAAACCACGGAGCCAAAAGGGTTTTCTGGTCGTCAGGTGTCAGCAAACGTGCCTCGGCCACGCCGGGTGTAGTTCGCAGCGCTTCCAACACCGCCGCGGCCTGTGTGGCCATCTGACCTTCGGGTGCCGAGATACGCACCGTTGCGGTCCGCGCCAATGCGCCAGACCAGCGATCAGCCAACCGTCCGGCCGAGATCGACAAGGCCAGTGCGAACACCGCCAGAAACGCCATGGCCGCCGAGGTGAACACCGTCAGCCGTACCGTGAAGCCGGTGGGTGGCACCACCCGGTCGGCTTGGGGATCTCCGCGCAGCAGGGTGATCAATCCTCTGAAAACACTCACAGATCCGCCCCCGCAAGTTGCACGCGCCGGTCCTTGATCCGCAACACACGGGCCGCGACCTGACTTTTGGCGGCACGGATCAGGTTCAGATCATGCGTGGCAATCAGCACGGTTTTTCCCATGCGGTTCAATTCCGTAAGCAACTGCAAAAGGCGCAGCGACATGTCCCAGTCGATGTTGCCCGTCGGCTCGTCTGCCAGGATCACCTCGGGGTCCATAATCACCGCGCGGGCCAGTGCAGCGCGCTGCCGCTCACCGCCTGACAACTGTGGTGGCCGCGCATGTGTTTGGGCCCCCAGCCCAACCCAGCCCAGCAGGTCTTTCAAATTCTGCGCTTCTGCACCGGTGTCGCGTCCCGCAACTGTCAGCGGCAGCAAGACATTCTCAGCCAAGGTCAGATGGTCAAGGAATTGGCAATCCTGGTGGACCACCCCAATGCGGCGTCGGGTGTTTGCCACCATGTCGCGGTCCATCGCTGTAACCTCCTTGTCGAACAGACGCACAGAGCCTGTGCTTGGCAGCAATTGGCCATAGCAAAGCTTCATCATGGTGGTCTTGCCCGCCCCCGAAGGCCCGGTCAGAAAATGGAACGAACCAGGTGCCAGGCGCAGTGAAACACCGCTTAGCAGCTCGTCGCCACCATAGTTCTGAGACACGTTCTCAAGATCGATCACTGCAGCCCCCGGTTGGTTTTTGCAGGTTTTGCCCCACAGTATTTAGGGTTTCAATGCCGTTGCTACGCAATTTCTTTGAATTTTTCGACCGTTTGATTCAAAATGTGACCCAATCGGGGAGCACGGCGGACAAATATCGCCGAAAACGAAAGAGGCAATATGCGACTGGTATGCCCAAACTGTGATGCCGTTTACGAAGTGGATGACGCGGTAATCCCCGACGGGGGCCGCGATGTACAATGTTCAAACTGCGGCACTACGTGGTTTCAGAAAAGCGCTCAACAGCTGGCGGATGAGGCCGCCGAACCAGAGCCCCTCGCCACGATCGACGAGACCATCGTGGAACCAGAACCACAGCCCGAGCCAGATTCCGGCTTGGAACCAAGGGTCGACGTTGCAGCCGCCCCCGTGCCGGACCCGGACCCTGCACCGGAACCCGAGCCCCCGACCGAACCTCAGACCGACGACACCCCGGCGCGTCGAGAGCTGGACGAAGGGGTCGCAGACATTCTGCGCGAGGAAGCCGCCCGTGAATCCCAGGCTCGGCAGGCCGAGAATACAGGGCTGGAAAGTCAGCCTGACCTTGGTTTGAACGCGCCGTCGGAACGCCCGGACGGGACCGAGTTGCGGGATCGCATTGCCCGCCTGCGCGGTGTTACGCCCGAAGTGTTCGAGCAAGACGACGCACCGCGCCGCGAAATGCTGCCCGACATCGAGGAAATAAATTCGACCCTGCGTGCCAGTTCGGACCGCGTTGGCGACGAGGTGGCCGGCGCCACGCCCGGGGGCGCATCAGCACCCCTCAGGCGACGCAGCCGTTTCGGCACTGGCTTTGGCCTGATGATCCTGCTGGGCGTGATCCTGGCGGTTGTTTATACAATGGCACCGCTCATCGCGGACAAGGTCCCTGCCACGGCGCCCGCCCTGACCGCTTATGTTCAATTTGCGGATGGTTTGCGCGTAACGGTCAACGGCCTTGTCAGCACGGGCACCGAGCAATTGACGGCGTTTCTGAACGGGCTTAGCGGCGAGTAATCAGAACTTGTCCAGCAAGCGGTTCAGATAGTCGCGCTCTTCTGTCGAGCGTTCCTGTTCGGCCGATCGACGGCGGATTTCATCCAACAGGTCACGCGCCTGGGCGAAGGGATCGTTCCCTTGGCCCAGCAAGTTCTCGTCGCTTTCCAAACCGCCCCGACCGGTATCCTCGCGGCCCAGTGGGTCACGCCGTCCATTAGGATCGCCTTGTCCCACCTGCTGGCCCTGTTGTCCCTGCTGTTGCTGGCGCTGCTCCGCCAGGGCTTCGCCGAGGTTTTGCATGCCGTCGCGCAGCGCATCCACGGCATCGGCCTGATCGTCCAGAGCCCCTGCAAGGTCGCCCTCTCGCAGGTTGCGTTCAGCCCGATCCATGGCGCGGCCTGCACGGTCAAGCGCGTCGCGCGCCTGGCGTCCGGCTTCGCCGCCGACACCCGGAAGGTTCTGCTGTTGCTGTTCCAATTGCCGGCGCAGCGCGCGCTGCCGTTCAGCCAGGCTTTGCGGTTGGCCTTGCCCGCCATCGCCGGACTGCGCGCCCGGCTGGTCGCCGCCCTGCCCCTGTCCTTCGCCCTGCTGGCCTTCGTGGCTGGAGCCGCGCCCCTCGCCGCCATTGCGCCCTTCGTTCTGGCCACTTTGTCCGGCTTGTGCGCCTGGGTTGAACTGTTCCTGCAGATCGCGGAAGGCCTGATCAGACAGGCCCTGCTGCTCGCGCAGGGTCTCGCCCAGCCCTTCCATCGCCTCCTGGCCCGGCGTGCTTTGGCCATTAGGGTTCTGAGTGACCTGCAGGTTCTCCATCATCTGGCTCAACCGTTCCATCAGTTGCATGGCCTCGGCCATCCGGCCCTCTTCCATCAGGCGCTGGATTTCATCCAAGAGCTCCTGCAACTGTTCGCCGGTGATCTCGCGCTGTTCTTGTTCACCGCTGCCGGGCTGATCGGTTCCGTCACCCGGCTGTTGCTGGTTCTGCTGCTGCTGTGCAAGTTGCCGGATGTATTCGTTCATCGCGTCGCGCAGCTCTTGCATCAGCTCGGCGATTTCCTCGTCCGAGGCGCCGTTGCGCATCGCCTCTTCCAGACGTTCCTGCGCCCGTTTCAGACGCTCGGCCGCATCCGAAAGGTCACCAAATTCGATCAGGTTGGCGAGGTCCCATAAAGCATCGGCCAGTTCCTGCTGCTGCTCGGGCGTCAGATCGCCTTTGGCCGCTTCAGCCAGATCGCGCAACACCTGTTGCATTGCGCCATATGCGCTGCCCTCGCGAAAAACATCATCAGGCTTGTAAGACACAGCTCGCAGGATCTGCAGCACCCGCGTGCCGTTGCTGCGCGCCCACAACAGGTCACGCCTTTGTTCGATCACGGCTTTGGCTAGCGGATCAAAGAACCTTTGGCCCGGCAGCTCGGTCGCCAGATTGTCTGAAAACCCTGTCTGCCCTCGCGCGTCATCCACGCTTAACCGGATCTGTACCGGCAGCCCAACCCACGGATGTTCGGACAGGTTTTCGATCAGCAGTTCTTCGAAGCTCGCCCGGTCACCACTAATGGGCATTGGCAGGTCCAGCAGGATTTCCGGTCGTGGGTCGGGGTTGGCGACCAAACCGTGTTGCCGGCTGACGGCAGCCAGGTTCAAATCAATCTGCGCCCGTCCCAGGACCACGCCATAATCATCGGCCCCCGCAAACGGTTGCTGCAATTCCCCATCGGCGCGGCGTCGCATGGCGCCGTTGAACTCCACCGACGGCAGGCCATCGGGGCTCAGCAAAACCTGCCATGCGCGCCCACCGGGCCCGTCGATCCGCATCTCGCCCGCGCGCGCGATCTCAAAGCTCTGGGCCATCGGGTCAGCCAGCGGGAAGGCCTCGCCGCCCGACACATCTTCGACCACCTGCAAGCTGTCCGCCTCGCCGTACAAGCGCAGGGTGACACGGCTGCCTTGAGGCACCGTCAGCGTTTCGCCCCCCAGATCATTGAGATACAGCGTGGGCTTGCCGGTAAACGAGGGGGGCTCTACCCACCCTTCCCACGCCGGTCCGGCCGCCACGGTTTGCCCGGACTGGGCCACGACACCGGCCACTTCGCCGGGGCGCAACCCCGTGCCAAAAACCAACCCTGTCAGGGCCAGGGTGCAGGCAAGAAGACCAAAGGCATACCGGTCATGCAGGTGCAACGCAGGGCGCGGGGCCACGGGTTGCAACCCGTCCAACCGTTTCCGCAGGCGCGCCCGATGCGCGGCCCAAACCGCGCGCGAGGCACCATCCTGCGCGCCAACCGCCTGCTGGTCCAGCAATGTGGTAATGGGGGCATGCGGAAGGCTGTCATCCAGACGCTGCAACGCTGCGGCGCGTGTCGGCCACCGGAACCGTCGCGCCCCATGTGCCAGCAAGCCGAGAACACCCAGCCCGGCCAGACCCGTCAGGATCATCGCCGCCATAGGCGGCACCACCCGGTACAGCCCCAACGAAACCAACCCGAACGCCAACAGAGCCAGCGACCCCGCCGGCCAAAACGCCCGCGCGGCACGTTCCACAACCATCCCGGCCTGCGTCCATCGCAGTGGCCAGGCGATGTGGCTCAGAATGTCAGAGTTGTCCGGTTGCGCGATAACAGATCCTCGATACCTCGGGCCGCCATCGCGAAACGCGCGGCTACAGCCACTCAGGTACCCTATCGCGGTTTATCATTTCGTCAAAGCTGGGACGTGGTCGAATGACAGCGAATTGATCCCCGCTGACCAACACTTCGGGCACCAAAGGCCGCGAATTGTATTCCGAGGCCATAACGGCGCCATAAGCACCGGCCGACCGGAACGCGATCAGGTCGCCCGGCCCCGACTGCGCCATCACCCGTTGCTTGGCAAAAGTGTCGCCTGATTCGCATACCGGCCCAACCACGTCATAGGTGGCCGGATCTGCACCCGCTGCTGGCTCGACCACGGAAACGATGTCGTGATGGGCGGCATACATCGAGGGGCGGATCAGGTCATTCATTGCCGCATCCACGATCAGAAAGTCACGGCCTTCGCCCTCTTTGAGATAGATCACCTCGGTCACCAGAACACCCGAGTTCCCGGCAATCAGGCGGCCCGGCTCAATTTCGATCTCTGCGTTCAGATGACCCAGCTCCTCACGTACCATCGCGCCATATTCCACAGGCAAAGGCGGCGCATCATTGGAGCGTTCGTAAGGAATACCCAGGCCGCCGCCCAGATCCAGACGCTCAATCGCATGACCGTCCGCTCGCAACACGTCTGTCAATTCCGCCACTTTGCGATAGGCCAGACGATACGGTTCCAAATCCGTCAGCTGGCTGCCGATATGCACGTCGATCCCGACAACCCGCAAGCCTTCCAACGTGGCGATCTCGGCATAAACCTCACGCGCCTTGGCGATCGGAATGCCGAACTTGTTCTCGGATTTCCCCGTGGCGATCTTCTCATGGGTCTTGGCATCCACATCCGGGTTCACCCGAACCGTGACCGGGGCCACCACGCCCATCGCGCGCGCCACCTGGTCCAGCACCCGCATCTCGGGCTCACTTTCCAGGTTGAACTGTCGGATACCGCCGGCAAGGGCCGTACGCATCTCGTCGCGCGTTTTGCCAACGCCCGAGAACACGATCTTGTCGCCTTCGAACCCGGCTGCGCGTGCCCGCGCATACTCCCCACCCGAGACCACATCAACGCCCGCGCCCAGATTGGCCATCAAGGTCAGGATTGCCTGGTTCGAATTGGCCTTCATCGCGTAACAGACCAAATGCGGCATTCCCTCCAACGCCTCGTCAAATAGACGGAAATGCCGGGTAAATGTCGCCGTGGAATAGCAATAGAACGGCGTGCCCACCGCCGCGGCAATCTGGCTCAGCGGCACGTCTTCGGCATGAAGAATGCCATCGCGATAAAGAAAATGATCCATATCCGCGCAATAGCCGCTCGCCAACGCCAATGCAACCGTGCCCCAAGCACCCCAACCGAGCGCGAAGCCGAAGGCGCCAAGCGAGACAAAAAACTTGCGCCGTCAGGCGCGCCTTTGGATCCCGACGCGCAAAAACAGGTACAAGGGCAACCCACAGCTTACGCCGATGCAAAACGTCGCCGGAATGGCCCAAAGCCCCCGCCAACGGCGGGCCGCAGCGCATTCCGCCACGACCCAAACCGTCAGGGCAATGGCAGCAATTGTCAGGTCCCAGACCAAGCCGCTGCTGGCGTCATTGACGTGCCAGGCATCGATCATGCCCGCCAGATCAAACCCGTTCTCGCCGAACCACGCCAGGAAATAGGCCATTGGATGCACAGCGCCCCACAGCGCCAGCGCCAGAAATAGCCAGCGTATCCTATCCATGCTCCACCCCTCCCACGGTCAGGCCCGCCCGCACTTGCGCAAGAACGGCCGCAACCATTTCGTCATACAGGGCGTCATCCAGTTCGAACATCGCCCGGTGAATCACCAAGCCATCGGCGATGGATGCAATTGCGCGCCCATGGGCCCGTGCGTTCAGCCGCGGCGAAAGGACACCATTATTCTTCAAAGCCCGCAGGTTCTGAGCATAGAACCGCCCCAGCATTTTATAAAACGCTGCCACCTCTTCCATCAGGCCCGGCGTGTTCGTGCCGGCCCCCATGATCTCGAAGAACATCCGTGTCGCCTGCCGGTCTGTTTGTCCCGGCGTGATTGCACCGCGCACAATTACGATAAAGTCTTCAAGGGTTTCAGGGGGTTCTGCGCGTTTCACCTGCTCCTCCCAAAGAGCAAAGCAGGCCCGGACTAGCGCAAGGGTCAGTTCTTCCTTGTTTTGAAAATACAGATACAGCGTTCCCTTGGCCAAACCTGCCTCGGTCGCGATATCCGTCATTTTGGTTGCGGCGTGGCCGTATTTGACGAATGCAGACATGGTGGCCGCGATGATCCGCTCCTGCATTTCTTCGCGATCGACAATCTTGGGCATTGCTTTTCCTTCCTGCAGTGCAGTCTTCAGAAAAAAAATTTGACCACAAGATAAATAATGACTTGCAGGTCAACAACGCGTTACCTAGTTACTGACCCATCAGTCAATAACCAACTCTCTTCCTCCGCTGCCTACCGGCAGTGGGCTGGCTGAACTGTATGAAAAGAAAGGTAAACATTATGAAAACAACGATTCTCTCCGCCCTCTGTGCCACCCTTGCCGTCAGCGCGTGTTCGGGTACCGGGGCGTCATACGAACCCGCCCTCAGCAGCAAGGCCGGCCCCGGCTATCAACAAGACCTTGCAGAATGCCGGGCTTTGGCCAAGTCGCAATCGGTGTGGAACGGGGAAACACGCACAGCCGCCGCAGTTGGCGCCGGTGTGGGTGCATTGGCCGGCTTTGCCGATGACGATGTGTCGAACGAAGAGGGTTTGGTTTCGGGTCTTATTGTTGGCGCGGCCACGGGTGCAGCGGCGGGTGCGCTCGAAACCCGTCATTTGCGCAAGGACATCCTGATCGGCTGCCTCCGTGATCGTGGGCATCCGGTCGCGGGTTAAAGCCCGACCAACACCGCGACGTTGCCGGCACGCACCCCGGCCGAGGCCGAGGTAGAGATACCTTTTGGCGTCAGTTTCACCCCGGCGTTCAGCGCCGGAGTGACCGGCGGGCCGTCAGCGCCGCAAGCGCCCAGAAACACCACTGCTAAGAGAACCAGTTTCTTCACGACAACACCTCTTTCCACCGCGCCACCTGTTCGCGAACCCGTGTCGGCGCGGTCCCACCATAACTCATTCGACTGGCAACGGAATTCTTAACGCCAAGCACGTCGAATACATCGGCTGTGATCTGCGCATGCACGGTCTGCATGTCATCCAGTGTCAGGTCTGGAAGATCACAGCCTTTGTTTTCGGCCATCGCCACCAGCGACCCTGTCACATGATGGGCATCGCGGAACGGCATGTTCAACGCCCGCACCAGCCAATCGGCCAGATCGGTGGCGGTGGAAAACCCGCTGGCAGCCGCGGTTTCCAGAGCATCCACGTTGGCTTCCATGTCCTTGACCATGCCTTCCATCGCCGCCAGCGCCAACATCAGGCTGTCAGCAGCGTCAAAGACCTGTTCCTTGTCTTCCTGCATGTCCTTGGAATAGGTCAGCGGCAGCCCCTTCATCACCGTGAACAGCCCCACCATTGCACCCATGATCCGCCCGATCTTGGCGCGGATCAGCTCGGCCGCATCAGGGTTCTTTTTCTGCGGCATGATCGACGAACCGGTCGAAAACCGGTCCGACAGCACCACGAACCGGAACTGCGCCGACGACCAGATCACCAATTCCTCGGCAAAGCGGCTGAGATGCATCGCGCAGATCGAGGCACAGCTGAGGAACTCCAGCGCAAAGTCCCGATCGGCCACCGCGTCCAGCGAATTGGCCGCGGGCCGGTCAAAGCCCAGCGCGGCGGCGGTCATTTCGCGGTCGATGGGAAACGATGTGCCGGCCAGTGCCGCCGCACCCAGGGGCGCCTCGTTCATCCGCGCGCGGGCATCACGAAACCGGCTCAGATCGCGGCCCAGCATCTCGACATAGGCCATCATGTGATGGCCCCAGGTCACCGGCTGCGCGGTTTGCAGGTGGGTGAAACCGGGCATGACCCAATCGGCGCCCACCTCGGCCTGCGCGACAAAAGCTTTCATCAGCGCCTCGATCCCGGCAATCGCGGCGTCATACTGGTCGCGGACCCACAGTTTGAAATCGGTCGCCACCTGATCGTTGCGGCTGCGCCCGGTATGTAGACGGCCCGCCGGTTCGCCAATAACCTCTTTCAAACGCGCCTCGACATTCATGTGAATGTCTTCCAAAGCGGTCGAAAACGCGAAATTTCCGCTTTCGATCTCTGACAACACCGTGAGCAGCCCTTCCCGGATCGCCGCTGCATCGTTATCGGTAATGATGCCTGTGGCGGCCAACATGGCGGCATGGGCGCGCGAGCCTTCGATATCCTGGGCTGCCATACGCTGATCGAACCCGATCGAGGCATTGATCGCCTCCATGATCGCATCGGGTCCGGCGGCAAAGCGGCCGCCCCACATCGTATTCGCGCTGTCTTTGGTCATTGAGCACCCCTGGAGGTCGTATGAAAGTGAGCTTTATTCGTTCCGCAGTGCTGTACACGGCGTTGGCGCTGGGTGCAAACTTCGTTGCGGCGGCAGATATTGCCACGCTGGAGGCGATGCGCGAAGGGTCGATCAAGAAGCTGAATTTTCACAGCACCCCGGCCGAGGTTCCCCCTGCTGAATTGCTGGATATGGCTGAAGGCATACACAGCTTGGACGCGTTCCATGGTAAATACGTCGTTCTGAACTTCTGGGCCACGTGGTGTGCGCCCTGCCGCAAGGAAATGCCGGGGCTGGAGGCCCTGCAGGAGGAACTGGGCGGTGACGATTTTGACGTTGTAGCCATTGCCACGGGTCGGAACCCTGTTCCTGCGATCAACAAGTTCTTTGAATCCATCGAGGTGGACGACATCGTCACCCTGCGCGACCCGAAACAACAGTTTGCTCGGCAGATGCGCGTGCTGGGATTGCCAATGACGATGATCCTTGACCGCGAGGGCCGCGAGATTGCGCGCCTGCAAGGGGACGCCGAATGGGACAGTGAAAGCGCCAAGGCCATCCTGAACACCCTGATCGCAGGCGAAAGCTGACCTAACGCTGTTGCGCCACCCAAGCATCGGCCCGTGCACGCAGTTCGTGACGGGCGATTTTGCCTGCTGGTGATTTCGGGATCTCGTCAATGGGCAACAGGCGTCGCGGGATCTTGTAGCTGGACAGTTCTGCCGACAGATGCGCCAACAGATCATCCTCAGCCGGCAATTCGGCACCGGGTTGTGGCACCACAAAGCCAAACAGCATCTCGTCCCCCATGGGCCCCGCGGCACCGATAACCGCCGCGTCGGCAATGCCGGGATGCGCGGTCAGCACGGCCTCAACTTCGACCGGCGAAACCTGGAAGCCACGGATCTTGGCGATGTCCTTCAATCGGCCATGCAGAAACAGATAACCATCGGCATCGATGCTGGCCAAGTCGCCAGTGCGCAGCCACGCGCCCTCCACCAATGTGTCGGCATTGGCCTCTGGCGCGTCTTTGTAACCGGTCATCAACTGTGCACCGGCCAACCACATTTCGCCCACCTGTCCAGCGGCCAGGTCTTTTTGCGTTTCCGGGTCCACGATCCGCGTGCGCACGCCCGGCAGGGCCAGGCCACAGCTGCCATCGCGAGGCAGATGGGCGGGCGCAATATATGAGAAGGAGCTGAGCTCGGTCATCCCGAACCCTTCACACACGGTTGCCCCCAGCCGGTCCTCCAACGCAGTTTGCAGCCGGGGCCCCAAAGGAGCCGCGGCAGACAGCACATAGTCCACCGATTGCAGATCTGCCGCTGCCGCTGCCGGGTGACCGATCAGCATCGTGGCCACGGGGGGCACAATAAAAAGCTGCTTCACTTTGTGCCTATCGATCAGCGTGGCCATCTCGCCCGCATCAAACCGACGCTGGGTTACCAATCGTCCACCGGCCAAGAAGAAAGCGTTCATGACAGTGGCAAGACCGTATATGTGAAAGAACGGAAGAAAGCCGATTGTGACCTCGTGCGGTTCAACACGCAGCATGGCCTGTGTTTGCCGCAAGTTATGTACAAGGTTTTCAGGCGGCAGCTGAGCGGCTTTTGGCGCGCCGGTTGTACCGGATGAAAAAGGCAGCAAAGCGGGGTTAGCCGCAGGTTGTTCCGGTATCGGGTCGCCCACCAAGGACGCCAGCGGATCACCTGCATCCAGGTCGACCAGGACCTGATCGTCGGCGGCGATGCCAGCAGCGGTTGGCGTTTCGGTGGATGCCGCAACAATCAGCCGCGCGCCTGACTTGGCCATCTGGCGCGACAATTCTGCTGGCTTATAAGCCGGGTTCACCGGTGTCACCGTCGCCCCGGCCCAAAGCAACGCGTGAAAGATAACGCAAAAAGCAGGACTGTTCGGCAACATCAGGGCGACACAATCGCCGCGCGCGACACCGCGCGCGTGCAGAAACCCCGCCACCCGCGGCACGGCCATTGCCAACGCGTCGCCTGTCAAGACATGGCCGGACACCCCATCGCGGATCACCCAAGCCGGGCCGCGATTCTGCATCTCGTCCAAGAAAAGCGACGTCAGTGTCCGATTGCCGGCCACTACCGCGCTAAATCTGCTTTCAAAAACCACCAGATTCCCCAAGTTCAATTCCTTGTGAAAGAATTCATCGGGCGAAAAACACTTGGCAAGCAAAACATGACCCTAGGTCACGTATTGATAATATTGACAGCGGATCGCCCAGATTGTCCATTTCCTGACGGGAGAGGAAAATGCCGCTGGAAATACTTGGGCCGTTGGTTGTCTTTGGCATCCTGTTCGTGGCCGTTTTGTTGCATTTGTTGGGCTATTCGCGCCGCGTAAACCTGCGGGACGAGGCCCAGGCGCGTGCGGCCTGGGTTCGTGAATTCCCGGACACGAAGGTCTTGCAGGTGGCCATGGCCGGCAATGGCAGGGCGGCATTGGTCATGTCATCGGCAGGCGCTGGAATTGTTTGGGCATTTGGCGCAGACACCGTGGCGCGGCGCTTGTCGCCAAAGGCCCGGCTGCACGGCGATCACATTGCCCTGCGGTTCCCCGATTACGGCACCGGGCAACTGCGCATCCCCTTGCCACCCGAGACCGTCGCGCAATGGCGCGACCTGCTGCACGAAGGAGAGCAATGATGGACGGATTGGTCAGTTTCCCCGACGTGGTGTCCTGGGCAGTGCCGCTGTTTCTGGCTGCCATCCTGGCCGAACTGGTGTGGATCCACCTGTCGGGCCGCGGTGGGCGGTACGAGACGCGCGACGCGGTCACCTCGCTGATCATGGGCGCCGGCAGCGTCGCCTCGGGCATTATCCTGGGCTTTGTCGCCTGGGGGTTCTTCATGGTGCTGTGGCGGATCACGCCGCTGGACCTTGGGCTCAGCTGGCCGGTGATCGTGATCTGCTTCATCCTGGATGATCTGCGGTACTATTGGGTCCACCGGTTTGGGCACCGCATCCGCTGGGTCTGGGCCAGCCATGTGAACCACCATTCCAGCCAGCATTACAACCTGACCACCGCGCTCAGGCAGACCTGGACCGGCACCTTCACCTTCATGATGGTGATCCGCGCCCCGCTGATCCTGTTGGGGTTTCACCCGGCCATGGTGCTGTTTGTCGGGGGTCTGAACCTGATCTATCAGTTCTGGATCCATACCGAGGCCATCGGCAAGATGCCCCGCTGGTTCGAGGCGGTGATGAACACGCCCAGCCACCACCGCGTGCACCATGGCCGCAACGCCCGCTATCTGGACTGCAACTATGCCGGCGTGCTGATCATCTGGGACAAGATGTTTGGCACTTTTGTGCCCGAGCAAGAGGACGAAAAGGTCGACTACGGCCTGGTCCACAATATCGGCACCTTCAACCCGCTGCGCGTTGCCTTTCACGAGTGGCTGTCGATTGCGCGCGACATGTCACAGCGCGGTTTGACCCTGCGCGAACGGCTGATGTATGCCATAGCCCCGCCGGGTTGGAGCCATGATGGCAGCCGCAAAGCCTCCGAAGCTTTGAAAGCAGCGCACCTGGAGCAGCACCCCGAAAAGGCCGGAACACCCGGGTTTGACTAATTCGGCCCGCATTTTATTCAACCGGGCCTCGTTTAAGCGCGCGTTAGGGTTTTGGGCGTCAAATTGACGACATAACCCGACGGAGAACAACATGCCCGGATTTGTTGACCCAACCGAGCCCGCCATAGCCGGGGTTGACGACTCGCCATTTTCAGCGGCGCAGGACCAACGCGCTGGCAGCGCCGTGGACCTTGTTCGCGAGGCGTTGTCGGACAGTCGTGTCGCCTTGGCCTTTCAACCCGTGATGCGCGCCGGGGACGACAGCCGCCCCGCGTTTTACGAGGGGTTGATCCGTATTTTTGACGATGCAGGCCGCGTGATCCCTGCCCGCGACTTCATCCAGCAGGTTGAGATGCAGGAACTGGGGCGGCAGATCGACTGTGTCGCCCTCAAACTTGGCCTGAAAGCTCTGCGCGATGCGCCCGATATCCGTATCGCGGTCAACATGTCGGCCCGATCCATCGGCTATCCACAGTGGAACAGCATTCTCAACCGCGGGCTAGACCGGGACAGCACCCTTGCCGAACGGCTGATCCTTGAGATCACGGAAAGCTCGGCAATGATGATGCCTGAACTTGTCACCGTGTTCATGCGCGAACTTCAGCACCGCGGCATTTCCTTTGCGCTGGATGACTTCGGCGCAGGATACACTTCGTTCCGGTATTTACGCGATTTCTACTTCGACATCCTCAAAATCGACGGTCAGTTTATCCGCAACGTGGCATCGGACACCGACAATCAGGTGCTAACTCAGGCGCTGATTTCCATCGGGCGGCACTTTGACATGTTTACCGTCGCCGAAAGCGTGGAAACCGTCGAAGACGCTGCATTTCTGGCATCTGTCGGCATCGACTGCATGCAAGGGTATCATTTCGGCGCCCCCACCGTGCACCCACCATGGGAAGAAGATTCCGGCAAAAAACGGCGCGCATAGCGGCTTTGCGTCGCTGCACGCTCAATTATGTTGCACCTGCAGCATTGGTCCTTTACCTCTGTCACTACGGACTTAGGAGCAGCATCGGTCCACCCTTTGGGCCGATCGCCTTGCGCAACCGCTAGGGAAGAGGACAACGCCCATGACCAATGTCGTAATCGTATCTGCCGCACGTACTGCCGTCGGCAGCTTCAGCGGATCTTTCGCCAACACCCCCGCACATGACCTGGGCGCTGCCGTCCTGGAAGCTCTCGTGGACCGCGCCGGTGTGGAAAAAGCCGACGTTTCGGAAACCATTCTGGGTCAGGTGCTGACCGCCGGTCAGGGCCAGAACCCCGCCCGTCAGGCGCATATCAATGCCGGCCTGCCGAAAGAAAGCGCCGCCTGGAGCATCAACCAGGTATGTGGCTCGGGCCTGCGCGCCGTGGCTCTGGCCGCGCAGCACATTCAGCTGGGCGATGCCGATATCGTCGCCGCCGGTGGTCAGGAAAGCATGTCGCTGAGCCCGCACGTGGCCCATATGCGCGCCGGTCAAAAGATGGGCGACATGAAATTCATCGATTCGATGATCCGCGACGGCCTGTGGGATGCGTTCAACGGCTACCACATGGGTCAGACCGCTGAAAACGTTGCCGAGCAATGGCAGATCAGCCGCGATCAGCAGGACGAATTTGCCGTCGCCAGCCAGAACAAGGCCGAAGCCGCCCAAAACGCCGGCAAGTTCGATGACGAGGTGATCCCCTTCACTGTCAAGCAACGCAAGGGCGACATCGTTGTCGACAAAGACGAATATATCCGCCACGGCGCCACCATCGAAGCCATGCAAAAGCTGCGCCCGGCCTTCACCAAAGATGGCTCGGTCACCGCGGCCAACGCTTCGGGCCTGAATGACGGCGCCGCCGGCGTTCTGTTGATGAGCGCTGAGGAAGCCGAAAAGCGCGGCCTGGAACCGCTGGCCCGCATCGCCAGCTACGCCACCGCCGGTCTGGACCCGTCGGTCATGGGCGTTGGCCCGATCTATGCCTCGCGCAAGGCGCTGGACAAAGCTGGCTGGGCCGTGGACGACCTGGACCTGGTGGAAGCCAACGAAGCCTTTGCAGCACAGGCTTGCGCTGTGAACAAAGACATGGGCTGGGACCCGTCGATCGTGAACGTGAACGGCGGCGCCATTGCCATCGGTCACCCGATCGGCGCCTCGGGCGCGCGCGTTCTGAACACCCTGCTGTTCGAATTGAAACGCCGCGACGCCAAGAAAGGCCTGGCCACGCTGTGCATCGGCGGTGGCATGGGTGTTGCCATGTGCCTTGAGCGCCCATAAGCGACTTAAAGCTGAGACAATTCGCCCTTGCGCAACAATGTTGTGCAAGGGCTTTTTATTTTGTTAAAAGATTGCCAAGCAAATTGGGCAAGGAGGAAACCTTATGACCCGTGTAGCATTGGTAACCGGTGGCAGCCGTGGCATCGGCGCCGCCATCAGCATCGCCTTGAAAGAGGCCGGATATTCGGTCGCCGCCAACTATGCCGGCAATGACGAGGCCGCGTCGGCCTTTACTGCAGAAACCGGCATTCCCACCTTCAAGTGGTCCGTTGCCGACTACGAGGCCTGCGCCGAAGGCATCGCCAAGGTCGAGGCCGAGCTTGGCCCCATCGACGTGCTGGTCAACAACGCCGGCATCACCCGCGACGCCATGTTCCACAAGATTACGCCGGAACAGTGGAGCCAGGTGATCGACACCAACCTGACCGGAATTTTCAACATGACCCACCCGGTCTGGCCGGGCATGCGCGACCGCAGCTTTGGCCGTGTGATCAACATCTCGTCGATCAACGGACAGAAAGGCCAAATGGGCCAGACAAACTATTCCGCGGCCAAGGCCGGTGACCTGGGCTTCACCAAGGCGCTGGCACAGGAAGGCGCGTTCAAAGGGATCACGGTTAACGCAATCTGTCCCGGTTACATCGGAACCGAGATGGTCCGCGCCATTCCTGAAAAGGTTCTGAATGAAAAAATTATTCCGCAAATCCCGGTGGGCCGTCTTGGCGAACCCGAGGAAATTGCGCGTTGTGTAGTTTTTCTTGCCTCGGATGAGGCCGGTTTCATCACCGGATCGACGATCTCTGCCAATGGTGGACAGTTCTTCGTCTGAACAAGATTCATGTAGTTCTGCGGCCGCCGGGCGAAACGCCCGGCGGCCCTTTTTGTTACGCCGCAGCCCTGCTCCAAAGGCGTACCGTTCCGGACCGGCGGGTGCGGGTTCGGCGAAACAAATTACGAAATGCTGCAGCTCTTTCACGGTGGGCTGCTTCGATACCCTGACGGGTTGTTAAGCGTGCGGTTGCCTCGTACATCGGGCTCTCCTTTTCAACAGAATTTCTTGATTGATAGGAATATGGCCGCTGCACTAAGCTGTGACAAACGAGAACATTTGCCAGTCACATAAGAAGAATTTAACTGAGATGAGTGATGCCCTGCCCCCCCTTACCGCATTGCGTGCATTTGAGGCAGCGGCGCGGCACCTCAGCTTTGCCAAGGCTGCAGACGAGTTGAACGTGACCCCGGCGGCATTGAGCTTTCAGATCAAATCTCTTGAAGAACGCCTGGGCGCCCCGGTGTTTCACCGTCTCAACCGCGCCGTGACCCTTACGGAGGCCGGGCGCGTGCTGCAACCCGGCACGCAGGACGGATTCGAAGCGCTTTACGCTGCTTGGCGTGGGGCCCGGCGCATGATCAGCAACAACGTGCTGACGGTAACCGCCGGCCCCGCCATCACATCTAAATGGCTGGCGCCGCGCATGTTCGAATTTGCGCAGGCCCACCCGGAAATTGAACTGCGGTTTTCCGCCAGTCTGCGCGTCATGGATTTTGAGCGTGACGAGATTGACTTGGCGATCCGGTTTGGTGGCGGCGATGACAATGGGCTTTATGCCCGCCCGTTGATTGACGAGTGGGTTACCCCAATGATGGCCCCCGCATTGGCAGAAATCATCAAAACACCTGCGGATCTCGCCAATCACACCCTGCTGCATCAGGACTTGTTCCCGTTTGACAGCCGCACGCTGGACTGGGCCACGTGGTTCCGGTTTGCCGGGTTAGGCGCGCCGCCGAAGGGTGGGCCACGGTTCTCGCAAGCTGACCACGCCCTGGATGCCGCCATAGCTGGCACTGGTGCCGTCATGGGGCGCTATTCCCTGTCGGAATCGGCCCTGTCTGCCGGACAGTTGATCGCGCCCTTCCGGCTGGCCATACGCTTGCCCTATCGGTATCGTCTGCTGACACCGCCCGAGTCCCAGAACCGCCCACATGTGGCGGCCTTTGAGGAATGGATCGTAAAGCAGACGGACGCCATGCAGAATTTTGACGCCAATCATGACTTTGTAGACATGGACGGCAACCCGGTTTGACCCGCACCAAAGCGACGGTTGTCGGGCTGGGTGCGATCGCGGCCTGGTCAACGCTGGCGCTGCTCACCGTAGCGTCGGCACCGGTTCCCCCGTTTCAGTTAAACGCGATGTGCTTTGCGCTGGCTGGGTTTGTCGGGTTGATCTGGGCGTGGCGGGCGGAAAAGGGGTTGGGCTTTCTGCGTGAGGTCCCGATTGCAGCCTATGCGTTGGGGATTGCCGGGCTTTTCGGGTACCACGCATTCTATTTTGGGGCCCTTCGGCTTGCGCCACCGGCACAGGCCGGACTGATCGCGTATCTTTGGCCTCTATTGATCGTTCTGTTCTCGGGTCTTTTGCCCGGAGAGGTTCTGCGACGTGGGCACGTGGTGGGCGCGGGTCTGGCCTTTGGCGGCGCGGCCCTGATCCTGGCGGGGTCAGGCGCCGCCGCGCAAACGGGCGCCATGGCGGGGTATGCACTGGCCGTTCTTTGCGCGCTGACATGGTCAGGCTATTCGGTCCTGTCCCGTCGATTTGCGCAGGTGCCTACCGGGGCGGTTGCGGTATACTGCATCGTGTCTGCCGGATTGTCCGTGATCTTGCATATGGCTTTGGAAACAACCGCTTGGCCAGAATTCCCGGTGGGGTGGGCTGCCGTTTTGGGGCTGGGTCTTGGACCGGTTGGGCTGGCGTTTTTCTTGTGGGATGTCGGCATGAAACGCGGCGACATCCAGATTCTTGGCGTCGCAAGCTACGCAGCGCCATTGGCATCGACATTGATTTTGGTTGTTACGGGATTTGCCGAACTGTCGCTCGGGCTGGGACTTGCCGCAATCCTGCTGACGGCAGGTGCAGCGCTGGCCGCGCGGGCCAGCGCGCGAACTGATTAATCAGGCCTCCGAGAGGCGTGTAATTTCTTCTTTCAGGCGAAGTTTTTGTTTCTTCAGATTGGCAATGGTTAAATCGTCATAGCCGGGTCTGCGTTGTTCTTCTTCAACGCGATCGGAGAGAGTTTGATGTTTCTTACGGAGTTCCTGCAAATGCGAACTCAGGCTCATAGGCGGCACCTCTCTATGTCTAATTTTTCATCTAACTGTTACATCCCATCACAGATTTCGAGTCGTGTCACGCCGCACAACAGCGCGAATTTTAGGAACCGGCGCGATGCTGCCGGATCAGGCATCCGGCCAAGGCAGTGCCGCACCTTCGCGCAGAACCGCTGAAACGGCCGTTGTATAGCTTTCGAAATCGCCCGGATGTTGGGCGCCATCATGCATGATCAGGGGCGGATGCAGGCGAAATGGCGTACGAGCGCCTTTGATCGCGCGCAGCAGGATCAACCCCGGTGCACGGCCCGCGCGTCCGGATACCGGAAGCACCTCGATGGCCCCCGCCCCCTCTGCAACCAAGGACAGCAGTTCCGGCAACCGCTCTACGCGCTGAATCACGCACAGCATACCGCGCGGCTTCAGACGGCGCATACCGGCCTTAACCCATTGAGCCAAAGGTGTTTCACCGCGCAATGCCGTGTCACGCCCGTCGTCGTCCGACCCGGTATTTTCCGCCTGCAGGAAATAGGGTGGGTTGGCGATGACGTGATCAAAGCTCTGCTGTCGCAGCGCGGCCGGCATCTGGGCCAGATCGCCCTGCACGACGTCAAAGGGCACGTCATTCTCGGCGGCATTGCGCCTCGCCAAGTCGGCATAGCCCGGCTGCAACTCTAGTCCTGTCAATCGAAGCCCCGGCACCCGCCTGCCCAGGCACAGCGACGCAACCCCCACGCCACACCCCAATTCCAGCACGGACTGCCCGGTCTTCGCGTTCACCGATGCGGCCAACAGAACCGGATCCACCCCGGCCCGATACCCCGCCCTTGGCTGCCAGACGTGCAAACGGTCGCCCAAAAACCGGTCATGTGTCAGGTCGTCATTCACGGCCGCTCGGAAATTTCAATGTTGTTGTCACGCATAACGCGCTGCGCGCGCGTCAAGTCGCCTTCGCGCACCATCAGTCTGCGCGGCAATATGCCGATGGATCCCTCCAGCACGCTCATATGGACATCAACGGGAAACGAGGCTATCTCCTCTCCGTCGAGAAGCGCTGTCGCAAAAGCGATCACGGTGGGGTCGGTGCTGCGGAGCAATTCTTTCATAAGAACCGACATAAGGGCACCGCGCCCCAAATGTCGAGGCAACAGGCAGAGGCGTGATGGGATTGGACACAGCCCAAAGCAAACCGCATGAACGGTTGAACGCGTATTTGGCCGACGACATGGCCGCCGTAAATGATTTGATCCGAGCGCGTATGGCATCGGAACATGCACCGCGCATTCCCGAAGTGACCGCGCATCTGGTCGAGGCCGGCGGCAAGCGCCTGCGCCCGATGCTTACGCTGGCCGCGGCGCATCTGTGCGGGTATCAGGGCGATCACCACTTGCGTCTGGCAGCGACGGTGGAGTTCATTCATACTGCGACGCTGCTGCATGACGACGTGGTGGACGAAAGCGGCCAGCGGCGCGGGCGGCCCACCGCGAACCTTTTGTGGGACAACAAGTCCAGCGTTCTGGTGGGCGATTACCTGTTCTCGCGCAGCTTTCAGCTGATGGTGGAAACCGGGTCGCTGCGGGTGCTGGACATCCTGTCCAACGCCTCGGCCACAATTGCCGAGGGCGAGGTGCTGCAACTGACCGCGGCGCAGGATCTGGCCACGGATGAGGCGATTTACCTGCAAGTGATCCGCGGCAAAACCGCCGCGCTGTTCGCCGCAGCCTGCGAGGTAGGCGGCGTGATCGCCAACGCGCCCGAGGCTCAGGTGCGCGCGCTGAACGCCTATGGCGACGCGCTGGGCATCAGCTTTCAGATTGTCGACGATCTGTTGGATTACTGGGGCACCGGGGCCACGGGCAAAAACATCGGCGACGATTTCCGCGAGCGCAAACTGACCTTGCCGGTGATCCGCGCGGTGGCTGCCGGCGACGCGACGCAGCGGGCGTTCTGGCAACGCACCATCGAAAAGGGCGATCAGCGCGACGGCGATCTGGAACAGGCGTTGCATTTGCTGAACACCCATGGAGCGCTGGAAAGCACCCGCGCCACGGCGATTCAATGGGCCGACACCGCCAAGAAAGCGCTGCAAACCCTGCCAGACAGCGAGCTGCGTGGCATGCTGGGCGATCTGGCCGACTACGTGGTCGCGCGTATCAGCTAAGCTGGCACGGTGCGACCCACCATTGCGGGTGGGACCTCTGGATCTTCAAGGCCGCCACACGCGCGGCCTCTTCCGTTTCAAACAGGGCAAAGCACGTGGCACCGGAGCCCGACATGCGGGTCAACAAACGGCCCGTCTGCGCCCGCAGCACGCCCAGCACATCGGCAATGACCGGCGCAGCGGCAATCGCAGGGGCCTGCAGATCGTTCCGCTGTTCCGACAGCCACGCCGCAAAATCCGTGGCCGTTTTCAGGGCGGGCAAAGTCTTGAGCATCGGCGGGTTGTTCTTGTCTGTCAGCGCTTTGAATACGGATGGCGTCGGCACTGAAATGCGCGGGTTCACCAAAACCGCATGCAACCGTGGCAGGCCCTGAACCGGCGTCACCTGCCCGCCCACGCCCCGCATACGCGCCGCTGTGCCCAGCATGCACACAGGGACATCCGCGCCCAAAGGCAGTGTATCGGGTGGCAAACTTACGCCCCGCAGTGCCGAAATGGCGCGCAGAGCCGCCGCCGCGTCGGACGTTCCGCCGCCGATCCCGGCGGCACTGGGCAGGACCTTGTTCAGGCTAAAGGCCAGATCCGTCTGTCCGGCAAATCCTGCCGCTTTCAGGATCGAGTTTTCGGGCCCCGTTGGCACACCCTCTGCTGCAGGTCCCGTCACACGCAGGCTCAGCCCCTGCCCTTCGACCAGACCAACGGTATCCCCCACGTCGGCAAACATCACCAGACTGTCCAACAAGTGATAGCCATCGGCGCGCTGGCCGGTGACGTGAAGGGTCAGGTTAATCTTGGCGGGCGCAAAGGCCTCAATTGCCATCGGCCACCGACAACGGCTCGGCGCCTTCCTCGTCCAGTACCACGTCCAGACCCACATCCAACTTGCGGCGGATGCGCTCGGGGCTCAGCTCGACCGGGATGTCCTCGGGATCAACCAGCGACAGGGCACGCTTCCACTGGAACTCGGCCTCAAGCTTGCGGCCCACCTTCCACAGAACATCGCCCAGATGGTCGTTGATGATCGGATCAATCGGCATCAGCTCCACCGCGCGTTCCATATGCGGCACGGCCTCGTCGAACCGGCCCAGGCGATACAGAACCCAGCCAAGGCTGTCGGTGATATAGCCGTCATCTGGGCGGCCCGCGACGGCGCGTTCGATCATATCCAGCGCCTCGTCCAGTTTGATGCGCTTTTCCACCAGCGAATAGCCCAGATAGTTCAGCACGCGCGGCTGATCGGGCGACAGTTCCAGCGCCTTGCGGAAATCGGCCTCGGCCTGTGGCCACAGCTGGCGGCGCTCAAAGGTGATGCCGCGGGCGTAGTAGATATACCATTGGCTGGGGGTGGTTTCGCTGAACAGGCCAATTGCCGCGTCATAGGCTGCCGTGGCCTCTTCAAAACGGCGCAGCCCACTCAGCGTGTCGCCCAGCGTGGTTTGCACAATCGGCACCGAAGGGTAATCCTTGGCCAGACTTGCCAGAACCTCCACTGCGGCATCCGGCTTGCCAGAACGTTCCAGCGTATTGGCGCGGCCCAGTTCGGCCGCGTAGTAAGCCGGATCATCCACCGGCACGGCGGCATAGGCGCGCGCAGCCAAGTCATAGCGCTGTTGCGCTTCCAGCAGGTCCGCCGACAGCAAAATGGCGTCAACATGGTCCGGGCGCAGGAATTCGGCCAGACGCGCGTATAGGAGTGTAAAGGCATCGTCGGCCTCGCCATTCACGGCTTCGGCAACGGTAAAGAACACCTCGGCTGCACCGTCAGCACCATCGCGAATGGTCTCGAATGGCAAGGCCTCGCCGGCGTCAAGCTTTGCGGCGATATCGGCCATGCCCGGGTCCAGATCGCGACCGAACAGGTCGGTGATCAGTTGCCGGGCCTCGTCGTTGCGCTCCAATTGGCTAAGCACGGCAATATTGGCCATTGCCCCCCGGCGTGTATAGCGCAACCCGTCGCCGTTGCCGCTTTCAAAGATCTCAACCGCACCTTCGAAATCACCAACCGAGGCAAGCGCAAGCGCCTTGTGGTACGCACCGAACAGCCCAAGACCCGGATCATTCGCCGCCTCATCAAAGCCGTTGATCGCCTCGGACATGCGCCCTGCGCCAAACTGTGCCCAGGCGGACAGAAGGCGATCGGCAAGCGGCCCAATGCTCAGCCCGGCCTCCTGATCGTCCAGCAGCGCATCAAAACGGCCACGTTTCACCTGATCGGCCAACAGAACCATGTCCGCCGCCTGACTGGATGCACCGGCCTGCTGAATGCGGCGAGCAATCGGGACGGCCTTGTCGACCTGCCCCAGGCCGATGAAAGCCAATGTGGCGTTTTCCAGCAATGACAGGTTCGAAGGGTCACGCAGCAGCGCCTGCGCATAGTATTGCGCCGCCGCTTCATAGTCGTTGTGGAAACTTGCCACCTGTCCCGCCAGATAAGGGCCAGCCAGGCCATCCTGTGCGGCGACAGGTGCGCCCAGTTGGGTCGCCGCGAGGGCGGCAAGGACAAGGGGGCGCAAACGGATCGGCAAGGCAAATCTCCTGAGCAACGAAGTTGTTCTGGAAAGCCTAGGCAAAACGCCGGGCCTGCGCAATGCAACCCGGCGCCTTTTCGCCCAACCTGACACAGGCGTTACATATTGGGATAGTTCGGCCCATCGCCGCCCTGCGGCGTGACCCAGTTGATGTTCTGGCTGGGGTCCTTGATATCGCAGGTCTTGCAATGCACGCAGTTCTGGAAGTTCACCACGAACTCGGGCTTGCCATCCTTTTCGACAATCTCGTACACGCCCGCCGGGCAATAGCGCTGTGCCGGTTCGGCGAATTTCGGCAGGTTGACCGAGATCGGCAGCGCCGGATCGGCCAGTTGCAAGTGGCAAGGTTGCTGCTCTTCGTGGTTCGTCATCGCGAACGAGACATTGGTCAGCCGGTCAAAGCTGAGCGTGCCGTCGGGCTTGGGATAGTCGATCGGTTTGTGCTTTGCGGCCTCTTCGGTCGACTGCGCGTCGGTTTTGCCATGGGCGATGGTGCCGAACAGGCTGGCGCCAAAGATGGTCTGGAACCACATGTCGAACCCGCCCAGAACCAGACCGCCCAGCGGCCCGTACTTGGCATTCAGCGGCGCAACGTTGCGCACCTTTTTCAGGTCTTTGCCCACGGGGCCATCGCGCAGTGCGGTGTCATAATCGCTCAGCACGTCACCGGACCGGCCCGCGGCCATCGCCGCATGCGCAGCCTCGGCCGCCGCGATGCCCGAATGCATTGCATTGTGGTTGCCCTTGATCCGCGGCAGGTTCACCAGCCCAACCGAGCAACCCAGCAACGCACCCCCCGGAAACGCCGATTGCGGGATCGATTGCAACCCGCCCTTGGTCACCGCGCGCGCCCCATAGGCCACGCGCTTGCCACCCTTCAGGACCTTCGCGATGCGTGGGTGGTGCTTGAACCGCTGAAACTCCATATACGGGAAGAGGTGCGGGTTTTTGTAATTCAGGTCAATGATATAGCCCACATATACCTGGTTGTTCTCCAGGTGGTACATGAACGAACCGCCCGACTGCTTGAAGCCCAGCGGCCAGCCCATGGAGTGCGTCACCTCGCCCTCGTTATGGTTCTCGGGCTTAACTTCCCAGATCTCTTTCATGCCGATGCCAAACTTCGGCACGTCGCTGTCGGCATCCAAATTGTACTTGGCGATCACTTCCTTCGACAGGCTGCCGCGCACGCCTTCCGACAGGAAGACATATTTGCCATACAGCTCCATCCCCGGCTCGTACCCGTCGCCCGGTGTACCATCGGGGTTCTTGCCGAACTCGCCCGCAACCACACCCTTCACTTCGCCACCCTCGCCAAAGACCAGCTCGGAACAGGCCATGCCGGGGAAGATCTCCACCCCCATACCCTCGGCCTGTTCGGCCATCCAGCGGCAGACATTGCCCATCGACACGATATAGTTGCCATGGTTGTTCATCAGCGGCGGCATGATGAAATTGGGCAGGCGGATCTGGCCGGCCTCGCCCAGGACATAGAAGTTGTCCTCTTTCACCTTGGTGTTCAGCGGCGCGCCCTTGTCTTTCCAATCCGGGATCAAGCGGTCCAGCCCCGACGGGTCCAACACGGCCCCCGACAGGATATGCGCGCCAACCTCGGACCCTTTTTCAAGAACGACCACGTTCAGGTCCGCGTCCAGCTGTTTCAAACGGATCGCCGCAGACAGGCCCGCCGGCCCCGCCCCTACGATCACCACGTCAAATTCCATCGACTCACGTTCGAATTCAGCCATTTCTCATCCCTTTTTGCTGGGCAATCCCATAAGCCCTGGCGCATCCGCCATGGCCTAGCGCAGGGTCGGTGCAGTCGTCAATCGTTACGCAACATCATTTCGCTGCGGTGCAACAACGCGTCGCATTGTTACGGTCTCTTTGTCTTGCATTCTGGCGCGCCATTTGCTCATTTGAGACATTAACGTAACCACGGCGGCGAGCTGACCGGCTCGCCGCCAGTCATATCCGATAGAGGCCGATGGAAAAGATACCGATGACGCGCGCGGGTTTTACCGCGCTGGAAGCCGAGCTGAAGACCCTCAAGTCCGAGGAACGCCCCGCAGTGATCAAGGCGATCGCCGAGGCGCGCGAGCATGGCGATTTGTCGGAGAATGCCGAGTACCACGCCGCACGCGAAAAACAGAGCTTTATCGAGGGCCGCGTGAAAGAGCTGGAAGGCATCATTTCGCTGGCCGACGTGATTGACCCGTCGACCATGTCGGGGGCCATCAAGTTCGGGGCCACCGTTGATCTGGTGGACGAGGATACCGACGAGGAAAAGACCTATCAGATCGTGGGCGAGACCGAGGCGAACATCGACAAAGGTTTGCTCAATATCAAGTCCCCGCTGGCCCGTGCCTTGATTGGCAAAGAAGAAGGTGACAGTGTTGAAGTGCGGACGCCGGGCGGCGTGAAAGGCTACGAGGTTCTTGGCATCCGCTATGTCTGAGACAAAGGATGGCGGGCGTGCTGATATGGCGGATAACCCCGTTGAACCACCAATTGAACTGACGGTATTCGGGAATCACTCGAACAAACCGCGCCTGATGGCGTCGGACGTGATTGCCATTGTCCTCAGCCTTTTATGGGTCGGTGGCGCGGCTGCGTTCTTTCTTGTCGCCCGTCAGCAAAGCGAGACCCTGCCATTTGATCCGATCACGTTCGTTTTGACGTTGTTGGCGATTGCCCTGCCCGTCGCGCTGATCTGGGTGGGGGCATCGGCAGCAAAAAGCGCGCGTATCATCCGCGAGGAATCGGCGCGCCTTCAGGCGGCCATCGATGCAATGCGCCACACCTATATCGAACAGCAACAAAACGCGGCGATGCATGTGCGTCCGTCGGTGGAAAAGAAGCTGGACGAGATTGCCGCGGTTCAAAAGCAGACCGAAGACCGGATCGCGACCTTCACCTCGATCCGCCCGCGCACGGCCCTGCCGTCACCCGAGAAACCGGACGAAGAATCGCCCGCCGTGGCAATGGCCCAACCCTCGCTTGAACTGGGCACCACGGCCGAAGAAATTGGCCCGCCCCTGGAGGTCAGCGATTTCATCAAGGCCGTGAATTTCCCCGAAAACGCCGAAGATCGCGATGGGTTCCGTGCCCTGCGCCGTGCACTGCAGGACCGCAATGCCGCCAAGTTGGTACGCTCGGCGCAGGATGTTCTGACACTGCTCAGTCAGGATGGCATCTACATGGACGACCTGCGTCCAGATCGTGCCCGCCCTGAGATTTGGCGCCGTTTTGCCCATGGTGAGCGCGGGATAGCCGTGGCTGCCCTTGGCGGTGTCCGCGACAGGTCGTGTCTGGCGTTGTCGGCTGGTCGTATGCGACAGGATCCGATTTTTCGCGATGCCGTCCACCATTTCCTGCGTCAGTTCGATCAGACCCTTACCACGTTCGAGACCGAAGCCAGCGATCAGGATCTCAGCGATCTGGCCGAAACCCGCACGGCGCGGGCATTCATGTTGCTGGGGCGGGTGTCCGGTACGTTTGACTAACCCAGGCGCGCGCGTGCGGTTGCCAGGTCATCTGCGGTGTTGATGCTGAAAAACGGGTCCAACCCGCCATGGGTTGGGAAATCCGCATAGGCACAGCCCTGCGCCTCGGCAAATATGCGAATGCGGCGTTGCCCTTTGCCCAAATCGGTCGCCATTGCCGCACGCATGTCCACGGGCCACAAACCAAAGGTTGGATGAGCCTGCCCATCGCTGCGTGCCAATGCGATCCCCGTGGGGCTTCGTTGCGCGGCAGTGGCCAGTTCGGCCACGAGGTTGGTCGGCAGGAACGGAGCGTCCATCGCCACGCAGGCAACCTGTGCAAAGCCCAGCGCCTTAGCCCAATCCATGGCTGCAAGGATCCCCGCAAGGGGCCCCGGCTGCCCGGGGACGGCGTCCGGCAGGACGGCCATACCTTCGATGGACACACCGTCCGCGTTTATTGCCAAACGAGCCACTTGCGGCGAAATGCGTGCGACCTGATGGGCAAGAAGCGTGGTATCGGCAAAAGGCAGCGCGGCCTTGTCCGCACCTGAAAGCCATGGACCCTGCCCGCCGGCAAGGATCACACCGGCAATCCCAGTTTCCACGGTATCTTGCGCTGGTCTCAGCGTGCCGCCTGCTGCTGCGCAGTCAGAATGCCGGAATTGTCGTCCGAATCTTCGTCCTGACGTATCACAACCGTCTGCACGCCCGGCAGTTCAGCAAATGCGTCGCGGATCTTGTTGGGGAACCACGTTTGCGGCACGTTTTCGAAACCGGGCAATTGCCGCAGGATCGCACTGGTCGAGTTTGCGCACATCGCCTTGGGAACCGCGCCATACGCCTGTACCAGCTGCAGGGCCATCTCGGCCACTTCCGGCGACACCTGAACGGTCTGCCGTTCGACCCGGTAAGTTTCACGCGCGTGATAGTCGATATAGAACTCAACCATCGTCGGCGTCATGCCAAAATGAACGTCGTTGCGCTCGGGTGCGGTGCGGTGCCACCACGACCCGGCCGGATCAAAGATCACGCGCTGGCTGCCGTTGATCATCAACCCGGTATGGGCGCCGCTGCCCGACCGGTTGTTAATCATCGTGAAAAGGGTCAATGACGCAGGCCCCGCGTCGCGATAAACGGCGGCTTGCACCTGTTCTTCGGGGGCATAGACGCTCTCGGCGCCACATGCGGCAAGAAACAGCGGCAGGGCCGCAATGATCAGGGCGCGTCGCATCGTCACCTCACGAAACAATTCAGGCCGCGCCAGCAGCGCGGTACAGATACCTTACGCGCCGACCAGCGCCAGGAAAATTACGACGACGATGCAAATTACCGCCACAACGGTGGAAAATTTGACAAAACCGGTAAAGGTTTCCTCTTGCACCGAAATGTCCATGGTGCCCGGCTCGTGCTTGGTTTCGTTTTCGGCCATTGTGGCGTCCTTTCGCGTGTTCGTCTTTTTTGCGCGTTTAGCTTATTTGGCCCGCGCTGTCACGCCCAACCGGCGCGGCTATTCGTCCAGTTCAAGATCCTGCGCCAGTCGAAAACCAATACGGCGCGGCTCGGGCGCATCGTCGACCTTAGGAAGGGCGCGCAACATCACGTTCAGTTGGCTGACATGTTGAATCAGTTGCGTCCGCAACCCTGTCGCGTCGCGGCCATAAAAGGTCAGAACATCCGGGTCGAAATAGCCCAGCCCCTCAATCCGCAACACACCTGCGCTGCCACCATCGGTAAAGCCAATGGCAACCTCCTGCGTGGCGTCCAGCTGTTCTTCGAAATTCTTGATATAGAGGATCACCCGTTCATAGGCCCATTGGGCCGGGCTTTTCTCGGCATAGGGTTTACGCGCAACACCGGCAGGAAGGGGCTGATCCTCGGGCGAGGCTGGTGCCTCAGGGTCCACGTGAATCACGTGAGCGGGTGCGGTATCGTCAATCCGCGGGGTCGAGGCCGTTTTCTTTGTCATCGCTTTCGCTGCCCTTCACTTGCCACAACCACGCCCCGTCTTCCCGCAATTGGCGTGTGACGAGGCCCAGGTGCCATAGGTGATTGAGATGGCCGACCGCTTCGACCAATGCAAGCCCGTATTCGCCATCGCCAATGGTTCGCTTGTAAAGCGTGGGAAAACAGTCAACCGCCGTTGCCGGTGTCTGCAAGAACCCACGCAGGCGTTTCAGCGCACCGTGGTGGTTGTCGATCAGCATCTGTAAACGCGCCGGCAAGCCGGTGAAGGGCAGCTTATGCCCCGGCAGAACCAGCTGCGCATCGGTCGCATAGGGCAGCAGCCGGGTGCAGCTGTCCAGCCATTCCGCCACGGGATCGGCCATCGGCTCGGTCGGATAGACCCCAAGATTGGGCGAAATTGACGGCAGCAACTGGTCACCCCCAATCACCACGTCGCCATCGCGGCTCCAGAACGTGGCGTGATCCGGGGCATGACCATCGCCAAAGCGGATGTCCCAAACGCGCCCCGCAGCCTGCAGGGTGCCCCCTTCGTCCAGCCGGGTATATCCCAAAGGCAGCGGCGCAACCGTATCGGCGAAGTTATACGGGCGGTTTTCGGCGCGTTCCTTCAACCGGTCGGCATCCATACCTGCCTGACGGTAAAAGTCGATCGCCTGCGGCGCAGGCAGCGCCTGCTCATCCAGCACCAGCATCCGCGCCATCAGCCACGCCGTGCGCGGCATCAGTAATTCGGCCCCCATCTCGGCCTGAAACCACCCGGCCAGACCGACATGGTCGGGATGGTGGTGGGTGACCACCACGCGGCGGATCGGCTTGCCCTTCAGCGGGCCGGTTTCCAGCAACGATTGCCACAGCGCGCGCGTGCGCCGCGTATCTAGCCCGGTATCGATGATCGTCCAGCCATCGCCGTCATCCAGCGCGTATACATTCACGTGGTTCAGCGCCATCGGCAGCGGCACGCGCAGCCACAGGATGCCGGGGGCAACCTCGGTGGCGCCACCCTCGGCGGGCGGGTCGTTCCACGGATAGCGGATACCGTTTGGCGCGCCGTCCATCTTATGCGGCAAGCTCGTCGGCATTCAGCGCGTACAGGTCGTCAGCCCCCTCGCCTGCATGCTGGAACAGGGCCGTATTTTCGGGCAGCAACCGGCGGATGAAGAACGACGCCAGCGACGTGCGCGGCCCGTCACCGCCCTCGGCCATCGCCGCAGCCAGGTGGTAATGGCCACCCAGCACCAGAGCGAAGCCGCGCAGATACGGGACCGAACCCGCCATGCGGTCGTTCATTTCGGCGTTCAGCAAAGCCTCGGTCCGGTCGCGCAGGTTCTCGGCCGAAGACCAGACCATCCCGGCCAGATCGGGCTGCGCTGTGCGCGCCGCTTCGGCCGCGGTCTCGATCTCGTCCAGCAGCCGGAACACCGCCTCGCCACCATCGGCAAGCTTACGCCCCACCAGATCGGCGGCCTGAATGCCATTCGTGCCTTCGTAAATCGCCGTCACCCGCACGTCGCGCATGAACTGCGCCGCGCCGGTTTCCTCGATAAAGCCCATGCCGCCATGGACCTGCACGCCGGTCGAGGCCACGTTGATCCCGGTGTCGGTGCCATAAGCTTTGGATATCGGCGTCAGCAACCCGGCGCGCGCCACCCATTCCGGTGCGCTGGTGGCCGTGGCCATATCGATGGCCGCTGCATTGGCCAGACCGATGGCGCGGGCGGCAAAGATCTCGGCCTTCATGGTCAGCAGCATCCGGCGCACATCGGCGTGGTCGGAAATGGTGCCATCCGGGCCCACCGTCTTGCCCTGCTTGCGCTCCAACGCATAGCCCAGCGCCTGCTGATACGCGCCCTCGGCCGCGCCCACACCCTGCAGCCCCACACCCAGCCGGGCGTTGTTCATCATGGTGAACATCGCAGCCATGCCCTTGTGCGGCTCCCCCACGAGCCAGCCTTGCGCCCCGTCGAACTGCATCACGGCAGTGGGCGAACCATGCAGGCCCAGCTTATGCTCCAGGCTGACCACTTTCAGCGTGTTCGCCACGCCCGGTACGCCGTTTTCGTCGGGGATGAAACGCGGCACGATAAACAGGCTGATGCCCCGCGTGCCCGGTGCCCCGTCGGGCAGGCGCGCCAGTACCAGGTGGCAGGTGTTGGCGTTAAAATCGCTTTCCCCCCACGTGATAAAGATCTTCTGGCCGGTCACCGCATAGGTGCCATCGCCGTTGGCCACCGCCTGCGTGCTAAGCGCCCCGACATCCGAGCCCGCCTGCGGTTCGGTCAGGTTCATCGTGCCGTTCCACTCGCCCGATATCAGCTTGGGCAGGTACAGCGCTTTCAACTCGTCGCTGGCATGATGCTCTAACGCTTCAATCTGGCCCTGCGTCAGCAGCGGGTTCAGTTGCAGCGACAGGCAAGACGCGCTCATCATCTCGTAGACGGCGGCGTTCAGGCTGGCCGGCAGGCCCATGCCGCCATACTCGGGATCCGCAGTCATACCAACCCAGCCACCTTCGGCGATCTGCGCATAAGCCTCGGCATAGCCGGGCGTGGTGCGTACATTGCCATTTTCCAGAACTGCGGGGTGCAAGTCGCCGGCGCGTTGAACCGGGGCCAGTACCTCTTCGCACAGCCGCCCCGCCTCGTTCAGGATTGCGCCCACAACATCGGGTGTAGTGTCGCTGAACCGTTCGGTCGCCGTGACATCCGACAACCCGACAAGATGATCGAAAATGAACTGATAGTCCGATACGGGGGCGCGATACGGCATGGCAACCTCTTTGGCTTGCGTCTTGTGATTTTGGCAGCTCGGCGCTACATCAGCCCGAATTCATCACAGCCTAGACCCTGCTGCCCGCCACTCAAGTTGAACGCTACGTCACATGACCGCGACAAAAAACACTCAGGTATTCGGCACGGATGCGGCCGGCATAAAGGGCGCCGCGGCGGTTTTGCGCGCAGGCGGCCTGGTCGCCTTTCCAACCGAAACGGTTTATGGGCTGGGTGCCGATGCGTGCGACGGGCGGGCCGTTGCGGGGGTTTACGCGGCCAAGGGCCGGCCCACTTTCAACCCGCTGATCGCGCATGTTGCTGATCTGAATCAGGCACTGGCACTGGCCGAATTCGATGATAGGGCCCGCGCGCTTGCAACCGCATTCTGGCCCGGACCGCTGACCATGGTTTTGCCGCGCAAACCCGGCAGCGGGCTATCCGACCTTGTGACAGCGGGGCTTGATACCGTGGCCCTTCGCGTGCCCTCCCACCCCGTTGCTCAGGCATTGCTGGTTGCCTTTGGCGGACCGGTTGCCGCGCCCTCGGCCAACCCCTCGGGCCGGGTCAGCCCTACACGAGCCGACCACGTGCTGGCCGGGCTGTCGGGTCATATCGATGGCGTTGTGGATGGTGGTGCCTGCGCAGTTGGCGTTGAAAGCACGATCATCGGCCTTTCAGACACGCCCACCCTGCTGCGTCCCGGTGGCGTGCCCGTTGAAGCGATCGAGGCGTGTTTGGGTGCGCCATTGTCCCGCGATACCACGCCGCAAAAGGTGCAGGCGCCGGGGCAGCTGGCCTCGCACTATGCCCCGCAGGCCATGGTGCGCCTGAACCGCGATACGCGCGATCCGGCGGCGCTGTGGTTGGGATTTGGCCCGGCTTGCGCAGGTGCTGAACGGAACCTGTCGCCTGCCGGTGACCTGCACGAGGCTGCCGCCAACCTGTTCACCTACCTGCGGGACATGGACGAATTGGCGGCCCAAGGCCAGATCATCGACATTGCACCGATCCCGGCGCATGGGCTGGGACTGGCCATAAACGACCGGCTGGCCCGCGCCGCCGCCCCCAGACGCTAGGCCCGTGATCTGCTACACCTTCGTTTCGCGATTGACCGCATAGGCTTCCGCACCGTTTAGGCGTACCGATCACCGTCGCAATCGGTTGACGGGGCACGTATCAGGCCCGCCCGGCCTCGGCAGACAGCAACATCGGGTCCACGCCCATGGTCTTTAGCGCGGCCGTCCACTTCACATCATTGTCACCGCCAAACACCAAACCCGGATCGCTATCGCAGGTCAGCCAGCCATTGGCGGAAATCTCGTCTTCCAACTGTCCCGGACCCCAGCCCGAGTACCCCAGCGCAAGGATGATCTGATCCGGGCCTCTGCCGCGGGCCACATCGCTGAGAATCGCCATGGTCGAGGTCAGGCCAAAGTTGTCGTCCACGGTCATTGTCTGTGACGGAGCCGAGGAATAGTCGGTCGAATGCAAGACGAATCCCCGTCCAAACTCTACAGGCCCGCCAAAATGCACCGCAAAGTCAGGGCAATCGCCCTGCGGCAGGTCCAACTGGTCCTGCAGGTCCGAGAATTTCAGCTCGTCCGACGGTTTGTTGACAATCAGCCCCATCGCGCCCTCGTCGGAATGCGCGCAGATGTAGATGACGCTGAGTTCGAAACGCGGATCGGGCATGCCGGGCATGGCGATCAGCAGTTTTCCGGTAAGATCCATATTCTGAATCTGGCCCGCATTGGCGGTGCGTTCAAGGCACATAACGCAATTCTCGCGCTTTCGTCGCCCGAAAGTGATTTTTAACTTTGTCCCCAGTTCGTATTTTAACCCCATGAGTTTGAAACGCCTGAAAACCGCCCTCGCCGCTACTGCGCTTGCTGCCGCTGCACTCGTCATGCCTGCACAGGCGCAAAATGGCCACGGATTCGACAATGTTGTCTCGGCCCAGCTGCTGCCCGGCTGGGTTCAGCCCGATGGTTCGGTCATGGCCGGTTTGCGCCTGACATTGGAACCGGGTTGGAAAACTTATTGGCGTGCACCGGGCGATGCGGGCATTCCCCCGCAGTTTGACTTCTCGGGTTCCGACAATCTGCGCGCCATGCGCGTTTTCTGGCCACGCCCCGAGGTACAGGACCAAAACGGCATGCGCACGCTGGGCTACAGCGATGTGGTTGTTCTGCCCATCACCTTTGTGCCACGCAACAGCGGTCAGCCCCTGCGCCTGCGCGGTGCGCTGGAACTGGGTGTTTGCCAGGATGTCTGCGTGCCTGTCTCGTTGCAGGTTGCGGGCCAGTTGCCCGGCCAGGGCGGCGAAAGCTCGATCCGCGCGGCCCTGTCGGCGCGCCCGGAAACCGCCCGCAGCGCAGGCGTAGGCCGTGTGGTCTGCGAGGCGCGCCCGATCAGCGACGGCATGCACCTGACCGCCCGCATTCCCATTGGCCAACTGGGTCAGGGAGAAATCGCCGTGTTTGAACTGAACGATCCCAGCGTCTGGATTTCCGAGGCGCGCGTGACCCGCGAAGGGAACGTTCTGGTGGCCGAGGCCGAAATGGTGCCCCCCACCGCGGCCCCCTTCGCCATTGATCGCAGCCAGGTGCGCATCACCGTTCTGACCGATAACCGCGCCGTGGATATCAAAGGCTGCGTGGGCGGTTAAGCCCGCCGCAACCGCCCAAACGCGATAACCAGTGCCGACAGGATGTAAGCAGCCAGCGCCACCGCCGCGCTGCCCGCCAAAAATAGGCCCAGCGCCAGCGGCATCTCTGGCGCCTCGGGCAAGTAAGGCTGCAACCATTCGGGGAAGCTTTGCCCGGCCACAACCGGGCCCAGCGTCACCGCGAACACCCCCGCCACTGCCAATCCTGACAGCCAGACCGGCCCGCGCATGCCCCGTGCCCGCGCACCGCGCCGCATCGACGTCCAGATGCGCCCTACGTCTTGCTGCATGGCCAGCAACGCCGGCACCACAAGCAGCACCAAGAACAGGCCAAATCCCAACCCATAAACCAGCGTGATCACCGTTGGCTTCAGGAATTGCGCCTGTTGTGACTGCTCGCCCAGCAATGGCATCAGGCCCAGAACCGTTGTGGCGGTGGTCAGGAAAACCGGCCGCAGGCGATCGGACGCCGCGTCGATGATCGCGGGCACAAGGCCCCGGTTGCGGGCGTATTCGTCCACCGTGGTGACCAAGACGATCGAATCGTTGATGATGATCCCCGTCATCCCGATCAGCCCGACGATGCTGAACATCGACAGCGGCACGTCATGATAGGCATGGCCCCAGATCGTGCCAACCAGTCCAAACGGGATGATTGCCATCACCACGACGGGTCGTGTCCAGCTGGAAAAGACCCAGGCCAGCGTCAGGTAGATGCCCAGCAGGCACAGGATCAGGCCGGTCGCGGCTTCGGACAGGAAACGGTCTTCCTGTTCCGACAACCCCGTCAGTGTGAAGGCTGTGCCAAACCGGCTTTCGACCTCGGGCAGGATTTCGGTTTCAAGCGCTTCCATGATCGCCTCGGCCCGCACCGGATCGTCTTCGGACAGGTCGCCGGTCACTTCGACCACCCGCAGCCCGTTTTCGCGCCGGATCGTGGAAAACCCGCTGCGTCGGTCCACCTGCACGATATCGGCCAGTGGCAAATAGCTGCCCTGCGGTGCGCGCAGCAAAGTGTGGTCCAGGAAATCAGCCGTCAGTTCGCCTGGCGGCAGTTCGACCCGGATCGTCGCCGTTCGCGGCCCGTCAGGGAAGGTTGCGGCCTCGATCCCGCTCAAACGGTCCCGCAGGACCCGGGCCAACCCGTCCACCGAATATCCCAGCGCAGCGCCCTGCGGCGTCAGCTCAAGGATCAGCTCTTCCTTGTCAAATGCCAGCGTGTCGTCCAGCGCCGAGACCTCGGGATAGACAGACAGGGCGGTCTTCAACGCCTCGGCGGCGTCTTTCAGAACCTCGGTATCCGCCCCGCTAAGTTCGACCGAGATTGCATCGCCACCCGGACCAGACCGCCATCCGCGAAAACTGACAACCTCGGCCAGCGGGTGCTGGCGCACCTCGTCCTGCAACATCGCGACAAATTCGAAACTGCTATAGGGGCGCAGATCGGCATCGATCAGCTCGATCGCGATCGAGCCCAAAAGCGTGCTGTCGCGGTTGGCTGCGGCGGCAAGGCTGCGGCCGGTGTTTCCCCCGACCTCGGCCAGCACAAAGGACAGCGGCGAGGTGCCGTGCTCGGCCTCCAACCGTTCGGCCACGGCCTCGGTCGCGCGTTGCATCTCGCGCATCATGGCCAATGTGTCGTCGCGCGTCGCGCCCGGTGTCATGGCAAAATTACCCGACACCGACCCGCGTTCGGGCGCGTTGAAGAACCGCCATGGCACGTCACCCGAAATCAGCAGCACCGCCTGGCTGGCCAGCGCCAGCACCGCCAGCGATGCCACTGCATAGCGCGCGTGAATCACCAGCGCGATGAACGGCCGGAACAGTCGCGTCCGCACCCAGCGAAAGCCCCGGTTCACCTGCCGCGACGGCCAGTCGTACCAATGTTCTTTAGCGGTGTGTTTCAGGGCGTGCGCCATATGGTTTGGCAGGATCAGAAAACATTCCACCAGCGACGCCGCCAGCACCGCGATCACCGTGAACGGAATGTCGCGGATCAGGTCGCCAAACCGCCCGCCGATGGCCACCAGCCCGAAAAAGGCGATGATGGTGGTGACCGTTGCAGAAAAGACCGGCAGCGCCATGCGCCGGGCGGCGTTCTCGGCCGCTTCTACCGGGCCTTCGCCCAGCCGCCGCGCGCGGAAATCGGCGTGTTCACCCACCACGATGGCGTCGTCCACCACGATGCCCAGCGTGATGATCAGCGCAAAAAGCGACACCATGTTGATCGTCAGCCCGCCGACATACATCAACGCAATTGTGCTGAGCATTGCCACGGGAATGCCGGCAGCCACCCAGAACGCCGTGCGCGCGTTCAGAAACAGGAACAACAGCGCCAGCACCAGACCCAGCCCCATCAACCCGTTGTCCAAAAGGATGTTCAGCCGTCCCGAAATCGCCTCGGCCCGGGTGCGGATCAGCTCCACCATCACGCCTTGGGGCAGGGTCAGCGACATCTCGTCCGCGACCGCCTGCACCTGCGCCTGAATGGCGATCGCATCGCCCCGGTCCGACCGGTCAATTCGCACCGACATGGCCGGGTTGTCGCCAACGAAATAACCACGGTTGCGGTCGACGCTGCCAGTCAGAACAACGGCCACATCACCCACGGTCAGATTGGTGCCGTTGGGCGCGCTGCGCAGCACGATGTCGCGAATGGATGCCGCGTCGCGTTTGGCCACGCCCGTGCGCACCCGTGCCGTACCGCCCGACACCTCACCCGCCGGGGCGGTGTCGGCCTCGGCCCGGATCGCCGCTGCAATCTCGGCCAAGGTCAGGTCATGCTGGATCAGCGCCACCGACGGCACCTCGACCACGATCTCGGGTGCAGCGATGCCCCGGATGGTGGTACGTGTGACCCCTTCGGCAAACAGGCGCGCCACAAATTCATCGGCAAACCGCGCCAGCTGGTCGGTGCCCACCGGCCCCGAGATCACCACGTCGGTCACCCGGTCCCGCCATGCCCCGCGACGCACGTTCGGGTCATCGGCACCGTCGGGCAGCACCGTCACGGTGTCCACCGCCGCCTGCACATCATTGGCCGCGCGCGCCATGTCCCAGCCGGGCTCAAACTCCAAGCTGATCGAACCGCTGCCCTCGCGCGCGGTGGCCACCGCGCTGGCGACACCCTCCACGCCCAGCAAGACCGGCTCTAACGGCTGGATAATGGCCAGGTCCACATCCTCGGCCCCGGCCCCTTGCCAGGCCACCGAAACACTGACGGAATCCACAATCACGTCGGGAAAGAACTGCGCCCGCATGCGCGGTATCGACGCGATGCCCAGAACGATCAGCACCACCAACAGCAGGTTCGCCGCCGTCCGGTGGCGTGTGAAATAGGACAGGATGCCCCCTGCCGCCCCGGATATGCGGCCCGCCATGGTCTAGCCCCCCATCCGGCTTTCCAGGCGCGAGACCATGGACGCCGGCACCATCGGCTCGGCCAATTGTGCCAAAAGCCGAGTTTTAACCTGATCCGGCATGCGCTGGTTGCCCTCAACAAAAGCGATAAGGGCCGCGCGCCTTTCATCGGACAGCTCCAGCATCTCAGGCTCGGCAGCGGCCAATGCTTCGCCCTCGGGCGCCGGGGTCACCGGGCGTACGCGAATGCCTGCGCCCAGAACCGGCGATCGGCTGGCAACCACTTGTTGCCCGGCCAGCTCACGGGCACGAATGATCACGTCATCCCCCTGGCGGCGCATCACTTGCGCCTCGGCCTCGGACAGTCGGTTCCCCTCGCCCACGACCAGAACGGTGTTGTTCGCGCCCAACGCGGTGGCCGGAATTATTGCGGCGCCGCGCAACAAAGGCTCCTGCGTCAGGACGGTTACAAAATCGCCGGGCAGAAAGCCGGGCGCGGCGGGCATTTCGGCGAAGATCAGGCGCCCGGTCTGCCCCTCGCCCACCGCTGGGCTGTCACGTGTGATGCGCCCTTCGGCGGTCAGCGCGGTGCCGAACATATCCAGCTGAATCTGAACCGGCGCGGTCAACAACTTGCCATTGGCATCCAGCAGGCGGCTGTATTGCGCGACCGATACGCGAAAGGCCACCTCGATCCGGCCTTCGCCGATCAAGCGACCCAGCGCCTCGTTCGGGGTCACGACCCCGCCTTGCACCAACGAGACATCGGTCAGCGTGCCGTCAAATTCAGCGATCAACGTGGTGTCGGCCAAACGGCGCTCCGCCTCGGCCATCGCAATCTCGGACAGGGCCAGCGCCGTGGCGGCCTGCGATTGCCGGGTTTCTGCGGCGGCAACGGCCTGTCGGCGGGACACTACGGCCTGATGCGCCGAGGCCGCCGCCAATTCCGCTGTTTCCACCTGCGCGGCCGCACCAAAGCCGCTTTCAGAAATCTTCTGTTGGCGTGCCAGCGCCTTGTCCCGCAGCGCCGCCTGTTCCTGCGCGGCGGTCAGGTCATCCTGCGCAAGAATCACATCGCGCGCCGCGTCGCGCACCGCGGTTTGCGACGCGGTCAGGTCTGCCTGTGCGATGTCCCGTGCGGCCTTTGCATCAGCGGGATCAATCCGCAGCAGCACCTGCCCGGCCTCCACACGCGCGCCGTCCCGAAAGTTCGGGTGCAACTCGGTGACCTTACCGCCCACGCGTGGGCGCAGATCGAGGGTTTGGGCGCTGCGTATCTCGCCGAAACTGCGCAGCACCGGCTGCACCTGTCCCGGCTCAACCGTGATCACGTTCACAGCAAAGACCCGTTCACGTGCGGGGCGGCGCGGGCCGTCATCCCCCAGCTGCGCCTGAACCGCGTCAAACACCATCCGCCCGGCAAAAGTCAGGCAGCCCAGCGTCACCGCCAAGATGAAAATTCCCGTTAAACTGCGGCGCAAAAATTGCAAGAACGCCCCTTTTCGCAGGGTGAAAGTTTAAAGTTTTGTCAGACCCTTAGCATGATAGGACGCGCGGGCGCGGCGTCAAACCACAATCGTATTACGCGCCTGCGACCTATTTCCGTCGCTTGTGTTCATCCAGACGCGGGAAGATTTCAACGAAATTGCAGGGCATATGGCGATAGTCCAGTTGCTTCTCCAGAATACCATCCCATGCATCCTTGCACGCGCCCGTACTGCCGGGCAGTGCGAACAGATAGGTGCCATTGGCCACGCCTCCGGTGGCACGGCTCTGTACAGCCGACGTTCCGATTTTTTCCATTGAAATCAACGTGAAAACAGTACCAAAGGCATCGATTTCTTTCTCATAAACGTCCCGGTGCGCCTCAACAGTCACGTCACGACCGGTCAGCCCCGTACCCCCGGTCGAGATCACGACATCCACGCCCGGATCTTCGCACCACGCCCGCAACTGTGCCGAGATCTCGGCCCGTTCGTCGCGCAGGATCTTGCGGTCGGCCAGCAGGTGACCGGCCTTTTCCAACCGGTCAACCAGCGTCTGGCCCGACCGATCCTGATCCAGCCCCCGCGTGTCAGAGACCGTCAGAATGGCGATACGAACCGGAATGAACTCGCGGCTTTCGTCGATGCGGGACATGTCAGGACTTTCTCAATTTATCCTGTATTATCAACAGGTCATGCCAAGCTTCGCGCTTGGCACTGGGGTTACGCAGCAGATAGGCGGGGTGAAACATCGGCATGGCTGGGCGCCCCAGCGCCTGCTGCCAATTGCCGCGCAGACGGGTGATTCCGGCCCGGCCCAACAACGCTTTGCAGGAATGGTTGCCCATCAAAACCAACAGTTCGGGCGCGGCCAGCTCGACATGGCGCGCAAGAAAAGGCAGCATCATCGCCACCTCTTCGGGTTGCGGATCACGGTTTTGCGGCGGTCGCCAAGGCAGAACATTGGTAATATAAAGCGCCGACCCGATGTCGGGCGACGCACGGCCCATGCCAATCGCTGCAAACATCTTGTCCAGCAACTGCCCGGCACGGCCAACAAATGGCTTGCCCTGAATGTCCTCGTCCCGCCCCGGCGCTTCGCCAATGACCATAACCCGTGCCTTGGGTTGGCCGTCGGCAAAGACCAGATTGCGCGCGCCCTTCTTTAGATCGCAGTGATCGAAACCAGACATGGCGGCTTGCAGCTCTTCCAGGGTTCGCGCGGCCGCAGCGGCGGTTTTTGCAATGGCAACAGGGTCTTCGGTGGAGGCGGCAACCGGTGCGGCCTGGGCGGCTTTCGGCGCCACGGGGGCTGGCTTGGGCTTTTCCACCGCCTCGTATCGGTTGATTGGCCGGTCACCAATGGCTTCGGTCGCGCCAAGTTCGACCTGCCATTCCAGCAGGGCTTTCGCCGTGTGCCAATCCAGTGCCTGATCCATGGCTTCAACCTAAGCGCCGCCTGACCCGGACGCAATGCTTGCCGATCTTCGCCACCCTTCCTATAAGCAGCCCAGTCAGACCGGAGGCCGCATGACGTTCCGCCAGAAGCACCTGCTAGGCATCGAGCCGCTTCACCCCGAGGAAATCCGTACCGTCCTCGACCTTGCCGACCAATATGTTGATTTCAATCGCGGTTCGTCGAAACACGCCGACACGCTGGCCGGCCTGACGCAGATCAACATGTTCTTCGAGAACTCGACCCGCACGCAGGCTAGTTTCGAATTGGCCGGCAAACGGCTGGGCGCCGACGTGATGAACATGGCGATGCAGGCCAGTTCGATCAAAAAGGGCGAAACCCTGATCGACACAGCGCTGACACTGAACGCGATGCATCCCGATCTGCTGGTGGTGCGCCATCCGCATTCCGGTGCGGTGGACCTGCTGGCGCAGAAGGTGAATTGCGCGGTGCTGAATGCCGGCGACGGGCGCCACGAACACCCCACGCAGGCGCTGTTGGACGCGCTGACAATCCGCCGCGCCAAGGGTCAGTTGCACCGCCTGAACATCGCCATTTGCGGCGACATCGCCCATTCGCGCGTCGCCCGGTCGAACATCCTGCTTCTGGGCAAGATGGAGAACCGCATCCGCCTTGTTGGCCCGCCCACCCTGATGCCCGCACGCATCGACGAATTCGGTGTCGAAGTCTACGACGACATGCGCGAGGGCCTGCGCGATGTCGATGTGGTGATGATGCTGCGCCTGCAACGCGAGCGCATGGATGGTGGGTTCATCCCGTCGGAACGCGAGTATTACCACCGCTTCGGGCTGGACGCCGACAAGCTGTCGGTCGCCAAGCCCGACGCCATCGTGATGCATCCCGGCCCCATGAACCGCGGGGTCGAGATCGACGGCGAGATCGCCGACGACATCACCCGCTCGGTCATCCAGGAACAGGTGGAAATGGGGGTCGCGGTGCGGATGGCGGCGATGGACCTGCTGGCGCGGAACCTGCGGGCCAAGCTGGATGAGGGCAGATATGCCTAGTTCTCAGTGGGACATGTTCCTTGATTCCGACGAAGCGATCGTCTGGGAAGGCGCGCCGCGCAGGTCAGTTTTTTTGTTGTCTTCGAACGACCTAATCTTGATCCCCTTTTCGCTTCTTTGGGCCGGTTTCGCGTTGTTTTGGAACTTGGGTGTTTGGAATATCGGCGCACCCTTTTACTTTAAACTCTTCGGTCTTCCGTTCCTCGTTGCGGGCGCCTACATCACCGTGGGTCGCTTTTTCGTTTCCGCAGCCGCACGGAGAAGAACACGATACGCACTTTCCAACAAACGCGCATTCATTGCGACAAGCCTGTTCTCGGAAACTCTTCAGGAAATGCCAATCACCAAATCAATGCCGCTTGAATTGGTGCCAGGAACCAATGGCAAGGTCACGCTTGGCCCCAAAACTGTCAATGCGCGACAATGGAACGCTTCCTTGACGTGGTCCGGCAAGTCCAACGACTTTGCCTTTGAAAACATCGGCGACGCTCAAAGCGTCTACCAGATGATCCGCAACATCCAGCGAGGCGACGATGAAAACGCTTCTTGAAAACGCCCGCATAATTGACCCCGAAGGCGGCACCGACCGCATCGGTTGGCTGCTGATCGAAAACGGCGCCATCGCCGGCACCGGTTGCGAAGAAGCCCCGCAAGGGGCTGATGAGCGGATCAACTGCGCCGGCAAATGCCTTGCACCGGGTATCGTCGATATCGGCGTAAAAATCGGCGAGCCCGGTGAGCGGCACAAGGAAAGCTTTGCCTCGGCCGGTCGCGCCGCGGCCGCCGGCGGCGTGACCACCATGGTCACACGCCCCGATACAACGCCCGCCATCGACACCCCCGAGGCGCTGGAATTTGTCACCCGCCGCGCCACCGAAGACAGCCCCGTCCGCATCGCCCCCATGGCCGCCCTGACCAAGGGCCGCGCAGGCCGTGAGATGACCGAGATCGGGTTCCTTCTGGACGCCGGCGCGGTCGCTTTTACCGATGGCGACGCGGTGACCACCGATGCCAAGGTTCTGAGCCGCGCAATGACTTATGCCCGCAGCCTCGGCGCGCTTGTGATGGCCCATCCACAGGATCCCAGCCTGTCGAAGGGCGCCGCCGTCACCTCGGGCAAATTTGCCAGCCTGCGCGGTCTGCCCGCCGTCAGCCCGATGGCCGAACGCATGGCGATGGACCGCGACATGGCCTTGGTCGAAATGACGGGCGTGCGCTATCACGCCGATCAGATCACCACCGCCCGCGCCCTGCCCGCGCTGGAACGCGCGAAGAAAAACGGGCTGGACGTCACCGCCGGCGTATCGATCCACCACCTGACGCTGAACGAGTTGGATGTCGGCGATTACCGCACCTTCTTCAAGGTTAAGCCGCCGCTGCGGTCCGAGGATGACCGGCAAGCCCTGATCCAAGCGGTGGCCAGCGGACTGATTGATGTCGTCTGTTCGATGCACACGCCGCAAGACGAGGAAAGCAAACGCCTGCCCTTCGAAGAGGCCGCCAGCGGCGCCGTGGGGTTGGAGACCCTGCTGCCCGCCGCCATGCGGCTTGTCCATTCCGGCCAGATCGACCTGCCGACCCTGTGGCGGGCCCTGTCGTTGAACCCGGCAAAGAGGCTTGGCCTGGCCGGAGGGCGTCTGACTGCCGGAAGTCCGGCGGATCTCGTGCTGTTTGACCCCGACGCACCCTTTGTTCTGGACCGGTTCAAGTTGAACTCCAAATCCAAGAACACCCCGTTTGACGGGGCACGGATGCAGGGTAAGGTATTGAGCACATGGGTGGGTGGCGCACGCGTTTTCGGCGGGTGATCACGCCAATCAGCCAGCAGCAGGAGAACGTGCAAAGATGAAAGATGCCTGATATTACAAGCAGCTGGAGCCTTTTGGCAGTGGTGGCCGGTCTGGCTTATCTGTTGGGCGCGGTGCCGTTTGGCATCGTTATGGCACGCCTCTTTGGCCTTGGTGATTTACGCAAGATCGGGTCGGGAAATATCGGCGCAACGAACGTGTTGCGGACGGGGAACAAGCTGGCTGCCTTTCTGACTGTGGTCCTGGATGCAGGCAAAGGTGGCATAGCTGTTTTGATTGCAAGGTACACCGTTGGCGAGGATGCTGCGCAGATTGCCGGGCTGTGCGCCTTTCTGGGGCATCTTTTCCCGGTCTACCTTGGATTCAAGGGCGGCAAAGGGGTGGCCACGTTTCTTGGTACGCTTTTGGCACTGGCCTGGCCCGTTGGCCTGCTGGCCTGCGCCGCTTGGCTGATTTGCGCTGTGATTTCCCGTTATAGCTCGCTATCGGCATTGGTTTCGGCTGCGGTTTCACCCATCTTCATGGTCTACACTGGCAACGGCTCGATGTTGGTCCTTGGGCTGGTGCTGACGTTCCTGATCTATGTGCGTCATTGGGAGAACATTCAGCGCCTCAAAGCTGGCACTGAAACCAAGATTGGTAAAAAGTAGCCGCGATCTGCCTAAATTTTTGGCGATAACCCCTGAAATAGCACAGCTTACGCGGCGGATGGCACGGTACCGGCGCAAGAATTGCTAATTACTTGTGACTTTGCCCAAACCCGTGGCTTTAATCGGCCAATGACGCAGGCAAATTTTGACGAGATGCTGCTTGGGCCGGACCAGGTACGCGACCCCTACAAGGTCTATTCGGAATGGTTTCATTCCGAGGACCTGAAACAGCTGCGGCGCAAATCGCAGGATGCCGAGGCCTTTTTTCGGCGCATCGGTATCACGTTCAACGTTTACGGACAGGCCGAGGCAGACGAGCGTCTGATCCCGTTCGACATTGTCCCGCGGATCATCGCTGCACGCGAATGGGCCCGGCTGGAACGCGGTATCGAACAGCGCGTTCGGGCCGTGAACGCCTTTCTGCACGATATCTATCATCGGCAAGAGATTTTGCGCGCAGGCCGCATTCCTGCCGAGATCATCGCCGGAAACGAGGCCTTCCTTCCCGAGATGATCGGCGTGAACCCGCCCGGAGGTGTCTATACCCACATCGTGGGCGTCGACCTTGTGCGGACCGGTCCGGACGAGTTTTTTGTGCTCGAAGACAACGTGCGCACCCCTTCCGGCGTGTCCTATATGCTGGAAAACCGGGAAACGATGCTGCAGATGTTCCCTGAACTTTTCACACAGCTGAACGTGCGCCCGGTATCCGCCTATCCGCAAAAGCTGCGAAAATCTTTGTGTGATACAGCACCGGAAGGCTCGCCCAACAGCAAGCCAGTGCTGGCCGTGCTGACCCCTGGCATCCACAACTCGGCCTATTTCGAACATGCGTTCCTGGCGGACCAGATGGGTGCGGAACTGGTCGAAAGTGCCGATTTGCAGGTGGTGGATGGACGCATCGCGATGCGGACCACGCAGGGCTATCAGCCGATCGACGTGCTGTATCGACGGGTAGATGACGAATACCTCGACCCCCTGACCTTCAATCCTGACAGCCTGTTGGGTGTGCCCGGCATCATGGACGTTTATCGCGCAGGCAACATCACCCTGGCCAATGCCCCCGGCACCGGCATTGCAGATGACAAGGCGCTGTATTCCTACATGCCGGAAATCATCGAGTTCTATACCGGCGAGCAAGCGATCCTTAAAAACGTTCCGACATGGCGGTGCTCGGAACCCGAGGCGCTGTCGCATGTATTGGCCAATTTGAAGGATCTGGTCGTGAAAGAGGTTCACGGCTCGGGCGGGTATGGCATGTTGGTGGGCCCTGCTGCCAGCAAGCGGGAACTGGCTGATTTTGAAAAGAAACTGCGCGCAAAACCTGCCAACTATATCGCACAGCCCACCCTGGCGCTGTCGACGGTGCCCATTCTCGCCAAAGAAGGGCTGGCCCCGCGCCACGTGGACTTGCGGCCATTTGTTTTGGTGTCGCCCAACCGGATCGACATTACGCCGGGCGGCCTGACACGCGTGGCGCTGAAGAAAGGGTCGCTGGTTGTGAACTCGTCCCAAGGTGGCGGGACCAAGGACACTTGGGTGCTGGGGGACTGACGCGATGATGTTGGGAAAAACCGCCGGTGGGCTGTTCTGGATGTTCCGCTATCTTGAACGGGCCGAAAACACGGCGCGCCTGCTTGAGGCGGGGTGGCATATGGCGCTGACGCGCTCGGCCAACGGCGAAAGCGAATGGCGGTCGATTGTCACGACGGCGGGCATGAACGTCGCCTATGAAGAACGCCACGACGAATACACCTCGCAGAATGTCATCAACTTCCTGCTTCGAGACAAGGCAAACCCGTCCAGCGTGATCTCGACCATTCAGGCAGCCCGCTCCAACGCCCGTCTGGTCCGCACCGCTTTGTCCAGCGAGGTGTGGGAGGCCACGAACGAATGCTGGATGACATTGAAAGAAGCGCTGGCCCGCCCGATAACGGCACGCAACCTGCACGATATCCTAGCGTCTATCCGGTTCCGGACATCGGTTGTACGGGGCGCACTGCATGGCACGATGCTGCGCAACGACATCTTCTCGTTCGCGCGGCTTGGCACCTTTATCGAACGCGCGGACAACACCGCGCGCATTCTTGACGTGAAATACTACGTGCTTTTGCCATCGGCGGCCTTCGTGGGGACCAGCGTCGACAATGCCCAGTGGGAGGTGATCTTGCGATCGGTCTCGGCCGAGCGGTCGTTCCGATGGTTGCATGCGGGTGAGACGTCGCCGCTGGGTATTGCCGAGTTCCTGATCCTGGACGCGCGCATGCCGCGCTCTTTGGCCTTTTGCTGCGGGCAGATCGGCGAACACCTTGCGCAACTGGAAAAGGAATACGCATTGCGTCACGACAGCCAGGCACAGGCCGGAAGGATCTGCGATCGTATCTCGTCCTGCACGATCAACTCGATCTTTCAGGACGGTTTGCACGAGTTCCTTGGCGAAATGATCCGTGACATCACCTGCCTTTCGGGCACAATCGAAAAAGACTTTCGGTTTTACGGCTAGCCTATGAAACTCGGCATCACTCATGTCACGACTTACACCTACGATCAGCCGGTGCATTATGCGCTGCAACAGTTGCGCCTGATCCCACGCAGTGGACATGGTCAGAAGGTGGTGGAATGGGCTTCCGAGATTTTCGGTGGCACCAAGCAGTTGAGTTTCGACGATCAGTTCATCAACCACACCGAGCTTGTGAAAGTTGACCCCGGTGCAACGCGGATCGAGATTGTCAGCAAGGGTATTGTCGAAACCGAAGACCGCAACGGTATCGTTGGCGACCATTCCGGTTTTGCCCCGCTTTGGTTGTTCAAAGCGCCGACATCGATGACTGCGGCCGGAAACAACGTGCGTCAAATGGCGGCCAACCTGCGGGCGGACGCCGGCGAGATGGGCGATCTGGATCGTCTGCACACCATGTCGCGCATGATCGCGGACAAGGTCGCCTATACCTTGGGCCACACCGACAGCACCACAACAGCCGAAGCAGCGCTAAGCGCCGGTGTCGGGGTTTGTCAGGACCACGCCCACATCATGATCGCCGTAGCGCGGCATATGGGAATGCCTGCGCGCTATGTCAGCGGCTACCTTTTGATGGATGGTCAAACCGCGCAGGATGCCAGCCATGCCTGGTGCGAGGTTTGGACCGCGGGCCTGGGATGGGTCGGTTTTGATGTGTCGAACGGGATTTGCCCCGATGCGCGCTATGTCCGCGTGGCGACCGGCCGCGACTACAACGACGCGGCGCCCATTCTGGGCGTTCGGCAAGGCGCGGGGCAGGAAAACCTGCATGTGGCCTTGCAGGTTCAGCAATAGGCTGCTTCAAAGAAGCGATGAAAAGAGGGGCGCCATGACATATTGCGTTGGCCTGATGTTGAGGGGCGGGTTGGTCTTTATGTCCGACACCCGCACGAACTCGGGCGTCGATAACATTTCGACCTTCCGCAAGATGTTTAATTGGGAGGTTCCGGGCGAACGATCGATCACTCTGATGACCGCCGGTAATCTGGCGACCACGCAGGCCGTTGTCAGCCTTCTGGACGAACGCGTAAAGGAACCGGGCAACCGTGCGCCCTGCATTCTGGAAACCGACTCGATGTTTCAAACGGCGCGGATGGTCGGCGGTTTGTTGAAAGAGGTGATCGCAACGCATGCTGAAACCGGCCAGCGGGCCGACGCCACCTTCAATGCAACGATGATACTGGGTGGGCAAATCGGCGACGGCGACCCGCGCCTGTTCCTGATCTATCCAGAAGGCAATTTTGTCGAAGCCAGCTTTGACACGCCGTTTTTTCAGATCGGCGAAACCAAATATGGCCGCCCGATCCTTGTACGCGCTTACGACGCCGAGATGAGCTTTGCCGACGCGGTCAAACTGCTGACCGTGTCCTTTGACAGCACGATCAAAGCCAACCTGTCGGTTAGCCTGCCGCTGGACGTGCATGTCTATCACAACGGGTCTTTGCGCAACGGCCCGATCTTCCGGATCAACACCGATGACCCCTATTTTCAGGAAATCTCGTCAGGTTGGGGCGTGGCCCTGCGCGAAGCGTTCCACTGCCTGCCCGAGTTTACCTTTCCGCCCGAGGGCTAGGCTCAGATCACAGCGTGTTCTACCAGTGGTACGTTGGCCGCAATGCGGTCAAAACTGAACGGTGACAGATCGATGCTGCGATAGTTGCCATAGGTGATCCATTCGGCCAGCCCCCGCCCCATTGCCGGGGCCTGCTGCAACCCGTGGCCTGAGAAACCGTTCAGGAACAGAAAGTTGGGCAGATCAGGATGCGGCCCAACAATGGCGTTCTGATCCAGCGTGTTCATTGCATAATGCCCAGCCCATTCGGCCTGCACGCGGATAGCCTCGAACTGAGGTATACGGTGGGCCAATGCAGGCCAGACGTGCCCCTCCCACAACGAGAAATCCATGGCAAAATCACTCGCGGCAACCGCCGGGTCGTCGAACCCTTTTGAGCCGCACAGATACGTGCCACCGCCATTGTCGTGCACATGCACGCCCGAAGGGTCGATCGTCAGCGGCAGCGGCCGGTCCAGCGGGCGTTCGGCCCTGAAAACCCACGTATAGCGCTTGCGTGGCTCAACCGGCAGATCGATCCCGGCCATGGCCGCCACGTCTGATGCACGCGGCCCCGCCGCATTTACGACCTGACCGCAGGCAACGCGCGTACCAGCGGCCAGATGCAGATGGGTGACCCGACCATCGGCAACGTCCAGATCGGTGACCGTGTTTTCGATGTATTCAACACCGCCTTCGCGCGCTTTACGTCGCAACCAGTCGAACACCGCCGCACCATCCCAATACCCCTCGTCCACGGTATTGATCGACCCCAAGGTCACGTCTTCAAGGTTATAAAACGGATAGCGGGCGGCAATGTCTTCCGGTGACAGCAACTCGGTCGCGGCCCCGGCAGTCACCTGAACAGCCTGATCACGGCGCAGCCGCTGTTCCATCGCGCGATCACCGGCGAGATACATGTATCCGAAGGACTTGATCGACAGCTCGGGCACCCTTGGGTCATCCCCCAGATGGGTGCGGAAATTGTTCACGAAATCGGCGGCAAATTGCGAAATATGTACGTTCAACTCGGTGCTGAACTGCTGTCGCATGCACGAATTCGTGCGCATCGTCGAACTGTCGGCAAAACTTATGTCCCGCTCAACCACCAGAACGCGGCCATTGAAATCCGGATTGCTGCTCAGGAACCACGCAGTGGCGGATCCCATTATCGCACCGCCGATAATGACAACGTCATAGCTCTTGAATTTGGGGTGATCTGACATGTGCCCGGCCCTGATAGATAGCAAGCGCTATCTTCTGGCAAGTCACCGGGATTGCAAGGCAATTTGCAAGCAGGCGGATCACCTGTTGGTGTCATCGTAAAGCCAGACCATTCGGTCCAGAAACCAAAGCTTGGCCCCCATCGCCCCCACGAGGCCCGCAAGTGTCAGGCCAAGGTCCAACTGCCAAAGGCCCCAGGCGAACACTACGACGCCCCCTCCGGCAGCCAAATTCAATACGAACGCCATCTGTGCATGATGTGGCGGGATCGGCACCTCTTTGCGGGCCAGCCACATCCGCTCGCCCATGACACCGCGCGACATCCATGCATCCAAATGCTTGGGCGGACCGAAAACGCGGGGGTTCAGCCACGTCCAGACAACCAACGCGGCAATAGGTATCAAAACGTACCAGCCCAGCCAAACGCGGCTCCAGACGGCCAAGGCCAGCAAGGGAAGGATCGGCACACGTGTCCAACCGCTCCATGGGTTGGCATGGCGGGCCCATGTCTGGTCGTCCATGCTCATCAGGCGTTCGGTGAATTTCCGATTGTCCATCTGTCGCCTCCGTTTAAACGGTCCCAGCGCCAGCAGGCGCTTACAGGGTTGACTGATACCAAACCAACAAGGCGGCAAATCCAGCGGCAAAAAACAGGCTCAACCCGATACCGGTGCCAATGGTCAGCGCCATTTGCAACCGGTCCATCGCCCGGTCGATAGTTCGCAAATGGGCAACCGCACGGCGTTCAGCGGCCTCAAGTCGCGGTAGATTGATCTGCCGGCTGAGCTTGGGATTTGCGGCCAATGGCAACGCATCAGCGATCGAAGAAATGTCGCGGCGAACACGTTTGGGTAGGCGACGACCAGCGCGGCGCAGTTGCTGCGACAGCGGACCTGAGCGAACCCCCAGCCGTTCCTGCATCAGTTGCGACACGTTTGCCGCCAATTCTTCGACCGTCACCTCGGCCATGATCCTTCTCCTGTCGTCACGAAAGTGACTGGCCAGCCCGCGCAACCGGCGCTATGGCTTGGCCCATGCTTCGAACTTATGTTGCCGGTCCAGAAACTGCCACCCCTCCGCTTTTGATTGTGCATGGCCTTTACGGCTCGGCACGCAATTGGAACGGGATGGCCAAGCGGTTATCCGACACCCGAAAGGTGATCACGGTTGACCAAAGAAATCACGGGGAAAGTCCATGGTTTCAAAGCCATAGCTACCCGGATATGGCCACCGATCTGGCCGAGGTGATTGCCGCCCATGGCGGTGTTGCGGATGTGGTTGGGCATTCGATGGGGGGCAAGGCCGCCATGACCCTTGCCCTGACGCAGCCGGATATGGTGAACCGGCTTGTGGTCGCCGACATTGCACCCGTCGCATATACGCATGACCAGTTGCAGTTTATTCACGCCATGCGCGCTCTGGACGTCGAAACCGCCGACACACGATCCGCTGCAAATGCTCAGTTGGCCGCGCGGATAGACGACGCCGGAATCCGGGCGTTCCTGCTGCAAAGCTTTGACCGAAAAGAGAAAAAATGGGTTCTGAACCTCGATGTTCTGGAGCGCGAGATGCCAAATGTCGTGGGGTGGCCAGAGATTTCAGGCAGTTTCGACGCCGCCACGCTGTTCCTGTCTGGCGGGGCTTCGGACTATGTTCTGCCCGAGCATCGCACAAAGATCCGGGGGCTGTTCCCTAAGGCGCGGTTTGCCAAGATCCCGGGGGCGGGCCACTGGCTGCATGCCGAAAAACCCGATGCTTTCGAGGCCTCTCTGCGCGCCTTTCTACCGGTTTGACGCCTTACCAAAAGTCCGAGAACATTCGTGACAACGTGTTGTTTTTCAACACAAATTCCACCACGAAACGACCAATAACATGCACCACGACCACGCCATAGAGGGCCAGGGAGATCAGGTGGTGAAGTTTGGCGACGGTGGCGCTGCCAAGGCCCCATGCCAATACACCGCTAAGCGCGACGAGGATCAGCAACACATAGATCGCCATGAACGGCAACGCGGCGCGGGTCTGCATGCCGCCTTGCTCGCGCACCAGTGTCAGGCGCGCCAGAACGGCCAACAACACCGCGATACCGATCAGAAAATGCATTGATGCAGAAGGGCTTAGCATAAATTCGCCGGTCTGCACCCCGCGCCGGAACGCAGTTGTCATACCGCCCTGAAACGCTACGTCGACAACAAGAAACACCACCACCAACAGGTGGAGCCACTTTTGCAAACGGCTGTACGGTTTCGACTGCATGGTTCCCTCTGGCGGCAAAATGCCGGGTGTGGCGACGCGGGGCAAGTCGTCCAAAGAGACAGGCTGCGCACGGAAGTTTAACGGGGTTTTGCAAGTTTCCACCCAATCTGGGGCCCGGATTTTAAACTTTGCGAGGGTATCAATGCCGGTTTTTTCAATTCGACTGACCGACCTGCGCCCCCACCTGACCACCTGCCTGAAACGGGTGGAGCGGGGCGAAAAACTGATCTTGCGGCGCCACGGAAAACCGGTGGCCGCACTGGTGAACATGGCGGATTACGCACGCGTCTGGGACGCAGAGGAAGACGCGCTGTTCGGCCCGATCGATCCGGCAACGGGTCGCCGGCCGGGTGGGGTCATGAAACTGTCGGGAACCGGGGTGGCAGAAAAGCTGAGACAGTTCTGGGCGTCCCGTGATAGGCAGGAGTAAAATGATAGGAGACCGAAATGCCTCGCCTGATCCTTCTGCTGAGTGCCCTTGCCCTGCTGCCCGCCTGCACCCCGCTTGTCGTCGCCACCGGCGCGGCGGCCGTCGTTGTGGCCGACGAAGTGGTTGAACAAGAGAACGGCGGGGACGGGTTGTTTTAAGCTTTGCACATGTGACTTCCGCCCCAAAGGGCAGCGCTCGACCTGGGGCTGGGTCGGGCGCCGCCCGGCGATGCAAGTTGACAGCGGGTTTCAGAAGCGATAAAACAAAACGTGAACACTGAGCGAGCGGCAAAATGGAATACGACGCAAGATTGATAGCAAACATTGTGCTTGACGAAGCCGAAAGTCAGGGACACCCCTTGTCCAATCTTGCCCTTCAGAAAGTTATGTTTTTCTGCCACGCATGGCACCTCGTCGACACTGGAAAGCCTCTGATAAAACACGAGTTCGAGGCTTGGCAGCATGGGCCAGTCCTTCAGTTTATTTATCGTCAATTCAAAGAAAGCGAGAGCCGCCCGATCAGAACGAGAGCCAAAAAGTTAAACCCACTCAATGGACGTCATGAGGTGGCTCAAGGTGAAATCGATTCGAGCACACGAGCAAGAATCAGGAAAGTTGTAGGTTTCTATGGTCGCCTTGAGCCTTGGGACTTAGTTGACTTATCACACGTTGAAGGCGGGCCATGGCACAGCGTGTGGAACAATGCCCAACGAGTGAACCCGGGAATGAAAATTTCTCACAATGCAATTCGCGAGTTTTACTCCAGTGCGATGGAAGGGAGGCCTATCCAGTAAATGGCCAAGCTAAAAGTTCCCTCAATCCAACACCTTGCCAGAAATTGGGATCCGCAGAGTGGCGTGATTTCGCGCGATCTCGTTCGATTAGTTCGAAATCCCCCAAGGTTCACTTACAGACCTGTTTATTCGGCCACTTCTGATCTGTTGCAATTCGGTGTTTCGTTAGACCAAATTGAAACCGGCATTCGCAACAAGGAAAAACGGGAACATGTGAGGGACAACTACTTGGAACTGCTCGGATTGATTCAGAGCCATTTCCGGGATTGTAAACCAGACTTTGTAAATCCGGTGAGCACACGGGTGTATCCGATTGGCTCAGGACTGGATGTGCCGTTTACACCCCCACTTATTTACGGTGTGGGTGGGCAATTGCGTTTCCCTTGGTTTAGTTTCTGGAAGACCAATCCTCTAAAAGATATGAACTTGAGGCTCTTCGTTACCATTGTAGATGAAATCTTGCGCGACGACCCCGACTTGGAAGATTGCATTTTTGAGATTTTAGACTTCAGCGCTCCTAAGGGTAGCAATGAAAGGTCCTTGGTTGTCACAAACGCCGCCGAGATTGAACCTTTGTCTCAACGAGACAAGACCGAAATGCTCGAGACCTTTGTGGATGGCTATGTAAAAGCCAAAGCCATCCTAGAAGCTGAGCCGGCGGAATCGCCACGTGATGAAAAACGAGACGCCGATCGTGACTACGACGACGATCAGCCTAGTTTGTTTGACTAGAATCTGAAAGGCGCCTCAGTCATCCATCTTCAACGCCGAGATAAACGCCTCTTGCGGGATGTCGACTTTGCCGAACTGGCGCATGCGCTTTTTACCGGCCTTCTGCTTTTCCAGCAGCTTTTTCTTCCGCGTCGCGTCGCCGCCATAGCACTTGGCCGTCACGTCTTTGCGCATGGCTGAGAGGGTCTCGCGCGCGATGACTTTGCCGCCGATGGCCGCCTGGATCGGGATCTTGAACATGTGGCGCGGGATCAGGTCCTTGAGCTTTTCGCACATCGCCCGGCCGCGTTGTTCGGCCCGGTCGCGGTGGACCATGGTGGACAGGGCGTCCACGGGCTCGTCATTCACCAGCACCTGCATCTTGACCAGGTTGTCGGTCTGGTACCCCTCCATCTGGTAATCGAAGCTGGCATAGCCCTTGGTGACCGATTTCAGCCGGTCGTAGAAGTCGAACACAACCTCGTTCAGCGGCAGATCGTAGACGACCATGGCGCGGGTGCCGGCATAGGTCATGTCGAGCTGGATACCGCGGCGGTCCTGGCACAGTTTCAGCACGTCGCCCAGATATTCGTCGGGCACCATGATGGTGGCCTTGATGCGCGGCTCTTCCAGGTGGTCCACATGGGTCAGGTCGGGCATGTCGGCAGGGTTGTGCAACTCCTGCATGGTGCCGTCTTTCATGTGGATGTGATAGATCACGCTGGGCGCGGTGGTGATCAGGTCGATATCGTATTCGCGTTCGATGCGGTCGCGGATGACCTCAAGGTGCAAGAGGCCCAGAAAGCCGCAGCGGAAGCCGAAACCGAGGGCGGCGGAGGTCTCCATCTCGAAACTGAACGAGGCGTCGTTCAGCGCCAGTTTCTCGATCGCGTCGCGCAGGTCTTCGAACTCGGCCGAATCCACCGGGAAGAGGCCACAGAACACCACCGGCTGCGCGGGTTTGAAACCGGGCAGCGGGGTGGCGGTTTGCTTTTTCTCATGCGTGATGGTGTCGCCGACGCGGGTGTCGCGGACCTGTTTGATCGAGGCGGTGAGAAAGCCGATCTCGCCCGGGCCAAGTTCGGCGATATCCTGCATTTTGGGGCGGAAGACGCCAAGGCGGTCAACGGGGTATTTGCCGCCGGTGCCCAGCATCTGGATGCGGTCGCCCTTTTTGATCTTGCCGTCGAGCACGCGGATAATGACGACCACGCCCAGGTAGGGGTCGTAATAGCTGTCGACCAGCATCGCCTTCAGGGGCGCGTCGGCGTCGCCTTCGGGATGCGGCAGGCGTTGCACGATGGCCTCGAGCACGTCGGGGATGCCAAGGCCGGTTTTGGCGCTGATCTCGACCGCGTCCGAAGCGTCGATGCCGATCACATCCTCGATCTGTTCGGCGACGCGTTCGGGCTCGGCCGCGGGCAGGTCAACCTTGTTGAGGACCGGCACGATCTCGTGGTCGGCCTCGATAGCCTGATAGACATTGGCCAGCGTCTGCGCCTCGACCCCTTGCGAGGCGTCGACAACCAACAGCGAGCCCTCAACCGCCTGCATCGACCGGCTGACCTCATAGGCGAAATCCACGTGGCCGGGCGTGTCGATCAGGTTCAGCACATAGGTGTCGCCATCCTGCGCGGGGTATTCGATGCGCACGGTGTTGGCCTTGATGGTGATGCCGCGCTCGCGTTCGATATCCATGCTGTCGAGCAGCTGCTCTTGCATGTCACGCGCCGCCACGGTGCCGGTCATCTGGATCAGACGATCAGCCAGCGTGGATTTGCCGTGGTCGATATGCGCCACGATCGAGAAATTGCGGATGTGCTTCAGGTCGGTCATTGGGTGGATATGCGTTGGTTTTCAGGGGCGGTCAAGCGGCAGCAGGGCGCAAAGGGCCGCGCCCGCGCCTGGGGGCGCGCATGCAACGGGGTTTTGGGTGGCTGACGAGGCAAAGGGGGCGGCGCCTGCCCGGGCCGAACCCGTGGCAACGCGTCCTCCCCGGAGGGAGGTTTGCCAACAACCTTCACGAAAGGCACCTAGCTCATTCGAGTAGCGTTAGCCAAGGGCCACAAGGTGCAAAATTCGCTCCACCCTAACCGACAACAGCGTCTCGTATTTCAATCTTTGGCGGAGTAACTGGGCGCCACTTGACATGGTGGTTTTTATCTGGCCAACCTCGCAAAAATTTGGATATGTTGGCCGTGATGTTCTTCCCAAAAGTGCACTCAATACCGCTTCGGAGGAGTAATATTGCAATTTAGAACGGTGTTCTCCCGAATAGTATTGAAGGCGAAACCTATATTCAAATTCATGATGAAGCACCCTGTTGTTTCATTATTTGCATCCATCATTGGTTTTGTTCTGTATATGGCTACCACTTTTTCCATGATGCACAGCGATTCTGTAATTATTAGTTGGGTTGGAACTGGTATGAATGGCATGGGGATGGTAATTATTTTCCCTCTTTGTTTTTTGCTTCTAAAGCTGTTGGAGTCTTTTGTTAATTCTATAAATAAGGGGTGACTTGCCCGAGAGCGAAAGACAAGGTCAAACAATGTCGGGCGCGGCCCGGCGGTGCCGCTAGGCGGGGCAACTTTGGGTGACGAGCACTTCAGATTGGCATTTTACGTCCCCTAACCCACCGGCAGGGTGTCGCGTTGGACCATGGTGCGCAGGGTGAAGCTGGAGCGCATGGCGCGGATGCCCGGGGTGCGCATCAGTTGGGTTTCGATGAAGCGGTCGAAATCGGCCAGGTCGGCGGCGGTGACGCGCAGCAGGATGTCGCGCGTGCCGGTCATCAGGTGGCACTCCATCACCGCGTCAAACCGGGCCACGGCGGCCTCGAACGCGGCCAGCGTGTCGGCGGCGGTTCGGTCAAGCTCGACAAACACAAACGCGGTCAGGGGCAGGCCCAGCCGGGCGGCGTCGACGCGGGCGGTGTAGCCGGTGATGATGCCCTCGGCCTCGAGCCGGGCGACGCGGCGCGCGCAGGGCGTGGGTGACAGGCCCACGCGGTCGGCAAGGTCGGTGATGGCGATGCGGCCATCGGCCTGCAGGGTGGTGAGAATCTTTTGGTCCAGCGCGTCCATTGGTGATTTCCCCTAAGTAACCCACATAGGATAGGGAATTTTGGCGCAGATTGCACCATAGCTGTGCGAATTTGGCTAAATCCGCTGCGACCGGCGCGATAGGCTGATCAAAAGGAGGACCCAGATGCAGATCACGAACCAGCCAGCCGCCACCCATGAACAACTGCTGCGCGTGCAGGATTCCGAGACCGGGCTGACCGGGTTCATCGCCATTCATTCAACGCAGCTGGGTCCGGCAGCGGGTGGTCTGCGGATGCGGCCCTATCCGACCGAGGCAGAGGCGGCGGCAGATGCGTTGCGGTTGGCGCAGGGCATGACGTTCAAAAACGCGGCGGCGGGGCTGCCATTGGGCGGTGGCAAGTCGGTGATCATGGGCAATCCGGCGGACAAGACACCCGATATGCTGGCGGCCTTTGGTCGCGCGATCGAGACGCTGGCGGGCCGGTATTGGACGGCCGAGGATATGGGCATGAGCCCGGCCGATATGGCGCATGTGGCGCGCGGTACGCGATATGTTGCGGGGCTGGACGATGGGGAATTTGCCAGTGGCGACCCCTCGCCCATCACCGCGCGCGGGATTTTCAACGCAATCCGCGTGACCGCCCGTCATCGGTTGCAGCGCGACACACTGCGCGGGGTGCATGTGGCGGTGCAGGGGCTTGGCCATGTGGGTTGGGCGCTGTGCGGTTTGTTGCAGGATGCGGGCGCAAGGTTGACTGTGGCCGACATCAGCGAAGCGCGTACCGCCCGGGGCGCGCAGGAGTTCGGGGCCACGGTGGTTGCGCCTGATGCGATCCTGTCGGTCGAGGCCGACATCCTTGCCCCTTGCGCCATAGGTGGGGTGCTGAACACCCGCACGATCCCCGCATTGCAGGTAAAGGCCGTGGCCGGTGGTGCCAATAATCAGCTTGCCACGTCTGACGACGGCAAAGCGCTGCATGCACGCGGCATTCTGTATGCGCCGGACTATGTCGCGAATGCGGGCGGGATCATCAACGTGGCGACCGAGATCTTGCGGATTGCAGATCGCCCGGCCTTTGTGGCCGAAAAACTAAGCGCCGCCGAAGCGACGCTTGATGCGGTTTTGACGCAGGCGCGGGCCCAGAACCGGTCACCTGCGGATGTAGCGGATCAGACGGTGGCCACCCAAATGGCGGCCCGCGCGGCCTGACCTATCAGCCGCAATGGCACATGGTGCAGAAACGTGGCATCGGTGCAACCGGTGCCGATGTGCCTGCCGAGAACAGCCGGGCGCGGGCGCTGCGGCTTGCCTGATGCAGGCTGATAGAAGCGCAGAGGGTTTTGATCAGAACTTTGGTCACACGCATCATGGCTCTCCTACTTGGCGATTTGTTCGCCGGTAGGGTCTTTCTATACCAAGTTACCAAAGGATACCAGATAGCTTTTGGGAAGATTACACAGTTTCGCGTTTTTGTGAACAATGCGCCTATCTGGGTCGGCATCGATCAGCCGACACAAATTGTAGTGAATTGAAAATTGCGAAAAAATTCGGCATTCTATCGGCAATGAGCAAGCCCCGGCGGACAGACGGCGCCAAAGCCGCGGCCAGACGGGGAAGAGTGAGGCAGAGCAATGAGACCCATTTTTTCTGTGGCAATCCTGTCAATGTGCCTGGCGGTACCCCTGCACGCAGGCAAGATCGAGCGCGCATGTAACCAGTCGGACCGCAAAGCCGCCACGCGCAGCCTGTGCGGCTGTATCCAGGACGCGGCCGATCTGGTGCTGAGCACCAAGGACCAGTCGCTGGCGGCCAAGTTCTTTTCCGACCCGCACAAGGCGCAGGAGATCCGCCAGTCGGACAATCGCAGCCACGAATCGTTCTGGAAACGGTACCGCGAATTCGGCGACACCGCCGAAGCCTTTTGCGGCTGATCAGCGGCTGAGGCTGGCCAACAGGCCGCGGCTGGCATCCTCGATCAGGTCCAACACCATGTCGAACTCGCCCTCGTAATAGGGGTCGGGCACCTCGGTGCGGTCGGTTTCGGCATAGCGCAGGAACAGCTCGACCGGGGTTGTGTTGCCCGCCGGGCGCATCCGTTCCAGCGCCGCCAGGTTCGATGTGTCCATCGCGATAATCAGGTCGAACCGGTCAAAATCCCCCACCTGCACCTGCTGGGCGCGCAAGGCCGACAGGTCATAGCCGCGCGCCGCTGCCTCGGCCGTGGCGCGCGCATCGGGTGGATCGCCAATATGCCAGCCGCCGGTCCCGGCGCTTTCGACCTGCACCGGCACGCCCTGCGCATCGGCCTGCGCCACGAACACGCCATGCGCGGTGGGCGAGCGGCAGATATTTCCAAGGCAGACAAACAGAATTCGGGTGGTCATCCGGGGGCCTCCTTTGGCACAAAGAGGTAACCTATGGAGGGCAGCATGGCCAGAATCGTGATCCTGACCGGTGCCGGTATCTCGGCCGAAAGCGGGCTGGGCACGTTTCGCGACAAGGGCGGGGTGTGGACGCAGTATGACCTGGCCGAGGTGGCAACGCCCGAGGGGTTTGCCGCCGACCCGGCGAAGGTTCACAATTTCTATAACATGCGCCGGGCCAATGCCGCGCAGGCCGTGCCAAACGCCGCCCACCACGCACTGGCACGCCTAGAGGCAGCGATGGGTGATGATCTGCGTATCGTCACGCAGAATGTCGACGGGTTGCACGAGGCGGCGGGGTCAACCCGCGTGTGGCACATGCATGGGCGGCTGAACCGTGCGCGCTGTGCGGCCTGCGGGGCCACATGGGACGCGCCGGCGGTTATGGCAACTGATGACCCCTGCCCCACCTGCGCCGCACCGGCCACGCGCCCCGATATCGTGTGGTTCGGCGAGATGCCGATGTATATGGACCAGATCTGGGACGTGCTGCGGGGGGCCGAGCTGTTCGTGTCGATCGGCACGTCGGGGCAGGTATATCCGGCGGCAGCTTTTGTGCAGGACGCAGACCGCGCCGGGGCGCATACGCTGGAACTGAACCTGGAGGCGTCGGCCGTGACCAGCGATTTCGCCGAGGTGCGGCAAGGCGCCGCCACCGAGATCGTGCCCGCATGGGTGGACGAGGAATTGGTGCGGCGCGGGTTTTAACCCACGCCGCGGACCGGGTCAGTGGTTGTGTTTACCGTGGCCTTTGGCCTTGTGCCCGCCGCCGTGATCGCCATGGCCGCCATGGCCCGCATGGGCGTCGTTACGTTCCAGATCGACGGGCACGGAAACGGTCATCTCGCCCGCTTTCTCGAAGGTCAGGGTGACGTCGACGGTTTCGCCATGCACCAGCGGCGCGGTCAGGCCCATCAGCATCACGTGGTCGCCGCCGCGCGCCAGGACGTGTTCGCCATGGGCGGGGATGGCAAAGCCACCCTCGACCTCGTGCATACGCATCACGCCATTGCCGTCATCGGTATGGGTGTGCAGCTCGACCCGGGCGGCGGCCTCGGACGTGGCCGCGATCAGACGGTCATCGGCATGGGTGTGGTTGTCCAGCACCATGAAGATGGCGCCGGTTCTGGCCGCGGGCGAGGCCGAACGGGCATAGGCGTCTTTGACCATGATGCCGTCGGCAAAGGCGGGCATGGTAGACAGGATGGCGGCGGCAGCCGCGAAAACGGTGGATTTCAGCATGGGGTAGTCCTTCGTTGGAATGTCAGAGATGTCAGGCAACGAAGGAGGGGGGCGGCCCGCGGGCCAGTGGGCCGGTGGCCTGCGCGGCTGGCGCAAAGCCCAGCGGCGTGACCGGGCGCAGGATGGCAACCTGCAAGGCAACCGGCGCCGGGTTGGGCTGCGGGGCCGTGGTATCGGCAAACCCCATCAGCCCGTCAGGGCACAGAACCGGGGCATGGGTTGGGTTGCCATCGGCATCGATGGCGATGGTGGCAAATCCCTGACCGGCGCAGATCACGATCATATCAACCGCGGGTGCCTGACCGCGCGCCGAGGCCAGCCCGATCGAGCTGACCAGAACGGAAACCAGCAGGAGGCTGGCGGTTATTGCGCGCAGAATTGCCATCAGACGCGGACTATCGCATCGGCATCCAAAAGGGAAGCGGACGAAATGAAGCGGCCCTGTCACTTTCGCGACAGGGCCGTCAATTCCGCATCAGCCGGGTGGCAATCAGGCAGCAGCCTGTACCTTGGCGATGTCTTTCTTGATCTTCAGGGCTTTCGTCGAAAGCTCGGCATCCTTGGCTTTGGCCAGGAATGCGTCCAGACCGCCACGGTGGTCTACCGTGCGCAGTGCAGCAGCCGATACGCGAAGCTTGAACGAGCGGCCCAGAGCATCCGAGATCAGGGTCACGTCATTCAGGTTCGGCAGAAACCGGCGGCGGGTTTTGTTGTGGGCGTGGCTGACATTGTTGCCAGTCATCGGGCCTTTTCCGGTCAGTTCGCAAACGCGCGACATGGGACTTTTCCTTGTCTCTGAAATGACAGCAGCGCTGCGAGAAGGCAGCGCCGCAAATTCCGTTTGGGTGCTTTAAGGGGAATCGCAAGGAAAGGTCAAGCCTTGGCGCGCGATTATTTGCGTGTTGGTGGGACATGTTTGGGTTGACCCAAACCATGCAATCCTCAAGAACGGGGCCGTTTGCCATTTCGGAGGATCCCATGCCAGACCCCGCCGGTGCGTCATTTCAGGACGCGGATGTCGTTGACCTCTACCCGCATCGCCCACCCTATGCAACGCAAGCGCTGGATCACATCCACAACATGGCCCCGGACAGCGGGCGGCTGCTGGACCTGGGATGTGGCGAGGGCAAGATTGCCCGCCCGATGACGCCGCGCTTTGATCAGGTTGTGGCGGTGGACCCCTCGGCCAACATGATCGCGCTGGGCCGAACCTTGCCGCGGGGTGACGCCGCGAACCTGACATGGCTGCAGGCCTATGCCGAGGATGCGCCCCTGGCGGGCGCGTTCGACGTGGTGACCTTCGCTTCGTCGATCCATTGGATGAACCCCGAACAACTGTTCGATCGGCTGGCCCCGCATCTGCACCCGCGTCACCTGCTGGCCGTGGTCAGCGGCGACACGCCGCACGATCCGCCGTGGCAGGACGCATGGCAGGGCTTTCTGGACAAATGGGTGCCCGCGCTGACCGGGCAGCCCGTGAACTCGGCGCAATGGTGCGGGTCGCGCAGGGCGTATCTGGACCATGTAGAGGTTGTGGACACCCAATCCTTCCTGTCAGAGCCCGTGCAGCAATCGGTAGACAGCTTCATAAAGTGCCAGCATTCCCGCGATACTTTTGCCCTGTCGAAACTGGGCAGCCGCCGCGCAGCGTTTCACCGCGAGCTTGCGGCCCTATTGCACCCCCACGCGGATGACGCCGGGCAATTGACTTACCGGGTGAAAACCGACGTGACGCTGGCCACCCTGACGGGCGCGGTTGGCTGAAAGGCGGCCCTTACAGCAACGCCAATGCTCCCAGAACCACCTGCGGGATGAAAAGCAACCCCTGCGGGGCCTTGGCAAAGCCGATATCTGAGCGCGCAGTGACCCACGTGCCAACCGCGACAAAGCCCGCGGCCAGTGCGGTGCCTGCAAGCGTTAACCCCGGCATTGCCCAGATCAACGCGCCGCCAAAGCACAGCGTCAGCACCAACAGGGTTGCGGTCACAAAATGCCAGCACATCCAGGCGACGACGCGCGCCTCGTCGGTCATGCCGGTGGCTTGCCGCAAGGGCCGCGCAACCTGGCGCCCGCCGAGGAATGTGTGAACCAAGAACCAAACAGCGCTGAGCGCAGCGGCGGACATCAGGTAAATCTGTTCCATACCGCACATCTGGTGGGGCGGACGGCGTTCGTCCATGCGACGGATTGGCCTAGCCGCCCAGCATGTCCAGCATCCGCCGCGCGGCGGTGGTGGCGGGCAGATCTCCGGCGGCGACGTCGGCCCCCATCCGGTCCATGGCGGCCAGTTTGTCGGGATCGCTTTGCAGGCGGGCCAAAAGACCCTGACGCACCTCTTCTTCGAACCAGTGGCGGGCTTGTGCGGCGCGGCGCGCGGCGCCGTGACCTTCGGCCTGGCGCCATTTGTGCAGGTGTTGCATTTCCGCCCAGGCCTCGGCCAGACCGTCGCCTTCGGCCGCCGAAACGGTCAGCGCCTTGGGGAAGCCGTCGGGATCATTCGGGCGCTTGCGCATTAGGCGCAGGGCGCCGGCATAGTCGGCACAGGTGCGGATCGCGGTGGATTTCAGCGCGCCATCGGCCTTGTTCACAAGGATCAGGTCGGCCATCTCCATGATGCCGCGCTTGACCCCCTGCAGCTCGTCCCCGCCCGCGGGTGCCAACAGCAGCACGAAAAGGTCGGCCATGTCGGCCACCATCGTCTCGGACTGTCCGACGCCGACGGTTTCGATGATCACCACGTCGAAGCCCGCGGCCTCGCATAGGGCGACCGCGTCGCGGGTACGCCGGGCCACGCCACCCAGATTGGTCTGGCTGGGCGAGGGGCGGATAAAGGCGTTGGGGTTGCGGCTGAGCAGTTCCATCCGGGTTTTGTCGCCAAGGATCGAACCACCGGACCGGGCCGAGGACGGATCGATAGCCAGAACCGCCACGCGCAGGTCCTGATCGGTCAGAAGACCACCAAATGCCTCGATGAAGGTCGACTTGCCCACGCCCGGCGTGCCCGACAGCCCGATGCGCAGCGCCTGACGGCCTGACTGACCGACCTGCGCCAACAATGCCTCGGCCTGATCGCGGTGATCGGGGCGGGCGCTTTCCACCAGCGTGATGGCGCGGGCCAGTGCCCGGCGTTCCCCGGCCAGCAGGCGCGTGGCAAGATCTTGGGTCATCTACTTCTCCCTTTGGGGTCCTGTTTGACCAAGCGGCGCGGCGGATGTCCAGACCAACTGGCGCAGACGCGGCAAATCGCCGATAAGGCGGGCATGAGTTTTGCCCTGCCCATTGATGACGCCCTGCCCGACCTTATTGCCGCCCTGCGGGATGCGGGCCGCGCCGTGCTGCAAGCCCCGCCGGGCGCCGGTAAAACCACGCGCGTGCCGTTGGCGATGTTGCAGGCAGGGCTTTGCGCGGGTCGCATCGTGATGCTGGAGCCGCGCCGTCTGGCCGCGCGCGCGGCGGCGGAACGCATGGCCCAGACGCTGGGTGAAAAGGTTGGCGATCGCGTGGGGTACCGCATTCGCGGCGAGGCGCGCGTGGGCCCGGACACGCGGATTGAGGTGGTGACCGAGGGCATCCTGACCCGGATGCTGCAATCGGACCCGTCGCTGGAGGGCGTCGGCGCGGTGATCTTTGACGAGTTCCACGAACGCTCGCTGAACGCCGATCTGGGGCTGGCGCTGACATGGGAGGCGCGCGAGGCGCTGCGCGACGACCTGCTGGTGGTGGTGATGTCGGCGACGCTGGACGCAGGGCCGGTGGCGGCGATGCTGAACAACGCGCCGGTGATCACGTCCGAGGGGCGGGCCTTTCCGGTTGAAACCCGCTGGCTGGACGCGCCGTTGCGCAAAGAGGTGCGGCGCGAGGCGGCGATGGCAGATCTGATCGTCAGCGCCCTGCGCGAGACCAAGGGCGGCGTTCTGGCCTTTCTGCCCGGCGAGGGCGAGATCCGCCGCGTGGCCGCCGCGCTGGACGGCCGCCTGCCCGGCAATGTCGCGCTGATGCCGCTTTACGGCGCCCTGCCCTTCGCCAAGCAGCAGGCGGCGATCCGGCCGCTGAAGGGGGACGTGCGCAAGCTGGTGCTGGCCACGTCGATCGCGGAAACCTCGCTGACCATTCAGGACGTGCGGGTGGTGGTGGATGGCGGGCAGTCGCGGCGGGCGCGGTTTGATCCGGGCTCGGGCATGTCACGGCTGGTGACCGAAAAGGTCAGCCGGGCCGAGGCGGAACAACGGCGCGGGCGCGCGGGACGTGTGGCCGAAGGCTGGTGCTATCGGTTGTGGACGCGGGGCGAGGAAGGGGCGCTGGCCGCCTTCCCCCCGGCCGAGATCGAGGCCGCCGACCTGTCCGATCTGGCGCTGGAACTGGCGATCTGGGGGGCCGAGCCGGGCGAACTGGCGTTTCTGACCCCGCCACCCGAGGGCGCATTGGCCGAGGCGCGGGCGCTGTTGGCGCAGCTGGGCGCGTTGGCGGGCGGGCGCATCACCGATCATGGCCGGGCTTTGGGCGCGCTGCCGCTGCACCCGCGGCTGGGGCATATGCTGCTGCGCGCCGGGGCAGATGCCGCGCCATTGGCGGCGCTGCTGGGCGAGCGTGACCCGCTGCGCGATGGCGGCAGCGACCTGACCCGCCGCCTGCGCGCCATTGACGGGCGCGGTGCCGGCGACGCGAAGACCCTGGCGCGCATCCGGGACGAGGCCAAGCGGCTGCGCCGGCTGGCCCCGCGCGGTGATTTCCCCAAACGCAGCGCCGCCGCCATGGCCGCGCTGGCCTATCCCGACCGGGTGGCGCTGCGCCGCAAGGGCGACGCGGCGCGTTACGTGATGTCGGGCGGCAAAGGCGCGGTGATGGCCGATCATGACACGCTGGCCGGGCAACGGATGATCGTGGCCGCCACGCTGGACGGCAACCCGCGCGAAGCCAGGATCCGGCTGGCCGCCGCGCTGAGCGAGGCCGAGCTCAGGGGCGAATTTGCCGATCAGATCACGTGGGACAACGCCTGCCACTGGTCGAAACGAGACCGGCGCGTGCTGGCGCGGCGGCAGGAACGGTTCGGCGCGCTGGTGCTGGCCGATGAGGCGTGGAAGGGCGCCCCGTCTGAGGCCATCGCCGGCGCCATGGCCGATGGCGTGCGGACGCTGGGCCTCAGTTGGAGCGATGCCGCGCGCCGCTTTGCGGCGCGCGCCCGCCTGATGCAGGACGGCGACGACACCTTCCCCGACCTGTCGGATGCCGCGTTGATGGCAACGCTGGACGACTGGCTGGTGCCGCATCTGGGGGGCGTGCGCAGCGCCGAGGGCTGGAAGAACTTCGACATGCTGCCCGCCCTGCGCGCAATGCTGAATTGGGACCAGATGGCGCGGCTGGACCGCGAGGTGCCCGCGCATTGGCAAACCCCGCTGGGTCGCAAACTGCCCATCGATTATGGCGACGGGCAGCCCGCCGTGCAGGCGAAACTGCAAGAGTTTCTGGGGGTGACCCGGCACCCGACCGTTGGCCCCGCGCAGGTGCCACTGAAGGTGACGATGCTGTCCCCGGCGCAGCGGCCCATTCAGATCACCACCGATATTCCGGGGTTCTGGGCGGGATCATACGCCGATCTGCGCAAGGACATGCGGGCGCAATACCCCAAACATGTCTGGCCCGAAGACCCCGCGAACGAGAAACCAACGACGCGGGCCAAGCCGCGCCGCTGAACTGTGCTCAGACGTCCAGACAATAGCGCAGGATGGCCTTTTGCGCGTGCAGGCGGTTCTCGGCCTCGTCAAAGATCACCGATTGCGGGCCGTCCATCACGGATGAGGTCACTTCCTCCTCGCGATGGGCTGGCAGGCAATGCATGAACAGCGCCTGATCACCCGCCGCTGCCATCAGGTCATCGTTCACCTGATAAGGGCGCAACTGGTTGTGGCGGCGTTCGCGGGTCGAGGCCGGGTCATGCATGCTGACCCAGGTATCGGCCACCACCAGATCGGCGCCTTCGACCGCTTTGAACGCGTCGCGTTCGATCTGTACGTTAGCCCCGGCCTCGCGCGCGGCCTGCACAAACGCACCCTCGGGGTCCAGCGGTTCGGGGCCGGTGAAGGTCAGGTCAAAGCCGAACGGCCCGGCGGCGTTCAGGAACGAGGCACAGACATTGTTGCCATCGCCGCACCATACCACTTTCTTGCCTTCGATCGCGCCGCGATGCTCTTCAAACGTCTGGATGTCGGCCATGATCTGGCAGGGATGGGTGCGGTTGGTCAGCCCGTTGATCACCGGCACGGTGGCGTGTTCGGCCAGCTCCAGCAGCGTCGATTCCTCGAACGTGCGGATCATGATCAGGTCGACATAGCGGCTGAGCACGCGGGCCGTGTCGGCGATGGTTTCGCCATGGCCCAGCTGCATGTCATTGCCCGACAGAACCAGCGTCTGCCCGCCCATCTGGCGCACGCCCACGTCAAAGGACACGCGCGTCCGGGTCGAAGGTTTTTCGAACACCAGCGCCACCATGCGCCCGGCCAGCGGCTGATCGGCATCGGGGGTGCCCTTGGGCAACCCGGCGCGCGCGGCTTTCATCGCGTGGGCCTGCGCCATCATGGCTTTCAGGTCGGCGGTGGGGGTTTTGTGAATATCCAGGAAATGCGGCATGGTTTTTATCCTTCGGCCTTGGCATCAAGGGCGGTCTGCACGGCCTCGGCGGCCTTGGTCAGACGGGCCAATGCCTCGTTTATCTCATCATCGCTCAGGTTCAGCGCGGGCAGCAGGCGCACCACGTTGTCGGCCGCCGGCACGGCCAGAACGCCCGCGTCATAGCCCGCGGCCACAACATCCACATTGGGTGCCTTGCACACGATGCCCAGCATCAGGCCGGCCCCGCGCACATGGTCGAACACGTCGGGAAAGCTGGCCACCAGCCCCTCAAGCCCCTGCCGGAACTGACCGCCTTTGCGCGACACATCGGCCAGGAATTCGGGATTGGCGACAATCTCCATCACCTTGGTGCCCACCGCACAGCCCAGAGGGTTGCCGCCATAGGTCGATCCATGGGTGCCCGCAACCATGCCGCTGGCCGCGTCCTCGGTCGCCAGAACCGCGCCCAGGGGGAAGCCGCCGCCAATGCCTTTGGCCACCATCATGATATCGGGGGTGATGCCTGCCCATTCATGGGCAAAAAGCTTGCCCGTCCGGCCCACGCCGCATTGCACCTCGTCCAGGATCAGCAGAACACCGGCCGCGTCGCACAAGGCGCGCAGAGCCTTCATATCGGCGTCCGGCAGGGGCAGAATGCCGCCCTCGCCCTGGATCGGCTCGACAATCACGGCACCGACGCCGGGGTCCTTCAGCGCGTCCTTGGTGGCCGCCATATCGCCGTAATCCAGATGCACGAAACCGGGCAAGAGCGGCCCAAACCCGGCGGTCATCTTTTCCGAACCGGCGGCGGCAATCCCAGCCGACGAGCGGCCATGAAACGCCCCGTGATAGGCGATAATCGTGGTCTTTTCTGGCTGGCCCTTATCGTGCCAATACTTGCGCGCCATCTTCACCGCCAGCTCGCAGGCCTCGGTGCCGGAATTGGTGAAAAACACGGTATCGGCAAAGCTTGCCCCCACCAGCGCATCGGCCAATGCCTGCTGCTGTGGGATCTGGTAGAGGTTCGACACATGCCACAGCTTGCCCGCCTGATCGGTCAGGGCCGCGACAAGGTCCGGATGCGCATGGCCCAGCGAATTCACCGCAATGCCCGAGCCGAGGTCCAGAAAACGTCGCCCGTCGGATGCCTCAAGCCAAACACCCTTGCCCGAGACAAACTCAAGCGGGGCACGGTTATAGGTGGGCAGGATCGAGGGGATCATGATCGTGGTCCTTTGAAATAGAAGCCAATGGGTGCCCCAGCGGGACGTGGCTGTCAACAATGTCGGGGATGTGCCACAGGCACGGGGTGGGGGATGTGCCAAAGGCACAGGAAGATCAAACGCGAGCGCTTAGGCGCGTCGACGTCGCGAAGGGGCGATATGCAGCGTATTGATCATGATCGCAGCCGTAGCGACAAGAAAACGCCCTGTCCACCCCCTCCCCCGTAAGAAAGGTATGAAACCGGCGCAACCAGGCGCCAATCAGCATGTCTTGCGCCGCAAGGCGCGCATTTTAACAGCGGCCCGGCTACGCTTTCAGGCGATATCCTGATCGAAGCCACTGCCAGACCAGCCCCAGAATCACCCCATTGGCGACAAGACACACCACCAGCCCCAGAACCGGGCTGCTGTCCGATTGCCCGATCACCGCGAACCGCGCGCCGTCGATCAGATAGAAAAACGGGTTGGCGTGTGACGCGATCTGCAAGAACCGCGGCAACACGTCCAGCGAATAAAACGTGCCGGAAAGGAAGCTCAGCGGTGTAACTATGAAATTGGTGATCGCGGCCATCTGGTCAAACTTCTGCGCGTAAATCGCCGCCACCAGCCCCAACGCGCCCAGCATCGCGCCGCCCAGCACTACAAAGACGATCAGCCATAAAGGATGCGCAACCGATCCGCCCAGAAGCACAAGCATAAAGATCAGAACCGCCACGGCCACCAGCGCACCGCGCGCAATGGCCCCGGCCAGGTACCCAAACAGCATCTCGCCCGCTGACAATGGCGGCATCAGCGTGTCCACGATATTGCCTTGTACCTTGGCCACCATCAGCGACGAAGATGTGTTGGCAAAAGCGTTCTGGATCACGGTCATCATCAGGATGCCCGGCGCCAGGAACTGGATGAAGGGCACACCCATCACCTCGCCGCGCCGCGGGCCCACGGCCAGTGCAAAGACCGCCAGCAACAAGGCGGACGAAACCAGCGGCCCGGCAACGGTCTGTGTCCAGACGCTCATGAAACGTCGGATTTCGCGGCGGGTCAGCGTGGCCAGCCCCAACCAATTCACCCGGCCAAATCGGCGGGTTCCCATCGTATCTGTTGCGGACATGCGGCGGCCTCTTGAGATGTGGTGTTCTGTTGGGGTTGTATCCCGGGTTGCAGTGCAATTAGAATAGGCCAGATCAGAATTTTGCGCGTGCATTCACGCACAGCGCCCGCCAGTCAGCCAAGGAAACCGAATGTCCTGGACCGAAGAGCGTGTTGAGACGCTGAAGAAACTATGGGGTGAAGGCCAGTCGGCCAGCCAGATCGCAAAAGAACTGGGTGGTGTGACCCGCAATGCCGTGATCGGCAAGGTGCACCGGTTGGGTCTGTCAAACCGCACAAGCGGCGGCGCGGCCCCGGCTGCAAAACCCGCAAAACCCGCCAAGGCCGAGGCCGCACCGCGTGCCGCCAAGCCTGCCGCGAAGCCCGCCCCCAAGGAAGAGCCGGCCACCGAAGCACCCGCCGCCTCGGCACCCGCGCCGGCCCCCACGCCTGCCCGCAAGGCGATCATCCCCGCTGGCCAGCCGCTGCCACCACAGCCTTCGGCCAACGAGATCAGCCCCGAAGCGCTGGCTTCGGTCCGCGAGGTGGAAAAGAAGGCGCGCAAACTGACGCTGATGGAATTGACCGAGCGCACCTGCAAATGGCCGATCGGCGACCCGTCGACCGACGATTTCTGGTTCTGCGGCCTGCCGGTGCAGCAGGGTAAACCCTATTGCGAGGCACATGTGGGCGTGGCGTTCCAGCCAATGAGCTCGCGGCGCGACCGCAAGCGTTAACCAGCGCACATTTTGTGTCAGTTTGATGTCAGCATGCGCGTCGGCGCACAATGGAACCTGCGCAAGCGGGTCTTGGCGGCCGCACCAGCCATGGGCTAAAGCCTAAACCATACGGTTCAGCAGGGGCGGCCATGACATCGATTATTTCCATTAACGGGCTGGGCAAGTCCTATGCAGGCGGCATGCGCGCGCTTGACGACGTGTCGCTTGAGATCGAGAAGGGCGAGATTCTGGCCCTTCTTGGGCCAAACGGCGCGGGCAAGACCACGTTGATATCGGCCATTTGCGGGCTGATCACTCCGACCGAAGGAACCATCAGCGTCGGTGGCCATGACACCATCCGCAGCTTCCGAGCCGCGCGCAACCTGATCGGGCTGGTGCCGCAAGAGATTACGATCGAGCCGTTCGAGACCGTTTTGAACACCGTTCGCCTGTCGCGCGGCCTGTTCGGCAAGCCCCGCAACGAGGCGTATCTGGAACAGGTCCTGAAAGACCTGTCGCTGTGGGACAAGAAAGACACGCCTTGCATGGCGCTGTCGGGCGGCATGAAGCGACGGGTGTTGATCGCCAAGGCGCTGAGCCACGAACCGCAGGTCCTGTTTCTGGACGAACCCACCGCGGGTGTCGATGTCTCGCTGCGCCGGGATATGTGGGAAATGGTGGGCCGTCTGCGTGAAAGCGGCGTGACGATCATTCTGACCACCCACTATATCGAAGAGGCCGAAGAGATGGCCGACCGGATCGGGGTGATCAACAAGGGCAAGCTGCTGCTGGTTGAAGACAAAGACAAGCTGATGACACAGCTGGGCCGCAAGCAACTGATCCTGTCGCTGCAATCTCCGGTGAAGGACATTCCCGAAGCGCTGAGCGAATACAAGCTGCAGCGCGGCAAAACCGATGATGTGCTGCAATATGACTATGACGCGCGGTCTGAACGCACGGGCATTACCCGGCTGGTCGCCGATATGGCCGCCGCTGGTCTTTCGGTACGCGATGTGGAAAGCCGGCAGAGCTCGCTTGAAGATGTATTCCTGACGCTGGTCGAGGAGGGGCAACCATGAATTTCCGCGCGATCTGGGCAATCTACGCCTATGAAATGGCCCGAACTTTCCGCACGCTGGCGCAATCGGTGATCTCGCCGGTTCTGTCGACGGTTCTGTATTTCGTCGTGTTCGGGACCGCCATTGGCAGCCGGATCGAGGATGTCGAGGGCGTGACCTATGGCGCGTTTATCGTGCCGGGCCTGATCATGCTGACACTGCTGCAACAGGCCGTCGCCAACGCCTCGTTCGGGATCTATTTCCCGAAATTCATCGGCACGATCTACGAAGTTCTGACCGCGCCGCTTTCGTTCATCGAGATCGTCATCGGCTATGTGGGCGCGGCGGCGACCAAGGCGGTGATGATTGCGGTGATTATCCTGATCACCTCGGCGTTTTTCGTCGATCTGCAAATCCAGCACCCGGTCTGGATGATTGGCTTTCTTCTGCTGACCGCAATCAGCTTTTCGCTGTTGGGGTTCATCATCGGCATCTGGGCCAGCAATTTCGAACAACTGCAACTGGTGCCGCTGTTGCTGATCACGCCGTTGGTGTTTCTGGGCGGGGCGTTCTATACCGCGTCGATGCTGCCCCCGTTTTGGGAAACGTTGACGCGGTTCAACCCGGTTCTGTACCTGATCTCGGGCTTTCGGTGGTCGTTTTATGGCGTCGCGGATATGCCGGTTGGCTGGTCTTTGGCAGCGGTGCTGTTCTTTCTGGCGCTTTGCCTTGGCTTTGTCTGGTGGATCTTCCGCACCGGTTGGCGCATCCGGCAGTAGCGTCATCGCGCCCGGCCCTGCTAAGCTGGGCGTATGCTGAACCTGCTTCGCCACCCCGTTTTTGCACGCCTTTTCGCGGCGCAGGTCGTAGCGTTGCTGGGGACCGGGTTGCTGAGCGTTGCGTTGGGCTTGTTGGCCTTTGATCTGGCTGGCGCAGATGCGGGCACGGTTCTGGGCACGGTTTACGCCATCAAGATGGTGGCCTATGTGGGCCTTGCACCGCTGGCGACAGCGGCGCTGGCCAACCTGCCGCGCAAGGCGGTGCTGGTGGGGGCGGACCTGATCCGGGCCGTGGTGGCCGTGGCTTTGCCGTTTGTCACCGAGATCTGGCAGATCTACGTGCTGATCTTCGTATTGCAGGCCGCATCGGCCACATTCACCCCGGTCTTTCAGGCCACGATCCCGGACATTCTGAAAGACGAGCGGCGGTATACCCGCGCATTGTCCCTGTCGCGATTGGCCTATGATCTGGAATCGCTGCTGAGCCCTGCGATGGCCGCCCTGCTGTTGGGGCTGATGAGCTATTCCAACCTGTTCCTTGGCACGGTTATGGGCTTTGCCCTGTCGACCCTGTTGGTGGCGCGCGCAGCCATCCCCGCCGCCCAGTCCCAGCATCAGCCGTTCTGGACCCGAGTGACCAAGGGCACCCGCATCTACCTTGCCACGCCCCGCCTGCGCGGGTTGCTGGCGCTGACCCTTGTTGCGGCCGCGGGGTCAGCCTTTGTGATCGTCAACACGGTGGTCATCGTACGGGGCGCCTTTGGCGGCGGCGAGGTGGCGTTGGGCGTGGCCATGGCATCCTATGGCGCGGGTTCCATGGTTGTGGCACTGGGATTGCCGCCACTCTTGGACCGTGTCGGAGACCGGACGGTCATGCTGGTTGGCGGGATGGTGATGGTTGGATTGTTGGCGGTTCTGGCAGGGGCGATAGGTGTGACAAGCTGGTTGGCTTTGCTGGTGCTGTGGGTCTTGCTGGGCATGGCCTATTCATCGCTTGTGACCCCGGCCGGGCGGCTTTTGCGCCGGTCCGCGCATTCGGGGGATCGAGCCGCTGTTTTCGCGGCGCATTTTGCGCTGAGCCACTTGTGCTGGCTGTTCACCTATCCGATGGCCGGGTGGATCGGCGGGCGCATATCGTTATCGGCGGCCCTGCTCGCGCTGGCCGTGCTGTCGGCCATTGGCGTGGTGTTGGCGCTGCGGCTGTGGCGTCCTGACAGCCGGGCGCCGATTGCACATGCCCATGACGACCTGCCCCCCGACCACCCGCATCTGGCAGGCGGGCAAGGCCCCCACGCCCATCCTGTTGTGATCGACGCGCTGCACCCAAACTGGCCGCACAGACCCTGAGGCCTAGTTCTTCTTCAACCGTTTCAACAACTCTTCGCGGGCTTTTTCACGCAGTTCGCGGCGCACGGCATCTTCAACCGTTTCACCTTCTTCGCGATCAACGCCCAAAGCGCGCGAAATCTCGTCGCGCACACGCTCTTCGGCTTCTTCGCGGCGTTCGGCATTCTGGGCTTTCCACTGTTCCTTGGCGAACTCGTCAATATCCACGGAAAGCTTCGGGCCAGACCACGGGCCCCGGATTTTCAGCGGCAATACAAGTGCGCCCTGCCCCTCGGTCTGAGCGACGGTGCGCGGGGTCAGCAACATGTCGAGCGTTTGCGGTCCCAAAGCGATGTCGCCCTTGCCAGTGGCCGACAGTCGGTCCGAGGCCACCTGAAAGTCATTCGTCCGTGCCACACCGTTTTCGATCCGAAACGTGGCCGTTGCGCCATTGAACACGGTCTGTGTGTTCGATTGGGGCGTGCCATCCGGGTTGCGCCAGCGCTCGCGCACATTAATGCCCGACAGAACACCCGGCCCAAGCGCCAGCGACATGTTGCCCTTCAGGCTGTGCATGATGGCGTCGACATTTCCGCCAACGCCAAGGAAATCCAGGCTCATATCCGCGGCCCCGGTCAACCGGTCAAAGTCGCCCGCCGTGGACAAAAGCGGTTGCAGACCAATACCGCGCGCCGTCAGGTCACCGCCGACAGACAGACTGCCGCGGCCATTCATGACAAAATTGCCGGTGATCTGGCCGTCGAACGCCCGCAGATCGCGGATATCGACCACAAGGCGACGGTCCGTCAGGGTGATCAGGCTGTTGAGGCGGCCAAGGCTTGTCTGCCCGAAATCGACACTGTCGGCAGTGACGGCAAGCTCCATCTCCATCAACGCAAGCGGTGCGATGTCGATCGGCGTCTTGGGCCAGCCTTGCGGGGTGTTCGCGACGGTGGCGTCACCGCTTGCGCCGGTGCTGTGCTGCGCGGCAGGGGTCAGGGCCGCAAGGTTCAGGGGACCACCATCCAGCCGCCCCACAAGACGCGGACGGTCGCCCGGCATCAGGTCCAGCGCGCCGGTCACGCGGTTTCCATCCACCTGCACCACCAATTCGCGCAAATGGGCGGAGCCTTCGGGGGCAAGGGTCAGCTGTGTGTTAAGCTTGACGGCCTGCCCAAAACCAGCGGGCAGGTTGGGTGGCGTCGTGCCAGACAGGGCAAAAAGCGGCGCCAGATCGCTGACATCAACCTCCAGCGCGCCGGTGGCAGCCAGCGGCGCCAATCCCGCGCGTCCGTCAAAAGCAATGCGCGCGTCACCGGCTGCAAAGTCAAAGCTGACCGGGCTGACCTGCCCCGCCATGAGCGCGGCCAGGGCGCCCAGCTTGGTAGAGGCCGCGAAATCCTGCCCGCGCAGCCGCCCCGACAGATCCACCGCAACCGGTTGACCGGGATCCGGCGCGGCAAGGTTCAGCGTCACGTTCTGCAGGTCCAGCGCCTGCCCGGTGCCATGATCAACAAAGCGCAAACGCCCATCGCGAATGGTCAGCGTCTCGATCGTCGGAGGTGCCGCGGGCGTTGCCTGAGCGCTGCTCTGCGTGCCTTCGGACGCTTGGGTGGGCGCGGTTTCCGGCGCAAGCACCCAGTTGGCGCGCCCGTCGCTGTGACGCTCCAACACGATGTCCGGCGACAGGATCGTGATCTCGCGCAGCTTGACCTGCCCGCCCAGCAACGCCTGCATATCCAGCCCCACGGTCAACCCTTCGGCGCGCAACATGGGCGCGTCGCTGGCCCAATCGGCGTTCGACAGGCTGACCGCGCCGGTGCGCAGCCCCGGTTCGGGCCAGACCGAGGGCACCAGCCGCCCCGACATCGCCAGGTGCCGCCCGGTGGCCTTTTCCACCTGGTTGGAAACCAGATCACCGATCTTGTCCGCCGGCAGCAGGAACAGCCCCCCCACCAGCAGAACGACCAGCAACACCAAGGCAAAGAAAATCCGGATCAACCAGCGCATGACCACCCCTTGTGAATAGCGTTTGCGGGAAACCTACGCACAGGCGGGCCGTGCAACAATCCCCTACCGCAGGCGAAACCGCTGCCGCAGGCCCAGCGCCAGGAAAAACAGCAGGATATAGCCCATGACCGTCTGCGTTCCGCTGAGAAGGGCCATCACCGTATCAAACTGGTCGATCTCATCGCGAAAAAAGCTGCGCTGAAACCCGAAGAAGTTGAAGATGGACGAGAAGGACAGGCCAACGGCGCCGAGGAACCGCTCGGTGAGCGAAGCCCCGTTCTGGCCAAAAAAATAGCAGCCGTAGTACAGGGACGGAACTGTGAACAGCAGCGCCAGCCACCTCATGGGCCGCGCGATGGAATAGCCGTAGTTCGAAAACACCCAAAAGGCGAAATAGGGCAGCCGTTGCCAGATCGACCCGACGCGCCGGGCAAACCCCATTTCCTTGCGGAAAAAGAAATGTTCGTCTTCCGGCAGGCCCTGTTTGCCCACCACATGCCGGATGGTGGCCGCAGATTCCCGCGCGGCGATCAGGGCGTCTTGGTCTTTGGGCCTGTCAATCTGCACCGGCCAATGCCCATCGCGCGCGGTGAAGGTGGTTTGATCGTGCAGGATGGCCCCGCTGAGATCAGGGAAGGTCTGATGGAACTTGGCCAGCCGAAAACTGGTGGGCCGGGCAAACTGCGCCCCGGCGAACGTGACGGGGGCGGGTTTGCTGCGCTTTGCCGTTCCAAATTCCGAATTGTCGAAGAAGACCGGCCCGTCAAAAGTGGCGGAGTCGAAGTTGGCGTCGGCGCTGAACGCGGCGGAGACGAAGTTGGCGTCGGCGCTGAATGTGGCGGAGTCGAAGTAGGCGTCGGCGCTGAATGTGGCGGAGGAGAAGTAGGCGACGTCACTGAATGTGGCGGAGTCGAAGTTGGCTTCGGCGCTGAACGTGGCGGAGTCGAAGTAGGCGTCGGCGCTGAACGCGGCGGAGACGAAGTTGGCGGAGACGAAGTTGGCGTCGGCGCTGAATGTGGCGGATTCGAAGTTGGCGTCGGCGCTGAATGTGGCGGAGTCGAAGTAGGCGGCAGAGGCAAAAACCCGCTTTTCCAATACAACCGACTTGGGAAAGTGGGTTTTTGAGCAATCCATTACGTCCGACGGATCCGGCAGACCGGGATAGGGGAACCCATCGCCATTGCGCGTTTGCATCTCTTCCTTGTGAAGCCGTGCAACCTCGTCTGCGATGGCGTCCCAGCCTTCGGTCTCTTCCACATCAATGCGGCAGGTCACGGCGACCTCGGCCCGGCGCTCGGGCGACATGTTCTGACAGGCCCAGGCGTTCCAGACCCGGCGGTTGCGCTGCTCCAGTTCCCAATCAATTTCCCCCTCCTGCTCGCCATAAAGCGTGGCCAGCACGTACCAGGGGTTCCTATTTGCGGGGGTCAGATCGGCCATCGTTACGTCCTGTGAACACACAACCGCAGGGTATGCCGCGGGGCGGCAGGGTGCAACGGCGCTATTCCATATTCGGGCGCGCGTCGCTATACGGCGCCTATGTCCAGCAATCCGCCCGACCTCCGCCCTGATCTTGCGCCGAAACCGCGTATGTCTGACCCCGCCCGCCCCGGCCAGCCAACCATTGGCATGGTCTCGCTGGGCTGCCCCAAGGCGCTGGTGGACAGCGAGCGCATCCTGACCCGCCTGCGCGCCGAGGGCTATGCGATCAGCCCCGATTACACCGGCGCCGAGGCGGTGATTGTGAACACCTGCGGGTTTCTGGACAGCGCCAAGGCCGAAAGCCTTGAGGCGATTGGCGAGGCGTTGGCCGAGAACGGGCGGGTGATCGTCACCGGCTGTCTGGGCGCCGAAGAGGATTACATTCGCGGCACCCACCCCTCGGTTCTGGCGGTCACGGGGCCGCATCAGTATGAACAGGTGCTGGACGCGGTGCATGCCGCCGTGCCGCCCGCGCCCGACCCCTATATCGACCTGCTGCCGGCCAGTGGCGTGTCGCTGACCCCGCGCCATTACAGCTATCTGAAGATCTCCGAGGGCTGTAACCACAAATGCAAGTTCTGCATCATCCCCGATATGCGCGGCCGTCTGGCCAGCCGCCCCGCCCATGCGGTGCTGCGCGAGGCGGAGAAGCTGGTGGAGGCCGGGGTGAAAGAGCTGCTGGTGATCAGCCAGGACACCAGCGCCTATGGCGTGGATATCAAACATGCCGAGGCGAACGGCCACCGCGCCCATATCACCGATCTGGCCCGCGATCTGGGCGGTCTGGGCGCCTGGGTGCGGCTGCATTACGTGTATCCCTATCCGCATGTGCGTCAGCTGATCCCGCTGATGGCCGAGGGGCTGATCCTGCCCTATCTGGACATCCCGTTCCAGCACGCCCATCCCGACACGCTGCGCCGGATGGCCCGGCCCGCGGCGGCGGCCAAAACGCTGGACGAGATCGCGGCGTGGCGGCGCGACTGCCCTGATATCACCCTTCGGTCGACCTTTATCGTGGGTTATCCGGGCGAGACCGAGGCGGAGTTCCAGACCCTGCTGGACTGGATGGACGAGGCGCAGCTGGACCGGGTGGGCTGTTTTCAATACGAAAACGTCGATGGTGCCCGGTCCAATACCCTGCCCGACCATGTGCCGGATGAGGTGAAACAAGACCGCTGGAACCGGTTCATGGAGAAGGCGCAGGCGATATCCGAGGCCAAGCTGGCCGCCAAGGTTGGCACCCGGATGGAGGTGATCGTGGATGATATCGACGAAGACGGCATCGCCACCTGCCGCACCAAAGCCGACGCGCCCGAGATCGACGGCAACCTCTTTATCGACGAAGGCACCGAGGGGCTGCGGGTGGGTCAGATCGTGACGGTTGAGGTGGACGAGGCCGGTGAATACGACCTGTGGGGCGGCGTAGTTTAATCCGTACCTTTTTCATCGTCGTTCTCTACAACTTCGGTAACTACCTCCCGAATTTTCGGCGCAGGCTTCTGCCACACAGTTAGATTTTGGCCAATTTCACGATAGAATTCGGGGACCATTCCTTCGAGCTCAGCAACAAAGTTCGCTTGTTGCGTAAATTTGGCTCCTAGCCGCCTTGCCAAGTAGACATGGAAGCTAATCACCTGCAAATCGCTCTTGTCTTGTTCGCACAAGCCGGGGTCGGCACGTAGATCGCTTAAAGCGTGTACAGTATTTTCGCTCCTACCGGGCCACGAAAACCTGACAAATACATCCTCCGACTTTTCAGTTTTGAGTTGTCTTAACAACCAATTCAATCTTGCCTTGGAAGAACGCCTATCTTCAGGTGCGCGGATTGTCATACCCACCTCGACGGTACGCCGATTTAAGTCGGCGACAATGTCCAAAGGCGCTGCTGCATGAGGAACATCCAAAGAGACACTCAGTTGATGAGATTCCCTGAGCAGAATAAGATCGTCCTTAAATCTCTCTGCAGGATCATTAAGGTGTTTGCGTGGCAATTTTTGATGGACTGGAGTTTCAGTTTCTCGGGTCAGAATCAACGAAAGGTCCTTTGTTTCCTGGTGCCAAGCTTCTATAACTACGGCAACTTCTGAAGACTTGGGAATAACCTTTCCACCTGCCGAGATTTGCCGGTTGAGGTCGGTCCACTCTGGAGGCATACGGTCAAACCCTTTAACTCCTGCACTCTCGTGGGTAAGAAACCGGACCAACTCCTCCAGTATAATCAGATGTTTGCCGTCTGAAACCGATTGGTTGTTTATCAACAATTCTGCGGCGGTTCGTATGAACATCCAAGACCAATGAAACACGGGCAGCTTTGAGCGGCTTCTACGAACTTCTTCGACTGGATGTTGTTGGGGTCTAGTGGCGAATTGGTTTGAGATAGAGATCACGCAGTCGATACCGTTGTCCTTTGCTAGGACACGGTACTTTTCAATTTGCTCGGCAGTAAGTTGTGCGTTCCCCACTTTGGATTCCACAATTGCCCGCCATTCGCGAGCACCCGTTTTTACCACGATCAGCCCGTCGGGGCGGTCCTTTGAGATGTTCTTTTCGGTTTTGAATACAATCTCTGTGTACGCTTGCACGGTGGTTCGTTTTCCAACACGCTGTCCGACTGTCCCTAACAGCTCCACGCCAAACTCTTCAACTAGCGCAAGGCAGGACAAAACAATTGATGTTGTTCTTCCCTCTTTTGAGGTTGTTGCCAAAACCGGGAAAAGGCGTGCAACTTCGCCTTGGCTAAGAAAATCTGGACGAACCATATGTAATCCCCTCAAAGTTGATCCCAGCGTAACCGCAATACGCTTTTTGCTTCAACCACAACGTAAATTTCTTGCGTTTCCATTTCTCCATAATAACTGGTGGCTGCCTTGCCGTTTTACGCGCAGGGTTGCATCTTGTCGCGAACCCGCGTTCCTTGGCGGGGGTGTCACAAAGGAACCCGACATGGCCTGGATCAAAACCGTCCCCTATGCCGAAAGCTCTGGCCGATTGCGCCGCCTTTACGACCGGGTGAAGGGGCCGGGCGACAATGTCGACAACATCATGATGGCCCACAGCCTGCGCCCCCATTCGATGGAGGGGCATATGGCGCTGTATAAGAACGTGCTGCACCACACCGGCAATGTGGTGCCGAAATGGTTTCTGGAGGTGCTCGGGGTCTGGGTCAGCCTGCTGAACCGCTGCGACTATTGTGTGGAACACCATTTTGCCGGTCTGTCGCGCCTGCTGGACGATCCGGCGCGGGCGCAGGCAGTCCGCGCAGGGCTGGAGGCCGCCGCGCCCAACCAAACCGGCTTGACCGACGCGCAGATAGCCGCGCTGGACTATGCGCGCAAACTGACCGAAGCGCCGGCCAGCGTGACCGAGGGCGACATGGCCACATTGCGCGCCGCGGGTTGGGACGATGGCGAGATCCTCGAGATCAACCAGGTCACCGCCTATTTTGCCTATGCCAACCGCACGGTGCTGGGGCTGGGTTGTTCCACCCAAGGGGATGTGCTGGGCCTGTCGCCGGGAAATTCAGAAAACCCCGACGACTGGTCACATCACTAGGCCCGACCGAGGGCTGCCACGCCGGTGGCCGCAAGGGCCAGAGCAACGCCCGACGCGATGGTGCGGGTGATGTTCCAGACCTGCCATGGTTGCGAATAAGCGTCCCAGATGTCAGCGGCCGCGTCGCGATCCGACGGGATATCGACAAGGGCCAGCGCCTCGTTCATCGGCACGTTGACCGACATGGTCAGGATCACGCCACCAAAGGCACAGACCGCCCCGCCCGCAACAAAGGCCAGCACAGCGGCACGCGCACCGACCCGGAAGGCGCAGTACCCGGCCAGGAACAAAACAAACGGCGTACCAAAGAAAGCCGGGGCAAATGTGGCATTGCGGACCGAGGCATTCATGGCCTGCATCGCCTCGATCGCGATGCGCGGGTCGGCGGCGTCCAGCCCCCACATGGTTGAACAGATCCAGGCATAGAAGAAACCAAAGATGGCACCGGCAAACAGCACGGCAACGATTCCGGTTGAAAGGGCAATGAGGCGCATGAGTAACTCCGATCTCTTATGCGTACATAGCTGTACGGATTGACTGATGCGTACAGATGTGTTCGGAAGATTGCAAGATGGGATTTCACCGGGCAGGGACATGCGCGACGACCAGAAAGATGCCAGGATGCAGCAGATCGAAGGCGTGGCCTATGACCTGTTGGCCCAAGTAGGGTATGGCGGTGCCTCGATGCTGAAAGTGGCGCGGGCGGCCAAAGCGTCGAACGAGACGATGTATCGCTGGTACGGTGACAAGCGCGGCCTTTTCGCGGCCATGGTTCGTCGGAACGCCAGCGACCTGCGTGACCAGCTTGATGCAGGGCGCGTTGCGCAAACCGCGCCCGAGGACAGCCTGCGGCAGGCCGCCCCGGCACTGTTGCAGATGGTTCTGGGCGACAAGGCGATCCTTCTGAACCGCGCCGCAGCCTGCGATGCAAGTGGCGAGTTGGGACAGGTGATCGCCGCCGAGGGCCGCGACCAGATCGCCCCACGGATCAGTGCGCTGATCGCAAGGCTGCCGGATGCGCGGGCCGATCAGGTGCGCGCGCAAACCGATCTTTTCCTGTCTTTGCTGATCGGCGACCGTCAGATCCGGCGGGTGATCGGCACCCTTCCCGCCCCCGGCACCGAGGAAACGCGGGCCGAGGCCGATCTGGCCGTCACTCGATTTCTTCTTTTGCTACGCAGCTGATCACAACGGTTTGGTCAGTTTCCAAACCTGTTCCGATGGGTAGTCGCGCGCCCAGGTTCCAGAGATGGCAAAAAGATCCCGCGTGTTGTCGGGCGGGGCGTACAGTTCGAGATAGCCATCGATGGTGAACCCGATTTCGGCAAAAAGCTTCATCCAGTCGGCATGGCTGAGATTAAATTCGAACCCGCCGGGATCAATCTCGACCTCGCTCCAGTCAAAGGTGCGCATGTCCCGCATCGGGCGGTGCAGCGTCGGCTCGCATTTTGCGCCGTCCCAAGGCGTGCATGCCATAACCAACGGGTGATTGCCCAGAAAAACCAGCCGCCCGCCGGGGCGCAGCAAGCGCCACGCCTCGCGCAGCCACAGGTCGGGGTCACACCAGATCGCCGCGCCATATTCGGAAATCGCAAAGTCAAAGCTTGCATCCGGCAGGCCGGTTTCCTCGGCATTGCCTTCGATCAAGGTCAGATCAATCTTGTGCTCGGCCGCAAGTTCGCGCGCGGTGGCCAACTGCCCGGACGAGATATCAATACCCGTCACCTTTGCGCCGCGCCGGGCCATCCAGGCGGCAATATAGGCCGTGCCGCACCCCAGTTCGATCGCATCCATGCCGCGCATATCCTCGGGCAGCATTTGAACCTCGGTCTCTGGATTGCGCCAAATGCCCCAGTTGACATTCGGTGACCCCCAGGCAAGCCGCCCGGGCTCGACCCAGTCATCGGCCATGCCGTTCCAATAGTCGCGATTCATTCCAACGTGGCGGCCGGTCATGATGTTTCTTCCTTGTCGTCATCCACCTGGTCGATTCGTCGGATCATTTCACTGTTGTTTCCAAACTCTTGCCAGAAATGCCCGGAACGTTCGCTGGTCAGCGTAATGGCCAGGGTCGAGTTCTGTTCGGCGGTATAGGTCATCTCGACGCTGCGTTCGTCGCCCAGATCCAGCGTCAGTTTGTTTTCCAACGACACCCCTTCGACCACGGTTTGTGTCTTGTTCAGCTTGCTGGCGCCGCTGCCGATCGGGTGGCCGGTATTGCCCCAGTTAACGTCGTTGATTGGAGTAAAATAGGGGTCTGTGGGCCGCGACTGGATCGGCTCGTACACGCGCAGGACCGTGGCCGAGTATCGCTTGTCGGTGGGTTGGTAATGGTTTTCGTATTCGCGGAACCGCATCAAAACCGGCAGGGCGACCTGTTGGTCACCGGGGATGGCCGGGAAGTTGTCATCCACCGTCACGTTGCGCCAGAATTTCAGCGTGCTGGCCACGCCATCGGCCTTGAACACAATCGAGCCGCTGCGCTTGTCTTCCGTCTTGTAGGTCACGGCGGCCTTGATCGTTTGATCCACGTTAAAGCCCAACCGCAAGTCAAAGACGGGGGCATAGTGGCGTTTTTCTATCACTTTACCGGTGGGGTAGAATGGGCCGAAGATCCGTTCGAACCAGCCGAGCAGTTTGTCTTCGTTGTCCAACGTGACGAAGTTGCCGCTTTCGATATCCAGAATTTGGGTCAACGGGGTTTGCAGCCGGTCGATGAGGATGCCAAGAAGTTGATCCGACAGGCCCTTCAGCCCGCCGCGCGCGGTCTGGAATTGCGGCATAGGCGTCGCGCCGCCTTGCCGGATCACGTCCGCCGCCATACGGGCCAGCCCCTCGGGATCGTGGGACAGCCAATCGGCCAATTGTTCACGTGGCAGTCCGAAGGGAGAGCGTTCTATACCCACCACCCCGTCGCGGTCGGCGGTGCCTTCAATATCATCCTGGGCCATAATGTCCCTACGCAATCACTGAAAACCAATGCCCGAAACCTGTCAGAGGGCGCAGCCCCGCGCAACGTTTTTTACCGATCAGGACATGCCGGCCAGATACACACGCACCGATTCCTGCACATGGCGGAACCGGTCACCGCCCAGATGTTTGCCGCCATACCAGCGGGTCACGACAACGACGTGGTTGTGCAGCCCCGCACGTTCCAGCATGCGGATGATCACCATGCCCGCCCCCGATTCGCCATCGTCTGACTTCAATGGCCCCTCAGGCAGCAGCACGGCCCAGCTGTTATGTGTGGCCTTTGCGTATTTCTTTGTGCGCTTAAGTGTCTTCAAAAACGCGTCCACCTCGGCCCGGCTGTGGGCGGGGCCACCCGAGACCGCGTATTTGGACCCGCGATCGGTGAGAACGTTTTCAATCTGTCGCATTGCGCGACCCTGCATGGGTGCGCCGCGAAGGTAAAGAGGTCAGGGTTGCAGGCGCTTGTAGATCTCGGCATTTGCGCAGGCATCCGGCACCTCGGCGTCGCCTTCGACGTGCATTTCGAGAAAACGTGTGCAACCATCAACCCAGTCACACCCCCGGCATCGGGTCACCATTTCCGCCCATTCAGCGGTTGAAAGGTCTCCTTTTTCGTAGGACTCGGCTGGGTCCACGCCCGTGACACGCGCCATAGTGTTCATTTTCCAAAAATGCTCCATCGTGTTGCCGAGCGGTTTCATGACATCCTCCTGTGGTGAAATCACCATCAGGCTGCCATGGTTCGTGTGCGGGCGCCTTGATCGGGATCAAATCCCGCTTGCGGCCTTTCGCACCGCCTGAAGGCGCAGTGCATTGGGGGGATGGGTGCCCAAGAAGGTTTCGCCGGGGTCAGGAATGCGGTTGAAGAACGCCGCGCCGCGGACCGGGTCATATCCGGCCAGCGCAGCAATGCGGGCGCCCATGGCATCGGCTTCCAATTCCATCTCTTGGCTGAATACGCGCGCTCCAAGGAACGCACCGAAGTGACGCGCACGACGCAACTCGCGCCCCGTGGCGCCTGCTTGCGAGGCCGCGTTTTCGATGATTTCAGCGCCGACAGCGGCCGTTTGCGCCCGAATTTCCAAATGGCCTTCGATGTGATGTGCCGCCTCGTGACCCAGAATGAATGCCAGTTCGTCCACGTTTCGTGCCTCGGCAATCAGGGCAATGGTGAACGTGATCCGCGGCTGACCCGACCGGCCGAGGCTTTGAAACGCGTTGGCGGCGGCCCGCGGGTCCGCGTCAACAAAGATGGCAAAGTCGCAGTTCACCCCGGTGGTTCTGCGGGCGCATTCGGCCTCGGCCACGGGCTCAACCGCGGTCAGAACCTCGACGAAATTGCGCACGGCCGCTTCGGCATCCAGCCGGCCGTCAGTGGGCTGTGCCGGAGATACAGCGACCGGAGGCACGGGTTCGCACCCGGCCACGAGCATCGCGATCAAGCCCGCTGCAATCCATCGCCACATCTGCGTATTCTCCGACCTTTTCTACCATTTTTGCATATCGAGGGCGCGGCGGCAGGTGACAATCTCGTGCATTGCGGTTTTGCGCCGAAGCCGCCGTTTTTCCCCGTTGGCAAGTGCGCGGCAGGCGGTCTAGGGTCAGACCCATGTTTACCATTGAGCACGAATTCGACGCGACCGTGGTGACCCTTGTCGACGAGGGGCGCGCGCATCTGATGGAAGATGTCACCATTCAGGCCTTTGAGGAATGCGTGACAGTTGAACAATACGACCCCCGCACCGACCGGGTGCAAAAGGTGACCCTGTCCATTGGGCAGCTGAACGAGCTGGCCGCAGCGCTGGACCTGCCGGAAGGTGTTTACAAGCTGGCGTCTCAGTCCAAGAAATGAGCGCGGGGTTTTTCACCGACGAGCGTTGTTTCTGGCATGGCGGCGGAAACTATGCCGGCACCATGCCGGTGGGTGGCTTGGTTCAGCCCCTGACGGCGGGCGGGTTGCCCGAGGGCCCCGAGGCTAAGCGCCGGGCGCTGTCAATGATGCAAGTGACGGGTCTGGCCGGTGAACTGGCGGTGCAATCCGCACCTCCGGCCAGCCGGGCCGAGCTGTTGCGTGTGCACCCGGCCAGCCTGCTGGATGCGTTCAAGGCATTGTCAGATGGCGATGGCGGCGAGTTAGGCCTGCGCGCGCCCTTTGGTCCGGGTGGATACGAGATCGCCGCGCTGTCAGCCGGATTGGCCACCGAAGCCCTGCGGCGCGTTTTGTCGGGGCAGCTGGACAGCGCCTATGCCCTGTGCCGCCCGCCGGGCCATCACTGTACACCCGACTGGCAGAACGGGTTCTGCCTGATCAACAATATCGCCGTGGCGGTCGAAGCTGCACTGGCCGAAGGCCGCGCCGAGCGCATCGCGGTGGTCGATTGGGACGTGCACCACGGCAACGGGACCGAGGCCTGTTTCATCGACCGCCCCGAGGTTCTGACCATCTCGATCCATCAGGACCGGAATTATCCGTTGGACACCGGCATGGCCGAGGTTCGGGGCGAAGGGGCCGGAGCAGGTACCAATGTGAACATCCCCCTGCCCCCGGGCGCGGGGCATGTGAGTTACCTGGAGGCAATCGATCGGCTGGTTTTGCCCAAATTGCTTGCCTTTCAGCCAGATGTGATCGTGATCGCCAATGGTGTGGATGCGGGCGCGAACGACCCGTTGGGCCGGATGCTCTGCACTGCCGAAACGTTTGGTCAGATGACCATGCGCCTGCGCGATGCGGCGGACGAGCTGTGTTCCGGGCGGCTGGTTGCCACGCATGAGGGCGGCTATTCCGACACTTACGCACCATTCTGCACACATCGGGTGGTGCAGGAAATGGCGCGCAGCAATACGGCGGCAGCCGATCCATTGGCCGCAACCTTCGATGCGCGCCAGCCGGATGCGGGTTTCAACGCCTTTGTCTCTGCCCGCATCGACGATCTGGTGGCACTGCACCTGGACGTCTAGGCGGGCGGGTTCATCCGGATTTCAAACCGCGTGTCGCACTCGGGCGCGGTTTCCGCCGGAAGGATCGACAGGGTCTTGCCGGCGAAGTCCCTTCCCTGGGTATCTGTTGCTGCGGGTAACGCCAACAGCGCGCCTTCGATGGGATGGTCTGCCATCACAATCGCATAGGTCTGCGCGGGGTCCAGAGTTACCTCGGCCCCGGCGCCCGTGTCAAAAAAGTTGCCGGAATTCAGCACGCTCATTGCCTCATCGCGCAAAGGCACTACTGCTTTGAATGCCTCATCCGCGTGCAACGCGTCATAGGCGGCCCGGCTGGGCCACAGAAACAAGGCGCCAAAGGCCACCTCGGCGCTGCCCGCGGGATAGGACAACACCTGGAACCCGCCGACCGGGCGGCCGCCATGACTGCCGACAATTGGCCCAACCTGCGGGAAATACTGACCAAAAAGCTGTTCTTCCTTGCCTTCGACAGCTTTGCCAACGGCAAATTCAAACAAGGCGTTGGCAGGGAGGGATATAGTGATCTGGGACATGGGACACTCCGTCTGGACTGAATTTATTAACGTGGTAACATGCCCGAAAACGGACCACGATCCACCCAAACCGGACCGCATTGGTGCAATTTTGGTCCACCCGTGAAATGGACATCACATGCGCGATATGAACTGGGACGACCTGAAAGTGTTCCTCGCCCTGCATCGCAGCGGCTCGATCCGCGGGGCGGCGGGGCAGCTGGGCAGCAGCCACTCCACGGTCTCGCGACGGCTTGCGGCGATCGAGGCACAGCTGGGTGTACGGCTCTTCAACCGCGCGGCGGACGGCTTGCAACCAAGTGCCGCTGCTGACGATATCGTGGACCGCGCCAAACGGGTCGAGGCCGAGATGCTGGCGCTGGAACGCACGGTGCAGGGGCGCGACGCGCGATTGTCTGGCCCGGTGCGCGTGACCATGGTGCCGCCGCTGGTTCAACACCTGCTGATGCCTGATCTGGTTGCGTTTGCTGATGCCTATCCAGAGATCGATCTGGAGATCGCCTCCACTTACGATCTGGCCGACATGTCGCGACACGGGGCTGACGTGGCGGTGCGGTTCCAGACCGCGCCCGAGCCATTCCTTTTTGGTCGCCGCGCTCCGCATTCGGCGCATGCCATCTTTGCCAGCCCGGATTACCTGTCCAGCAAAAGTTTGGAACGCAGCGGAGATTCGGCGCGCTGGATCGGATGGAACGTGCCCGATCGCTTCCCCGGCTGGACACAGATCACTCCGCTGGCCCACTTACCTGCCCACCATATGATGCCGGACCCCCTGGCGCAGATGGCGGCGGCAGAGGCCAGTTTGGGAATTGCCGAATTGCCCTGCTTTCTGGGCGACACGAATCCCCGGCTGGTGCGCGTGCCCGGCACCCAGATCACCGGGCGTTACGATTGCTGGGTCCTGACCCATCCCGACCTGAAAACAACCGAACGCGTGCGGACCTGCGTGCGTTACCTGACCGAAGCCTTGCATCGCCACGCACCGCTATTGCAGGGCGAACGGCCCGGTATGGCGGAGGAATAACCGAAACCCCTTGAACCCCCGCGCGCAATGGCCGACATGAATGCGGACGGAGGTTCCAATATGCCAACACCCAATCCCGATGCCCTGCAGTTCCTGCTGACCCGTCGCTCGCGCCCGGCAAAAACACTGGCGGGCCCCGCGCCAGACCGGGCCGCCCTGACCGAATTGCTGACCGCCGCCGCGCGTACGCCGGACCACGGCAAGTTGGAACCGTGGCGCTTTGTTGTGCTGGAACGCGGTGCGCTTGCCCGTGTCGCCGAGGCAGCGATCGCGAGAGGCCGAGCGCTTGATATGGACGAAGACGCCATCGCCAAGGCCGCCAAATCCTACGCCGACAGCCCGCTGGCTGTGGTTGTTGTGGCCGCCCCTGTGCCCTCGCCCAAAATTCCGCGGATCGAACAGCTTTATTCGGCCGGTGCGGTTTGTCTTGCCCTGCTGAACGCGGCGCTGGCGGCTGGTTGGGGGGCGAACTGGCTCAGTGGCTGGGCCAGCCACGACCGTGCATTCGTCGAAGGCGCGCTGGGGCTGAGCCGGGATGAGCAAGTCGCCGGGATCATCCATATCGGCACCGAAACCGCCACCCCGCCGGAACGTCCCCGGCCGGATATGTCGGCCATCGTAGAGTGGCGTGACGTATGATCCTGTCGGACTTCCAACGCGCGGTTGCTCAGCTGCCAGATGGCCGGTTCCAGAAAGTTCTGTGGCTTGGCATCGGCCTGACCCTCGCGCTGCTTTTCGCCGCGACGGTCGTGGCGGTCACGGTGCTGGGCTGGTTCCTTCCGGACACGGTGACCTTGCCGTGGATCGGAACGGTTGCGTGGATCGACAATGTCCTGTCAGGTGCGGTGATCCTTGCGATGTTGGTGATGTCGGTTTTCCTGATGGTGCCGGTCGCGTCGATGTTCACAGGGTTCTTCCTGGACGAAGTCGCCGCAGCGGTGGAAGACAAACACTATCCGGGCCTGCCCCCGGCACCATCGGTGGGTTTCGGCGAGGTCCTGCGCGATTCCATCGGGTTTCTGGGCGTGATGCTGGGCGTGAATATCCTGGTCGGCCTTCTGGTCCTGATCAGCCTGGGCACCCTTATGCCGCTGTTCTGGCTGGCCAACGGCTACCTTCTGGGCCGCGAATACTTTCAGATGGTTGCCATGCGCCGGCTGGGGCGCCGCGGCGCGTCCGAGCTGCGCCGCAAGCATTTCCTGACCGTCTGGATCGCCGGCACGCTGATGGCGGTGCCATTGACCGTGCCCGTGATCAACCTGCTGATCCCGATACTAGGGGTGGCGACGTTCACTCACCTCTACCACCGGGTTTCAAGATTGTGATCTCGTTCAGCTTGTCGAGGTGATCCATCGTGATCACCCCCGACCAGATGGTGCCTGCAACCACGGCCCAGATCACGGCGGCCACGCCTGTCACGATCAGTGCCGTGCGGCGTGGCTGAAAATTTGCCGGTGCGCTGGCATGGGTGCCCTTCACCACGTCACCCTCTTCGCCTTGCGTGCGCAGGCGCAAAGGCAGAACAACGAACAGCACCATGAACCAAATCACGGCAAACAGGACCATGGCCGAGGTGACACCCATCAGATTTGCTCCAACTCGACCAGGGTTCCGTTAAAATCCTTCGGATGCAGGAACAAAACAGGTTTGCCGTGGGCGCCAATCTTTGGCTCGCCACTGCCCAGCACGCGCGCACCGCTGTCTTTCAGCTTGTCACGAGCGGCAAGGATATCTTCCACCTCATAGCAGATGTGGTGGATGCCACCGGCAGGGTTCTTTTCGAGGAAGCCGTTGATGGGGCTGTCATCCCCCAAAGGGTACAGAAGCTCGATCTTGGTGTTGGGCAGCTCGATGAACACCACGGTCACACCGTGGTCGGGCTCATCCTGGGGCGCGCCAACCTTGGCCCCCAGAGTGTCTGCATATTGGGCCGAGGCGGCGGCAAGGTCCGGCACGGCGATGGCAACGTGATTCAAACGTCCGATCATGATTTCTCTCTCTCCCACAGCTCTCGACCCGCTTTATGCGGCGGCGCGGCAATGGCGGCAAGTGGGGTGACGAATGGCCGCGACCGCAAGTTTACGCAGTCTTAAGGGCTTGTGCGTTGAATTGGAGGGATAAATCAGGAGGGAACACATGCCCAACGAGATGGAGGACATCATGCTGAGACGCGGCTGGGTCCCCGGACGCCCCTTGTTGGGTGTGACTTTGTTGCTGGTTGAGGACAGCAGGTTCGCATCCGAAGGCGTGCGCATGATGTGCCAACGGTTGGGCGCCCGAATCCGTCGGGCCGAGACATTGGGTTCTGCGCGCAAACATCTTGAAACCTACCTGCCCACCGTGATCCTGATCGATATCGGACTGCCAGACGGATCTGGCCTGTCCTTGATCCGAGAATTGAGCACCGCCAAACCGCGCATCCCCGTGATCCTTGGGACCAGCGGCGACGATGGCGTCGAAGCCTTGGCCAGAGAGGCCGGAGCGGACGACTTTCTGACGAAACCGGCATTGAGCCTGCGCGCATTTCAGGACGCCTTGCTGGCGCATCTTCCCGACGAAATGAAACTGCCGCAGGTCCGGTTGGATCAGGAAAAACAGATCGAACCGGACCCATTTGCGCTGCGCGACGACATCATGCACGCCGCGGATATCCTGGCGGTGGCCGATGGTGACACGGCGGTGGATTACGTGGTGCAGTTCATCGGTGGCGTGGCGCGGGCGTCACGCGATATGCCGCTGCAGCGAACCGTGGAAAAGTTTGGTCGGCAACGCGCCCGCGGGAAGGTCTCGAACGCGACGCGAACCAAATTGGTTACAATGCTGGATGCGCGGATCGAGGCAGCGCGCCCCATCTGACGCCTACAGTGCCGGATCGCTTGCGACGCGCACCAGCCCCGTCAGGTCACTCAGCCGTTCTGCCTGAGCGCCGTTGGCCGCGAAGTTCGACGGCGCAAGCCAGGCGTCGTAAGCGGCCTTCAGCGCAGGCCATTCGGAATCGATGACCGCGAACCAGGCGGTATCGCGGTTGCGACCTTTGCTGACCATCGCCTGGCGGAACACACCCTCGTAGCTGAAACCCAGCCGCTGCGCCGCGCGGCGCGATGGCAGGTTCAGGGCGTTGCATTTCCACTCGTAACGGCGATAGCCCGCCCCAAACGCCCATTGCATCATCAGCATCATGGCCTCGGTTGCGGCAGGCGTTTGTTGCAAAGCGGGGCCGTAGGTGATGGAGCCAACCTCGATCGAGCCGGCGGCCGGATCGATGCGCATCAAGGCCGCCTGACCCAGGGCGCGGCCCGTCTTTGTGTCGCAGATCGCATAGAAAAACGGATCTTCCGCTGCAGCCGCCTGCGCGGCCCAGCGATGAAACTGCGCGGCAGAGTGAAACGGGCCCACATGCATGTAAGTCCACAACGGATCCCCGCCCGGCGCGAAGGCATTGAACAGATCGGCAGCGTGGCTCGCGGCGTTCAGCCGTTCGAGGCGCACATATTGCCCCTGCAAAAGGTCTGGCCCGGGACGTGGCGGCGGTGTCCAACCGTCAACCACGGCCCCAAGTTTCTGTTGGTTCGGCATCGTTTTTCGCCCCTGCTGCTTGGCTGGATAAAATCACCAAAGCGGCAGGGACGAAAGGGGGGTCAGGCCAGGAATTGCGGCACACCGGTCATGTCCAGCCCCGGAAACACGGCCCCCTCGATTACGTCGCGGTTCAGGCCGAACAACCCTTTCATCGCGGTCCCTGCATAAGCGCGCACATCGGCGGTGGGCATAAGGTCTCGGCCCTTGTAAAGGTCACCATGCCCAAGACCGGGCCATGCGCCATAAACCCGTCCACCGCCAAGCGCACCGCCCGCCATGAGCATTGCACCGCCGGTACCATGGTCCGTGCCGCCGGTGCCGTTTTCATGGACGGTGCGACCGAACTCGGTCATCGCCATGACCATGGTCTTGCCCCAGACATCGCCAAGCCGGTCTTTCAATGTCAGGATCATGTCGGACAGACGTTCCAGCGGCGCGTTAATCGTCCGCGCCTGTGCGTTGTGCGTGTCCCACCCATTGATCGAAAACGCGGCTACACGGGTTTCGTCCAGCAGACGGTCAGCGGCAAAGCGCGCCAAAGTCTGGTGTGCGGGGCCCTGACGTGTTTCAGGGTCGGCAAGTGTTTCCTGCAGGTCTTGGGCGATGTCGATCGCGCTGTTGAACGCCCCGCCCAACAGCGGGTCGTTGCGTGTCACAAGGGCCATCAGGTCACGCGCCGCAGGGGTCAGGCCCAACTGTGCCTCGGGCGACCAGCTGGAGGTGGGCAGCGGCCCGCGTAACACCCGCATCTCGCCCTGCCCTATGGCAAAAGCGGTTTCAGCCTGCACCCCGGGCACGGCCTGCAGCATCCGGTTCAGCCAGCCATCGCGCACTCCGGTCAGGCCCGTATCAAAGCCGGTGCCGGCCTCCAGCAGGTCCTGACCGTCGAAATGGCTGCGCTTGTCGCGATAAGGGGTGGAAACCGCGTGGGCAAAACCCAACTCGCCCTTGGTCCAAAGCGGCATCAGGGAAGACAAGCCACCATGCAGGGCGAAAAAGCCGTCAAGGTCTTGTGCCCCATTGTCCGGGCCAATCGCCAGCGTGTTACGCCAGCTGGCAAAGTCGCGGTCGCCATAGGGCTGCACCACGTCCAGACCGTCCATCGCCCCGCGTAGAATGATCACGACAAGGCGTGTGTCCCACGGCGCGGCGGCCAAGGTGACGGGCGTCAGCATCGGCGCAGCAGCCGCCGAACAGCCCAACGCGCCAAGAACAAAACGGCGGGAAAGAAGCTTGGCCATCGGTTACCTCCGTTGAAACTCGGGTGAAATCAGGGTCATCGCAACGCCTGCGGCGCGGGTTTCGGCAGCACCTGCGGCAAAGATCAGGGCCTCGCTGGCCCGTTCGCCCAGAGTTGCCTTCACGAACTGGCGTGGATCGGGCAGATCAGGCTGCAATACCGGCGGCGCTTTCATCGACCATTCGATCCGGGTAGCCAGCGCCTGGGGTGTCAGCCAGTATTCCGCCTGTTCGGGCCAGCCGTCCGGCCCTGATGGCTGATGCCATGTTTGCCCCATCGCGATCATGGGGCGCACGAAGCCGCGCAGAACCACCTGCGGAGAAAGGCGCGCCACGCGTTTGCCATCCACACCCAGCGCACGGATGGCCGCGGCAAGGAAATCAAAAGGCTGTCGCACTTTTTGAGGGATCGTTTCCCATGCGGCGGGGTGCTCTAACAGCGCGGCATAGCTGGCCATCAGGTCACCGTCCGTCGCGCTGTAGGCTGCCGCAATATGGTCGACCAGCGCTGTATCGGGATCATCCGACACGAAATGCACGGCCAATTTGCGTGCTATGTGGCGCGCGGTGTCAGGGTGGCGGGCAAGATCGCGCAATACCTGGTGGATGTCGGACAGCCGTGGCCGCCCGCCCCCATAGGTTTTTCCCAGAACCGTTTCGGCCCCGGGTTCAGCCTGGGACGGTGCAAAAAAGAATCCATCGCGATACCGGGCGGAAAGGCCCGTGAACAGCTCGGCCAGTTGCCGGACGTCGTTTTGCGTGTAGGACCCGTCCACACCCAACGTGTGCAGCTCCAACACTTCGCGTGCGAGGTTTTCGTTCAGCCCCCGTTCGCCTTCCTTTGCGGCACGAGAGCCGGGGCCAACCGACTGAAACTGATCCAGGTAGACCAGCATCATCGGGTGCGGGACCGCGGCGATCAAAAGGTCTTCGAATTTACCGGTGATATTGGGGCGTATCGCCTCTTCGACATACGAAGGTGCGGCGTGGCGCAGTGCAGGCAGTTTGCCAACAACGGTAAAATGATCCGCCCAGAACGCCACCAGCCGCTCGCGAAAGCCGTGGGGGGTGTCGACCCAGCGTGCCACGGTCGCTCCGAGGGCAGAAAGCTGTGCCTGACGATTGGAACGTCGCATGGCCTTCAGGCGGTCGTCTTCACCTTGCCGTTTGACGTCACTGGCCATTTGTCGCCGGCGCTGCTGTCCCCGGTAATCGCGCATCTCGGGCAGAAGGTCGTTGAACAATGCGATCTCAAAGCGTCGTGCCATGGTGTCGCGTGCGTTCAGCCCGTCCAGCAAAGCTTGGGTATCCGCGGGTGGAGGCACCAAAGGCCCTGTTCCCGTGCCAAATCGCAAAGCCGCCGTGGTTGGATCAAAACTCATATCTCAAACCCCGTTTCCGGTCCCTGTTTGACCATTATACGGGGGCCGCGCAGAGTTCCGTCGCAAGATTTTTGTGATTTGCGTCTTTCCGCCGATCAGTCAGGAAAGGAGAAGCCCGGCGCGTAAGTGTGCAGCCCGTCAAAATCTGCCTTGCCCAGCGTCATTCCAGCCGAGGCCAGCGCCGCGTAAGCCAGCGACAGGTGGAACAACATATTGGGCAGCGCATAGTGCAGCAGGAATTCGTCTGCGGGCTGTGTCAGTGTCCCCTGCCCTGCAGAATGCGTAACCGGCCGGTTGGACAGATCCGCCGGGCTGATCCCTCCAATAGCATGTCGAACGGTCGCCAGAGCAGCACGCAGTTCGGGCAGGTTGGCAGGCAGGCCGATATCCGGCGTCTCGCGCCCTGCGACCGCGCAAAGGCCCCGCGCGGCAAATCCCGTGGCGATGCCCAACTGCTCGGCTGCACAAAACCGCCCGGGCGCAGGCCGGGCGGTCAGCAAGGTTTGCGGATTGTCTGCGTCCGCGATGCGGTCCAGCAGCCGGGCGATGCGATCCAGATAGTGCCCGAAGGCCGAGATCGCCGCCGCCTGCATCTTAGTCCTGTTCGATCACGCGCAGGCTGAGTTCGCGCAGTTGTTCGTTGGCCGGATCGCTGGGGGCGTTCATCATCAGGTCTTCGGCGCGCTGGTTCATCGGGAACATGATGACCTCGCGGATGTTGGCCTGTTCGGCCAGCAGCATCACGATGCGGTCGATCCCGGCGGCGCAGCCCCCGTGCGGCGGGGCGCCGTAATGGAAGGCCTGGAACAGCGCACCAAAGCGGTTCTTGACCTCATCGGCGCCGTAGCCGGCCAGTTCGAAGGCTTTCAGCATGATCTCGGGCTTGTGGTTCCGGATCGCGCCCGAAACCAGCTCATAGCCGTTGCACGCCAGGTCATACTGATAGCCTTTGACCGCCAGCGGGTCACCGTTCAGCGTGTCCATGCCACCTTGGGGCATCGAGAACGGGTTGTGCTCAAAATCAATCGCGCCGGTTTCTTCGTCCGCCTCGTAGATCGGGAAATCGACGATCCAGGCAAAAGCGAACCGGTCGGGATCGGTCAGCTTCAGCTCTTCCCCGATCACGGTGCGGGCCTTGCCGGCCACGCCTTCAAACGCCTTGGGCTTACCCCCCAGGAAGAAAGCCGCGTCGCCGACGCCAAGGTTCAGCTGCTGGCGGATCGCCTCGGTGCGCTCGGGGCCAATGTTCTTGGCCAGCGGACCGGCGGCTTCCATGCCGTCGACCCCTTCGCGCCAGAAGATATAGCCCATGCCGGGCAGGCCCTCGGATTGGGCAAACTTGTTCATCCGGTCGCAGAATTTTCGGCTGCCACCACCAGGTGCGGGGATGGCGCGGATCTGGGTGCCGTCTTGCTCCAGCAGCTTGGCAAAGATGGCAAAGCCGGACCCGGCAAAATGTTCGCTGACCACCTGCATCTTGATCGGATTGCGCAGATCGGGCTTGTCGGTGCCGTACCAAAGGGCGGCGTCCTTGTACGAGATCTGCGGCCAGTTGGCGGGCGCGTCGACCGTTTTGTCGCCGCCGAACTCTTCGAAGATCCCGGCCAGAACGGGCGCGATCGTGTCGAACACGTCCTGCTGGGTGACGAAGGACATCTCCATATCCAGCTGGTAGAAGTCGGTGGGCGAGCGGTCGGCGCGCGGGTCTTCGTCGCGGAAGCACGGCGCGATCTGGAAATACTTGTCAAAACCCGAGGCCATGATCAGCTGTTTGAACTGCTGCGGGGCCTGCGGCAGGGCGTAGAACTTGCCCGGATGCAGGCGCGACGGCACCAGAAAGTCGCGCGCGCCTTCGGGCGAGCTGGCGGTGATGATCGGCGTCTGGTATTCGCGGAACCCCTTGTCCCACATACGCCGGCGGATCGAGGCCACCACGTCCGACCGCAGGGTCATGCTTTGCTGCATCACCTCGCGGCGCAGGTCCAGGTACCGATAGCGCAGGCGCGTTTCCTCGGGGTATTCTTGGTCGCCAAAGACGATCAGCGGCAGCTCGTCCGCGGCGCCCAGAACCTCCAGATCGCGGATGAACACCTCAATCTCGCCGGTGGGCAGATTGGGGTTCACAAGGCTTTCGTCGCGGGCCAGAACGTTGCCGTCGATGCGAATGCACCATTCCGACCGCACCTTCTCCAGCTCGGCAAAAACCGGGCTGTCGCCATCGGCGATCACCTGGGTGATGCCGTAATGGTCGCGCAGATCGATGAACAGCACGCCGCCATGGTCGCGGATACGGTGCACCCAGCCCGACAGACGGACGGTGTCACCGACATTGGATTTGTTCAGATCGGCGCAGGTATGGCTGCGATAAGCGTGCATGTGAAACTCTCTTCGCGAACAGCGGATGGGTTGGGCCGGGATTCCTATGCGGGGGCCGGAATGTCAAGCGAAACCGGGATCAGGCCGCGCAGGGCATTGCCCACGTAAACACGGCGCGCCGACGTCAGATCGACCAGGCGCAGCGGCGCAACCCGGGCGTCCCGGGCCTCGATCAACTTGCGGCGCAGGATGCCGGGAAGGGCACCAGCAGAAAGAGGTGGCGTGCGCAAGAGACCGTCGCAGGGATCGACGAACAGGTTCGTGATTGTCCCTTCGACGCAATGACCGGCGGTGTTCAGAAACAGCAGCTCGTCAATCCCTTCGGGCATTTCCTCGCGCGCGGTGTCGTAGATGGCGCGGTGGCTTGTCTTGTGGCCGCGCCAGAACTCACCCGCATCCACACGCGCCTCCGCCAGGCCCAACCGCCAGCCTTCCGGCGCAGGTGGCAGGTTGAACCGATCCACGCGGTGGCGACCATCGGTTTGCAGGGTCAGCCGCAGTCGCGAAGCCGTACCACCGGCGGCGCCCAAAACGGCCCGCGTCAGAACCGCCCGGTCAAAAGGCACGTCCAGCACCCGGCAGGTTTCGCACATCCGATCCAGATGCAACGACAGCAGGGCTACGCCGCCCTGATCGGCCCTCATGGTCTCGAATATTTCTAACCCTGCGGGGATGTCCGGGCGAACCGTGTTTTCCATAGCGCTTCCTCGTATTCGCGGGCCGCGGTGCTGTCCCAAACGACCCCACCACCAGCGTTCAGCCGTGCAGCACCGCCATCAAAGAGCGACAGCGTGCGAATGGCAACATTGAAGCAAGAAGCACCATCCGGCCCCATCCAGCCCAGAGTGCCGCAATAGATACCGCGCGGATCGGGTTCAAGCTCGCGAATTATTTCCATCGCCCGGCGTTTCGGCGCTCCCGTGATCGAACCGCAGGGAAACAGGGCACGCAGGATCGCCGGCAGGTCGGTGCCGGGCAGCAATTCTGCTGTAACCTCGCTGACCATCTGGTGCACGGTTGCGTAGGTTTCCACGTCAAACAGTTTTGGCACCTCTACCGAGCCGACTTGCGCAATTCGCGACACATCGTTGCGCAGCAGATCGACGATCATCAGGTTCTCGGCCCGATCTTTTTCGCTGCGTTGCAGGGCATTACGGTGGGCCTGATCCTGCACTGGAGTGTCGCCGCGTGGTGCGGTGCCTTTCATGGGCCGCGTGGTGATGCGCCCCTGCGCATCGGTGGCAAAGAACAACTCGGGCGAGCGGGACAGGATCACCGGCCCAGCGCCCAAATCCGCCAACGCAGCGTGATCGACAGGCTGCGTGGCGGCCAACGCGGCATAAAGGCCCTCTGGCCCGCCGTTGTAACGCGCTGACAATGGGAAGGTCAGGTTGGCCTGATAGACGTCGCCTGCACCAATGTAATCATGTAGGCGTGCAAAGGCGTGTGCGTATCGTGTTGCGGACCAATGCGGCAGCAGGGCTTGCAGGCTGCCTTGTCCGCCAATTGGCGCACGCGCTTCGGGTCCGTCGAATACACCAAACGCCAGCAAAGGCGTATCTCGCCGGGTGGGTATCAGGTCGGCCAAACCGGGTATCAGCACATAGCCCAGCTCGTAACTGGCAAAGCCAGCCAGCCACTTGCCCGCCTGTTGCGCCTGCGAAATCCGACTCAGCGCGGTTTCCACCCCGTCTTGCTGCCATGCAACGATCATTTCATCGGGCATGGCGAAACGCGCCGGCGCGCCGCCAGGGCCATTCTGAAACTGAATATATCGCTGTCGGATCGCCAAAATGCCCGCCCAAATCTGATGCGCCGATCCTTTAGCCAATTCATCCGCCATGCGCCAGTGGCCCGAAATACTGGACAGGTCGCACAAATTTTGCTGAATTTTTCCCAAGCATTTCAACACGGGAACAACGCGCGGCCAAAATGGCCGCATTGCGAGGGGACATGTGGGATAGACTGCTTGACCAGATGCTGACGCACCTGATCCGACGAGGTGCACTTGAAATAACGCTGCCGGACCAACCCACCCGTCGCTATGGCGATGCAGGTGCTGACGCGATACGGCTATTTGTCGAGGACCCGGATTTTGCGCGCAAAGCGGTGTTAAACCCAGACCTGACCGTGGGCGAGGCCTATATGGACGGGCGTTTGACCATTGGCGACGACGACCTGCACGGATTTCTGGGCCTTGTCCTGGACAATCGCGGGCATGGGGCCAGCCACTGGTCGCTGAACGCAAACCTTTTACTGCGGCGCCTGATCCGCCGGGTACAGCAAAACAACCCCATCGGTACGGCGCAATCCAACGTTGCGCATCACTATGACCTGTCGGCGGCGCTGTATGACCTGTTTCTGGATGCCGACAAACAGTATTCCTGCGCCTACTTCAAAACGCCGGATGACAGTTTGGAGCAGGCGCAGGCGCAGAAAAAGGCCCATATTGCCGCCAAACTGAACCTGTCGCCCGGAATGCGTGTTCTGGATATCGGCTGTGGCTGGGGCGGTATGGGCCTGACACTGGCCAAGGATTACGGCGTGCGCGTGGTCGGCGTGACCCTCAGCGAAGAGCAACACAAAATCGCCGTTGCGCGCGCGGCCGAGGCTGGGCTGTCGGAACGTGTGGATTTCCGGCTGGTCGATTATCGTGAAGTGAACGAAACCTTCGACCGGATTGTCTCGGTGGGCATGTTCGAACATGTGGGCGTTCCGCATTATCGCGAGTATTTCCGCCATGTTCACGACAAGCTGAACAAGTCCGGCGTGGCGCTGATTCATACCATCGGGCGGGCTGAACCGCCGGGCACAACCAGCCCCTGGGTGCTTAAATATATCTTTCCCGGCGGCTATGTGCCCGCCATGTCCGAAGCCATGAAGGCGATAGAGAAAGAGCGGCTTTATACAACCGATGTCGAAATTTGGCGCCTGCACTATGCGGATACTCTGCGCCATTGGTACGATCGGTTCGTCGCGCGACAGGACGATGCGCGCGAGCTTTACGACGACCGGTTCTGTCGCATGTGGCGCTATTATCTGGCGGCCAGCGAGATGACCTTTCGCAAGCACCGCCAGGTGGTGTTTCAGTTCCAACTGACCAAACAGCAGGATGCGGTGCCCTTGACACGCGACTATATCTACCTGCAAAGGCCGTAATCCTGCCGTTTTCGCCTGTTAGACCCGCGTGAAACAAACGGTCGAGCAGCACATGTCGCAGAAAAAACAGAGCATTTGTATCAAAACTGCCCTTGCCGTGGCGGCGTTGGCAGGATGGTGCCTGTTCCAGTTCTGGCGCATGTGGTCCGCGTTTCCGCCGGACTTGTCGGCGCTTTACATGGCGGGCTATCTGCACGCCGAAGGCATGTATGACCTGATTTATGCCCGCCCCAGCGGGTTTTTCGGCGGCACCCCGCGCGAGTGGTGGGGCATCCTGCCCCGGTTGGGCCTATCCGGCGAAAACGTGTTGCCATACGTGTACCCGCCGCTTTGGGCCGGGTTGTTGTCGCCCATTGCCGGCGCCCTTTCACCCGAGGCGTTTTTTCGTGGCGCGTTGTTGATCCAGATCCCAATGATCGCTGCGTCGGTTGTGTTGGCCTGGCGCATTCTGCGGCCTACGTCGCTGCCGCTTTGGGCGTGGATCATGATTTCGGTTGGTTTGCTCAGCACGTCGATGCTGTCAAAATTCGCAGTGGTGCAGCTTCAACCGCAGATCACGGTGATATTCCTGATCCTGCTGTCGTTCGAAAGATATGGTGCAGGCAAAGCACAGATGGCGGGCGCGATCCTTGCGATTGCAGCGGCGCTGAAGCTGGCGCCGGTCGTTCTGGCGGTGATCTTTGTTATGGACCGCAATTGGACAGCTTTTCGCATGTGCGCGTTGGTTGGCGTCTGCCTTGCGGCTGTCAGCGTGACCTTGATGGGGCCGCAATTGCATTTTGCGTTTCTGGACAGCGTGCGCAGCCTGTCGGACGGTGTTTTTATCACGTCGGTCAACTACTCGGTCAACGCGATGTTGCACGGTATCGGGATCGAGATGGGTTTTTTCCAAACCTGGGTCGATCTGAATACGCGCAACATTCGCCTGAACAGCAGCGAAGTCCTGGTAGACCGCCTTTGCCTTGCGTTGCTCGCCTTCTCACTGATCGCCGTGTTGTGGCGCACCCGGGCCATGAGCGAACGCACACGTCTAACCGTGCGGATCTTTGCCATTGCGGGTTTGTTCAGCCTTTTTGGTCCCCTGGGTTGGGCACATTACTTCGTTCTGCAGATGCTTTTGGTTCCGGCCATGATCCCGATTCTGGGGGCGCGGTCCGGGGGGCTGATTCTGTTGGTGTTTGGTCTGATGACGTCTGTGCCCGCCTTCAACATGCTGCGCTCGGCCTATTCGAGCGATCTGCCAGTAATGGCCGCCAGTACCATCATGATGTTGCTTACAATCTGGGCCATCACCTCGCGTCCGCACGCGCGCCCACGTCGCATGCCGAAACCAACACCCGCCCAATAAGCGGGTTTTTGGGCTTGCGCAGTTCTGCCGCAAGTCTATAACCCCCCAGAATTTGCCATACGCCGGGGGTCCGAGATGCCAAAAAGAACCGATATCAGTTCCATTATGATCATCGGCGCAGGGCCCATCGTTATTGGGCAAGCGTGCGAGTTCGACTATTCCGGTGCGCAGGCTTGTAAGGCGCTGCGCGAGGAAGGCTATCGCGTGATCCTGGTGAACTCGAACCCTGCCACGATCATGACCGATCCCGAACTGGCCGATGCGACCTATATCGAGCCGATCACACCCGAGATTGTCGCCAAGATCATCGAGAAAGAGCGCCCGGATGCACTGCTGCCCACGATGGGCGGGCAGACCGGCCTGAACACCTCGCTGGCGCTCGAAGAGATGGGCGTTCTGGACAAGTTCGGGGTCGAGATGATCGGCGCCAAGCGCGACGCCATCGAAATGGCCGAAGACCGCAAATTGTTCCGCGAGGCAATGGACCGCCTGGGCATCGAGAACCCGCGCGCGGCCATCGTGACGGCCCCCAAGGACGCTTCGGGCAAGAAAGACCTGTCCGCCGGCGTCGCATTGGCGATGGATACGCTGGAAGAGATCGGTCTGCCGGCCATCATCCGCCCGGCCTTTACGCTGGGCGGTACCGGCGGCGGCGTCGCTTATAACCGCGACGACTACGAGGCGATTTGTCGGTCGGGCATGGACGCTTCGCCGGTGGGTCAGATCCTTGTCGATGAAAGCCTGCTGGGCTGGAAAGAATACGAGATGGAGGTGGTGCGCGACAAAGCCGACAACGCCATCATCGTGTGTTCCATCGAAAACGTCGACCCGATGGGCGTGCATACCGGCGACAGCATTACCGTGGCCCCGGCCCTGACGCTGACGGATAAAGAGTACCAGCTGATGCGCACACATTCGATCAACGTGCTGCGCGAGATCGGGGTGGAAACCGGCGGATCAAACGTGCAATGGGCGGTAAACCCCGAAGACGGCCGCATGGTGGTGATCGAGATGAACCCGCGGGTGTCGCGGTCCTCGGCGCTGGCCTCCAAGGCCACCGGGTTCCCGATTGCCAAGATCGCGGCGAAACTGGCGGTGGGCTATACGCTGGACGAGCTGGACAATGACATCACCAAGGTCACGCCCGCGTCGTTTGAACCCACCATCGACTATGTGGTCACCAAGATCCCGAAATTCGCGTTTGAGAAATTCCCGGGTTCGGAACCCTATCTGACCACGGCGATGAAGTCTGTGGGCGAAGCAATGGCCATTGGCCGCACGATCCACGAGTCGCTGCAAAAGGCGTTGGCCTCGATGGAATCGGGTTTGACCGGCTTTGACGAGGTGGAAATCGAAGGTGCGCCCAACAAGGCCGCCGTGATTGCCGCCATTTCGGTGGCAACACCGGATCGGATGCGCACCATCGCGCAGGCCATGCGTCATGGGCTGACCAATGACGAGATTCAGGCGGCAACCGCCTTTGACCCTTGGTTCCTGAACCGCATCCGCGAGATCGTGGACGCCGAAGCTGATCTGCGCAAGAACGGTTTGCCGACGACCGAGGAAGGTCTGCGCGCCATCAAGATGCTGGGCTTTACCGATGCCCGCCTTGCCGTCCTGACCGGACGCGACGAGGGCCAGGTGCGCCGCGCCCGCCGCAATCTGGGTGTGAATGCCGTGTTCAAACGCATCGACACCTGCGCCGCCGAGTTCGAGGCGCAGACGCCCTATATGTACTCCACCTACGAGCACCCGGTGATGGGCGAGGTCGAGGACGAGGCGCGCCCGTCCGACAAAACCAAGGTGGTGATCCTGGGCGGTGGCCCGAACCGGATCGGCCAGGGGATCGAGTTCGATTATTGCTGCTGCCACGCCTGTTTTGCGCTGACCGACGCGGGTTACGAAACGATCATGATCAACTGCAACCCCGAGACAGTGTCGACCGACTATGACACCTCGGACCGGCTGTATTTCGAACCGCTGACCTTCGAGCATGTGATGGAGATTCTGCGGGTCGAGCAGGAAAAGGGCACGCTGCACGGCGTGATCGTGCAGTTTGGCGGGCAGACGCCGCTGAAACTGGCCAACGCGCTGGAGGAAGAGGGCATCCCGATCCTCGGCACCTCGCCCGACGCCATCGATCTGGCCGAAGACCGTGAACGGTTCCAGGCGCTGGTCAACAAGCTGAACCTGAAGCAACCGCGCAATGGCATCGCCGCAACCGATGCCGAAGCGTTGAAGATTGCCGAAGAGATCGGGTTTCCATTGGTGATCCGCCCGTCCTACGTTCTGGGTGGCCGCGCCATGGAAATCGTGCGCGATATGGCGCAGCTGGAACGGTATATCCGCGAGGCCGTGGTGGTTTCGGGTGACAGCCCGGTATTGCTGGACAGCTATTTGTCGGGCGCCACCGAGGTGGATGTAGATGCGCTGAGCGATGGTACAGCCGTACATGTGGCCGGCATTATGCAGCATATCGAAGAGGCCGGCGTACATTCGGGCGACAGCGCCTGCTCGCTGCCGCCGCATTCGCTGCCGGCTGACATAATTGACGAACTAAAGCGCCAGACCGAGGCGCTGGCGCTGTCATTGGGCGTTGTGGGCCTTATGAACGTGCAGTTCGCGGTAAAAGATGGCGAGATTTTCCTGATCGAAGTGAACCCGCGCGCCAGCCGCACGGTGCCATTTGTGGCCAAGGCTGTGAACTCGCCCATCGCATCAATTGCCTCGCGTTTGATGGCCGGAGAGGAACTGAAAGAATTCGATCTGGTGGATCCGCAGATTGACCGCTTCGCGGTGAAAGAAGCCGTTCTGCCCTTTGCCCGTTTCCCTGGCGTTGACACGTTGTTGGGACCGGAAATGCGGTCGACAGGCGAGGTCATGGGATCAGACACGTCCTTCGCCCGGGCGTTCCTCAAGGCGCAGCTGGGTGCAGGGGTGGACCTGCCCACCGATGGTGTGGTGTTCTTCTCGATCAAGGATGATGACAAGACCCCGCAACTGGCCGAGACCGGTCAAATTCTTGTGGATCTGGGCTTCTCCATCGTTGCCACACGCGGCACGGCGGCTTTCCTTGAAGGGCAAGGTATTGCCTGCGAGGTGGTCAACAAGGTCTATGAAGGCCGCCCGAACATCGTTGACGTGATGAAAGACGGCGGCATTGCCTTGGTAATGAATACCACCGAAGGCGCGCAGGCGGTTGAAGATAGCCGTTCAATGCGCTCGGTCGCGCTGCACGACAAAATCCCGTATTTTACAACCGCCGCCGCAAGCCACGCCGCCGCTCTGGCGATGAAATCGCGCGAGATGGGTGAGATCGAGGTGAAGGCACTGCAAGTTTAGGCCCGTGTGCGAAAGGGGGAGGTTTGGCATCTATCAGCAGTTACCAATTACCTCGCGACAGGTATTCACGAGACACCTTCATTGCGCCCGAGGACTTGCCCGACAATTTTGATCGTCGGTTTGATTTCAATACCCTGATCTACGACGTGTTCTGGACGGGCAAAAAGGTTGTCATCGTCTGCCCAAAGCTGCGCAACTTTGAACCTTTGCTGATGCAAGCCGACCTTCGTCTGGATCGCGAGAAGGTAACAAAACTCAAGCTGCGCAAGCGCCGGCGACATGACTATGTGACGATCCCCTGTCGCCGCCAACCCGGCACATTGTCCGTTGACGCAGGCGACGTGGCCTTCGATCTGCCGGTTAACAATCACCAACTGGACAGGTTCGCGGGCCTAAATGCGCATGTGAACATGCTGAAAAACGACGATCTTGAGTGGATCAGAGACTTTGCCAGGTTCACAAAACGCCTGCACGGGATGCAGGCCATGGTGATCCTGGACAACGGATCAACCGACTTCGCCCCGGACGAGATCTGTGACGCTCTGGCACCGGTGGGCCTGGACGCGGTTGAGGTTCTTCGCTTTCCATTTCCCTACGGCGCTGAAATGCATACCAATTTCATGCAGGTGAGCGGCATGGAAGTGGCACGACAACGGCTTTTGTCCTGTGCCCGCGCCGTGTTGGTGTGCGATATTGACGAAATGGTCTACAGTAATTCTGGACGCTCGGTTTTTGACGCGGCGGTTCAATCACCAATTGGATTTGTGTCATTCCCCGGCCTTTGGCGCGCGCCCCCACCGATGGCTGAAGGTAAACCCCTGCATCGCGACCATGTCTGGATCTCGCGCGAGAACTCACGCTGTTCAATGAAATACTGTATCAATCCGCGCGGGCTGATGCGCAGCGTCAGTTGGGACGTCCACAAGCCCGACTTCATTTCGATCGATAAAGCGTTCTACAGCAAGGACCTTGGCTATTTTCACTGTGCGGCCATCACAACCGGCTGGAAAAGCAAAGATCGCACGCAAAACAAGAACACAGAGTCAGAATTCTGCCCCCTGGCAAGCCGGATCTTTGCAGAAGGCTTGGATGACGTCACGGAAGCCTAGCGACGAAGGGATGCCCTACGTTGCCTCTTCTTCGAGGTGCAGCTTCATTTCCAACAGAACTTCTTGCAGCGCCACGGTTTCGCGCAACAGGCGTTTGGCTTCGTTGATGGTGATGATTCCATCCTCGATCGACTGGGTGTATTCCGACATTAGCATTGCGAACCGTTGTGACAGGGCCACCACGTCACTGGTCACGCCACCGCTGCTTTCAGAGTTGCGGCGGTTTTGCGAATACGACAGCGTAATCCCCTGCAATTCGGCCAAAGCCGTTGTAACATGCGGAAATTTCGCCTCTTTTTCCAAGGCGGCCACTGCGTCGACCGGCATGAACCGGTCCGAGTGTTCGTCGGAATCTGAATAATACCGGCCCAGAGTCGCCTTGGATTTGCCGGTGATTTCGCACGCAGCTTCGATGCCCACGTCCTTGACCAGTGCTTCGCAGTGCTTCTTCAGATAGCTTCCAATGCCCGCCATACTTACCTTTACGTTCGCAATATCGTTCCTAAGGGGAAAGCCCCCTCTCTTTTCCCATTAATGCCAAGATCATGATTTGTCATATAGAAAACGGTTCCCGCTGCGGGAACCGTAGCGAGTAATCGGTGTCCCCAGCATCGATTCTGCGTCAAGGGGCGTGCTGATCAGTACCCTGGTCGGGTACATTACAAGTGCATTGTTGTGCGTCAGCCGCCCCTGTTCCCGTCTTGAAGGTGCTCAAGAAATGCCGCCGGTTTTCCCCAACCGGCGGCAACTTGACTTGCGGGCGTTGGGGCGTTTTGCCATACCGGAACGAACCGAAATTTTGTGACGGGCGGCGATCTTGGCCAAGCTGTATTTTCATTACTCGACCATGAATGCGGGCAAGTCGACGGTCCTGTTGCAAGCGGCCTACAACTATCGTGAACGCGGCATGCAGGTGCACCTGATGACCGCCAAACTGGACGACCGCGCCGGCGAGGGGCAGATTGCGTCGCGCATTGGCATTTCAGATCAGGCTGACACCTTTGTTCCGGGCGACGATCTTTTTGCAGCTTTGGAAAAGCGGCTGGTCGCCGGACCATGTGCATGTGCCTTCATCGACGAGGCACAGTTTCTGACCGAAGCGCAGGTTTGGCAACTGGCCCGTGCCGTCGACGACCTGAAGGTTCCGGTTATGTGCTACGGGCTGCGTGTAGACTTTCAGGGCAAGCTTTTTCCGGGTTCAGCGGCTCTGTTGGCACTGGCCGACGAAATGCGCGAGGTGCGCACGATCTGCCATTGCGGCAAGAAGGCCACAATGGTGGTTCGGCTGGGTCCGGACGGCAAGGTCATGCGCGACGGCGATCAGGTACAGGTTGGCGGCAACGAGACCTATGTCTCTCTTTGCCGCTATCACTGGCGCGAGGCTATGGGCGATCTTTAAACTGCGTTAGGCGGCACTTCGCCGGCCAGCACCGCACGAATGTTTTCGACCGCCATCAACCCCATACGCTCGCGTACTTCCAAGGCGGCTGTACCCAGATGTGGCAACAACGTCACGTTGTCCAGCACGCGCAAGGCTTCGGGCACCTCGGGTTCAAATTCATAGACGTCCAAGCCCGCCGCCGCGATCTGGCCGGTTTGCAGCGCCGTGATCAGAGCCGCCTCGTCCACGACGTCGCCACGAGCAATGTTAACAAAATGGGCCCGGGACTGCATGGCCTGGAAGAATTCGGCATTGATCATGTGATGCGTTTGGGGGCTGCCGGGAACGGCAACCACGATAATCTCGGCCCAGTTCGCCAAGTCACTCAGGCTGTCCATCTGCGTTGCGGGGACACCGGCATCGGCAACGCGGCTGCGGTTGTAGAAGGCAATCTCCATGCCGAACCCGTTGTGGCAACGCGCGGCAATGGCCTTGCCAATCCGCCCCATACCCACGACGCCCAGCTTGCGCCCGGTTACATGGGTGCCCAGCATCTGTATTGGGGTCCATCCCTCCCATTTGCCGGCGCGCACCATGCGTTCGCCCTCGCCCGCACGGCGGCACGACATCAAGATCAGCGTCATGGCGATATCTGCAGTGGCATCGGTTACCGCGCCCGGCGTGTTGGACACAACTATGCCCTTGGCCCGGCAGGCCTCGGCGTTGATATGGTTATACCCCACCCCGAAATTGGCCAGAATCTTGGTGCGCGGCGTTTCAAACTCGGCCAGCAATTCCTCGGTCACGCGGTCGCCGAGTGTCGGCATGATCGCGTCGTAAAGCGCAAGTGCGGCGCGCAGTTCGGTCGCGGTCATGGGCTCGGGGTTGTCGCGCAGCTCAACGTCGCCCAACTGCTGGGCCGCCTCTATAACGGCCTCGGGGAAAGGTCGGGTCAGCAAAATCTTTGTCATCAATACATCCTTCCGCCAAGTGGCACATCTTTGTCGGGGGTCAGCAGAACCACCGCGTCGTTTTCATCCGGCACGCCCAGCACCAGGACCTCGGACATGAATTTTCCGATCTGTCGGGGCGGGAAATTGACCACGCCCATCACCCTTTTTCCGACCAACGTGTCGGGCGCGTAGTGCACCGTGATTTGGGCTGAGCTTTTGCGGACCCCGATTTCGGCACCAAAATCCACCCACAGCTTGATCGCGGGTTTGCGAGCCTCGGGGAATGGTTCGGCTTGCACGATTTGCCCAACGCGAATGTCGAGCTTGAGGAAGTCGTCGAAGGAGATTGTCATTGTGCCAACTCTCGACTGCGATTGGCCGCGGCTGCCATGGCGCGCGCCATCAGCGGGGGCAAGCCGGAATTGCCATCCATCAACACGTCAAGCGCAGCAGCAGTCGTGCCACCCGGCGACGTGACGTTAACCCGCAGCTGCGCCGGATCTTCGCCGGCTTCTTCTGCAAGCGCACCCGCGCCGCCGACCGTGGCTTTGGCCAACTGCATCGCCAGATCTTCCGACAAGCCCAGTGCCTGACCAGCTGCGGCCATCGCCTCGATCAAATGGAACACGTAAGCTGGGCCCGAGCCAGACAGCGCCGTAACGGCATCCATCTGCGCCTCGCTTTGCAGGCGCACCACCTGACCAACGGCTGACAGCAGCCCTTGTGCCGTGTCCAGCATAGCGTCAGTGGCGTTTGCATTGCCGATAATCGCGGTGATCCCTTTTGCAATCGCGGCGGGCGTGTTGGGCATGGCGCGAATAACCGGCGTATCTCCGCCCAGCACCTGTTCATAGAAGTGGATCGGCGTACCTGCAGCGACCGACACGAACAAGCTGTCACCATTGCCCATCGGGGCCAGTTGCGGCAGCGCCTCGGCCATCATCTGCGGCTTCACGGCCACCAGAACCACCGCCGGGTCGGCGGGCAGTCCGGTGTTAAGGTGCAACCCGTCAAGCGATTGAAGCCAGTCAGACGGATAGGGATCCTGCACCCAGACACTGCTGGTTGGCAGTCCGCCTGCCAGCCATCCTTGCAACATGGCCGAGCCCATTTTGCCGCAACCCTGCAAGACAAGGCCGCGCGCCGCCAATGCTTGAATATCCATGAAATCTCTCCCGCTTTGGGCGCAGCCTAGAACTCGCTGCGCCCCACCGCAATGGGAGAGTTGCGGTGCCGTTTATGCCCGGCCGTAGGCCTCGTCCATGGCGATCCGCATCGCTTCTTCCGGCGACTGATCGGCCCATGAGACCAGCTGAAACGCGGGGTAGAACCTCTCGGATGCGGCCACGGCGGTGCCGATCATCCGGTCGATCTGGTCGAGGCTGGCAAACTGGCCGCCCGACAGGACCAGACCATAACGATAGACCATCAGACGCTGCGCATTCCAATGGCTGAACGCGCCGGCCCAGCACTTGTCGTTGGCCAGGTTCAGGGCTTCGTAAAGTGGCGGCATCTTGTCGGCGGGTGGGTCCATTTCGAAGGTGCAGATCAGACGCAGTGTCTCGTCATAGCCCGACCAGGCCAGGGTGATCGAATAGGTGCGCCACTGACCCTCCACCGCCATGGCGATCTGGTCGTCCGCCACTCGGTCGAAGTCCCACTCGTGATGCTCGGCAATGTGTTCAACAATGTCGATTGGATGCAAATCTTCGGTCTGAAGAAATTCTTCGGATAGCGACATGCCCGGCCTCTCTGTTGTTTGATTTTTGTGGGTGGCAGCCCACAAAAACTAGGTGCCTGCTCTAGAAACGGCGGCAATGCCCGCTGTCCCTACAACATATGGTGGGCACAAAGATTCCGGCTGTAAAGCAAAATTTTGTGGATATCCGCAAGAAGTTGTGGATAGATCGAGATATACCCCAATTGGTCGTAAAACCGTCATCTTGGGAAAGAAGGAAGACGCCGCAGCACGCCACATGGTGCGCTGACCGGAAAGCTCTTCACCCGCGGCAATATCCGCGTTTTCAGGGTTGCATATTGGCTATGATGCCGAGGCTTCGGCATGCCGTCGAGAGGGTGCGTGGTTTGGCAGCTCAAAGCCACCGGTCGCGCGCCACCAACAGACCAACATGGCCGAACATCGTCAGGATACCGGCAACCCGACTTCCCGCAGCGCCTCTTCGGTTTTCAAAACAAAGTCCGTACCAAGATAGGCGTCGCCCCCATCGCCGGCCAGATACCCCAACGCCTGCGCGATCCATTCCACCGGCTTATGCACCCCCGGGTCCAGCTGGCTCACAGGATTGATGCCTGACGCGCGAATTTGAACTTGCATCTCGGTTGCCACCGTACCCGGGCTCAGACCCATCACACGAATTCCCTTCTCGCGCAGTTCTTTGTCGGCGCATCTGGTCAGCGACAAGAGACCGGCCTTGGTGGCGCAGTAATGGCTCCAACCTTCCAACGCACCCGTTGCTGCACCTGAACTGATATTGATCACTGTTCCCGTTTTCCTGCGCACCATCCCAGGCAGCACAGCACGCAAAGCGTTGTAGGCACCGGTCAGGTTGACGTTCGCAACTTTCGCCCATGCCGCCGGATCGCTGTCTTCGATCCGGGCAATCGGTTCGATCAATCCGGCATTGTTGATCAACACATCCACGCTGCCGAAACGGTCCATTGCCTTGGCCACGGCCGCATCGACCTGCCCGTAGTCGGCAACGTCGCAAGCAACCGCAAGGGCCTGCCCCCCGGTGCCTTCGATTTCGGTCGCGAGAGACTGCAGCGCCGCGATGCTCCGTGCGGCCAAAACGACATGCGCACCCCCTGCCGCAAAAAACCGCGCCGCAGCGGCGCCGATACCCCGGCTTGCGCCAGTTATGAAGATGGTTTTGTTGGTAAACTTCGACATGGCAATCTCCTTTTTGCCCACATACGTACGGTACAACGCAAAAGGTTGGTGCACACCCCTTGTGCGCCGCACACAAGAGGTGTTGCGGGGGATATTGACCGCGTTCTAGGGTGCCCAAAGAAGGTTTGGTCAGAAGGCGCGCAGGTGAAACTCTTTTCGGACAAGAACCGGCCGGTCCATCTGGGCCCCTACCCTCTGGAAAAGCTCAAACGCGGCCCGATGCCCGATCTTGCCCGCGTCCACCCAGCCGCGCCCGTCGATTTTCACCGCCTGGACACACCGCATTCGCTGGTCAACGCGATGGGCGAGTACCAGGCGATGATGGATGCAATTCGCGACGGGCTGGTTGCGCGTGCGCCATCCACCATTCCGGCTGATCTGCAGGAACGGTCCAACCACCTGAAAGCGTTTGGTTATTTCTCTGACGCCTCGATGGTGGGTATCACCCCCATCCCCGATGCCGCCCGCCTGTCCACCCCGCGGCGCAACCCCGATATCGACCGGCTGGCCCATGACCTGAAGACGCGGCAAACCAAAACGCTGGCCTCGGGCATCGACATGATCATGGCCGATCTCAAAGAGTCGATGGAGGCCCCGCCCAGCACCATCGACACCCACAGCCACGCCATCGTGTTCCTGTACGAACACCACCGCGATCCGCGCGTGGGCGAACCAGGGACCGAATGGCTGAACGATGTTCAGGACGCCCGTGCCTGCCTGCGCGCCACCGAAACTGCCTGTGTCATTGCCAATTACCTGCGGGTGCTGGGTTATCCGGCGCGGGCGCATTCGGCCACGTCAACCGATATCGACCTGAACCGCATTACCGTGGCCGCCGGCCTGGCGCACCCCGCCGCCGGGCGCCCGCACGCGCCGTTCCTTGGTCCCCGCTATGGCGTGGCCCTCGTCACGACAACGTTGGCGCTGGCCGCCGACGCGCCGCTTGCGCCGCCCAACGAACAGCCCAGCGCCATGCCCGGCTGGTGGATCGGCGCGGGCCACGCCAAATCGGCACTGAACCGTGACCCCTATGCGCGCCGCGACTATGTGAACGGCGCGCAACCGTTTGAGCGCCTGAGGCGCGTCGACACCCCCACCACCTTTATCGACGAGGCGCACGTGGCCCGCGTGCCCAAACGCACCGACATGTTCGCCCGCGCCCAGTTCGGCGATATGGGCAAACCGCTGCAAGAGGGTGCGAAGGGCGGGCATTACGCGCGCAAGGCTGCCCCGTCGATGGCCCAGCGTCGGGCGCTCGGCGCGTTCGTCTTGATCCAGGACGGCCCGCCCGACAAACCCGGCCACCGCCCCACCAACCCGCAGACCAATGCCGACAACGTCAAGGCCGCCGCGTATTTCCTGGGTGTCGACGCGGTGGGTATCTCGCGCTGTCCCGACTGGGCGTGGTACAGCCACGACGCCACCGGCGCCCCCATCGACCCGCGCCACGACAACGCCATCTCGATGATCATCGACCAGGGCTACGAAACGATGGAGGGCGCGTCTGGTGATGACTGGATCTCGGTCGCGCAATCTATGCGCGCCTATTTGCGGTTCTCGCTTCTGGGTGGCGTGATCGCCAAGCAGATCCGCAATCTTGGCTACGAGGCACGCGCGCACACGGTGATGGACGGCGAGGTGCTGCAACCGCCGCTGCTGCTTTTAAGCGGGCTGGGCGAGGTCAGCCGCATTGGCGAGGTGATCCTGAACCCCTATCTGGGCCCGCGCCTGAAATCGGGCGTTGTCACCACCGATATGCCGTTGGCCCATGACAAGCCGATCGATTTCGGCCTGCAGAACTTTTGCGAGAACTGCAACAAATGCGCGCGCGAATGCCCCTCGGGCGCGATCACCGCCGGGCCGAAATTGATGTTCAACGGCTATGAAATCTGGAAATCCGACAGCCAGAAATGCGCCACCTATCGCGTCACCACCGAGGGCGGCGCGATGTGCGGGCGGTGTATGAAAACCTGCCCGTGGAACCTGGAGGGCTTGTTCGCCGAGGCGCCGTTCCGTTGGGCCGCGTCGAACATCCCGGCGCTGGCCCGGCCTTTGGCCAGGCTGGACGACATGGTGGGCAATGGCGGGCTGAACGACACCAAGAAATGGTGGTGGGATATCGAGCTGGCCGATGACGGCGCCTATCACCCCACCAAAAAACCGCTGAACCGGCGCGACCTGCAAAAAGACCTGGACCTGAAATACGAGGATCAGACGTTGGCCGTTTATCCCGCGCCGCTGGCCCCGCACCCGTGGCCTTATCCGTTCCCGATGGATCGCGAGGCCGGCATCGAGGCCTATCAGGCCATGGTCACCGCCGAGGAATACCAGCTGAAACTGGCGCGCGGCGAGACCGACCACATTCACGAATATCACGTGCCGGGCGACGCGCCGGTACTGCGGGTCGAGGTGGCGAAGGCCCAGAAGATGACCAGCGACGTCACCAAATACGAGCTGCGCAGCCTTGATGGCAGCGACCTGCCCGCATGGACCGCCGGCGCGCATCTGGACATTGTCGTGGCGCCCGAATACCTGCGGCAATATTCGATGTCCGGCGACCCGGCGGACCGGTCGAAATACCAGATCGGCGTGCTGCGCGAGGATGCCGGTCGCGGCGGCTCGGCCCTGATGCATCGCATCTTTGCCGAGGGGCGAAAGGTATTTATTTCAAAGCCAATTAACCATTTCACGCTGAAGGAATCGGCCAGCCAGACTTTTCTGATGGGCGGTGGCATTGGAATCACCCCGATGATCGCCTTTGCCCATCGGCTGCACGCCTTGGGCAAACCGTTTCAGCTGCACTATTCCGCCTCCAGCGCCGCGCAGGCGGGGTTCCTGGATGACCTGCGGGCCATGGCATGGGCCGACAAGGTGCATCTGCATTTCTCGGATGATGGCACGCGCGCCGATCTTGGCGCCATCCTGTCGGGGTATCGGCAGGGCTGGCATGTCTATACCTGCGGCCCCGAGCGGTACATGGACGCCGTGATCGCGGCCGCCACCCAGGGCGGGTTTCCCGACGAAGCACGGCATCTGGAGTATTTCTCGGTCCCCGAACAGCCCGACTACGAAAACCACCCGTTCACGCTGAAACTGCGCGACGGGCGCGTGCTGCACGTGCCGGCGGACAGATCGGCCGCCGATGTGTTGAACGAAAACGGGGTGCCGGTGGATGTGAAATGCAGCGACGGCATTTGCGGCGTGTGCAAATGCGGCGTGCTGAGCGGGGACGTGGAACATCGCGACTTTGTGCTGTCGAAAAAGCAGCGCGCAACCACGATGATCCTGTGCCAGTCGCGGGCGGCCGACCCCGATGGCGAAATCGGGATCGACCTGTAACCCCCCAAGGGGAACATGGGACGGACGGGGGGGCTGTTACTCGGCGTTGGGCATGGCCATGAAGATCGACGAGTTGGGCAGGTCAAACGTCGAATCCCGCACCGGGATGTGCTGCTGATAGTCCGGATCGCTTAGCAGTCCGGGCAAGGTTTTCTTCGGGTCGGACACCGACCAGATATTTACAACCTTGGCGTCCAGGTTACCGCGCAGCTTTTGCGCGATCTGCAACGAGTTCAGCTGCACCAACCCATGTTTGGCTGCAACCGGTCCCACCTTGTCGAAATAGACTTTGGCGTCGGCGGGGGTTTTGCCCTCTTTCAGAATCAGGACATCGACCAGAAAGAATTCAGGCGCACCTTCGGCGGTTGCGGGCGCGGCCGAAAGGCTGATGGCGGTGGCGGCGGCACCCACGAGGGCCATCGCCCGTGCCAGAACGGAACGTCGGTTCATGATAAGTCTCCTGTTTGATTTTGCGCAGAAGGTGTTTTCCTGCGCGGCTTGCCCTAAAAAGGTTAAGCAGCAAGAATGCTTATGCAATATAGGCACTTAGGACAGTTTGGTGCATCAATGCGACATCTGAATTGGGATGATCTTCGGCTTTTTAAATCCTTGATCGAGGCCGGCACAGTCAGGCAGGCGGGTGAAGATTTGGGCATCAGCCATTCCACTGTTGCCCGTAGAATCTCCCACCTGGAAGACGTCGTTGGGTTACCGCTGGTGTCTCGTCACCGCGGCGAATACGTGTTGACCGAAGCGGGGCGAGACATGTTGAACGTGGCGCGTCAGATTAACAGCTCTGTCACAGGACTTGAGCGCCGAGCGGTTGGTCAATCGCAGGACCTTACCGGCGAGATTCGGCTCTCGATGGTTGATGCTATGATCCATTCCCCCATTATGGCCGCCCTCAAGGTTTTCTGTGCCACATACAGCTGCATTCATCTGGAACTGGATCTGCGCAATTGTGTGGCTGATTTGGACCGGCACGAGGCAGACCTTGCGTTGCGCTTCACCAAGGAACCGGACGAGCACCTGATCGGGCGAAAGCTGGTACAATGTGGCACAGCCGTTTACGCCAGCAAAACTTACGCGATGCGGTTTCGCGATGAGGGGTCCGAATTCACGCCGCAATGGATCGGTTTTCAACCGCAGAATGCCTCGAAAGCGTGGCGCGAAAGAACGCCCTACCCAAGTGCGCCGATCGTCGGGACTATCGCCAGCTTGGCAGGTCAAATGGCCGCGTGCAAAGCGGAAATGGGTATGGCAACATTGCCCTGTTTCATGGCGGAACCGGATGACCAATTGGAGCGATTGTCCGAGGTTCGGCACCCTCCGCATTATGCCCTTTGGGTTCTGCGCCACCCCGACCTGCGCCGTAATGCACGTGTTCAGGTTCTGGTGGATTTCCTGTCGAGCCATTTCAAGGAAAATGCCAGAGGTTATATTGGCCCTTCCGGTCAGGTCCAGTCATAAGACGACAGCTTGTCGCGCAGGAAATCGACAAAAACGCGGGTCTTTGCCGGTATATGTTGTCGATGAGCCATGACAGCCTGAACGGGGCTGACCGCAGTGCGCGAATCCTCCGGTGCAAAGACGGGTTGCAACCGGCCATCGGCCAGGAACTCGCCTACCAACCAGATCGGCAACATGCAAACTCCCAAACCGTTCAGCGCAGCGGCAAGAAGGCCTTCGCCGCTATCGCAATAGAACGGTCCTGCGGCGCGAACTTGTTGCTCTGCCCCGCCTTGCAGGATTTTCCAGTTGTTGGTTCCCGGGCTGCCGCGAAACAAAAGGCAATCGTGGTTTTCCAGATCCTGCACGCTCTTTGGAGCGCCGCGTCGCTCCAGGTACAGGGGGCTGGCGCAGACGATGGACGAAGACATCGCCAAACGCGTTGCAACGAGGCTGGAATCCGGCAATTGGCCCAGCCTGATTGCGACGTCAAACCCCTGCCCAATCAGGTCCTCCATCCGGTCCGTCAAAGCCAGTCCAAACGTTATGTCGGGATACTTCTCCCGGAACTCCGATAGGTAAGGCGCGACGTATCGCTGAGCGAAAGAGGCCGGTGCGGCCAGTCGAAACAAGCCGGAGGGGACGTTCGTCAGGTCACGTATGGCAAGCGCGGCCTCGTCCAGTTCGGTCACGATTTGCCGCGCACGTTCGAAGTAGATCCGCCCGGCCTCGGTCAGCTGCAGCCGGCGGGTCGAACGCTGCAACAGGCGCGCGTCCAGCCGATCTTCCAGTTTCGACAACATACGTGATGCCGATGATTGCGGAATACTCAGCCGCGCCCCACCGCGGGAAATGCTGTTTTCCTCGACAACATTAACGAACAGGCGCAGTGCCATTTCATTATCCATATTATTGCCCTTTTTGGATTTATCTAAGTCTAATCGGTTTACTTATCCAAAACCTAGGTACGCCCCATCTCCTTGTCAACGCAACCAAGGAGAGCGACATGAAACGCAAATTCCGCAAATACCAGGACTGGGCCGTCATCACCGGCGGGTCCAATGGCATCGGCTTTGCCTTTGCCGATCAGCTGGCCCGCGAGGGTCTGAACATTGTTCTTGTGGCCCGCCGCGAAGGCCCGCTGAAGGAAGCCGCCGACACCTTGCGCAAACGCCACGGGGTCAAGGCCGAAACCGTTGCACTGGACATGTCCGTCGACGGCGCGCCCGAGGCACTTTACGAGGCAACGCAAGGCAAAAAGGTCGGGATGCTGGTTCTCAGCGCCGGGGTGGAAACCACCGGAGATTACACCAAGGTTGACCTGGCCTCGCACCGCAACCTGATCAAGCTGAACATCCAGGCCCCTGCCGAACTGGCCCGCCTTTACGGCGAGGACATGTCACGCCGCGGTTCGGGTGGCATCGTATTCCTGGCCAGCCTGTTTGCTTATCAGGGTGTGCCGACCGTCGCCAACTACTCGGCCTCCAAAGCTTACATCCTGTCGCTGGGCGAAGGTCTGAATGTCGAGTTCAAAAAGCGCGGCGTCGACGTCATCGTGGTGTCGCCGGGTCTGACCGACACGAACATGCCCGCCGCCATGCCGGTGAATTTCAAGAAAATGCCGATCACGCTGGGCAAACCCGAATTTGTCGCCCGCGTCGGCTTGAAATCGCTGGGCCGCAAAGCGTCGGTTGTGCCGGGCTTCCTGAACAAGATCTACGCGTTCGAGAACCGCTTCATCCCGCGCATGTGGCCGACCAAGCTGTTTGGCTTCCTGATGCAGCGCGCCATGACACCGGAAACACGCGCCGAACTGGTGGAACCCAGGCTGCGCCGGGTGCGGTCGTAATGACCGCGCTGACGCTTTATTCGGCATGGTACTGCCCCTTTGCCCAGCGCACCTGGTTTGCGCTGGAGCAATTGGGAATCGCCTATGAATATGCCGAGGTCGACCCTTACGTGAAATCGCCCGAATGGCTGGAAATCTCGCGCGGGCTGGGCCAGGTTCCGGTGCTCGAGGTGCAGGGCGAAGACACCCCGCACCGCATCCCGGATTCGCTGCGTACGATGGACTACCTGAACGACCGCTCCGGCGGGCGCCTGCTGCACCCCGATCCCGAAAAACGGGCCGAACAAAGGTTCTGGCTGGACCAGATCGGGCGCGAGGTTATCCCCTATTTCTATCGCCAGCTGAAAGCCCCCAACCACAGCGACGAGGGCCGCAAGGCCCAAGAAGCGTTTGAACAGGGGCTGACCCGCCTGATCGCGGCCAACCCGCCGGCGCCATGGCTCTCGGGATCCGACGCGCCCGGCGTTCTGGACATCGCGCTTGCACCCTTCGCGGCCCGCGCGGCACTGCTGCTGCCGCATTACAAAGGCTACACGTTGCCCACGGACGGGCCCTGGGCCGAATTTCACAATTGGCTCGGCCGCGTGGTGGCCCATCCGGCTTACGCGGCCACCATCCCCGAGCCAAAAGGCTACGAGGCACGGCTGATCGATTTCTACGCCGTTTACGCCAATGGTGGCGGCCAATCCGACGTCACCAAGGTCGCCTGACCCGCTGCACCTGCCACGCCCGTGGCGGGTGCCCGGCCCAAACATCCTTGACGCGACTCACCGTATCCGCCAATAAATGAACAAGTGTTCAATAATGGCGGGGCAGGTAATGTTCAACGCAACTATGAATTTCGACCTCGGCGAAGACGTCAACGCACTGCGCGACATGGTTCATCGCTGGGCACAGGACCGGATCAAACCCATCGCAGCCGAGGTTGACGCCAAGAACGAATTCCCCGCCGAGCTGTGGCAGGAGATGGGTGAACTTGGCCTTTTGGGCATCACCGTGCCCGAAGAATATGGCGGCGCGGGCATGTCGTATCTGGCCCATGTGGTGGCGACGGAAGAGATCGCGCGCGCCAGTGCGTCGGTCAGCCTCAGCTACGGCGCGCATTCGAACCTATGCGTGAACCAGATCAAGCTGAACGGAACGGACGAGCAACGCTCAAAGTACCTGCCGCGCCTGATCTCGGGCGAACATGTCGGCGCGCTGGCCATGTCCGAGGCGAGCGCCGGTTCCGACGTGGTATCGATGAAACTGCGGGCCGAAAAACGCAATGACCACTTCCGCCTGAACGGTACCAAGTTCTGGATCACCAACGGCCCGGATGCCGATACGCTGGTGGTCTATGCAAAAACCGACCCGGAGGCAGGCAGCAAGGGCATCACGGCTTTTCTGATCGAAAAGGAAATGACGGGTTTCAGCACCAGCCCGCATTTTGACAAGCTGGGGATGCGGGGGTCAAACACGGCCGAGCTGATCTTTGAGGATGTCCAGGTGCCATTTGAAAACGTGCTGGGCGAGGAAGGGCGCGGTGTAGCGGTTTTGATGTCGGGTTTGGATTACGAACGCGTCGTGCTCAGCGGCATCGGCACCGGCATCATGGCCGCATGTCTGGACGAGGTCATGCCGTATCTGGCCGAACGCAAGCAGTTCGACAAACCGATCGGAGATTTCCAGCTGATGCAGGGCAAGATCGCCGACATGTACACCGCGATGAACTCGGCCCGCGCCTACGTCTACGAGGTCGCCCGGGCCTGCGACCGCGGCACGGTCACCCGCCAGGACGCGGCGGCCTGTGTTCTTTACGCCTCCGAAGAAGCCATGAAGGTGGCGCATCAGGCCGTGCAGGCCATGGGCGGCGCGGGATTCATGAACGAAACGCCGGTCAGCCGCATCTTCCGCGATGCCAAGCTGATGGAGATCGGCGCCGGCACTTCGGAAATCCGCCGCATGCTGATCGGGCGCGAGCTGATGGGGGCAATGAAGTGAGCGATCTGAACGCCGTTCAAACGGCCGCGCAAACCGCCATGCAGGGCGGGTCGGACAAAGCCCGCGCGCGGCATCTGTCGCGCGGTAAGATGCTGCCGCGGGACCGGGTGGCGAACTTGCTGGACCCCGGCTCGTCTTTTCTTGAGGTTGGCCTGTTTGCCGCCCACGGCATGTATGACGATCAGGTGCCGGCCGCCGGTGTGATCGCCGGGATTGGCCGTGTCGCGGGGCGCGATTGCATGATCGTCTGCAACGACGCCACGGTGAAGGGCGGCACCTATTACCCGATGACGGTAAAGAAGCACCTGCGCGCGCAGGAGATCGCCGCGCAAAACCGCCTGCCCTGCGTTTACCTGGTAGATAGTGGCGGTGCGAACCTGCCCAACCAGGACGAGGTCTTTCCCGACCGCGAGCATTTCGGCCGGATCTTCTACAATCAGGCGCAGATGAGCGCGGCAGGCATTCCGCAGATCGCGGTGGTGATGGGCTCGTGCACCGCCGGGGGCGCTTATGTGCCCGCCATGTCCGACGTGACCATTATTGTGAAAGAACAGGGCACAATTTTTCTGGCCGGCCCACCACTGGTCAAAGCGGCCACTGGCGAGGTGGTCACCGCCGAGGATCTGGGCGGTGGTGATGTGCACACGCGCCTGTCGGGCGTGGCCGATTACCTGGCCGAGGATGACGCCCACGCGCTGGCCCTTGCCCGACAGGCCGTGGCAAATCTGAACATTGTGAAACCGGCACAGCCGGATCTGCGCGCCCCCGAACCCCCGCGCGAAGACCCGGCCACCATGCTGGACGTTGTGCCCGAGGACCTGCGCACACCCTACGACATCCGCGAAGTGATCGCGCGGATTGTCGACGGCTCGAAACTCGACGAGTTCAAGGCGCGGTACGGCACCACGCTGGTCTGCGGTTTTGCCCATATCGACGGTGTGCCGGTGGGCATCATCGCCAATAACGGGGTGTTGTTCTCGGAAAGCGCGCTGAAGGGTGCGCATTTCGTCGAGCTTTGCTCGCAACGAAAGATCCCGCTGGTGTTTTTGCAGAACATCACCGGGTTCATGGTTGGCCAAAGCTACGAGGCCGGTGGCATCGCCAAGGATGGCGCCAAGCTGGTGACCGCCGTGGCCACATCGGCTGTGCCCAAGATCACGGTGATCGTGGGCGGCTCGTTCGGGGCGGGCAATTACGGCATGTGCGGCCGCGCCTATTCGCCGAATTTCCTGTGGACCTGGCCTAACTCGCGCATCTCCGTGATGGGCGGCGAACAGGCAGCAGGTGTATTGGCCACCGTGAAACGCGACGCGATCGAGCGGGCGGGCAAAACCTGGTCCGACGCCGAGGAGGCCGCGTTCAAGCAACCCACCATCGACATGTTCGCCGAACAATCGCACCCGCTTTATGCCAGCGCGCGGCTGTGGGATGACGGCATCATCGACCCCACCAAAACCCGCGACGTTCTGAGCCTGAGCCTGCGCGCTAGCCTGAATGCACCCATCGAGGACACGCGGTTTGGCGTGTTTAGGATGTGAGGCATGGCCCGACCCCGTCGCAAAGTCGTCAGGTTCAGTCGCGACTATCGAAAGGCGCGCAAATTCGACATGGGGCTGCCACCCTACCGCCCGGGCTCTGGCAAGCGCAAACGCCGTAGCCGGCAGTTTTTTTTGGTGATTGCGATCGTTTTGCTGGCTTTTGGGCCGTCTCTCGGGGACATCGCAAATGGCTATCTAACCCCACATGATGGCTGCCGTGTTGTGCGTGTCATAGATGGCGATACGGTAACGCTGATCTGCCCGTTGAGTGGTATTCAGCGCGGTCGGATATTGGCCTACGACACGCCCGAGATGAATGCACAATGCACATCGGAAGCCCTCAAAGCATTTGCAGCGAAACAGTATCTTCGATGGTTGCTTTGGTCCAGTGGCCACATCTCAGCTCGGACCGAGGGAATTGACCGATACGGGCGGGCCCTTGTCTTGTTGCTGATCGACGGGAAGGGTGTCGCCCGGCCAATGATTAAGGCCGGACTGGGCAAGGAATACAGCGGTGGAAGACGAGACTCTTGGTGCACCTAAAGAAGAGGTTAGCATGTTCACTAAACTCCTGATCGCCAATCGGGGCGAAATTGCTTGTCGCGTGATTGCCACCGCCCGCCGGATGGGCGTTGCCACCGTGGCTGTCTACTCGGACGCAGATGCAGGCGCGAAACATGTGGCCATGGCGGATGAGGCGGTGCGTATTGGCAAGGCGCCGGTGGCCGAAAGCTATCTGCTGGGTGAACGGATCATTCAGGCCGCCCTGGATACCAAAGCGCAGGCGATCCATCCCGGTTATGGCTTTCTGTCGGAAAATCCCGATTTCGTTGAGGCGGTGGAAAAGGCCGGGCTGACCTTTGTGGGGCCAACGGCCAACGCGATCCGGGCCATGGGTTTGAAGGACGCCGCAAAGGCACTGATGGAGAAGGCCGGCGTGCCGGTTGTGCCCGGCTATCACGGCGCGGATCAGGACGCTGCGTTGCTGGCGGCTGAGGCCGACAAGATCGGCTATCCGGTTCTGATCAAGGCGCGGGCGGGCGGCGGCGGCAAAGGTATGCGGCTGGTCGAGGATCCCGCCGATTTCGCCAAGGCACTGGAAGGGGCGCAGCGCGAAGGCGCGGCCAGTTTCGGCGACCCGGCGGTTCTGGTGGAGAAATACATTCAGCAACCGCGCCACATCGAAATACAGGTTTTTGGTGATGCCCAAGGCAACGTGGTGCATCTGTTCGAGCGCGATTGCTCTTTGCAACGCCGCCACCAGAAGGTGATCGAAGAGGCTCCTGCCCCCGGCATGACATCTGAGATGCGCGCCGCCATGGGCAAGGCTGCCGTGGAAGCGGCCAAGGCGATCGGATATCGCGGCGCGGGCACGGTGGAGTTTATCGTGGACGGCGCAGACGGCCTGCGGCCCGACGGGTTTTGGTTCATGGAGATGAACACGCGCCTGCAGGTGGAACACCCGGTGTCCGAGGCGATAACGGGCCTCGATTTCGTGGAATTGCAACTGCGCGTCGCCGCTGGCGCGCCTTTGCCATTTGCGCAGGAAGATCTGGCCATCGCCGGCCATGCCTTCGAGGCGCGGATTTATGCCGAGGACGTGCCCGCCGGTTTCCTTCCTGCTATCGGCACACTGAAACATCTTCAGTTCCCGAATGGGGCCGAGTTCGGCGAAGGCGCGGTGCGGATCGACAGCGGCGTACGTGGCGGCGACACGATCAGCCCGTGGTACGACCCGATGATTGCCAAGCTGATTGTGCACGGTGAAACAAGGGCCGAGGCGCTGATGTCGCTGGAACGCGCCATTGCTGCTACGCAGGTGGCGGGCACGGTCACGAACCTGACCTTCCTTCGCAAGTTGGCGCGGCACGTGGGCTTTGCTCGCGGTGAGGTCGATACCGGCTTGATTGGCCGCGATCTGGAAGATCTGGCCGCCCAACCAGTGCCGTGTACGCGCAGCCGATCATTGGCAGCGTTGGCTGCATCCGGCCTGGATCAACTGAATGACCCACTGGCCGGGTTCGCGCATTGGGCGCCCGCGCCGCAGGATGTCGCGCTGATTTGGCAAGACGAGGATGTGCAGGTTCGCATCACCGCTCGTGGCCCCGGCACGTTCACCACGCAGGTGGGCGAGGCCCGCCATGACATCCGGCGAGGTGCCGGTGGTTGGTGGATTGACGGCGCCAAGTCCGTGGCCAAGGCGCGGCGCGATGGTGATGAGGTCAACGTGTATTGGGGGAACACCTATCGGTTTACCTTGCTCGACCCACTGGCGCGAGGCGGGGATAGCGGGGGCAGCGGTGACACAATCCTTGCCCCGATGCCGGGGGTGGTGAAACAGGTCTCGGCCCGGGTCGGGCAGATGGTGCGGGCGGGCGACCCGTTGATCGTTTTGGAAGCCATGAAGATGGAGCACACGTTGCAAGCCCCGCGCGATGGCGAGGTGGCAGACGTGGCGGTGGCCGAGGGCGATCAGGTCACGGATGGCGCGCTGTTGCTGGCCTTGGCTTCCGAGGACACCTGAGTTCACATCCCCGTAGGTTCCTGTAACCCGGCCGGGCGGTTGCTTGTCATCCCTTCGGGGCTTCGCTAGGCCATCTGTGAGCCTAATACGGAGCCTGCCATGCCTCTTCGCGCCGCCGATGTCCTTGCCCAACGCCTTTACGATGCCGGGTGTCGCCATGCATTCGGAATGCCGGGGGGCGAGGTTCTGACGATTGTCGACGCGCTGGAAAAAGCCGGAATTCGGTTCATTCTTTGCAAACACGAGAACGCCGCCGGCTTCATGGCCGAGGGCGCGTGGCATCGCACAGGTGCACCTGGCATCTTGGTGGGCACGGTGGGGCCCGGCATTCTGAACGCGGTAAATTTTGTCGCCAATGCCGAACAGGATCGTGTACCGGTCATTGTATTGTCGGGCTGTGTGGATGCAGACGAGGCCCAGACATATACGCATCAGGTGCTGGACCACCGCGCGGTGTTTGATCCGATTACAAAGGCGACCTTCACTCTAAGCGCGGGGGCGGCGGGTGTGATCGCCGACAAAGCCCTGGGTATCGCCACCGAAGGCCGCCCCGGCCCCGTGCATATCGATGTACCGATCAGCGTGGCCGACGCGCCCGCACAGCCCGGCCCGCGCCGGGTACCAACCAGCCCCGCAGCCCCGGCCGAGGGCCCCGATCTGAACCGTGCCCGTGCCATAATCGCCGAAGCGCAGCGCCCCGTTATGGTTGTAGGGTTGGATGCCGTGAACGAAGGTGCGGCCGCTGCCGTGCAGCGCTTTGCCGAGAAACACGGCCTGCCCGTGGTAACCACCTACAAGGCCAAAGGTATCCTGCCCGAAGGTCACGCGCTGTCACTGGGTGGGGCGGGTTTGTCGCCCAAGGCAGACGCTTTGTTGCTGCCGTTTTTGCAGTCGTCGGACCTGATCCTTTGCGTCGGCTATGACCCGATCGAGATGCGCGTGGGGTGGCGCGATATCTGGGACGCGCGCCAACAGAACGTGATCGACATCACCGCCGCGCCGAACCATCACTATATGCATCAAGCGACGCTCAGTTTTGTAACCGGCTGCGCCGAAACACTGACCGCATTGGACGCGGGCCTTACGCCGCACGAAACATGGACGAGTGGCGAAGTCGAGGTTCTGAAATCCGCGCTGGCCGAGGCGTTTCCTATCGACGACGTTTGGGGCCCTGCCGCCGTGATGGACGAATGTCGCGACGTGCTGCCGGTTGGGACGCTGGCCAGTGCCGACAGTGGCGCGCATCGCATTTTGCTCAGCCAGATGTGGCGCTGCGACGCGCCGCGCGAACTGGTACAAAGCTCAGGCCTTTGCACGATGGGATGCGCGGTGCCATTGGCGATGGGGCAATCGTTGACCGCGCCCAACAGCACAGTTGTGTCCTTCTCGGGTGATGCGGGGTTCCTGATGGTCGCGGGCGAGCTGGCCACAGCCAAGGAGCTGGGCCTGAAAACGATCTTTGTCGTATTCGTCGATGCCTCGCTTGCCCTGATCGAACTGAAGCAACGCCAACGTCAAATGGCCAATAACGGTGTGGATTTTGGCAGCCATGACTTTGCTGCTATCGGACGCGCCTTTGGCGGCGCGGGGCACACCGTGACCTCGCGCGCGGAACTGCGGACCGCGCTGGCGGCAGCCCAAGAGGCCGACACATTCACCGTGATCGCCGCAGTGATCGACAAGGGGGCCTATGATGGCCGGATCTGAGACACCGGGCGCGCTGGATGGAATCGTCGTTCTGGACCTGACGCGCATTCTGGCCGGCCCCACGGCCACGCAGATGATGGGCGATCTGGGCGCTACGATCTGGAAAATCGAAAACCCCAAAACCGGCGGAGATGACACCCGCGCCTGGGGCCCACCCTATGCGCCCACCCCAGATGGGCAAGACACTGATTTATCGGCCTATTTCATGGCCGCGAACCGGAATAAGAAGTCCATTGCCGTCGACTTGGCCAGCGCCGAGGGCCAACGTGTTCTGCGCCAAATGGCGGCGCGAGCCGATGTTGTGATCGAGAATTTCAAACCCGGCGGTCTGGTCAAATACGGGCTGGATCATGCAACGCTTTGTGCTGCGCATCCGGGGTTGGTCTATTGCTCGATCTCGGGGTTTGGACAGACCGGACCAAACCGCGACAAACCCGGCTATGACCTGATGGCGCAGGGCTATGGCGGGATCATGAGCCTGACGGGGGATCCGGACGGCCAGCCCATGAAAGTGGGCGTGGGCATCGCCGACGTGATGTGCGGGATGTATGCCACCATCGGGGTTCTTGCGGCGCTGCGGCACCGCGATGCCACCGGCGAAGGCCAACATATCGACCTCTCTTTGGTCGATGCACAAATGGCTTGGCTGATCAACGAAGGTACAAATTTCCTGGCTTCGGGACAGAACCCGGTGCGGCGTGGCAATGCGCATCCGAATATCGTGCCCTACGAGGTGTTTGCCGCTGCGGATGGCCATGTGATTCTGGCCGTCGGCAATGACGGCCAATTCCGCCGGTTCTGCGACTTCGTCGGGCGGCCTGATCTGGCCGAACTGCCGGAGTTTGCCACTAACCCCGCGCGGCTGGAAAACCGCGTCGGTTTGATTGCCGAAATCACGCCGCTAATTGCGGCCCGGTCCATGGCGGAAATCATCGATGGGCTGGAGGCACGCAAAGTGCCGGTTGGCCCGATTCACACCGTAAAGCAAGCGCTGTCCACCGATCAGGCGCGCGCGCGTCACATGGTCGTTCCGATGCAGGCCAACGGTGCAGGTACGGTGCAGGTTCTGGGCAACCCGCTGAACTTCTCGCGCACACCGGTGCGCTATCGTTCTGCCCCGCCGAGGTTTGGGCAGGACACTGACGAAGTGTTACAGTCGTTGGCCAGATCAGACGAAGATCACACCGGCTAAATCCTGCCAACGCACCTATTTTCGGCAATAAGCGGGGCTTTTTTGCCGGTTTTCCGGCAAACTGGCTGTTTTTGGCCGAAAACTCCGATGACGTCCATTCACGTATGCGTTGGTTCTTTGTTGCAGACGTATTTTTGGCTGCAACGCAGCGTATAACAGACTCAGCGCGAATTTAACGACGTTGTGGAGCGTATAGAATGGCTACTGACATTTTCGGCGGCGAAGTCACCGCAAACGGCCCTGAGGCCCTTGAAAGCTGGAACAAGACGATCCTGGCTTTTCTGGCGCATGGGGCCGATACGCCCACGCATTTGATGCGCGCCATCGAACTGGACCCCGGTTTCGTCATGGCACATGCCACAAAGGGGCTGATGTTCCTGATGCTGGGCAAACGGGAATTGTTCGACATTGCTCGCGAAAGCCTGACCAATGCAAAGCTGGCACGGGCCGAAGGAGGCGCCACCGCACGTGAGGTTGCCTATGTAAACGCGCTGCAATCCTGGCTGGACGGCAACCCTGCAGGATCGGTGACCGAGATCGAAAAAGTGCTGTTGGCAAATCCAGGCGACACGCTGTCCATGAAGGTGAGCCATGCCATTCGGTTCATTCTGGGCGATGCGCAGGGCATGTTGCGGTCGGTTCTTCGCGTAGAGCAGGCACATGGGGCAGACCACCCCGGTCGCGGTTACCTGTTGGGCTGTCAGGCCTTTGCGCTGGAAGAAAACGGCGAGTACGTGCGCGCCGAAGTCGTAGGCCGTGAGGGGCTGACACTTACCGCCGACGACGCCTGGGGTTTGCACGCAGTGGCGCATGTACTGGACATGACCGCGCAAGCGCGCGCGGGGATCGATCTGCTGGACGCGAATGAAAGCAAATGGCAACACTGCAACAACTTCCGTTATCATGTCTGGTGGCACAAAGCGCTGCTGCATCTGGATCAAGGCGAGGTGGACAAGGTCTTTGCGCTTTATGATCAGAAAATCCGCTTTGATCAGACGGATGATTACCGCGACATCTCGAACGCCACGTCCCTGCTGAGCCGGTTGGAGCTTGAAGGACATGACGTCGGAGCCCGCTGGGAAGAGCTGGCCGAGTTTGCCGAGGCGCGCTCGGACGACGGCGTGCTGGTTTTTGCAGACCTGCATTACATGCTGGCCCTCATCGGCGGGGAAAGGGAAACCGCCAAAACGCAGATGCTGGCCCGAATGCACCGCGATGCTTCGCGCAACGCAGTCAGCCAAGACGAGATTTTTAACCACCCCGGTCTAGCTGCCGCCGAAGGGCTGGCCGCATTTGGCGAGGGGCGCTATGACAACGCATTCCTGAACCTTCTGCGCGCGCGAGAAGCGATGCAATCAATTGGTGGCAGCCACGCCCAACGCGACGTGTTTGAACGCATCACCATCGATGCAGGCATCCGCGCTGGTCGACTGGATCAGGCCACCGATGTGCTGGATAGCCGCAAGGACAAGCGCAAAGGGGCCGAAGACAGGTTTACCGCAACGCGCTATGACACGATTGCTCGCGCCAAGCAGGCGCTTTCGGATATCCCGGCCCAATAACAACTTAATACGGCGGATTGCATGACTATCGCTGACCCGACGACCACCAACTACTCGGCGACGCCCCGCGCAACGGCGGCGGCGCCCGCTGCCACCACGCGCGACCCGCGGCTGGATTTCTTTCGCGGCATCGCGATGTTCATCATCCTGATCGCCCACACGCCCGGCAACTGGCTGACGCTGTGGATCCCGGCGCGCTGGGGCTTTTCGGATGCAACCGAGATCTTCGTGTTCTGCTCGGGCATGGCCTCGGCCATCGCCTTTGGCAAAACGTTCGAGCGCAAGGGCATGGCGCTGGGCACCGCCCGCGTCGGCTTCCGCGTCTGGCAGGTCTATTGGGCCCATATCGGGCTGTTCTTTGCGGTGGCCGCGACGATGGCGGCGCTGAACAATACCGGGCTGTTTGACCGCGACTATGTGGGGCAGCTGAACCTCTACCCGTTCTTCAACCGCCCGTTCGAGCAATTGCCGGCCCTTTTCACCCTGACCTATGTGCCGAACTATTTCGACATTTTGCCGATGTACATGGTGATCCTCATCATGATGCCGGTGATGGTGGGCCTGTCGCGGGTCGACCTGCGGCTTGTGGCGCTGGCCGTGGGGCTGATCTGGCTGGCGGCAAATACCAAGACCATCGTATTGCTTTTGGGCCTGTCCGAGGATGGCTGGCTGATGGCGCAATGGTGGGCCGATATCAACCTGCCGGCAGAGCCATGGACCCAGCGCGGCTGGTTCTTCAACCCGTTTGGCTGGCAGCTGATCTTTTTCACCGGATTTGCCTTCATGATCGGCTGGCTACCGAAGCCACCGGTGCATTGGTGGCTGATCGGTTTGGCTTTGTTCGTGGTGCTGATCAACATCCCGCTGTCCAGCATCGGGGTGCGCGAGCTTGGCCTGCGCAATGCCGATGCCCTGTTCAACGCCCGCGAATGGCGCATCGACAACCGGCCCCTGATCTCCAAATCCGATTTCGGCCTGCTGCGTTATGTGCATTTCCTGGCGCTGGCCTATCTGGCCTGGGTGGTTGTGGGCCCCGGCGGCGCGCGGATCATGCCGCACGGCGCGGGTCTGATCGCGCGCGCCTGGGCGCCGCTTTTGGCGGTGATCATGAAGGTTGGGCAGCAATCGCTGGCGGTATTCGTGTTCTCGATGTTCTTTGCCCGCCTGATGGGCATGACCTTCGACGTGGTGGGCAAATCGCACTGGACCATGCTGTGGGTCAACGCGGTGGGCTTTGCGGCGATCATCCTGTGCGCCTACGGCGCGGGGTGGTTCAAAACCCAACCCTGGCGGAAAAAGGCGTAAACCATGGATCGTCGGCAGTTTCTTTCCGTTCTCGCCTCGGCCGCCATGGCGCCGCAACTGGCCGGTGCCACCGATGGCGAACCGGGGCTGATGCTGGGCAAGGGTGAACCGTTCTCGCGCCGCGCTATCATCGACCGCGCCCGCGACATGGCCAAACGCGCCTATGCCCCGCGTGCCGAAGTGCCATTGGCATGGCGTGAGCTGAGTTACGAGCAGTACAAATCCATCTGGTTCGACACACGCAACGCGTTGTGGGCAGATGGCGACACGCCCGTGCAGATGGACGTGTTTCACCCCGGCCTCTATTTCCCCCGCGCCGTGCAGATCAACGCCGTGGAAGAGGGACAAACCCGCCGGGTGCAATTCGACATGGCGGTGTTCGACAAGACCGACCAGGTGCCCGACCTGCCGGTGCCCACCGATCTGGGCTATTCCGGTTTGCGCCTTCGGGCCGAGCTTGAGACGCCGGGCATTTTCACCGAATATATGGTGATGCAAGGTGCGAGCTACTTCCGCGCCATTGGCAAAGGTCAGAATTACGGCCTGTCGGCGCGCGGCATTGCCATCGACACGGCCGAGCCATCGGGCGAAGAGTTTCCCGAATTTACCGAATTCTGGATCGAACGCCCCGCACCGGGCCAGATGGACACGGTGATCCATGCGCTGCTGGATGGCCCCTCGGTCACCGGATGCTATCGGTTCCGCATCACGCCCGGCGACACCACGGTGATGGAGGTCGAGGCCGACCTTTTTGCCCGCAAGCGGCTGACCCATGTGGGGCTGGCGCCGCTGACGTCGATGTTTCTGTTTGACGAGACCAACCGCGAACGGTTCTCGGATTTTCGCCCGGCGGTGCATGACAGCGACGGGTTGATGATGATGAATGGCGGGGGCGAGGTGATCTGGCGCCCGCTGGCCAACCCCAAGCGCCTGCAGGTTTCGGGCTTTCTGGACAAGGACCCCAAAGGGTTCGGCCTGATGCAGCGCGCCCGGCAGCTGGGTGATTTCGCCGATCTTGAGGCGCATTACCACACCCGCCCGGGCCTGTGGGTGGAACCGCAGGGCGATTGGGGCATGGGCCGTGTGCGGCTGGTCGAGATCCCGTCGGACAAAGAGATTTACGACAATATCGTCGCCTATTGGCGCCCGATGGACCCGATGGAGCCGGGTAAGAACCATCGTTTCGCCTACCGCCTGTACTGGGGCGCCGACCCCGCACCGGTGCACACGCTGGCGCAGGTGCTGAACACGCGAATGGGCGAAAGCACGTTTTCGGATGGCCATATCATCGCCATCGATTTTGCCGCCCATCCAGATTTGCCCGAGGATCTGTCGCAGGTCGTCAAACTGATCCGCGCCTCGGGCGGGGTTGAGGTGACCGAGGGCGTGTTGCAGCGCAACCCCGAAACCGGCGGCGCGCGGCTGGCGTTCCGGTTTATCCCCGGCGACGCGCAAGTGGTGGAGTTCCGCGCCCAGCTGCGCCTGCCCGGCCAGGCACTGTCCGAGGTGTGGCTTTACCGGTGGACGGCCTGATGCCGCGCGATCTGCGCGATCCCCTGGCCCTGATGCCCCCGCATGCACCCTTAGAGATGCCGCCACAGGACCTGCGTGCGGCGCCACCTTTGGCCGTGCGCGCCCCTGCGCCGTCAAACCGCACGCGTTTCTGGCGACTGGTTGTTTTTGGGCTGGCAGGTCTGGCGATGACCGCGTTGTTGGCGGCCATTGGCAATTGGCTTGCCATGGGCGGGTTGATGGCGTTGGAGGTTATGCTTTTGGCGTTGATAGGGTTGACTGGCATCTGGATCCTGATTTCGGTCAGCACGGCCCTGGCTGGCCTGCATGCGCTGGCAGTTCCACCACGCGTTGCGCGCCACGATAATGTGCATCGCCGCATGTCCACTGCCATTCTTGTGCCGGTTTACAACGAAACCCCGCGCGAGGTTTTTGGCAATGCGGCCGCGATGTTGCAGGACCTGATGCGTGCCGATCCGCAGGGCGATTATCGTTTTTACATTCTTTCCGACACGCAAGACGAAGAGGCAACACAGGCCGAAGCCGAAGGCTTCGCATGGCTCTATGCACGCGCACCCGCCGCGATACCGGTGCATTACCGTCGCCGGGTGCCGAATATCGACCGCAAGGTTGGTAATATTGCCGATTGGGTGACCCAATGGGGCGGTGCGCATGAAGCGATGTTGGTGCTGGACGCCGATAGCCTGATGTCAGGTCAGGCGATCTCGTCCTTGGTGCAGGAGCTGGCCGCAGATCCCGGCGCAGGGCTGATACAGTCTTGTCCCCGCCTGATCGGGGCCGAAAGCCTCTTTGCCCAGCTGCAGCAATTCGCGAATGCCGCCTATGGCTTCCTTCTGGCCGAGGGATTGGCACGCTGGTCGGGGCGCGAGGGCAATTACTGGGGTCACAACGCCATCATGCGCACGCGCGCCTTTGCGGGCGCTGCGGGATTGCCGCATTTGCGTGGGCGTCGCGGACGCGACCAGATGATCTGGAGCCATGATTTTGTCGAGGCTGCATTGCTGCGCCGTGCCGGTTGGGGCGTGCGGTTTCTGACACGACCGGGCGGCAGCTACGAGGAAACCCCTGCGACGCTGATCGACCATGTTCTGCGCGACCGCCGCTGGTGTCAGGGCAACCTGCAACACCTGCGCCTGCTGGCCACACGCGGGTTGCACCCGCTGTCGCGGTACCACCTGTTTCACGGCGCGATGGCCTATCTTCTGTCGCCCGCTTGGTTCGTTTTGTTGGTGATTTGGGCGCTTTTGGGCACTGGGCAGGAAACCAGCGTTATTCGCTATTTCAGCGAGACAAACCCGCTATATCCTGTCTGGCCGGAGCTGACGCGCACCCAATCGGTTCTGTTCTTGGCGGTGATGTACGGCATGTTGCTGGCCCCGAAAATTCTGGGCATCACGGTGATCCTGACCAGCCGAACGCGGCGCCGTGCATTTGGTGGAATGCGCCGGTTCTTGCCGGCCGCGTTGATTGAACTGGCGATGTCGATCGCTTATGCGCCGGTGCAGATGGTACAGCAAACGGTCGCCGTATTGCGCATTGCGCTGGGGTTGCGCGTGGGCTGGACACCGCAAAACCGTTCTGGCGGGCAATACGGTCTGCTGACAACGGCCAAGTTTCACGCGCTGGAAACGGTAACAGGTCTGGCTTTGTTGGCAGGCATTGCCTTTGGCATTGTGTCGCTTTGGCTGCTGCCCATTGGGCTGAGCCTGGCGATTGCTGTGCCGTTGTCCGCCATAAGTGGGCTGAACGCGATGGGCCGTCGCGGTGCGCTGATCCCTGCGCCCGAACATATCGACCCGCCCGCCATTCGCAAAGCGGCCGAGGCAGAACGCGCAATGTTCGGTGACACCGCGCGCCCGGAACTTGCAGCCGAATAATCAGAGGCCTTCGTACCAGTCCAGCATCATCTGGCTCCATCCGCGTGGCACGCCGTGGCCACCGGGGAACAGGACAAATTCCAGCGCGGTACCCTCGTTACAATTAACCCATCTGCGGTGCCAGAAAGATTCGGTCATCTCGAACCGGTCCGCCTTCCACGCGTCACAACCATTTGCCGCGCGCCAAATCGACATGCCGTGAAAAACGTCGCCTTGATTAATGGCACCGCCTCGCAGCGGGCGCCCCTCCAATGGAACGGTGCCGTCGGTCCAGCCATGGGTGTGCAACAAACGTACAGGGCCCGTACATTCGGCTGGGTGGGGTCGCCAGAAACTGCCCGCCACCGGCGCATAGGCCGAGAATTGGTCAGGCTGCGCGCAAGCGGCGTAAGAGGTCATCGAGCCGCCGATGGAAAACCCTGACAGCACGATCCGGTCACGATCCACGCCGAATTTCTGTGCAGCATCCGCGGCCACTTCGTCCAGAAACGCGTTTTCGTCCCGCAGAATTTCGCGGCCCGGAATGAAGGACCAGAAACCACCCCCGCGCCCTTCGCGGCCCATGCCATTAGGTGCAATCAGCGCATAGCCGCGCGACAACAGCCCATTGCGCATCGCGTCATTGCTGATCTCCCTCGCGCCGGTCCCACCCGCGCCATGCAGGAAGATGACCGCGGGAACCGCGCCGTCGACCCCTTCGGGCATAGCGATGTGATAGCTGCCCATAGGCACTTCGCAGGCCTGATCGACCCCACCGCAATCGGCCGCCATCGCGGCAGCACCAAACAGCCAGGTCGCAAGACCCAGCGTGATCGAAGATGTACGCATCAGTTACTCTCTCAGCTGTCGGAATAGGAAACAGTAGGCACGCCGCGTTTCAGCCACCCGGGCCCAGCGCGCGATCCCAACATCCCTTCGGGGATGTCGATGATATGGGTATAGCCGGCATCGGTCAGACGCTCGGTCATTTTGCGAGACCGCACACCGCGCGCGCAGATCAAGGCGATAGGGACCGTCCGGTCGCCCCCTGTGGCCTTGTCCAGCGCGGCAATGAAGTCGAGCCGTCGCATATCCAGCGGCACTGCCCCCTCGCCCACTCCGGTTTCGGCCCATTCGTCGGGGCGTCGAATGTCGACCAAGGTAATGCGGCCGGCGGTGGCGTGATCATGCGCCTCGGGCGGGGTCAGCAGGTCGCCCTCGACAGACACGCGCATCACATATGACCGTCCGGCAAAGGCGGCACCTGCGCCCAACACAACAACACCACCACCAATAAGGGCATTTCGCCGACTGAGAAGTTCGCGGGACATGTCTGTACCTCGATCTGTTGCAATAACTTGCACGAACCCTAGCAGCCGCTGGGCGACGGTGCGAGCATGCGACAGCGATCTCTCGTAACTGTGAAACCTTCGTTAGGTGGTTTCGCCACGAAAGCGCGCCGCGTCAGACCGCAGGATCGGCAGAAAGTAGTCCAAGAATGCACGAACACGCGGATTGGTACGCAGGTCTGGATGGGTCAATGCCCAAAGCTCGATTTGCGGTTTTGGCGCACTACCCGGCACGCGTTCTAACCTTTTGTCAGGGTCGCACAGATAGCACGGCATCCAAGCCATCCCCTGCCCTGCCTGCAAAAGCGACAGTTGCGCCAATTCGTCGGAGGCCCACACACCGATGGGCGCCTGTGGCATTGGGCCGCTTGGCAGCCAATGCGAGGTTTTGTTGTCTTCGGCCCATCCGATCCAGCATGGATCCGTGGCCTCGCGCAGGGAGATATGCCGATAATGTGCGAAAGACACATCAAACAGCCGCACGCCAACAAGCGTGTCACCGGGATCGGTTGAAAACCGCAACGCCACGTCTGCCTCGCGGCGTGACAAGTCGCGAAAAGCGTTTCCAAAAGAGAATGACAACCGAATGCCCGGATGCAGGACCAAAAACCCCGGCAAAAGCGGGGTGAGGTAATGCGAAAAGAACGCCTGGGTCGTGGTGATCCTGAGCGTACCGTCTGCCTGTAACTCGCGCCCCGCCACGTGTCGTTCGGCATCCGCAATCAACTGGTCCGCCTGCGCAATAGTGCTCAGGTAATCACGTCCCGCAGATGTCGGCCGATACCCTGCCGGTCCGCGTTCAAACAGCGCAACTTTCAGGCGGTCCTCAACCTCGGTCAGGCGCCGTCGAACTGTGGAATAGTTCACCCGCAAGACCCGCGCGGCCTGTGTTAGCGAGCCGGTACGTTCAATGGCAAGCAGCAGTTGGTGTGTTTCAGGCATCATCCATGACTACGCAATTTTCAACATAAGGTAACTATGCAAATTTGCGGATACATAAGGCAAGCCTGCACAGTTTCCTGCACGCCCTGGCCCCCCAGATTTGTGTCACCAAACACAAATGGAGACTTAGAATGAAACCTATGAAAACAGCCCTCGCCACCTTGCCCGCCCTTTTTCTTGGCACGGCCGCCTTCGCCGACTTCACTGTTCCTGCCGGAAGTGTCCTGCAACTGCTGTACTTGGACCTGAAGCACGGCCAGCACGATGCCTATTTCAACGACTATGCCCGGCCGCTTGACCCCGTTGTCGCCGAACATGGCGGCGTGTGGCATGCAGTCTTTGATGTGATTGGCGTACATGAAGGTAACCTGAAGCCCGACTATGTTTCGATGATCGCGTGGCCCAGCACCGAGGCGTTCCGTACTTTCCTGTCTGACCCGCGTGTTCAGGAAAATGCCGCTATCCGCGACGGCGCTGTGCGTGAAATGAAGTTCGCTTTGCACGATGTTCCCGCCCCGATCGAAATTGACACCACAACCAAGGGCAAGGTTTACGAGTTCTTTGGTGGCAACATGGCGTCGCCGGATTCGCCGAAAATGCTGGGCACTTTCTTCCAGAACGTGATTCCCACAGCCCTGACGTATGGCCGTGAAACGCTGGCCGAATTGCCGCCGAGCAATTTTGACAAGGACACGTTTGAACATCAGGTCAGTGGCATCGCAGGTTGGCCTACGGCGGCCGAGTTCAATCAGTTTGTGACAACCGAAGTGTTTCAGGCAAACATCAAAGAACTGCGGGATCCCGCAATCAACGACCTGTTTCTGATCAATACAATGGTCAGCGACCGTTAACCTCGGCGGCCAGTGCAACAAAATCACTGGCCACGATGTCCCAATCGGCCTCGGGCTGCAAATCGGCCTGCTGTTCGGGGCCGTATTCTGTGGGTCGGGCCACAAACCCTGTCCGCAAACCTGCATCGCGCGCCGCCATCAGGTCATCGTTATGCGCGGCAACCATCATCACCTGCCCGGGCGGCAGGTCCAACGCGGAACAGGCGGCCAGATAAACCTCGGGCTTGGGTTTGTAGTCCCGGGCAATGTCCGCACCCAGAATACAATCCCAAGGCAGCCTCCCATATTTGGCCAGCCGCGTCATCAGCGCGATGGACCCGTTCGAGCATGGCGCGATAATCCGGCTCTGTTTCAGGTGCTTTAGCCCCTCAACGACATCGGGCCACGGGTCGAGCTTTTCCCAAGCCGCATTCAGACTGTCCGGGGCGATGACACCAATCCTGTCGGCGACGCGATGTAGGTTTTCTAGGTGCAGCACGTCCAACGGCACATAGCCCCGATCAGCGGCTCGAATCCTCTCCATTGCCGGTTGATATTCACCGCGCCAGGCATCAGCAAACGCCAGCGCGTCAACACGCGGCAAGTCCGCCGCAACCTCGCGCGCAACCGAACTGCGCCAATCCACGCAAGTGCCGAATACATCGAAAATCAGTGCCTGAACCATGCGTTCACTTTGGCCGCAGGACGCGGTACTGACAACCCGTTTTGACGCTGTTCACCCGCGCTCAGTTGGCAACAGCGTTTAGTGAACGTGGTCAAATCCGCGCCTTACAGGTCTTTCGCAAAGTAGTGCAGGTGCGGGCGTAACATGGGCTGGTCCCTGTAAGTTGTTGTTTCAAGCGGTTCGGCCAATTCGACGAAGCCCAGCTTTGGGTACAGGTTCCGCATCTCTACATTGGGGGTCAGTGTATCCGCAATCAGCCGCTTTAGTCCCATGTCGCGCGCAACCTTCTCGCGCATTTCGATCAAGGCCCGCCCTGTTCCGGTTCTGCGTGCGGTTTCGGTGACAAACACCCGCTTCAGCTCGCCTGTTTCATCGTCAAGGCGTTTCATCATCCCACAGCCAACAATATGCCGAGCGTTGTTACGAGCAACAACAAGACAGCCTTTTGGTGGCAGGTAATCAGCCGAATTGGCCCAGAATTCGGCAAGCGCGCTTTGCGGGGCGGCGGGATCAATATCGAAATTCATGGCCTGCATCCGTTCAACCACAAGGGCATAGTATTGCACTAGGATGTCGTTCAGTTCGTCTTTTGGTGGCACAGCCGTGCACAGTTCGATCGTGATGTCGTCCATCTTGCCCCCCTTACCCTTGTACAAAATTCTCGCAAGCTTGGCCTTCTGGTGCAATCTTATTCCGCAACTCCTGGGCAGTTAACTGTTGATGCGCAAGCCTTTGGTGGCGCCCGCAAACGGTTGCAGGAAACGAAAAAACCCCGCCTATGAAAGGCGGGGTTTTCAAGGTTAATGGCTTTGCATGCCGATCACTTCAGGATCGACGTGCCCGCGTATTCGGCTGTTTCGCCCAGCATTTCCTCGATCCGGATCAGCTGGTTGTATTTGGCCAGACGGTCCGAACGGCTAAGCGAGCCGGTTTTGATCTGGCCGCAATTGGTGGCCACGGCCAGGTCGGCGATGGTGGCGTCCTCGGTCTCGCCCGAGCGGTGAGACATCACGTTGGTGTAGCGCGCGCGGTGGGCCATATCGACAGCTTTCAGCGTTTCGGTCAGCGAGCCGATCTGGTTCACCTTCACCAGCATCGAGTTCGCCACGCCTTGCGCAATACCGTCGGCCAGACGCGCCGGGTTGGTCACGAACAGGTCGTCACCCACCAGCTGTACCTTGTCACCGATCATGTCGGTCAACAGCTTCCAGCCTTCCCAGTCATCCTCGTCCATGCCGTCCTCGATCGAGATGATCGGGTAGTCGGCGCAGAGGTCAGCAAGGTATTTGGCGTTTTCTTCCGAGGTCAGCGATTTGCCTTCGCCGGCCAACTCGTACTTGCCGTCCTTGTAATACTCGGACGACGCGCAATCGAGCGCCAGATAGATGTCTTCGCCCAGCTTGTAGCCCGCTTTTTCAACAGCGGTCTGGATGAAATCCAGCGCCACACGCGTGCTCTCCAGGTTCGGGGCAAAGCCGCCCTCGTCACCGATGCCGGTGTTGTGGCCTGCGGCGGACAGCTCTTTTTTCAGGGTGTGGAACACCTCGGCGCCCATGCGGATCGCCTCTTTCACGTTCGATGCCGACACGGGCATGATCATGAATTCCTGAATGTCGATCGGGTTGTCGGCATGCTCGCCGCCATTGATGATGTTCATCATCGGCACCGGCAGAACGCGCGCCGAGGTGCCGCCGACATAGCGGAACAACGGTTGCGTGGTGAACTCGGCCGCCGCTTTGGCACAGGCCAGCGACACGCCCAGAATGGCATTGGCGCCCAGACGACCCTTGTTCGGGGTGCCGTCCAGTTCGATCATGGCGGCGTCGATGGCGACCTGCTCGGTTGCGTCCATACCCACCAGAGCCTCGGCAATCTCGCCGTTCACGGCAGCGACGGCTTCCAGCACGCCCTTGCCTTTGTAACGGTCGCCGCCATCACGTTTCTCAACAGCTTCATGCGCGCCGGTCGATGCGCCCGACGGTACGGCCGCGCGGCCCATGGTGCCGTCTTCCAGAATGACGTCGACTTCGACGGTCGGGTTCCCGCGGCTGTCCAGAATCTCGCGGCCCACAATATCAATGATTGTGCTCATATCGGTCCCTCTAAAATGTGTTCGGGCGGCCCGTCAGGGACCGCCCGTGATGTGTTACAGAAGCTTGCCCATTGCAACCGCTGTATCGCTCATTCGGTTCGAGAAACCCCATTCGTTGTCGTACCACGACAGGATGCGCACCATGTTAGCGTCCATCACCTTGGTCTGATCCAGATGGAAGATCGACGAGCGCGAATCATGGTTGAAATCCATGCTCACCAGCGGCTCGTCGGTGTAACCAAGAATACCCTTCAGCGGGCCGTCAGCGGCGGCGATGATGGCGGCGTTGATTTCCTCAACCGTGGTGTCGCGGCTGGCTTCGAAGGTCAGATCCACAACCGACACGTTCGGGGTCGGCACGCGGATGGCCACACCGTCCAGCTTGCCGTTCAGCTCGGGCAGAACCAGACCAACGGCCTTGGCGGCACCGGTCGAGGTCGGGATCATCGACATGGCAGCGGCGCGGGCGCGGTAAAGGTCTTTGTGCATCGTGTCCAGCGTCGGCTGATCGCCGGTATAGCTGTGGATGGTGGTCATGAAGCCACGCTTGATGCCGATGGCGTCGTTCAGCACCTTGGCCACGGGCGACAGGCAGTTCGTAGTGCACGAGGCGTTCGACACAACCAGGTCGTCTGCGGTCAGCGTGTCGTCATTCACACCGAACACGATGGTCTTGTCGGCCTGTTTGCCCGGGGCCGAGATCAGAACGCGTTTCGCGCCGTTTTCCAAATGCGCCTGGCAGGCCTCTTTGCTGGTGAAGATGCCGGTGCATTCCAGAACCACGTCCACGTCCGACCAGGGCAATTCGGCGGGGTTGCGGATGGCGGTCACGCGGATGGGGCCACGGCCCACGTCGATGGTGTCACCGGCCACGGTGACCTCGCCGGGGAACTTGCCGTGCACCGAGTCATACCGCACCAGGTGTGCGTTGGTTTCAACCGGGCCCAGATCGTTGATGGCGATCACTTCGATATCAGTGCGGCCGCTTTCCACAATGGCGCGCAGGACGTTGCGGCCGATGCGGCCAAAGCCGTTAATGGCAACTTTAACAGTCATGTCAGGTTCCTTTCGGATAGGTGGGTCTGTGTTTGGGTCATTGCGGATCAGTCTCCGCAACGATGAGGTTCACATCGGCGTCGCGCAGCGGCACCGCCATGTCTTTGGGCAAGGCCTGGCTGGTGATCACCGCATCGAAATCACGCAGATCGGCGATTTCGTGCAGCGCGGTGCGGCCAAATTTCAGATGGTCAACCAGCAGGTAACGTTTGGTGCCGGCGGCGATCATCAGGCGTTTGATCTTTACGAATTCATGGTCCTGGTGGAACGCCGTGGTGCCCTGGATTGCAGGGCTTGAGATAAAGGCCACATCGGCCCGCAGGCGTGCCAGCGCCTCTTCGGTGATGATGCCGTAAAAGCCGTTGTATTTCTTTGAATAGGCCCCGCCCAGCGCGATCAGCGTCACGCCGGTGACCCCGATCAGGGTCTGGATGACCGCGTGGTTGTTGGTGATCACCGTGATCGGACGCTTGTCCGGCAGCATGTCAGCCAGCAGACCGGCGGTGGAGCCATCGTTGACCAAAACGGTCATGCCGGGCTCCAGCATCTCGATTGCAGCGCGCCCGATGCGTTTCTTTTCCTCGGCCCCGCGGCGCTCGCGATAGCGATAGTCGGATTCAAACTGCGAGCTTGTCTCGATCGAAGCGCCGCCGCGCACCTTGCGCAACAGCCCGGCCTCTTCCAGATCGTCCAGATCGCGGTGGATCGTCATCTTGGACACGCCAAACTGGCTGGCCAGATCTTCCAGCGTTACCGACCCCTGAACCATCAGCAGGTCGACAATTTGCTGTCTGCGATCTTCGAGTTTCACGGATGCCTCCTGGCGCTTTGTTAGCGCTCGCTGAGGCGTATGTAACAAAACTCGTAACGTAATCAAGTTAAATTTGTTATTTTGGTGTTATGTATTGTGATTTTCTGCAAAGCGGCGTATGAGGCCCTCGACCTATTGGAGGACGCTCATGCCCAAAGACGTAATTATTTCAGCTGCCGAAGAAAAAGATCCCGCAAATTTTGCCCTGGCCAACTGCATCCGCGCCCTGTCGATTGACGGAGTCGAGGCTGCCAAGTCCGGTCACCCGGGTGCCCCGATGGGTATGGCCGACGCGGCGGCAGTGCTGTTCTCCAAACACCTGAAGTTCGATGCCTCGGCTCCGCTGTGGCCGGATCGCGACCGGTTCGTGCTGTCGAACGGCCATGGCTCGATGCTGCTGTACAGCCTGCTGTATCTGACCGGGTACGAAGACACGACGATCGAGCAGATCAAGAATTTCCGCCAGTGGGGCTATCACACCGCGGGCCACCCTGAATACGGCCATGCCGGCGGGATCGAGACCACCACCGGCCCGCTGGGCCAGGGGATTGCCACAGCCGTGGGCATGGCGCTGGCCGAACGCCGCATGGCCGAAGAGTTCGGCAGCGATATCGTCGACCACCGCACCTATGTCTTCCTTGGCGATGGCTGTCTGCAGGAAGGTATCGGCCAAGAGGCGATCAGCCTGGCCGGCCACCAGAAGCTGAACAAGCTGATCGTTCTGTATGATGACAACTCGATCACCATCGACGGCGACACGTCGATCTCGTTCTCCGAAGATGTGCCTGCCCGCTTCCGCGCCTGTGGCTGGAACACGCTGGAATGCGACGGCCACGATGCCACCGCGCTGGATGCCGCGTTGACGCAGGCCAAGGACAGCGACAAACCCACGATGATCGCGATGAAAACCGTGATTGGTTTTGGCGCGCCGACCAAAGGCGGCACCGCCAAGGTGCACGGCTCGCCTTTGGGTCCGGACGAAGCTGCCGCCGCCAAGGCGGCGCTGGGGTGGGATGCCGAACCTTTTGACGTGCCCGCCGATCTGCTGACCAAATGGCGCGACATCGGCGCGCGCGGTGCGGCGGATCACGCCGCGTGGCTGGCCAAGTTCGACGCGCTGGATGCAGACCTGCAGGCCGAGTTCACCCGCCGCATCAACGGCGAGATGCCGCCCGAGCTGTCGGATGCCGTGGCCGGCGCCAAGGCCGCGCTGTTTGCTGAACCGCAGAAAGTGGCCACCCGCAAGGCCAGCCAGATGGCGCTGGAAACCCTGACCGAGGCCCTGCCCGAGATGATCGGCGGCTCGGCCGACCTGACCGGATCAAACCTGACCCGCGTGCCGGCCGTCGACAGCCAGTTCACCGCCGACCACGCGGGCCGTTACATCGGCTATGGCGTGCGCGAGTTCGGCATGGCCGCCGCGATGAACGGCATCGCGGTGCATGGCGGGCTGATCCCCTATGGCGGCACGTTCCTTGTGTTCTCGGACTATGCGCGCAACGCGATCCGGCTGTCGGCGCTGATGGAGATCGGCACGATCTACGTGATGACCCATGACAGCATCGGTTTGGGCGAGGATGGCCCCACCCACCAGCCGGTGGAACACGTGGCCAGCCTGCGCGCCATTCCGAACCTGAACGTAATGCGCCCGGCAGATACGGTGGAAACGCTGGAATGCTGGGACATCGCCGTGCGGTCGCGCAAAACGCCGTCGCTGATGGCGCTGTCGCGCCAGGGCGTGCCGCAGCTGCGTATGGATGGCACCGAGAACCTGTCGGCCAAGGGCGCCTATGTGATCCGCCAGTTCGGCGAGGGCCGCGACGTGACGCTGATTGCCACGGGCACCGAAGTGTCGCTGGCGGTTGAGGCCGCCGAGGCGCTGCATGCCGACGGGCTGAACGTCGCCGTTGTGTCGATGCCGTGCTGGGAGCTCTTTGACGCCCAGTCGCCCGACTACCGGGCCGCAACGCTGGGCGACGCGCCGCGCATCGCGGTTGAGGCGCTCAGCACCTTCGGCTGGACCCGCTATGTGGCCAGCGAGGATGACGTGATCGGGATGCGCGGTTTTGGGGCTTCGGCGCCGGCCAACATCCTGTATGAGAAGTTTGGAATCACCAAAGAGGCCATCGTGGCCCGCGCCAAGGCGCTGACCGGAAAATCCTAAGGAGACCTTTTGACATGAAATTCTTCGTAGACACCGCCGAAGTGGATGCCATTGCCGAGTTGAACGACTATGGCCTGCTGGATGGCGTGACCACCAACCCATCGCTGATCGCCAAATCGGGCCGCGACTTCAAAGAGGTCATCGCCGAGATCTGCGCGCTGGTCGAAGGCCCGGTTTCGGCCGAGGTTGCCAGCACCGAGTTCGACGGCATGGTTGCCGAGGGCGAGCATCTGGCCAAGATCGCCGACAACGTTGTGATCAAGCTGCCGCTGACGCTGGACGGACTGAAAGCCTGCCGTCACTTCACTGCCAAGGGCATCAAAACCAACGTAACGCTGTGCTTCTCGGCCAACCAGGCGCTGCTGGCGGCCAAGGCTGGCGCCACCTTTATCTCGCCCTTTATCGGCCGTCTGGACGATCTGAACATCGACGGGATGGAGCTGATCGAAGAGATCCGCGCGATCTATGACAATTACGGATTCGAGACCGAGATCCTGGCCGCCTCGATCCGCTCGGCCAACCACGTCAAAGACTGCGCCATTGCCGGTGCCGATGTGGCCACCATCCCGCCCGCGGTTATCAAGGGCCTGGCCAACCACGCCCTGACCGACAAGGGCCTGGCGGCGTTCGTGAAAGACTGGGCCGCAACCGGTCAGTCGATCCTGTAAGCCTGCCTGCAAAAACCAAGCGGCCCGATCCTGTCGGGCCGCTTGTGCATTACTGCGATGTCACGAGCCAAAGCTTTTGGCCAGACGCGCGTAATACAGGTTCTCGGACACCTCGTCGGCCACCTTGTCACCGCCGATCTGACGCAGCAGCTCGAACGCGGCCGCATAGCTGACCATCGAGCCGTTGCTAGTGATCACGTTCTTGTCCACCACCACGGTCTCGTTCATGTCGATCCGTACCCGCGGGTGGTTCAGCTTCAACCAGATCTCGCCGCCCGGATAGGTTGTGGCGCGCACACCGTTCAAAAAACCGGCCGCCGCCAACACGTAAGCCCCCGAACAATTGCTGGCCAGCCAGTCGGCGACCTCGCCCCGTGCGCGGATGAAGTCCATAAACGCCGTGTCGTCCAGAACCGGGTCCATGTCATAGGCGCTGCCAACCAACAGCACGTCCAGCTCGGGCGCGTCGGCGACGCTGTAATCGGCCACAAGGGTCAGCCCCTCGTGGGTTGTGACCGTGCCAGCGGTGGTGCCGATGGTGACAACCTCCAGCGTGTCCAGCGTCTCGTTCGCGATGGCCGAGCCAAACACCTCCAGCGGCGCGGTCACGTCGCTGGTCAGCACGCCGTCAAACAGCATCACGCCGATGCGGGTTTTCTTGGCCTCGGTGTCGGCCATGGCTGGCGAGGTCAGCGTCAAGGCACAGGCAAGGGCCAGACCAAGGCCGCGCAGAATACGCCCCGCCGTTGCGGCGCGGGCCTTTGTGGATCGAAGATTGAACATCATGAGATTTTCCCGAAATGGTTGAAATGCATCGCAAAACTGCCGATCACGGGCGCGCGGATCAAATGAAAGCTCGGTGAAAAATCCGCGCCACACCGCGCCGCGCAGAGCCCGGGTTCAAAAACTGCTGATAGCGCAAAAATTGCAACCAAATCAGCGCGTTACCGACAATCTTCGGTGCAAAGAAACTGTTGCACACCGCACTCGTTCAACTCTGCGCTAGCTGCCGGGCCCCTATAGCCCGGTTTGCCACGCAATCGGCCCAATTTCGCCGATCCCCCATACGTCAGCGCAAAAGTTTGTTCAGCTTGGCGATTGTCACAATCGTTTTGCACAAGTCGGCCAGACCGGCGCCAATCCGGCATTCGCTTTTCTGCAGAACGCCCAGTGACCACCATTTAGGGAACAAATGATGACTGTTATTTTCCAGGAAGGTTTTGAAACCGACGGCAATGGCACCCGCTATGTGACTTCGGTAACCGAATTTACCGACGGCACCGGCGATTTCTTCATCCGGACCGACGGCAGCAACATTGGCAGCTTTTACCAGGTGGCAGGCCAGGAAGGCAGCAGTTGGTTTGCCGTGATGGACACCGATGGCGAGGCACCGTTTGCCACCACGCTGACCATGGAATTCAACGACATCAACATCGCCGGGTTCAGCGATCTGCAGATCTCGGGCCTGTTTGCCGAGGATGACGACGGCTCTAACCAGGACTGGGATGCCGACAGCCTGGTCTTTATCGAAGTGTCGATTGACGGCGGCGGGTTCGTGAAGGTTCTGCAATTTGCAGCCACCGGCGGCACCAATACCGAACCGGGCCTAGATCTGGATTTCGACGGCACCGCCGACAGCACCCTGCTGACCAACACATTCCAGACCTTTATGGCCGATATCGCGGGCACCGGCGCGTTGTTGGATGTGCGCATCACTGTTGAGAACCTGAATGCCGGCGACGAGGATATCTCGTTCGACGACATCCAGGTCACCGGCACCGCAGCGCAGACCACCGTGCTGAACGAAACCTTCGACGACGCCTCGGGTTTCACCACCTCAACCGGGTTCTTCTCGGATGGCGGGTTTGACTATTTCGGCATCACCGATGGCGCCGGCAATGGCGACTTTGGCGCAGGTTCGACGCCGTCGGGTGAAAAAGCGATCACCGGCAACGACGGCAACTATCTGGTTGGTATGGACCTGGACGGCGAAGGCGCCAGCCTGCCCGTCACCGTCACCTGGAGCGATCTGGACATCACCGGCCTGACCGATCTGAGCTTCACCGGCAGCTTTGCCGAGTTCTTTGACAACCCCGGCGACATCGACGCGGCTGACTTCATCCGCATCGAGGCCAGCATCGACGGCGGCCCGGTTCAGACGGTTCTGGAATTCCGCGGCGCCGATTTCTCGTCGTCCTCCAGCCCCTCGAACGGCATCTTCCGCGTCGACACTGACGGCGACGGCATCGGCGACGGTGCGTCGCTGTCCGAGGCCCTGGCGGCCTTTACCGCCGGCATCGACGGCACCGGCAGCTCGCTGGACCTGAGCCTGGTTGTTTCGGTCAACTCGGGCGACGAAGACTTCGCCGTTGACAACTTCCAGATCGTTGGCGCCGGTGGCGGCACCCCGCAGCCCGGCGTGATCGCCCGCGCCGGCGATGGTGTTTCGGTCAGCGAAGAAGGCGAGACCATCGACACCTTCACCGTCGAACTGGCCACCACCCCGTCCGAGGGTGTGACCATCACCATCGCAGCACCGGATGCGCAGACGCTAGTGTCGACCGACGGCGTGAACTTCGCCGCATCGGTACAGGTGAACCTGTCGGACACCACGCCCGAGACCATCACCGTAAAGGCCGTTGACGATGCCGTGGACGAAACCACGCCGCATACCGGCAACCTGACCTTCACCGTGTCCAGCGGCGACAATGGCTATGACGGGCTGGCCGTCAACAACCTGACGCTGAACATCGAAGACAACGACTTCTCGATCACCAAGATCCACGAGGTTCAGGGTTCGGGCGATGCCTCGGCCATGATCGGCCAGGAGGTGACCATCGAAGGCATCGTGGTTGGAACCCTGACCGACGGGTCGGGCAACATCTCGGGCTATTACCTGCAGGAAGAAGACGCCGACGCCGATGGCGACGCCGCCACCTCCGAGGGTATCTTTGTCTTCGCCCCGGGTGCGGATGTTGCGGTTGGCGACCAGATCCGCGTGACCGGTGACGTGGACGAGTTCAACGGCCTGACCGAACTGACCAACGTGTCAAACAGCCAGACCCTGCAATCGGGCATGACCCTGCCCACCGCCACGCTGATCACCATCGGCACCGATGGCTACGAGGCCGTGGAAGGCATGCGTGTTGAACTGGTGTCGGGCGGCGAAGACCCGCTGACCGTGATCACCAACTTCAACCTGGATCGCTTTGGCGAGGTGCGCGTGTCCGAAGGCACCCAGACCCAGCCCACACAGATCCTGGACCCCGAGACCCAGCAGGAAGAGATTCAGGCGCTGATCGAGGCGAACGAGTTGGGCAGCCTGACCATCGATGACGGCTCAACCGCGCAGAACCCTGATATCTATCGCCTGATCGACAGCGGCGACGGCACCCCGCTGGACCCGACCGACGTTCTGACCGAAGCCGGCCCGACCCTGCGTCTGGGCACCGAGGTGACGTCGATCACCGGGGTGATGGACGAACGTTTTGGCGACTATCGTCTGCAAGCCGACGGCCCGCTGGATCAGGTCGAGGGCAGCAATGACCGCCCGACCGAAGCACCTGAGGTTGGTGGCGACCTGAAAGTGGCCAGTTTCAACGTGCTGAACTTCTTCACCACGCTGGACGAAGGCTCGAACGGCACCGGCCCGAACGGTGATCTGAACCCGCGCGGTGCAGACAATGCCGAAGAGCTGGCCCGCCAGACCGCCAAGATCGTCGCCGCTCTGGTCGAGCTGGACGCCGATATCATCGGCCTGCAGGAGCTGGAGAACAACGGTTTCGGCGAAGGCAGCGCCATTGCCACGCTGGTTGACGCGCTGAACGCGGAACTGGGCGGCGAGGTGTACGGTTTTGTTGATCCGGGCGTTGATTTCGTCGGCACCGACGCGATCACCACCGGGCTGATCTACAAGATCGACGAGGTCTCGGTGGCTGGTGCCGATGTGCTGGTGTTTGACGAACCCTCGGCCGACACCACCTTCGCCATCGCCGAGCAGATCCAGGCGATCACCAACGATCAGGAAGTTGGCGATTTCGACCGCAACCGCCCGGCCGTAGCCGCCACGTTCGTGGATGAAAACGGGGCCGAGATCACCATCGCCGTCAACCACTTCAAATCGAAAGGCCCCAGCGGGCTGGACGATCTGCTGGAAGACGCGATCAACGCCGGTGTCAGCCAAGACCTGATCGACGCGCTGCTGGCCGACCCGAACTTTGACCAGAACGATGGCCAGGGTTTCTGGAACCAGGTGCGCACCGACGCCGCAGCCGAGCTGACAGAATGGTTGGCCGGCAACCCCACAGGTTCGACAAGCCCGGAAAACGTGCTGATCCTTGGGGACTTGAACGCCTATGCCAAGGAAAACCCGGTATCCGAGATTACCGAGGACGGGTTCACCGATCTGGCCGCGGAATTCATCGGCGAAGATGCCTATAGCTTCGTCTTTGACGGCCAGCAGGGTACGCTGGACTACGGCCTGATCAGCGGTGATCTGCTGGACAATGTCACGGGCGTGGCCGAATGGCACATCAACGCAGACGAACCGGACCTGTTGAACTACGACAACAGCTTCAACAACCCGGCGTTCTTCAACGACGATCTGTTCGCCTCGTCGGATCACGACCCGCTGGTGATCGGCATCACGCTGGATATGCCGACGGTTACAACCCGGTTCGACTTCGACACCAATGATCGCGGCTTCTTCGGCCACCTGATCACCACGGTTGGCGACTACGCGCCCGACGCCAGCTTCCTGCCGAAGTTTGCCAAGGCGGTGGCGGATCAAAGCGCGGGTCTGATGATCAGCTCTGCAGTTGACGGGGCTGCACCGATGGGACGCCCGGTTCAGGCGTCGTTCATCAATGGCTTCGGCGAGGGCATCGGCATCACCACGTTCGGCTCGGACACGTTCGGTCCCAAAGGTGACGCGCGCCTGATCGACGGCAACGAAGAACTGATCGTGGACCTCGCCCCGACCGGGGACTTTGGCGACGCCGACGAGATCTTTATCGAGTTTGGCACAATCCGCGGCGAAGGCTCGGTGACGCTTGAGTTCTATGATGAAGGCGAGTTGGTCGACATGGTCGCCGCCGACATCGTTGATGGCGTCATTGCCTATGATCTGGAAGGTGATGCCAGCTTTGACAGCGTCGAGATCGGCGTGACCGACAGCTTGGCCGTGTCGATCACCGCGATCGAAGTTGAACGGTTCGAGGCGGACGAGTTCGCCTTCGTCTGATCCAAAATCCGAGGCCGGCCTGATGAAACAGGCCGGCCTCACTCTATTGTGACTGGCCCCGCGTGGCTTTCCACGCGACGCTCGCCCCGGTTCAATGCGGGACGATGTCATGAAGAAAAAACGATCTACCCCGAAACGAAAGAAACAAGCCGACGATATGGCCCGCGCCGCCACGCAGGCGCAACAGGAAAGCCGCCGCCGGTTTTTGCGCTTGTTACGAACCGGCGCAATTGCTGTGCCCATTGTTGGGATCGGCGGGCTCTTCTCGGTCCGGGCGGTGCAGGCGACGATCCATGAAAACGATCTGACCCGTGTTGGTCAGGGTGTGCCCGCCATTGTGCAGGTGCACGACCCGCAATGCCCCCTTTGCCAGCAGCTGCAACGACAGACCCGCAAGGCGATGCGAGGATTTGAGGAAGACGAGGGCATCTTCCTTGTCGCCAACATTGCCTCAGCCGAAGGCAGCGCCTTTGCGGCACGTTACGGTGCGCCGCATGTAACCCTGCTGCTGTTTGATGCGCGGGGTCGGATGCAGCAGGTCGTACGCGGCCCGGTTCAAGATGACGATCTGCGCGCCATCATCAGCGAGCATTTGGATTAGACGTTCCCCCCTCCCCTTTGGCGCGGCCTGTGCTAAACAGGCCTGAACCGCCACTAAGGGTCCCAAGGGCATGAGCACACTGATCTACATTCTGAACGGTCCAAATCTGAACCTTCTGGGCAAGCGCGAGACCGATATCTATGGCACCACCACGCTGGAAGCCATCGCAGACGAGTGCTCACAGGTTGGGGCCGAATTCGGGCTGCAGGTCAAAATGCTGCAATCCAATTCCGAAGGGCAGCTGGTTGACTGGATCCATGACGCGCGGGAAGAGGCGGCAGGCATCATCATCAACCCCGCTGCCTATTCGCACACCTCGGTGGCCTTGTATGACGCGCTGAACACGTTCGACGGCCCGGTGCTGGAGGTGCATATCTCCAACATCCACAAGCGCGAGAAATTCCGGCACCATTCCTTTGTTTCGCCACGTGCAGAAGGCGTGATGGCCGGCTATGGCCCCCACGGATATGCCCTTTCGATGCGGCACATGGCGCGGCTGCTGAAATTGGGTTAGATCCCCAGGATCGGCTGCAAGAGACGCGGCAAACGGCTGTTGAACCGAAGCGGCGCGTCCGTAGCGGCCAGACAGATGCAGGGCTCTCCACCCGCAGCGATGGGAGTGTGATCGATTTCTTCGTCGGCAATTTCTACGTCGCCAACGCCGAACCGATCCTCGCCGTCGTAAAACGCGCCTTGCAACACCATGGTCATCTCAAGACCGGCATGGCCGTGGTCAGGCATGGCTTGCCCTGCCGGGATATGCAACAGACGCACGGTGCCGGCGTCGGACTTGTGCACAAGCGCCTGCTTTGCCCCCAACCCCACACCGCGCCATTTTGGTGCTTTGCCTTTCAGGGCCGCCATGATCGGTGCCGGGATCGGGCCTTGCGCCTTGTATTCCGGCTCGACCGGCGCGGGCGCGTCCAACTGGGCAAAGATCGCGTCGCGCATTGTGGCAGACACGTCCACCGGACCTTCTGCCTCCATCATCGTGCCGCCCAGCATCTGATAGCCTTCAACCTCGGCCCTGGCAGCGTCACACATGGACACATGTGCCGCAACGACCAGCGCATAGGGATGCGGCAATTGCCCCGCGGCATAGGCCGCCAGGATGTCGCTTGGGATTTGATGAGCAACCGTATTCATTGCGCTCGTAGTTCCTTCAAATCGTGCCGCAGCTTCTCCAGAGCCAACCGGATCCGCGACTTAATTGTGCCCAGTGGCAGACCGGTGTTCACGCGGATCTCGCCATGGGTCAGATCACCCAGATAGGCCTGTTCCACCATGGTGCGCTGCGCTTCGGGCAACTCGGCCAGGGCGGCGCGCAGTTGCGCGGCCTCTTGTTCCAATGCCAGCGCCTGATCGGCGGCGGGCTCGCAGCTGGTCTCTTGCGACAGTTCTTCGGGCACGGGGCGGGTTTCGCGGCGGATCACATCGATCTGCCGGTTCCGCGCGATCTGATAGATCCACGCCGAAACCTGCGCGCGCGCCGGATCGAACATCCCCGCCTTCCGCCACACGGTCAGCATCACATCCTGCACAACGTCCTCGGCCTGATCGGCGGCCATGCCGGACCGCATGATCATGGCCTTCAGCCGCGGTGCAAAATGATCGAACAGCCGACCGAACGCCGCACGGTCGCGCGCATCGCGCACCGCCAGCATCCAGATCGTCTGGTCCGAAAGCTCTTGTGTCGGCTTCAGCGCCGGGGCCTCCTTCAATCGTGTCACAACGGCCGCCGCCACGGGGGAAATCCCCGCGCTGTTTCCGTGCAGATCGTGGTCGTCAAAGGCCAGCATATCGTTAATACGCCGCCTGTCCAAAACTGGATCACTTTTTTTGATCCGCAATATGCAACTGCCCGTATAGTCAACATAATCAGAGCGGAGCCCCCATGTCATTTGATGCCCTACCCGAACGCCGACCCCGTATTGCGATTATCGGCGGGGGCATATCGGGACTGGCCACCGCTTACCTGTTGGCCGAGCAGGCAGACGTTACACTTTTCGAAGCATCCCCCCGACTGGGCGGCCATGCCCGCACCGTCATGGCCGGGCGCAATGGCAATCAACCTGTCGACACCGGGTTCATCGTTTTCAACTACGTGAACTACCCCCACCTGACCGCCATGTTCAAAGATCTGGACGTGCCTGTGACCCGTTCCGACATGAGCTTTGGCGCTACGGTCGATAACGGCGCCGTGGAATATGGGCTGCGCGATCTTCCTGCTTTGATCGGGCAGCGCCGCAATCTGTTACGCCCCGCGTTTCACCGCATGGTGCGCGACATCTTCCGTTTCAACGCCCGCGCGGAAGAGGCCGCAAGCGACGACAGTGCCACGATCTCGGACCTTGTGGGTGACCTGAAACTGGGTCGCTGGTTCAACGAATTCTACCTGCGCCCGGTCTGCGGCGCGATCTGGTCGACGCCACCGGCCGAGATCGCCAATTTTCCTGCCCGCGCTTTGGTACAGTTCTTTCGAAACCACGCGCTTCTCAGCCATTCCGGTCAGCACCAGTGGTGGACCGTCAAAGGCGGCAGCGTTGAGTATGTGACACGGCTGCAAGCGCATTTGGCCGCCAAGGGTGTTGATCTGCGCCCCGGCACGCCCGTCACCGGCGTGACCCGCGACGCACTGGGTGCCTCGGTTCATGCCGCAGGTCGAGAGCCGTTGCAGGTCGATCAGGTTGTGATGGCTTGCCATTCCGACAGAGCCCTGAAACTGCTGGATCGACCTACTGCTCTGGAAATCGCGGCGCTTTCTGCTTTGCGATATCAGGACAATCACATGGTTCTGCATTGCGACCCCGCGCAGATGCCACTGCGTCGGGCGTGCTGGTCCAGTTGGGTTTACAAGGCGGATCAGGCCCATCCGCAGGGCGGCATCGGCGTGACCTATTGGATGAACCGACTGCAGGGTATTCCAGACAACGACCCGCTCTTTGTCTCTCTGAACCCGGCCACAGACGTTGCGCCGGAAACGGTTTTTGACGAGAAAACATTTCGGCATCCGATCTTTGACGCCGCTGCACTGCGCGCTCAGGGTCAGATCGCAGCGTTGCAGGGCCAAAACCACACCTGGTTTGCCGGCGCTTACTTGCGTCACGGTTTCCACGAAGATGGTTTTGCCAGCGCGCAACGGGTGGCACGTGGGCTTTTGCAACAAGGCGTCCTCGCATGAACGCCGAGATAATTCCGGCGCGCACCTTTCATGCGCGCACCGGCGGGCCGAACAACCGTTTTGCCTATCGGGTGGATTACGTCCTGATTGACCCGGATGCCACGACGATGCCGTCGCTGTTTTCGCGCCACAAATGGAACCTGGCCATGGTTTTAGACCGCCACCACGGTGGCTCCCCGAACCGTGGCCAAGGTGCAGCCTGGGCCAGGGAGGTGTTTGCCGCCCACGGGTTGGCAAGCAGGCCCGGGCTGCGCCCGTTTCTCTTGACACAGCCACGATGGTTTGGCGTCGGGTTTAACCCCGTCAGTTTCTGGCTGATGATGGACGGCGACGACCTGCTTGGCGTGATCTCCGAAGTTACCAACACGTTTGGCGACCGCCATTCTTACCTCTGCCGACACCCTGATTTTGCGCCTATTCAAGCCACGGACACCTTGCAAACCACAAAAATTCTGCACGTCTCGCCCTTTCAAGATGTTGCGGGGCGCTATGAATTCGGCTTCGATATCACCCGCGACAGCCTGTGCATTCGGATCGTGCACAAAAACGCGGGCAAGGGTGTGGTGGCAACGCTGACCGGTCCGCGCCGCCCGTTGACCAATGGTGCGCTTCTGGGTGCGCTATTGCGACGGCCTTTAGCGCCGGTGCGCACCATAGCACTGATCCATTGGCAGGCGCTGAAACTATGGGCGAAAGGGGCACCCTACAAGACGCGCCCCACGCCCCCCGGGGAGGAAGTAAGCTGATGTATCTGATCACCAAACGGGTGAAATCCGATTTCCTGGACGCGTGTGCGCGGATCCAATCCGGCACTTTGCGCCTGACAACGCCAGAGGGTGACGTGCACCAATTCGGGGCTGGTCAGCCCGAGGCCGAGATGACCCTGCGCGACTGGTCTGTCGTAACGGCGTTGGCGTCACGCGGGGATATCGGGCTGGGCGAAACCTATGTGGCCGGTCTGTGGGAGACCCCGTCGATCGACCGCGTCATCCAGGTTGCCCTAATGAACCAGCAGCATTTTTCGCGATTTGTGCATGGCAGCCGGTGGAGCACGTTTAAATACGGTGCGGTGGACCGCATCCTGCGCGCCAACTCGCCCCGCGGCGCGTCGCGCAACATTCGGGCCCATTACGACGTGGGCAACGAGTTCTATCAGCTGTGGCTGGACCCCACGATGACTTATTCTTCGGGTATCTTCGCCGATGACACCGACGAGCCGCTGCAAGATGCCCAGACCCGCAAATACGACCGCATCCTGCAAAACCTGTCGCCCGGTGAAAACGTCTTGGAAATCGGCTGCGGCTGGGGCGGGTTTGCCGAACGCGCCGCCGAGCTGGGGCGGCGGGTGACCGGGCTGACGATCTCGCCCAGCCAAAAGGGCTATGCCGATGCACGGCTGGACGGGCGCGCCGACATCCTGCTGCAGGACTATCGCCAAGTCACCGGAACATTCGACAACATCGTGTCGATTGAAATGATCGAGGCCGTGGGCGAGCGGTACTGGCCCGTCTATTTCGACACGCTGAAACAGCGTCTGTCCGAAGGTGGCCGCGCCATGGTGCAGGCCATCACCGTGCCCGATGGCTATTTCGACACCTACCGCAAAGGCTCGGACTATATCCGGCAATACACCTTTCCGGGCGGCATGCTGCTGTCGGACAGCGTGATTACCAAACAGGCCGAAAAGGCCGGGTTGGTGGTGCGCGACAGCTTTGCCTTTGGCCGCGACTATGCCCGCACCCTGCGCCGTTGGCGCCGGTCGCTGGACGCCGAAGCAGAAAAAATTCGCGGGCTTGGCTATTCCGAGCCTTTCCTTCGTAACTGGCGGTTCTATTTGGACATGTGTGCCGCGTCCTTTGCCACCGGGCAGACGGACGTGGTGCAGGTTGAACTTGCCCATGCAGAGTAACAGGAGACCCCCGTGCTGATCGTTCTGGCCGTTCTTATCCTTGCCTTCGTGACCCTTGCGCTCTTGTGGCCGCGCCTGCTGAGCTTTCGCGCCCAGCGCCCTGGCGAGTATCAGACCACGCAGCCCGGGTTCGACATTCGCCGCCATTTCGACGGACCGATCAAATGCGAAGGTATGGTTTTTGGGCCAACCGGGCGCATGGTGGGCCGGTTCGTGGCGGATATGCAAGGCAGCTGGCAGGGGGCCAAAGGCACGCTTGCCGAAAGCTTTCGCTATGCGTCGGGCGCGGCTCAGAACCGGGAATGGCATTTGACCATGGGCGAAAACGGCGCGTTCACCGCCACCGCCGATGACGTGATCGGTGCCGCGCAGGGCCAACAATCGGGCGCCACGGTGCGCATGACTTATCGGCTGAAGTTGGACGAGGATGCCGGCGGGCACGTGCTGGACGTGACCGACTGGATGTATTTGATGGATGACGGCTCGATCATGAACAAATCCGAGATGCGCAAGTTCGGCATAAAGGTGGCCGAACTGATCGCCACCATGCGGCCTGCGCCCGGGCATGCTTGACACCAAAACCTATTGGCTGATCGGCGCGTCCGAGGGGTTGGGCCGTGCCCTGGCCAAAGCGTTGGACGCCGAAGGCGTGCGGCTGATCCTTTCCGCCCGGTCGGCCGAGCGGCTGGCATCGCTGGCCGAAACGCTGACCGCCGACGCGCAGGTGCTGCCGCTGGACGTGACCGACCCGCAGGCCGCACAGGCCGCGGCAAACGCGGTGCAGGCCGATGGCCTGATCTATTGCGCCGGGGCTTATGACCCGGTTGATGCGGCAGACTGGAACGCCCCGGCTGTCGCCCGCATGAACGGCGTGAACTATATGGGCGCGGCTAATGTTCTGGCCGAGATTGCCCCGCGTTTTGCGGCGCAAGGGGCGGGCCATATCGTTCTGATCGGCTCGCTTGCCGCGTTTCGCGGGTTGCCCGGCGCAATCGGGTACAGCGCGTCCAAGGCGGCGCTGTCATCGCTGGGCGAAAGCCTCTTTGCCGACCTGAGCCCGCGCGGGGTACGCGTGCAGATCATCCACCCGGGCTTTATCGACACGCGGCTGACGCAGAAAAACGGCTTTGCAATGCCGCAGATCATGTCACCCGAGGACGCGGCCGCCCAGACAATTCGCGCCATGCGGCGCGGCGGGCTGCACCACGCCTTCCCCGCGCCGTTTTCCTGGCTTTTCACGCTGGGCCGGTTCCTGCCGCCGCGCCTGTTTTATGCCTTGATGCGAGGGTCTTAGGCGAAGCTGGTCCAGACCGGCCAGTGATCGGACCCGCGCGCGGCGTCATCCACCCGACATTCAACCACTGCATCGGCAATGTCTGCCGTGACAAAACAATGGTCGATCCGCGTCTGCGCCTGCGGATGGGTGGATCCCGTGCCCTCGGCATGGCCGGCCATCACCCAGGCATCCACCAGCCCCTCGCGATTGGTCAGCCGGCCGTAACCGCGCGACATTGGCCCGATCAGCGCAGCGTATTCGTCGCTGTCAGGCGCAAAGTTCATGTCGCCCATCACGATGGCGCTGCGCGGCATAGGCGGCTCAGCCTCTTCGGTCCAACCGGCGCTGGGGTCGGGATGTCCGCCGCACCACGCGCCGCCCTCGGCGGGGGCACGTGCCAGAATACCCTTAAGCGCCTCAACCTGCGGCAGCCGCGTTTCGGGGCACAGATGGCTCAGATGCACCGAATAGACCCGCACCGGGCCTAGAACCGGCGTGTCGATCACACATTCCAGCACGCCCTGCTGGATCGAGTGATTGCGCCGGTCGCCCCATTTCGGCAGCAGGTGGTTGCGCGACGAGATGATCGGCCAGCGGCTGAAAATCGCGGTGCCGAACTGCTTGCGCCGATGCACGATGCGCCCGTCCTGGTCATAAGAGGCATCCATGTCCAGGTTGGCACCGAACATGTAGTGATGGCCGGGCAGATGCTCGGCCAGAACCGCCGGGCTGTCGACCATGCCCGAGCGCTTCCAGAACCGGTCAACCTCTTGCATCGCGATGATATCCGCCTCGGCCACTTCGCCCGCGATCCGCGCCAGATCGTAAACCCCATCGGCGCCAAGACCGTATTGGATATTATAGCTGACACATTTCATTGCAGTACCTTTCTGAGGTGATAGGCGAGTTCAGGATAGTCGATATTGAGGTAATTCACGTTCAGTGACAGCGCTCGGCGAAATGTGACCTCGTCCCGCAATGGCGTGAAGACCATCACTTCAAGACCCAGCGCGCGCGCAGCATCCAGCCGGTCGCCGGTCAGATCCGGTGCGTGAAACTCAACTATCTGCGCGTCATGGATTGCGCGGGCATCCTCGATGGACTGCAGGTCACGCCAGTTGACCATGCGCTTCATCCAAGGCGCAGCGTTGCGCATCGCCTCGCGCATTTGCGGCGTCTCGGAATAGGTGAAACAACGGTCCCGCAACCCGGCCTTCAACACCGCTTGTGCCACCGCATCCGGATCAGCCTGCTTGACCTCGATATAGAAATCAGCCACGCCGCTGAGGGTTTCCAGAAAGGCCGAAAAACGGGGCAATGGCTCGCCGGCAAACTCCTCGCTAAACCACGTACCCGCGTCCAGCGTGTCCAAATCAACGGCATCCATGTCGCTGATCCTGCCTTGGCCGTTCGTGGTGCGTTCCAATGTCAGGTCATGCAGCACGTAAAGCTCGCCGTCGCGCGATTGGCGCAGGTCAAGCTCAATGAAGTTTCCGCCCAGCATCGCGGCCATATGGCCAGATACAATCGTGTTCTCGGGGGCCAAGCGACACGCCCCCCGGTGACACACAATCTGTGTTTTCGTCATGATTCAATCCGCGTACCAATCAACTCGTGGTCCGACAGATACTCGCCGCGTTCCGAAACAGCCGCGTGCACAAATGGCGACGAGGATGTGACACCGCGCGTAAAGAGCCAATCCAGCCGGTTCAGCGGATAGCGAACCGGCCGGCCCGGCGCGGCGCGGGTGGTGGGGGCCCCGGTATTGGCACCGCGCCAGTCAAAACCGGCGGCGGCAAAATGGGCGAAACTGGGTTCAACCGGCTGGGGCGCGGCCAGAATCTCGGGGCCCGTCATCCGGGCCGCGCCAAAATCCTTGGTGTTCAGATCGCCGCCAATCACGCAGGGCCCATCGCCATAAAGCGTCTGCATCGCGCGCAGCATCACCTGCGTCTGCGCGGCGCGTCCGGTGGCGTCATCCTCGCTTTCGTAGTGCACCGCGGCCAGGGTCAGCGGCCCGCCAGGCAGGTCAACCTGCGCGGCGATGGCCATGCGCCCACCCACGCGGTACTGCCCGTCGCCCTTGGGAGAGGTGGCGAACCAATACCCTTCGTCCGCAACGGGGATCACCGCCACATTCGACAGCGGGAACCGCGACAGGATTGCATTGCCGTGCAACCCGTGCAGGTTGGTCTGCCCCGTGTGGGTTTCCGTTTCGAACGGATCGCCCAGACCCAGCTCGACAAACTCCACCCCGAATGCGTAGCCCATGCCCAGCGCATCGGCCAGGTCGCGGGTGGTGTGCCGCTGACTTGATCGTGCCATGCCCAGATCCATCTCGGTCGCCAAAACGATATCGGCCCCGGTCTGTGCTATCAGCGCGGCGGCATCCTCGACCCGTTTGCAGCGTTCGATGTTCCACGCGGCGATGGTCAGCGCCTGTTCCGCAGTGTCGTCTCCAGCGCGGTATTCGACGCTGTTCAGACAGGGCCAGTCGCGCAAATACCCCGCATGGGCGGCCGCGTCACCGCCGGCGTCGGTGGCCGTTACCCGCAGCGCGGCATCGGGCATCTGCAACTGGTCCACGGTTTGGGTGATCGGCTTACGCATGAGCCAGGTCCTTCCACGTCGCATGCGCGTCCGGAACACGCTGGCCATCTGGCGCAAACAGCAACGTATCAGCCGGGTCAAACGCCAGTTTCAGCATGTCGCCAAAGGCCCAGTTGGGCCGCGCCGTGGGTTCCAGAAACCGCACCTGGCCCAGCTCGGACTGCGCGGTGTAAAGCGTCTCGCGCCCCATCGGTTCCACATGCGACACGGTCGCGGGCACCCCGGTTTCGGCGGCCCGCAACAGCTCGGGCCGCAGGCCCAGCGTCACCGGACCGTCCACATCCAGCCGCAGCCCCGCCGCCGACGGATCAACCGCCAGCAGGTTCATCGGCGGCGAGCCGATGAAGCCCGCCACAAACAGTGTGTCGGGCCGCAGGTAAAGATCTTCGGCGCTGCCGGTCTGTTCGATCCGGCCGGCATTCATGCAGATCACCCGGTCGGCCATCGTCGTCGCCTCCAGCTGATCGTGGGTCACCAGAATGGTGGTCACGCCCAGCTCGGTCACGATGCGCCGGATCTCGGCCCGCATGGTCAGCCGCAGGGTGGCGTCGAGGTTCGACAGCGGCTCGTCCAGCAGCAACAGGTTGGGCCGTTTCACCAGCGCGCGCGCCAGCGCCACGCGCTGCTGCTGACCACCCGACAATTGGCTGGGCCGCCGATCCAGCAGCGGCGTGATCTGCACCAGTTCGGCCATCTCGCGGGCGCGCTTGTCGGCGTCGTCCACCTGTTTGAACCGCAGCGGGAACAGGATGTTCTGCAGCACCGACATATTGGGGTACAGCGCATAGGACTGAAACACGATGCCCACATTGCGGTCGCGCGGCTCTACGTCGTTCACCACCGCGCCGTCAAACCGGATCTCGCCGCCCGTGGGCGTGTAAACGCCCGACAGCATGAACAAAGTCGTCGACTTGCCACAGCCCGACGGGCCCAGGATCGCGGCAAACTCGCCATCGGCCAGTGTCAGGTCGATCCCGTCCACCGCCACGCTTGCGTCCCATGCCTTGGACAGGTTTCTCAGCTCGATCTCAGCCATGGCTCAGCCTTTCACCCCGCCCAGCGTCATCTGGGTCAGGTATTTCTGCGCAAAGAGGTAAAGGATCAGCGACGGCAACACATACATCACCGACACCGCCGCCACGAGGCCATAATCCACGCCCATGACATCCTCGCGAACGTAGTAAAGATAGGTGGACATCACCCAGTAGGAATTGCCGGTGCGCAGGCCGGTGACGAACACGTATTCCTCCCACCCTTTGATGAAGGCGAAGACGCCGATGGCGATCATGCCGGTGGTGACCTGCGGCAGAACCACCATTCGGAACGCCTGCCGGCGGGTGGCGCCATCGGTCAGGGCCGACATCTCTGTGTCCCAGGGGACGGCGTCGAAAAACCCCTTCATGATGAAGATGAAAAACGGCAGCTCCAGCGTTGTGATCACCAGGATCGGCGCGGTCAGCGTGTTCAACAAGCCCACCCAATAGACGATCAGGAAGATCGGGATCACCAGCGTGATCGCCGGGAACGCCTGCAGGATCAGCAGCGATTGCAGAAACGCCGCGCGGCCCATGAAGTGGAACCGCGACAGGTAATAGGCTGCCATGGTCGACACCGCCACCACGATCAGCATCTGCACCGTGGCCAGCACCAGCGAGTTGAAAAACGCGCTCCAGACCCACGGGAATTGCGCCCCGGCGGTGGCTTTGCCGCGCAGCTCTTCCACCACGTTCGGGTTCACCAGAAAGCGGAAGTTGTTCACGTGCAGCGCGTCGCCCAGAAACACGAACAACAGCGCGATGGCCAGCGCCAGCGCCAGCCCCGCCGCCGCCAGCCGCGCCCGGCCCGACAGCATCTGATACGCCACCGCATAGCCAATGGTGATCGGCACCAGAACCGCGCAGGCTGTCCACAGCGTATCCGCCTCGGCCCCGCCGGTGCGGGCGGTAAAGGCGATCATCACCATCCAGAAATAGGGCAGGATGATCGGGATCGACACGGCCACAAGGAACAGCGTGATCGCCGCCGTGCGGGCCTGGCGCTGCCAGCGGGCGCGATGGGCCAGCGCGTCCCAATCGGTGGTGGAATGGGTCATCAGCGCACCTCGATCCGTGGGCGCTGCAACAGCGCCTTCATGTTGGTCAGCCGCCACATCGCCAGCGCCACAAGAATGCCGATCACGATCAGGATCATCGCGATGGCCGCGCCATAGGCGTACTGGCCGCCGCCGATTTGCGGTGCCAGTGTCTTGGTATAGCTCAGCATCGCCATGGTCATCGTCGACCGCGCCGGCCCCATGATCAGGAAGATGTATTCAAACGACACCAGCAGCGCGAGCGCCTGATAGATGGTGATATAGCTGATCGGCCAGCGCAGCGCCGGCAGGATCACATGGCGGATGATCGAAAACGGCCCGGCCCCGTCGGCGCGGGCGGCGTGGAACAGATGTTCGGGGATCGACCGGATGGCGCTGGTAAAGATGATCATCCCCAACGAGGCCCCGATCAGCCCGTTCGCCACCACGATCACCGCCATCGGATGGTCAAGCCGCAGGTTCATCGGCTCAAACCCCACGGCCATCAAAATCTGGTTGAACAGCCCGCGTTCGGTGCTGTCGACCACCCACAGCCACAGCAAGGCGTAAACGACCGAGGGGCTCATGCGCGGCAACAGCCACACGGCGCGGAAAAACGCGCCCATCCGGTCGGGCAGCGCCGTGGTTGTCAGCCCCAGGATCAGCGCGAAGGTCAGGTTGAAAATGCCCAGCGTCAGCACCACAAAGACCAGTGTCAGCATCAGCGCCTTGTAAAACGACCGCCGCAGCTCGATCCCCAACAGCGCCTCGTCATCCAGCTTGCCCAGCTTGTTGAACTGCTTGGTTGTCGGAAAATCCTTAAAGTCCAGCGTCTGCGACATGTCGGTGAAGGCCACCACGATGTTCACAAGGATCGGCGCGACGAAAAAGATGGCCAGCAGCACGATGGCCGGGCCAAGGAACAGGGCGGTGTCAGAGACCGCGCGGGTGCGGGGGGTGGTGCGCATCGGGCAAACGGGCGGGCCGCAAAGGGCCCGCCCATCCTTTGGTTTAGTCGAGGATGATCACGTCATCGCCCAGCTCGATCTCGAGCTCTTCGATCACCATCTCGGCAGCTTCTTCCGGGCTCATCTCGCCGGTTTCAACGGCCTGAACACCGGTATAGGTGATGGCGTTGTACTGGCCGATCTTGGCGTGGTTCGGCATGAACTCGGCATATTTCAGCATCGGCGTACCGGCGATCAGCGCCCAGCCTTTTTCCTGGAACTCAGGCATGGCGGTCTGGCCATAGTTGATCGGGGTGTGGTTGGTGGTTACGGCATGCGCGGTGTTCGGCACGTGCTGCGAGGCCATGGCAACCAACAAAGCGGCCAGGTCTTTGTTCTCGGTCTCGCCCACGATATAGGCGATCGGGTGGCTCAGGTTCTTGGGCTGACCACCGGCTTTGCCGGCCGGGGCGTGGATCCATGTCAGTTTGTGGAAATAGTCGTCTTTGCCTTCCAGGCCAAAGGCCTCCAGCTGCTTACCGACGTTCCAGATGCCGTGGAATTTGCCCAGCGCGTCCCCACCGCGGAACGCGGCGTGGGTGCTGTCCCAGCTATAGGTGGTCATGTCGGCGGGCAGCGAGCCGTTGTCGACACAGTATTTCAGCCAGCCATAGTAATCGGTCAGACCCTGCTTGGTGATCTGCAGCTTGGCTTCGTCTTCATTGTAGATGTCGATGCCGAACGAGGCCATGGCCATCTGGAAATCCGGGCCAACATTGGGGCGGTGCACCCAGCCGATCTTGGCAGCGCCGGCATTCACGGCTTCGGCAGCCAGGTCGCAGAAATCGAACATGGTGAATTCACCGGCTTCGACCTGTGCGGGCAGCTGGGCGATGAACTCTTCCGATTTGCCGGTGGCGCGCAGAATGTCGTTGTTCAGGAAGAACATGCGCACTTCGCTGTCCTGCGGCACGCCGAAACGCTCGCCTTTATACATGACCGAGTTCCACAGCTCGGGGATCATGTCGGCATACATGGTGGCGTTGTCGGCAATGTGGCCTTCCAGATTGGCAGCCAGGCCAGCCTCGACAAACGAGCCGATCCACTCATGCGCTACAACGGCGATGTCGGGGGTGTCACCCACCGAATGCGCTTTCAGCAGCGCCAGCGCGTCGGCGTCAAAACCTTTGTTGTTGGTCTCGATCAGCTCTACAACCACGCGCTTGTCAGCGCCAGCAGCTTCGAAAGCGTTGTTCAGTTGCTCTGCCGCGGCAACAATGTTGCCAGCCCGCAGGGGACCGGAACGGTCAGCGCGCGACCACAGTTTGATGGTGACGTCGTCAGCGAAAGAAGGCGCGGCCAGGCCCGACAGGGCAACAGCAGCGCCGGCAAGAAGCAGCGATGGTTTCATGGTTGGTTTCCCGGTTGGATGTTCAGTCCGTCCAGACTGCACCCGTGGCATGGCACATGGTTTGCGGTTTGGTGAACCGTGCGCGAACCTTATTTGACGGTTTCTTGTCGCAGTGACCCCAACTTGCTCAGTTTGCATATTTTTTGTGCATGTGCGCATTTTCGCGCCCCAAATCCCCTGCCTCCGGTGGGCTTCCCCGCAGCAAAGCCTCAATATGAGGCAAATTCTTGGAGATTCGCCTGTGCCCCACCCAAAGTTGATCGTTTTCACCGATCTGGACGGCACCCTTCTGGATCACGGCACTTATTCACACGCACCCGCGGACGCCACGCTGTCACGCCTTGCCGCAAAAGGTATTCCCGTGGTTTTGGCCAGTTCCAAGACAGGCGCCGAGATTGCGCCGCTGCGTGCCGAGATCGGCATGACCGATGTGCCCGCAATTGTTGAAAACGGCGCTGGCATCTTGCAGCCGGGCGCAGATGGGTCGGGTGATGACAGCGCTTATCGCAGGATCCGGGCGGCGCTGGACACCTTGCCTGTCGATCTGCGCAGCGCCTATCAGGGTTTTGGGGATTGGGGGGCCGACGGGATTGCCACGAAAACCGGGCTGTCGAACGCCGCCGCTGCCCTTGCGGCTCAGCGACAGTTTTCGGAACCCGGCCTGTGGTCAGGCACGGATGACGCGCGCATGGTGTTTCTTGAGCACCTGAAATCACAGGGCATCACCGCCCAGCAGGGGGGGCGTTTCCTGACCCTTTCACACGGCGCGACCAAGGCGGACCGCATGGACCAGATTCTGACGCAGTTTGGCAACCCGTTCAGCATAGCCCTTGGCGACGCACCGAACGATCTTGCCATGCTGCACCACGCTGACCTTGGTATCATCGTGCAAAACCCGGCCTCTCCTGCCCTGCCACACCAACCTGGCGAAGACAGCGGCCAGATTATTCGCACCAATGCCCCCGGCCCCGCCGGATGGGCCCAAGCCATGACCGCGCAGTTGGATACGCGCATCACCTGAACCAAAAAGGACCAACCCTTGGCTGATTTTCACCAGAACGGCAATGTCGCCACCCTGCATAACCTGCGCACGCAAAGCGCCGAGGATATGGCGCGCGAGCTGACCGCGATTGGTCAAAGTCGAAAGATCAGCCTGATCCTGCCGTCACTGTATTCCGAACTTGAAGGCGAGGCGCTGCCGAAGATCCTCGATGAATTGGCCACTGTGCCTTACCTGCATCGCATCATCATCGGTCTGGACCGCGCGGATGAGGATCAATACCGCGCAGCCCGCAAGTTCTTTGCCCGCCTGCCGCAAGACCACGTGGTGATCTGGAACGACAGCCCGCGGATGAAGGCCATTCACGAACGGCTTGAGGCATTGGGCATTGATCCCGGCGAGCCGGGCAAGGGCCGCAATGTGTGGTTCTGCATCGGCTATCTGCTGGGCCAGGCGGACAGCGCGGTGATGGCGCTGCATGATTGCGACATCGTCACCTATAAGGCCGAGATGCTGACCCGGATGGTGTATCCACTGGCGCACCCGTCCTTTCCCTATCAACTGGCCAAGGGGTTTTACCCGCGCATTGGTGACGGCAAGCTGAACGGTCGGGTCAGCCGCCTGTTGGTCAGCCCCATCCTGATTGCGCTGCAAAAGGTCATCGGAACCCGCGACTATATCGATTTCCTGCGCGCCTTCCGCTATCCGCTGTCGGGCGAGTTTGCACTGCGCATTGCCCCCTTGCCTGATCTGCGCATCCCTTCAGACTGGGGCCTGGAAATCGGCGTGTTATCCGAGGCTTGGCGCAATATGGCGCCCAAATCGGTCTGCCAGGTCGAGATCGCAGAAAACTACGACCACAAGCATCAACCGGTTAGCGAGGATGATGCCGCCAAGGGGCTCAGCCGCATGTCCGTCGACATCTGCAAGGCGCTGTTCCGCAAGCTGGCCGCCGATGGGACCGTGTTCTCCGAAGAGATCTTTCGCAGCCTCAAGGCCACCTATTACCGCTGCGCGCTGGACCTGTTGGAGGCTTACTCGGCCGATGCCCGCTTGAACGGGCTGTCGCTGGACCGGCACCGCGAGGAAAAGATGATCGAGCTGTTTGCCCAGAATATCATGACCGCCGGGCAGGTGTTTCTGGAAAACCCGGCCGAACAACCGTTCATTCCCAACTGGTCCCGGGTGCATGCCGCCGATCCCGGGCTGACGTCGGATATGCTGAAAGCCGTGGCCGAGGATCAGGAAGAATACGCCTGAGCCAACGCAAAACGCCGCCAGGTCCCCCCGGCGGCGTTTCGAAAGCTCTGGTGCGTGGCGCTTAGGCCAGCGACAGATTTACCGCGCTTTCGCGGCCGTCGCGACCAGCTTCCAGGTCATAGGTGACCTTCTGGTTGTCGGCCAGACCGTCCAGGCCCGAACGCTGAACCGCGCTGATATGCACGAACACGTCCTTGCCGCCTTCATCCGGTGCGATAAAGCCGAAGCCTTTGGTAGAGTTGAACCATTTCACAGTGCCCTGGGCCATTCTGTGTACTCCTGATTTTGTGATGGTCACGGAATTGCACCACCCTGGCTTAGTCGATCTGTATCGAGTGTCTGAAGCCGGGTAAGTGGACAGAGTGGGTCGAAAAAGAAAAACGTAGCGGACAGGTTTTGCCAGAAAACGTGTTGCAGCACAATCTGTTGTTTGAATGTGCGGTCAGTTTTCGCGTTTGGATGTCGCAAAAATGCGCAGACCACAGGCAACCGGTCAGCGCTGACCACGGGGCTTTGGGAGTACAAAGTTGGCCCGGAACGCCACCAAACCAACCAACAGAAACGTCAAAATGATAAAGGGCCACGGGGGTAAATTCAGCATCACCGCGCCCTGACCTGCCCCGGCTGCGCAAACCCCTCCGAACGACCACAGCATGACATGCGCATGGGAAACCCGACGGCCCAGCCGGGCCAAGGTGGCACCGGCCACAATCGACAGGCAGCTGACGACACTGAAGGCATGAAAAACGCCGAACCCTTTGGTATCCTCTTGAATTGCAAACACAATCGCGTTCGAGATCAGCATCACCACCACGAAGATACGCCCGATATTCTTGTGGGTACGGGTCCCTTTCGGGCGCAGGAAAACCGTCGCTCCAACGCCTAGGGCGACCAACATTAGTGCAAGGTGAATCAGGCCTAATCCTGTCATTGGCCCATCATACCCGAATTAGGCTGTATTGCTGATCCAGCGGCATTGGTAAGGGGCAAGCTCGATGTCTTTGCCCGAAGCCGAGATATGCTCGCCCGAAAGAAGATCCACCCAATCCACTCCGCCAATAAGATTGATCGATTGCGGCGAGATATGCACCGTCTCGGCCGAGACATTGTGCAAGGCAAAGATCGATTGGTCGCGATCAAGGCTCTGACGCCACAGCCCAAAGACCCGTTCGTCGAGGTGCAGGGTGAATTGCGTGGCGTTCGGGTGGAACGCCTGTTGCCTGCAACGGATGCGAATGCGTTCGGACAACGCGGCCAGTACCTGTGCGTGCAGGTTGTCAGGATCATCCAGATTTTCACGCAGCGTGGGGTAGTCCCAGCGGTGACGGTTAATGGCGCGATTGATACCGGTTTTCTCGACCCCGGCATGGTCATTATGGGTCCCCAACAGCGAATGCACGTAAAAGGCAGGGATGCCTTCCATTGCCATGGGAATGGTCTGTGAACAGACGAACCTATTGAATTGATGTTCATCTTTTCCGTCAAACGTGCCCGCCATGGCATCGTAGAAGGTGATGTTCAGCTCGTAAGGTGCCTCGCCGCCATCGGGCAGCGCGCGCATTGAAACAAGGCCACCGAAGTCGCGGACGGCATCAATGACGCGGTCGCGGTCCTCGATCGGCAGGATGCCTTCGCCGCCCCGCATACCTATGCCATCATGGCTGGCGGTGAAATTCAGATAAGCACAGCCCAGCTGTGCCGGGGGCATGGTGCGTTGCCATTGGTGCAGATAGGTCGCCTTGCCCGACATCATAGCGTGCAACAGTAGGGGTGGCAGCGAGAAGTTATAGATCGCGTGCGCCTCGTTCCGGTTGCCGAAATACGACAGGTTCTCGGTGTTTGGCACGTTGGTTTCGGTCAGCAGAACAAGGTCTTCGTCGGCGTGGTCGCACAGCACGCGCATCAGCTGAACGATGGCGTGGGTTTGCGGCAGGTGGATGCAGTTGGTGCCCAGCTCTTTCCAGATGAACGCCACCGCGTCCAGCCGGATGACACGCACGCCATTGTCAATGTGAAGGCGCATAACCCTCAGAAATTCCATAAGAACTTCGGGATTCGAGAAATCGAGATCCACCTGGTCATGGCTGAAAGTACACCACACGTGACGCGGGCCGTTGGCGGTGTCGACTTTGCGCAGCAGAGGCGAGGTACGGGGGCGGACAACCTGGCTGAGGTCATCATCGGGCGAGGCTTCGAAGAAGAACCGGTCAAACGGCGCGCGGCCCTGGCGGTAGTCCGAAAACCATGTCGATTGCGACGACACGTGGTTGAGCACAAGGTCGGACATCAGTTTGAACTGATCCGCGATACGACGAATATCGGCCCAACCACCCAGCGTCGGGTTCACCGCGCGATAGTCCGTGACCGCAAACCCATCATCCGAGGTAAAGGGAAAGAAGGGCAGGATATGGACCGAGTTGATGGTGTCCTTCAGGTACCGCCGCAGGAAATCATTCAGCAAATCCAGTGGCTTGTGCGATCCGTCCACGAAACTGTTGCCATAGGTGATCACCATTGCGTCGGCCGGCGACCACAGATCATTGCCCGGTGCACGGGCCTCGTCACGACGGGTGGAGCCTTCGGGCCAGAAGGCCCCGATCACTTGACTGGCAAGGATGTCACGGTCCAGTTCTGGGTAGATACGGCCCAGCAGTTCGGTCAGGCGTGCGCCCAGAATATGTGTGTGTTCAGTCATGGGAATGTCTTCGTGGTTTCGCGCAGACTAGCCGATTTGAAGCACCTGACAAGCGCTAACGCGGGTGTTTTGGCCCAGTTTCCGGACCAAAACGGGTAAATGTGGCCAAATAAGAAAATTTAACGTGGTTTTTAAACTTTCCTCCCATTGCGCAGGTCCAAGTTTAAACTTTCAGCCGCCCAGACCCGCGCGGTACCAATCGACAATCGCCGCCCTTTCGTCGGGCTCCATGTACGACACATTGGCCGGGGGCATGGCGTGGCTGGCCCCGGCCTGCACAAAAATCTGATGGGCATAGGTCGCAACCTGCATCTCGGTTTCAAGCATCACCCCCTTGGGTGGATGCCGCATGTTGCCCCAGACCGGCTCGGCTGCGTGACACATGGAACAGCGGCCAAGAACCGTGCCATAGACATCCTCGAACCCCGGTGCGGCGGCGAAGCGTTCGGCGCGGGGGCTCATCGCCCGGGGCTCTTCGCCGGGGGGCGCGTAAAGCGGTGCCACCGACAATGCCATGATGGCCAAGAACAGGATGATCGTAACCGGCCATGTCCAGTTCGGGTCGCCGCCGCGCGCGTGGATGGTGTTGAAATAGTGCCGGATCGTTACCCCCATCAGGAAGACCAGCGACGCAATCAGCCAGTTCCATTCGGACGCGAAGGCCAGCGGATAGTGGTTGGACAGCATCAGGAAGATGACCGGCAGGGTCAGATAATTGTTATGGGTCGACCGTTGCTTGGCGATTTTGCCGTATTTGGCATCGGGCGTGCGCCCGGCCCTGAGGTCGGCCACCACGATGCGCTGGTTCGGCATGATGATGAAGAACACGTTGGCCGACATGATTGTGGCGGTGAAGGCGCCCAGATGCAGCAGTGCGGCGCGGCCCGAGAAGACCTGTGTATAACCCCAGGCCATCGCCACGAGGATCACGTAGAGCAACAGCATCAGCCGGGTATTGTCGTCGCCGAACCTGGATTTGCAGATCAGGTCATAGACGATCCAGCCCACTGCCAGTGACGCGACCGAGATCCCAACCGCCTGCCAGACAGGGATATCCAGCACGTTGGGATCAACCAGATAAAGCTCGCCGCCCAAATAATAGACCAGCACCAGCAGGGCAAAACCCGACAGCCAGGTCGAATAGCTTTCCCATTTGAACCAGACCAGGTGGTCGGGCATTTCCGCCGGGGCCACCAGGTATTTCTGCACGTGGTAGAAGCCGCCGCCATGCACCTGCCATTCCTCGCCATCGGCGCCCGAGGCCAGGTTGCGGTCGCGCCACAGGCCAAGGTCAAGTGCGATGAAATAAAACGACGATCCGATCCAAGCGATGGCCGTGATCACGTGCAGCCAGCGCATGGCGAACTGCGCCCATTCCCAGACGATGGCAAGTTCCAGCATCGCTATCCCCTTGTTGTCCCGCCTAATTCAGCGCCAAAACGCGGGCAGGTTCAAGGGTCAGCTGCCGCGATAGGTGGAATAGCCATAAGGTGAGAGCAAAAGCGGCACGTGGTAATGGGCGCTGCCGTCATCGACGCCAAAGCGCAGCGGGATTTGATCCAGAAACAGGGTTTCACCGCTGACAAGACCGTTTTTGCGCAGGTAATCACCGGTAAAGAAGATCAGCTCGTACTGGCCGGTTTCGAACTTTTCGGCGGGCAGGATCGGTGTGTCGGTACGGCCATCGGCATTGGTGCGCGCGGTGGCGATCTTGCGGTGGCTGTTGCCCGAGACGCGGAACAGCTGAATTTCGATGCCATTTGCGGGAACACCGCGGGCGGTATCCAGAACATGGGTGGACAGATAACCGGTATTGGGCATTGTGAAGCTCCGCGATTGCCATTTACCTTGAATTTGTGGCACGAATTGGCGGGCGGGAACAGGGGGTTGCCCCCGTTTCGCAAAACCCGGGAGACATGATGTGACAGACCGTTATCCGCGCAACATGGCGGGCTATGGTGCCAATCCGCCAGATGCGAAATGGCCGGGCGGGGCCAAGATTGCCGTGCAATTCGTGGTGAACTACGAGGAAGGCGGCGAGAACAACCTGCTGCATGGGGATGCGGCGTCCGAGGCGTTTTTGTCCGAGATTGTGGGGGCCGCGGCCTGGCCGGGGCAGCGGCACTGGAACATGGAGTCGATCTATGAATACGGTGCGCGGGCCGGGTTCTGGCGGCTGCACCGGATGTTCACCGGCGCGGGCATTCCGGTCACTGTTTACGGCGTGGCCACCGCTTTGGCCCGCGCGCCCGAGCAGGTGGCGGCGATGCAGGACGCCGGCTGGGAGATCGCCAGCCACGGGTTCAAGTGGATCGAATACAAGGATATGGCCGAAACCATCGAGGCCGCGCATCTGCAACAGGCCATCGCCCTGCATGCCGAGGTGACGGGCGCGCGGCCCACCGGGTGGTATCTGGGGCGGTGTTCGATGAACACGGTGCGGCTTGTGGCCGAGGAGGGCGGGTTTGCCTATATCTCGGACGCCTATGACGACGACCTGCCCTATTGGCTGAAGGTGGGCGGTCGCGATCAGCTGATCATCCCCTATACGCTGGACGCCAACGATATGCGGTTCGCCACACCGCAGGGGTTCAACGCAGGCGACCAGTTTTTTGCCTATCTGAAGGACAGTTTCGACACGCTTTATGCCGAAGGTCAGGACGGGGCGGCCAAGATGATGTCGATCGGGCTGCATTGCCGGCTGATCGGGCGGCCGGGGCGCGCGGCGGCGTTGCAGCGGTTCATCGATTATGCGCAAAGCCATGAGGGTGTCTGGTTCCCGCGCCGTATCGACATTGCCGACCATTGGGCGGCCACGCACCCGCCGCAGGATCGCGTGCGCCCTTCGGCGATGGATCGTGCGACCTTTGTTGACACCTATGGCGGCATTTTCGAACACAGCCCATGGGTGGCAGAACGCGCGCATGCGCTGGAACTGGGCCCCGCCCATGACACCGCCGCGGGGCTGCACAACGCGTTGTGCCGGGCCTTTCGCCGCGCGACGGACGACGAGCGGCTGGGCGTGCTGACAGCGCATCCCGACCTGGCCGGCAAGCTGGCCGCCGCCGGGCGCCTTACCGCCGACAGCACCGCCGAACAGGCCAGCGCGGGTCTGGACATGCTGACCGACGAAGAGCGCGGCTTTTTCACCCGCGCCAATGACGACTATACCGCCAAGTTTGGCTTTCCCTTTATCATCGCCGTGCGCGACAATACCAAGGACAGCATCCGCGCCGCGTTCGAGGCCCGCCTGCAAAACGACCGCGAGACAGAGCTGCGCACCGCCTGCACGCAAGTAGAGCGCATTGCCTGGTTGCGGCTTGAGGAGATCTTATGACCGAACGCAGCTATTTCGCCCCGCGTGGCGGATTACCCAACCCCAAGACCCGGGCGCATGACCGGTCGGTCTTTACCAACGCCTATGCGGTGATCCCGCGCGGTGTGATGTCGGATATCGTCACCAGTTTTCTGCCCGGCTGGATCGGCTGCCGCGCGTGGATCCTGGCCCGGCCGCTGAGCGGGTTTGCCGAGACCTTTGCCCAATATATCGTGGAAATGGCCCCCGGTGGCATGTCTGATACGCCCGAACCCGACCCGCAGGCCCAAGGCGCGCTGTTTGTTACCCGCGGGCGTATGCATCTGGTGGTGGACACCGACACGCATGTGCTGACCCCGGGCAGCTTTGCCTATCTGCCGCCGGGCACCGACTGGAAGATCCTGAACATCCACGACGACAAGTCGAACTTTGTCTGGATCCGCAAGAGATACGAACCCGCGCCGGGATATGACGCGCCCGATCTGGTGATCGCGCATGATGACGACGTGCCCCCCACGCCGATGCATGGCGATGCCGATGTGTGGTCAACCACCCGGTTCATCGACCCCAACGACCTGCGCCACGACATGCATGTCAACATCGTCACCTTCCTGCCCGGCGGCAACATCCCCTTTGCCGAGACCCATGTGATGGAACACGGGCTGTATGTGCTGCAGGGCCGCGGGGTCTATTACCTGAACGAGGATTGGGTGGAGGTGGAAGAGGGCGATTTCATGTGGCTGCGCGCCTTTTGTCCGCAGGCCTGTTATGCCTCGGGGTCCGAGCCGTTCCGGTATTTGCTGTATAAAGACGTCAACCGCCACCCGTCGCTGACCCTGCCATGAGCACCCGCATCGACCTTCAGCCGATGGATGCCGGGGCCTTTGCGCCCTTTGGCGATGTGCTGGATTGCGCGGGCGATCCCGACAAGATCATCAATCAGGGCCTGTGCGGCCGGTTTCATGACCGGGCGCGGCTGGAGTTCGGGCCCGATGGCCGGGCGGGGCTGAGCCTGTTTCAGGCCGAACCGCGCCAATTGCCGATGAAGCTGGAGATGGTTGAGCGCCATCCCGAGGGCAGCCAGGCGTTTGTCCCGATGAGCTGGCACCCGTACCTGGTGATTGTCGCCCCCGATTCTAAAGGCACCCCCGGTACGCCCCTGGCCTTTGAAACCGCGCCGGGCCAGGCGATTAATTTTCGCCCAAATACGTGGCACGGGGTGCTGTGCCCGCTTCATTCTCCGGGCATTTTCGCGGTGATTGACCGGATCGGGCAGACACCAAATCTGGAAGAACATTGGTTTTTGACCCCATATATGGTTTACTCCTAAGCGTTTAGCCGCCGAAAAGAGCGGTTTTCAGGGCTGGGAAGGCCCCCAAAAACAGGAGTAACGGATATGACGGACAGTACAGCGAACGCGGATTTCCGCGACCCGAATACGACGCCCCCCCTCAGCAACGCAGTACCGCTTGGCCTGCAGCACGTGCTGGCGATGTTTGCGTCGAACGTGACGCCCTCGATCATCGTGGCGGGCGCGGCGGGCTTTGCCTTTGGCGGGGCCGACATGGTGTATCTGGTGCAGATGGCGATGCTGTTTGCCGGGGTGGCCACCTTGTTTCAGACCGTGGGCATCGGCCCGGTGGGCGCGCGCCTGCCAATCATGCAGGGCACCAGTTTTGCCTTCGTGTCGGTTCTGACGATTGTGGCCGCGCAATTGGGAATGGGCGCCGTGATGGGCGCCATCGTGATCGCCGGCATCTTCCACTTCGCGCTGGGGTCGGTCATCGGGCGGCTGCGCTATTTGTTCCCGCCAATGATCACCGGGCTGGTGATCCTGACCATTGGTTTGTACCTGATCCCGGTCGGCATCAAATACGCCGCAGGCGGGGCCGCGACGTTCCAGATGGAGGCCGAAAGCTTTGGCTCGCTGGCCCATTGGATCCCGGCGCTGACGGTGATCGTGGTGGCGCTGGCGGTGAAGTTCTACACCAAGGGCATCCTGTCGGCCGCCGCCATTTTGGTGGGGCTGATCGCCGGGTATATCGTGGCGATCCTGTTCGGCATCGTGAATTTCGGCGGGATCGGCAAAGCGGCATGGTTCGCCCTGCCCAAGGTCTTCCCCTATGGGTTCGAGGTTAACATGGCCGCCGTGATCCCGGTGGTTCTGGTGGCCATTGTCTCGGCCATTGAAACGGTGGGCGATTGCTCGGCCACCACCAAGGGCGGCGCCGGGCGCGAAGCTACAGACGAGGAAATCGCCGGCGCCACCTATGCCGACGGTCTGGGCTCGGCCGTGGCCGGTGTCTTCGGCGGGCTACCCAACACCTCGTTCAGCCAGAACGCCGGTATCGTCGCCATGACCGGCGTGATGAGCCGCCACGTCGTGACCATCGCCGCGCTGATCCTGGTGGCCTGCGGTCTGATCCCGAAAATCGGCGCGCTGATCGCCACAATGCCCCTGCCGGTGCTGGGTGGCGGCGTGATCGTGATGTTCGGCATGGTTGCCTCGGCCGGTATCAACATGCTGTCCGAAGTCCAGATGAGCCGCCGCAACATGGTGATCATCGCCCTGTCGCTGTCGGTGGGTCTGGGCCTGAACCTCGTGCCAACGGCGGTGCAATACCTGCCGGGCGTGCTGAACACGCTGGCGATCTCGGGGCTGCTGCCAACGGCGATCATCGCCATCGCGCTCAACCTGATCCTGCCCGAAGAGATCTAAAGAACGGCGCAACACAGCGCCAATCAGAATGTCTTAATCCCCGCCTCCGGGCGGGGATTTCCTTTTGGCAACAGCTAGCCCCAGCCGCCCCCACCGGGGGTGCGCAGTTCGAACAGGCCGCCGGCGGGCAATTCAACTTCGTCGTTGCCTTCGCGTCGCTCTCGAAGGCCATCAGGGTATTCCGCCCAGTTTTCCCCGGTGGCACCGGGTGCACCGCCTGCCCCGCCGAAGGGTGCGACAGAACGGTGCGAGCACAGCGTGGTGACCGTAACCGGCTCCAAAAACCGCAACCGCCGGATCACCCCGTGGCCGCCGCGCCATTGCCCCGCGCCGCCCGATGCGGGGCGGATGCCGAAGGCCTCCAGGCGCACGGGGAAGCGTTTTTCCAGGATCTCGGGATCAGTCATGCGGGTATTGGTCATGTGGCTTTGCACCGCGTCGCAGCCGTCAAACCCCGGCCCCGCGCCGGTGCCGCCGGCGATGGTTTCATAGTTTTGGAACGCCTCGTTGCCCCAGATAAAGTTGTTCATCGTCGCCTGGCTGCAGGCCATCACCCTCAGCGCGCCGTAAAGCGCATTGCATGCGGCCTGGCTGACCTCGGTATTGCCGGCGATCACGGCGGCGGGATAGGCGGGGTTCAGCATACTGCCCGGCGGCGCGATGATTTGCAGGGGTTTCAGACAGCCCTCGTTCAGCGGGATATTTGCGCCCACCAAAGTGCGGAAGACATAGAGGACCACCGCCCGGCAGATCGCGTAAGGTGCGTTGTAGTTGCCGGGGTTCTGGGCCGAGGTGCCGGTGAAATCCACCACCGCCTGCCGCGCGGCGCGGTCAACGCGGATGTCCACGCAGATCGCGGCGCCGTGGTCCATCGGGTAGGTGAACGTGCCGTCCGACAGCGTGTCGATGACCCGGCGCACGCTTTCTTCGGCGTTGTCCTGAACGTGGTTCATATAGGCCGCGACGACATCGGCGCCATAGGCCGTGACCACCTTCAAAAGCTCCTGCCGCCCGGTCTCGTTCGCGGCAACCTGTGCCTTCAGGTCGGCCATGTTCTGATCGATGTTGCGACACGGATAGCGGCCCGAGGCCAGCAGGGCGCGCGCCGCGTCCTCGCGCAAAGTGCCGCCATCAACCAGCCGGAAATTGTCGATCAGCACGCCTTCGTCGTCGATATGGGTGCTGTCGGGCGGGCCCGAGCCAGGGGTGCGCCCGCCGATATCGGCGTGGTGGCCGCGTGAGCCCAGCCAGAACAGCACCACATCCCCGACAAAAACCGGGGTGACAACCGTGACATCGGGCAGATGCGTGCCGCCGTTGAAGGGCGAGTTCAGCATGAACGCATCGCCGGGCCGGATGGCGCCCGCGTTTTCGCGCATCACCGTCTTGATGCTGTCGGACATGGAGCCCAGATGCACCGGCACATGCGGCGCGTTGGCCACCAGATCGCCCGCCGCATCAAAGATCGCGCAGCTGAAGTCGAGCCGTTCCTTGATGTTGACCGACCACGAGGTATTGGCCAGCGTCGCGCCCATCTGGTCGGCGACGGACATGAAGAGGTTGTTGAACACCTCCAACAGCACCGGGTCGGCCTGCGTGCCTGCGGCGGCGGCGCGGGTGGCGGCGGTGGTGCGTTCAAGGATCAGGTTGCCGGCGGCATCGGCATAGGCGGACCAGCCGGGTTCGACGATATTGGTGCCGGTGGGTTCGGTGATGATGGCCGGGCCGGTGATGCGGGTGCCGGGGCCCAGCGTGTCGCGGGCGACCACCGGTGTGTCGGCGAGGCCATCGGGGAAGTGCACGGGGATATGGGCCAGCGGCGTGGCGGTGCCGTCGGCGGGCAGCCCGGCGGGTGCCTCGCCGGTTTGGCCGATGCCCTCGACCGCGATCATCTCGAACAGCACGGCGCGCTCGGGCGAGGTGAAGCCGAACCGGGCCTGATGCGCGGCGTCGAAGGCCGATTGCATCGCGGTGGGGGTGCCAAAGGGCACCTCGAGCGCTTGGTGCGAGCCGTCATAGCGCAGGTGGGCATGGGCGATGGTGGCAACCTCGGCCACGCCCTGGGCGGCGACGGCGGCCTGCGCGTCGGCCCGCAGATCATCCACGATATCAGCGGCTTGCGGGTCATCCAGCGGCGCGTCGACCTGACGTTCGTGCAGGGATCGGATCTCGGCCAGGCCCATGCCATAGGCCGACAGAACCCCCGCAAAGGGGTGGATGAACACGCGCCGCATGCCCAGCGCGTCGGCCACCAGACAGGCGTGTTGCCCCCCTGCCCCGCCGAAACATTGCAGGGTATAGCCGGTCACGTCATGGCCGCGCTGAACCGAGATTTTCTTGATCGCGTTGGCCATGTTGTCGACGGCGATGCGCAGGAAGCCCTCGGCCACATCCTCGGGCGTGGCGGGGGGCTGTCCGGTGGCCGTGGCGATGTCGGCGGCCATCTGCGTGAACGATGTTCGCACGGCGTCGACATCCAGCGGCTGACCGCCATCGGGGCCAAAGACGGCGGGGAAATGCGCCGGGTTCAGCTTGCCCAGCATCACGTTGCAATCGGTCACGGTCAGCGGCCCGCCACGGCGGTAACAGGCCGGGCCGGGGTTGGCGCCGGCGCTTTCGGGGCCAACCTGATAGCGGCCATCGCGGAAGGTGCAGATCGAGCCGCCGCCGGCGGCCACCGTGTGGATATCCATCATCGGGGCGCGCATGCGGACGCCGGCGACCTCGGTCTCGAAACTGCGTTCATAGGTGCTCGCGAAGTGGCTGACATCGGTGGAGGTGCCGCCCATGTCAAAGCCGATCAGTCGGTCGAACCCGGCGGCCTGCGCGGTTTTGACCATGCCGACAATGCCGCCCGCGGGGCCGGACAGGATGGCGTCTTTGCCCTGAAAGAGCCCCGCATCGGTCAGCCCGCCCGAGGATTGCATAAACAGCAGCCTGTCACACCCGCCCTGCGCTACGTCCAGCGCGTCGGCGACCTGATCGACATAGCGGCGCAGGATCGGCGACAGATAGGCATCAACCACCGTCGTGTCGCCGCGCCCCACCAGCTTGGCCAGCCGCGAGACCTGATGCGACAGCGAGATCTGGGTGAAGCCGATCTGGGCGGCGATTTCGCCGACGGCGCGTTCGTGAACGGGGTTCAGATAGGCGTGCAGGCCCGCCACGGCGACGGCGCGGATGCCGTCATCGAAGGCCGATTGCAGCGCGGCGCGCACCGCGCCCGTGTCCAGCGGGGTCAGGATGTTGCCGTCGGCATCCAGACGCTCGGCCATTTCGGCCACGCGTTCATAGAGCAGATCGGGCCGCCTTATATCCAGCGCGAAGAGGTCGGGCCGCGTTTGATAGCCGATGCGCAGCAGGTCGCCGAAACCTTGGGTGATCAGCAGCAGGGTGCGTTCGCCCTGACGCTCCAGCAACGCGTTGGTGGCCACGGTGGTGCCCATCTTGACCGCGCGAATGCGGCCGGGCGGGATGGCGTCGGCAGGCGCAAGGCCCAGCGCCTGGCGCACCCCTTCGACGGCGGCATCGGGGTAACGTTCGGGGTTTTCCGACAGCAGCTTGGCGGTGGACAACCCACCGGACGGATCGCGGGCGACCACATCGGTGAAGGTGCCGCCCCGGTCGATCCAAAACTCCCACTGGCCTGATGTCATGCCGCCTGCCCCTCGTTCATTCGGGCCGACAAAAGCAGAGGCGGGCGGGATGGGCAAGGCCGCACAAGCGGCCCCGCCCGCATTCGCGCATCACGAGGCGGCGATGGCTTCCTGACGCTGGCTGCCCAGCCCTTCGACCTGCAGCTCGACCACGTCGCCCGGCGCCAGATAGCGCGGCGGGTTCAGGCCCATGCCCACACCCGACGGCGTGCCGGTGGCGATCAGATCACCGGGGCGCAGTTCCAGGAATTGCGACATGGCCGACACGATCTGCACCACGTTGAACACCATGTCCGAGGTGTTGGAGTTCTGCAGTTCCTCGCCGTTCAGCGACAGCGAAAGGTTCAGGTTCTGCACATCGGCAACCTCGTCCGCGGTGACCAGATAGGGGCCGGTGGGGCCGAAAGTGGGGGCGGATTTGCCGTTGATCCACTGGGCGCCACGCTCCAGCTGCCATTCGCGTTCGGACACGTCGTTGACCACGCAGAACCCGGCAACGTAGTCCATCGCGTCGGCCTCGGACACGTTATGGGCGGTTTTGCCGATGACGATGCCCAGCTCAACCTCCCAGTCGGAGCGGGTGGAGCCGCGCGGGATCACGATGGGGTCGTTGGGACCGGACAGGCACGAGGTGGCCTTGGAAAAGATGATCGGTTCAGTCGGCAGGGCCATGCCGGCCTCTTCGGCGTGTTTCACGTAGTTCAGGCCGATGCAGTAGAAATTCGGCACGTCGGTCAGGCAGGATCCGATGCGGCCGGGTTCGGCCACCAGCGGCAGGCTGGCGGGATCCAGCGCGCGCAGCTTGTCCAGCGCGTCCAGCGACACGCCCGCACCGGCCAGAACCGCGTCGGTGCCCGACAGGTCGCGCACATTGCCATCGGCGTCCAGCAGGCCGGGTTTTTCCTGCCCCTTGGGGCCGTAATTGAGAAGTTTCATTGGGTCGTCCTTCGTGGTCGTAATTGGCTATTGGGTGGCCGCATCGCGGGCGCGATAGGCGTCGGAGATGTTGCTTTCCAGCAATTCCATATGGGTGCGGATCGTCGCCTCGATCCCTTCGGCGTCGCGGGCGCGCAGGCGGTCGACGATGGCGTCGTGCTGGCCCAGAACCGAGGTGCGGGCCAGAAGGTGGCTGGCCGACAAGAAGCGCGCGCGCCACAGGCGCGACAGGTAAGCGTCGTGCGTTTCGATCAGGGACGGGTTGTGCGAGGCGCGGGCGATGGCGCGGTGGAAATTCATGTCGAATTCAAAGAAATCCACCCGGTCGAGCGTTTCAAACTTGCGCGGCATGTCGGCGTTCAGGGCCACGATGCTGTCGATCTCGCGGTCGGACGCGTTGGTGCAGGCCAGCCGGCCCGACAGCGCCTCGAGCACGGACAGCACCTGCATTTGGTCCAGCACCTCGGCCAGCGAGGGGTCGGCGACGATGGGGCTGCGGGTGGGGCGCAGGGTCAACAGGCCGTCCTGGGCCAGGATGCGGATCGCCTCGCGCATGGGGGTGCGGCTGACGCCCATCTCGGTGGCGTTGTCGCGTTCCTTAACCGGGGCGCCGGGGGCCAGCTTGCCCAGCAGGATATCGCGCCTGAGCTGGGCGGCGATGCGTTCTGCCAGGGGTTCGGTGCCGGCGGTCATGCGCGCCGCTCCTTTCGCCAAAATGGGCCCGGTGCAGCGCCGAAAAACTATCCATTGCCGCGGTTCGGAATTCTGGTATACCAAAACTAACAGGCTGTCGAGGGACAAGCCTTTTGCAAGATATTTCGGGGAGGAAAGATGCGGCTGCAAGGCAAAACCGCCTTTGTGACGGCGGCGGGCCAAGGGATCGGACGGGCCGTGGTGCAGGCCTATCTGGCGGAGGGCGCCACGGTCACGGCGAGCGATATCAACGGTGATCTGCTGGAGGGTCTGGGCCTTGCCGAGGTGATGGCGCTGGACGTGACCGACAAGGCGGCGCTGACGCGCGAGGTCAACGCGGCCAAGCCGGATATCCTGGTGAACTGCGCGGGCATCGTGCATGGCGGCACGCTGGCCGAGGCCAGCGACGCGGAGTTTGATTTTGCCATGAACCTGAACGTGCGGGCCCAGTTCCACGCGATGCAGGCTGCGTTGCCGCATATGCTGGAACGCGGCGGCGGGTCGATAGTGAACATCGCCTCGGTCGCGTCGTCGATATTGGCGGCCCCGGGCCGGTTCATCTATGGCACCAGCAAGGCGGCGGTGATTGGCATGACCAAATCGGTGGCGGTGGATTACGTCAAGGCGGGGATCCGGTGCAACTGCATCTGCCCGGGCACGGTGGACAGCCCGTCCTTGCACGACCGGCTGCGGGCCACGGGCGATTACGACGCGGCGCTGAAAGCGTTCATCGCGCGCCAGCCCATGGGCCGGATCGGCACACCCGAAGAGGTGGCCGCACTGGCGGTTTACCTGGGCTCGGACGAGAGCGGATTTACAACCGGACAGGCCCACATCCTGGATGGGGGTTGGGCCGCGGGATAACGCATTTCTGGGAGGACAAAATGCACATACTAATCACGGGCGGTGGCGGGTTCATCGGCCAGAAACTGGCGCGCGCGCTGGCGGCGCAAGGTCGGCTGCGCGGGGCGGAGATATCGAAACTGGTGCTGACCGATCTGGGCGAGCCGGCGGCGATTGAAGCGCCGTTTGAGGTTGTGCGGTTGGCCAGCGACCTTTCCGACGGCTCATCGCGCGAGACGCTCTTCGCCGATCACGGCCCGTTTGACGTCATCTTCCACCTGGCCGCCGTGGTGTCGGGGGCGGCAGAGGCCGATTTCGATTTGGGCATCCGGGTGAACCTGTTTGGCACGCTGGGCCTGTTCGAGGCCGCCCGGGCGCAGGGCAACGCACCGGTTGTGGTTTACGCCAGCTCGATGGCGGTGCATGGCGGCATGGCGCCCGATCCGATTGTGGACGGGGTGGAGCTGAACCCGCAGACATCCTATGGCGCGCAGAAGGCGATGGGAGAGCTGTTGCTGACCGACATGTCGCGCAAGGGGTTTCTGGACGGGCGCGGGCTGCGGTTGCCGACGGTTTCGATCCGGCCGGGCAAGCCCAACGCGGCGGCCAGCAGCTTCATGTCGTCGATCTTTCGCGACACGATGCAGGGCAACCTGTCGAACTGCCCGGTCGATGAAAGCTATGAGCTGTGGCACACGGCGCCGCGCACGGTCATTCGCAACTTTATCCATGCCGCCGAGATGGACGGCGGGGCGTTGGGCGAAAACCGGTGCATCAACCTGCCGGGGCGCTGTGACAGCATTGGTGCGATGATCGCGGCGATGACAGCCGTGGCCGGGCCGGAACCCGCGACACGCATCACGTGGGACCGCGACCCGGTGATCGAGGCCATCGTGAACGGCTGGCGCGGGCGGGTGACGCTGGGCCGGGCGATCGATCTGGGGTTTGTCGCCGATGATAGTTTCGAGGACAGCGTGCGCTGGTTCCTGGAAGACGATATCGCGCGCTAGGCCGCCCGGCGGAAGGCCGGGCCGCCCCCTACCCCCGGCCGATAAACGGCATCTTGGTGGCCATGACGTTGACGAACTGAATATTCGCCTCGGGCGGCAGGCTGACCATATGGGCCACGGTGGACACCACGTTGGAGACATCCATCACCGGCTCTACCTTCACCGAGCCATCGGCCTGCGGCACACCGCGGGTCATGGCGTCGGCCATGTCGGTATGCGCGTTGCCGATATCGATCTGCCCGCAGGCGATGTCGAAGGCGCGGCCATCGAGGCTGAGCGAGCGGGTCAGGCCCGTCACCGCGTGTTTCGACATCGTGTAGGTGGCCGAGCCGGGGCGCGGCACATGGGCCGAGATCGAGCCGTTATTGATGATGCGCCCGCCCTGCGGAGACTGGTGCCGCATGATGCGAAACGCGTGTTGGGCGCAGAAGAACATGCCGTTGATGTTGATGTTGCACAGGCGCAGCCAATCCTCGGTCGGGACCTCGTCGATGGTGGCGGCGGGTACACCGATCCCGGCATTGTTGAACAGGACGTCCAGACCGCCCCATGCCGATTTGATCGTGTCAAAGGCTGTGGCAACGGCCCCCGGATCTGCCACGTCGCACGGCACAACCAGCGCGTTGTCGCGCCCGGCGGCCACGGCCTGCAATGCCTCTTCGCGGCGGGCCAGCAGGGCCACTTGATGACCCTGCCCAAGGAAATGTTCGGCGCAGGCGCGGCCAATGCCGCCCGATGCGCCGGTGATAACAATACGTTTCTGGCTCATATCAGCCCCTTAGTGGTTGTCGCGCGGCAAATCCTTCGCAACCTTGTGATAATTGGTGGCAAGCTCGATGCAACCACCATCGGCCAATTGCCCAACGGTGTTGCGATAGATCTCTTGCCAGGGGGTCTGGTTGTGGATCTCGGGCGGGGTCCAGGCGGCTTTGCGCGCCTCCCACTCGGCATCGTCAACCAGCGCGTTCATGGTGGAATTGTTCAGGTCCAGCCGCACCGCGTCGCCGGTTTCCAGATAGGCCAGGCCACCCCCCACAACGCTTTCGGGCGAGGCGTTCAGGATCGACGGGCTTTCCGAGGTGCCCGATTGCCGCCCATCGCCCACCGTTGGCAGGTGGTGGATGCCCTGCTGGATCAGCGCATCGGGCGGCTGCATGTTCACCACCTCGGCCGAACCGGGATAGCCCACGCAGCCCACGTTGCGGATGAACAGGATGCAGTTTTCGTCGATGCCAAGGTCAGGGTCGTTGATACGGTCGTGGTAATCCTCGGGGCCTTCAAAGACGATGGCGCGGGCCTCGAACACATTCTCGGAGCCCGGTTTCGACAGGAAACGCTGCTGAAAATCGGCCGAGATCACGCTGGTCTTCATCAGCGCGCTGTCAAAGAGGTTGCCCGACAGCACCTTGAACCCCGCATTCACCCGCATCGGCGCGTCGTAGGTTTTGATCACGTCGGTGTCCTCGCTGGCCCAGCCATCAAGGTTCTTGCCCATGCCCTGCCCCGTGGCAGTCATGGCGCTTTCGTGGATGCGCCCGGCCTTGCGCAGCTCGCCCATCACGGCGGGCACGCCCCCGGCGCGGAAAAAGCTTTCGCCCAGATATTCACCGGCGGGCTGCATATTGACCAAAAGGGGCACATCGAACCCGATGGTCTCCCAATCGGTCACGTCCAGCTTGACGCCCGCATGGCGCGCAATGGCCTGCAGATGCGGCGGCGCGTTGGTTGACCCACCGATGGCGGCGTTCACGACAATCGCGTTCTCGAACGCCTCGCGGGTCAGAATGTCCGAGGGTTTCAGATCGTCATGCACCATCTGCACGATCCGCTTGCCGGTCTCGTACGCGATGGCCATACGCTCGCGGAACGGTGCGGGAATGGCCGAATTGCCGGTCAGCGACATGCCCAACGCCTCGGCCATGGCGTTCATCGTGCTGGCGGTGCCCATCGTGTTGCAGTGCCCCAGCGACGGGGCCGAGGCGCAGACGCGGCTGATGAATTCGTCATAGTCGATCTTGCCCTCGCCCAGCAAACGGCGGCTTTCCCAGACGATGGTGCCGGAACCGGCCCGCTCGCCCTTCCACCAGCCATCCAGCATCGGCCCACCGTTCAGCGCAATGGCCGGCAGGTCGGCCGTGGCCGCCCCCATCAGCATCGCGGGCGTGGTCTTGTCGCACCCGGTGGTCAGCACCACCCCGTCGATCGGATAGCCATGCAGCACCTCGACCAGCGTCAGATAGGCCAGGTTGCGGTCCAGCGCCGCGGTGGGCCGCTTGCCGGTCTCCTGAATGGGGTGCACCGGAAACTCCATCGGGATGCCGCCGCCGTCGCGGATGCCTGCCTTGATCCGGTCCATCAGGAAGACGTGGATCTTGTTGCACGGCGACAGGTCCGAGCCGGTCTGCGCCACGCCAATGATCGGCTTGCCACCCTGCAATTCCTCGCGGGTAAACTCCTGGTTCAGGTAACGCTCCAGATAAAGCGCCGTCATGCCGGGGTTATTGGGATTATCGAACCATTCCTGGCTGCGAAAGGTCTTGTTGGCGCGGGTGTTTCCCATGTCTGTTGTCCTGAGTTTTGTGGCGGGTTAAGCCCGCCCGTGTTTTGGTATACCAGAATTCTTCCGATCTGGTATACCAGAATCAACACCATTTCCACCCCGCACATGGCGTGAAATTTCTTTTCAGGCGGATTTCGCAGAATTACCGCTTGTATCTCCCCCCTCAGGAACGCTAAACCGGCCAACGGAGACGTGGCCGAGTGGTCGAAGGCGCTCCCCTGCTAAGGGAGTAGGCGGGAAACCGTCTCGAGGGTTCGAATCCCTTCGTCTCCGCCACTTTCTCACCGTCCTCGTCTAGGTCGTCTTGGGTCAGGATGCATTAATTTACCGAGCGCTGCGTGGTTCACGGCTCCAAAAACCGAGCGGTGACCATGTCTGATCTTTTCTGGCTAACGGATGCCCAGTTGGCGCACCGTGAGCTCTTTATCCAAAGATACACTGCAAACCACGGGTCGATGATCGATGTGTGTTGAGTGGACATATCTTCATCAATCGCAATGGCTTACGCTGGCGCGATGCCTCTGCGGCCTATGGCCCACACAGTTGAAGGGACCGTGGCCCCGGTGGGGCCGCGCAAGCCCCGGAAACGCTCTACAATCGTTGGAAGCGGTGGAGCGATAAGGGCGTCTTTGCTCGGATGATGGCGGGTCTGGCTGCCGAACACGGCGAGAAGAAAACCGTGACGATCGATGCAACCTACATGAGGGCACATCGCGCGGCGACCAGTATGGGCGTCAAAAAGGGGGACGTGGACGCTAGACCTATCGAACCAAAGGCGGGATGAATACCAAGCTGCACGCCATTTCAACAGCCAAGGACGCCTGCTGAACCCGTTCGTGACGGCTGGTCAGGTCAGCGACTTTATTGGCACCCGGGCTTTACTCGGCAGCTTGCCCAAATGTCGACTGGCTCCTCGGGGATCGCGGCCATGACGCCGATTGGTTCCGGGAAGCGTTGAAAGACAAAGGGATACGACCACGCATCCCCAGCCGAAAGCAACGCAAGAAACCGGTGAAAATCGATAAGCGCCGCCGCAAACGCCGCAACCGGATCGAGATCATGTTTGGCAGGCCGAAAGATTGGCGACGTGTCGCAACACGATACGACAGATGCCCCCAGGTCTTCCTGTCAGCCATCGCACCCGCCGCTTTCGTCGTCCGTTGGCCATGAAGCCTGACCCTAGTTATGGCGCAACATTTTCAACGTTACAGGTGTTTGCAGGGAACGTGCCAGTGCCTGCCACGGCGGCCGCCTTGGTCAACAGTTGGGTCTTCGCGGGTCCCAAAAGTTGGAATGCCCGACTGCTGTTTTACTTGCAATTGAACAGCGCGGATGTAGGCAAGAGAACTGACAGCGCCCCGGATGTTTACATAAACAGGCTTTCGGCATAGATTCAAAAGCGAGTGAAAATGGTTAAACGCAGCGCCGATAGTTCGCAGAAATCTCAACCCACGATGCACGACGTCGCACGCGTCGCAGGCGTGAGCCAAATGACCGTGTCTCGCGTTATGCGTGGGACCGGCTACATCTCAAAAGACGTTAAACGTGAAGTGGTTAGAGCTGCCCGAGAGATTGGATACGTCCACAATCGGTTGGCCGGTGGGAACGCCACCTATGATAATCCAATCGTGGGCGTCGTTGTGCCCACGATGCAAAACCGGGTGTTTACCGAGGTTCTTTCAGGCGTCAACGAAGCGCTCAGCGAAAGTGGCTTGCGCCCGGTCTTTGGTGTTTCCGAGTATTCGCTTGAGGCAGAGGAAGATCTTGTTTTCGACCTGTTATCGTGGCGGCCTCGGGGGTTGATTCTGCCGGGCCTTGAACACACCGCTTCGCTGCGAAAAATCATCGCGCAAACCGGTGTGCGGGTGGCCGAGGTCATGGATGTCGATGGCGATCCGATTTCGGCCTGCTTTGGTGTTTCCCATGCCAAGGCGGGGGCGGACATGGCGAAACACCTCGTTGAACGGGGCTATAGAACCTTTGGATATGTTGGCAGCCAGGGGGGTGCCGACCTGCGCGCGGTTAAGCGGTTTGATGCTTTTGTCCGCGTCATCCGCGAGGCCGGGGGACGTCTGGTCTTCAACCAATCTCCGGAGGGGGCGACCTCGATGGAAGCTGGGCGCAGGATTACGCATGAGATTTTGCAACAGTCCGAAGCGCCACGCGCAATCTATTACGCGAATGATGACTTGGCCGCCGGTGGTATGATGCACTGTCTGGCCGAGGGAATTGCGATGCCCGACGAGGTTGCGTTGGCCGGCTTTAACGGGCTGGCGTTCCTGACGGCTTTGCCAAAGCTTCTGACGACAACCGTCACACCGCGCTTCGAAATTGGTACGGCAGCAGCAACGTGGCTGTCGCAGGCTGACGCGCCCGCCGACCCGCAGAAAATTGAGCTGTCGGCAGAGCTTAGAGTGGGCGAGACGACCTGACCTTCAATCGAGGCCCACATCGGGCACCCGTCCGCTGGTCGCGGCCCCAGCTGTCATGACAAAGCCGGGGTCGCTGATCTGTCGGCATCGATGGTTTGCATGGCTTTCGGGTGTCACCGCACCATCGTCATCCGGTTCCAATCGGCATAATCCGGAGAACCTTCGCCCTTGATCTCGCCCTCGTAGCCGAACTCGACCATGTGCGACAGCACCGACGTAGGGGTAGCGAAAACCACCGAATAGGCTTGCGGCAATTCCGCCGAGGACAACAATCGTGTAGCGGCGAAATCAGCCCAACCGGCGTGGTTGGTGCCACGCGGTGCCGAAAGCGGGATGCCATGAAGCGACCCGGTTAACGGCAAGTGGCAATGGCCGTGAAAGATATGACGGATCTTGTCCCGGTGCGGGGCAACCGTTTCGGCAAAACGATCCGCGTCCAAAAGCATGATCTTATCCATCGGGGCGACATGGATCGGAACCGGATTATGATGCATGAACAGCCAGACGGGCCCCTCGGCCTTGTCCAACTCGGCATCAAGCCATGCTGCACGGTCGATGCAGAAATGGCCGGCATGGGTTTCAGGCCCCCAAGTGTCCAGACAGATGGCGGTTCCAAGGGACAGGGGCGCGGTGTATTGCACAAACCCGCCCGGACCTTCCAACGCAGGGAAAGCGTCCAGCAGCGTGCCGCGGTCGTCGTGATTGCCGATCAATAGGTGAACCGGCATGGGCAAGGAGGACAAAAGACCCTTCAGGCGCTCGTAGTCCTCGGCGTCGCCCCAATCCGACAGGTCGCCCGTAATAAACAACGCTTCGGCGTCGCTGTGAAGCGTCATGGCGTGGGCAAGACCCTTGGCAAAGTTTGCGTTCGGGTCGCGCCCGCCGATTGTTTCGCCATCCTTGGTCAGGTGGATATCAGTGAAGTGCAGGAGTTTCATGGCCAACTTTCTTGGTCAATCCCGGGCACAAGGCGCCCGGGATCTCTGGTGTGAAGGGATTAGTCGAGCAGGTCCTGAACTTCCTCGGACAGCTCTTCTTGCAGCTCGGCCATGTCTTCATATTCGCCGGTCACGATGCCTTCGAGACCGTCATAGATGACCTGAGTGGCCGCCAGACCGTTGTCACCCGGATAGGCCTGCCATTCGCGCAGCAGAGGCAGTTGGCGCACGGCCGTGGCCTTGGCGGGGTTCTCGGCATAGAAATCCGCTAGGATGATTTCGTTGGCGGCCTGGTTCGGCGGCATGTAACCAGTGGTGCGCGCCACGTCTGCGGCACCTTCGCCCGACGTGATGAACTTGAGCCAAGCCCAAGCCGCAGCCAGCTGCTCGGGATCGTCCGAGGTCGAGGTCAGCAGGGCCGAGTTGCCACCTGCCGGCAGACCCATGGGGCCTTCAGCCGTGATGCCAGGGTACTCGTTGGTCACCAGTGTGAAGTCACCCATGGCGCGTTCCACGGCACCAACCGCCGAGGTCGACCAGTACATCATGCCCAGATCACCTGCCGAGAACGAAGCCAGTGCAGATTTCCATTCCAGGTTCTGCATTTCGCAGCCAGTGAAGATGTTCTGCATGGTTTCCAGGGCAACCAGGCCTTCGTCGCTGTCCAGCTGGAAGTCGTTGCCTTCGACGGTTGGCTTGTCCTGCGACCACATCAGAGCCTGCAGGAACCAGTTGCCGGTGATGTTCCAGCCCCAGAACATGGGGTTGTCAACGCCGGCTTCGCGCAGTTTGACACAAGCCTGAACAACGTCTTCCCAAGTGGCGGGCAGGTTGGTGGCGTCGTAGCCCGCTTTGGCCATCACTTCCATGTTGTAGTAACCAACCGGCAGCGAGATCGAGAAGGGCAGACCATAGACTTCGTCACCGAATGTACCCAGGTCCAGCATCGCCTTGTGGTAGCCGTCTTTTGCAAAATCGGCCTCGGCAGCGATGAATGGCTCCAGCGAGCGCGCGATGCCCTTTTCCACCAGGATCGCCTGACGGTTCAGACCCTGCATCGTCACATCGGGCAGGTTACCAGCAACGGCTTCGCGCAGAATGGTGTTGGTGCCATCTTCATACGACTCGTAGGTGGCGCGCATCTTGATTTCGATGTTCGGATGGGCCGCATAGAACTTGGGCAGGATTGCTTCGTAAGTCACGTCGAAGAGGTGGCTGTAAGGGTAACCGAATTCGACAACGATCTTGTCTTCTGCGGCAGCGGCGGTTGCAGCGAGCACAAAGCCCATTGCAGTCATTGCATATTTCATTAGTTTACTCCTGTTGCGGGGCCTGACGGTTTGGCGATTGGCGGACCCCAGTGATGAATCCCTTGCGGGATGCTTGTGGGTGCGTGGGCGACCACGCACCCTATTTCATGCCGGACAGCGTAATTCCCTCGATGAAGCGGCGTTGCGCCAGCAGGAAACAGACGATCAACGGGGTCACGATGATGCAGGCCGTGGCCATCATGGGGCCGAAATTATCGCCGTCCGCGTCTCCCTTGAACTCTCTCAGTCCCAGTGGCGGCGTAAACAGATCACGGTTCCCTGTGATCACGATGCGCGGCCAGAAATAGTCGTTCCAATGCGCCACCACGCTGAAGATGCCAAAGGCCATCAGTGCCGGAATGGCGGTAGGCAGCATGACACGCCAGATGATGGCGAACTCGGTCATCCCATCCATCCGCGCCGCGTCGATCAAATCGTCCGGCACGGTCATGAAAAACTGCCGCATCAGGAAAATGCCAAAAACTGAAATCGTCCACGGGATGATCAAGGCCGCATATGTGTTTGTCAGCCCGGCCTTTGCCAACATGATGTACAATGGCAGCGCGATGGCATGCACCGGTATCAGCAGGCAGAACAGGACCAACGCAAAGACAGCCTCTCGGCCCCAGAACCTGAGCTTGGCCAGCGCATAGGCACAGGGCAGCGCCACCAGAACCTGAATGACAAAGATCGACACCGTGACGATCAACCCGTTCAGAAGATAGCGGACCAAAGGTGCTTTTTCGAACGCCGTGCTGTAGTTGTAGATGATCGGATTAACCATGCAGTTTTCGGCCGCATTGCCGAGCTTTACGCAATAATCGTCTCGAAACGCCTCTTGCGCACCGATGAAGCCGCCGGTTTGTTGCATGATCTCGTGCGGGGCTTTCAGGGACAGGCTGATCATTGTGTAAAAGGGCAGCAACACGATCAATGCCCCCACAATCAGGATCGCATGGGTTGTCGCGGCGCCCGTGTTAAAGCGGAATGACTGTGCGCGGGCTTCAGACATAGTGCGTTCTCCGTTCCACAAGCCACCGTTGGATCACGGTCAGGACCATCACGAATGCAAGGAACACAACCGTAATCGCGGCCCCGATACCCATCAGGTTTTGCTGAATGCCTTTTTCGTAGATGGCGAACATCATGACAAAGACCGATTTCGACGGCCCGCCGCCTTGGGGATAGAACGCCTCGACCATGTCAAACACTTGAAAAGACCGGATAAAGCTGATCGTCACGACAAATACGGTTGTCGGCCCCAAAAGCGGCCATGTGACCAGGCGAAACCTGTCCCAACCTCGGGTCGCGCCATCCATTTCAGCTGCATCGTAAAGCTGGGGCGGAATAGAAGTCAGACCGGCGAGATACAGCACCATGTTGAACCCAAAGCCCTGCCAAACCCCGATGAAACTGACGGTCCAAATCGCATAGTCCCGGTCATTCAGCCACAACGGAAAGGTGCGTTCGCACCCTTTGGCGTACCATGGCCAGGCCTCGAGGAATGTCCCGCAGCCTTTTTCCAACGTTGAATTGATGATGCCGATGGTCGGATGAAAGGCAAATTCCCACACGATGGCCATTGCAATAAGGGCGGCCATGACCGGCAGGAAGTAAATGGTTTTGTAAAGGTCACCGAACCGCCCAAGGGAATGGATCAGCAGTGCCGCACCCAGCCCAAGCCCGACCGTCAAAGGCACAACCACAAAGACATAGCGAAATGTGGCAACAAACATCTTTTCATAGGTGGAGCGAGTGAAAATGCGCTCGTAGTTCTCGAGCCCCACGAATTCCGCCCCTTGGTTGCCAAGCGAGTAATCCGTCAGGCTCAGCCCCACCGCGATAAGGATCGGGATCAGCAAAACGATGAACATCAGGGCCATGGCAGGCCCGATAAACCAAAGATGCGCGCGGCTTTGCATGGTCACGCGACCTCGCGCGCAGGCGTCGTTGCCCGCAGGCGTCCGCCTTGGGCGTCAAAGACCAGCATGTCAGCCGGATCAAAGTCGAATGCCGCATTGTCGCCAAGTGCAATGCGGGCGGCGTCTTGCGGCGTCGCCCGCAGGACCAAAGGCTGCTGCAGGCCGGCCATTTCCAGATGCAGGAACACGTCGGCGCCCAGGTTTTCGCGATGCCGGACCGTCCCGCTGAAGCGACCCGCTTCTTTGAGCACAAGATGCTCGGGCCGAACACCCACGGTCACGGGTTGCCGGGTTGTCGTCATCGGCGCTGGTTTCGACACGCCAAGAACGTGCAACAAGCCATCGCCCTGTGCCTCGGCTGGCAAGGTGTTGATCGCAGGAGACCCAATGAAACGCGCAACCTCCAGCGTGTTGGGATCGAGATAGATCTCGTCCGGCGCGCCCACCTGCAGGATGTCCCCGTGCATCATGACAGCCATGCGATCTGACATGGTCAGGGCTTCGGCCTGATCATGTGTCACATAAACAAAGGTCGCTTTCAGGCGCCGGTGAAGCTCTGAAAGTTCTGCCCGCATATGCACACGCAAAGCCGCATCAAGATTGGACAAAGGCTCGTCCATCAAGAACGCAAGTGGTTTGCGCACCATGGCCCGCCCCAAGGCCACACGCTGACGCTGACCACCCGACAATTGCCCCGGCTTGCGGTCCATCAGCGCTGTAATCTTGAGTGTTTCGGCCACGTCACTGGCCTGCTTGCGCATGTCGCGATGCGGCCCGCGCGCGATAAGCGGGCCAACCACCGGCATTCGCTGCACCGGTGTCAGGTCCCGCATCCTAAGCGGTGTCATCATGTTTTCTGCGACGGTCAGGTGCGGGTACAAGGCATAGCTTTGAAACACCATGGCAAGGTTACGGTCAGCCGGGCGCACGCCGGTTACGTCGCGATCGTCAATGACCACCCGCCCTGAATCCGCGGCCTCCAGGCCGGACAGAATACGCAGCAGGGTGGATTTCCCACATCCTGACGGCCCAACCAGCGTGACGAACTCGCCATCCTGGATATCCAGTGACACACCTTTAAGGACAGGCGTGTCGCCAAACCGCTTTTCAATTTGGTCGAGTTGAATGCGCGCCATGGTCGTCTTTTGTCCGAGCAGTAAATTCGTTCGGACTAATCTTTGCCGATAGCAGGACACGATTCTGTAACGTCATATTAGCGAGACTTATGGGTGCTAAAGCCGCCACATGTCTGCCAGCACCCATCAAATGCGCGCCTTTGCCTGCGTGGTTCGCGAAGGATCGATCTCGGACGCAGCGCGGCTTTTGGGGGTGTCGCAGTCTGCCATTAGTCAGCACATCGCCAAGCTGGAAGCGACATTGGGGGCGCAGGTTCTTATTCGGCAACGCGATGGCATCGAACTCACGACGGCGGGTCAGAACCTGTTCCCGCTCGCCGACCAGTTCAACACGCTAGATCAGCAGATCACCGAACATTTGCGCGGTCACGCCACCTTGGAAAAGGGGAACCTGACGATCATCGCAAATGCCCCACAGCCGGCGCTGTCGCTGATCCACAAATACGCGCAGCAGTTTCCACAAGTGTCCATTGACTTCACGCTCTTTGATTGGGCGTCGGCCATGGAGCGCGTACGCGAGCGCCGCGTGGACGTGGCCATCATTACCGAGCCGCGCACCTCGGATGACTTGTATATCCAGCCACTTCTGAAGGCCCAGTACGTGTTATACGCCCGCATGGACCACCAACTGGCCAAGCGGCATATAATTTCTCTGCACGACGTTCAGCCCTATACGGTGATCCTGCCCGAGAAAGGGTCGCTTACCCAGCGTGTTATCTCAAAGTCGTTGGCGGACAGCGGCATCAAACCAAGCCGGCTTGTCACCATGACAACGTTCCCGGTTATGAAAGAAGCCATCCTGCAGGGCATCGGGGTTGGCTTTTTCCTCGAAGCCAGCTCGGTCAAGGAGGATCGATTGAAGGAAATCCGCGTGGTGGACCTGAAGCAGCAGTTTTCCACTTGTGTGGTGATCCCCAAACACAAACTCGGATTGCGGCTCACCGAGAGCTTTCTGCAAGTCGTCAATGCGTGAAGGCAGATCGGCCACCGTTTACGATCCTTCAGCTTCGAAACGCATGGGGTCCGCAACCGGATCGTACGGACAGCAAGATGTCTACCGCACTGGACGGTCCGCAGGAGCATTTTGACAACGGACGCGATCGCATTTTTTACAGGTCTCGGTAGCTGATCAGCTCGATACCAAGTTGATCCACGTGGGCAGCCAACTGAGCGCTGGTCAACGTTTCAAGGCACGACACGCGGTCTGCCGCGACATTTTCGTAACCGGCAAATCCGGTCGCATTCAGCTCGGCCGAGGGTGCGGCGGGATGGTCAATGAAAACGTATGTGCCGGCAGTCAGTCCGGCCAATGTTTCTTTGAAAGAAGCGACCCGCGACTGTGTATCTGTAGGCAAAGGCGGATAGCCCTTGATCCGCTCCAAGCCATCGCCCAACGCATCGTCGGCAAGACCGAACTCATCGCAAAGCTCGACAATGATATCGCCAAGGCGCGGGTCGAAGTCTCGGAAATGGCGGACCATGTGCCCGCTGATATGCGAAGCGTGTTTGAACATAGACCGGCCCAGCGCGATTTGCGCACGAAACTCGGCCGCCACCTCGTCCAGCGACCAGTTCATCTGTGACAGGCTGGGCCGGTCATTGCCCGCCCAGAGGGTGATCGATGCCGGAAAGCTCCCGTTTGCGTCTGTCAGGCTGGGCGCGTGTGTGAGTGGCCGCCATTTCACCGCCTCCCACTCGCTGGCAAGGGTCAGATGAATGCCGATATCGATCTCAGAATGCGGGTTATAAAGCTCGGCCGCGTGGGCTGTCCAAGCGCCGGGCATCATGACCTCGACGCTGCGGGCAATACCATGGGTGCAGGCGCGCAGACAGCCCACATTCGCGGACCAACTGGACCCGGCATCATCGGCGCGGACAAGAAGACGGATTTTGCTGCTCATAACACAGGTACAGTTCAATTTGACCCACAAGTTGCCACAGCTTGGCACAGCGTGCACGCCCTGAAAACACCTGAGGAAGCACTGTACGCTGGTAGCAATTCCTACGCCGCACAAAATTTGAACACCGCATTCAATTTGCACGTTTCAGGCGGCGAATTCCCAAGCGTTCGCCCCATCAGGGGTTACGCCACGGCATGAAAAAAATTGACTGACTGATCAAAATGCCGCCAACTTCCCGCAGTACGGGAGAAAAAAGATGAAAATTTCAATGCTAAGACGGACATTCCTTGCGGCGATGGTCGCATCGTTCGGCGTTATGTCTGCCGGTGTTGCGGCAGCAGAGAAGCTGAAAGTTGCCGCGATTTATACTCTGCCGGTGGAGCAACAGTGGATCAGCCGCATTCACAAGGCACTCAACACAGCCGCTGAACGTGGAGATATCGAATACTCATTCTCGGAAAGCGTGGCCAACACCGACTATGAGCGTGTCATGCGCGAATATGCCGAGCAGGGCATGCAGCTGATCGTGGGCGAGGTGTTCGCACTTGAACGCGCGGCGCGCAAGGTTGCCAAGGATTACCCGGAAACGGCGTTCCTGATGGGGTCGTCCTTTGGGCCTGTTGCGCCGAATTTCTCGGTCTTTGACAACTGGATTCACGAACCTTCCTACCTGACGGGCATGGTCGCCGGGGCGGCCACGGAATCGAACCTGATCGGTATGGTCGGTGGTTACGCAATCCCCGAGGTGAACCGCCTGATGCATGCGTTCATGGACGGCGCACGTGCCGTAAACCCAGAGGTGAAGTTCCTCGTGAACTTCATTGACAGCTGGTACGATCCGCCCAAAGCCAAGGAAAGCGCCTTTGCAATGATGGATGCCGGGGCCGACGTGATGTATGCCGAACGTTTCGGCGTGTCCGACGCCGCGGTAGAGCGGGGTATCAAGGCCATCGGAAACGTGATCGACACGTCGGGCGACTATCCGGGTACAATCATGGCCTCGGCCATCTGGCACATGGAAGCCACTGTCGACAAGGCGGTGTCGCAAGTAGCCGCTGGCACGTTCGAAGCAGCGGATTATGGTCAGTACAGCTTCATGGCTTATGGCGGCGGCTCGCTGGTGATGGACGAAAGCCTGGTGGATGCGGAAACCGTGGCTGCGGTGAAAGCAAAAGAAACCGAGATTCTGGACGGGTTGTTCCGCGTGAACGTGAACGACCAGCGCCCGGTATCAGACAATTGAACCCGTGGGCTGGCGGTCACCGCCAGCCCTCCTTTTTTGAAGTTTTTCCATGACTGACACCAAGGTTCTGAAGCTGAACGGGCTTAGCAAACGTTTTGGCCCTGTCGTAGCCAATGACGACGTGAGCCTGTCACTGAACCGCGGCGAGGTTCTGGCACTTCTGGGAGAAAACGGCGCCGGAAAGACGACCCTGATGAACATGCTGTTCGGCCACTACCTGCCTGACGCCGGTTCGGTAGAGGTTGCTGATACTCAGGGCAGTTTGCAGGCACTGCAACTGGGCCATCCGCAGGCCGCGTTGGCCGCGGGGGTTGGCATGGTGCATCAGCATTTCGCATTGGCCGAGAACATTAATGCGCTGGACAATATCACGCTGGGTTCGGAACCCATGTTGTCGCTGCGGCGCAACCGGCAGGCTGCGCGCGCCAAAGTCGAAGAGCTTATGGCGCGAAGTGGGTTGACCGCGCCCTTGGACGTTCCGGTTGGGCGTTTGTCCGTGGGCGAGCGTCAGCGTGTCGAAATCCTGAAGGCGCTGTATCGCGATGCCCGGATCCTGGTGTTGGACGAACCCACGGCGGTTCTGACACCGCAAGAGGCTGATACCTTGTTTGCCAGCATCAAGGCGATGACCAAGGACGGGTTATCCGTCATTTTCATCAGTCACAAGCTGCGCGAGGTTTTGGCCTTTTCCGATCGGATTGCTGTGCTGCGTCACGGGAAGAAAGTGGGCGAAATGCCCACCTCCGACGCAGACGAGAACATGATCGCTACCTTGATGGTGGGGGCGGAAACGCCAAAGGTCACACGGCAGGCCGCCACGCCGGGCACCCCTTTGTTCAGCCTCAAAAACGTGTCGGTTTCAGGGCGTTCAAAACGGGACACCCTGAACGACGTTTCGGTAACCGTTCATGCCAACGAAATTCTGGGGATTGCGGGCGTATCAGGCAACGGACAGACAGGCTTTGCCAACTTGGTGTCCGGGCTTGCTGTACCCAGCAACGGTACTTTGCACGTTCACGGCGAACAGATCGCCCACCCTACCCCGGCGGCAATGATCGAGGCCGGCATAGGCCGCATTCCCGAAGACCGCCATCACGAAGGGATTGTTGGCGCGATGAGCGTCGCCGAGAACATGGTGATCGAGCGCCTGCACGACCCCGAAGTTCAATCCCGCGGGCTTATGCGTCGCGAGGCCATTCAGGCCAATGCCGAAAGGCTTGCCAGGTCTTATGACGTGCGCGGACCGGGTACCGATGCCCCCGCGCGGCTGCTATCGGGAGGCAACATTCAGAAGTTGATACTGGCCCGCGTTTTCGAACGCTCTCCGCGGGTGATCCTGGCAAATCAGCCCACACGGGGGCTTGATATGGGGGCTGCGGCCGAGGTTGGACGCCGCCTGCTAGAGGCCCGCAACCGGGGAGCGGGCGTGATCCTGATCTCGGAAGACCTGGACGAAGTTCTGGGTCTGGCGGACCGGATCATGGTGATCCGCGACGGCGCGTTGATCGAAGCACCCAACCGAAACCGCACGCAAGTCGGGCTGATGATGGCTGGAGAACCCGCATGATCCGTATCGAGCCGCGCGAAAACCCGTCCCGAGCCTTTGCGCTGGGAATACCGGTGCTGTCGGCCCTGATTGCACTGGCCTTGGCCGCGATTCCCTTGCTGGCAGCCGGGGCCAATCCAATCGCAGCCTACGGGCAAATGCTGAAGGGCGTCTTTGGCTCGGTCTTTGCCATATCCGAAATGCTAACCCGTGCCACACCGTTGATTTTCACCGGGCTTGCTGCCGCCCTGGCTTTTCGCGCCAAGCTTTGGAATATCGGGGCCGAGGGGCAGCTGTACCTGGGTGCAATGGCCGCCGTTGCTGTTGGGTCGGGCCTGCTGGACATCTCGGGCGTTCTGTTGGTGCCGCTGGTCATTGTGATGGGTGCCGCGGCGGGCGCCGCGGGCATGGTGGCGCCGACCTATCTGAAAGTACGGTTTGGCGCGGACGAGGTTGTGACCACGCTGTTGTTGAACTTTATCATCCTGATCTTCTTGCAAATGATGCTGGAGGGTCCGCTACAGGATCCAATGAGCCTGGGCTGGCCACAATCCGCGCCGATCCTCGATCAAGGCGTGTTGCCACCGTTGATGGACCGGATGCGGGTGCATTCAGGATTGATCATCGGACTGGTTCTGGCTGCAGCGGCGCAGTTTATGCTGGTCCGTTCGGTCTGGGGCTTCAAACTGCGGGCTGTGGGTGAAAACGCCCCGGCGGCGCGCCATGCCGGCATCAATGTAAACCGCTCGTTATTTGGGGTCGCTGCAATTTCCGGTGCGTTGGCCGGACTGGCGGGTGTCAGCGAGGTTGCGGGCCTTAAGGGTTACCTGACGACCGACCTTTCGCCCGGCTTCGGATATACCGGCATCGTCGTGGCAATGCTGGCCGGGCTGTCACCGGCGGGCGTTGTCATTGCCGCGCTGTTCATCGCCTCGGTCTTTGTTGGCGCGGACAGCATGAGCCGCGCAATGGGTGTGTCGTCCTTTTTGGCCGATCTGGTCGTATCGATGTCGCTGCTTTGCGTATTGATCGGCGGTTTCCTTGCCAAGTTCCGGATCGAGCGAACCGGACGCCGGGGGGCCAAAGCATGATGGACCTGTTCAACATCCTTGTCACCGAAAGCTTTTGGGCCGCCTCTTTACGGATCGCTTCGCCCTTGATCTTTGGCGTTCTGGGCGCGCTTATCTGCGAGCGTGCGGGTGTACTCAATCTTGGGATCGAGGGGATCTTTGTCGTAGGTGCCATGTGCGGATGGATGGCGGTCTGGCTGGGTGCGGGGCTGTGGGGGGGCGTGCTTGTGGCGGCTTTGGCGGGCGGCCTGTTTGGACTTTTACACGCCTTTCTGACCGTGCCCCTGGGCCTGTCGCAACACGTGTCGGGGCTGGGCATTACGTTGTTTGCCACTTCGGTCAGCTATTTCACGTATCGAACCGCCTTGCCCAATGTCTCGTCCCCGCCGCGTATCGAACCGTTTCAGCCGATGGACGTGCCGATACTTTCCGATCTGCCGTTCCTTGGCCCGGTTCTGTTTCAACAAACCGCGCTGACATGGCTGGCACTGCTTATGGTCGCGCTGGTTTGGTACGTGATGGACCGCACCGCATTGGGCGTGGCGCTGAAGGCCGTGGGTGACAATCCAGACAGTGTCGACGCCCAGGGTTTGTCGGTCTACGCGCTGCGTATCTGGGCCATTGTTGCAGGCTCGGCCATGATGGCACTGGGAGGCGCTTTTCTGACAATGAGCGCCTTTGACGCCTTCTTCTTCGGGATGGTTAACGGGCGGGGGTGGGTCTGTATCGCGCTGGTGATCTTTGCATCATGGCGGCCGGGTAAGGCGTTGCTGGGTGCGCTTTTGTTCGGCGCCTTCGATGCGTTGCAGGTGCGTCTGCAAACAGAGATGGGCGCATTGGTACCGGGGCAGGTCTTCCTGATGGCGCCTTACATCCTGTCGATCGTCGCGCTTGTGATTGCAGCGCGGTCGGCGGATTATCCCCGTGCCCTTCTGACCCCGTGGTTCAAAGGCCAACGCTAGGAGAGACCCAAGATGTTCGACCTGATTGTCAGGAATGCCACCCTGCCCGACGACCGCACGGGACAAGACATCGCCTGTGTGAAAGGCAAAATCGCCGCGGTGGAACCTGGCATCGTCGCCGACGCCGCACAGGTCTTTGACGCCGCCGGGAACCTGGTTTCGCCGCCATTCGTCGACCCGCATTTTCACATGGACGCGACCCTGTCTCTGGGCACGCCGCGCATGAATGTCTCGGGCACGCTGCTGGAGGGTATCGCGCTGTGGGGCGAGTTGAAGCCCATTCAGTCGGTGGACGACATTATTGAACGCGCCATGCGGTATTGCGATCTGGCCGTGGCCAAGGGCATTGGCGCTATTCGCACCCATGTGGATACCTGCGATGACGAGTTGAAGGGCGTGCAGGCGTTGATAGAAGTGCGCGAACGAGTGCAAGACTATCTGGACCTGCAACTCGTCGCATTCCCGCAAGACGGTGTGTTGCGGGACGCCACGGCGTTGCAGAACACGGTGCGGGCGCTGGATATGGGTGTGGATGTTGTTGGCGGCATTCCGCATTTCGAACGCACGATGGCGGATGGTGCCGAAAGTGTCCGTTTGCTGTGTGAAATTGCTGCGGAGCGCGGGCTGATGGTCGACATGCACTGCGACGAAAGCGACGATCCACACAGCCGTCATATTGAAACGCTGGCCTATCAGACACAGCGATTGGGCCTGCAGGGGCGGGTTGCCGGGTCGCACCTGACATCGATGCATTCGATGGACAATTACTATGTCTCGAAACTTATTCCGCTGATCGCCGAGGCGCAGGTTCACGCCATTCCAAACCCGCTGATCAACATCATGCTGCAGGGCCGCCATGACACCTTTCCCAAACGGCGCGGGCAAACGCGCGTACGGGAATTGCGCGATGCCGGAGTCGTCGTGGGGTTTGGGTCGGACTGCGTGATGGACCCGTGGTATTCTCTGGGCAAGGCCGACATGCTGGACGTGGCTTTTATGGGGCTGCATGTTGGGCAATTGTCCAGCCGCGCCGACATGGCTTGGTGCTTTGACGCAGTCACGCGCACATCGGCACAAATCATGGGGCTTGATGGTTATGGTCTGGACAAGGGGTGCGACGCGAGCTTTGTGGTGCTTCAGGCCAACGATCCGATTGAGGCCATTCGGCTGCGTGCGCATCGATTGAAGGTTTTCCGCAAGGGAAAATGCATCGCAGAATCGGCGCCAATACGGCACAACCTGACGATTTCCGACAACACGCGGACATTGGACGAGGCCAAAATCTCATCCCTCTAGCCACACCGGAACATTGGGGCGGCTGCTTGACTGAACGGTCTGAATACGTGGCAACAGTGGTTTAACAAGGCGGGTCGTTATTCCCGCCGCCCGGCCAGCAACGCCGTGTTCCCCCCTGCCGCTGTCGTGTCGACGCAAACATGCTGTTCGCGCACAAAATGTTCCATCGCATCCGCTGTTGTCAGCAAAGGCAGGATCGCCCCGTCGCGCCCGGCAAGTGCCGTGCGGATTTTTCTTTTTGTGTCCGTATCGCCCCAGTACGCGACCCCGGTAAAGCCGCTGAACTCACCAAGCCTTGCAGCGTCGCAGGTACCGATGACACCAACAGACCCCATGGTCGAAGCAATTAACGCCTGCCGCTCTGCAAGGCTTCCGGGCCCCATACACAGCACCACACCGCGCCCGCTGGTCGTCAGAATGTTGCTTTCGCCTGTTGGGCCTGCCAGGGCTTTTTGGTCCACGACCCTTGGTTTGAACCGCGCATTTGCGTTGTCGATTTCGGCCTGCCCTATCTGTGGAAGCTGCGCAGTGGTACGCGCTGCGACGACTTCCCTTTCCGCTTTCACGAATTGCGTCAGGTAGCGCGCGCCGCCAGCCTTTGGGCCGGTACCAGACAGCCCCTCGCCGCCGAATGGCTGTGAACCCACCACCGCGCCGATCTGGTTGCGATTGACATAGACATTGCCTGCGCGGATCGCCGCCGCTGCCTCGGCAGCCCGGCTTTCGATCCGGCTGTGAAAACCGAAGGTCAACGCATAGTCGGAACAGTTGATGTCTGTAATCACCTTCGCAATATCACCAGCCCCGAAACGGCAAACATGCAGCACGGGTCCAAAAACTTCGGCCTGCAGGTCTGATATTCCGTCGATCTCGATGATGGTCGGCCCAACAAAAGTTCCGGTTTCGGGGGCAGCAACCTGTTTCAGGACACGGCCCTTGCACGCCGCAATATGTGCTTCGATGTTTGCCTTTGCGCGTGCATCGATTACCGGGCCGATGTCTGTGGCCCGGTCCAGTGGATCACCGACGATCAGTTCGTCCATGGCGCCAATCAGCATGTCCAGAAACGGTGCGGCAATATCGTCCTGAATATACAGAACACGCAGGGCCGAGCATCGCTGCCCCGTAGACTGAAACGCGGACGCGACAATGTCCTTGATGGCCTGTTCGGGCAAAGCAGTGGAATCCACGATCATCGCGTTCAAGCCACCGGTTTCAGCCAGAAGGCTGGCGTCAGGATGCAGGTTTTCGGCCATGGTCCGGTTGATCGCATGTCCGGTTGCCGTTGAGCCGGTGAAACACACGGCATCCACCTTGGGATGCGAGGTTAGCCGCGCCCCCACGTCGGCACCATAACCGGGCAATAATTGTAATGCTTCCATCGGAACCCCGGCCTCATGCATAAGTTGAACGGTAAGAAATGCAGTCAACGGCGTTTGCTCTGCCGGTTTCGCCAGTACAGCGTTGCCCGTCGCCAGGGCCGCACTAACCTGACCTGTGAAGATCGCCAATGGAAAATTCCAGGGGGAAATCGCCGCCACGATGCCTTTGGGTCGTGCGCGGGGATGGCGAGCAGCCCGGGCTGCGTAAAAGCGAAGAAAATCCACAGCTTCGCGCAGTTCCGCGTCGATATCCGTCAGCGTTTTGCCTGCCTCGCGAGACAACAATGCGGCGAATTTCGGTCTGTTCCCCTCAAGCAGTTCCGAGACCCGATTCAGCGTTTCCTGACGTACCGCCAGAGGCGCAATTTGCGCCCATGGGACCGCCGCCGCAATCGCTGCGTCGACGGTTGGACCATCGGCGCTCCTTACCGTTCCGACAACGTCCGTCGGATCAGCCGGGTTGATCACATTCTCTTCCCCTAAGGCGTGCCAATTGGGCACGGTAAGGGGATGCGCGGTAAAACAATTCTGCAAGTATGGCGCGCGATCCTTTTCCAAAGCTTCGACATCGCAGATGTTTTGAAGGTTCAGACCCGCCGAGTTCAACCGTTCGGGCATAAACAGATCTACGGGCTGACGCAGGGCGGCATTCGTTACCCTGCCCTCGCCGAGCTGTTCAAACGGATCGGCAACCACGTCAATTGTCGGAATGCCTTTGTCGACGATCTGATTGACGAACGAGCTGTTTGCGCCGTTTTCCAGAAGGCGTCGCACCAGATAAGCCAGCAGTTCTTTGTGCGTTCCAACGGGCGCGTAGATACGACACAGAGCATTGTTCTCTTGCCGGTTCACATCATGCAGTGCTTCGCCCATGCCGTGAAGACGCTGAAATTCGAACCCTGTTGTGTTGCCTGCCATTTCGACCACGGCCGCAACGGTGTGGGCATTGTGGGTTGCAAACTGTGGATAGATACGATCGCGCATTCCCAACAGCTTTGCAGCGCAACAGATATAGGACACATCGGTTGCGGCCTTGCTGGAGAACACGGGAAACCCACTCACACCTTGTATTTGTGCTTGCTTGATCTCGGCATCCCAGTAGGCGCCTTTCACAAGCCGTACCATGATCTTGCGGTTCTCGCGCACGGCCAGTGCGTGCAACCAGTCAATGACCCAGCCCGCTCTTTTGCCATAAGCCTGCACAACGACGCCAAACCCATCCCATCCGGCAGGTAACCGCTTCAAGGTGGCGTCGATGATTGCAAGCGATGGGTCAAGCCGGTCTGCCTCTTCCGCATCAATGTTCAAGCCGATGTTGAACCGAGCAGCCTGCATGCAAAGGGTCGTCAATCGATCTGAAATTTCGGAAACAACCACTTTGCCTTTGAGAAATTCATAACGAGGATGCAGGGCGGACAGCTTGACCGAGATTCCCGCACGCGTGGCGACGTTGGTGCCCGTCGATGTCCGTCCGATGTGGTGAATGGCCGACAGGTAGGCTTCAAAAAACGCCTTTGCATCTGCCGCTGTCATGGCGGCCTCGCCCAGCATGTCGTACGAATAAGTGTAGCCCTTTGCTTCAAATGCGGTGGCTCGACCGGTTGCCTTTTGAATCGTTTCTCCCAGAACAAACTGATGCCCCAGTTCACGCATGACACGGCCAACCGCGGTACGGATGACTGGTGCACCCAGACGTTTTGTTGCCGTTCTAAGAGCCGCACCCACACCGGTTCCTTCCGCATCGGACATCAACTGGCCCGTCAGTGACAGGGCCAGGGTCGAGGCGTTGACCACGTGGTTCTCGGACTGACCTGCGTGCCGCATCCACGCGCGACCTGTGGTTTTGTCTTCGATCAGGGCATCTTTGGTTTCGGCATCAGGAATGCGCAGCAAGGCTTCGGCCAAGGTCATGATGGCGACACCCTCTTCCGAGGATAAACCGTATTCCCCCAAAAACGCCTCGGTTATTCCCGGCTTGGTGTCGGATCGAACGGTGTCCACCAGGTGCGTAGCACGATCAACGATGCGTTTTCTTTGTTCAGCCGTTGGAGCGAACCGTTTGGTAAGTTGCCCAAGAACAGCCGTGTCCGCAGCCGTGTAATGCGCCTGCATTTCTGATCTGATCGCAGTCATATTCATCAAAAGCAACTTCTGTTGGGCGCGACTAAAGCTGTCGCCTTCTGTTCCGGACCGTCAGCATGGCCGAGTTCAACACAGTCAGCTTAGCGAAACGCGACTGGACGAAATTCCTGCTTTTCCGAATACTGAGGTACAATTTACCGAATTTGTGCGAAACTGTAGTGCATAGAACTACGACTAAACGCGCCCTTAGTCCTGCTCGGGGTGCTTTTGCGAAGGAGAAAAGATTGGCTTCTGCGTCACTAGACGACTTCGACATTAAGATCATTAAGGCGCTGGGGCAAAACGCCCGGATCAGTGTTGCCGATCTTTCCAAACAGGTTGGGCTTTCAAAAACACCGTGCCACAATCGCATCCGGCGGTTGGAGGCAGAGGGGTTTATCACAGGCTACCGCGTGCTGTTGGATCCGGTAAAACTGGACCTGAGCCATGTTGCTTTTGTGGAAGTGAAACTGAGTTCAACACGCAGTTCAGCGCTGAGCGAATTCAACGCAGCGGTGCGTGACCATCCCGAGATCGAGCAGTGCCATATGGTGGCTGCCCACTATGATTACCTACTGAAAGTTCGGGGCTCGGACATGCGAGCATTCCGCGAATTTTTGGGCGGAACAATTGCCATGTTGCCACATGTTCAGACCACATCAACCCATGTGTCGATGGAGGCCGTAAAGGACGACGCAGTGTTCTGAGGAGATACATGAGACCTGTCAGCAAAGGTCCACGTGCAACGTTTGGAACTGCGTGATGTCGTTGGGCAAGGCTTCGACGCCAAGGCCGGGTTTGTCTGAACATTGCCACGCGCCGCGAATGATGGGTTCTTTTTCGCCGTCAAGAAACATTGTGCGAAGTGGGTTCGCGTTGAAATCCACTTCCAACTGACCGTCGCCGCCAACACCGGCCAGCAATTCTGCCGACGCGACAAGGCCGATACCTGCGCCAAGGAAGTGCGGGCAGTATCTGCGCCCGGCGCGCAGAGCTTGCTGGGCGACGGCAAGACACCCGGTAATCCCCCCCCATTTCGCCACGTCCGGCTGGACAACAGACAAATGACCCGCGTCGATGGCTTTCCCAAACTCCGGGACACCGATGATGTTCTCTCCACCTGCAAGCGGGATAGAGCTTTGGCGGGCCAACTCTTGCCATTTTGTGCGGTCGGTGAAGACGGGCATCGGCTCTTCCAGCCAATGCAGGGGCAGACCCGCGACGCCGTCGACAAACGCGCATGCCTGCTCCAGATTCCAGGCCTGATTGGCATCGCACGCCAGGGTTTCTTCGCCGGACAGGTCGGTCTGAACATCATGCACCAACGCGATGTCAGTGGGCATGTTGAACCCCACCTTAACTTTAAAACGCTGGTGGCCTGCCATGCGGGCCGCTGGCAAAATTTCGGCGGCAGCGTTGATCTGAATCCCGCTGGCATAGGCCGGAACCTGATCTGCAGCATCTTGGCGAATGAACTTGCGAAGCGGCAGCCCCGCCCGTCGGGCAGCGAGGTCCCAGATTGCAATATCCAACCCGGCCAGCACCTGGGAAAATGGCCCGACCTCGCCACATTGCACCGCACGAATTCGGGTTTGATCTGCAAGTTGGTGGAAGAATTCTGCGGGCGTGGCGGCGGGTTTGTTCAACACCAGTTGCGCAATATCCATCTGCAACAATCGCACACGGTGTTCAGCGCCCGCGGCGGGCCAATTGGCAAAAGCCTCGCCCCAACCAAAGACCCCGTCGCGATCCTCAACGCGGATCAGAACGGCTGGCCGGTCATGCATGACCCCAAATGACGTGGCGACCGGGCGCTTTGTCGGGCTGCGAAAGGCCCAGGCTTGAATACGCGCAATCTCGATCATGCCATCAGATCCATTTCGAGGCGCACATAATCGCTGCGATAACTGACATCGGCCAGATAGATCACACGGTCGTTGCTGTCGCAAAGCGTTCGCCGAACCTCGACAACCGGGTCGCCGATCGCAAGGTTGAGCATACCGGCCAACGTGTCATCGCATTTACCGATGCTCAGCGACTGACGCGCTCGGGCGATGTCCACATCCGGCGAATCCACAAGAACGGGCAGCGCCAGTTGCGTGCGAAACGCGTCTTCGCGCGGGTTGAATACGTCTTGGGCAATGTAGATCGCGATAACGCAATAAACCGCGCCGTCGCGGGTATGGGTCCTTTTGAGAAGGTGATACCCGGTCTCTGACAAAGTGCCGATCAAGGGTGCGCCCGGTATGTCCGCCTTGCGATCATCCAGCAAGTCCATCGTGGGCCGGTCGCCACGATACATGTCGACAAGGGTCGACAGGCGAGTCCCCAAATGCAATGGCGTGGGCGTCGGAGGCGGAGGCAGAACGGTTGTTCCACGTCCCCGCCGCGATTCCAGCAGGCCTTCGTCTTCCAGTATCTTCACGGCTTGTCGGATCGTGATCTTTGCAACCGAATACTTCTGAGACAGCTCTGTTACCGTCGGCAACAGCTCGCCAGGCAGCCATGTACCGCGTTCAAGGTTTTGTCGCAGGATTTCTGTGATCTGAAGGTAGAGCGGTGCGCGGCTTTGACGGAATGTGTCGGTCATTGGTCCCAAACCTCAAAAGACTTAAAATCCTATATATAGAATCTATGTTGCGATGCCAGCGGAATCACAATAGTTCTAATCATAGAACTTTTGGAGGCGCGCAATGGCGGGATACGATTATATCATCATTGGGTCAGGCACCGCAGGCGCAACGCTTGCCTCCCGCCTTTCCGAGGATCCGGCAGTACGCGTGCTGTTGCTTGAGGGGGGTGGGCCTGATCGTGGTTTCTGGCTGAAACTGCCGGTTGGCTACTATAAGTCGATTTATAATGCACGCGTGTCTCACCTGTACCGGGCGCAGCCTGACAGCGGTATTGCAAATCGCCGTATGGATTGCCCCCGAGGTCAAGTTGTCGGTGGATCAAGCGCGATAAACGGGCTGATCTATATTCGCGGGCAACACCAAGACTTTGACGACTGGCACGACTTGGGCGCAGACGGCTGGAGCTATCGGGACGTGCTGCCTCATTTCCGAGCGGTGGAAACCTACAATGGGCGGCCGTCGCAGTATCGTGGGGCACACGGGCCGTTGCAAATCTCGGATTTGCGCAATCAGAACGCCGCCTGCAATGACTGGCTGCGTGCCGCAAGCGGTTACGGGCTGCCCCAGAACGAAGATTTTAACGGCGCAGATTCGCTGGGCGTTGGTCGATACCAACTGACCCCGCGCGGACGTTGGCGCGACAGCGCGGCAACCGCGTTCCTGCATCCCGCACTGAAACGCCCGAACCTGACGATGAAAGTCCGCGCACGCGCAACCGAAATTCTGTTCAACAAGTCGCGGGCCACAGGTGTCCGATATGTACACAGGGGCAAAACAAACGAAGTGCACGCCGACTGCGAGGTCATCTTGTGTGGTGGCGCGGTGCAGTCGCCGCAATTGCTGCAACTGTCCGGCATCGGGCCCGCCGACCTTTTGCGCGAACACGGCATTCCCGTGCGCCACGACGCCCCCGAGGTTGGCGCAAACCTTCAGGATCATTTGCAGATGCGCACAATCGTCGAGATGTCCGAGCGGGGCATGTCGCTGAATGATCACGTGAGAAACCCTTTCTCTCTCGCGAAGATGGGATTGGAATGGCTGATCGGTGCACGCGGCCCGCTGACCGTTGGTGCGGGCCAGGTTGGTGGTGCGGCCTGCAGCAAATTTGCCAAGAACGGCCGCCCCGACCTGCAGCTTTTCGTCATGCCGCTGTCGGTGGACAAGCCCGGCAAACCCCTGCACCGATATGCCGGTTTCACGACCTCTTTTTGGCAGTGCCATCCTGAAAGCCGCGGTTCGATAGAAATCGCCGGCCGTGATCCATTTGCAGATCCGATTATTCGCACCAATTACTTGTCATCGGAACTGGACCAGAATGTCATGATCGAAGGTCTGCGAATGGTCCGCGCCATTTACAACAGGCCCGAGTTCCGCGGCCGTTGGAAACACGAAATCATCCCCGGGGCCGCGCATCAAAGCGATGCCGAGTTGCTGGACGCCATCCGCCGGGTGGCTGCCACGGTGTACCACCTGGTGGGTACATGCCGCATGGGGCGCGATGACACCGCCGTGGTCGACCCAGAATTGCGCGTCAAAGGTGTGGAAGGTTTGCGGGTCGTGGATGCCTCGGTCATGCCAAAGATCACTTCGGCCAATACTAACGCACCTACGTTCATGATTGCTGAAAAAGCCGCCGACCTGATCCGCTCCGGCTCTTCCGCCTAACCCCAAATCAAAGCAGGACACATTATGACCATCGAAATTCGCAATCCCGCTGTACCGGGGGAAGTCGCAGCACGATACACCGAAACGGAACCGGGTGATCTGGACGGACTGATAACGCGTGCGCATCAGGCTCAGGCCAATTGGGCCTTGGTACCCCAGCCTGAACGTGGTGCAATTATTGCCCGCTACATTGATGCGTTAGAGGCGCGTCGCGAGGACATCGCCCTGTCAATCACCAAGGAAATGGGTAAACCCTTGGCCGAAGCGCGGGGAGAGGTGACCAAAGCTCTGGGCGAAGCGCGGGCCATGGTTGCACGGGCGGGTGCGCCGGTTGGCGAGGTTTTCCCTTCGCAATTGCCGGGAACCGTTGCCTATACGACAAGGCGGCCACGGGGCGTTATCTTGGGCATCAACCCGTGGAACTTTCCCTTCAGCACACCTATGCGCAAGGCCATTCCAGCACTGGTGTACGGCAACGCAATTGTCCTGAAGCCTGCATCACTGTCTCCGGGGGCCATTGACCTGATGGCACAGATTGCGAGCGATCATTTACCTGAAAACATTGTTCAAGCCGCTATCGGCAACGGCGCATTGGGACAGGCTTTGGCCGAACATCCTGGCGTCAACGCCATCAGCTTTACCGGATCTGTTGGGGTCGGGAAACGTGTTGCGCAAGCTGCTGCGGGGCATCTGGCCGAAGTGTCTTTGGAACTGGGCGGCAAGAACCCGGCCATCCTGAATGACGCCAGTGATCTGGATGCGGTTCTTGATCAAATCATGGCGGCGGCATTTGCCGTGTGTGGGCAGAGATGTACAGCCGTCAGCCGTGTCATCGTGAACCGTAACCTTGAACGCGCTGTTGTCGATGGCCTGTCCACACGTGCTGAGGCCATGCATCCGATGGATGGAACGGCACAAGGCGCCCAACTTGGCCCACTTTCCAGTCGTCAGCAGTTGGAGGATGTCTCTGCCTTTGTCGCCCGGGCCGCCGCGCAAGGTGCAAAAATTTCTGCGGGTGGGAAAGCCATAAAGACAGAGACGGGCGGCTATTTCTACGCGCCGACCATTCTTTCGAACGTGACGCGTGAAATGGAGATCGCCCGCGAAGAAGTTTTTGGCCCGGTTCTTTCAGTCATTCCGTATAGCTCCATCGACGAAGCGCTAAGTATTGCCAATGGCGTCTCCTTTGGCCTGTCATCCTGCGTCTACTCAGAGCAGGCACCGGTTATCGAACGCTTCGTTGCTGAAAGTGAAAGCGGCATGTTGCATGTGAATGCAGGCAGCTTCCCTGAAAACCACCTTCCCTTCGTCGGCGTCAAAGACAGCGCCATGGGGGTCGGGGGATCAAATGGGCCGTCAACCGTTCAGTTTTATACCACCGAGCATACTGTCTATCAGCGCGCCAAAGTGTGAAGTCCAAATTCCACAATCGAAGCACCGCGCCTTGCACGAAATGTAAGAAGGCGCGGTGCCATTGTTCAGATCGGCGACGGTTTATCCGAACGGCGCATAGAGTTTTGCGATGGCCGTGATGTTGTCGGCGCCAAACCCACTGTCGGCGGCCTTGGCAAAAACCTCGGCCGTGGCTTGGGTCATTGGTGCGGCTTGCCCCCCTTCCTCGTTTGTGTCCAGCGCAAGGCCCAAATCCTTGCACACAAGCTCAATCGGGAATGCCGGCTGAAACGCCTGCGCCAACATCGCGCTGCCACCAAGCTTTGCCGCCGGGCTGGCTACTGGCGTGGCAGATAGGATTTCCAAAGCCCGCGCCGGGGCCAGACCGCCGCTGGAAGCCAACCCCAGCAATTCAGCCAATGTCGCAAGCTGCGCTGCAAACAGCGTGTTGACCATCAGTTTCACAACCGCCCCGGCACCGGCATCCCCTGCGTGGTGAACGGCGCTGCCCATGTCGTTCAAGACCGGCTGGGCCTTGCCCAGATCGCTTTCCATGCCGCCAACCATAAAGATCAGCTGAGCGGCCTCGGCTTGCGGCCGAGAGCCTGCCAATGGCGCATCAAGAAACCCGACACCGCGCGACGCAGCGATGTTGTGCAACGCTTTTGCATGACCGGGCGAAACGGTTGAACATTCAACACCCAAGGTACCGGGACTCATACCCGCAAACGCTCCGGATTCCGGTGCCGCCCAGACCGCGTGCGACGCCCTGTCATCGCGCACCATGGAAATAACGATTTCGGCGCCTTTGGCTGCAATCGCTGGGGATTCCGCAACAACGGCACCCGCGTTGCCCAAGGCGTCGGCTCGGTCCCTGTTGCGATTCCAGACCGTTACTTCATGCCCTGAAGCAAGCAAGTTTCCGGCCATTCGAGACCCCATGGCACCAAGGCCAAGAAAAGCAATTTTTGTCATGTTTCAGTTCCTTTTACTGCTTCATTGAACGCGGTGTGCGGTTAGGGAAACGGCAATTATTACGTCGGTTGAAACCGCCGGGTTGGCATCGCCAATGCCAAAGTCGTGACGACTGAGCGTGCTGCGCAACTGTGCCGTTGCCGTTGATCCTGCGATGTCCAATGTGCCCGAAAGCACGAGGGGCAATGTCACACCCTTCAGGGTTAAAGTTCCCGGCACGGTGAGGTGCTGCCCATCCCATGTGAGGCTGTCTGCGACGAACTCGGCAACTGGAAACGCGTCGGCGTCCAGCCAGGATGACCCCGCCAGCGGTGCGGCCGCTTGCGGCGCAGAGATGGACGCCGTCGCGGTTGAAACCTGAACTTGGACACTGTTTTGGTTCTGGTCCTGCGGATCAAACTGGATATGAGCGGTCCAGTCTGAAAAGGTGCCAAATGCAATAGAGGTGCCGATTTTCACCTCGAAGGCCAGCGTGCTTTTTGCGGGGTCAACCTTCCAATGTGTCTGGGCCAACGCGGGATGAACGAATGCAAAGGGAAGGATCAACACCACGACCCAGCCAAGCCGGCGCCCGAACGGCAGCATATGCCGCAAAACATCGTCTCGGTCGACAAAGTGGTGCTTTAACGCGCCGGCGACATGTAGCGTCACAAGGGCCAACATCGACACGCCCCCCATCCAATGAAGACGTCCCCAAAACGCGCTGACTTCGGCATCGGGGCCCACCAGATGGGGAATTGGCAAGACGCCAAACACAACCGTTGGAATGCCCAGCGGCGAGGACGACGCCATCAGCCACCCGGTCAACGGCATGGTCGCCATCAACACGTACAGTCCAAGATGGGTCAGTTTCGCGGCCCGGACAACACCTGCCGACATCCCCTGTGGGAACGGTGGCGGCCGATGCAGTGCCCGCCACACCACGCGCAACACGAGCAAAGCAAACAACGAAACGCCGATCGACTTGTGCAGTTGGTACAGGTCGTAGACACGCAAACCCAAAACGCGGGCCGCGAAATCCCCTTTGGCGGCGGTCTGCGCCATCAAGAAACCGCACCCGATCATGGACAGCAGCAATGCCGCCATGACCCAGTGCAAAAGTTTTGCGATTGGATGCCAAGCGCGCATGTCAATCACTCGTTCGGCCCAGCAAAGCCCGCGACGCGGCCCCAGTGGCACGGAATGTTCGTGTCCGGCACATCCGCGCAATCGACAAGGTCAAAGTGGATATCCAGATCGATCGCCAACCCGGTCGGTGAACCGAGAAACGCGATAAAATCCATCCCATGGTCCAAGCGCAGAACCTGTCCTGTTACCTCGAAACCGACAACGCGGACCTCGTCGTAGTTCGGGATGAACTCAGGGTAGACCGTGTTGCGGACCATCTTGAAGTCCAGCGTCAAAGGAGCAGACACGCCCAGCATAGTAAGATCACCGTGCAGTATGCCCGTCTCGGGTGTCAGCATCTCGACCTCGGTCGAAACAAAGGTGATTTGAGGGTACTGCCCAACGTTCAGATAGTCGGCATTGCGGATATGGTTGTCGCGTCCAATGTGGTTGGACTCCACCGAAGCCGCGTTAACTGCAAAGCTGATCTGGCTATTGGCGGGGTTCTCTTCGTCGATCAGGAAGGTTCCGTCGAATTCCCGAAACACTCCAACCGTTCTGCTCAGCCCCATATGATCCACCTGCCAGCCGAAATGGGCATGGCCAAGATCAAGGGTCCATTCGCGTGGTTCTGCCTGCGCAGACACCATGCCGGCACCGGCTAATGCTGCAGCTAAAAAAACAGGTTTCATTTCCGTCTCCGTTCAAGTTCAGCCGCCCGTCTGAATGCGTTACAGATGGCGGATTGGGTGGTGATGGCTTTGAAGTAAAGATGATAAATTCGCCCAAAAAGGCCTTGCATATCATCTCAGCCGTGCAATTTTTGCACTAATGGATATTGAAGCCCTCAGAACCGTCGCTCTGGTCGCGCAGCACGGCAGCTTTGCAGCCGCTGCCCGTGTCCTGAATGTTGATCCCTCTTCCGTCTCCCGATTGGTGGCCAGCATCGAGTCCGAAGTCGGTCTGCGCCTGTTTCAGCGCACAACACGGTCACTATCCGTCACGGAAGAGGGCGAATTGTATCTTAGGCGCGTCTCACCTTTGGTCGAGGAATTGGATCGCGCACGTGACGAGGCGACCCAGCTTCGCAAAACGCCGTCGGGAACCCTGCGCATGACGGCATCGGTCGCCTTCGCGCATGAGTGTGTCGTGCCTTTTCTGGCAGATTTTCACCGCCGATACCCCAAAATCTCGATTGATTTGATTCCAACAGACGCCAACCTGGATATTTTGGCCAATGGTATCGACTTGGCGCTGCGCCTTGCCTCTGCCCCTTCAGGCGATGTAATCAGCACGCGGATAAGGACAACGCGGTACCGCGTCTGTGCAAGCCCGGAATACCTTAAAACCGCTGAAAAACTCGACCATCCACGTGACCTTGCCAACCACGATTGCCTGCGTTTCGCCCTGCCCGAGTTTCGCAGCCGCTGGTTGTTCCGGAAAGATACAGAGGCGTCTTTCGAAGTTCCCCTGCACGGGTGGTGCGTAATAGCCAACGCATTGTCGCTGAGGCAAGCCGCACGTGACGGATTGGGACCCGTGATGCTGGCGGATTGGCTGGTGGACCGTGATATTGCCGCGGGCCACTTGATTGAACTTTTTCCTGGCTACGAGTGCACAGCGACCGAATTCGACACGGGCGCATGGGCACTTTACCCCAGCCGATCGTACATGCCGCAAAAAATCAGGGTTATGATCGACTATTTGCGGGCTTGTTGGAGCTAGTGCCCCCTCACGCGTTTGAACCCCATGGTCCGTGGTGTGCGCCTTTGGTGTCGGTGCGTTCGAAGGAGTGGGCGCCGAAGAAGTCGCGTTGGGCCTGGATCATGTTGGCGGTCGAGCGCCCCGTGCGCATCGTGTCGAAATAGCTCAGCGCCGCCGACATCGCCGGCACCGGCAGCCCGTGCGCCACCGCCGTGCCCACCACACGGCGCAAAGCGCCCGCGTGGGTGGTCATCAAATCGGCGAAGTAAGGCGCGAACATCAGGTTGCGCGCGGCGTCCTGGGTCAACGCCGTCGCCATGTCGTTCAGCATGGACGAGCGGATGATGCAGCCCTCGCGCCAGACCTCGGCAATGGCCGGCATCGGCAGGTCCCAGCCATAGGTCGCGCCCGCCTTCGACAACAGCGCAAAGCCCTGCGCGTAGCACATGATCTTGCCCGCGATCAGCGCG